>OZ220670.1:0-2015427 GCA_965116255.1 Dehalococcoidia bacterium | reverse complement strand
CTCGGTAAGCAGCGCGCCGCTCTGCCGCAGAACATCCGGGATGCGGAAGCCGCCGCCTATCTCCGCCGCCTCGCCGCGCGCGACGACGACCTCGCGGCCCTGCGCGATGGCCGCCAGTCCAAGGAGCATCGCCCCGGCATTGTTGTTGACGACGAGCGCCTCTTCAGCACCGATTAACTCACTGAGCAGTCGCGCCAGCGCGCGGTGCCGCGACGAGCGCTTGCCGGACTCTAGATCCAGTTCCAAGTCGGAATAGTCGCGCACAGCGACCTCCGTTGCGGCGATGGCCGCCTCCGACAGAGGCGCGCGCCCCAGGTTGGTGTGAAGAATGACACCCGTGGCGTTGATGACCGGCACGGGCCAAGGCGCCCACGTCTGCACCCCGTACGAAACGACCATGCGCGCGATGTCGTCCGGCGCGGGCGCGTTTGCCCCGTTGGCCAGCGCGTCCCGCGCATTCGCTAGGCAGCGCCGCACCGCATCGACGACGACCTCGCGCGCATACTCTTGCAGCAACGGAGCGAGCACATCCTCTGCGAGCACGCGATCAACGCTGGGCAATGAACGATATGGGTTAGCAGTCACTATTCCGTTATCGCACGGCAAGGCTGCGGCGTAAAGCGGGGGCGCTTTCTGCTACCCTGCCGTCCGCCACATTCACCCACGGAGGCCGTTTCATGCCACGTATGCCCGAAATCGTCCAGCGCGATCAGGTCGACGAGGCCGGCGCACCGCACTTCGACTCCATCATCGCGAGCCGGGGGCGCATCGGCGCGCCCTACCAGTACCTGCTGCACTCGCCCGACCTTGCGGCGCGGGTCGCACATACCATCGGGTTCGCACGCTTCGAGGCCAACCTGGATAGGCGCGTGTCCGAGATCGCCATCTGCACCGTCGCTCGCGAGATGGACTGCCTGTACGAGTGGGCAGCGCACGAGGACGACGCGCGCGTCGCAGGCGTTGCCGAGCAGACGATTCAGGCCATCAAGAAGGGTATGGCACCGCAGGGCATCGACGTCGGCGACGCCGCAATCGTGAGCTACGTACAGGCGTTGCTTCGCCCGCCCCACCGCGCGACCGACGCGGCGTTCAGCGCGCTGTACACCCTCCTCGGTGAGCGGGACATGGCGGAACTGACGGCCGTCATCGGCGCATACACGATGCTCGCGTGCTGTCTGAACGCGTTCGACGTGCAAACTCCGGAGGGGCGCCCGGTGCTGCCCGTCTAGCCGACGGTAGCCTGTGCGCGCGTCAGTGCTGGGCCGATGACCTCTCCGAAGGCGCGCCGCTCGTCCTCCGGCCACTGGAACGAAAGGTTCGCGTAGAGGTAGATGCGCTGGATGCCCATCTCCGCCAGCTCAATGTAGCGCTGCGCGACATAGTCGGGGTCACCCAGGATAGCCATCGTGTCGCCGGCGGCGGCCTGCAGCTCCGGCGGAATAGCAGCGTCAGCTATCTCTTCGGCAGCCTCCCAATCGTAGGGATGGCTCGGTGACGGCGCAAGGCGCTGCATTGCCGCCCAGCCTTCCTCGATGTTCTCCATGATGGGCGCAAGGCTGTAGTCGATGCCTCGCTTGGCAAGCCACTCCTGGCCGTCAGGGCGCGCGAGGATGGGGAGCAGCCTTGGCGCATGCGTGCGGTGGGCAAGGCGGCGCGTCTCGCGCACCATCGTTCGCACCTCGAGCACCACCTCTATCTCTGAGACATCGCGCCCCGCCCTGGCCGCACCGTCGGCAAGCCACCCCTGTGCCTGCGCGATCGACTGACGGTTCGGGGGCACTGCGAGCAGCACTCCGTCGCACAGCTCTCCCGCCATGCCGATGACTCTTGGCCCTCTACCCGCTAGGAAGACGGGAATATCGGGGCCGTCGCTGTGGTGGAGGTGGACATGCGAGTCACCCCAGATGCCCCACTCGCCCGCCATCGTGCGCTTGATTTCGGAGATCGCTTGCCGCGTCTCGCGCAGCGTCAACGCTTCATGTCCGATGGTCGACGCCGCCGCATCGCCTCGCCCGAGCCACAGCTCGAACCGGCCGGGGCCGAACTCCTGTACTGTCTTGGCCGCCGAGGCAATGACGGACGTATGGCGCGGCCCCGGGCAGGTGAGCGCGGGGTGGATGACGAGCCGCTCCGTGTTCGCCAGCACGTGCGATGCAACGACGTACGTGTCGCGGAAGTAGAGCTGCGAATCGTTGAAACCGCAGGCGTGAAAGCCGGCCTCCTCACACCTGCGGGCGAATTCGACCATCTCGCTCACGGGATGGCTTGGCGGCGTACGCAGGTCAACCTTCACACGGACCCTCCTAGCGGAAGATGGGCGCATTGTATCCTCAAGCGCTGCGTTATCCTGCACCGCACACACTGCCGACCGGCGGAGGCCTTCATGCTCAACCGCGACGATATCGTCGACGACCATCTCGATGAGCAGCTCATAATCGACGAACTGCTCAGGATGCTGCGGGAGCCGACGGAGGTGCCGCTCGGAGCGAACACCCTCATGGCACCTGATGACCCAAAACTCGTCCACTTCGTTCAGAAGGTCGTGCGGCCTGCTTTCGAGGAAATAGGCGCGTACGAAATCATAGAAGCTCCGCTCAATCAGTTTGTCGTCCGCATCGGGGAGGGCACATCGGACAAGGCGCTGCTCATCATGGCCTATACGCCGACGCAGCACGCCAACCTGATGGACAACCCTTTCAACGCGCGCATCGCGATGGGCACGCAGCACGGCTACGACGAGCCGTGCGCATTTGGTCAAGGCGCAACACAGAACAAGTCGCACATCGCCGCTATGCTCGGTGTCATCAACTTGCTCCTAGACGCAGGCGTCGAGTTACCCGGCACGCTCTACTTCGGCATCAACAACGAGGGGCGCTCTTCCCACGACTGCTCCGATGCCATCATTCGAGCGCTGCCTACCAAGCCCACGCTCTGTGTTGTGCTTCAGCGTACTGGATGGCGCTTACAACTAGGCAACCGCGGACGCGTCGACGTGAAAGTCACGGTCAAGGGCGAGGCGTCCCACTCCAGCCGCCCTGACCTTGGGCACAATGCCATCATGGGCGCGAACAAGGCCATCGACCGCATCGCCAACATGACGTTCGAGAAGGTTCACCCACTCTTGGGCGGCATTCACGCGGAGCCCTACCAGGTGATCTACTCGCCGCTAGCGCCGCATACCTTGCCCGATACTGCCCTTATCACCGTCGACCGGCGACTGCTGCCTGGAGACGACATCAATGCCGCAGTAGACGAAGTGCGCCGAGCCATCGGCGACCTCAGCCCATTCGAAGTGACGGTCGAGCGCGGCGTTCACATGCTTCCGGCGCTCGTCGAGGCGAACGACCCCGGTGTGCGCGCCGTCGTGGGGGCGCACAAAACCATCCACGGCACTGAGCCCGAGCCCTACTACCACCTGGGCGCATACGACGCCGGTGGCCCGCTCTCGCACGGCATCCCGACGGTGCAATACGGCCTAGCCGGGGCCACTAGCCTCCTCGGCGAGGACTTCGTCCCCATCTCAGGCGTCCTCGACGAAGCCCGCGTGCTGGCGACGCTCATCATGGACTACTTGGGGTAGGCGTCGCCGGTGCCCAAGATGGCATTGATCGCCCGCGACTGGCCGATGCGAAACCACTCTTTGTAGTCATTCGCGTCGTGGAAGACGCAGTCCCCCACGTACCTGTCTTCGACAAGGTAGAGCCGGAACACTTGCCCCTTCCTGACCTCAAACGCCATGCCCTGGCCTGCGGGAATGATGATGTCGAGCACAGCCTCTCCGTACATCATCGCAGCGTACCTCCTCCGTGGTACTAGCCAGACGCCGAGTCGTGACGGAGTATGCAGAGGCGATTCCTACTCTCCTATTCATCACCGCGTTGTCGCATAATAGGTATGGCGCTCGCCTAGCCGAGGTGGCGGAACGGCAGACGCGGCGGACTTAAAATCCGCGGCCCTTCGGGGCGTGTGGGTTCGACTCCCTCCCTCGGCACCACATGATGACCTTGCAAATGAACACTTGGTTTGTTGACCAACAGTTACCAAGTCGCCCATTTGCTCACGAATTGCTCACGAGCTGTTTCGTAACATCGAGGGCTTGGTCGAATTTGGCGGCCGTCTCACGCCGCTGTTGCTCTGTGATGTGCGCATATAGATCGGCAGTGATGGCAATGGTCGAATGCCCAAGCCTCGCCTGAATGTCCTTAAGGCTCGCGCCTTGAGACAGCAGTAGGCTCGCGTGCGAGTGACGCAGCGAGTGAAGGTGGGCGCCCTCAATGCCTGCAGCGCGTGCAATACGATGAAATGCATGGGTCAAGGTATTAGGCGAGAGCGGACGGCCTGTCGGGAGACCGAAAACTAGCGCATTCGGCGCTAGGGAGCCGCCTGCTTCTGCTTCGGTCGCTTCAACCCGTTCCCTGTGCGATCGAAGCAAGAGCGCGGCATTGGGGCTTAGCGCCACCTGCCGGCGAGAGTGAACTGATTTGACTTCTTGGAACAACAGGCCGCGACCCGGAAGATAGTGTAGCGCTCGATTGACTTGGATGCTGTCCTTGTCCAAGTCAACGTCCCGCCACTGGAGGCCCAGTAACTCTCCTCTCCGGAGCCCCGTCATCAACGAAAGCGCCAGCGGGATGAAGTATCGTGTCCCTCTAGCCGAATCGATAAGCCGCGCGGCCTCGTCAGCGTCAAGAAATCGCGCCTCATGATAGGAAGGGCGCGGTGGCTTGACCAAGCCAGCCACATTGCGATTCACCATTCCCCAGCTTTCCGCGTGTTTGAGGGCTTCTGACAAAACGCGATGATGTTGAATCACCGTCCGGGCAGATAGGCCAGCCTCCAAGGCTCGGCGTTGCGCATGTTGAACGTGGTGGGGTTGGAGGCTCGCCAGCGGCACGGTGCCGATAGCCGGGATTAGGTGGTGCTCAACAATGCTCCGGTAGCCTCTAAGCGTAGTAGGTCTCACGTGGATCGCAGCGTAGTCCTCAAGCCACTGCTGGAGGTACTTCCCTGTTGTAAGACGGGTAGGCTTGCCAAGAATGCCGTCTTGGGCTTGCTTCAGCATTTCGCCCAAGGCGGCCTCGGCCATGGCGAGCGTTCGGAAAGTTTGGAAGTGCTGGACCCGCTTGCCATCAGCATCCTTGCCGGTGTCGATCGTCAGGGTGTAGGACTTGCCCCGCTTCCTAATGCTGCCCCTCATGGCTGTCATTCCTCCTCATGAACTTCTGGCCGCACATTGCTTCTGGCATTGCGCACACGCTCGACCCACTGGTCGTCCGCGGTTAAGCACCAGCCAGCGGCGAGCATAGTAATCGAGACTCTCCTGCTGCTAAGGGGGCGCAAAAGAGAGCGTCTAGCGCGCACAAAAGGGGGTCCGTTTGGCCTCTCAACATCGGGGAGGCGCCCTACCAGGTCAATGAGTGTGCCAAATAGACTGTCCCGGAACTTCTCCACAAGCCCCTTATCGTGGGGATCCAAGGGGAAATCAGTTATGTCAGCGATCCCCACGAACTCCGGCGGGCTGTTATTCCCTCTCTGCTTGTAGTAGGGAACCAGGCCAAAACCTGCCGACCATCTTCCAATCTCGCTGAGCGCCCGATCCATGAACGGTGCCACCTTGCGGCGATACCGACGCCTCATCTCCTTGTTCGTCCACGGCACTTCCGATCTCATCACGTCAGCAACCGTGGCGAGCGCTGGTGCGTCGATGTCTCGGGCGAGGATGGGGAGGAAGGCAATCGCAGCTCTCCATTCGCTCGGGATGTGGTGGACCTCCCTCACTCGCCCTATCCACTCATGTAAGCGCCAATTGCCCCGCCGTGCCTCTGTCTCCAACGTAAGCTGAATTGACGTCACCTTATTACTCTTGTAGATGCCCTCTAGGTCAGCAGCGGACCAGAGCCGCCGGTATTCGGCTCCTGGTGAGTCTTCCACCTGCACCGAGGAACGGCGCCGACGGCGCAAAGGCCGCAATTCCCCGCGCTGGATCAACCTCGTAAAGGTACGGAGCGGGATATCAGCCTCAGCGGCCGCTTCCTTCTGCGTGAACCCCTGCTCTAGTGCAAGCTGTGCTTTGTCGATAGCCTTTTTGTCCATGGCGCAAATACTGGCCCTTTTGTGGCGTATAGAGGTCTTGCCTCAGTCTATACACACCTAGACAGTAGAAGCAAGCCTAGGACAGGAGGTCGCCATGTTCGACACCAAGCGCCCTTTGATAGAAGCCGCTGAAGCCCTACGGACATACAAGCCCCTCCTTCCCCGCAGCTTAGCTTCACGAGCAGGTTTCTATCAAGCCATTGCTCGAGGAGACATCCCCAGCATCAGGATGGGCCGCCGCATCTATGTCATACGAGCCAAGCTAGAAGCATTGTTGCATGGTGAAACGCCACCAGAGAATCATACGGGAGGCCAACATTCATGAGCCGCAAAATGTCAGACCGGTCGAGGAGGGAGCTGCGTGAGTTGGTCATAGCCCGCGATGCAGGCCCTGATGGCCACCCCATCTGCGGAGGGTCAAGTCCCTACGGCTGCAAGGAACCGGTTGACCCTGCCGTGTGGTACCGAGACAGGAAGGCCCCCACCCTCGACCACCTCAACAACGACAAGACTGACCATCGCCTGGAAAACCTAGTGATCATGCACCGTGCGTGCAACAGCTCAAAGGGCAAACGGTTCAGCGATGCCCGGCGACGTTCCGATTCCGCGCAGGGTAGCCATCCTTCTGAGGCGCCTGAGGGACACCACGGAAGCACATCACGGCCCGGCTCCGATGGTTCGATATATATACACACACCAGCGTTTCGCACTTCCAACGCCGCGCCTGAAATGGCCAGCGTGGAGTACAGCCGCGAGTTGACCAGGCGCATTGCAGCGGTTGCGCAGGAGCGCATCAAGGATTTCCCCGATGGGATCCCATGGCGGGAGTTTGCAGCCGCGCTAGCAGAAGCTGCGAAATGCACTACCCCGACAGCAGAGGAAAAGCTGGAGCAGCTCACCTCTCGGGCGAATCCCGACCGCTTTCTTGACAGGAAGGTAGTTGATGGCCTGGCGCTCGTTGTCCCGAGGAACACTTAGGCATGAAGGTCATAGTTTCTGGAAGGCTTCACCGCTGGTCCGCGTCTTCACGTCTTCGCGTCGGGAGCACGCAAGCGAACACCCGTAGGAGCGTGCTAGAGCACGCTCTAGGGGGTGAGCGCGTGCGAGGGAGTCTTCAAGGGGAAGGCGAGGAGTTCGACGGCCTGTGCACGTGGGCGCTCGCCGTTCCTAGGATCGTCAAGGCATGAAGGCCGCGCTCTGGGCGCGTGTGTCGACGAGCGACCAGACGCCCGAGAATCAACTCGCAGAGTTGAGAGCTAGGGCGTCTGCGGACGGCGCTACAGTCGTGCGAGAGTACGTCCTCGTTGCTTCTGCTTACCAAGGAGAGCACCAGGGCCAACTAAGTGACATGCACCACCGTGCCGAGCGTGGCGAGTTTGACGCCCTCTACGTCTGGGCGCTCGATAGGCTCAGCCGCGAGGGCATAGCAGCAACACTTGCTGCACTCAAGCCCCTGACGATCCGCGGCATCCGAGTCATATCCCTCAAGGAACCCTGGCTTGAGGCGATGGGACAGCCAGCCCTGCGCGACTTGTTGGTTGCGCTCTTCGGCTGGGTTGCCGAGCAAGAATCAGCGCGGCGGTCCGAGCGCGTCAGAGCAGGTCAGGCCCGAGCAAGAGCGCAAGGGAAGCACATGGGGCGTCCCAAGGGATCAAGGGACAAGCGTAAGCGCAAGGACAGACGCGAGGCTGATTGGCGTCGGCGCGCAGGGGTGGGCTAAAAGTATCAACCCCAATACCCACTCTGGTTACAGCAGGCTCAGGCTCCCAAAAGGGGAAGCCTAAAAGTAGTCAATTGTGGGGTTAGCGGCTACGCTGCCTTGCCCGGAGCTTGTATAGCAACAATCTTGCCGGGAGTCTCGGCGCCAACATGCCGACTGGATCGCTGGCGAACGCTCCCAGTCTTGCCGGTCTAACATAGCGAGTGGTACGAATACGGGGGACAGGTCAGATGGCGGGTGTAAGTCCTCGGCATTCGCTGCTGCGGAGCCCGTTGGTCAAATGTGGCCCACGATCCAAATGCGTCACCCACCACCTTCTACGTAGCCGTTCCGCCCCATGCAGTCCCAACCACTCCGATCTTTATGAGGCCGCAGCGACGTACTTCGTCGCAAGCGTCGGAATCGCTTCCCGCAGATGGAACATCGCACAACGTACTCTCGGCGGTTCGTACGTCTTGTTGCTAGACCCCTAGGGATCTGTCCTCTCTGAGACGGCGGTGCCGGGAGCGGTCCTGCCGCTGGAAATTCAACCACGAATCGCGGTGTAAAGGGGTGGGGCGTAACGGAGACAGACTCAATGCGATCAACTCGATACGACCGGCTTTCTCCAACGTCCGAACGGATGGCGTACAGAATGATGTGGCCAGCGCTCGTCTGTCTCAGGGAGTAGGGCTCTATCAATCGATGCCGGCCATCGTAACCGAGGTCAACAAGGAGGTGGTTGACGGCAGCGAAACGCACAGGCTCTAGACGGCTTCCTGAGCCCGACGTCCAAAATGTTGAGGGCGGCGTCCACAAGTATTCATCGGCTCCAAGAGGTGGGGGTTCAAGCTCCTCAACTGATTCAGAGCCGTCTAGCCACGCGAAGATGCGTGGCACTTCCGCCCAGAAGTGATCAAACTCTGGTAATGCTCGTAACTGGTGGGCAAGCATGTTGGCCCATTCGCTCTTCAGTTCCTCAAACGTTGGGGAGTTGCGAATACTCTCGGCTGAGGGCACCGCGATGCCCTTGGCCTCGCACTTCTGCCTGAGGACGTCAAGGACCAACTGAGCATGCTGCCGAAAATCAGGTCGACGAAAGAGATTTACGATGTCGTAGAGATCCCGAGGGCGGCCGCGCTCCCCCATTGCACGCAGTTTTTCCGCGAAGACCTCCTCAAAGCTATAGCAGCGGACTTGGCCAGGCACTGGCAGGACATCAGGGTAGTCGTGACTGATTTGCCTCAAGACCGGCGGGCGGACCATAATCTCGTCCTTCGTCAAGTCAAATTTGATACTTGCTAGCTCAGGGGTGTTCCTAGGGCCCCGATAGTAGACCCGCATCTCAGAGGACCGGCCAGGTGACCGCAACTGATAGTGGGGTTGCCTCAATGCGAAATCAATACCGGACTCCTGATTGACCCGATCTAGCATGTTCGTGACTGCGTCAACTACCTCACTAGGCTCAATGGGCCCCTCTTCGACCACCGTAAAGTCAAGGTCTTCCGAAAAGCGGTAGGTCTCGATGTAGCATTTCTTTAGGCATGTCCCTCCCTTGAACACCCATGTTTGAGACAGTTGGGGGTCTGTGCCAATGCCCCATAGAACCCATCCAAGAACGAAGTCCTTCTCAACCACATCTTCACGAAGTCCCCAAAGGCGAACACGCTCATTGATGTCGGCGCGGGTGATCACTCTTCGCCTTTCTCGTTAGGGCCAAGTCGCTTTACATTGACCCGCAAGTTCCACCTAGAAACGATCCGCCCACTGGGTGGTCCATTAGGATCTAGTCGGCTCACGCCCTTCGTTGTTCGCCTGCGACATGCTTCGACGAAGTCAATATCAGAGAGATTCGCTCGCTCCACTAGATATCCCAGACGCTTGAAGACGGTGCCCTTGCCCAACCGGTCGCCGTATTCGAGGAGTTTGATGTGATTGGCATACTCGCTCTCGAAATACGCCTGCAGGACTTCAGACGCATGCAGCATACCGCCTGCTGCCGCCGGGACGTCGAGGATGTCGATGACCGTACGATGGGGATCTGACACATTCACTGCAACACGTTGACGCCAGACTCGACGTGTTCCAAACAATGCGCCCAAGGGCACGGTCCGAATCAAGAAGTCAGTACCCTGTATCGTCTGTCGAGTCGGTGCGACTTTTCGCCCCGCCATGACGTACACGACGCTGAATATTTGATCGGTCAGCCCCCAGTGCTCCAAAGCGCTCCAACCGCCAATGTATCCTGGAGAGAATAGTGTCGCTGCCACTACCCAGGGATCTTCACGCCACTCCCACGGCTCTGATGCTTCGAGCGGCACGCCTATATACCAGCCCTTACGCACCCGCGCCAGCCATCCGCTCTGCGCAAGGGTAACAAGTAATCGGCGTACTCGGTCTTGGTCCATGTTAAGTACCGATGCGGCCTGCTCCGCATCGAATGGGCCGTCGAATGCCCGATGGAGCACCATCAGTTGCCGCCGCCGCCGCCCAGACACTCCTGCGAACGAGCCCAGAGCAGGGTACATCCTGACCGGAAGACTATCGGTCTCGTTGGTCATTTCATCCTCTCAATATATTAAGTATATCAGAAGATGGCTATTCCTGATGTAGTAGTACAATCCTTACCTACGATATAAATCAGTTTTCAAGCAAGGCTTTGTGACCTGCCCCCATCGTTTGTACCACTCGCTAGGTAAGACCGGCTGGCCCTAGGCGCGGCCTGCTGACACCATGGATAGTTGCGGTAACTTGTACGTGTAGCTACGTGAGCAACGGCAGGTGGATTGCAGGCTCGAGTGGTTCAAGTCAAGCCGGGTGACTGGGAGAGTCTTCGGCATCGGCACCGCGCTGGTTTCGGGACGGTTGCATCGCAGGTTAGAACTCGGCACCTACAACCTGTCGGGCGGCTCCGCTCGCTCCGGCGCTGCGGCCATGCGGTATCCGACGCGTGGCTCGGTGACGATGTAGGTGGGGGCGTCCGCATCGTCGTTCAGCTTGTGACGGAGTCTCTTTATGATGGTGCGCACCGGTCCCGAGTCGCTGGATCGTCCCGGGCCCCAGACCCTTTGCAGTAACTGATCGTGGGTCAGTACCCGGCTGCCGTGAAGCATGAGTTCAACGAGTACCCGGTACTCGATGTCGGTCAGCATGACTGGACGCCCGGCGATGGTTACGTTGCGCTGGCTGTAGTCGATGGTCAGGTCGCCCAGTACATGCGGTTCGCTGGGCGGGGCCGGTTCGGGCGCCGTCCGCTTGCGCAGGGCCGCCCTGATCCTAGCCGCCAACTCCGTTGGCGAGAAGGGTTTGACGACGTAGTCCGCCGCGCCCATGTCGAACGCCCTGGCGATGACCTCTTCCTGGCCGTACACGGAGAGGAAGATGACCGGCACGGAGGTCAGCTCGAGGATGTCCTGCATCAGGGCGATGCCGTCGGTCCCCGGCAGCACCAGGTCCAGCAGGATGAGGTGGGGAGTGTCCTCCTCCACCATACGGAGCACGTCCTTCGGCTCGCCGGTGACGATTGGGTCATAGCCCATCCTCGCGAGTGAGTCGCGGATGTACCTGAGCACCAGGGGATCGTCGTCTACGGCGAGGACTCGCGTCCGCTCTCGTCCCGTGTGATGTTGCCAGGGCGGCGCCGGTGCTGCGAGTGTCGGGACCTCCTCGGCCACCGGGATGGTGAAGGTGAACCGGCTCCCGAGGCCCTGTCCTTCGCTCTCTGCCCAGATGCGGCCTCCATGGGCTTCCACTATCCCTCTGCAGATGGCGAGACCCAGCCCCGATCCCCCCAGATCCGTGCCCCAGTTCTCGCCGTCGAGCCGGGAGAACTTCCTGAACAGGTGCGGCATTCGTTCGGGCGGGATGCCCTCGCCTTCATCGGCGACCGAGAGCGCCACGTAAACCCCGTCCCGCACTGCGGCGACCCGGATGAGCGACGATTCTTGCGAGTGTCTGGACGCGTTGGTTAGGAGGTTGTTCAGCACCTGGACGATGCGCCTTCGCTCCGCCATAACCGGGGGCAGGTCGGGTGGCAGGTTGATGTGGAGGTTGCTTCGGCCGCCCCCGCTGAGGAACCTGTTCCTGGCCTCATCCACCAGGGACGCCACATCCAGAGGTTCGGGAGTCACCGACAGCTCACCCGTCTCGATGCGCGCGACGTCCAGGAGGTCGCTGATCAGGTAGCGCATGTTATCGGACTGGTCGCGGATGATCTGGAAGAACTGCCTCATCTCGGCCGAGCCCAGCTCGGACGACGATTCGAGCAGAGTGTCCGCGGAGCCCTTGATCGAGGTCAGGGGTGTCCGCAGCTCGTGGCTCACCATGCCCAGGAACTGCGCCCGCAGCCGCTCCAACTCCTCCAGCGGAGTCATGTCCTGCAGTGCTACGACGACCGACTCGACCTCACCCTCCTCAGAGCGTATCGGCGTGGCGTTGACCAGCAATGTGAGGCTCTTGCCGTCCGGCGCCTCTACGACGACCTCTTCGGCGCGTACTGTTTCGCCGGCGCTCAGCGCCTTCGCCAGAGGCAGCTCTTCCAAAGGGATCTCGCGCCCGTCGGCGTGGCGGATGGTCGCGACCTTCATGAAGTCCTCCAGCGAGCCGCCTGGCTGGTACAGCACGTCCAAGAGCCGCTTGGCCTCCCGGTTGACAGACGCCGCCTTCCCTGTCGACGCATCGAAGACCAGAACCGCGACGGGCGCGGTGTTCATGAGCGTCTCGAGGTCGTTTCTGGCGCGCTGTTCCTCGCGGTACCTGCGCGTATTGAGAATGACCAGCGCCGCCTGGGAGGCGAACATGATCAGGGCCTCTTCATCCTCGGAGGTGAACTCCAGGCCGCCCTCCTTGTCGGCCAGGTAGATGCCTCCTGCCCGCTGGCTCCGGTGGACCAGCGGCGCCGCCAGGAAGGACACGCGGGAGCCCACCAGCATGGGTAGCTGCAAGTCGGGCAGCCCCGCCGACTTCATGTGGCTGTGGAGGTCCTCAAGCCTGAACGGTGCCGGAGCCTTGCACAGGTACTCGAAGATCTGCATGCCATGCGGCACGTTCCAGAGCTGCTCCGCCTCTTCGGAGGTCAACCCGGAGGAGAGGAAGAGCTGGGGCTGCCCTGCATCCTCCAGAAGCGCGATCACGCCGTAGCGGGCTTCCGTCAGCGCCCGAGCCGAGTCCAGGACCCCCTGCAGCACCGTGTCGAGGTCGAGGGTCTGGTTGATCCGGATGCTGGCCTCGCTCAGTTTGGAGAGGCGGCCCTGCAGGGCCGCTAGCTCCTGTTCGAAGTCCTCGACCGTCTTCATCGCGCGCACCTCGGGCGGGCGGTGGACGCCCCGGGGGATCCTGTCCGGATCATACTGCAGAAGACCAGAGATTGCACGGCTATTGACACGATAACCTGTTTATTTCTACGGCAATTACACGTCATCCATGCTAACGATTAGGACGAAATAGGGGCCGAGACGTGCGGATCGCGGTCGGCACAGGAGGAACAACCATGAGGGCGAGCGCACCAGGTTGGAGGACGATATGGCTGCTAGCGGTCGCCGCGTTGGCCGGCCTGATCCTGCTGACGGTGGCGCAAAGCCGGCCTGCATCGGCGCACTACCACTGGGTGTACCTCAGCCACTGTCCGTCGACGGTTGTCGAAGGCGGGAGGGCAGAGGTCCATGCGAAATTCCGCTACCCCCAGGATGACCGGTTCTTCCAGGTGTGGTGGCTTACGGAGCCCGGTACGGCCGACTCGTCGGACTACGTCCATCTTGAGAACGTGCACCAGCGTGCGCCCACTGGCTGGGATTGGATGAGGGTCTACGTCGAGACCAAGGAGGACAACCTGGCCGAAGGCAACGAGACCTTCACCGTTCGCATAGACAAACCACCTCTAGCCGCCATTGTCGCCGGCTGGACTTCCGAGGTACTTGAGGGGAGCTGCGAGATCACCATCATCGACAACGACCCGGGGATCACCGACCTTGAGATAACCTCATCTCCGGCCAGCGGCGACACCTACAGGGCCAGCGAGACCATCGAGATATCGGCCACCTTCAGCACCGAGGTGGACGTGGACGGGTACCCGGCCCTTGGCCTGCAGGTCGGCGACAACTGGAGGGGGGCGCGCTACGTACGGGGTTCCGGTTCCAACACTCTGGTGTTCGGCTACACGGTGCAGCCGGCCGACAGAGACGCCGACGGCATAGGCATGCACGGTGGATGGCGGGACAGCGATGGCCAGTGGCACAACTTCCTCAACCACACCGCCATAACCGCCGTGGGCACCGACGTTGTGGCATACCGGAAATACTCCGGCTTTTCCAGCCAGTCCGGCCATAAGGTCAACGGCCAGCCCCACATCACCGACCTTGAGATAACTTCGTCCCCGGCCAGCGGCGACACCTACAGGTCCGGCGAGACCATCGAGATATCGGCCACCTTCAGCACCAGGGTGGACGTGGACGGGAACCCGGGCCTTGGCCTGCAGGTCGGCAGCCACTGGAGGGGGGCGCGCTACGTCCGGGGTTCCGGTTCCAACACCCTGGTGTTCGGCTACACGGTGCAGTCGGTCGACAGGGACGCCGACGGCATGAGCATGCACGGCGGATGGCGGGACAGCGCGGGCCAGTGGCACAACTTCCTCAGCCATACGGCCGTAACCGCCGCGGGCACCGACGTTGTTGTAGACCGGAAATACGCCGGCCTCTCCAGCCAGTCCGGCCACAAGATCAACGGCCAGCCCTATCCGAAGGCCATCCGCATCACGTCGACCCCCACCGCCAAGACAGACACCTACGGGCGGGACGAGGTGATCCAGGTGAGCATCGACTTCGACCAGAATGTCACCGCCGGCGACGACGTATTCGCGATCCTCGAGATCGCCCCTGCGCTCACTCAAGCGAGGGCCGGTTACGCGTCGGGCAACGGCTCATCAACTCTCGTCTTCGAGTACACCGTGCTGGAGAACGACAAGGACAGCAACGGCGTGGACGCCTTCGTCCCTTATGGGCTGGATATCAAGGCGACCGGCACGGATGTTGCCTACCAGCCCAACCCGGGCGGCGCGACTCAGCGCATGGGCGAAGACTCCAACCACAAGGTGGACGGTTCCCTGGTAACAACCGATACCACGTCCCCTACCATCTCCTCCCTGTCGATTGCTGACAGTCCGGGCCCGGGAGACGATGGCGCGTACAGCGCGGGCGAGGAGATCACTGTGGTTGTCACGTTCAGCGAGAGCGTGCTGGCGACCGGGTGGGCCCTGGTGGAGATCAACATCGGGGGCGAGGCGAGGACAGCGCGGCATCTTGGGCTCAGCACCGGGGCCACGGACGACATCGCCAGAACCATGTTGGTCTTCATCTATACGGTGCAGGAGGGTGACTCTGACATCGACGGCGTATCCATCGGCGCCAACAAGGTGAGCCTCAAAGGCGGCTCCATCAAAGATGAAGCCGGGAACGCGGCGGTGCTGACCCACGATGCCGTGGCTGACGACATAGAGCACCGGGTGGGTGATATCGCTGCTCCCACCGTCTCTTCCGTCGCCTTCACCTCCGACCCCACCGATGACACCTACGGCGTTGGCGATGTCATCCAGATCACCGTCACTTTCAGCGAGGGCGTCACCGTGACCGGAACTCCCCAGGTCCAGTTGGACATGTACGAATCGGAGCCGTCCCAGCGGTATGCGAGCTACAGCAGCAGCGCCAGCGGCGCGGCCAATGTGGTCTTCGAATACACGGTGACAGGGGGCGACTCGGCCAGCGACGGTCTCGCCATAGAGGCGGACAGTCTGAACCTCAACGGAGGCGCCATCCAGGACGAGGCAGGCAATGACGCCGCCCTGACCCACGGTAGCGTGAGGTTGGACAACGGGCACAAGGTATCCGCGCCCGTGGGCGGTCTGTAGCTGTACTCGGTTGTGGCGAGGCGGGTCGTGGAAGGTTCGCAATCTCGACGCCCCATCGACCGAGCCGGTGGTCCGCCCTCCTTGTCGGCCAGGTAGATGCCTCCTGCCCGCTGGCTCCGGTGGACCAGCGGCGCCGCCAGGAAGGACACGCGGGAGCCCACCAGCATGGGTAGCTGCAAGTCGGGCAGCCCCGCCGACTTCATGTGGCTGTGGAGGTCCTCAAGCCTGAACGGTGCCGGAGCCTTGCACAGGTACTCGAAGATCTGCATGCCATGCGGCACGTTCCAGAGCTGCTCCGCCTCTTCGGCGGTCAACCCGGAGGAGAGGAAGAGCTGGGGCTGCCCTGCATCCTCCAGAAGCGCGATCACGCCGTAGCGGGCCTCCGTCAGCGCCCGAGCCGAGTCCAGGACCCCCTGCAGCACCGTGTCGAGGTCGAGGGTCTGGTTGATCCGGATGCTGGCCTCGCTCAGTTTGGAGAGGCGGCCCTGCAGGGCCGCTAGCTCCTGTTCGAAGTCCTCGACCGTCTTCATCGCGCGCACCTCGGGTGGGCGATAAACGCCCGGGGAATCCTGACCGGATCATACGGCAGAAGGCCAAGCATTACACGAATACTGACACGGTAACATGCAGATTTCTACGGATATTACACGATATCTGATGATACAACGCTGCGAGTGCTGGCCATTCCCTTGCCTAGGGCAGGGAGGCACTTGCGAGGCGCCCAACATGCCTGTCCAGTACATACGAACAGCCGCCGGAGAGCTCGTCTCTCGCTGCAGCAGTGACTTCAAGCTACCTTCCCTATCCTGCTACAGCGCGAATGCTCTATCCCCCGTCGCCTCGCTCTCTCCCTCCTCCGGGCCTCCTCCCGGGGGAGGGAGATCCGATCCTCGTGGCCTCCCGGCCGCTGCGGGCCTTCCCCTCTCCCCTCGACTACCTGGCCGCGCACCCCGGTTAGGGGCGTGATGCCGCGACCTACTCCCGCGCGTCGTAAATCCGCCCATCCACTCCTGACGCATGAGGTATCGCCATGAATAACGCAACAGTTGATTCCGCAGGTCCTTTCGTTTTCCTGAAGGGCAGGCTCCCCTTCCGGCTGCGGCACATCCTGCCCATTGCGGTGGCCGGCGCGCTGCTGCTGGCGCTGCTCCCCGCCGGCCCCGCCCAGGCGCAGACGCCCGCGGTCGTCAAGGTCCCCCATAACTGGAGCCTGATACCGTCCGGCCTCACCGAGGGTGACCAGTTCCGCCTCATCTTCCTCTCCTCCACCACCCGCGACGCCTCGTCCACAGACATCGGCGTGTACAACACCTGGATTCAGAACCTCGTCGCCTCCTCGGGCCACACCGACCTTCGGAGGTACAGCCAGCACTTCAGGGTGGTCGGCAGCACCTCCGCCGTGAACGCCCGCGACAACACCAATACCAACTACACCAACGCAGACAGGGGCGTGCCCATCTACTGGGTCGGCGGCAACAAGGTCGCCGACGACTACCCGGACTTATACGACGGAACCTGGGATGACGAAGCGAATCCCAGGAACGAGAGGGGAGGCAGCCGCAACACGGCTTCCGTTTGGACAGGCTCCGAGGATTCCGGGGCAACGTCCCCCAACACTTCTCTAGGCGACTCAACTCCGGTCGGAGGAGTCTTGAGCCAACCGAGTATCAACCCTCTAAGTGGCCTTGCTTCTACCTCTAACACCGAAAATCGTCCGTTGTACGGCCTGTCGCCCGTCTTCGAGGTGAAGCCGCCCCCGTCCATAGACCTCACCTTCGGCAATCAGAAGGGATGGTCCGTAGACGGGGGAAGGGCGCATGACCAGTGGTTCGACGTGAACGGGGCCTTCGACGTGACCATCACCTTCTCCGAGCCGGTCAGCGGCTTCGACCTGCATGACGTGACGGTGGCCTACCGCCATGTGGACGGCCTGGACCAATGCCCGTGCCCCTCCGTGGGGCTGGCCAGCCTGACGGAGGTGACGGCGGGCACCGAGTACCGGGGCCGGGTGGACAAGCTGCTGGACGGGCGGCTCGCCGTCTGGGTGGAAGGGGGCCTGCCCCACGGCATCACGGCGAACGACGGCGGCGAGCTGGCCGTCTCGCGAGAGGAGGATGGCGTCACCGTGAACACGGCCATCCTGCACTTCAACGTCGATGCGCCCTCTCCCTCGGGGCCTTCCCCGGCCGATGCGGTCTGGTCTTCCACCATGACCGTGGGCGACGACGGGGGCTACATGGGATACAGCTCCAACGGGGGCAGCCTCGACGGGACGCCGACATTCATCAGTGGAGACGGAACGGACTACACCGTGGAGGAGGTCCTGGTGAACCCGTATTCCGGCCGGCTGTTCCTGCGGGTGTCGACAGCACTGCCCAGCAACGGCAGGGACGTGACGCTGAACGTGGGAGACCGGGGCTTCCCCCTGAGCGATGCAACGGTCAGCGGCGGGGGAATCCAGTACACCTGGGTCCCGTACGCGCCCGGCTGGTCGGAGGACGACGAGGTGGAGGTGAGCCTGCGGAGCGTGGGAGGGCTGTAGCCGGTGCAATGTCTTCCAATACAAGAGACGGGTTAAGGAGCCAGTAGTGGAACGGAGCAGAGGAGACTGATGAGGAACCGGAGATTGCAGGGAGCGGCCCTGGGGTTGGCAACTGTCCTGGTACCGCTTCTACTGATCGCCGCCTGCGGTGACGGAGACGCCGGGCTGTCCCGCGCCGAGGTGCAGGAGATCGTGCGCGCGGAGATGGCCGAAGCCCCAACTCCGGCCCCATCTGAGCCCGGACTCACCGAGGCCGAGGCCGAGCGGATAGCGCGAGGCGTGGTCGCCTCCATACCTCTCAAGTCGGCCCCCGCGGAATACACCAAGTTCTTCGTCGGCAACGCCATCAGCCGCTACGAGACCCAGGGCCTGGAGGCCACCCTCGCCCACTACAACCGGCCCGACAGCGTGGACGGCCAGTGGTACGTCTTCGTCATCGACGAGAGCGGCAGGGTCATCGGCCACTACGAGCCCGACCGCCTCGGCCTCGACGTGACAGGCTGGGTGGGCACCGACGCCAACGGCTACCACTTCGGCTCGGAGATGCTGTCGGCCACCGAGGAGGGCAAGTGGGTCTCTTACGTGTACCGCAACCCGGAGAACGGCAGCATCGGGTCCGGCTCCGGCGACTTTGAGCTCAAGAACGTTTGGGTCGTGCGCCACGACGGGCTGCTGTTCGCCTCCGGCTGGTACGTCGACGCCGACGAGTTCACGAAGCAACTGGTGTCCATCGCGGTGGACAGGTACAGGTCCGGGGGGCTGGAGGCGACGGTGGAGTACTTCGCCAACCCCGGAAGCGCGCTGGCGGGCCTGGAATCGGCCATCGCCTACTACAACACCGCCGTGACGGTGGAGGGGAGCTGGTTCGCCTTCATAGGGGAGGACGGCGGCAGGATCGTGGGCCACTCCGACACGTCATTGATCGGGGAAGAGACGCAGGAGCTGTTCGGCGATGCGAGCTTCGTGGCCACCGAAGACGGCGGTTGGGTGACGGCGGAGTCCCTGCGGGTCTGGGTGGCCGAGTACGGCGGATACCTGTTCGGATCGGGCTGGCGTCAGGACTAGACGAGCAAGGTGCCGGGCGGCCCCCGCCCGGCTCTCCCCCGCAACAAGAATGGCCCACTGCCCTCCAAGTTGGACTTCCCTCAAAAACTAGTGGGTTACGAGACAAGCAGGCTAGGCCGCCTCGGGAAGACCCTGTTTAGCAGCAGTGCTGCCAGGATGCCCAAACGACTTGCGCCTCAATGGACTAGGTCTTGCGGGAGGACCAGACTGAAACGCTCCAATCCCTACTGGGAAAATATGTCGAGTGGCAGAATCGCTGGGGACAGGTAAGCGTACCAGCCTATCGAGGCAGTGGTCTGGCCTTGCTACATCCAGTCATCAACGTTCTGGATAGTGAGGGCCTCCCTTACGTTCTTAAGCCAGTCGGCAAATCCGAGCAATGGAGGAAGGACCGCCTCATGGCCACTCTCGAATCGCTAGCGCGTTGGGCGACAGTGACCAACTTGTTCGGCCGTCGGGGCGCGTGCGGATTGGGTGCGTCGCTGGGCCTCCGTCAGTAGACCTCGATTTCCAGTCGGCAGTGGTCGCTAGGCCCCCACTCGTCCGGCTCGTTCAAGGCGCGAACGCTAACCATTTCCGCAAGGCTGTTCGATGCGAACGCGTAGTCGAGTTGGCGCGTCGCAGCCGCCGGAGCTTGGGAATTGGTGCGGAAGGTGGGCACGTTTTTGCTGTCGCTGGGCAACTCTGACGGCCAAGGATCAGCCTGCCGCCCGTGCGGCGCCTGCGGTCCAACAAAGGCCAATCCGAGGGCCTCCATCCGCGCAAACACGGACCCGTAACGCGATGCCCAATAGGAACTGCCGTGCTCTCCGTAACCGTGCAGGATGTTCATATCGCCGGCGGCCAACAGCCGATGGGTCGATTGTTGACCGATGAACACTGACAGGTCTGAGATGACCTGGTGCGCGGAGGCATCGGCAAAGATCCAACCGCTTCCGGTAGAAGAATGGGGCTTCAACCATTGGGCGTACATCGACGCCACGATTAGCGCCTCGCCATCGCTGGGTGTAACGTGTGCCGCAGCAATCGTACCGGGCACGCTGACTGGCAAGTTGCCGTCTCGTGCCTCCATAATGGGCATACCTTCTATCCACTCGACCGTTACGCGGTCCGAGAGCCGGACGATAGCTGTTCGCCACCTTCGGCTGGGCTGCGGTCCGGCGGTGGCCCAGTCGGCTGAATCAATCTCGACTCTGCCAGCCACATCTGTGGGCGGAGGTCGCGCCTCCTGCAATAAGGCGATGTCGGCGTCCATATCGAGCAGCCAGCGCCAGGGTTCGTCGCGGTGCGCGATATTCCACGAGACGATCTTCATCTTAGTCCGGCCAGGTGAATTCCACTGACTGGCGTTGACCATGCGTCAGCATATCCCACGCCACTGAAGGCAGCAGCTAGTTTCCTAATCCGAACCGCGGATTGCTGCCAGCAGGCTGCGGGGAGAGGTGATGCTCTGGCCGGATAGGAGGATGCCGACGCTGAAGGTGCGGGCGGCTATCCAGGTCATGATCACCGCCGACAACGCAACTATCGTGAGGGCAGTTGCGATCTGGACAATAGATAGGTCGCTGCCGGCGGCCATACGCGTCATGATCATTGTGGGCGCGGTGAACGGGACGTAGGTCAGGACCTTGAGCACGATGAAGTCGGGGACGTTGATGGTGAGGCCTACGAGCCAAATGGGCAGGCCGACGAGAATGCTGAGGAGCCCCGTCTGACGCTGGCCCTCAGCCGACGAGGAAACGACTGTGCCTACGAACATCGAAAACGCAGAAAACAGGACGTAGCCCAGCACGAAGCAGAACGACACGATGACGAGGGAGCGGGCAGAGATTGTCAATTCCGCGGCGACCGGTAGCTGGTCCAGGATCGCGGGGGTAGCGAAAGCACCAACCAGTATCCAGATCGCGATGTGAATCAGGCCGGCCAAGACCACGGCCGCCAGCTTTCCCGTGAGAATCGACATTGGAGACGCCGAAGTGATGAGCAGCTCCACCATGCGCGTCTCCTTTTCCTCGGAAACGCTTCGGATGATCGTTCCGCCTCCGGTCATGACAGCAATCATCAGCAGGACCCCAAAGAGGATCAGCGCTAGCAGTTCCACCAAATCCTGCGCCACTTTGCCGCCCGACTCCTCAACAGCGCTCGTTTGTTCTTCCACATCAAACTGTTCGAAGTAGCCTGTGTCGAAGGCGCGGGCTACGGCTGGGGGAAACTCGTGGCCGAAGGTTAGCGCGTGTTTGAGGAATCCTCTGAACCGTCCCTCAGCCTGGCCGTTGTTGTCCCATATCGGGCCTCTGTCGCGCGTCGTCCAGTAGTCCTCGATCCTGCCCGATTCAATGTAGTCGGCCGGCAGCACGAAGAGCGTATTGATCTCGCCGCGACGCACCGCCTCCATCCCGTCGCTCTTGCTGTCGTATTCTCTTATTCCCGACTCGTCCTTTGCCGCCCCCGGCAGGATCCCCGCCGGGTCTACGTACCCGAATGTGGACTCGATGTCGCCTTCACCCGGCACCGGGGCCCCCTCGGCCGCTTTCTCCTGCTCATCATCGAGCAGGCCCACCACAAAACCCGTCACGGGGATTGCTGCGAGCATCAGGACTACGATCAGCACGGTGAAAAACATGAAACCCTTGTTGCGCACCTGCCGCCGGAACTCCTCCGCGAAGATGACGCGCAATTCATACGGTAGCCCGGGCACGTGTCACCTCGTCCACGAAAATGTCGTTCAGCGACGGCAACGCCAGTTCGAAGCGCTCGACCTCGATTCCTGCGTCGAGATACGCCCTAAGGATCGACTCCGGGGTCCTGCCATCATCGATCGCGTAATCGACTACCCCGCCTGGGAGACCCTTGCGCCGGGCGTTCGCCAGGGCTGTGGGCATATCCCCCTTAGCCTGGACCTGCACCGAGTTGGCGCCCCGCTGCCGCTTGATTTCCGCCAGGTCCCCGAAGACCAGCAGCCGGCTGTCCGATATGAGCGCTACTCGTTCGCAAAGTTCCTCCACATCGGACATGATGTGCGTGCTGAACATGACGCTGGCCCCGGCCTTCTGCCGTTCCGTCAGCAACTCCTTCATCAACTCAACGTTCAGCGGGTCGAGTCCGGAGAATGGTTCGTCGAGGATGATGAAGTCTGGGTCGTGGACTATTGCGCCGATGAACTGCACTAGCTGTGTCATACCGCGCGAGAGGCCCTCAATCTGCTTGTCTCGGTGCTCGTACAGGTTCACCCGTTCGAGCAACCCAAGGGCGCGCTTCTCGGCCGCTGCTGCCGTCATTCCCTTCAATCGACCCAGGAAGCGGAGGATTTCCGTCACGCGCACCTTCTTGGTCAGTCCGCGCTCTTCAGGCAGATAACCCACGTTCTTCAGCAACTCGCGTTCGGGCCTGGAGCCTAGGATCCTGATCGACCCTGTATTGGGCCGGATGATGCCTAGGCACATGCGAATGGTGGTCGTCTTCCCTGAGCCGTTGGGACCCAGAAACCCGAACATCTCGCCCCGCCTAACGTCGAACGAGACATCGTTGACGACTGTCTTCGGGCCGAATGACTTGGTCAGGCCGTCGATTTGCAGGATGGGTTCGGGCACGCTAGTCCTCATGATCAGTCTTCGTGGCGGCTTCTTGGCTAGGCTGCCTTTGACCTAGGCCCAGTATCGCACCACTCGCTGAATTGGACCGGCACGGTTGGGAACGTAGCCGAGAGGCTGGGAGAACGCCGATGGGTGAAGGAGCGCCAGCCGGCGCGATAGATACAAGTAGTCAGTAGTTGCCGGAAGAGCTGTTGGCTCAACTAGGGCTAGACCTGCCATTCGCTGGACTACAGGCCGTCGACGCCGGAGCAAATCTGTCTGCCGGTACCCTCCCAATGTCTGTCGGTCTAACATAGCGAGTGGTACGAATGATGGGGGCTGGTCAACCGGCCGCTGCTCAAGGAGGCGCAGGCCAAGACAGCTCAGCCGGAAGCTCAGCAGCAGAACCACGACAGCTACGACATGCAGTCGGCTGATAGCCTGCCCATCACGCACCACTAGGGAGGAACGATGCGACGCATAGCCTTGGTACTCGCCTTGGCATTCGTGCTAGTAGGCTGCTGGTCATCTGATGGTGCGACCGCGCCGCCGTACAGCGGCGAGCTGTACGATGACTGCCGCGAGCTTCTGGGCAATCTAGAGACCGCGGAGCAACGCAAACTGCTGGAACGCTCGGGCGCAGATGAGGGACTGGCGTTGCTGTCGGACTACGAGGTTAGGTATAGGATCGCCGTCATGTGCCTGCTGACGGCGGCAGGGCGCCATGACCTTCTGGATGCATTGATACGGTGACTGAGATGCGAATCGCTGACGGCTGAGGCATTGATTCACGCAGTCTACCGTGGGCGAATAGGGAAACCCCAGACACGGACAACGGGTAAGCCTCACGACCACAACGGTTTCATTTGCGGTTGACCCACAATTGACTCGCCTTGAGAGGTCTGGCTAGGCTGCTAGCAGTTCGCATTGGCTGCTCTTGGAGCCTGGAGATTCCCCATATGGGCAATTGCGGGTGAACCATGACAGACGCTGATCAGGTTGGCGCGGCTTCGTTCTGGAGCGAATTCGAGCGATACCTCCGTAACTTCTCTGACAATCTGTTGCCCTCAAGGGACCTCGGAGACTTCCCCATCGGGAGTCTTTGGTCACGTACTGGAGAGGGACGGCTAGGGCTAACGCGCGATGAGTCCCGGCACTACCACCAACTCGTGCTGAGTGCCTGCATGGCGTTCGCGCCCGGCGGGGACATCTCCAAGGCAATCATCTCCGAGGCTGTCATGGATGCTGCCCTGAAGGACGTCATCTTCACGGTGGTCGACATTCCGAGAGAGCGGGACAGTGGTCTTGAGGTACGGATTCAACATGCAGTCGACCAGTTCAGATCCTTTGTTGAGGGTTCGAACCTCGAATACGAGTGTTGGATAGAAGTCGATGGGCTCGATGTCGACTCGCTTCCAGCCCGTTTCGGCGGGACCGACTTCGTCATCTGGGGAGACGCTGAATTCGATGCCCTTAAAGCCGACATGGAGGATATGCCTTCAGTGGACGAGGGAATGAGGCCAGTCCACCTAGACCACATCGACGAAGAACTCTGGGGGAAGCCCGTCGCCATTCAACGCGTCTGGGCTCGCGATAGCCAAGCAGCCTACTCGCTTGCCGAGCGCGAGGTACAAGCCACGCTCGAATGCCTCAACTTCTTTGCCGAGGTTGTGCCATACAACCGAACTCACCTGCGAGTTGCACACGGGATGTACAGCAAGAGGTACGCACTGCAGGTGTCTCGCGCTCACGGGAGTGGTTTCCGATACACCGAGCGGGCTGTGAACCCGTGGAGGTTCTCGGTCAACAGGCTACGAGAGCTCCAGGGCATCGCCCGTGAAGCCTTGGAGCGAACCGAGGCGCTCCTCTGTAAGGCTGACCGCAGCGAGATGGAAGAGTTGCTCCTTCGCTCGGTTCGTTGGGTGGGGCGCGCGTCGGCCGCCAACAGGCCGGAAGACAAGTTCCTCTTCTCAGCAATAGCACTCGAGTGCATAGCGCTGCCCGTAGAGCGCCCAAGCATCACCAATAGGCTCTCATCGCGAGTTTCGCAAGCGCTGAGCCGCGGCGATGCAGAGAACGAGTGGCTACAGGGTGAAATACGACGGCTCTACAAACTTCGCTCCCGTCTCGTGCATGACGGCAGCCTGGAGACCAAGGAAGACGACACGGCGAAGATATACGCATACGCCTTGGCTATGGCGATATGGGCTGTGACGTCGCCCGGCGTTGCGAAAGCTATCAGCCTCAAGGACCTGGAAGCCCATTTTCAAATGTTGGCAACCAGCAAGAGTGAAACACTCTGAACCCTGTGCGACCGGCCACTAGCGCCATCCCTGATGCTTGGCCCTCGCCGCATAAGAGCGGAGGAGTGCGCTATCAGGCCGCTTGTCGTTCGCATGAGGCCGTAGCGTGGATTTGCTGCACCCTGCCTCGTCGTGCATGCGCACTTGCTACGGAGGTCGTGGCACCTTGCCGCTATGCTGATGACCTGCCCCCAGCATTCATCCGCACCTTGCAATATCAGGCAGAGATCCTTGATGGCCTGAGAGAGGTTTCTCAGGCCTGCCTGGCAGTTGCCGGCGAACAGGTCAAGGGAACCACAACCCTCTCTGAGGCCTGTGGCGTATCATGCGCGACGGGAGCGAGCAAACGGAGATGAGTGAGGCTGGAGAGGTGGAGCCAGTACGCCCAGAGGACATCTGGGGCAACGAGGTAGGTTTCACCCGATGGTTGGCAGACAACCTGTGCCTTTTGGGGAAGTCCCTGCGACTCGAGTTGGTACGGCAGCGCACCGAAGTACCTGTCCCGCCGCACTACGCGTTAAGAGCAGACATTCTCGCGGAAACGAAGAGCGGCGAGACAGTCGTCATTGAGAACCAATTCAAGTGGACCGACCACGACCACCTAGGCCAGTTGATTACCTATGCCGCAGGATTCGATGCCCGCATCCTCATTTGGGTCATCGTGGCACCCACCACTGAGGAATGGTACGACAACCACCGGATAGCCGTTGACTGGCTGAATCGCTGGACACCTGATGAATTGGAGGTTTATGCGGTTGCGGCGCGGCCCATCAAGGCGGGAGAGTCCTCGCCCGCTGTCGAGTTTTGCCTCGTCGTTTTCGAGAGGGCATGGCAGAAGAGGTTGATGCGACGGAAAGGGCCTACAATCGAGTAAGTCCCCGATGCGCAGGCCGCAGCTAGCGGCTCACTGCGGATTCGTTAGCCTTCTACAGCCAACGCCCAACAGGGTGGGACTGCACGTTCGTGACCTGCCTTCAAACTGTGAAACGGAGTTAGACGGTGCGGCTCTCACTGAGGCCCCGAGGCGTTGACCGCGAAGCCACCTGCTCTGCCCGTCGCAGCCAGGAGGCCTACCACCGGTTCCTTGATTGCCCGATGCGCTGCTGACCTGCCCTCATCGTTTGTTCCACTCGCTGTGTTAGACCGGCAGGACCTGGAACGCCGTGTAGTGGCGGGAAGACCGACGAAGCCAGATGGTGTGCAGATTGGCGCCGTTAGCTAAAAGTGGTGAGTACTTGCCTAGTGACAGAGTGCTGGCGATGCCCGCTGCGCGCATCGGATAGGCGAGCCGAGCCAACGTATAATCGACGACCGATGCTGGCCGAACTCACCGTCCTCAATCTCGCCGTCATCGAGGAGACGCGCCTCACCTTCGGGCGTGGCCTCAACATCATCACCGGTGAAACAGGCGCAGGTAAGTCGCTGCTGGTGGACGCTCTGATTTTCGTGTTGGGAGGCGCAGCGAACAGGGGATTGATGCGGCATGGTGCCGACTCAACAAGCGTCGAGGCAGTTTTCTCAGTAATCGACAAGCCACAGGTTCAAGAGGTGCTTGTCGCTCTCGGAGCGGACACCGATTCAGAGGATGGCATCGTCGTGCTGTACCGGGAGGTCCAGAAGGAGGGGCGCACGGTTTCCCGTCTGAACGGCCGCGCGGTGCCGGCGAGCCTGCTGCGAACTCTAGGTGGGGCGCTGGTCGACATTCATGGGCAGGGGTCGCACCACTCGCTGCTCGACCCCAGCTTGCAGTTGCAGGCTGTGGATGACTTCGGAGGCCTCGAGGCGCAGCGCGGTGCCGTCGAAGGTGCGATTGGTGAGGTCCGCTCTCTGCAGGGCGAACTCAATGAGGCCGAAACCGCGATACGAGCTGCCGAACAACGTCGTGACTTGCTTGGGTTTCAGGTACAGGAGATTGAGGCGGCGGCGCTTTCGGATGGCGAGGAAGAGGGGTTGCTGCAGCAGCGGAGCGTCTTGGAGCACGCCAGCATCGTGCGCGACGCCTGCGCCGCTGCCTATCATGCACTGAGCGAGGGCGACCGCAACGCGGGGGATCTTGCAGCGGAGGCACTGGACCACCTGCGCCGCGCTCCGGGCGCAGCTGATGCGCTGCATCTGCAGATTGAGGCGCTCGAATCCGCCCTTGACCAACTGCGCGACTCGGCGCGCGAGGTACGGAGTTTCGCAGAAGGCATCGCGGATGATCCTATACGGCTTGCCGTGGTTGAGGAGCGGATTGAACTGCTCCGGCGACTCAAGCGAAAGTATGGCAACTCCGAATCTGCAGTGCTCGCCTTCGCAGACGACGCCCGCAGGCAGTTGGAGCGCATCGAAACGGTGGACGAGCGACGCCAGATGCTGGAAAGGGAGCTGGCAGAGGCATCGCGAAATGCTGGCGCACTCGCTTCTGAGCTATCGGAGGCGCGCCATCAGGCGGCTACGGGGTTGGCTGAGGCGATTCGTTCCGAGTTGCGTCAGTTGGCCCTGGACCGCGTGTCATTCAGCATCGCCGTCGAACAGGAAGAGGCCGATGACGGGCTGCCGGCACCGTCCGGACGGCGCTACGCCCCTACGAGCAGTGGCATCGACCGGGTGACTTTTCTGGCTCAGACGAATCCTGGGGAAGATTCGCGTCCGCTGGCGAATGTGGCGTCTGGAGGGGAGACCTCACGCATGATGCTGGCCCTTAGCAACGCGCTGCAGGCAGCCTCGGGCGCGACCTCGATGGTCTTCGACGAGATTGACGCCGGCATCGGCAGCCGCGCGGGTGAGGTCGTGGGGAGAAAGTTGTGGAGAGTGGGGAAGCGGACCCAGGTGCTCTGTGTCACGCACCTACCGCAGATCGCCGTTTGGGCGGACAGGCACTTCCGTGTAGGCAAGGCTATCGAGAAGGGCCGGACCTACTCTAACGCAGTGCCATTGGACGTTGAGGAGCGCATCGAGGAGCTCACTGGAATGCTGGGCGGTGGAGAGAGCGCCTCGCAAGTCGCCCTGGAATGGCTGGATCACGTCAATCGCGGCAAGCATGGGATGTGAGCACATCAGACCTGTCCTTATCGCTTGTGTGGCTCAGAATGTACGGCCAGGAATACTCTGGCCGTGCCCCTCCTCCAAATGGACGCTCTCCACGGTGAGACCGGCATTTGCCCGTGATTCTGGCGATGCCTAAGAGTGGTGGCTTGCACGGGGCACCCCTTGAAGACTCACACTATGAAGCGCGCCAGCATCTCCTATGGCCGCACGGGTACCATGTGCCGCCGGAGGCTGAACGGCCGGCGGGCTTGTACCTAGTACCTGCCGGTCTAACATAGCGAGTAGTGTAAACACTGGGAGGCAGGTCAGGTGAATTGAGAAAACGAGACCCAGCAGAAACCCTAGACGAGTCGCCGCTAAGCGCCGACCTTGACCTCGACTCCTTCAGCCCAGTTGAGTTGCTGCCGGCAATAGAGGGAGAGCAGGGCGTTTGCACAGACGAGGAGCAGGTAATCTCGGAGACGGCAATCCGCCAACTCGCCAACCTCGTGAAAGAGAACTCAAAGGGCCCTCCGATGATGAGTTTTCCGAGCTGGGGCATGCAGTGGTGGTGCCGAATGATACGCGGTGTCCTTCAGCGGTCGCTCATATTCCCGCTGACCGCCCTTCTGTACGGTCTGAAGGTGAAGGGGCTCGAGAACCTTGAGGGCGTCACTGGCCCGGTGCTGTTCGCATCGAATCACAACTTGAGCCTGGACAACCTTCTTATCATCAAGGCCATGCCGCTCAAGTGGCGCCGCCGGATGGCCGTGGCGGGAGCAGCCCATCTGTGGAAGAACCCCGTCAGATGGATCATGAATCCCCTCCTTGGCAATGGTTTCCCACTCGCAAGGCAGGGTGCGGTCAGATCCAGCCTGGAGAACATGGGCAAGATCATGGACAGCGGTTGGTCGGTGCTGATCTACCCGGAGGGCGAACTCACCGTCGGGGGGCCCATCAAGCCGTTCATGAACGGCACCGGCCTCGTCGCCGTCGCGAGGCGGATTCCCGTCGTCCCTCTCCGCGTGCACATCCACGAACTGGGATTTCCCAAACGATTCCCCCTGCTCAAGCGAGGAAGGACCGAGGTCAGGTTCGGTGCGCCGCTGAGCTTCCCACCCTGGACGGACTACCAAGATGCAACGGCGACCATCGAGCACGCGGTCAAGTCACTGTGATGAGCGCAACGGAGCCTCTTCTCGCCGCGGGCTTGATGGTATACGGGCCGTCGAAAGGACGCCGTAGGCATCCGATTCCATTCGAGGCAGGCGTTAATCGGCGACATCGTGGTCACGTGGCTTGCCGCAGTTCTCGACGCACCTGCTTGGTTCGGAGGATATAGGGAAGTGCCCACTAGCTCGCCTGGTTGCCCGAGGCGACCTGCCCCTGTTCCGTTGCTCAGCCCTTCCCTCGCTCCATATGGAAACTGACCATCGTGAGCGTGGGATGTAGTCATGGTGTCGGAGGTGCGCTAAGAGTAGTGACTACTGGTAGACCTGCTCCGCAGGAGTTGATATTGGCTGCAACACCTGCCGGATGACCCTGACGGCCACCGCGCCAAGTTAGCTTGGGATGAGGAGCGCTCCGAGCCTTGCGGGTCTACCACTATGAGTGATACAAACGCCGGGGGCAGGTAAGGGCTACGGTCCGGTAGGCACGGTGTTCCTGTTCAATGGCGTGGTGCTCCTGCTGGCCCCGATTTGCGAGCAGTCGTGAGCAATCCGTAAGAAGACTTGGGGCAGGTCACTGGTAGCTGGTGATCGAATAGGAGGCTCCAATGGCAGCGGAACAGCCCGGTAGCGTATTACCCGAGGCGCCAGAGGTAAAGCCGCCCGGGATACCCAAGCGCATCGAGCAGCACATACAGGGCAGGATGCTGGCGGGGCTTGTCGAATTGCTTCCCTTGCTGGCCACGATATTCGTCCTCGCCTTCCTCATCAGCTATGCCGATGGCCTGATTCGCGGATTGCCGTTCGTCGAAGGCGAGCCGTGGGACTTCTGGGGTATTGGCCTCGTCGTCTTGGTGGTCATCTTCTACATAGTCGGGCTTGCCGTCTCAACAGCAATCGGACGCAGGGCTAACGATCTCCTCGGGAAGCTGGTTAGCCTCATCCCGATCGTGAAGACGATTTTCGGCGTAGCGCAGCAGGCGACGACGGTGCTGACCTCGCAGCACAACTTCACGCGCGTCGTGTTCGTGGAGTGGCCGCGTGAGGGGATGATGGCGCTGGGTTTCGTCACCGGCCGCATCGCAGCGAGCGAGGGTCACGACTCGCTGGTGCTCGTCTACATCCCAACCATTCCGAACCCAACGTCTGGAAACATGGCGCTCGTACGAGAGGATGAGGTCTTTGAGACGGATCTATCGGTGGACGCGGCGATGAAGCTGGTGTTCTCCGGCGGCATCGTGCTGCCGGAGCAGGTATCGATGGCGCGCATCCCGATAGAGGAACTCGGCGCACCACGCTTCACGGGCCGCTTCAAGGCCAACCAAGAGTAGATTCCTCATCCTCTCTTCCGCAGGAGGGGCGTCCCCTTAAGGCCGGTGCCACCCGTTATGTTGGGTCGGTAAGACTGGGCATCAACTTGGAAAGGCACCGGTGCGGCTGGTGAAGATGGACGAAAAGTGGTGAGTTATGGGGCCGTCCTTCTGCGGCGAACCCAGTAGTCTCCGACACATCTGTCGCAAGTTGTCAATCGGACCAGAGATCGGGGCAGAGCAGTGCGTGCTTGTCGTCTATTCGCTCTCGTCCCGCGAGGTGACCGACGCATCGCGCATCGATAGCGCCGCCCTCCACGCATCGAGGTGAATGAGTGTTCGCCTGATGGTCTCGCTGAGGTCGTCGAAATCGATCGGCTTGGTGATGAAATCGAAGGCCCCCCGCCGCATCGCCGTGCGGATATTCTTCATGTCACCGTACGCCGACAGGATGATGGCCCGTATGTTTGGATCGACCTTCGGTATCTGTTCGAGCAGCGTGAGTCCATCCATATCCGGCATGTTGATGTCCGAGATGACGACGTCGATGTCCTTATGTTCCCTGAGCATGTCGAGCGCCTCGACTCCGTTGTGAGCAAAGACGAAGCTATATTCGCCGGATTGGATCTTGCCCCTCATGCGTTGCAAGACCAGTGGCTCGAGGTCTGGCTCGTCGTCGACCATCAGAATGCGGTACGAGCGTCCCATCTTCTGCTCCTTCCCGTAGGAGTCCAGTAGCTCACTGAGCAGTACCTGGCACTGCTCAGACTTCCAACCCATCCACAAGCGCCTAGCGTGGTTGAAGCTTCTTGGCCTGTCAAGGTCTGATGTCCGGCAGCCCATCCCGCCTGGCAGCACCCCGTGACCGAGCGGTCCTCACGAAGGCACGCGAGATGTCTGATGCCGTGCCGAAGCATGTTAGGGCGCAGATTTGACCTGCCTCGACGCCTGATTAAGTGAGTGCTGCGTTGTAGAACGGGATGCTTCCCCAGTGTCGTGGGGTAGAATTTCAGTTGCTGGGGCAGGTCACTGAGGTATCCGCCAGCACGAAGGCCACAATGGCTCAGAGCGCGATGGGGCCGAGACTACGGCCAGCCGCTCAGGATTTCCAAAGTCCAACTTGGCGTACGCCTCTAATCTGCCCCTGGCCTTGTCGGTCTAACATAGCGAGTGGCACAAACGATGGGGGCCGGTCAGTAGGGGCTGCAGGCAGGAAGGCGACCAACGCTTGATGGTGTGCCAACTTGCGCAGCAGATACAAGTACTGGCTAGCGGGTGGCGTCACTTTGGGAGCGCCCGCCGTAGCGTGCACCACTGTCTTCTGTGATCGTACAAGTACGGGACGTCGCCAAATATTGAGCCGTGTGCGGGTTCCTATCCGGTGCTTGTTGGCCTGACGTAACAGGTGGTACAAACACTGGATTCAGGTAAGAGTTTGGCGCAGTGAACCTATAGGGGCCAGTAAGGAACGTGGAGATAGCGTGAGAACACCGAGAATGGTTGGAATTGTCTCAACGGCAGGGCTAGTCGCTGCAAGTATGGCCTCCCTAGGCCTTTTGGTGGGAGTAGCCTATTCCTTTGGTGGCGCTGTCTTTGATCTGCTCGTAAGCCTCGGTTGGGTGTCCTCTCCCTCGTCCGGCGCTTGGTCGACACCTGGGCTGGGGCGGGGCACGGCTCTTGCGTTTCTGGCCTTAGTCGGCATGCCTTTGATCTTTGGAGTAGGCGGGCTGATCGCGGGAGCGATAGGCGCGGTTCTATACAACGGGGTGATTAGGGTGGTTGGGGTATGGAAGTCCAGTTGAGGGGGAGCGGGAGGCGAAGCTACAGAGTGTCCCGAGTTGCTCCCATCGTTTGTATCGCTTGTTGGCCATTGGGGCTGACCTGCCCCTAGTCTTGCCGGTCTAACATAACGAGTGGTACAAACGATGGGAGCAGGTCAGGAGGCCATCATGGGTTCGTTGGATGATGCCAATGCCAAACTCATTCGGCGCATCGTGCAATCCGATAAGCATTGGAACGATTCTGTTAGTGCACGCGGGGCTTTCTATCTCCTAGTCGCAATCGCTCTACAACTGACTGCGTCAGAGACGAAAAATCCTCACATGCAGACTCATCTCTTACCCGTTCTTGAAGAGGTGAGGTCGCATGGACAGCTTTCTCTATCAGCTGATGAATATAGCCAGCTCGATCTGATGTTGATGCACTTCCGCCAGATGTGCGAGAAGGTTTGGTGGGATATCGACCCATCTGTCTCTCCCTCTTCTGTCTAGCGGGTACACGCTTCGTTGCAGCGCGTAGCCAAGCCTGTTAGGTTCACCCCGCAAGGGGATTCGTATGCTTCTAGACCGCCTACGCAACCGACTGCGTTACTGGCTCACGGGCAAGGAGCGCCGAGCATATCCCGACCCGAAGCCTTGGCTATCGGTGCATAGAGCGCCGCCAGACCCGCCGCCATGGCGCGAGGTTGATCGGCGCATGGCGGACGACCTCGCAGACTCGATAGCGCAATTGAAGGGCTACGCCTCGCATGAGGAAATGCTGCGGGCATTCCGCAAGCGGCAGGGTTACTGAGGAGGTAGTGATGAGTACACCGCAGTACGTCGAGATGGCTCAGTTCCGGGAAGTACTGGAGAGGCTAGACCAACGCATTGACAACCGCATCAACCAACTCACCACTACACTCGTCGCGATAGTGAACGAGCGCAATAGCGAGTTGGCGGACAGCGTTGGCTATCTGCATGAATTGGTTCGTGGGTTGGACACAAAGATGCAGTTGGTGCTCACGACCTATGGCCTAGACCCAACAACCTAGGCTGAAGGAGAGCGCGGGCATGGAACCGAAGCCGAAGAGGAAACGCAGAAGACCGCCTACGAAGCCGCAGCCGGAGCGCATCGAGGCATCGCCAGAGGCGTTAGCGCAAGCGCTGTTACGGCTGTCAGCCAATCATTCGTGGGAATACGACAAGAAGCCGCCTGTGTAGTCAGCCGGATAATTCCGTTCCTAAAAGTAGTGACTATTGATGCGCTTGGTCTGACCAGCACCCGAGGAGCCGGCCCAATCAGCGACACCACAAGGGAGGCCGACAGCCATCGCCCTGCGGGAAGCCAGAATGGGCAGAGGCCCACATCCTGTCGGTCCAATGTGACGGGTGGTCCAAGCCACGGGGCGGGTCAGCCTCTATGGCGTCACCCATTGTGGGGTTAGTTGGCGTACACTGTACGGGTCCAGAGATATCGTGAGTTACCCCTGCCCCCTCGGGCCGACACGCTGAGCACCAGCGGTTCCTCCGGCAGTCGACGGATACAACAACAGAGGAGAACCGCTATGAAGATCTATGTTGGCAACCTCAGCTTCGATGCTGGTGAACAGGACCTGCGGGATGCATTCGCACCCTACGGTACCGTCGCCGATGCCACGGTCATCACGGATCGTGAGACGAACCGCTCCCGTGGATTTGGTTTCGTCGAGATCGAGGATGATGACGCTGCTAGAGCAGCCATCCAGGGGCTCAACGGCACCGCACTCGGCGGGCGCAATTGGACGGTCAACGAGGCGAAGCCCCGCGCAGAGCGGCCGCGCTCGAACAACCGTTCCTGGTAGCACACCTCCTTACCAGGAAGCGAATTGAAGAGGGCCTCTCGTGTCGGGAGTGGCCCTCTGTTCTTGCCTGCGTCTAGAGCGGCTTGGCAGGCTGCAGCACTTCAGCCGGAGGTACTCGACACGGAGAGTATGGCATGTGGCCACAATGCTGACATTGGCAAGAAGTAGTGAGCAGTTAGAGACTTGACTGTGCATGCGTTCAGTAGACGACATTGGGGTCGATAGGTGGTGGCTCGGCAGTCCAGAGTACGCGCGACCCCGGCAGGTAGCGGTCGGCGACCAGCCCGGCGATAGGCTCGACCGGCGAGCCTCCATGCGATACCTCGTGCGCGTGGCTACCAACGAGGTCGGCCATTATCTGCTCCAGAGTGGCAAGCCTCTTGCGTGTAGGTGGGCCTGGCCGGAGCGTCGTGGGATTGATCTGCCAGCGCCCATTGTCATGAACCGTCGCCTCGAACTCCTCCCCGTGTGGGAGAACGATGGCAAGCCTTTGCATAGGGCGTGCCATCCCTACACCTCCACTGGTGAAATGCCTGGCAGCCCGGGTGCTAGCGTCTGACGGCCCGCGACTGCCGGCGCGGCGAACCGTTTCCTGCCCAACATCTCAGCAACGGTGAGCACCTGCATATGCGGATACTCCATACCCAGAATCTCCAGCATTCCGACCTCGGCCATAAGTGCGTTGTCGTAGTCCAGCACGCCCGCGAGTGCCGTGACTTGCCTCCAGCGTTTGTACCACCCGTCACGTTCAATCGGCAAGGTTGGTTTCAACTTGGTCAGGCACCCGAACCGCTGGGCGCTAGGGACAATGGGTAGTTGCTTGTGGCTCGCTTGACCGTTGGCCCTGAGGCCATACTCCTTGACCCAACACAATGGATGGTACAGACAATTGGGGGCAGGTCATCATGACGTTGTCAACCGGAATCCGGATAGGCTTCGGGATGCGCTGATGCGCTCCTGGGTTCTATCGAGCATCGCCCTGGCGGCGATTGGTGATGGATGGCTCTTCCGCAAGGTTTCGCCGGATGGTGGCAACCAGCTCGGTATCGAGGGAAAGCGCCTCGGCGACGGCGGCGTCGACTTGCTTGCGCACGGGATCATCGGGCAAATACAGCAGTGGGCGCAGTGCCTCGCGCTTTAGCCCAACGAAAGCGCTCGCCATGTGGTCGCGAACATCATCGCCGAGCACATCGAAGTCCGGCACGGCAAGGGAGCGCAGCGAGTCGATAGAGAATTGGGGGTATGACGGCACCCTATTGTCGCGCCCGCCGAGAAGCGCCAGCAGACCCACCGACGAGTTGAAATAGAGGCACAGTGCCTGAGCCGTCGCCGGGTCTTCATCGATAGGGCGACAGGGTGTCCACAGGGATCCCAGTACAGGTTCGTCCAGCATCACCGCTGCAACATGCGCGGTGTTCAGTCTCATGCGATGCGGCAAGAGCAACCGGCCTCGCTGCTCCCAGTACCAATCGGCGAGATGGCGCTTGGCGGGTATCGGCTCGATGTAGCAGTCCGTCTCCGCTCGCATCGACTGCGTCACGTCTGTCTTGTGGTGCCAGAGCGCCCGCCGACCTGAAGCGGTCGGCAAATCGTGCTGGACATACGAATCTCTTATTCGCCTGCCTTCAGGGCCGACTGTAGCAGTCTCGCGCAAGAAGCGACGAGCAAAGAGCTTGCCTTCCGTTGCGAGCGATTGATAGGACTCTGAAAGGTATGGCGACAGGAAGTTGACCGCGCTCCAGTCACCACGCTCAATGCGCTCTGCAGGGACAGACTGAGCGGTGAAGTCGTGAGGTGCTCCGGCGACTGACTTGCTGGCCTGCTCTATTCTGGCTGCTGCATTCTGCGCTGCAATCGGTGTCTCTGGGTTACGGACCAGGTTCACGATGCGTGTCGGTGGCTTGGGTCCCTCACTATGCCAGCGGCGGCAGATCAGGAGCATTTCGCCGATGGATGTGTTCTCCGAGAAGAAGATGCGCTCGGGGTCGTGCGAGCTGACGATGGTCTCGACATGGAAGCGCTCCGCCAAGTAGCGGCGCGTAGCAAGCGCTGCGGGATTCGTCGCAATAGTAGTGGGAAGCACTACGGCAAGCGTTCCTGTTAACTCTTGCACCAATCGTTCACCAAGCACAAGAAAGGCGTTCGCTGACCCGGATAGCCTCGCAGCCGAGCGATGGGGCAGGCGTCCGAGAATCTCCTTCTCGCGCCGCTTGATGGCCGCCTCTTCGGCGCTAGAGAACTGGTCGTGGCGCAAACTGGCGGTTGTAAACGGCGGGTTCATGATGACGAGGTCTTGCTGTGGCGGCTGGCCAGAGTCGTAGCCGCTATCTACCTGCTGTGTGGCCGAGGGCCATGCCGCAAGCCGTGCCTGGCCTGCCAGGAAGTCCAACGATCCGAGATAGGCGACCCCTCCAAAGACTCCCAGCATGGTGCGATGAACGTTGATTCGGCTGAATTGAGTTGAAGGCGAGAGCATGCCGATCGTCGTTGCCGCCATGTGCGTTGCGGTGAGATTGGAGTCGTAGCCCCATAGCACGTCTTCGACCAGCATCAGCGCAAGCGTCTCTTCGTCGCTCTCGCTCGTCGGGCCTACAGGGTGGCGAAGGTCGCGGATGCGCTCGGCGGCGGCCATGAGCAGCGTGCCGGTGCCGCAAGCAGGATCGCAGATGCGCAGATTCGCAATCGCGCTAGGGTCGGCCCAGTCGGCGTCCTGTTGGCGAATGGAGAGCGTGGCCAGTAGGACGGCAGCGGCGGTCGAGGTGTAGTAGGAGCCGTCGTAGCGCGCTGTATCGAGCACGCGGTGAAAGATGCGGCCGAGCAGGTCGTGGCGCAGGCGGCGAGGCATTTGCTCGCCTATCTGCGCCACGGTTCGCGCAAGTCTGCGCACGGCCTCGGAGCTTGTTGAGTCTGCTGGCAGCGCGCCGAGCGCCACTCGCCCCGTCTCAAACACAGGCCGGTAGTCGATGGCAAGTATTGCGCGCCACGCCTCGCGGTGCGCATCGATGATCGCGGCATCTTCAGCGCAGGCGCGGGCGCTTGCAGGTGGCCAGTCTCCGCCATAGCTGACGGGACGCCGCGCCGGTAGATGCGATTCGACGCGATGATGGAACAGCATGGCGGTGGCGACTACGAGTAGCCCGCGCTTGGCAGGCACGAAGTAGTCCTCCTTGCCTCCGGGTGACCGTTGAGCCTTCGCGGGGAGGTCTATCGCTCGCGCCAGTCCGCGCCGCGTTGACACGGGCAGCAGGGCCACTGCTTCATCGAGGCCATCGGACAACATCTGCGCGGCCCTGTCCGCTCCACCAACCGTTGAGGGTGCTTGGCGTACCGCATTGGCCAGTTGCGCGATGCTCCCCTGCGCCCATTCGAACGGCGGTTCGCCTGAACGCAGGCGCACCGTCCACATCACCGGCGCATCGGCTAGCGTGTCTGCCGTAGACCCTGCGGGATAGCACACGGCGAAGACGATGGTCGTGAGCCCCTGCCGCAATCGCGCGTCGGCGTCCTTGATGGCTTGTGCTTTGCGGTCAAAGCCCGTCTCCGCTTCGAGCACGACGCGGAGTCCATCGACATCTGCAACGACATCCATGCGCTTGCCGCGCTCGCGGCGTTCCGCATGGGCGGGGACGGCGTGTGTGGTCAGCAAGTTGGCGAGGGCACCGTTGAGCAGTTCTTCTTGGTCGTGCTTTAGACGTGCCATGTGCAGAGAGTATCAGGCGGCCAACGGCAAGTCATACCAAGAGAGCGGCACCGCAGCCCGTGGCTGCAAAAACAGTGGCTTGTAGATCCGAGAGGAATCCAAGCAGGGCACCGTCTCGTTTGGTTCGAGTCTAGGTAGGCGGGTGTTCCTCACCGTAGGCTGAGCCGTTCTTGATTTGTGGCTGGGCAGTATGCAAGTCGGTCTTGGGCGATAGGTGAAACCCGCCTCAAGGGTTGCCTGAACCATCTATAGGCAAAGTCAGAGTCTCTGTACCTGCGTCAGCCAAGAGCCCATTGAAGTCGGGGCTTGGTAACTCCTGTCCACGCAGGATAACGCCCCGCCTTCAGCGACGAGACTACGTACTGGTCTTGACACCCTCGGGCGACGCAGGTAAGATTATCTTACTTGATGTAAGGATGTGACCATGGACAAGCAAGAGATCATCACCAAGGTAGTCCAAACCTTGACCCAGGTGCAAGAAGTGAGCGGGCGACCCATCACCAAGATAGACATTTCCACGCGTCCGGTGGGAGGAGTAGAGGGCTTCGACAGCCTGAGTGGAGTGGAAGCGACCGTCATGCTGTCCGAGTGCCTAGGGGTTGACCTACCTGATGACTACAACCCCTTCATCTCCAACGATGGGAAGCGGGCGTTGTCCGTTGGTGAGATTGCGGAAACCCTGAGCACTTACGTTGGCGAGAAGGCCGTTGCAGGATGACTGAGTACGAAGCAAAGCGAAAGGCAATCGCATCGCGTCTCCGCCTGTCGAGAGAGATGGCAGGCCTCACTCAAGGCCAAGTGGCCAAGAGCCTCAACTGGCACCGTCCAACGGTGTCCGAGATCGAGGCCGGTCGGAGAAGGGTATCCGCTGAGGAACTCGCCGCGCTGGCCGAGATGTACGGGGTGAATGTCCCCTGGATCGTTGGCGAGGATGACGAGGACTCGACCCTTGCTGCAAACCGCGTGAAGCTGGCGGCAAGGGAGCTGAGCAAGTTGCGGGAAGAGGACCTAGACCGAGTCCTCCAACTGGTCCTGGCCCTCCGATCCTTGAGAGGCGACACTGAATGAACGAACGGCGAGCGCTTGCTCGGCAATCGATGGGGGCTGCCCTGCGCACGCGCGGCTCCGTCGGCTATGGGCTTGACCACGCTGTCTGCGTGTACGACCTCGCTGAGAAACTTGGTGTCGAGGTCCGGTTTCTGGACCTTCCCAGCATGGAAGGAATGTACACGTCCGCTTCCAGTCCTACTATCATCGTGTCTTCATTGCGCCCACCCGGCCGGCGAGCGTTTACTTGTGCTCACGAACTTGGCCACCATCACTGGAGGGACGGTGTGGAGATCGACGAACTTGTCGAGCAGTGGGATAAGCCCCGCTTCGACCCCAAGGAGTTCGCGGCGGATTGCTTTGCGGGGGCTCTCCTCATGCCTAAGTTGGCCGTATCCAAGGCCTTTGCGGTCCGGGGCTGGACAATCGAGGAGTGCACCCCAGAGCAGGCCTATGTGGTCGCTGGTTACTTCGGCGTTGGGTACACGACGCTGGTCCACCATATGGGAAGCGCGCTGCAGATCCTACCGGACTCCCGGGCAAGGGCGCTTCTGAAGGTCAGCCCTCGCAAGGCCCAGTCGCTGATATTGGGATGGCAGACGCCGCAAACCGTGCTTGTGGTGGACGACCACTGGAGTGGAAGGGCGGTGGATGTGGAGGTGGGTAATCTCATACTTGTCCGAGGAGGAGCGAAGCCGGAGGGCGCATGCATTGAGACCTCGTCAGACCTAGAGCCCGGACGGCTCTTCCGGGCAGTCAAGCCTGGAATTGGCCGACTGGAATCCAGCACCTCCTGGTCTGCGTTCGTCCGCGTCTCAAGGCGCGATTACGTGGGACGCGCACTGTACCGGCACTGGACAGAGGTGAGGGATGGATAGGACACTCACGATAGAAGAAGACAACCTTTCCGTCGCCTGGGCCAAGGCGCTCTTCAGCGTAGTCGACGCAGGCGAGATCTCGCCTCTGACAGTCGTGATCCGGGGTTTCTCCAACGGTGAGCCCCAAGAAGTAGCACCGATACGCCATCTCCTCGATGATGCCCTTGGCGCCGAAGCGAAGGGGCTCTCTTGTCACGAGGTGTCCAACACCATATTCCCCGACTCGCTGTGGAACCGGCAAGCAGGCCGTCATCAGCTCTACGAGCGCTATCGGCGAATCATGCCGCGCGTGCTAAGGGATCGGCGGAACAAGTACGGCGTCTACTTCCAGCGAATGATCTCGTACGGTCACGACGCTGCGTACCAAGGCGGTGTAAATCAGCTAGAGAAGATCATTCGGGCATGGCATGGCGGCAATCGACGAAGGTCCGCATTTCAGGTAGCGCTCTTTGACCCGAGAAAGGATAACTTCAATCAGCCCTTAAGGGGCTTCCCTTGCCTCCAGCAGGTCGCATTCGCTCATCAAGGCTCCGACGGGTTGAGCGTGACGGGCTTCTATGCCACCCAGTACATTTTCGAACGTGCGTACGGCAACTACCTGGGGTTGTGCCGGCTTGGCCGTTTTATGGCCCAGGAGATGGGAAGACGGCTCACTCAGGTGTCTTGTGTAGCGAGTCCTGCAAAGGCTGGTGACCAGACAAGGGGCTACCTCCGTGGGCTGGCTGGTGATGTTGCGGGAATCCTGAACCAGTTGCAGGAGGGCGGGTGAAGCAGCGACCAGTTCAGGGCAGGCTCATCGTGTTCGAGGGTGTCGACGGTGTCGGCAAGAGTACCCTCGCCGAGCACCTTACGAGCCGCCTCACAGAGGCCGGCATTCCCTGCAGATTCCTGGCGTTCCCTGGAAGGGAGTCAGGTACCTTGGGACGCCTTGTCTACGACCTGCACCACGACGCTCCAGGGCTTGCCGTGGGCGATGTCAACTCGACAAGTCTCCAAGTGCTGCACATCGCAGCCCACATCGACGCGATAGAAAGGAAGATACTTCCCTCCCTGAGCGCAGGCACCTGGATCGTGCTCGATCGGTTCTGGTGGTCCACGTGGGTCTATGGTGCGGCCTTTGGTGTACCCGAGGGCTCGTTGGAGGCGATGATCGACTTGGAGAAACTTCACTGGGGGCACGTCGAGCCTGACGTGCTGTTTCTGGTGGAGCGCGATGAGGGCAATCCCAACGAAAGTGAAGAGTCTCGAGAGCAGGTCCTTGGGAGATACCGCGAGTTGGCGGATCGGGAGCAACCCGTGACGCGTGTCGTTACCCTACGCAATGCTTGTTCTATTGAAGGCGCCCTCCGCGTTGTATGGAATGCGGTCATACCGCTCGCTCCTCAACTTGTCCAAAGTAGAGCGTTCGCATTGCCCACTGGGCAAGACGGCCAATTGACGCTTCTTGAGGACGGAATCCGTCAGCCGCCTATGGTGTCGCCCATCTCGCCAGCGAAGCCGACCGTCGTCTTTGATACCTATTGGCACTTTGCAGCGGAACGGCAAGAAGTGTTTTTTCGTCGCATCGAAGGGTCTCCACCTCCTTGGACCAACGACCCCATTTTGAGCCGCTACAAGTTCACGAACGCGTACCGGGCCTCAGATCGCGTGAGTCAATACCTCATCCGTAACGTCATCTATGAAGGCGCGCAATCCTCAGAAGGGGTTTTCTTCCGCACCCTGCTATTCAAGATGTTCAACAGGATCGAGACGTGGGAGCTTCTGAAGGCTGAAATTGGGGATGTGGACTACTCGTCCTACAGCTTCGACGCCTATGACAGAGTCCTGTCCCAAGCCTTGGCAGACGGTCGCGCCATCTACTCAGCTGCCTACATCATGCCGTCGCCGGGGCGGGCCTTCGGGCACTCCCGGAAGCATCGCAATCACCTCAAGCTGATCGAGCGGATGATGGAAGATGAACTGCCGCAGAGGATTACGGAGGCGCCCACCATGAGAGCTGCATTCGGTTTGTTGCGTTCCTACCCGTCCATCGGCGATTTCCTGGCCTACCAATTCGTGACTGACCTGAATTACAGCAAGATTATCGACTTCTCGGAAAGGGACTTCGTAGTCCCCGGTCCAGGTGCTTTGGACGGCATCCGCAAGTGCTTCACCGACATCGGCGGCCTGACTGAGGCGGACCTCATCAGGGTCGTCACCGAACGCCAAGAGGAGGAGTTCGACCGTCTTGGCCTGGAGTTTCGTGATCTTTGGGGCAGAAGGCTCCACCCTATCGACTGCCAGAACCTCTTCTGTGAGGTCTCAAAGTACGCCCGCGTCAAGCATCCCGACGTCACTGGAACAGGCAGTCGCTCCCGCATCAAACAGATCTATCGTCCCGGTGCTGAGCCAATCGAATACTGGTATCCTCCCAAATGGGATATCAACAGCTTACTACCAATGCAAGTGCATCCAAGCCGGGCGAACCGGCCGCAGATGCCTCTGGAGGGAGGACGAAATCATGACACTAGGAAGTGAGGAGATTCGCCGACGGCTAAGAGCCGGCGAGGTTTTCAGGAGGGATACCTGGGTCGAAGAGTCGATTAAGGAGGCCTCCTATGCACTGAGGGTCGCCAGCGACGGTTTAATGCTTAGAGGCAAGCGTTACAAACCGGCAGAAGACTATGTTGAGGAAGAAATTACAATTCAGCCCGGAGAAATTGCAATCCTCTCGACTTTGGAACGACTGAACATGCCAGGCGACCTGACTGGAAAGATTGGAATCCGATACGACTATGCATCTCAAGGCCTAGCAGGTTTGATGGGAATTCAAGTTGACCCATTCTTTGGTCAAGACATTGAGAACGAGAGATTGTACATAAGGGTAGCCAATCTCGCGAACCATCCCATATCGATTCCTTTGCATGATGCAGTGTTCACGCTCGAACTGCACAAGGTGTACGGGAAAGCCTCTAAACCACCTAAGCCAAGAGCCTCAATGTGGTACCGAATTCAGGAAGCTGTAGCCGGACAACCTAACCCTAGTTGGAGTCACATAACAGGTGTTCAAACAAAACTGTCTGCAGCCACTAAACAACTGAGTTCTGAAACGACAAACCTTCGTGAATATCTACAGCCAGTGGTGATGTTTGGCGTTTTCTTGGTAGCAGTTACAATACTGGGGGTGAGCCTAACGGTGATTCTAAGTGTACGGGACGTCCCGGCCGTAACCGTACCAAGTTGGGTAAGGACTTGGGGTTGGGGCCTCTTGCTTTCGACCCTGAGTTTGGCTGCGCTCTCGACAGCAGCCGTCGGATTCCTTACGGCGTTGCGCGTCTTGAGGCAAAAATAGAGAACGGGGATACGTAGACAGAATGCTCATGGGTAGCTGTATTTCACACAACCAACTCAATGCTCCGCTGTTCAAGATCGGCTCGGAAACGTCCTCCGCCATCGGCACACACCTGGCGCCAGACTTGAAACCCCGCCATAATCGCTTTCTCCCAATCGCCCTCAGTGCAACGCCGGACTTCTAGATGAGAGGTCATGTCCCTTATTGTCCGTAGCAATTCATAATTGACTCCTTCGGCGCCCTCAAGGAAATTCCGACGTTCGGCATAGCTAAAGACCATTCCAGCAATGCCTTCCTCAATGCCGATTGCACGTCCGCCATCTTCTACTTCGTCAACCTTGGGGTTGCTCTTTCGTTTGCACCGCAATAATGCTCGGACAATGGGCGACCAGCCCAAGACACTGGCGTACGAGAGGTGAAAGACATCGTGGTAGCGATAGCCATCATTGTCATAGCGATTGTCTAGGAGTATGTCTCCTAGGGCTGCACCATTTACAATTGTAATGGCCCTTCCGGATGCGCCCTCAATTGAGACATCCATTCGCCGAGGCAGACGCTCCCCCTCGGGGAAGTCCTCGTCGAATAACCTTCGAGGTCCTCCTCCATCGGCTATGGACTTCCAGCGCCTCTCAGTCTTCCCAAGATTGCAAGTAGCTACCTCTTCCAGAGTTAGTCCATGCTTGGTGGCCACGTTAGACAGGTACCAGAGAAGGTCTCCCAACTCTTCTTTGACTCGTTCGGGGAACAGTTTGTATGAGAGCCCATCCCTGAGCCGCTTCTTGTGTTCGCCTAGGAGCTCGCCTACTTCGCCCGCGAGGCCCAGCAATGGAACTAGGATGCTGTGGAGGTCAGCGTCTAGAATCTCAGACTCGGGCTGCTGATCAGTCTGATTGGCGAGGCGCTGGTATTCGTTGAGTTCCATGACGCCCGCCTCCTTCCTAGGTTTGATCCATCGTCCCACTATACGGCACTCCGTGTAATTGGTCAGCCAGTGCGCTGGGCTCTAGCACCTCACTACAAGGGTGTGCCTAGTGTTGAAGTCTCCTATCTCAGAAGATGGGGCACGCCGTCAAGTCTGTCGAGTCTGCGTTTTGCACCGCTATGCTCTTGACCTGCCTCAGTGTGTGCACCACCCGTTCTGTTAGACCGGCTTGACTTGGACCGTCTCTGCGTCCGGATGGGTGCTCACTATGGCGGCTGTGACTGGCCTTGCCGCAATCTGTGAAGGAGTGTCCAACAGCGCGGCTCTGAGTGTGCCCCCAAAGCGTTGGTCGACGAAGTCACCACTTTTATCCGTCGCGTCAGTAGGCCGCGTCCGATACCAGCCGGTCTAGCATAGCGAGTCGTACGAATACGGGCGGCAGGTCACTGACGTTACGATGATTGCCAGTCCTCCGCCTTCGGGTTCTGGGTACTCCCTGGTGGTCAATTACGAGGCGGACGTTGTGAACATGGATGGCGTTAGCGAGCTGCTCTCCGCGATGAAAGTCGGCGATTGCCTGTGGCGTAGGGCGCTGGCCGAGCGTCAATGGGAGCGTGAGCGCTTGATGCTGTCTGGTTAGCAGTTGGGGCTGTTTGGGTTCCTGGCCTTCCGTATCCAGCACCTGTAGTGGTTCAGCACCTGGTTGGCCTGGGTGAAGTAGGGTTCGTCCAGGTAGCAGTTGGCGAAGGTCGGCCGGCTGCAGTGGCGCAGCTGAAAGTCGGTTAGCTCCTTGTAGGCTTGGTTGACGGCGTTGCGCAGGTCGGCGTTCTCTGGCTTGGTGCCTTTGTGCATCTCGACGATGTAGCCGCGCACGTCTGTTGCAGGTATCCAGCATCCATCGTCCTGGTGGTTGTTGTCGCCTTTGGGCCAGTAGTGCGGGATGCCGTTGCGTATGTCGATGCGCTTCACGCGGTGCGCGGTGAAGATGTTGTCGCGTGCCTGGGTCCCGTTGCGCTCCCAGCAGTTCGGGTTGAAGCTGATGGTTGCGCCGATGGTGATGTCTTCCGGTCGGAAGTCGGTTAGCCAGGTCGCTTCGTCCAGGCAGGTTAGCTTGGGCTCCATGCTGCCGGTGCAGAGGAATCCGCTTCGGCTGGTGCCGCCAGGGTCCAGTATCAGAGGTTCGCGGATGGCGCGGAGTCGCACGATCTCCTCTTCGAGGTCGGTGATGGTGCCGGTGCTGGCTTGCAGCCGGTTGTAGTTGGTGCGGAGCGTGTTGCGCTCCTCGGTGATGGTGGCTAGCTCTTTCTGGTAATCGTCGATGCGCGCTTGTGCGTCCAGGCGGTCGTTTATCTCCTGGGCGAGTCGTCCTTCGGTATCTGTCAACTGGTGCTCGATGTCGCTGCGCTTGTTCTGTTCCTCTTGGAGTACTCTCTGTGTGGCTTGCAGTTCATCCTCGGTCTTGCGGCGTGTGGCCTGCTCGTCTGCGAGCGCGTCTTCGGTCTTGCGGCGTGTGGCCTGCTCGTCTGCGAGCGCGTCCTCGGTGTTACGGCGCGTGGCCTGCTCAGCGGCGAGCGCGTCCTCGGTCTGCCGGCGCGTGGCCTGCTCGGCGGCGAGCGCGTCCTCGGTCTGCCGGCGCGTGGCCTGCTCGGCGGCGAGTGCGTCTTTGGTCTCAGCTAGGTCTCTCCTGGTCATAGTGCCGGTGTAGATAGCGAGGGCGGCTACTGCGACTAGCGCGGCGGCGATAATGGCGGTCGCCGCGGTCTTTAGTGTGCGTGCGTTGTTCATGGGCGCTCCTTGGGTGGTGCCGCGGCGCTCGATTGTAGTATTGGGTGCATTGGTCGCGTTGGTTGCGGTCGGCCTGAGCGCTGGTTATGACAAGTGGTACGAATGATGGGGGCAGGTCAGGCTCTCCGATTCCCGAACGCTATAAGGCGCTCAGCCACACCTTGAAGGTGGTACTGCCTACCGTCCGAAGTGGCCTACCAGCCGGGACTCGAACCAAATGAGACGATACGTGGTCTGAGTTCTTTGGGCTGCGACAAGCTACCCCTTTTATCGCTGGGCGGGCCAAGACTTGCCACCGGCGGATGCAGGGGCGCGTTCCGGCTTGACACTTTTAGCGGGGCCCGTGTCGAGGCTGCTCCGCCCTTGCAGGGGCATTTGGCCTTCCCGCTGTACTCCCCACCAGAGGTTTAGACCGTTATAAGGCGGATAGAGTGCAGCATCACGCCACCACCAATGGCGACACGCAGCCTCACACGAAGACAGCGGCACAGAGAGCGGCCGTCACGCCGCTTAGCGGCATCAAGTAACACGGTACGGAGTCTTCCTGCTCATAGAGACGCATCCGCTTATGAAGTCCGTGCTCCGGCAGCACCCCACCTAGGGACGGCGACGCTTCGCCCTGATCGTCTCATCGGCCTGCTCCCTAAGCCGAGCCCACTTTTCTTTGCGTTCTGCTTCTCCCGGAGCAGCGGTCCCATCCGTCGACCGGCCAGCACTCTGTTGCCACTCCCGCTTGCTTTCGATGCGCTCTGCGAGCTCGCGGACCTCCTTTGGTGTGGCCTGCAATCCCAACTGAGATTCCAGCAGCCGCTTCGCTGCGCGCGTGTTGCCCTTGATGGCCGCATACACCTGCGAGCGCTGTAGGTCCAGACCTCGCGCTATCTCGGTCGGGGAGTGCCCAGCCTGATGCAGCAACAGGACCTCGCGGGTGCGTTCCGTGGACAGTGGTTGCGGCATCGTCGTGCCTCCATAGCGTCAATGATGTTGAAGTGTAGCGTGTTTGTTGATTATATGCTTTGTGCAAACGCCCATCACCGCATATATGCACGGCCTGATTTACGGCTGAAACCCGTCAAAAATCGCTTGCGCCGCAGGATATAATATAAAGTGACTCTCAAGTAGTAATCCCCCCTATAGTATAGGGAGCGCCGCATATCGGCCTTGATTTACGCTCCGTCGCTCGTGCCAGAGCCGGCGTCGCGCATCTAATCCGGCGCACCTGGTTGGGCCGTCGCCCTCGTAACCCGGCGCTCCTGTTCCACTCGTCGCATTACGTAAGCCAGCGCTGCTGTGCCGCACCGTCGCCTTCAGTAAGGCGGCGCTCCTCCTCCACTTGTCGCCTCCGGTAAGGCGGGCTGCTGTGCCGCACCGCCGCCGCCATTCGCCCCAGTGCCAAGGCCCTGGCCGGACGGGTACCCCCTGCTATGATCTGGGCATGACCACCCTGGTACCCTCGCGCCCCAAGATGGTTCGCCGCAAGATCGAGTGCGCCCATTGCGGCAGGAAAGCCAAGCGGCCGTATCCAGCGCAGGCCTCGGTGTTCGCCAAGATCCGCAACACCTACTGTTCGCCTGAATGTGCTCGAGCGGCCTACGACGAGCGGAGGCGCGAGGAGCGCCGCGCCGCGAGTCTGGGGCGAATCCGCGAATGCGCCAGCTGCGGACACCCGTTCCAGCCGCCGTTCAAGCCCGGCCGCCCTCCCAGTCGCTGCGAGGACTGCCGCACAGGTGCCGCCGGGAGCGACCAGGGCCCCTCGCCTGCGGCTGGCCGCAAGCCGACGATGACGCGCCTCGAGGCGGAGCTTGCGGGGCTCGATGCCGCGGCCGCAGCGGCGCAGGTGCAGATGGCGGTCGCACAGCAGCGCGTGCGGACGATCCTGCGCGATCGGGCCGCCGACCTGTGGCCTGACCAGGCTGGACCGTGGCGTTGGGAGTCGACGCGCGCTTGGGAAGACCTGGATGCCGCATGCCGCGCCCTCGAGGACGCCGAGATGGCCGCGCGCGATGCAGAGCTGACGACCTGCTCCCTCGCTGCTGAGCTGTTGGCCCGCCGGCGCGAGAACGCGCCCCGGGCCCGCAATGCGCGCCGGCAGCGTGCCGGCAGAGCGCTCACCAAGGCCCAGGACGAACGTGCCCGCATCGCCGAAACCATCGTGGAGATGGAGGTCAAGCGGGCATCCTACCTCAAGAGGGATGCCCGGGATCCAACCCACCCCAGCCACCGTTCCTGGCTGAGGGCTTTGGAGGCGGGGGACGCGGCCCTGGACGAACGTCTGGCCGACCTCGCCGCTGCCCGCGCCGAGGTTGAGCGGCGCGAGGAGGAGCGCCTCGCCCTCGACGGCGTGCTGGCCACGATGGAGCGGGAGGCAGACGAGCGCTTCGCCGGCATCGAGGCAGACATCGCCGAGCGGTCCACGACCGCTGCGCTGCAGGAGGCCGTTGCAGGCCAGTGGGCGAAGGGCGCGATCGAGGAGGCGAAGCAGCGGCAGCTGGCGCTGCTCGAATCCGCCAGAGCACGGCGCACGGATGCCAGATCTGCTAAGGGCCGCAATGCCCATCCCCCCGAGCAGACCGGTGAGAACAGGCTCAAGGCCGCAAGGCTGTGGACGGGGAGCAGCGGCAGATGACCCGCCCACCGGGGCGCGTCCATCGGACCAAGCATGGAGACGGTTGGAAGTTGCCGGACTCCCTGTACGTGCTTGCGGCCGATGCAGCCCCGCATCCACGCTAAGGAGCGGAGAAGGCGGACCGGCAGGCGTCTCGCGCCCGACTGCACTCCGGGGGCTAGAGCATCCCCCAGGGTTGCACCTCTCCGATGCGCCATCGTCGCAGTGGAGCCCCCTCATCAGCTGCCACTCCGCACCCGGAGCGCCGGGCGCTGCAGCATCACCTCACTCAGCTGGGCGAACGGATGGCGAGTGCGACGCTCGATCAGCGCACCATTGAGAAGCGTGCCCAGGCATGGGGCAAGGGCACCTCTGCAATGCTCACGGATTGCTCACGAGACGCCGGTGGAAAGGGCTGGACAGGGTGTAGCGGCACTGCACGGTCAAACCGTAGGAAGCAGGCCGTGGCCATACGCAGGCCAACAGGGCCAAACGGGGCTAGACGACCGATGCAAGACTTAAAATCCGCGGCCCTCCGGGGCGTGTGGGTTCGACTCCCACCCTCGGCACCACCTAGCAGCCCTGCTAACGACTGACCAGCTTCCCCATTTCGGGCAACAGCCGCTGACAGTCGACGCTTCACAGGCAAGCAGTGCCGGTGCCCGGAGGGCCCTACGGCCTGCGCGATCTGTAACTGAAAGCGCTGGCTGATTTGGGCTGTGCGATGCCTGAAATGCGCGGTCGCCAACGACTTCCGACCCGCCGATAGGCTGCCGCAGAAGCCATCACGCCATGCAGATGTTGCGCACCAGCATTGGGGCGCCGTTTCTCGGCAGCGCCGCACCTCAGGTCATGCTGTTGCGCCCGCTGGCTGCACCCCAAACTGGCCTCTTCCTGCTCCTCAGGTTCGTGCTGACCCTGGCTTCTACGGAACCCCAAGGCCTCGTAGCCGCGACCCCATCGCGACCTTTGCTGTTGCTCGGGGCGGGCGAGGCGCGCGCGAGGCAGGGAGACACCTGGCGAGCAGACCCTCTGGCAGAGAACATGCGTGGGAGACCGCAAGGTGCTCTTGAGGCAAGGCAGGCTACGCGGTTAGCTCACAGCCCGAACGGCGTCCCTGCTCAAAGGCGGTGATACTGTCCAGCGTCACCTCTGCGATTGCCTCCAGCGCCTCCCGGGTAAAGAAACCCTGGTGGCCGGTGATTAGCACATTGGGGAAGGTGAGGAGCCTGCTGAAGACGTCGTCTTGAATGACCTGATCAGACAGATCCCGGAAGAACAGGTCGCCCTCTTCCTCGTAGACGTCCAGGCCCAGGTAGCCAATGCGGCCTGTCTTCAGACTGTCGATGACAGCGCGGGTATCGACGAGGCCTCCCCGGCTCGTGTTGATGAGCATAACCCCCTGGGGCATCAGGCCGATGGCATGCGCGTCGATCAGGTGGTGCGTCTCCGGCGTTAGCGGGACGTGGAGCGTCACAATCATCGATGCCCTGAACAGTTCGTCCATGCTCACGTAACGCACACCCTGCTCTACGCATTCGGGATTGGGCACGGCATCGGACGCCAGCACATCGCAGCCGAAACTCGCCAGCACCTTCGCTACCAGAGCGCCGATCCTGCCTGTACCAATGACGCCCACCGTCTTGCCTTGAAGGTCGAAGCCCAATAGCCCCTCCAGGGCAAGGTTGCCTTCGCGAACCCGAGCATGCGCCCGATGCAACCTGCGGTTCAGGGTAAGGATGAGGCCGATCGTATGCTCAGCGACTGCATGGGGGGAGTAGGCAGGCACGCGGCTCACGGTGATGCCCAGATCGGCTGCGGAACTCAGGTCTACGTTGTTGAAGCCGGCAGACCGCAACGCAACGAGCCGCGTGCCACTTGCAGCAAGGACGCCGAGCACACCGGCGTCGAGCTCATCGTTCACGAAGGCGCAGATTGCGGGAAACCCTGTACCGAGAGCCGCCGACTCTGCTGTCAACCTCCCCTCCAAGAACAGCAGCTCGTGGCCGTGACGCGTGTTGGCGGCAGTTAGGAATTCACGATCGTAAGACTTGGTACTGAAGACGGCGACGCGCATTGCTGCCTCGCTTGCAAGATTGACCCTGCTGCACCAGCAGGCCCGTCAGACGCGAGCCTCAGCTGCTCAAGCTTACCCTACCTACTGCTGGTTAGCAGCTAGGAGATCAGAGAAGCAGCCAGGCTCTCAAGTGCCCAAAGAGCGACTCAGGAGCCGCCTTGGCCCTGGCTGCCCGGCGCCTATTTGCCTCCCGGAGCGCGCGGGGGCAACTCGGGGGCTGTCGTTTGGTTCTCGCCAATGCCGTGGAGTGGCTCGACCTGCTTGTCAAGGCCCACGCGGTTCAATCGGTCAGCAGCCAGCGATGTCCGGTCCCCTCGACCGGACATTAGCGCATTCTTCCGGCATCCATAGCCAAGGCGACGAGCCTGGAATCCTGTCTAGGCTGGCCAGTTGCGGAGCCAGCGGCATTCGGGCATGTGGCCGTGCCAGCCGGCGTCGGGACATGTGCAGGGCGCCTCATCCACCTGCTGGAAACCCCGCTCCACCAGGTACGCGTCGAAGCCATGCCAGAATCCTATGCCGTCGTCCACCGCACGGTAGCCCGCATAGATGGCCTCCACGACCTCATCGACCGTCGGACCTATTGCGTACTTTTGCGTGACCACGATTGCTCTCCTACTGCGCCTCTTCCGTCTGCAGCGCCGCCGGGGCGGGCGCCTCTTCCTCCCGCGTGCCACCGCCGAGCAGCCGCATGATGACGCCGTTGCCAAACACCACCACTATCGCGGCCACCGCCGCAATCTCCCACACCGGATTGTCCTGCCACAGGTAGATGAACGTCAGCGCGGGCGTCACAATCCCGATGATCCGTATCACGATGTTGTGGCGAACGCCAAGGAATCCGGCCAAGCCCGCCTGCCCCACGACGATCGTCGCGGCAACGAGCACGAAGTGGTGCCAGAACTGGACTGAGAAGCCAGCCACCAGCAGCAACTCTGGTCCGAAGAATAGCAGGAACGGCAGATACATCGCGCCACCTGCATACTTGGTCGCCTCGATGCTCGCGCGCAGGTAGTTTGCGCCCGCCATCTGCCCTGTGACCAGCACCGTCGAGGCCACAGGCGGGTTGATGTTGGGGAATACCAGCGCCGTGTAGTACATGATGTAGTGCGCCACGATGAGGAATGCATCTTCCTGTTCATTCTCATCTAGTCCCAGGTTGGCTAACCCCAACTGGTCCCCTTCCCGCAATAGGCTCACAAGGGCGGGGGCGAGCAGCACGGCGCTAATGACATACACCGGCAGCGCCGGCAGACCTAGTCCAAGGAAGTAGGAGGCGACAATGGCGATGACGAGTGTCAGTACCAGCGCAAGCGAACTCTCACCTCCTCCCCAAGGAATCACCCGCGCCAAGCCCTCTCCCCAGTCGGCCACTTGCGAGGCAACGCGCAGACCGAGGCCCGTCTGCTGGATCGTGCTCAACAAGACATCCAGCGTTGCCGCTGCCATCGCTATGCCTGCGGCCAGCACCGCCGCTTGTACGATATTGCGGCGTGCATTCCTCCACTCGGGCTGTGCCTCGACAATTCCGAAGCGCGAGAGGATGTAGAACGTGCCCCAGACGATGAGGATGGTGACGACGGTCCAGAAGACGGCCAGTTGAATCGACAAACGCTGCACGAGCAGGAGCACCAGCACAAGCATCGGCAGCAGCAGGGTCGTCATCTGTACTGCCATTGTTTGTCGCGGCACCTCGGGGATGTCGTCGACCGTCATGTTGATCCTGTCCCGCTGCGCAGAGAAGATGATGTAGGTAGCCAGGCCCAAGTAGAAGAGCACGGCGGGTATCGCGGTGATGACCACGATATCGAAGTAGGTCTTGCCGACGAAGTCGGCCATGATGAAGGCGACCGCTCCAAGGATCGGCGGCGTGATGCCGCCCGCCACCGACGCAACCGCCTCGATGGCCGCCGCCTTCTCCGGTGAGTAGCCCGCGTTCTTCATCATGGGGATGGTTACCACACCCGTGATGCCGGCATTGGCTGCACCGCCGCCCGTGAAGGTAGCGACGCTGCTGCTGCTCAGTACGGCGATGAGCCCGGGCCCGCCGGACACACGGCGTGTTATACCGCGCGAGATGCTCCACACGAAGCCGATGCCACCCGATGATTGGAGGAGCGCCCCCATGATCAGCAGCATGAAGAGGAAGGAGAAAGAGAAGACGACGATGGTGCCCTGGACCGCCCGGAGCGTCATGATGGACAACGCACGGTTCCACGTCGTCTCGGCCGTGCGCAGCAGGTCCAACCAGCGAGGCAACTCTATCCCAAAAGGCAGCCATTGGAAGTCGCCGAACATGGCGTAGAACCCAAACAGTCCCGCCGTGACGGCAAATACCGGCCCAAACATGATCCACGAGTAGTAGAAAAGGACCGCCATCACCGTGCCCATGAAGAAGAGCTGTATGGGCGTGGCAAAGCCCAGGCGCTGCAGGAGCTCTAGCTGATCTTGGTAGACAAAGAACAGCGCCACCCAGGCAACTAGTTGGACAAGGACGATCCACCCGATGCGAAGCCGCGTCGGCCGACGACGCACAAAGGCCATCGTGATGATGAGCGTGGTCAGGGCGAGATGCACTATCGGCCCTGTCGAAAGATTGATGGGGAACCAGACGTTCCACATCGAGAGCAGGACGGTGATCACCGCGGCAACGAAGATGGCCCAGGAGAGCCAATTCAGAAGGCCTCCCTGGGCGCTGCGCGAACGATACCCCGCGTCTTCCTCCGCGGCTTTCGCTGCTTCTTGTTCTTCCGCCTCTTCCACAGGTCTACACTCCCGACTGGTTGTCGCAGCTTGTAAGGGGGGCGGCGGATGCCGCCCCCCTTACCAATGGACGCGTGGTTAGGCCGTTAGAGGCACGCCACCTTCGGGTGACCCGCAGCCTTGTCCTTCTCCTGCTGAGCGAGGTGCCCAGGAATGCCATACTCGATGCCTTCCTCCTCGTACAGCCTTATGGCTCCGGGGTGGAAGAACTCTTGGCTGATGACCATGTTGGCCATCTGGTCCTCGAGGTAGACACCGTTGCGGTGGAAGTCCTTGTACTCGAAGCGGTGGTCGTAGATCGTCCGCATTAGCTCGTAGATGACTCCCTCAGGCACCTGCGGCGCCGCCAAGTAGCCCGGCGTGTAGGCGACGTAGTTCACCTTCGCCCGCACCGGGTCGTAGTCGAGGTTCAGCGGCTCCTTGAAGGCGCCCGGGCACAGGCTGTTCGGGAACATCGAGATCCCGCTCTGCTCGCGCGCCTTGGCAAACAGTGCGTCGTCGCCGTGGTCGAACGCGTAGGCGCCCCGCGTCTGCATCGGCTCGGCACCGGTGGACGTCGTCCACTGGTCGATGATGCCGATGGTCGTGCAGTCGATGCGTCCATCGACGTACGCCTGGCGCTGCTGCGTGGACGACGGGAAGATCTGCAGGCCCTTCTCAACCTCCGGCCACACCCCATCCGCCTTGGCTAGCGCCTCAACGAGATTGTAGAAGACGGTGCCCGGCGCGCCCATAGCAACCTTCCGGCCTGCGAGGTCGCTGACGTGGTTAATCTCGGGGTCGGCGCAGATGAGGCCGACGGACGAGTTGGGCGCGTAGTTGAACATCACCAGCGGCGGGTCGAGCGGCCCGCTCAGCGGCGGGAGTCCGTTCTGGTAGACGCCTACATCGTTCTGGCTGGCAGACAGCAACGTGAACGGCCGCTTTTCAGGCTGGCTCTCATACGTCAGCATCCCCTCAGGGCCCTGCTGTTCGATCGCGCGGACGCGAAGCCAGGGGTGGTTCTTGTTGATGATTTCGGACGTACCCACGCCAAGGGCGTAGGACGAGGAACCCTGACCGCCCACCCAGATGGTGAGCTCATACTCCTCCGGCACCGGCGTCGGCGTGACAACCGGCGTGCCGCCCGTTACCGACGTTGCCTGCGTCGGCGTGGCTGTCGGCGCCGCTGTTGGCGTCGCTGTCGGATCGTCTCCGCCACACGCGGCGACGACCAACGCGACTACGGCCAGCGTTAGTAGCGCGAGAATTGGCCTCATCACTTTTCCTCCCAGACCTATCCCGCGCAGCCGCCGTGGCTCTGTGGCACTCGCACCGACTAGGAAAATCCCAGCCTCGGCGCCCACGCCGGGAAGAATGGACGTACTCTATTCGTAGGCTGGCGCTCCGTCAAGACTTCGCATTCCTAGTCAAACGTGCGCCACAATGCGACCGAATGGCATGGAATACGCCAACTTTCGGAGAATCGGCGCACTTTAGCGGCAACACGAGAGCCGGATGCGCGGGCGGCCTGTCATTGCTGCGCGAGGTGAGCAACAACGCGCAGGGCTCCAGGTTGACTATCGCCCGAGCACCCTGCGCGTTGCTATCGGTGCAGCGCTAGATGACAGCGGACTTGTAGCCGCTGCCGTTACCCGGCGTCCGCATCAGGTTGATGGGCTCAGGAGCGATGGCCGGATCCCAGGTGCCGGTATTGGCCCACTTGCCGGGGCCGCCACGCTTCTGCATGCCACGCATGTGCTGATGGACCAGCATTCGCCAGCGCACGATGATGTAGTCGGGCCGGGTCAGCCGTTCCTGGTTCCAGAAGTCTTCCTTGGCGTAGACGTGCTCCATCTGGGCGCGGCCGAACTGGTCGAAGTTGTTGAAGCCCCAGGTGGGCCCGTCTCCCGGGTAAGCGGTCTGGTCGGCGGGCTCCTTCCACACCAACGGGCCGAGGAAGTTCTCGCAGTCCTCGTGGAACTTCCGCTCGTCCTCCTCCGTCTCGCAGTAGCGGCTCTGGATGATCATGTACATGTGGTGTTCTTCGTCGACCGGCACGTACCACTCGAAGTGGATCATCCCTGGCTGGGGGAACCAGTCCACCTCCAGCCCGCACGGCAAATACAGTCCGACGTCGAGGTCCACCCCGGGCGGCGGGTTCTCCGGGTCGACGTTGTGCGCGACGACGCGGTTGCCCTCGATCTCCGCCTCCCACACGTTGATGTCGGACTTCATGCCCGGGCGATCGCCCATGATCTTCACCACACCCTTCGGCGCATCGCCCTCCTCCTCGTGGACGAGGACGGAGGACTTGTCAGGCGCGAAGCTGCCGAGTGGCATGGGGACGCCCACCTCGGTCACGATCGCGGAGTTGCGATGAGCGTAGATGTGCGCCGCATCGTAGCCGTTTTCGCAGGAGAGGCGCCAGTTGGCCCGTATCAGGTGCCGGTGCAAGGGGCGGAACTTAAGGCCCGCGTTCCAGAATCGGGGCTGGACGTCACTCGCCAGAGGCGGCGGGGGAACCATGTCGCCTATGAAGACGAAGACCACCCCGTTGTGCTCCTCGACCGGGTAGGTCGGGAGGGCCATCTTACCGATGGCGCGGCTGCCCGGCTCGGTGATGATCTCCATGAGGCTGCCATCGCGCACGTCGTAGGTGAAGCCGTGGAGCCAACAGGTGATGGTGTTGGTGCTGTAGCACTCCGGCTTGCTGGAGAAGGCGGCACCCCGATGTACGCACCGGTCCGCGACGCCGTACACCTTGCCGGCAGCGCGCTTGAAGAAGATGCGCTCGCCCGCCAGCATCTGGTTCATCATCTCGCCCTCAGCCAGTTCCTGGCTGAAGAAGGCCGGGTACCAGTGATCACGGAGTCCCAGTTCCGCCTCCAAGTAGCGGAAGTAGGGCTTAGCCCGCTCTACCCGCTCAACCGCTTCCCCGGAGTCCTCGATCTTGAGCAGCTCTGCCTCGTTGACTCTCTCCCTCTCTCTTACCATGACCAATGCCTCCCTAGGCACGCCTACTGTGCGCGCCGCCGCCATAATAGGCCGCACCTTGACGAGGCGCAAGTACGAAAGCGCCACCCACCATGGGCGAGCAAGCTACTCGGCGTGGGCCCTACTCCGCGCCTTGCCGGGGTCTCCAGCTATACGACACCCAACCGCCGCCGACCGGCAATGACACGGTATGCAGGACGCGCAACCAACACGCCTCCAATCCCCAACGCTAGTAGCACGCCGAGCACCACCATCGCCGTAGAGAACGCATCCGTAATGCCCGCGTCGCCGCGCGAGACGAGCAATGCCGCACCGAGCGCCGCCCCAATCGATTGGCCGATGTAGCGCCCCGACGTCGCCATTGCCGCAGCGCTTGCCAGCGCAGTGCGGTCGACTTCGCTGTACACCATCTTGGTCGCCGGAGGCATGAATAGGCTGGTTGCCGCTCCGAACAGCGCGAGCGGAATGACCATACGCCACGTCGTAGGATCGTCGCCGAGCGAGCCGGCAAGGAAGAGGCTCACGACGGCAGTCGCGCCTCCCAGCGCCATGACCTTGGGGGCGCCCAGGCGGTCTGCGGCCCACCCGCTTAGCGGCGATCCCCACGGCTGCACTGCGCTCAGCGCAATCAGCAGCACGCCCGATGCCGCTACCGTCCATCCCAGGCCGCGCTGGAGGTAGAAGGGGAAGAGCAGGTTCATCGCCCCAAACGCCAGCGAGAACCAGATGAGCGCGCTGCCACCCGTGGAGAAGTTCCAACTGCGGAAGAGACTCAGGTTGAGTATCGGGTTGGCAGCGCGCTTCTCCAGCGCCACTGTCAGCGCAACGCCCCCAACCGCGACCAGCATCAGGGCGACGCCGATGAGCCGCGTGTCGCCCGCGCGCAGCAACTGCGCCGCCACGATCATCGCTGCCATCGTCGTCAGGAACGTCGCTGCCGCCGGCCAGTTGAGCGATCGCAACGATGCCCTACCCTGCGCCGCCTTGCTCTCCGAGGGGTGAATCATCATCAGCGTAACCAGCGCCTGCACGGCGGTGTAGGCCGCAATGCCGCCGATCGCCCAGCGCCAGTCCAGCCAGTCTGCAAGGAATCCGCCGTACACAGGCCCGAGCAGCAAGCCGATGGATGCGAGGCCTGAGACGAAACCGATGACACGTCCACGGCGCTCCGGCGGGAACGCGCCGACGACGATGGCCGTGACATTGTTCAGCGCGGCGGCAGCCGCAAAGCCTTGCAGAAAGCGAAAGACGAATATGGGCCATAAGACGGGGCTAATCGCCGCAAGCGCAAGCAGCAATGCCTCCGCAATGAACCCGGCGCTCGCAAGCCGCCTGTGGCCGAATAGGTCGCCAAGCCGTCCTGCGGTGAGTGTGCTGCCGGCCATCCCCAGCGCAAACATGATGAGCGTCCACGCGATGACCGCCGAGGACACCTCGAACCGCTCGCCTATGGTCGGCAGCAGGTTGGGCCACGTGGCACGCTCCATCGCGCCGAAGCAGAAGTACAGGCCTCCGACGAACAGCGCACGCCAGCGGTAGTCCACGCGACCTCCACCTAAAGCAATGCCCGCCGGACGCGCGCTCACGCCGGCGGGCATTCGTGCTGGTTAGCCTGTCCCTATCCTGCCGACACCGGCGTTGTGACGCTCGCACCGTTGGTCGAAGCCGCAGCAGCCGGTTGCGACGCCCCAACCGACGGGGTAGCGGACGCCTGTTCCGCACCCTCGCGCGGACGCACCGGGCCGCCCTGATGGTCGAAGCAGCCTACGTCGATGATGGTGCCCGACACCTGCCGCGCATTGTCGGAGAGCAGGAACTCCACGGCATGGGCTATCTCGTCGGGGTGCGTATTGCGCCCTGTGACGGTGGAGCGGCCTCCCTGCGTGATGTAGGGAGATCCCTCCGTCATGCCTGTGATCGGCGCGCCTCCGGGAATGACCATGTTCACGCGAATGTGGTCGTGGATGTAGTCGTAGGCGGTCGCCATGCTGAAGGCGTACACGCCGCCTTTGCTCGCGCAGTAGGCCAGCAGGTTGCTGCGACCCCACTGCGAGCCGGAGCCGATGTTGACGATGGAGCCGCCGCCTTGCTCAATCATGTGCGGCAGCACGGTCCTTGTCGTCAGGTAGACGCCCTTCAGGTTGACGTCGATTACCTTGTCCCAGATGTCCTCGTCTGTCTCCAGCAACCGCCCGCTCGGGTGAATGGCCGCATTGTTGACCAGCCCGTCGATGCGCCCGTACTTGGCCAACGCATGGGATACGATGCGCTCCACGTCGCCCTGCCGCGCAACGTCGCCCTCCAGCAGGTCTGCACTCAGGCCATGAGCCTCGAGTTCGCGCCGCGTGCCTTCGATGCCGGCCTCCGCCGAGCTGCCAATCTGCCGCGCTTCCAATCCGAACGAGACGACGTTGTAGCCGCGCTCGGCAAGTACCTTGGTGATGGATCGACCAATGCCATAGGTGCCGCCGGTGACGATGATCGTCTTCTGGTTGCGCGCGCTGCTGCCCGCCGGGACCGCCTCCTCAACGACCTCCGGCTCCGGCGGCCGCCCGGGGCTCTGCATCGGCTTGTGGCCCCACGTGGACGGTGCGATGTGCTGCTGCACTATCCACTTCTCGTCGTCAATCAGCCGGCCGCCCGTGCCGTACTCGATGTCAAAGCCGGATGGGCTGACCATGTAGAACGAGACCATGTGGTCGTTGGTGTGCTTGCCTAGGCTCATGCTCAGCGGCACGTTTTCCGCAAGACATTTGTAGTACGTGTGGCCCACATCGTCGAGCGAGAGCAGTTCGACCATGAAGTGCTGCAGGTGACGCGGCACGTCCATTTCGACGAACGCGACGGAGTGGTGGCGCGGATTGCAGTGGAAGAAGGTCGCCATGCCCAGCCCGGGCATCGCGTACGACAGGTCGATGAAGTCGCTCAGTCTGAAGCCGAGCACATCCTTCCAAAAGCGCGTTGTGGCGTCCAGGCTCTTGCAGAAGAGCACCATGTGGCCGAGCCCCATCGGCGTGCCGTCGTCCGTCTTGGTCTTGAAGCCGGTGATGGGGCGGCTCGGCTTAAAGGGCTGCTCCCACAACTGCAGCGCGCCATGGAATATCTCCAACGGGATGCCGGAGGGGTCGGCGAACTTGATGAGGTCGACGACCTTGCGGTTGGCACGTTCTTCCGGCGTACCGCGTTGAACGGCGACGCCATGCGCCTTGAGCCGTGCCTCCATCTCGTCCAATTCCGCTGCGCTGGGCACCTCCCAGCCGATGTGGATTGCGTCGTTCTCGCCCGTGGGATGGAGCGCAAATCGATGGTGGTACTCGTCTATGCGGAAATAGACCGTGCCGTCCGATCCCGTCTCCATCTCCTCGAAGCCCAGGACCTCCTCCGTGGCGAACTTGCGCCAGCGCTCCATATCCGACACGCCGATCCCGAGGTAACCAAACCCGGTGATTCCCATGTCTCCCCTCCGATGTCTGCGTTCAAGTAGCGCGACCCTACGGCAGGCGCGCCCCTCTGCCGGGCGGCAGTGTGCCAGGTGGCGCACCCGTGAGGATGCTAGCAGCGCAGCGTCGGAAGGGCAACACTCGGTGCCTGTTCCGCGCTGCCCCTCGTCACCTACACGGGCGGTGCGAGCGATTCTCGTTGCGCCCGCGCCGCTGACCTCGCGCGATAGACGCCGGCAAGATAGAGCAGGGCGCCCAGCACCACCAACCCCCCGACAATCGAGCCAAGCACCATCGCCAGCACCGCACCACCCTCCGCCACGCCCTCAATGCGCCGATAGTAGCGCGCCGGCGCAATGGGGCTGAAGATGAACACGTAGAAGATCAGGCCTGCGGGAAGAGCGCCGCCCATGACGAACGCACCCCAGAACCTCAGCTCGGCGCCCGGGCCCTCATCGGGCCGCCGCCTCTGTTCCACCTGCTGTTGCTGTTGCTCCATCGGCCGCGCCTTTCCATACACATAGTACGCCCAAGCGCGGTGACGGTGTTAGCGGCGAGACACCTTCTTGCCTACCGACTTCTATTTGGCTAAAGTGCGCGTAAGTGATGTGACGCTCTCAGGGAGGAGGCCGTGCATGACCAGTCAGCAACCCGACGACGCCCAGGAGAAGGAACGGCTAGGCGAGGCGGGATGGCGTAGGCGCGCCATTACCGTCCACCTCAATGATCTCAAACCAGGCATGAAGGTCGAGTTAGCCGATGGCGTTGGAGAGGTGGTGGACAACCCCCTCGATGGCGCGTGGATTGTCATCAAGTACCTTGAGAACGACGAGGACCCCGGCAAGGTCGGCCAGGTTGAGCCAATATTCGCCGAGTACGTCTACGGCGCACTTGAGGAGTAGTGCAACATCGCGCGGTGACGAGCACAACTAGTTACTAGAAGTGCAAACTGGTCTGTCCACTCACCGGAGGCTCATCCGGTGGGAAGAACTCTGTCTCCTCCTGGTCATGAGGGAACAACCTCTTGGAAGCGGGTGGTGGTCCCCCAAAGGTATGTCGATCTTCTATCGGCGGAGGGGCCATACCAGAGCTTTCGAATAAGGGAGCTTGCACATCGAAGGCCGCACAAAATCGTTGCAGTATGCGGAGCGGCCGATAGCCCGCATGAAGATAGCAGCGTGAGACAATAGCCACTTCGTGGCAGATTCCGCAAAGAGCGGTTAGGCGCTGCCCACCCTGAATGCTCGGCAGCTTTGAGTAGAGCTGTGACCATGCAAGCGCAGCGATTGCGCCAGGTCGGCCGCAAATCTGACATCTGCCATTGGACCTTTTGAGTGCTTCCTCTTCATCATCCGCAGAAACTGCCACAGGGGAGTGCCTTTCGTGATCGCGCAGTGCCTCCCCGAAGGCAGCCAGCGCCCTGGCTGTATCAACGCCTTTCCCCATGTACCGACGCAGCTCAGTTGCCATTTCATGGCACCACTTGCAAAGGGCAGTGAGGTCGTCACCGACCAGATCTTCCTCATCTGGGTATCGGAGCGCCCAGTGGTGGGCATGCTTGGATTTCTCCCAGCCGCAAAGTTGGCATGTCCCGTTGGACCTAGCGTGTGCTTCGGCTCGTGCCCCCTCATTACGCATGGCTTTGCCGACCCTGTACCCTCAATCTGTCAGCGACAACACGGGGCATGGTACACCCGCACACTGGGCGCAAACGGCAATAGAGAGAGGCCCCGGTCAGTTTGACCGGGGCCTCTCTTTTTCGCTCTCACGAGTCTGTTCTTAGAACATCAGGGTTAGGTTCTTGGCCAGGAGGACGTTCTGTGCGAGCACCACCTTGCGACGGGCTATCTTCAACTCACCCTCGACGCGCCGCAGCACGTCCTCGCGGCGCCCGATGAAGATGTCCGTCTCCGTCTCCACGCGATTGCGGTAGGTCACGAAGTTCGACTTAACGTCGAGCTCATCGCCACGCTCGCCAGCGATCAGAACATTGGTGATGACGTGGACGATGCGCGACAACGGCTCCTCCGCCCAGTGAATACCGGTAAGGATTTGCTGCATGCGCTTCTCAATGATGTCCTTGCCCTCGTCTATCCAGTTCAGGTCGTGCTGCTCGCGCGTCTGCTCGCGTTCGAACTCGCCGAACTTCACGTTCCGCAGCATAGGCATGTAGTAGCGGATGTCGTCCGTCAGCAGCGCCAGCCACTCCTCGTAGCGCCGCTCGTCATAGAGCGACGCTTCACGGTAGAGGAACTGCTCGACCTCGTTTTGGAGGAGCAGGCGCTGGAGGCCGGATTGGGATGCTTCGGAGGCCATGGCTACTTCTTGCCCTCCTCCCAGTGCCGCCGCTCGCGCTTGGCGAACAGGTCGTCCCACGAGTCTGCGTCCATGAGCTCGGCCCAGAAGGTGTACATGCCCAACTGGTTCATCTCGCTCATGCCCTCGACGACGTGGCCGGGCAGGTGGTCGTTCTTGTTGAAGTGGCCCAAGCCAATCTGGTAGTTGTACGGCAGCTGCGAGGCGATCGCACCACGCGATGCCTTGCTGGCGTAGTTCCAGTTCTCCATGTCGTCTTGCTCGGTCAGGCCGGCAGGACCAGAGTAGCGCATGCCGTAGTGCCGGAGCATATCCTTCACCTGCTTCGGCGCGTCCTTGTCCACCAAGAACCAAGACCAGTACTCCGCCTCGCCTGCGCTGCCGCCCGGGTGCCAGACGGCCATCCTGCGCGGCTGGCGCGACCAGTAGGACATGTTGGGGAAGATGTTGCCCACGCCGCCCAGGACGCGGGCGAGCTCACCCTGCCGCCGCTGCCGCTCGTAGTAGGAGTGCTCCGCCCACTCGGCCACCTCGGGATCGTTCTGGTACGCAGGCGTCCATGGGTAGTCGTCCAACTGCTCGCCCGTCAGCGCGCCATGCCCGAACTCCAGCGTGGAGATAGCCAGGCGCCGCGTTCCGCCGGTCTCGTCGTCGCGGCGACCCCGTCCACCCGACGGCCCGATCCCGACGAGGTCGACGGAGCGGTGGCTGATGTTGTGGTAGCCGTCGCCGCATGCATTCTCGGCGGCTGACTTCCAGTTGGCAGGCGTGCGCCACTTCTGCACCCCCGGGATGGCTTCCGAGCCACCCGGACTCCCATCGCGACTGTCGACTAAGATGTCGTAGTACAGCTTGGTACTGCCCAGGTACTCCTCGAACGACGGGGCGGTCTTGTCCCACGTGGCCCAGATGGTGCCCTTGTAGTTGCAGAGTTGCCCGACCTCCTTGAGCCCCCACTCCTCCTTCTTCAGCTCGGAGTGGTACGCCTCCTTGAAGTAGGGCACGCCCACCAGGTCGCCGCTGAGGCCGTACGACCAGCCGTGGTAGGGGCAAGTGAAGATGGGGGTGTTGCCCTCATCGTAGCGGCAGACCCTCATCCCGCGGTGCATGCAGGAGTTGAGGAAGACGTGGATCTCGCCCTGCCGGTCGCGGGTGAGGATGACCGACTCCTCGCCCATGCGGGAGACGAAGTAGTCGCCCGGCTTCTGGATCTGCGACTCGTGGCCCACGAAGAGCCAGACGCGGGAGAAGATACGCTCCTGCTCCAGCTTATAGATCTCCTCATCGACGTAGATCTGACGTTTGATGGTACCCAACGCCGGGTCGACGTAGCCCTTCAAGAATGTCTGCGAGCGTGTCGTCGTCATGACGCCCTCCCTTTGGATCATTCCTCTCTCTTGGCGCGCAGCATAGCGCACCCACTCTTTTCCATGCGAGTGCGATAGTAGGCCGATGCTGCAAGGGTGTCAATCCGTCACAACCTCCCCGAGCGCGCGACGATACTAGGGTGCATCAGGCGAAGGGTAGTATGCTTTCGCCCACGCCACAGCGCGGGGGAGGAGCGTGTCGTACCAGTGGCGGGCGCTTGTGCTCGCTATCCTTTGGCTCAACGCCACGCTGATTCCCCTCATCGGCGTTCCCGTCTTGCTGCCCGCCGTCGCGGAGGAGTTCGGCACGTCAACTGCCGCGACGGCGTGGGTCGCGCTCGCCTACTCGCTGGCGATGGCGGGAGCATTCATGCCCGCCTCGCATGTCGGCGACCTGCTTGGCCACAAGCGTGTTGCGCTCATCGGCTCCTACTTCGAGGTGGGCTTCATGCTGCTCATCCTGATAGCGCCCAACCTTGCGGTGCTCATCGCGCTGCGCTTCGCCCAGGGCATCGTCCACAGCCTGGCCGTGCCGAACTTCAATGCGTTCGCTATCGGGGGCTTTCCACAGGAACAGCGCGGCAGGGCCGCAGGCACGCTCGGCGGCGCCGTCGGCGCAGGCATGATGATCGTGCCTTTCTTCGTCGGATTCGTCACCGACCAGCTGGGCTGGCGATGGGTCTTCTTCATCGGCGCGCTCATCGTCCTTCTCATCACTATCTGGGGTAGCCTGACGTTCCAGGAGAGGACCGCACGGCACCGTGAGCGCCCCTCACTTCGCCAGTTCGATCTGCCCGGTGCGTTGTTGCTGATGCTTGCCGTCTCACCATTCATTGTCGGCGTGCAACTCATACGAGGGGACAACACGCTTTGGGCTTGGGTACTGATTGCACTGGCCGTCCTGCTCATGGCCGCATTCATTGCCCTCCAAGCTCGGCTGGAGCATGCAACGCTCCCTGTACGCATGTTCAAACGTGCGGTTTTCGCCGTGCCGAGCATCTACAACGTCGCCGCACAGTTCTCGCAGGGCGTCATCGTCTACCTCATGCCGGTGTTCTTCATCCAAGGCCTGGGATGGACCGCCACTTACGCGGGCACCGTCGTCATCGCGGCGGCTGTCGGCAGGCCGTTTGCCGCCCCGGTAGGCGGCTTGCTGTCCGACCGTTTCGGCTCTGCGCCCGTCGTCTACCTCGCCGCAACGCTGATGGTTGCTAGTCTGGCCGGGCTGGCGATGGTCGGTGCCGGCGGCGGCTTAGTCGGGCTGCTGCCCTTCATGGTGCTATTTGGCATCGCGCACAGCATGCAGATGAGCGCGATGCAAAAGCAGATGTTCGGCGCGGTACCGCGCGATGCGCTCGGAATGGCACCCGGCGTCCTTGGCCTGGGCCGCCACCTCGGACAGGCGACGGGTGTTGGCATCGCCGCGACGATATTCGCGTCATTATTCGGCGATGCGTCGGCCGGAGGAAACGTGAGCGGCGCTATGGACGGCTTCCGTGCCGCCCTGCTCGCGACGGCAGCGGTAGTCGGAGTGACCTTTGCAGGCGCAGTGATCGCTTCACGCACGTGGGGTGCTGCGCAGCGCCGCACTGAAGAAGCAGCGGCCGCCATTGAGGAGCCCGCGACGGGCTAGCCCCCGCACCGCTGCCGCCGGGAGAGGGGCCTCCTATCAGGGTAGGGCATTCGCCGCTCATTTCATCCGTTGGCGAACGTTGCGCTTGGTTCCGGCTTTCGCGGGAATGACGACAGAGAGGGGCGCTCCGTGAGCGCCCCTCTCTGTCGAAGTACAGCCGCTTTCGACGATTCCCGGACTGAGCACTACGGCAGGTCGCCGCGCTTGGCACGGCGCGCCATCGCCTCGTCCCAGTCCTCCGACGCGATCAGGTCTGCCCAGAAGGCATACATGCCGAACTGGTTCTGCTCGCCCATGCTCCAGACGATCTTGCCGGGCAGATCGGGGTGCGTCTCCATGCGATTCATCCCTATCTGGTAGTTGTAGGGCAGCCTCGATGCCATCTCGCCCTTGGACGCCTTGGCCGCATAGTTCCAGTTCTCCATGTCGTCCTGCTCGGTCATGCCGGCGGGGCCGGAGTAGCGCAGGCCGTAGTGGCGCAGCAACTCCTTCACCTCGTCTGGCGCGTCCTTGTCGACTAGGAACCACGACCAGAACTCGGAGCGCAGCGCGCTGCCGGCCGGATGGAGCATGAAGAAGCGGCGGGGCTGGTTGCACCAGAAAGAGAAGTTGGGGAAGACGTTGCCACCGCTGCCCCGCAGCCGCGCGCGCTTGCCCAACCGGCGCTGCCGCTCGTAGTAGGTGTGCTCCGCCCACTCCGCAGCTATCTTGCTGTTCTGGTACGTCGGCGTCCACGGATGGTCGTCCGTCTGCAGCGAGGCCATCATGGTGTGGCCATAGTCAAGCAGCGAGTTGAACATCCTCGTGCCGCCTGTCTCGTTGTCGCGGCGCCCGCGCCCGCCCGAGGGGCCGATGCCGACGAGGTCGACAGAGCGGTGGCTGATGTTGTGGTAGCCGTCGCCGGCGCGGTTCTCAGCGGCCGACTTCCAGTTGGTCGGCGTAATCCACTTCTGCACACCACCGAACACCTCGGAGCCGCCGGGGCTGCCGTCGCGGCCGTCCAGCAGGTCGTCCAGATAGAAGAGCATGTCGCCCATGAACTCGTTGAACGATGGGGCGGTCTTGTCCCACGTCGCCCAGATGGTGCCCTTGTGGTTGGCCAGCTGCGCCACTTCCTTCAGCCCCCACTCCTCCTTCTTCAGCTCGGAGTGGTACGCCTCCTTGAAGTAAGGAACGCCGACGAGTCCGCCGCTGAGGTCGTACGACCAGCCGTGATAAGGGCACGTGAAAATAGGCGTGTTGCCTTCATCGTAGCGGCATACCTTCATGCCACGGTGCATGCAGGAGTTGAGGAAGACGTGAATCTCTCCCTGTCGGTCGCGCGTCATGATGACCGACTCTTCTCCCATGCGGGAGACGAAGTAGTCGCCGGGCTTGGGGATCTGCGACTCGTGCCCGATGAAGAGCCAGCAGCGCGCGAAGACGCGCTCCTGCTCCAACTGGTAGAGGTCTTCGTCGACGAAGATGCTCCGCGTAACGGTGCGGTTCTCGTGGTCGACCCAGCGGTCGACTGCTTCCTTCAACACGTCTCGGGTCGTCATCGCACCCTCCCTTGCTGCCGCCTTGCTCGGTTGAGTGAGAGTATGCACCACGCGCACGATTCGCGCCAGTCGATCGCCTGCGCCACTTTTCGCAATCGTGCGAGGGCGCCATGCATGCCATCCGTCGCCACTCCTGCGATGGCCACTGCTAGTCGAAGCGCAGCTCCGCGCCGCCTTCGGCCTCGATGATGCGCGCGGCCACCCAGTACTCCAGCTCGCCCCATCCCTCTTGCTGAGCATGGCGGAGCAGACCGGCGGCGACGGAGCCGGTGCCGGAAGGCGCGCCTACTTCGCGCGCCAGCGCCTCGGCGAGGCCGACGTCCTTGGAGACGATGTCAAGCTTGGCGGTGGAGGTGGCAGGCTCGCCGAAATCGCCCGCGAACAGCCGCCCCAGCGCTCGCCCCGGCCCGCGCAGCCCCGTTGATTCGCCGATGAATTCGGCAACGGCGGGGACGTCTGCACCCGCCTTGGCGGCCATCTCCAATGCTTCCACGAGGGTGAAGAAGCCGGTGAAGGAGACGTACTGCCGTGCGAGCTTCGCCACCTGCCCTTGCCCCGCGTCGCCCGCGTAGATGACGTGCTCGCACATCGCACCGAAGGCATCCGCGAGCCGGTCGAATGCCTGACGGGGGCCGCCGACGGTGACGAATACGCCGCCGTTGCTAACAGGAGCGTCCAGACCGTAGGCGCCCTGCACCGCACACGCCTCCGCGATGCGGCGCGCCAGCCCCGGTGGGCTCGTACTCATGTCGACAAACGTCTGCCCTTGCGCAAGGGCATGGACGAGGCCATCGTCGCCGAGCGCCACGCTCTCGACGGCGGATGGGTTGGGCAATGACGTGAACACCGCGTCAGCATCCGCGAGCGCAGCCAGTGCCGAACCGGCGGCCTGCGCGCCCGCCTGCGCCATTGCATCGACGGCATCAGTGCGCCGGTCGTATACCGCGACGGTATGCCCCGCCTCCAGCAAACGCGGGACGAATCGCGCGCCCATATTTCCCACTCCGACGTACCCGAACCTCATGGTGCTGGCTCCTTATCGGCCTCCGAATAGCAAGCGTAGCAGCAGCACTCGGCGGATGTGCTTCCAGGCCGCCTCCGCCCCCTCACGCCGCACGAGCGTGATGTTATGCCTGCCGTAGCGATACTCGGTGTAGGCCTCTGCCACGTCGAGCACCGCCCACGCGTGGCGCGGCACCTGTCTGGCCAGCGCGAGACCGTACTCGCTGGGCGTCTGGCTCCGCATAGCCGGGAAGCCGACGGCGGCGCCGAGCCGCGTCATCTTGGCGTACAACTCTGCCGGACGTTCCAGACCCGAGAGCCGCCACCACACGCGATAGTACATGAGCGCCCCCAGCACGATGGCGAGCAAGACGATGGCTATGACAATGAGTGTGGTCGCGGGGCGGCTGTAGTCAGTGCCGGTGCCCAGCAACACGGGCACCTCCCCAAAATCCTCATCCTCAACCTCAAGGGCCGTAAAGTCCTCGATGAACTCGACGTTGCCCGGCAGTTCGTCTGCGCCAGCGCCGCCGAACTCGATTGCTGTAGGCGGCGTCGGCTCAAACACTATCCAGCCGTAGCCCTGAAAGTAGACCTCCGTCCAAGAGTGGTAGTTGTATTCGCGGACGATGAATTGGCCGCGCCCCGTGTCGTACTGTCCCGGCGCGTAGCCCAGGACGTAGCGAGCAGGCACGCCGGCTGCGCGCAGCAGCACCGTCATCGCCGAGGCGTAGTAGTCGCAGTAGCCCTCCCTTGTCTCGAACAGAAAGTGGTCGACGCCGTCCGCGTCCTCGGGAGGTGCGGCGATGCCTAGGTTGTAGCGATAACGCAGCAGGTGATCGCGTATCGCGACGGCGCGGTCATAGTCATTGGCTGCTCCGGCAGTCACCTCGGCAGCCAGATCGCCGATCCGCTCCGGGAGCGTTTCGGGCAGCTGCAGGTAGACTTCTGCGAGCCGATCGGGGAGTGGCTCTTCCGCCTCGCGCAGGTCGGATGGCTCGGCCAAGCTCACGTATCCCAGCGCGTTGTAGTCGAGGTTGAGCCGTGCTTTGTAGAAGTCGAGCCCTTGGCCGGATTTGATTTGGAGCACGTCATCAGGATCCGTTTCGCTCGAGAGCGCCAGCGCAGGCGCATCGAACCCGCTCGGTAGCCCGGCCGAGAACAGGCTATCCGTCGCAGCATCAATGCGGAAGTGGTTGCGCACCTGCACGCGCTCCGCATGTTCCGGCGGCGGGGGCGCCTCGGCAAACTCGCGGAACTGCGCCGTATCGACCGTCCCCCAGCCCGATCCCGTGTAGGTCGTGTAGGTACGGGCACGCCAATACTGGGGCGTAGTGCCCTCCACGCGGAAGAGCACTAGGTCGGTCAGATGCGGGGTACCCCTGAAGCGTGTCTCCTCTTCGAAGAGCAGCGTTGCGTAGTGCCGCCGCGACGGCAGTCCATTGAAGAGGCGGCCCAATTGGTCCTCCAGCGTATCGAGCGTCGCCTCAATGGGTCGGTTAAGCGCATCGAACGGGCGCCAGGGCAGCGAGGGCGCCGCCGCAACGAGCAGCATAACGGTCAGACCAAAGAGGAGGATGAATAGGGAGTGGTAAAAGGCGCGCGCCGGAGCAAACTCGATGCCGCGCTCCTCCCAAATACGCGCGCGCCTCTGCGTGCTAACGTGGACTAGCACGACGAGCGCAGCGCCCATGAATCCCGCCAGCCAAATGCTCGAGGCAGCGCTGTAATTCACCAGCAGCAGCACCTGCACCAGCCCCGCAGGCCCCACCAGCGGCCATGCTTGACGCTTGTCCAGAACGGCCCACGACCCCCAGAATCCCAAGGCCCAGAAAAGCAGCGTCATCACGGCGGCGAATTCGACCCGCCCGTGAACGATGCCGTCGCCCACCAGGGCGCTTAGCCACCCCCTTACATCACGTGCTGCCTCGGGCACCTGCTCCAAGAAGTTTGACCCCGGCGCAGCGAGGATGCCCGATAGGACGGCGAGCGCTATGCCAAGTCCCAGCGCCGACGGGTGCGCATAGCGCGGCGGTACTCGCAGCACGCGCGATGCAACGAGCCATGCCAGTGCCGCCAACGCGACCCATGTCACAGGGATCATCCCAGGCACCCACTGCGCCGCTTGGAAGGGCCACGCGACGACGACCAGTAGGGCTGCCACGAGCGTCACCGTCAACCCGCCGCCTGTCAGGAAGTGGCTCCAGAGCGTCAGGCCGTATGGCAGGCGGGCGGAGGACAGGCGTATGGCGCGTGCGCTCATCGCTCAACCACTCCAATCGCTTGCGCTTCTGCCTGCTCTTGCGCGGTCGACAGCCTCCTATCCAGCCGCCGCCCGATGTCATCGCCTCGGTGAATGACGTAGGCGGTCACCTGCGTACCCTGCAGGCGGTACACATCGCCGCTCTGTGGCGGTTCACTACGGAAGGTCGGCGCGTCAAGTGCAATGGGCACGACACTTACGCCGCGCCCCTCGTAGAACGCAACGGCAGCGGCCATCTCCTGCATTCCTGAAGGAGAAATGACAACTGCCGACATGTTCTGGAGGACATGCGCTCCGGCTTCCATCACCATGCGCATGAGCGGTCCCGATTTGCCCGGCTGCGCCAAGGCAAGCGCCTCCAGGATGCGTCCTTGCTGCGCCGCGCCCTTGTCGGCGCGTATCACCTTGTGCTCCTGGCCGCCGACCACCAACCCGACCGAGCGGCCCGTTTCCAGGAAGCGCCGCGCGACGGACGCGGCGGTGGTGACGCCATACTCGACCGTACTCTCAACGCCCTCGCCAGCCTGCGCGCCCTCCCAGAGGTCGAGCACGACCCAGATTGCATCGGCGGGACCGGCAGGCTCCGGGTCGAACTCCTTTGCCATCAGGCGCCCCAGACGCAGCGTCGTTGGCCAGTGGATGCGGTTGGCGGGATCGTTGGACGAGCCTTCTCGGATGGTGGAAACAACGGGGCTCGGCAGCAGCGTCTTGCCGCGCACCATACCCTCGCGCCATCCCCTGCCCGCCGGTATGTGGAATCCCGGCAAATCAACGGTCGCGGGGTAGACTAGCGCGCTCTGCGGGTTGCCGACGCTGACGCGCCGCTCGAGTATCCCGAACGGGTCGCGGGCGACCACTTCGACGACGCCGTAGGTGTAGACGCCGCGCCGGTCGGCGCGCGTGCGCGTGCGCCACCCTGCCGACTTGTAAGGCCATAGGCTTACCACGCGCCCCGTCGCACGAAACGGCGACGAGGCGTGGCTCACCTCGAGCAGCAGTTTGGGCCACCAGTGAAGGCTGCTGAGAACCACCTGCTCATCGACGGGATCGCCGACCTGCAGGTACGCGGTCATGCGCTCGACGCTGGCCCTCAAACGGCGCATCGTCAGCGCAAGCGCAGCTACCCCGAGCACCGGCACGGCAATGAGGCCATAGGCCAGGCGCGAGGCAATCGGGGAGTCGGTTGTCAACGCCACCACCAGAAGGACGACGACGAGGAGCGCCCACAGCAACCGTCCCTTTAGCACATGGCCTCCCCGGTCGCTTTGACGGGCCTAGACTGGACGTGCCCCCGGCACCAGCGTCCGGTCCAGCACCTCGCCGAGCGCGTCGTCCACTGATACGCCCTGAATCCGCGCGGACGAACTCAGTATGAGCCGGTGCCCCAACGCTGCGCTTGCCAGGTCCTTCACGTCGTCCGGCAGCGTGTGGTCACGCCCCTCGAGCAGAGCTCGCGCCTGCACGAGGCGGTAGAGAGCAAGGGAGCCGCGCGGAGACGCGCCGAGGTAGAGGTTGGCGTGCGAGCGCGTCGCGTCCACCACCCTCACGATGTACTCCGAGACGAGTGGGTCGACATGCACTTCACGCACCGCGCGCTGCAACAGGTCCATATCCCGCGCGTCCAGCACCCGCTCGATGTCCTCAATCGGATGCCGTTCGCGCTGTGCCTCCACGACCGCGATTTCGTCCCGAATGCTTGGGTAGCCTAGGTACAAACGCACCAGGAAGCGGTCGAGCTCCGTCTCCGGCAACGGGAACGTCCCCTCGTACTCGATGGGGTTCTGGGTGGCAAGGACGATGAACGGGCTGGGCATCTGGTGCGCTACGCCATCGACGCTGATCTGCCGCTCCTCCATGCATTCGAGGAGCGCGGCCTGCGTCTTGGGCGAGGCGCGGTTGATTTCGTCGGCCAGCACCACTTCCGCCATCACCGGCCCGGGTCGGAATTCGAAATCGCTGGTGCGCTGGTTGTAGATGGTCGATCCGATGATGTCGGTCGGCAGCAGATCGGGCGTGAACTGGATGCGCTTGAACTCGCCCCCGATGCTCCTGGCGATGGCGCGAGCCAGCATGGTCTTGCCGACGCCCGGCACGTCCTCGATGAGGATATGACCGCGCGCCATCAGCGCCATGATGGCGAGATCGAGCTCACGCCGCTTGCCGATGATGACGCGGCCCAAATTGGCACGCAACCGCTCGATGACCGGCCCGGCCAACTGGGCAGCCGACTGTTGGGCGTACATGGGGCTCCCCTTTGCCACCGCATGACGATGCGGCGCGCCCGCTGTCTCCAGATCGTCCCTTCTTCCGGCCCCGATACTATTGCGGCCTACCCCCTTCGTCAAACGTCGGACAGACTCTTGGATTGCCATCTCCCTTCCTCATCGGCCATCACCATCGTCGGGGCAGCTCCTCCACGAGGAGAGATGGAGACGGCCGTCGTCTATCATGTACGCAGCATGGCAAATCCTGACGACAGGGCCGTAGCCCCGCGCTACTACCCCGCCTACCTCGACTTGCGCGACAGGCGCTGCGTGGTGGTTGGCGCCGGAATCGTTGCGGAGCGCAAGGTGGAACAGCTGCACGCGGCAGGCGCGCACGTGACGGTCGTTGCACCGGAGGCTACGCCGCGCATTGCCGCGCTTGCGGACGCGGGCCGCATCCGGCTGGAACGGCGTCCCTACGCCCGCGGCGATCTCGCGGGGGCGCTGCTCGCATTCGCAGCCGTAGACGATGACGCCGTGAGCCGCACCGTCCGCGACGAGGCGACTGCGGGGGGCGTGCTGCTCAACGTCGCTGACGCGCCCGACCTCTGCGATTTCATTGCGCCTGCCGTCGTCGAGCGCGGGCCCGTCACACTGGCGCTTTCGACCGGCGGCGCGAGCCCCGCCCTCGCGCGCAAGTTGCGCGAGGCACTGGAGACCTGGCCGCCCCTTGCATGGGCGGGCGCCGCTGGCGTCCTTGCCGCCGTCCGTCGAGAGCTGCTCGCCAGGGGTATCAGCGTCTCGCCGGAAGCGTGGCAGGCCGCGATGGACGACGAGTTGCTATCGCTGGTGGTCGCGGGCGATACGGGGGCAGCGAAATCGCGGCTGCTCGACGCATTGCTGGGCCAAGGAGCGCCCCGCTGATGCACATCACCGCCATCGGCATCAGTCACCGCTCCGCTCCGATCGATGCACTAGGGGCGCTAGGCCTGGCGCGCAACCAAGTGCCCGGCGCGCTCGACACGCTGCGCGCACACGCCGGAGGGGGCGTGCTCATTGCCACATGCAGCCGGACCGAAGCCTACGTCGCACTCCCCGACGCCGGCGCCGCACACGCAGCGCTCGACTCGTTCGTCCGCGAGCAATTCGGAGCGGAGTCGGATGAGGTGCGGGAACATCTCTACACACTCCATGACGGCGATGCGGTGCGCCACCTGTTCCGCGTTACAGCGGGGCTTGATTCGCTGATGCTCGGCGAGTCGGAGGTGCTTGGCCAAGTGCGCGACTGCTACGGCATGGCCGTGCAGGCCGACACGGCCAAGGGCACCCTCACGCACCTGTTCCATCACGCTCTGCGCGTTGGCAAGCGCGTGCGCACCGAGACGGCCATTGGACGCAACCCGCTTTCGGTCAGTCGCGCCTGCGTCGCTATGTTGCGCAACACCCTCGGCGACCTCTCGCAACTGCACGCGCTCGTGCTCGGCGTCGGCGACGCGAGCCGTCTCGCCGCGCAGGCGTTCAGCGATGCGGGCGTAGGCTCACTAACTATCGCCAACCGGACGCTGTCGCATGCCGCGCCATTGGCGCAGGTCCTAGGGGCTGTAGCCGCCCCACTCAGCGAGCTGCCCTCCCTGCTTCGCGATACCGACATCGTCGTGTCGTCGACTGGCGCGCCAGGCATCGTGCTCACCGCCAATGCAGTCGCCGAGGCAATGGCCTCGAGAACTGGCCGCCCGCTCGTCGCCATCGACCTGGCCATGCCGCGCGATATCGACTCGAGTGCGGGGAGCCTCGACGGCGTACACCTCCACACGACGCGCGACCTCGAATCTGTCGCGGAGGCGAACCGCCGCGAACGCGCCGCCGAGGCCGAGCAGGCAGAGGCTATCGTCGAGGAGGAGGTTGCAAGGTTCGCCTCGTGGTGGAAGGAGCGCGACGTTCGCCCCGTCGTCGCCGCGCTACGCGACCGCGCGGACGCCATACGCGATGCGGAGGTGCGCAAGACGCTGGCCCGCCTCGACGGCGCGGGAGAGGAGAGCCGCGAGGCCATCGAGGCGATGAGCAAGGCGCTCGTGAAGCGGCTGCTCCACGGCCCAACACGCACCCTGCTCACCCGCAACGACAATTCGCTAACTGGCGCCGCCCGCGAGCTCTTCGGCCTGGACAAAGAATAGGCGGCCTTATGACCAACGCCGCACCCCCTATCCGGCTCGGCACGCGGGGCAGCAGGCTGGCGCTCATCCAAGCACAGGCCGTGGCTGATGCGCTCCATGCCGCCTCGGCCAATCGCGCAGTCGATATTGTCGAGGTACGTACAAAGGGCGACCGGCGGCCCGATTTGCCAATTGCTAGCCTGGGCGTCGGAGCGTTTACAAGCACGCTCGAGCACTCCCTGCTCGATAGGCGCATAGACGTTGCTGTACACAGCCTGAAGGACCTGCCTGTCGCATTGACTCGCGGCCTGGCTATCGTCCCGGTACTCGAACGCGCCGATCCCCGCGACGTGCTCATCAATCGATGGAACGCCACACTCCTCGACCTGCCAACGGGTGCGCGGATCGGCACATCGAGCCCACGGCGCGAAGCGCAGCTGCGCCACGGTCGCCCCGATGTTCAGGTGCTCCCCATTCGCGGAAACGTCGAGACACGTATCGCAAAGGCCGAGGGTGGTGGCTACGACGGTGTCGTCATTGCCGCGGCGGGCGTCACTCGCCTTGGCCTAGCGGAGCGGGTGGCAGAGTACCTATCCCCGCACGTGATGACGCCCGCGCCCGGGCAAGGCGCGCTCGCCGTGCAGGTTCGCGACGATGACGCCGATTTGCTCGAAACTGTGCGCATGCTGCGCCATCCGCCAACGGCAGCAGCCGTCGAGGCGGAGCGGCGCGTGCTCGAATGTGCCGCCGTAGGCTGCCACGCCGCCATCGGCGCGCATACCACCGTCGACGGCGACACGCTTAGCCTGTTCGCCAACGTCACTGCCCCCGACGGCACACAGTCGTACCGCGTCCAGATCACCGCTCCATTCGACAGCCCGCACCTCGCCGGCGACGCGGCCTACGATGCGCTCTTGCAGCAAGGCGCAGGCGCTTTGCTGACGTAGCCAACACGATACACTGCGCTCATGATGCGGCCCACAGGCAAGGTGTACCTCGTCGGGGCAGGACCAGGAGATCCTGGGCTGCTGACACTTAAGGGCGCGGACGTGCTCTCGCACGCCGACCTCGTCATCTACGATCGGCTCGCGCCCGCCGCGCTGCTCGAACGTGCGCGGCCCGGCGCAGACCTCGTCTACATGGGAAAGGTCACTGGCGAGGGTGAGGACGTACAGTCGCTCATCAACGGGGCGCTCATCGACGCCGCGCTCAGCGGCAAAACGGTCGTCCGGCTCAAGGGGGGTGACCCGTTCGTATTCGGGCGCGGCGGGGAGGAGGCACAGGCGCTCGTGGATGCAGGGGTGCCGTACGAGGTCATTCCTGGCGTCACGTCCGCCACTGCAGCGCCCGCTTATGGCGGCATTCCAGTCACGCATCGCGGCGTTGCGGCGTCCTTTACCGTCGTAGCGGGCAGCGAAGATTCTTCCCTGCCGGAGCCGCGCGTCGATTGGGAGGCGCTTGCCAGGGTGCATGGCACGCTCGTCGTTCTGATGGGCGCGCGCAACCTCGCCGAAATCGCCGGTGCGCTCATCGCAGGCGGCAAGCCTGCTGATACACCCGCCGCCGTAATCGAGAGGGGCACGACGCCGAGGCAACGGTCGGTCGCGGCGACGCTCGGGGATATCGCACGGCGCGCCGGGGATGCAGGGCTAAGCGCTCCCGCCGTCGCAGTGATCGGCGACGTGGCACGCTTCCACGAGACCTTTCGCTGGTTCAGGGCGGGTCCGCTCGCTGGAGCGCGCGTCCTCGTCACGCGCTCGCGTCCGCAGGCGAGTCGCCTGAGCGCCCTGCTGATCGAGGCCGGTGCAGAGCCGGTCGAGGTCGCCACCATCGCCATCGAGCCACTCGACGACTACGCGGCACTCGATGGCGCGCTCGCGCGGCTGCACTCCTATGATTGGGTTGTGCTCACGAGCGCAAACGGCGCCGAGGCGCTGTTCGACCGCCTTGCAGCGGCGGGCCGCGACGCGCGCGCGTTCGGTGGTGCCAAGGTGGCCGCCATCGGCCCAGCCACGGCGTCGGCGCTCCGCCGCTATGGCGTCCTCGCAGATTTCATCCCTGACATCTACACCACCGAGCGGGTCGCCGAGAGCTTTTCGCGACTCCGCCTGGCGGGCAAGGAGATGCTGCTGGCACAGGCGGACATCGCACCCAAGGAGTTGGCCGACGGCCTGCGCGCACAGGGCGCGATGGTCGACGATGTGCCCGCCTACCGGACCGTTGCCCCGCCCGACGCGGCGGAACGGGCCAAGGCCGCTCTAGCCTCTGGTACGATTAGCATCGCGACCTTCACCTCGTCGTCGACGGTGCGCAACCTCGCTGGTCTGCTGCGAGACGACGGGCGACTGTTGCACGCCGTGACAATCGCCACCATCGGCCCAGCGACGACCGCGGCAGCGCGCGAATGCGGCATTCGCGTCGATATCGAGGCGGAAGAGCACACGGTGGAAGGGCTCGTTGACGCGCTGGTGTGCGCGGCGCAGCAAGGTAAGGAGACAGTCGAGTGAGTGGTTTGCGGGAGCATTGGGCTAGCTCAAGCGCAGAGGCTGCGCGCTTTCCCGCTGCGCGCCTGCGGCGCATGCGCCGCTCTGACCCACTGCGGCGACTGGTGCGCGAGACGACGCTTGCCCCCGCTGACCTGGTTTACCCGCTCTTCGTGACGCCAGGCCGCGACGCGCGGCTGCCTATCGAGCCCATGCCCGGCCAGTTCCAGCTCTCGCTCGACCACCTGCTTGAAGAGGCGGTGGAGGCGCAAGCGCTCGGCATCGGCGGGCTGCTGCTGTTCGGCGTGCCTGAGCGCAAGGATGAACTGGGCACCGAGGCGTACGACCCAGGTGGCGTGGTGCAAGAGGCAGTCGCTGCGCTCAAGGTGGCCGCGCCCGACCTCGTCGTCATGACGGACGTATGCCTGTGCGCCTACACGGAGCACGGCCACTGTGGCATCCTCAGCGACGATGGCGTGGACAACGACGCGACGTTGCCGTTGCTCGGGCGCATCGCCGTATCACACGCGGTAGCGGGCGCTGACGTTGTCGCGCCGTCGCCGATGATGGACGGCCAGATCGCGGCCATTCGCACTGCGCTTGACCATGCCGACCTCGGCCACACGGCAACGATGGCGTACGCATCGAAAGCGGCCTCGGCCTTCTACGGACCGTTCCGCGCCGCCGCCGACTCCGCACCCCGCTCCGGCGACCGGCGCGGCTACCAGATGGACGGCGCAAACCGACGCGAGGCGATGCGCGAGTTGGAACAGGACGCGGCGGAGGGCGCCGACATCCTGATGGTCAAGCCCGCCCTCGCCTATCTCGACGTGCTGGCCGAGGCGCGTGCGCGATTCGACCACCCCCTTGCCGCCTACAACGTGTCGGGAGAATACGCGATGCTCAAGGCGGCAGCAGCCAACGGCTGGCTCGATGAGGCGCCGGCGATGCTGGAGATGCTGACCTCCATCAAACGCGCAGGGGCAGACGTGATCATCACCTACTTTGCCAAGGACGCGGCGCGCGCCCTGAAGGCGGGGGCCTAGCCGGAATGGACCGCGATACCGCACGCGAGTATGTCATCGAGTCACTGAGCGGCGGGGACACGCAGCTATTCGCGCCGCTGCGCAGGGGCGGCATCGATTTGGCGGTGCGCGTCGGAGCAGGCGAATACGCCGAACTTCTCGTCGCCGAAGCTGTCTCGCCCAGCTCTTTCCGCGCCGACGTGCGCCGCCAGCGCCCCAACCTATTCGTCATCGGGGTGCTTGGCTCCGGGGAAAGCCCAGAGGCATGGGTCGTGCCATCGGGCGCCTTCGAGCGCTTTGCCGATGCGGATGTGCTGCAACTGGACGCGCCGAGCGACGAGCCGCTGCGCGAGCGGCTGGCGGTCTACCGCAACCGCTGGGCGCTCATCACCGACTACTCAAGGTACCGCTCCACCCTGACCGACCCCGTGGCGCTGCAGGTACAACTCGCGCTGGGCTGATCAGGTGGAGACCGGCCGCTCCGAGTCGCTGTACGCGCGCGCTCAAAGGGCGATGCCCGGCGGCGTGAACTCGCCCGTTCGTTCCTTTGGGGCGGTCGGCGGCGTGCCGCGATTCATTGCGTGCGGCGACGGCGCACGCATATGGGACGCCGATGGCAACGAGTACATCGATTTCGTCAACTCATGGGGGGCGCTACTCCTAGGCCATGCACATCCCTACGTCATTGAGGCGATACAGCGCGCCCTTGGCCGCGGCACATCGTTCGGCGCGCCGCTCGAAGCCGAGGTGGAACTCGCCGAGATGCTCAAGGCGGCGATGCCGTCGATTGAGATGGTGCGCCTGGTGAACAGTGGGACGGAAGCAACGATGAGCGCCATCCGCGCAGCTCGCGCCTATACCGGGCGCGACAAGGTGCTCAAGTTCAGCGGCTGCTACCACGGCCACGCCGACGGCATGCTCGTGGCAGCCGGCTCGGGCGCCGCTACACACGGCGTACCGACGAGCGCCGGCGTCCCCCTAGCCTACGCCGCCGAGACGCTCGTCGCCGAGCACAACGATCTCGCGGGGGCGAACGCGCTGCTGGATGCGCACGCCAACCGTGTGGCGGCCATTATCGTCGAGCCGGTGGCGGCGAACATGGGCGTCGTTCCGCCTGCGGACGGCTTCCTGCAGGGCTTGCGCCGCCTCGCCAACCGCGATGGCGCGCTGCTGATATTCGACGAGGTCATCACCGGCTTGCGCGTCGCCTACGGCGGAGCGCAGGAGCGCTACGGCGTGCGGCCCGACCTGACGTGCCTGGGCAAGATCATCGGCGGCGGGCTGCCTATCGGGGCGTACGGAGGGCGCGCCGATGTCATGCGCATGGTTTCGCCTCTTGGGCCGGCGTACCAGGCCGGTACGCTCTCCGGCAACCCCGTCGCCGTCGCCGCAGGCATCGCGACGATGCGCCAACTGGCCAAGCCGGGGGTATATGAGCAGTTGGAGTCGCGCGGGGCGGCGCTGGAAGAGAGGCTGCGCGCCGCCGCAGTCGCCACAGGCGCCCCCGCCATCGTGCAGCGGGTCACCTCGATGCTAACCCCTTACTTCACGGAAGGGCCCGTGCGCGACTGGCGCACGGCGTCCGCGTCGGACACGTCCGCCTACGCACGCTTCTTCCACGCCATGCTCGAGCGCGGCGTCTACCTGCCGCCATCGCAGTACGAAGCGGCGTTCCTGTCCCTGGCGCACACAAAGGAGGACATCGCGAGGATAGCGCAGTAGCACGCCTCGCCCGGGTGAACGCATTGGCGGAGACCTGGTGGCTCTGCCCTACCCCAGATTGCCCGCGGCGAAATCCCAGTTGACGAGGTTCCACCACGCCTCGACGTACATGGGCCGCTGGTTACGGTAATCGATGTAGTAGGCATGCTCCCACACGTCGCACGTGAGCAGCGGCTTTTGGCCGTTGGTCATGGGGTTGCCAGCGTTGCTGGTGTTCTCGATAGCCACGGAGCCGTCGTCGTTCTGGACGAGCCACGTCCAGCCCGAGCCGAAGTTGCCCACCGCCCTGGCGGTGAACTGCTTCTTGAACTCCTCGAACGAGCCGAACGCGGCGTTGATGGCGTCGGCAAGGGTGCCGGTTGGCTCGCCACCCGCGTTGGGGGCCATGCTGTTCCAGTAGCAGGTGTGGTTCCAGACCTGCGCCGCGTTGTTGAAGATGGGACCGGCCCCCGCCTTCTCGATGATCTCCTCGAGCGATGAGTCGGCAAACTCGGTGCCCTCGACCAGGTTGTTGAGGTTGTTGACGTAGGCCTGGTGATGCTTGCCGTGGTGAAACTCCAGCGTCTCCTGGGAGATATGGGGAGACAGCGCATCGATCGCGTACGGCAGGGGTGGTAGCTCGTGCTTTGCCACGAATAGCCTCCTCGGCAAGGTTTGGTATGCCGCTGGCTAGGGTATCATTGCGCTCTAGCGCGTCAAGCGGATGCTGCGGCCATGAGCCGCTCGCGCAAAGTAGGCGTTTGCGCCGCATCGATCGCCGTCCACGCCAGCCCCAGCGCCGCATCAAACACGGCGCGGTCCGCCGACTCCGTCGCACACGCTGCCGTGAACTCCGGCTGGTGGTTCACCGCTCCCTTCGTGTCAATGCCGATGGAGGGGTGAATGGAGGGCAGGGCCAGCGATACATTGCCCATATCGCTGGAGACCGGACGCTGCCACGCCTGCTCTTGGGAGATGAACGTGCGCCCTGTCCCCTCTTCCACGTTGCGCTGAAATAGGGCGGCCAACTCCATGTCGTGCTCCATGTGCGCAAACGGCTTGTTGCCGCCGTCTATCTCCAGCCTTGCGCCTATGGCGTGCGCGCCCGCCTCGAAGCACCGCACTACTTTGGCATAGACATCCGCCAGGTCGTCGAGCGTTCGTGCGCGTGCGCCGAAGTCGGCCGTCACCAGCTCGGGGATGATGTTGAAGGCGTCGCCGCCCTTGGTGACGATACCGTGGATGCGGTCTGTCGTGCGGAGCGTTGGGCGCAGCAGGCCGATGGCTGTTTGCGCGAGCGCCATGGCATCGGCTGCATTGATGCCTTGGTCGGGCGCGGCAGCGGCATGCGCAGACTTGCCGTGGTAGCGCACCTCAAACCCCATGCCCGCGATAATCGGCACCGCTGCCATGTCTTCCGGCATGGGATGCGCCATCATGGCGGCGTGCAGGCCGTCGAATGCGCCAGCATCCAGCATCGCTATCTTGCCGCCGGATTTGATGTATTCCTCTGCCGGAGTGCCGAGGGCAATGACGGTGACGCCGATGTCGTCTGCCACCTCGGCGAGCGCGACTGCGGCGCCAAGCGACGATGCTGCGATGACGTTGTGCCCGCAAGCGTGGCCAATGCCCGGCAGCGCGTCGTACTCGACGCAGATGCCTATCTTGAGGGGCCCTGAGCCACGCGTCGCCATAAACGCTGTCGGCAAGCCCGCAACCCCGCGCTCGACCCCGAATCCCGCGGCGCTGAACGCTTCGCTCAGCACGTCAGCTGACCGCTCTTCCTCGTAGGCGATCTCGGGGTGCACGTGGAGGGCATGGCTCACGCCGATAAGCCGCTCCCGCACACGCTCCAATGCAGCACGCGCTCCGTCCTTCGCTTGCATGACAGCGCCTCCTCGGGTTTGGCGCAGCCTACGCCAAAGAGGCCGTCGCCGCCAACGTCCGCTCCCCAGATGGCCGGCTGCGCCAGTTAGGATGAAGGCGCAAATTGAATGATGGCGAAGTGCGCGCCCTGCGGGTCCTGCAGGAAGGTGAAGCGGCCGATTTCGGGAATTTCCATCGGCGGGAAGTCGAGCTTGCCGCCGAGCGACTCCGCCTTGGCCACGGTCTCATCACAGTCGGCGACGGCGAAGTAGGGCGACCAGTTGGGGGGGATACCTACCTCTTCCGGCCGTACCGGCGCCATGCCCGCCGCGTTGGCGCCGTTGCTGACGAACACGTGATAGGCACCGCCCTCGCCTGGCGACGACTCCTCGATCGTCCAGTCAAGCAGCTCGGTGTAGAACCGGCCGGCCTTCTCCCGGTCGGGCGTGTAGAGCTCTGCCCAGGCCAATGCGCAGGGCTCGCCAATGATGTCCGCACCGCCGTGCGTCCCCTTCTGCCAGAGGTTGATCGCGGCGCCTGTAGGATCGATGACTGAGGCCATGCGGCCAGCGTCGAAAACGTCCATCGGCGGCATTGCGATCGTCCCACCCAGCTCGACGGCATTCGCGGCAGCTGCATCAACATCCGGGACCGTAACGTAGCACTGCCAGAAGGGGTGTGGCACCTGCTGCTGCATCTGCTGCGACATCTGCGCGAGCGCGCAGACGTTCTTGCCGTCCTTGTCAAACATCGTGTAGCTCATGCCGTTGCCGATGGGGTTGTCCGTCGCGTGCCAGCCGAAGAGATCCTGGTAGAAGCGCTTGGCCCCCGCCGCATCCGTCGTCATCACGTCCGCCCACCAGAACATGCCAGGGGCGTGGTCGGTTACTTCGGGCATTCCTCAACCTCCAATTTGGTAACGCTTGCTGATGGAAGAGACCTCGCGCCGCAGGTCGTCGAAGCCAGGCCGCGTTCTCTGTCGCTAGTGTAGCCGTCGTGTGCGACGACGTGGTCCTGGACCTCAATATCGAGGGCGCGCCCCGCCGCCGTCAATTCGCGCGTGGCGTCCGCGACGCCCTTGTCGATGGCGCGGTTGGCCAGGATGCCGTTCTTAGAGTCGAGCGAGACGACGCGAAAGTCCTTCTGGTCAAGATGCGCCATCAATGGCGTCAGCGCGTCGTCAACGGGGCCTGCTTCAACCATCGCCACGATGTTCGGGGGCGGGGAACGGAGTTGTCACCAACCGTCTGTCACGGCATTGGGCTGCTAGCCTGTGCGCCCCGCTCTCGCCAGCAAGCGCGCCTGAAGGTCGGCAGCGGGATCCTCAGCAACGTCGGCGAAGTCCCACACGGTGTCGACAGGCGGCTGACCGTTCTCGGGCTCGAGGATGGCGTACGCCGCCTCCATCAAATCATGCTCCATCGCGGTGTCCTGACCCGTCGCCTTCGCAAGGTCCCACGCGTGGATATAGCAATCGATGAAGTGCTCAGCGGTGAACAGCTGGCCGGTGACGCCGCCCCAGAAGGGGAGCACGCGCTCCATGCAGCCGGGGGTATCCATCGCCGCCTGGGCATCGGCCATCGACCGCTGGTACGCGCCAACAGGGTCGTCGCCAAGCAGGTCCTGTTGGTCGGGGCCGTCGTTCGTGTCAACGCCGCGCATGGTTCCGGCGTACCAGATGTTGTTGCCAACCATATGGTTGACGAGCCGGCGCACGTCCCATTCGGTGCACGGCGTCGGGTCGCTCCACTGGCCTGCCTGCACGCCGGCGACGGCGCGTGAGCCCCAGGCAAGCGCCCGCCTGAACCAGTCGACGGGATCGCCCTGAACAGTGCCCATGTCGTACGGCATAGCGGCCTCCTCTCGCGAGGTCAGAAGTATAGAGCAATGGCCTGGAGAGGACCCCGTGCCATGTATGTACGCCCACCTAACGGTGGAGGCCGCCTCATGGACTGCGGAAGGCGTCCTCTACGCGAAGGTAGGCTTGTGGTCGAGGTAGTGCTTCTCCTGCAGCGGGCGCCAATAGGCCATGGCGTCCCGGTTGCGCTCGATGGGCGGGTCTTGGTGGAGCGGGATCAGCGGCTCGTAGGCGACGTCGCCGATCTCATCTTGAAAGGTGCGCTTGGCCTCCTCCACTAACGACCCGTCCTGTAGGAAGTCCAACACCGACCCAGCGAGCGCCTTGGCGCCGGCCACCGCTCCCTTGTGCGCGATCGACGTGGCCAGCGCCACCCCTGCAGCCCAGTGGTGGTAGCCAATGTTCGGTACGTTCGATGGGAAGGAGATGCGCACCATCGGGACCACCCATGAGATGTCGCCGCAGTCGTTCCCCGACGGGTTCTGGGTGGTTGGGCCGTCCAGGGGAATGGTGTCTCTCTTGAGGCCCTCGACCTCGACTCCCGCCTTCCGCTGTAGCTCGCGGGCCAGCGCCTCCTCCTGGTCGCTCCACTCTGGCACACCGACCAACTCGACGTTCCGCTGCGTCACCTCGGCCATCGTCCGGTTGCCACGCACGGGCCACGATGCGGCGAGGAGGTGCTCCTCCACTTCGGTGTTGGTCGCCATGGCAGCAGCTTGGGCGCACTCGCGGGCCCGGTCCAGCATCTTGCGCGACTGCTGGGCCGTGGCGCCGCGCAAGTACCACCAGATGCTCGCTCGTGCCGGGATGACGTTGGGCTGGTTGCCGCCGTCGGTGACAACACGCCCCGCTCGCATGGTGGGCTCCATATGGCCTCGGAACTGGGCCATTGCCGCATCCATCATCATGACGGCGTCGAGTGCGTCCCTGCCGCGCCAGGGGTAGGCGCCGTGGGCCGTTTCACCGCGAAAGGTGAACTCGACGGAGATGACCGAGTACTGCATCAGGCCATACTCGGCCTTGAACTCGCGGTGGATGTGGTCGTGGAAGGCGAGGTCTACGTCATCGAACAAGCCGTCGCGTACGAAGTAGGGCCTGCTGATGATCTGCTCCTCGCCCGGCGACCCGAACAGCTTGAGCGTCCCAGGCAAACGATGCTCCTCCATCGCCCGCTTGACCGCCAGGCCAGTGGCGACCATGACCGCCGCATTGACGTTGTGACCCTCGCAATGGCCTGGCGCCCCTTCGACGATAGGCCAATGGTCCGCCACACCAGGCACCTGGGAGTTGTCTGGGTTGGCGTCGTACTCGGTGTGGACAGCGATGACGGGCTTACCCGAACCGAACGTGGCCAAGAAGGCCGTTGGCATGCCAGAGATGCCTCGCGCGACCTGGAAGCCATGCCGCTCCAGAATGTCGGCCATCAGGCCAGCCGACCGGTACTCCTGCATCCCCAACTCGCCGTAGTAGTAGATGTTGTCGCCGAGTTGGGCGATGGCGTCTACGTTCCGCTCGACGTAGTCGAACGCACACTGCTTGGCGGCCGGCAGGACTAATTCCGGCATCTCTGCTCTCCGAATCCGCCTTGGACCCTTGGGAAGGCTACCACCGCCCGTCGAACGCCGGAAGAGGCGTTGGTTCGCGGGCTACGCAAACGCGACGGTTGCGCCGGCCTCCTCCAGCTTCTTCTTGATGGCCTCAGCCTCCTCCTTGCCAATGGCCTCCTTAACGTTGACGGGGGCCGACTCAACCAGATCCTTGGCCTCGCGCAGGCCGAGGGTGGTGACTTCGCGGACAGCCTTAATGACGTTGAGCTTGCTCGCGCCAGCCTCTTGGAGCACCACGGTGCGCTCGTCGCTCTCCTCCTCCTCGGAGCCCGCGTCAGCGGTGGCGACAGCGCCAGGCGCGGCAACGGCGACGGGGGCGGCGGCGCTGACGCCCAGCTCCTCCTCCAGCGCCTTGACGAGTTCGCTCAACTCCAGCACCGACATGCCCTTGATGGCCTCGACCATCTCTTCCTTATTCATTGCCATGGATTTCCTCCTGATCTCTAGCTAGGGCCGTATGCGGCCTTACCCTGCAGCACCAATCTGCTCGGCACGGCGTTGCAGCACGGTGGCAAACTGCCGAATCGTGCCCTGCAAGACGCCCACCAGCGCTGACGCCGGCGCGTTCATCTGTCCCATCAGCCGCGCGAGGAGCTCCTCGCGCGGAGGCACGCTTGCAAGCGCGCCCACCTGCGTCGCCGTGTAGATGCGTCCATCGATGATGGCGTTGCGCACACGGAGCGGCGCACGCGTCTGCTTGACGTACTCGTCGAGCACCTTGGCGAGCGGCACGGGGTCGCCGTAGCCGAAGGCAATGCCGGTGACGCCCTCAAGGAGTTGGGGGTAGGTGTCGGATCCGATGCGCTCGGCGGCGAGCAGCGCAAGCCTGTTCTTAACGACGCGGAACTCGCCCCCTGTATCGCGCAACCGTCGGCGCAAGTCGGTCATCTGGTTGACAGACAGCCCGGAGAAGTCGGCCGCCACGGCTGCGGACGCCTTGCCGAACGTCTCCGCCAACTCGTCAACTACCTGCAATTTCGTCTCAGTTGGCATCGCTCCTCGTTCCCGAATGCTGTCGCACGAGGGGCAAAAGGAAGGCCCGCGGTGAAGACGCGGGCAATAGTCCGTCGGGCCTTTACGGCCTTCTTGACGCTCCCTCGGCGGGCCCTCTTGAGGCTTAACCCCGGCTATCGGGGACCCGCTGTCTTCGGTGGCGTTTCCTTATGCTGTCCAGTGCTGCGCGCTAGGCGGCTCCTTTGCAACACCTATTGTCGTCGGACACGCCCCCTGCGTCAACGCAGCAGGCGTTGGCGGAGGCTAGTCCGCCCTGAGTGACATCGTTGCACCGACGTCTAGAGGGACGCCGGGGCCCATGGTGGTGGTCAGGTAGGCGGTCTTGACGAACTGGCCCTTGACGGCGCTTGGACGCAGCTGATTGATCGTGTCGATCACCGCCGTCATATTGGCGAGCAACTGCTCCGGCGCAAAGCTCGCCTTGCCAATGGGCGAGTGAATGATGGCGGAGCGGTCCATTCGCAGTTCAACGCGCCCCTTCTTTGCCTCACCGACGGCGGAGGCCACGTCCTGCGGCTGCACGACGGTGCCGGTGCGCGGGTTGGGCATCAGGCCGCGCCGGCCGAGTATGCGTCCGAGCTTGCCTATCTTTCCCATCATGTCTGGCGTCGCGATGGCGACGTCGAACTCGGTAAACCCGCCTTCCACACGCGCAACGAGGTCGTCGTCACCGACGATGTCCGCGCCGGCATCCTGGGCGGCACGCTGCGCGTCGGCGGGTGCAAAGACCGCCACGCGCACCTCCTTGCCCACGCCGTGAGGAAGGATGGCTACACCGCGCAGTTGCTGGTCGGCGTGGCGCGGGTCGGCGTTCGTTCGCAGGTGCAACTCGACCGTCTCGTCGAACGTGGTGCGCGCCGCGCCCTGCGCCAACGCCACCGCCTCCGGCGGCGAGTAGGAGACTTCGCGGTCGACTCTCGCGGCCTTCTCCCGGTAAGCCTTGCTACGCATTCCGGCCATTGCGCTAGTCCTCGTCCACCGCTACGCCCATACTGCGCGCGGTGCCCTCGATGATTTTCATCGCCGCCTCCACCGACGCGGCGCTGAGGTCCTTCTGCTTGGCCTCGGCAATCTCGCGCAGCTGCGAGCGGCTGAGCGCGCCAATCCTCTCATGGTATGCGCGCTGGCTGCCCTTCTCCACGCCGAGCGCCTTGCGAATCAACTCCGAGGCCGGAGGCGTCTTGGTGACGAAGGTGAAGGAGGTGTCCTCGAAGACAGTTATCTCCGCGGGAATGATGGTGCCGGCCTGGTTGGCCGTGCGCGCGTTGTACTCCTTCACGAAGCCCATGATGTTGATGCCGTGCTGACCAAGCGCAGGCCCGACGGGCGGCGCCGGCGTCGCGGCCCCGGCGGGGAGCTGCAGTCTCAGAATCGTGCGTACCTTCTTTGCCATGGGCCTGCCCCGCTAGACCTTCTCGACCTGGAGGAAGTCAAGCTCTACAGGTGTCTCGCGCCCGAAGAAGGAGACGAGGACGCGCACCTTCCCCTTGTCCTGGTCAACCGACTCGACGGAACCCATGAAATCGGAGAACGCGCCGGAGGTGATGCGCACCATCTGGCCCTCCTGCAAGCCAACGCGGATGCGAGGCGATTCGTCCTCCATACGCGCCATGATGGCCTCGACCTCCTTCTCGGCCAGCGGCACCGGGCGCTGGCGTCGGTCGTTCTCATCCTCCGCTGAGACGAAGCCCGTCACGCCGGGTGTTTCACGCACGACCTCCCAGCTGCGCTCGTCCATCACCATCTGGACGAGGATGTAGCCCGGGAAGACCTTGCGCTGAACAGGCTTGCGCTTCCCGTCCTTGATCTCGATCTCCTTCTCCGTCGGGATGACGACCTGAAAGACCTTGTCCTTGGCATCCATCGACTCGATACGCAATTCAAGGTTCTTCTTGACCCGTTCCTCCTGCCCGGAGTAGGTGTGGATGATGTACCAGTTCGCCGTGGAAGGCGCAGTTGCCTGATTGGTCATGCCGCGCCTCCTAGATCAGAACCCGGTCGACGAGTTGCGTGAAGCCGAAGTCCCAAAGGCCGAGGAAAATGCCGGCGACGATGGCGACGACGATGACGAGAATGCTCAGGCGGGTCGTGTCCTCGCGCGACGGCCAGTTGACCTTGGTTAGTTCGCCCCAGACCTCCCCCACAAGGGCGAATAGACCCCGCCCTTGCCTGCGGGAACCGCTGTCCTGCAGGAATGCGCGCACCTGGTTGCTGCCGCCGCGCGACGCCATGCCTATCGCACCTCCCGGTGTGGTTTGTGGCTGCGGCATCGCGGGCAGAACTTGTTCAACTCAAGCCGATTCTGGTCGTTCCGCCGGTTCTTTTGCGTCCAGTACGTCCGCTCGCGGCAGTCGGTGCAGGCGAGGTTGATGAGCTGGCGGACATCGCCGCGCTTCTTGGCCACACTTGCCCCTTAGTAAACCTTGGTGACTACACCGGCTCCGACGGTGCGTCCGCCCTCGCGAATCGCGAAGCGCAGACCCTCTTCCATCGCTACCGGCGTAATGAGCTTGATGCGCATCCTGGTGTTGTCGCCCGGCATAATCATCTCGGTGCCATCGGGCAGCTCGATTTCGCCGGTGACATCCATGGTGCGAACATAGAACTGGGGCTTGTAGCCACTGAAGAATGGCGTGTGGCGCCCGCCCTCGTTCTTGGACAGAACGTACACCTCTGCGTCGGCCTCGTGGAGCGACTTGATGGAGCGCGGCGCCGCGAGCACCTGCCCCCGCTCCACATCGTCGCGCTCGACGCCGCGGAGCAGCGTACCGACTGCGTCGCCGGGCTCGCCCTCATCCAGCAGCTTGTGGAACATCTCCACGCCGGTGACGGTCGTCTTCTTGTCCGCACCGAACCCGACGATCTCTACTTCGTCACCCGGGTGGACGACGCCGCGCTCGATGCGTCCGGTGACGACGGTGCCACGGCCCTTGATGGAGAAGACGTCCTCGATGGGCATGAGGAACGGCAGGTCGCGCGGGCGATCGGGAATGGGAATGTACTCGTCCACTGCGGTTAGCAACTCGCGGATGCCCTCGTACTCTGGCGCACCCTGATCGGTGGAACTCGACTCCAATGCCTGGAGCGCGCTCAAGCGGACAACGGGAGTGTCGTCGCCCGGGAAGTCGTACTGGTTGAGCAGGTCGCGCACCTCCAGTTCGACGAGGTCGAGCAGTTCGGGGTCGTCCATCATGTCGACCTTGTTGAGGGCGACGACGATGCGGGGGACTTCGACCTGACGCGCAAGGAGGATGTGTTCGCGCGTCTGCGGCATGGGACCGTCGGGGGCGCTGACGACGAGGATTGCGCCGTCCATCTGCGCTGCGCCGGTAATCATGTTCTTGATGTAGTCGGCATGGCCGGGACAGTCGACGTGCGCGTAGTGGCGGTTGGCCGTCTCGTACTCGACGTGCGCGATGGCGATCGTCACGCCGCGCGCGCGCTCCTCCGGCGCGCTGTCGATGGAATCGAAGGCGCGGAAGTAGTTGGTGCCCAACGAGAGGCCAGCCACCTTGGTGATGGCGGCGGTCAGCGTCGTCTTGCCGTGGTCGACGTGACCGATGGTGCCGACATTGACGTGCGGCTTGGTGCGTTCGAACTTCGCCTTGGCCATTGCTCCTTCTCTCCGAAACGGGCCCGCTGTGGTGTCTTGGTACGAGCCGCCGTGTCCCTTCCTGCTTCTCTAGCGGTCATGGATGGAGCCCACAATCGGACTTGAACCGATGACCTCGTTCTTACCAAGAACGTGCTCTACCGTCTGAGCTATGTGGGCTCGCTGCCGCTCCTCTGCCACCTTCTGCTTAGGCTCGCAGGCTGGTGGAGGGAGTAGGATTCGAACCTACGAAGCCCGGAGGCGTCAGATTTACAGTCTGATGCGATTGTCCACTCCGCCATCCCTCCGCTCTAACCAACTCGGAAGTGTAGCATGCCGCGCCGACAGCGCCAACGCGTCCGCTCCGCCTCCTAGCGCCGGACGCTGCCGGAGCCCGAGGCGGGATTCGAACCCACAACCTGCCGATTACAAATCGGCTGCGCTGCCGTTGCGCCACTCGGGCTGAAGCGCCCCCTGAGGCTTCCGACAACAAAAGCACGGCCTCACAGGCCGCACACATAGACAGGATAGCGAAGCCGAAGGCGTGCAGTCAAGCGGCGAACGCACCTATGCTAGCCTTGCGGGCATGCGGCCTGGGCTGATTTTCGTCGGGCTATTCGCCCTACTGATGGCCGTGTACTTTGCGGCGGCCGACACGCTTGGCACACTGCCGGCGTTCGCGCTGCAGGCGGCCATCGTCGTGGGGCTGGTCATCACCTTGAACGTGTACCGGCGGCGTAGGCCCCGCGGCTAACCTCCCCCCGCATCCGGCGCGTATAATTTCGATGAGATGGGCGAGTATGAAGCAGTCATCGGGCTGGAGGTGCATGCGCAGCTGCTGACGCACAGCAAGATGTTCTGCCCCTGTCCCGCCGACTACCAGCAGGCCGCGCCGAACACCCGCGTCTGCCCCGTCTGCCTCGGCCTGCCGGGGACGCTGCCCGTCATCAACCGCGAGGCGGTGCGCGCCGTCATCATGACAGGCCTCGCGCTCGGCTCCGATATCGCCGCCGACACCAAGTTCGACCGCAAGAACTACGCCTACCCCGACCTCATGAAGGGCTACCAGATCTCGCAGTACGACATGCCGCTTTGCACCGGCGGCCACCTTGACGTCGAGACTGAGAATGGCGTGCGGCGCGTCGGCGTCCATCGCGTCCACCTCGAAGAGGACGTCGCCAAGCTGAGCCACCACACCGACGCCGCGACCGGCGATGCATACAGCTTGGTCGACGTCAACCGTTCCGGCGTACCGCTGATGGAGATGGTGAGCGAGCCGGACATACGCTCGGCGGACGAAGCACGCCAGTACCTGCTCGCGCTCCACTCGACGCTCCTCTACCTCGGCGTATCGACGGCACAGATGGAGGAGGGAGCGTTCCGCTGCGACGCCAACATCTCTATCCGGCCCAGAGGCGCCGATTGGCTCGGCCCAAAGGTGGAGGTCAAGAACATGAACTCGTTCCGCGCAGTCCACCGCGCGCTGGAGTACGAGATCGAGCGCCAGACTGCAATGGCAGAGCGCGGTGAGCGCATCGTTCAGGAGACGCGCGGATGGGCCGAGGAGCGCGGAGTCACGGTCGCGCAGCGCTCGAAGGAGGACGCGCACGACTACCGCTACTTCCCCGAGCCAGATTTGCCCCCACTGCGAATCGACCCCGCGTGGGTGGGGCAGCTCGCCGAGTCGCTGCCGGAATTGCCGGCACAGAAGCGCGCACGCTACGCCGAGGCCTACGGGCTTTCGCCCTACGACACCAGGCTCATTACTGCCACTCCCGCCACGTCACGCTTCTTCGACGATGCGATGGCATCGCTTGGCAAACGTGCATCGGCCAAGGCCGCCAAGGCGGTCGTGAACTGGACGACGACAGAGTTGGCGCAATACGTGAACGAGGATGGGCGCAGCATCGACGAGCAGCCCGTGCGGCCCGAGCACGTCGCCGGACTGGTGACGCTCATCGAGGAGGGCCTGCTCGGCTCGGCGCAGGCAAAGCAGGCGCTCGAGGAGATGTATCGGACCGGCAAGGAGCCTCGTGCCGTCGTCGAGGAGTTGGGGCTGGCGCAGGTCAGTGACGCCGACGCACTCGCCGCTGCCGTCACGCAGGCGCTCGAGGAGAACCCGCAAGCGGTCGATGATTTCCTGAGCGGAAAGGAGACGGCGCAAAAGTTCCTGGTCGGCCAAGTGATGCGCATCACGCGCGGCAAGGCCAACCCCTCCATCGCCGCCGAGATGCTGGCCGGAGAGCTAGCCCAGCGCGGGAGTGCGGTAGGATAGAGGCGTAAGGGGTTAGGAGAGCGTGAGTACCTTCATCAACTTCGCCGTGATTCTGGTGGTGGCGCTGCTCATCATCACCGTGCTGCTGCAGGTGCGGGGGCAAGGCGGCGGACTTTTCGGTGCGGCTGGCACAACCTACCGCACGCGCCGGGGCGTCGAGCGCACCCTCTTCCAGCTCACCATCGTGCTGGCTGTGATCTTCGTCGTCCTGGCCGTCGTCAACGCCCGGTTCAGCTAGGCGGAGGGCGCAATGGCCAATCCCATCGTCACCCTCACGACAGACTTCGGGACGTCGGACGGGTTCGTGGGGACGATGAAGGGCATTGTCTACGCCATCAATCCTCAGGCGCGTGTCGTCGACCTCACGCACGAAATTCCGCCGCAAGACATCTGGGCTGGGGCCTTTATCTTCGATTCCGCCTACCACTACTTCCCAAAGGGCACCGTCCACGCCCTCGTTGTCGACCCCGGCGTGGGCACGAGCCGCAAGCCGATACTGGTCGAGAGCCCGGATGCTTACTTCGTCGCGCCGGACAATGGGCTACTGTCGTTCACCTACATGCGCGGGGGCGGTCCTCAGCCCGACGTCGCGCCCTTCGAGTCGGCTAAGGTGGGGCTGCCGGAAGGATGGAAGGCGTACCACCTGACGAACCACCAGTACTGGCACCTTCCGGTCAGCAGCACATTCCACGGGCGCGACATCTTTGCGCCGGTGGCGGGCTACTTGACCACCGGCGTATCGCCAAGCGCGATGGGCGCAGCCATCGACAGCGTCATTGCCCTGGCCATCCCGCACCCACGCCGCAGCGGCGCCCGCACCTACGGCTGCGTCATGCAGGTCGACCGCTTCGGCAATCTGATAACGAACATCGACGCACGCAGCATCTTCATGCCCGACGTCAAGCTGGTGATCGAAGTAGCGGGCAAGCGCATTGGCGGCTTGGCGTCGTCATACCAGGACGGGCGTCCCTATATGGCGCTTGTCGGCAGCCACGGCTACCTCGAAATCGGCGCCGCCAATGACAACGCCTCGCGCCTCCTTGGCGTTGGCGCCGGCGATGAAGTGATCGTCGGGGTTCAGGGGGAGTAGCTCTTACAGCCCCAGCTTACCCGGGTTCAGCGTGCCTGTCGGATCGGCGGCTTGCTTGAGGCGGCGGGCGAGAACCAGCGCATCTCCCCACTCTTGCGGCATGTAGGGGTCGAGCTTGATGCCGATGCCGTGGCAGTACTCGATGCCCCCCTCCATCCGTAGCGCTGCTTCGAGCAGCTCATGGACAGCGCCGCGCAGGTTGGCACCGTCATACGCGCTTCCCTTGCGGCCTACGGTGGGGTCGCGGAGCAGCACTGAGAACAGCTCGGGATGCGTCCAGACGGCGGCCTCGGCGACCTCGAGCTCCCGTTCCCTGGCGACCTCCTCGACGTGGCGCTTGTACTCGACGACGCGCGAGAGCGGCAGTGACACGTGCAGGTAGTCGGCTCCGCGCCAATCGCGCTGCGCCCATCGCTCCGTCGGGCGGAGGTGCGCGACGGATGCGCGCCAGCGGTAGCCAGAGGCGTGGCGCTGCGTCCAGTAGCGCTCCGTGGCGGGCGGGCCGAGGTCGACGCCACCCGCGGCCAGCCCCTCCGCCAGCGCGCGCGCGCGCTGCGCCCGCACTTCCTCGCGGTAGCCTTCGAATCCCAGGTAAAGCAAGCAACGGTAGCCTTGCGCGAGTTCGCCCGGCTCCTCCTCCGTCAGGTCGATGAGCGCGGGGGCGAGGCCGAGGCCGAACAGGCGACAAACCAGCGGGTGGCCTCGCTCGAACGAGTCGAAGCCGACGGTGGCGAAGGCGCGCTCCTCCGGCTGAGCGAATAGCTGCACCGCCGCCTGCGTAATGATGCCCATCGTCCCCTCGGCGCCGACGAACATGCCGGGCAGTTGGGGGCCGCTGCTCTGCATCCGCACCGGCTTCGTCTTGACGACCGTGCCGTCGCCGAGCACGGCCTCGACTGCGCGAACCTGCGCCCCCATCGAGCCGTAACGAGACGCGCGGTAGCCGACGCTGTCGGTGGATATGGCGCCACCGACAGTGGCTATGGGCATGCTCCAGGGGTCATGGCCAAGCATCAGGCCGTGCTCGGCGGCAGCAGCGTCGAGGTCGGCGAGCACGACAGCGGGCTGCGCCCACGCGATACGGTCGGCGACGCGCATCTCGACGATGCGGTCCATGCGCCGCAAGTCGAGTGATAGGCCGCCCTGCACCGGAACGACGCCGCCCATGACGCCCGTTCCGCCGCCGTAGGGCGTGGCGGCGATGCCGGCCTCGCTCGCCGTACGCACGACGGCGGCCACCTCTTCCGTTGTACCCGGGCGCACGACGGCGTCCACGCGTAGGCTCGGCAGACCGTGGCCGCGCTCCGTAAGCCTGCTGCGCCCCACCGCGTCAAACGACGCACGCTCCCGCGACTCCTCGTCCGTCAGCACGTGCGCCTCCCCGACGATAGCGCGGAGGGTGGGGAGGAGGGTCACCCCATCCGCCACGTCGTGCCGGTAGGGGAGTCCGTCAACTCGACACCCATTTGCGCGAGTTCGTCGCGGACGGCGTCAGCGTCGGCGAAGCGCTTGGCAGCCCGCAGCTCGGCGCGACGATCGACGAGCGATTGGATACGCGCGCTGAGTTCCCCTTCCACCTCCGCCTCACGCTCCTCGAATTGCAGGCCGAGAACGGAGCTGCCGAGGCCGCGCAATACGCCTTGCGCATCGGCAACGGAACGGCCCTCGTCCGCGCCCCGATTGATGTCGCGGGCGAGGTCGAATAGGGCGGCGAGCGCCTGCGGCGTACCGAAGTCGTCGTCCATCGCCGCGATGAAGCGTGCCTGGTGCGACGCTGCGTCTATGGCCTCGCCCTGCCCCGACTCTGCGGCAAGCGCCTGCCGCAGCCGCCCCATCGCGCGCTCCGACGCCTCCAACAGTTCCCCGGAGTAGGTCGCGGGGCTACGGTAGTGCGAGGAGAGGACGAGGTGCCGGAGCGCGTCGGGCGAGTGGTGCTCGAGCGCCTCGGCGATGGTGACGAAATTGCCCAGCGACTTCGACATCTTCTCGCTCTCGAAGAGCATCATGCCGTTGTGCATCCAGAACTGCGCGAGCGGGGCGCCGTCGTTGAACGCCTCACTCTGCGCAATCTCGTTCTCGTGGTGGGGAAAGACGAGATCGTGCCCTCCGCCATGAATGTCGAAGGTCTCGCCGAGGAAGCCGAGCGCCATGGCGGAGCACTCGATGTGCCAGCCCGGCCGGCCCTGCCCCCACGGGCTGGCCCAGGCGGGCTCTCCGGGCTTTGCCCCCTTCCATAAGGCGAAGTCCATCGGGTGCTCCTTGTCGGCATTGGCCTCTAGCCGGGCACTCGCGCGCATGGTATCGAGCGAGCGGTGGCTCAGCTTGCCGTAGCGCGGCGCGCGCGTGACACGGAAGTAGACGTCGTGCTCTGTCTCGTATGCATAGCCCCTGTCGATGAGACCGCCGATGACCTCCACCATCTTGGGTATCTGCTGCGTTGCGCGCGGGTACTCGTGTGCGGGCAGTACGTTGAGCGCGCGCAGCTGGGCCATGTAATCGGCAATGTGGCGCTCCGCCAGCTCCTCCACGTCGACGCGATCCTCCGCAGCGCGCGCGATGAGCTTGTCGTCGACGTCCGTGAAGTTCTGGACGTGCGTGACGGCGTAGCACGAGTGCTCGAGGTAGCGCCGCACCATGTCGAAGATGATGGCGCTCATGGCGTGGCCTACGTGCGCGGGCGCGTACGGCGTGATGCCGCACACGTACATGCGTACCTTGCCCGGGACGAGCGGCTCGAATACGCGCTTGCGTCCGCTCAGGGTGTCGTAGACGTTCATCCGATCGGTTCGAGCGATGCGACGGCTATGGCAGCAATGCCGGCGCCCGCGCCGGTAAAACCCATCCCGTCCTCTGTGGTTGCCTTGATGCTGACGGCCTCCAACGGCGCGCCCACCGCCTCCGCGACCGCTGCGCGCATGGCGGCGACGTGCGGGGCAAGAGCGGGGCGCTGCGCGACGATAGTAGCATCGAGGTTGCCCACTTGCCATCCGGCGTCGCGCACCATTGCGACCGCGTGGCGCAGCAATTCGATGCTGCTGACGCCCTCTGGAACGCCTGGAGCGTTCGCGGGGAAGTGCGTACCGATGTCGCCGAGCGCTGCTGCGCCGAGCAGCGCGTCGATGAGCGCGTGCGTTGCCACGTCGCCGTCGCTGTGGCCCTCCAAGCCCTTCTCGAAGGGCACGGGGACGCCGGCGAGGACGAGCCCGCGGCCGACGGCGAGCGGGTGCGCGTCGTAGCCGATACCGAATCGCGTCACGCCGGTGCTCCTCGCACGGCAAGCAGCGCTTCCGCGACCGCCAAGTCGTCGGGCGTCGTCACCTTGATGTTGGCGTAGTCGCCCTCGTAGACGCTGACGCTCATGCCCAAGCGTTCGACCATCGCCGCGTCGTCAGTGACATCGTCCGCTATTTCAGCATGGGCCCGCTCCAGCAGGCCGCGGCGGAACACCTGCGGCGTCTGCACGGCAACGAGCTGCGCGCGCTCCAGCGTTCGGCCCACGTCGCCGTCTGCCGCCAGCTCCTTGACGGTGTCCTTCGGCGTCACGGCGGCGATGGCCGCGCCCGTCCCGGACGCCGCCTCGATGCCGCGCTCGATGAGGCCGGGCGAGACGAGCGGCCTAGCGCCATCGTGGACGAGCACCCACTCACACGCGCCGAGCGCCGCAAGTCCCAACCGCACGCTGTCCTGCCGCCTCGCGCCGCCTAGGCAGACGGCGCACACCTTGCGCCAGCCACGGCTCAAGCGCAGGCCCTCCACGACGGTGAAGTTGTGCTCAGCAGCAACGACGACCGCCTCATCGACGGCAGAGCATGCCTCGAAAGCCTCGACAGTGCGGGCGATGAGCGGCGCGCCGTCGAGGAGGGCAAGCGTCTTGTCGACACTCGCCATGCGTGTGGAGGCGCCTGCGGCTACGATGACGGCGCCGACGCGTTCACGGCCCATGACGAGAGGATACCACCGCCGAGAGGGGCCGCTTACCTCGTCACGCTGAGGAGGAACTCCTCCAATTCGCTCTCGTAGCGCGCCGCGTCAACGTACCATGCGTCGGCATGGCCGCCTTCGTGATACACGCTGTAGCTGACAAGGTCCGCACGTTGCTCGGCGAGCCCATCGCTCGTCTCGATAGGGACGCGCGTATCTTGCGCGCAGTGGACGAGGAGGATCGGCACGTCGAGTCGGTCTGCACCCCGGAGGTGATTCACGGCGTCCCAGTCCACTCCAAAACGGAGCGAAGCCATCCACTTGGCCGTTGCGGTGACGAAGCCGGGGAGATTGCGCTCGCGCGCTCCCTTATCCACCGCCGCGCTGAAATCCAGGGCAGGCGAGTCCAGCACGATACCCTTCACCTTGTCGGCTAGCGGTGATTCGTAGAGGAACTTGGTGATGATCGCGCCGCCCATGCTGTTGCCGAGCAGCACGACGTCGGTAGCCCCCGGCTGGGAAAGCGCGTACTCCACCGCAGCATGGAGGTCATGCCACTCGGTCAGGCCGTACTGATACCTGCCACTCGGGTCCACCGGCTGCCCGGGGTCGTTCCGGTAGGTGAGCAGCAGCGATGGTAAGCCAAGCTCGCTGAGCACTCTAAGGACGGGGAGCCCCTCGTGCGGCCCATCGCGCTGGCCATGGACGAAGAGTGCCCACGTGCCGCCGGTACCCTCGATTTGCCACGCATCCTGTTTCCCCAGCGGCGCTTCGTATTCAACCTCCTCATAGGGGATGCCAAGGAACGAACTGGGGTCCGCCGGGTACACGTCGCTCAACACCACGGCAGGTGCGGCTTGCGGCGGAGCCCCGGCTGCAAGCGTGAAGCGCCTGACGAGGTGGTCGTCCGCTTCAACCATGATCTCTCCAACCATGCCATTGCCACCGTCCCAGACAATCCCCCAACTGCCGGGCAACGTCCACTCACCCCCCGCCGGCCCCTGCTCCAGCCGGATTAGACCTTCGCCCGCAGCCGAGGCCGTGAGGTTGTACTCCGGCTCGTCTTGCTTTACCGCGAACGCCTCTTCGTGCAGCACGTTGGAGAAGTACCAGCCGATTCCGAAGTTGGTGACAACCAGCAACAATATGAGGCCGCCGAGCAAGACCAGGACTTGCTTGCGAGTTAGCAGGCGGGCCAACAGAGGCCTATCTGAGGCGCCTTTCACGCTTTCATCCCCGCATTTCTCCGCTCTCCTCGCGTCCCTCTTCGTCGTTCTTGCCCGGGCAAGAATCCGAGGGGGGCAAGCAATGCGGTCCCTATCCCCTCGCAGCGTCGATTGCGGCGAGGTGAGCGTCCGTCAGCGACCAGTCGGACGCCTCGGCGTTCTCGACGACGCGACGCAGGCGGTTGGTGGCGGGAATGGTGATGGCCCAAGGGCTGCGCACCGCCCAGTTGAGGAGCACCTGCGCGACCGTCTTGCCCAGTTCCCCTGCGATGCGCTCGAGCGCATCATTGAGGGCGGCGTTGTCCGCCAGCTCCTGCGCCAGCATGCCCTGGGCGAGCGGGCTGTATCCGATGATGGTCACGCCATTCTCCTCGCAGTACGGCAGCAGGTCGTCTTCGATGGAGCGGTCGAATACCGAGTACCTGACCTGGTTGGCGACGACGCCGTGGCCGCTGGAGAGGTCGCGCAACGCCTCGTCCGCATCGCGCATCTCCTCCACGCTGAAGTTGCTGACCCCGACATATCGAACCTTGCCGTCGCGGAGCAGCCGCGCCATCCCATCCATCGTCTCATCAATGGGGATGCGCTCATTTGGCCAGTGGACCTGGTAGAGGTCGATGACGTCTATGCCAAGGCGCCGAAGGCTGCGGTCGGCGGCATTGACCACCTCCTTCGCGCGCAGGTGGTCGGGAGATACCTTCGTTGCGACGAAGTAGGCGCTGCGGTTGCCTGCAATGGCCGCGCCAACCTGCCTCTCCGTGTCGTACATCTCGGCGGTATCGATGAGGTTTGCGCCGACCTCGAGCGCCCGATGCACGACGGCAGGGTCGCCGCCGTACTTCCATGTGCCGAGGCCGATTTCGGCTACCTGCTCGCCCGTGCCCCCGAGGGGTTTAGTCCGCATACCTTGGCTCCTGTCTGGACTGGCTGTTGCGCCCCTACCCTAACCTGCCACCCGAGCGGAAAGCGCGGCTGCTTCTCTCGAAGGCGTGAAGGCCAGCATATCGTCCTCCACGGTGACTTCGACGGCATCGCCGTCCTGCACGTCGCCTACGAGGATGCGGCGCGCTACCTCATTTTCAATGTAGCGCTGCACGACGCGGCGCAGAGGACGTGCGCCGTAGAGCGGGTCGTACCCTTCCTTGATGAGCCACTCCTTGGCCGCGTCGGAGAGCGAGAGCTTGACGTTGCGCTCGCCCAAGCGCCGCTGGACCTCCGCAACCGTGAGATCGACGATAGGGGCGAGGTGCTCCTTCTCCAGCGCGTGGAAGATGATGAACTCGTCCACTCGGTTGAGAAACTCGGGGCGGAAGGCGCGCTTGAGCGCGTCCTGGATCGCGTCGCGGCGGCGCTGCTCGTCGCTGGCGGACGCCTGCGCGGCTTGGAAGCCGACGCTCGCGCGCTGGTACTCCGCCGTGCCGAGGTTGGAGGTCATGATGATCACGGTGTTGCGGAAGTCGACCGTGCGTCCGTGCCCATCGGTCAGCCGCCCGTCCTCCAAGACTTGTAGCAGCATGTTGAAGACGTCGGGGTGCGCCTTCTCGATTTCGTCGAAGAGGAGCACACGGTAGGGGCGACGGCGTACGGCCTCCGTCAGCTGCCCCGCCTCGTCGTAACCAACATAGCCCGGCGGCGCGCCGACCAGCCGCGACACGGTGTGTCGTTCACCGTACTCGGACATGTCGACGCGCACCATGTTCTCCTCATCGTCGAATAGGAAGGCGGCAAGCGCCTTGGCCAGCTCCGTCTTCCCCACCCCAGTGGGGCCGAGGAACATGAAGCTGCCAATTGGCCGCCTGAAGTCTTGCAGGCCGGCCCGCGAGCGGCGAATCGCGTCAGCGACGGCGCTCACAGCGGCATCTTGGCCGACGACGCGCTCGTGCAGCCGCTCTTCGAGGTGGACGAGCCGCTCCGCCTCTTGCTCGAGCAGCCGGTAGGCGGGGATTCCCGTCCACGACGCCACCAGCGCTGCGATGTCGTCCGCCTCCACGGTGAGGTCGGTTACGTCCTCGCCTAGGAAACCATTACGCGCCGCGCCGAATTGCTCTTGAAGGCGCAACCGCTCCGCCTTGCGTCGCGCGGACGCCTCGAAGTCGTTGCGCTGCTGCGCAGCCTCCTCCTCGTCCTGGAGGCGGCGAATTTCGCGCTCCTGCTCGCGCAATTCCGGCGGCAGGCTTTCGACGTCCAAGCGGAGTTTGGCCGCCGCCTCATCGATGAGGTCGACTGCCTTGTCTGGCAGGTGGCGGTCGGCAATGTAGCGCGCACTCAGGCGCGCGGCGGCAACGAGCGCGTCATCGGCGAACGAGACGCGGTGGTGCGCCTCGAATCGCGGACGCAGTCCGCGCAGTATCGCGATGGCGTCCTCGACGGACGGCTCCTCGAGCCAAACCGGCTGGAAGCGGCGCTCAAGCGCGGCGTCCTTTTCGATGTAGCGCCGGTACTCGTCGGGGGTGGTCGCGCCGACGACCTGCATCTCGCCGCGCGCGAGGGCTGGCTTCATGATGTTGGCCGCATCGATACCGCCCTCCGCGCGTCCCGTGCCGACGACGGTGTGCAATTCATCGATGAAGAGGATGACTTCGCGTTGCGCCTGCTTGACCTCGTCGATGAGCGCGCGCAACCGTTCTTCGAACTCGCCCCGGAACTTGGAACCTGCGACAAGGCCCGCCATATCGAGGGCTAGGACGCGCTTGTCGCGGAGCGTCTGAGGCACATCCTCGGCGGCGATGCGCTGCGCAAGGCCCTCCACGATGGCCGTCTTGCCGACCCCTGCTTCGCCGATTATGACGGGGTTGTTCTTGGTGCGGCGGCTGAGCGTCTGCATAACGCGCCGCATTTCTGCGGCGCGGCCAATCACGGGGTCGAGCCTGCCTTCGGCAGCCAGCCTGGTGAGGTCGATGGTGAAGCGTTCGAGCGTCTGGTAGCGGCTCTCGGCCTGCGGGGATGTGACGCGGTGCCCACCGCGAATCTCTTGGAGCGCACGGTAGATGCGCTCCTTGTCCGCGCCGTGCCTGGCGAGAATCGCTGCGCTCTCGCCCCCCTCCTCCGACGCCGCGGCGATGAGCAGGTGCTCGACGCCGATGTAATCGTCGTGCAGGCGTTCCGCCTCCTCCTTCGCGGCGTGGAGCACCGTCACCATGCGGGGCGTCGGGCTGATCTGGGACGAGGCGTAGGCCAGCTTGGGCGTTGCGTGGAGCGCACGCATCACGTCGTCCTTGACGCGCTCCACGTCGATCTCCAACCTCTGGAGCACCTGGTTTGGCACACCATCCGAGTTGTCAAGCAGGGCCAAGACAACGTGCTCAACGTCCCATTCGGCGTGGCGCATGGTGCGCAGCAGATCGTGGGAGCGGCCTATGGCCTGCTGCGCTTGCTCGGTGAAGTCGTCTTGCTTGAATGGCACAGCCATACCTCCTCCCTACGCCCGCGTCCGGCGTGAGGTGCCTGCGCGGGCGCGCAACTGCTCGACCTCGCGCTCGAGGCTCCGAATCTGCGCCAGCAGGCGCATGATGACCTCGACGCCTGCGAGGTTCATTCCCAGGTCGTCGATGAGCGATCGAATCCACATGGCGCGCTGCACGTCGGCCTGCGAGTAGAGGCGGATGTTGCCGCGCGAGCGCGCCGGCTCAATGAGCCCTACCCGCTCGTAGTAGCGCAGCGTCTGCGCGTGGACGCCGACGATGCGTGCAGCGACGCTGATGACGTAGACAGGCGCTTCATCCCGCCGCGTCACGGCCTCTATGAGTGGCTGCCTCATCCCGCACGCCCCCGGCTCGCAGCCTCGGTACGGCCTGCGCGCGCATCCCGCAACTGCTCGAAGAGGGCGCGTTCATTGTTAGACAGTCCCGACGGCAGCGCGACCTTGACGGTCGCGAGCAGGTCGCCGTGCGCGCCGCCTGACTTGCGCGGCATCCCCTGCCCTTTGAGCCGGAAGGTGCGGCCGTTCTGCGTCTCGGGCGGCACCTTGAGTGCGACTGCACGGCCCCGCAGCGTCGGCACCTCCACCTCCGCGCCGAGCATCGCGTCGGTCAGCGGCACGTCGACGGTTACGGCGAGGTTGTCGCCCTGGCGCTCGAAACGCGAATGGGGCGCGACGATCACGTTGAGGAAAAAATCGGGCAGGCCGCCGGTGCCTCCGGCATGGATGCGCGCGCCGCTCTCGACGCCGGGCGGAATGCGTACCTCGATCCGCCTGCCCCTTGCGCCCGTGCGCGGGTCCGGCGGCGCCTCGACGGTACGCGCCGTGCCCGAGTACGCCTGCTCCAAAGACAGCGTGACGGCCACTTGGTAGGACGCACTCGTGGGAGATTCTTCGAACGTAACGCCACCGCTCCACCCGCCTTGGCCGCCGCCGAACAGGTTGCTGAAAAAGTCGGCGAACCCGCCGCGCGAGGCGTGGCCTGCGCTCGAGCGATAGCGCCCCGTCGGGCCTGCGTACGGCGGCGGTTCCGGATCGCGCCATCGATCGCCGAGGCGGTCGTAGCGCGCCCGCGTCTTGGGGTCGCCGAGCACTTCGTGGGCCTCGTTGATTTCCTTGAACTTGGCCTCGGCAGCGGCATCACCGGAGTTGAGGTCAGGGTGGTACTTGCGCGCCAAGCGCCGGTACGCCGCTTTGATATCCTTGGCGCTGGCGTCCCTCGCCACCCCGAGCACCCTGTAGTAGTCGACCGCCATCCTACACCTTAGCAGTTAGCTTAGTTGAGTATAACACTATCAAGGATTAGCGTCACTTACGCCGCATTTCGGCCGCAGCGGCAGAGCGTGTCGGTGCAAACGCGCAGCGCTCTCCGCTAGCCTGGCCAGCGCCGCTGCCGCTACTGTTTCGCCAGCCCGACTAACAGGGGTGTCCCATGACTGCATTGAAGCCGGGTGCGGGTGCGGTACTGTTGCTGATCGGCGCGGCGGTGGCCGTCCATCTCATCGCAACGCAGCTCTACGACCCCACGGTGGAGGGAACGGCGCTCACCGTATGGGCGGTGCTCGACCCGTTGATGGTGGTGGGTCTCCTTATCACGCTCTTTGCGGCATGGGGATGGAAGCGGCGCGTCGATGCGGATGCCGACCGCTCCGTTAGCCGCGAGTGGCTGGAGACGAACATCATCCTTTACCTTGCCGCCACCCTGCTGCTGGCGGTCCTGTGGAATTGGATAGGGACGATGTTCTCGGAGTCGAGCGTATCGGAAGGACTGCTCTGGGTAGCTATCGACTCGACGCTACCGCTGCTTCTGGCCTCCGTCGGCCTGCGTCTGCTGCGCGAGTAGCGACGGAACAGCGTCGCGCGCGCCTTGGCGGTATAATGGGGCTCGTTCGCCGCCATGGGGAGCGGTGCGCAAGGAGGGGCGTGGTGCCCAACACCCTGTCGCTACGCTGCCGCGAGTGCTCACGGGACTACCCCATCGAGCCGCTCAACGTCTGCGAGTTCTGCTTTGGTCCGCTCGAGGTCGTCTACGATTACGAGGCGATTCATGCCGTGGCTTCGCGTGAGCGCATCGAGGCGGGACCCCGCAGCATGTGGCGCTACGCCGACTTCCTGCCGGCGGACTACGACCCGCGCATCGACATCAACGCGGGCTTCACCCCGCTCATCCGCGCGCGCAACCTCGCCGACGAGCTGGGGCTGAAGGAGCTGTACATCAAGAACGACAGCGTCAACCCCTCCTACTCCTTCAAGGACCGCGTCGTTGCCGTTGCATCTGCCAAGGCGCTGGAGTTCGGATTCGACACCATTGCCTGCGCATCGACGGGCAACCTCGCAGGAGCGGTGTCCGCCCACGCGGCGCGCTCCGGCATGAAGGCCTACGTCTTCATCCCCTCCGACCTGGAGGCGGGCAAGGTGCTTGGCGCCGCCATCTACAACGCCACCATCGTCGCAGTCGACGGCTCCTACGACGATGTCAACCGCCTGTGCTCGGAGTTGGCCGACCGCTACCAGTGGGCGTTCGTCAATATCAACGTCCGCCCGTTCTACGCCGACGGCTCCAAGACGCTGGGGTACGAGGTGGCGGAGCAGCTGGGCTGGCGCGCCCCGGCGCAGGTGGTCGCACCGGCAGCCTCAGGCGCCATGTTCACGAAGATCTGGAAGGGGCTGAACGAGTTCGCGGCCGCTGGCCTCATCGACGGCCCGGTGACGACGCAGATGCACCTTGCCCAGGCGGCGGGGTGTGCGCCCATTGCGGAGGCCTACCAGGAGAACCGCCTCATCATCAAGCCGGTCAAGCCAAACTCCATCGCCAAGTCGCTGGCCATTGGCAATCCGGCGGACGGCTTCTACGCACTCAAGACCATCGAGGCGTCGGGCGGCTCGGCGGTTATCGTCGACGAGACCGAGGTGGCTGAGGGCGCGAGGTTGCTGGCACGGACGGAGGGCATCTTCACGGAGGCGGCCGGCGGCGTCACCATCTCCGGCCTCAAGCGCCTCGTCGAATCGGGGCGCATCGACCGCGATGAGCCGACCGTGGCGTACGTCACCGGCAACGGCCTGAAGACGACTGAATTGGTAGCGGACATCGTCGACCCCGTGCATATCACGCCGACGGTCGACGCGTTTGAGCAAGCGGTTTCAGCGCGGGTATCGTAGCGATGGGGCTGAAGCGAGAGCAGACCATGCGTCGCGTACGGCTCACCTTCCTGGACCACATGATTCGCCAGCCCGTCGTCTACCTGATGGGGCGCGATTTCGAGGTGGTAACCAACATCCGCCGCGCCGATGTGCAGGAAAACGTCGGCTGGGTCATACTGGAGTTGGAGGGGGAAGAGGAGGAGATCGACCGCGCGCTCGAATGGGCGCAGAGTCTTGGCGTTCGCATCGACCCCGCCCTCGGTGACCTGATCGAGGGCTAATACGGGCAGAAGAGGAGAGAGCAGCGAATGAGCGTTAGCGTGCGCATCCCCGGCCCACTGCGCCGGTACACCAACAACGTCGACAAGGTGGCGGCCGAGCCCGGGGCTCTGGGCGCAATCGTCGACGCGCTTGACGCCGACTACCCAGGCATCCGCGACCGCATCCTCGACGAGCAGGGCGAGATGCGCTACTTCGTCAACGTCTACCTCAACGGCGAGGATGTCCGCTTCCTCGACGGCCTCAGCACCGAGGTGAAGGAGGGGGACGAGTTGAGCATCGTGCCGGCAGTGGCGGGCGGAGCGTAAACGGCACGCTCTCTTGAGCAATCGCCCTCCCGACGACTGGGACGACCTCTACTCAGAGCGCGAGCTCGCCGAAATCGACGAGCTCAACCGGATGACGGAAGAGCAGCCCTCCTTCTTTCAGCGCCGCTGGGCGCGGTTCGGCATCATCGCGGCGTCGCTGCTCATCCTCATCGCGCTCCTCGTGCCGACGGCGTTCCTGCTGCAAGGTGGAGGCCCTCCGCCCCCGCCGCCGGCAACGCCCACGCCTCCGGGGCAGCCTCGCGGCGACACGTTCGCCGTGCCCAATTTCGAACTACGCTCCGCCCAGGGCTCGACCGTCCGCCTCTCGGATGTCGTCGCCGAAAACGACTCGGTCGTGCTGGTGTTCTATCGGGGCTACTTCTGAGGGATCTGCCAGAACCAGCTCGTGGAGTTGGACGACGCCTACGACATGATTCGCGCGGAGGGCGCGGAGCTGTTGGCTATCAGCACCGACACCCTGGAGAACGCGCGGCTGATGCAGGAGTTGACGGGCGCGCGCTTCCCCGTCCTCGCCGACCCCGACCATGCCGTCACGTCGGCCTACGGGCTCTTCGACCTGCTTGGCGATGGCGTATCGGCCCCTGCGACGTATGTACTGACGCCGCGAGGCATCACGCGCCACGTGGGCCAAGGCATCGGCGACCGCGTCCCCGCCGCAGCCATCATTGATTTCCTACGCCAAATCAACGCAGCTCCAGGAAACGAGGAAGCTTAGGGGCCCATCCACCTGCTGGGTGTGGAGCCTCCGCAGAGGCGGGAACGGTGAGGAGGCGAACCTACCTTGCCAGCTCGCGCACCACGCGCTCCACTTCGGCATCACCAATGCCGCGGTGAAGCGCAGCGTGCCCCACCGACTCCAGCAGCACCCACGACAGCCTGCCCCCGACGTTCTTCTTGTCGCGGAGCGTGGCGTCGAGGATAGCCTCTGGTGCAACGCCGTCGTAGGACGTCGGAAGGCCGTAACGGGCCAGCAACGCCTGCTGGCGCTCCAGCAACGCTGGCGGCGTAACGCCCGCCGCGACGCCGAGCCGCCCCGCGCCCGTCATCCCGATGGCGACCGCCTCGCCGTGCAGGTAGCGGTCATAGCCGGCAGCAGCCTCGAGCGCATGGCCGATGGTGTGGCCGTAGTTGAGCAGCGCGCGCAGCCCGGCCGTCTCGCGCTCATCCTCGGTCACGATGTGCGCCTTGACCGCCATATTGCGCGCCACTACCTCCGTTAGCACCTCCGGCTCCAACGACAGCAACGCGTCGGCCTGCGACTCGTAGGTGTCGACGAGCGATGCATCGAGGGCAAGTCCGTGTTTCAACGCCTCCGCCCAGCCCTCGCGCAGCGCCCGCGACGGCAGCGTGGTCAGCGCCGAAACGTCGGCGACGACCATGGCCGGCGAGTGGAACGCGCCGACGAGGTTCTTGCCCGCCGTCAGGTCGACCGCCGTCTTGCCACCGATGCTCGAATCGACCATCGCCGTCAGCGTCGTCGGAACCTGTACGACGGGGACGCCGCGCAAGTACGTGGCGGCCACGTACCCCGCCAGGTCGCCCGCCACACCCCCACCCACCGCCACGATGCAGTCGCGCCGCTCGGCCCGCATCTCCGCGAGCCACTCGTACATCTTGCCCGCCATTTCCAGCGACTTGCTCCGCTCGCCCCCTGGGAAGATGAACAAGTGCGCCTCAATGCCCGTCGCCGTCAGCGACCGCTGCGCTAGCCGCCCATAGGGGTGCAGCACGTTCTGGTCGCAGACGATGTACGCGCGGCCTGTGAGCCCAACGTCGAGCACGCGTTCGCCCAGCTGCGCCTCGAGAATGTCCCACCCGACGGCGACGGGGTATGAGCCCACGCCGGTGACGACCGTCGCTGCGACGAGCGCATCGCCTCGATGAAGTGCGGGCGCACCGAGCCGCCGCCACGCGCGCACCACCTCATGCGCCGCCTGCTCAATCGACACCGCGTCGGTCGGCACCGTCCAGTCGCCAAGCGCATACGCCCACTGCCGTTCCCGCTTGAGCGATTCGATGCGCGCCAGAGGGTCTTGGCCGGCCTGCGCCCGCAAGAGCGGACGCACCATAGCCTCGGCGGAGTCGCTGCCGCTTGCGGATGCGCTTGCAAGGCGGGCGTATATCGTCTCAGGGCGGGCATCGAGGGCGACGACCAGCCCCGCGTCGGCCATGCATGCGCGGTTGGCCGCATCCAGGCACAGCCCCCCGCCCGTCGAGACCACGACGCGCTCGCGTTCGGCAGCCTCAGCCAGAGCCTGATGCTCGTAGCGGCGGAAGGCGTCCTCGCCCTCCTCCTCGAAAATGCGCTCAATGGACTTCCCTTCACGCGCGACGATTGCCTCATCGGTGTCAGTGAATTCCCAGCCTAAGAGGCCGGCGACACGCCTGCCTACGGCAGACTTGCCAGAGCCGGAGAAGCCGGTAAGAAAGATGCGCAGGCCCGTCACGCCGCGACCTCCGCGCTAGCCGCCGTGGGCCGGCTCGACAGCCTTGGGGCCCACGGTAGCGAGGTAGGCGCGGCAGTTGCGTTTGGTCTCACCGATGTGATCGCCGCCGAACTTGTCCAGCATCGCCTCGGCGAGCGCGAAAGCGACCATCGCCTCGCCAATGACGCCGCAGGTTGGTACGAACGTGATGTCGCTGCGTTCGTAGTGAGCCTCAACCAACTCGCCCGTCGTCAGGTCGACCGTCGGCAGCGGGTTGATCATCGTAGCGATGGGCTTGACGACGGCGCGGACGATGATGGGCTCACCGTTGGTCATGCCCCCCTCGAGCCCGCCGGCGTTATTGGTACGGCGCGGGAACGGACGCGCCCACGTACCGTCGTGCGCCTGCTCCCAGTCATCGATGGGCAGGATGACGTCTTGCACCTCGTGGCCCGGTATATCGGCCTCGGCAAAGCCTGTGCCGAACTCCACGCCCTTGACCGCGTTCATGCTAGCGACGGCAGCGGCAAGGCGCGTCGAAAGCTTGCGGTCCCACTGAATGTGCGTGCCAAGGCCGATGGGCATGCCGGTGGCGACGACCTCGATGACGCCGCCGAGGCTGGTGCCCCGCTCGCGGGCATCATCGATGGCGCGCGTCATCGCCTCCGAGGCTGCCGGGTCGGCGCAGCGCACGGGCGACTCCTCAACCGCCGCCCAGTCGATGGGCGGATCAGCCTGCGAGTGGACGCCACCGATGTTGACTACGTGGCTGTGCACCTCGATGCCGAATTGGTCGAGAAAGGCGCGGCAGAGCGCGCCGACGGCGACGCGGGCCGCGCTTTCACGCGCGCTGGAGCGTTCGAGAATGTCGCGCGCATCAGTCGTGGCGTACTTGGCGGCCCCGGCCGTGTCGGCGTGGCCGGGGCGCAGGCGATGGATCGGCGTCACATCGCCGTCGACGGGCTCCTTGCTCATCGTGTGCGTCCACTGCTTGCCGTCGGGGCCGTTGCCGGTGGCGTGGTCACGGTTCTCAATGACCATCGCGATGGGGCTGCCGAGCGTGCGGCCATGGCGGACGCCGGCCTGGACGACGGCGTAGTCGCGCTCGATCTTCATACGCCCACCGCGTCCGTAGCCCATCTGCCGGCGAGCGAGGTCATCGCGGATGTACGCCTCGGTAATGGGCACGCCTGCAGGCAGGCCTTCGAGGATGGCTGTGAGCGCGGGGCCGTGCGATTCGCCCGCAGTCAGGAAGCGGAGCATGGTTGGGCCTCTACGATGCGTTGCGCACCCGCATTGTACACTAGGGCCGCCGCCTAGACGGGCGCGATGGGCGCGTCGGCAGCCTCCTCAACGGGGTCGTGGACTCGCGGCTGAACGATGTATCCCTCGCGCACGACCCCCGTCTCGGGATCGACCACTGGCGCATCGCCTTCCAGTTTGGCGCGGCCCTCGTAGAGGCAGTAGGCCGTCCACGCAGCCATCGCAGCATCCAGTTGGTCGTCGGTTGGCAGCGGGTCGTCGTGGATGCGCACGCGCTGCTCTGTCAGCAACGCCAAGCGCTGCTGCCGCCCGGCAATAGTACGCTTCTGCGAGAGCGCGCTATCGGTGAGCGACGCCCAACCACCGTGCGGGTAGACCTCCATCAGGTTGGCTTCGCGCATCGGCACGTCGTCGAGGCCTAGCAGCCGGAAGCGCGAGCCGCTGCGCACGAGTGCGTAGAAGAGGCGCACTGCACCGGTGATGAGGCCGTCGTACGGCCTGCCGCCCTCCGGCATGGTATGCAGCGTGCGGCCAGGCGCGTTGACCAGCCGCTCCGACACGCGGGCGGTGGCGTCCGGGTCGGCGGCGAGCCCCTGCGGACCGTCGATGGCAATTATGAAGGGCTTGCCGAGAACCGCCTGCGGCACGATGCCGCGCCCGTCCTCCGCGTACTCCCACGTCCCGAAGGAGCACTCAAGTTCTGGGGACAGCACGGCGACGGTGGCCGACTTGGGGTTCTCTACTGTCGGATCAGCGAGGTCGATGCCAATGAACCACCGCCCGCCGGTGACGCCGAGGGCGCGGCGCTCGCTCTCGCGGCGCGTGCGGTGCCTGCGCCATTTGGCGACGTAGCGGGCCGTAACGGCGCCCGCAATGAGAGCAGCCCCCAGCGCCTGATATCTCCTCGGCGGCATGTGCACAGCGATCCTCTCAGCCTAGAAAGACCATTTTGCCACAGATGAAACGCGCCCCGCGCGGGGTTGGAGTGCAGGCAACGGCAGAAAAGCGCCCTCATTTCAGCCCCCTTCCTGCGAGAGGGAGAGGAAGAGCGGCGAGAATGTCCTATGGCCGCGTGGCGTCCATGTAGGCTTGCAGGATGAGTGCAGCGGCCATAGCGTCCTGTGCTCCGAGGGCGCCGCGGGAGGCGTGCGATTCGTTGAGGCGGCGGTCGGCCTCGACGGAGGTGAGGCGCTCGTCCCAAGTCTCGACACGCAGGCCGGTGCGTTGGGCAAGGCCGTCGGCGAATGCAAGCGCTTCCTGAGTTTGTGCGCTCACGCGGCCTCGCAGCGTGAGCGGCAGGCCAACGACGATGATCTCGGCGTCACGCTTGGAAGCGGCGTCGGCGACAGCATGCACAGCGTCGCCTTCGCTGCGCCGGTCGATCGCGCCAATGGGGACGGCGACGCGCGACGCGCTATCAGCCGTCGCCAGGCCGATTCGCCGCGCGCCGAGGTCGACACCGAGCAAGCGCATCAGGTAGCACGCGACTCGACGGCCTGCACCACGGCTGCGAACGCGTCGGGAAGCTTGCCGGGCTCGCGCCCTCCCGCCTGCGCAACATCGGGGCGTCCGCCGCCGCCGCCGCCCATACGGCTTGCAGCGGCCTTGACGATGTCACCCGCACTGTGGCCGTGGGCGACGAGGTCCTTGGTCACCATCGCCACGAGGAAGGGGCGGCCATCGAGGACTGTTCCTAGGACGACGATGCCGCTACCCAGCTTGTCGCGCATCCAGTCACCCATCTCGCGCAGCGTGTCGACGGATGCTGCGTCGGTCTGCGAAACGACGAGGTTGATTCCACCGACCTGCCGGACACCTGCGAGCAGCTCCTCGGCCTGCTGTAACGATGTCTGTCGGCGAGCGACGGCACCGGCTCGGCGCGCCTCGTCTGCTTCCTGAAGGAGTGTGTCGACGCGGCGGGACACATCGGCAGGAGCAACGCCCACCTTGGCCGCGACGTCGCCAAGGAGCGCAACCTGCCGGTCGACCCACGCATCTGCGCTGCGCCCAGTGACCGCCTCGATCCGGCGGATGCCCGTCCCGAGGCCGCTCTCGCTGACGATGCGGAAATAGCCCACCTCGCCAGTGCGCTGGAGGTGCGTGCCGCCGCAGACCTCGTAGGAGAAGGAGGCATCCGCATCGCCGATGCGCAGCGTGCGCACGCGCTCGGGATAACGGTCGCCAAAGAACGCTAGCGCGCCCGCCGCAATCACCTCGTGGTAACCACCCTCGCCGTTGCTACAGGACAGATCGGCGCGCACTGCCTCGTTCAAGACTTGCTGTATCTCCGACAACTGCTCGGGGGACACCGGCGCAGTATGGCTGAAGTCGAAGCGCAGGCGGTCGGGAGCGACGAGCGACCCCATCTGGCGCACGTGCGAGCCGAGGACACGGCGCAGGACGGCATGGAGCATATGCGTACCAGTGTGGTTACGCATGATGTCGGCGCGGCGCGCACCGTCGACACGCGCTGTGACGCCATCCCCGGTGCGCACCGTGCCGGAGTCAACGACGGCGTCGTGGACAATCGCATTGGGGATGGGCCGGCGCGTATCCCGGACGCGAATTCTGAACCCGTCTCCCTCGATGACGCCCGTGTCGCCGACCTGGCCGCCGCCCTCCGGGTAGAACGGTGTCTCACGCAGGACGAGCGCAACCTCTTCGCCCTCCGATGCGGCATCGGCAGGCGCGCCGTCCATGAGAAGCGCAGCGATGACAGTGTCGGTGGTCAGCGCGTCGTAGCCGGTGAAGAGGGAGCCTCCGACGCCATCGAAGCGGCGCGCTGTATCACGCCCGGCAGCGAAGCCAGCGGCGGCGCGGCTGCGTTCGCGCTGCGCCTCCATCTCACGCTCGAAGCCCTCGACATCAACGCTAAGTCCGTGTCCGGCAGCGATCTCTTGCGTGAGGTCGAGCGGCAAACCATAGCGGTCGTACAGGTTGAAGGCCGCGCGGCCGGGGATGGTGTCGCCTCCGCCTGACGCGCGAACGGCCTTGGCGGTTTCGGCAATGTAAGAGTCGGCATCATCAAGGAGTGCGCCGAATGCCTGCTCTTCCTGGGCGATGGACTGCAGGACGTAAGAACGCCGTTCCGTGAGTTCCGGGTAGGCGGCGGCCATCCGCTCGACTACGGCCTGCGCCGTCTGCTCCATGAAAGGGGTATCCACGCCCATGCCGAGCGTGCGGCCAAAACGGATGCCTCTGCGGATTACGCGTCGAAGCACGTAGCCACGTCCCTCGTTCGACGGCACGACACCGTCGGCGAGCAGGAAGGTCGCAGCACGCGCATGCTCCGCCACGACACGGATTGCGTGGTCCACATTGTCTTCGGTTCCGTAAGACTTATTGGAGAGCTGCTCGACGCGCTGCACGACGGGCGCAAGCAGGTCGGTCTCGTACGCCGACGGCTTGGCCTGCAAAATGGCGGCGACACGCTCGAGGCCCATGCCCGTGTCGATGCCGGGCGCCGACAGTAGCGCGCGCTCACCGGACGAGTCTTGGTAGAACTGGACGAACACCAAGTTCCATATCTCAACGAAGCGCTCGTCCGCTCCATCGTCACCCGGGGCAGCGCCGGGAGCGTGCGACTCGCCGCGGTCGTAGTGCAGTTCGCTGCACGGGCCACAGGGACCCTCCGTACCTGCCGGCCCCCAGAAGTTGTCCTTCTCACCAAGGCGGACAATGCGCTCTTCCGGCACGCCGATCTCATCGCGCCAGATGTCGTGCGCCTCTTCGTCGTCAAGGTAGATGGTGATCCAGAGGCGCTCCGGAGGAAGTTGGAGAACTCCGGTAGTAAACTCCCATGCCCAGGCGATCGCCTCGCGCTTGAAGTAGTCGCCGATGCTGAAGTTGCCCAGCATCTCGAAGAAGGTGTGGTGGGTCAGGTCGCCGACCTGGTCGATGTCGGTGGTGCGAAAGCACTTCTGCACGGAGGTCATGCGCGGGCTCTCCGGCACCTCATCGCCGATGAAGTAGGGCTTGAACTGTACCATCCCGGCACTGGTGAGGAGCAGCGTAGGGTCGCCGCCGGGAATGAGCGACGACGAGGGTACGATGCGGTGGCCGCGCTCCTGAAAGAAGCGCAGGTAGGCATCGCGCAACTGCTCTCCCGAAGACGGTGGTGAGGCGCTCACAGGATCATCGACTCCTAGCGAACATTGTACAGGGCGAGTCTTCCGCGGTGGAAAGGATGCAGCGCGACGGCGAGGGACTATCGCCTCTGTATAATCCTTCTCGCCCGCACTGTTGCGTTACAAGGGGAGGCGGCTTGGCTGAGTCTGCGCCCGTTTTGGAAGTCCGCAGCCTGGTGAAGGAGTTCGGCGGGGTGCGGGCAGTCGATGATTGCTCGTTCCAAGTCACTCGCGGCGCCATCACCGGCCTAATCGGCCCCAACGGCGCGGGCAAGACCACCCTCTTCAATCTCGTCTCCGGCGCAATGCGCCCTACCAGCGGCGAAATCCTCTTCGAGGGCCAGCGCATCGATGGCTTGAGCATGCATCAGACGTTCGGACTCGGCATGATGCGCACCTTCCAGATACCGCGCGAGATGCGGCTGATGACCGTCCTGGAAAACCTGATGCTCGTCCCGGCGCCACAGACCGGCGAGCGGCTATGGGCGTCCTGGCTCACGCCTTGGCGCGTCGCCCGCGAGGAGCAACGCATCGAGGATCAGGCGCTTGAGGTGCTGGAGCTCGTGAATCTCGGCCATCTGGCCAACGAGTACGCCGGCAACCTTTCGGGCGGACAAAAGAAGCTGCTGGAACTCGCGCGCACGCTCATGGCAAAGCCGAAAGTGGTCCTGCTCGATGAGCCCTGTGCGGGCATCAACCGCTCACTGCTGCGCGATCTGGCGGGCAACATTCTGCGCGCCAGCGTCTACCGCAACATCACTTTCGTCATCATCGAGCACGACATGAAATTCATCATGACGATGTGCGACCCGGTCATCGTCATGGCGAACGGCACCGTGATTGCTCAGGGCACGCCTACGGAGGTACAGCAGAACCCCGAAGTGCTCGAATCCTACCTGGGAGGCGCGGTCCGTGGCCCTGCTTGAGGCATCGGGCGTCGTCGCGGGGTACGGGCAGACGGAGATACTGCACGGCGTCTCCATCAGCGTCGGTGAAGGCGAAATTGTCACCGTCATCGGCCCGAACGGCTGCGGCAAGTCCACCCTCATGAAATCGCTTGTCGGGCTGGTACAGGTGCGCTCCGGAAGCATCACGTTCAGGGGCGACGAAGTGTCGGGATACCCGCCGGAGCGCATCGTCCGGGGCGGGCTGTGCTATGTGCCCCAGACGGATAACGTCTTCCCCTCACTGACCATTCGAGAGAACCTCGAGATGGGCGCGTTCGTGCGCGGCGACGACTACAGCGGAAGGGTCGAAGAGATGTTCCAACTGTTCCCGGACCTTGCGTCGCGCCCCCAGCGTAGAGCAGGAAGCCTATCGGGAGGGCAGCGGCAGATGCTGGCAATTGCGCGCGCGCTCATGCTCGACCCTGAACTGCTGCTGCTCGACGAGCCGTCGGCGGGACTGTCGCCTGCCATGATGAACGTCGTGTTCGAGCGCATTCGTGAGGTGAATGCATCGGGTGTGGCGCTGCTCTTGGTCGAGCAGAACGCGCGGCAGGCGCTCCAAATGTCCAACCGCGGCTACATCCTCGTCGCCGGCGAAAATCGCCTAGAGGACAGCGGCAAGGACCTGCTCAACAACCCCGACGTTGCGCGCCTGTACCTAGGAGGGTAAGGGTAGTACCGATGGCGACGCTGCAACAGGCCGCACGACGCCTTAGCCTCGCGTGGACACCAGGTGTAACGACGGCGGTCCTGTTGCTGGTCGTTGCGGGCGTTGGGTTCCTGCCGTTCGTCAAAATGGGTCTGGTGGTGAACGGCGTCTTCCTTGGCGCTATCATCGCACTCGGCGCCATTGGCCTCACGCTGATCTACGGCATATTGCGCTTTGCCAACGTCGCGCACGGCGATTACATGACGTTGGGTGCGTACGTCGCCCTGTTCATCTTGGGAACGCTTCTGCCGCGTCTCGGGTTGGACAGCGCGGGGCTGGGTCCGTTTTCGTTCGGCTACCCACTGCTCATCGCGCTGCCAATGACGGTCGCCGCAGTGACCGTCATCGTCATTGTGCTCGATTTCGCCATCTACCGGCGACTGCGCGCACGCGGCGTGAACGTCATCGTCATAGCGATGGCCTCGCTCGGCCTTGCGATTGCGCTGCGGGGGCTCGTCCAAATCATCTGGGGTACCGCGATCCAGAACTACCCGCGCGAGTCGCGTCAGGCGTTCCAACTGCCTATGGACGTGCGCGTGCCACCCGACGCGCTCTTCATCGTGGGCGTGGCGATTGCGCTGGTGGTAGCGGTCTACTTCGTGCTGGAGCGCACGAAAATGGGCAAGGCGATGCGCGCGACTGCAGACAACCCCGTCCTTGCGCTGGTCAGCGGCATCGACACGCAGCGTGTCATCTGGTGGACGTGGGCGATGGGCGCGGTCCTGGCTGCCACTGCCGGTGTGCTGCTGGCCGTCTTTCAGGCGCAACTCTTCCCCGCAATGGGCTGGGAGTTCCTGATACCCCTCTTTGCAGCCGTCGTGCTGGGAGGCATCGGCAAGCCGTACGGGGCGCTGGTGGGCGCCTTCGTCATAGGAATCACGTCGGAGGTCTCGACCCAGTGGATCAACCCCAGCTATAAGCCGGCCATTGCGTTCGCAATCATGATTGGGATGCTGCTCGTCAGACCGCGTGGCCTGTTCGGAGGTTCCGGCAACTGATGCGTACTGACGGCGGATAGGGAGCAAGAGGAGTGGACTTAGCCGGTTTCGCGAGCTATCTGGCGGGTTTCGCCATCATGGTGGGCATCTACAGCGTGTTCGCCCTGGGGCTCAACGTCCATTGGGGCTACACGGGGTTGCTCAACATCGGCATCGCTGGCTTCTTCGCGCTGGGAGCTTACACGGCCGCCCTGCTCTCGACGCAGCCTCCCGACGAGGCGCTGTTTGAGGACTTCGTCTTCGGCGGCAACTGGGCGGAGCAGTGGTTCTTAGACCTGGGTTTCGATCTGTGGTTCTTCCTGGTGCTCGCAGCGGCAGCGGCGGCATGTGGACTGGTTGCGCTCCTCATCGGCTACGTCACCCTTCGCTTACGGGACGACTACTTGGGCATTGCAACGCTCGGCATCGCGGAGACGGTGCGGCTGTTCTTCCTGAACGAGAAGTGGGTGGCCAACGGCTCCAAGGGGCTTTATCGAATACCAAGGTTCTTGGAGGACCTGGTTGAACCGAAGTACTACGACTACCTGTACATCGTCGTCGTGCTCGTGGCAATCGTGGTGTTGTACCTCGCATTGCAACAGGCGATGAGGTCACCGTGGGGCCGCGTGTTGCGCGCTATTCGCGAGGACGAAGTGGCCGCTGAGGCGAGCGGAAAGAACGTCTTCAAGTTCAAGTTGCAGGCGTTCGTGCTGGGCGCGGTCATTATGGGTATCGGAGGCGCGCTGTTCGCCCACCACTTCCGCTTCCTTGCGCCGCCGACGTTCGAGCCGCTGCTTGCTACCTTCATCGTCTGGGCCATGCTGATGGTGGGCGGCAGCGGCAACAACCGGGGCGCGATACTGGGCGCATTCGTTGTGTGGGGCATCTGGTCGGGCAGCCAGTTCCTGCCCGGTGCGCTCGCCGACCCCGATGTGCGATTTTTCCTGATCGGTACGCTCATCGTAGCGGTCATCCTGCTCCGTCCGGGCGGCCTGCTCGGCGAATCGCGCCGCATCGCGCGGCAGACGGACACGGTAGAGCCGTGAGAGCCGGAAGGCAGCTTGAGTTTTTCCTCCGGCAGGCAGTCGGCGAAGCCGAACTCCCCGTCTTAGCGGCCGATCGCTTCAGATAGCAGGCGAGGGGCAGTGTGCCCTCTCGCCTGCTATCTCGTCGCTCTCACAAGAGCGCGTGCGCGGAACACGCGTTCCTCTCCAGCCCTTACGGTTCGAGGAATCTGCCCGTGGACTGGATCTCGCCGTCCTTGACCTGCCAGATCTCGATAGAGCCCAGCACGTCGCCGTTCGCATCGAAATCGACCGGGCTGCCGGCGCCCTCGTAGTTAATGTCTTGGCCGTCAGCAATGAGCCGCAGCGCCTCGGCAATGCTGTCGGCGCCTGGGCCGACGATGACGCCCGGCGGGTTCGCGATATCGCGGAGGGCGTCGCGGATGGCGGCCGAATCGGTGGTCGTATCGGCCTTTGCAGCGGCGAGCATGATCAGGATGGCCGCATCATAGTGTTCGGCCATGAAGGGGTGAGAGGGCAGCGCGCCATGCGCCTCCTCATACGCCTGCTCGAACGCGTCCCGAGCGGGTGTCTTGGGGCTGCCTTGCACCGTGCCTACCGTCCCATCTAGGACCTCCCACGCGTTGATGCTGTCTATCCACTCTGGTCCTTTGACGCCGTCGACAAAGAGGAAGGTATCGGCATAGCCACCCTCGAGCGCCTCGCGAACGTAGACGGCGGCCTGGCCAGTGTAGCTCATAGTGATCAGCGCGTCTGGGTCGCCGGAGGTCGCGCGCTCCAGCTCTGAAACGTAGGTCGGCTGCATGTCCTCGTGCGGCGACTTGCCGGACACGCTTCCGCCAAGCGCAGTGAATGACTCCTCGAACTGAGCCGCCAATCCCTCGCCATAGGCGTTATTGATGAACATGATGCCAACGTCGCGGTAGCCCTCGTCGTACGCGAGCCGCGCAAGCACCTGGCCCTGGTATGCATCCGATGCGGTGGTGCGGAATATGAAATCGTTGTCCTCGAGCACTGAGATGCTCGGCGCCGTGGATGCACCCGAGACTTGCAAGATTCCCTTGGGCACCGTGACTGACTGCGCAACGGCGATGGTGACGCCGCTGGAGAGCGCGCCGACGAGGGCGACCGCGCCCTCGGTATCGACGAGGGTGCGCGCGGCGTCAACACCCTGCACAGGGTTGGCGCCCGTGTCTTGAGTCTTGTGCTCGACCATCGCGCCATCGATTCCGCCCGCTTCGTTTACGTGACTGACGGCCAAGTCGATAGCGTCGCGGATGGGCGGCCCGAATTCGGCAAGCGAGCCGGTATAGACATTGAGGCTGCCGAGCACTAGCGGCTCATCGCTACCGCAAGAAGTTGTCGCGGTGACGGACAGCGTAAGCAATATCGCCAATCCAAGCGCTGCTAGGCGACTACGCTTCTTGAACATGGTTCCTCCTGACGCGGCTGCGCAAGCAGCGATGCGAAGAACGGCCTCTTACAAATCGCCTGCGACCCAGATGGGTAGCGTGGCGTGCTCTTCCTTCTCTATTGGCGCAGGCTCGCGTAACTCCTGGCGTGTCGTGTATTCGTAGGCGATGAAGCCTATGGTAGACGCGGCGACTGCAGCCGCAAGCAGGCCTAAGGCAAGTAACAGTGTGTAGACCGTCCTGCTGCTTCGCCGGGGTGCGCTCTCAATAGCCATAGCAACGCCCAAAAAGTACTACAACGGTATGCGCCGCACAAGTGGATGCGTGCGCTACCTCGCAGCTGTCATTACCCTAGCAAGCGCCTGCTAGACTGCGTGGTGCTGACGTATGCTCGACCTGTTCCAGCACATCGACGAGACCGCAAGCGTGGCCGCAGTGCGTCCGTGCGGGCTATTCGTCGATATCGACGGCACGCTCGCCCCGATACGGCCGCGCCCCGATATGGCCGCCGTCCCACCGGATGTGCGCGATGGCCTGGAGGTCATCGCTGCGCACATGACTGTCGCCGTGCTCACAGGACGCAGCGCCGCAGACGGCAGACGCATCGTGGGCAGTGGCGCCCCTCTCTACGTCGGTAACCACGGCATGCAGTGGCTGGAGGGCAACAGGGAGTGGATCTCAGCTGAGGCGGCTCCCTACACCAGCGCTATCCGCGACCTCGCCTCCGACATCGCGGCCCGCTTTTCCGACCACGCTGGCATCATCGTGGAGGACAAGGGACCGACGCTTTCCGTCCATTACCGCCTGACCGCTGACCCCAACGCCGCACGCACCGCAATCCTCAACTTCCTGGCTGCGCAGGAACGCACCGAGGGGTTGGGCGTGTCGGAAGGTAAGCGCGTTGTCGAGGTGCGCCCGCCCATCGAATTGTCGAAGGGCACATCGCTGGCGCGCATCGTTCAACAGCGGAGCCTCGCCGCAGCCATCGCCATAGGTGACGACATGACAGACGTCGACATGCTACGCGCCGTCAGCACACTCACCGGCTCTGGCGCTCTGCAAGCGGGCCTCGCGATCGCTGTGCAGGGCGAGGAGACGCCGCCCGCGCTGCTCGAGGCCGCACACTACCACGTGGATGGACCGGAAGGGGTGGCGCGCTTCCTACGCCAACTGGCCATACAGTCCTAACCAAGCGCCGAGACGTCCTGCAACTGCGTCCAAAGCCAATGCGTGATGTCCTCTCGCTCGATGACGTCAACCATCGCCTTGTTACGGGCGGCGCGCTCGTCGTCGGACATCGACAGGGCGCGGTGGAGCGCCTGCGTCGTCCCCTCGACGTCCGCAGGTGCAACCGGGAGCGCACCGACCTTGAGTCGTTCGTGCGCCCCCGCCGCCTCCGACAGGATGAGCACGCCGTTGCGCTCGTTCACCACCGGCCCTTCCTTGGAAACGAGGTTCATGCCGTCGATGACGGAGTTGACCAGCAGTACGTCGTAGTGGCGCATGGCGGCGATGGCCTGGATGTAGTTGTTCTCGTAGAACACCTTCACAGGCTCCCACTCTTCCGATCCAAAGCGGCGGTTGATTAGCGTCACCGCCTGGTCGATCTCGTCGAGGTAGCGCTGGTACTGGCGAATGTGCGTGCGGGAGGGGACGAGGAAGGCGAGAAACTGCACGTTGCCGTGCAGGTCTGAATGGCGTTCGAGCAGCGTCTCGTAAGCAGAGAAACCACGAATGATGTTCTTGCTCGGCTCGGCTCGGTCGACGCGCACGATGGTCTTCTTGCCTAAGACTGGCCGCAGGCGCTGCTCGTACTCGGCGGCGCGCGGGGAGGTTGCGATGGAGCGCACCTCGTCGACGTTGATGGAGATGGGGTAGGCGCGCGTCAGCGTCTCGCGTCCACGGTACCGCACCGTCCGCGCGTTATAGTCGACCTCCGTATCAGCTAGGAAGATGTCGCACGAGTTCAGGAACGCCTGTACGTCGCGGTCGGTCTGAAAGCCCACGATGTCGGCCTGGCAGATGCTGGAGCAGATGGCTTCCCGCATCGTCATCGGCAGTAGCTCCCAGTAGGACGCTGACGGCCACGGGATGTGGATAAATAGTTGAATCCGCGCCCCGGGCAACCGCTCGCGCACCATGCCGGGCACGAGGTAGAGGTGGTAGTCATGCACCATGACGAGCGGGCGGAGCGTGGAAGAAGCGGCCTCGTCGGCTATCGCATCGGCGAATTGACGGTTCACCTCTGTGTACCCGGTCTCCCACGCGTCGTACACGGTCGCGTCGACGCGCGGAGTGTAGGCGGAGCTCCACATGTAGTGCTGGACGAACCAGAGCAGCGGGTTGCAGATGATGTTGTAGTACTTGTGGTAGACCCGCCGAGGCGTGTTGATGTAGCGGACGGACACGCGCTGGCCCGGAAGGGGGGACTTGACGGCCTTGCCGCCGTTGGCATCCGCGATGCGGCGGTCGCCCTCGCCCATCGCGCTGGCAATCCACGTGAAGTCGACGTGGCTGGTAAGGCCACTAAGGGCAGTAACCACACCGCCAGACCCCCGGCGCGCCTGGAGTTGGCCGTCATGCTGAAGGTGCCACTCCATCGGCCCGCGATTGGAGGCGAGTATGAGATGCTGCCTGCTAAGGAGGTCGCCGAGCACCTCCCAGACCGAATCGCGCTCCGACAACGTTGTCGTACCGCGCATAGCGTCACCCTCCTCACCGCACCAGCGGCGGGCAACCGAGCACGACCGGCCGCTATATCCTTTGAGGGGGGTATGAGGCGCAGCAGATGCGCCTAGTTCCGGTCGTGACCGACGGGCACCGGGCCTAAGCACAGGCGATTGAGCCGCTCCCCTCGACAGCTCTCGCCGCGCGTACGCGCCGACCCAGCGCGACAAACATACCACACCTAGGGGCATGCGCGACTTTCCAAGAGAGGAGGTGGGCAGAGGTCACTGGCGCGGTACTTGCCCCCTATCCTGCTTCCTGTAGCGCGCGCAGTAGGGCAGGCAGAAACTCGCTCCACTCCGCTATCACCCCAACATCACAGGCGCGGAAGAACTGGGCGCGCTTGTTGTTGTTGATGACGACAACTGTGCCTGCGCGCTGTATGCCTACGGTGTGGTTGAAGTCGCCGCGCACGCCGACGCCGATGTAGAGCGCTGGCGCCACTGAGCGTCCCGTGAGGCCCACCTGGCGCTGGTGCGGCATCCATCCCGCCTCCACCACGTCGCGCGTGCAGACCAGCTCCGCGCCCAGGTGGTCGGCGAGGGGCTGCAGGTCAGCGATGCGCTCCTTGTCCCCGACTCCCATGCCGACGGCGACGACACACCAGGCATCTTCGATCGCAACGCCCTCCTCCTCGATGCGGCGCGAGTCGACAACGCGGACCGCCGGGGGATGGGGCAGCGATACAGAAAGTTCGAACGACGTGCCCTGTCGCGCAGGGTTGGGCTGTAGTCGCTCGAGCAGGCCGGGGCGAATCGTGGCCATGTAGGGCTGCGTCCTGGAGAGTATCGGCGCGACGATATTGCCGCCAAAGGCTGGCTTAAGCTGCACGAGCCGCCCCTCATCATCGACGCTCAGGCCGACGCAGTCGCCTGTCAGTCCGAGGCCTAGACGCCCAGCGACGCGCGCCGCAAGATCTCGCCCGTTGACGGTCGACGGCAGCAAGACCGCATAGGGTTGGTGCTGTTCGATGGCTTCCGCGATCGTCGCGGTGTAGGCATCCGTTGCATAGGCGGCGAGGCCGTCGTCAACAGCCAGCGCAACGGCATCGGCGCCGGCGGCGATGAACGCATCAGCCTGCTCCGCAACGTCCGGGCCTCCGAAGAGTACGCCGACAACGTGGCCGTCGATAGCGTCGGCGACAGAAGAGGCTGCTCCGAGCAGCTCGCTCGTTGCGCTGCGAAGTGCTCTCTCGCCAGGCTCAGCGACGACCCATACCGCGGGACCGGAGGCGGGGCGAACGGCAGGCGAGGCAGTAGGCGCCCCACTATCGCGCGCGGTACGGGCGGCGGGGTCGAGCAGACCCTTGCCCCGCAGGTATGAAGCCACCTCGCGAGCGGCGCTTTCTGTGGGCGTCTCCTCGTCAAGCACGCGCTGCTCTCGCTCCGATTCGACGAACTGTATCTCCGCCACCCAAGTGGGCGAGCCGGCGTTGCCAAACACGGTCGAGTCGGACGACAGGTTGGCGGCGGTTATGTGCTGCGCCTCGCGCTCGCGCGCGGCTTGCATCGCATCACGCGTGGGAAACGTTTCAGCCGCGATTCCCTCTACGACGGAGAGGACGGCGGGGAGCGCGCATTCGACGATTTGCACACCGCCCTCCGTCTCTCGCTCCGCCCGCGCGATGTCCCCATGGACGATTTCGAGCGAGCTTACGCTCGTGATCTGCGGGAGGCCCAGGAACTCGGCCACTTCCGGGCCCACCTGCCCCGTCTCGGCATCGACGCTGTGATAGCCGAAGAGCATGAGGTCGTACCGCTCGCGCTTCAGCGCGAGGCTGAGGGCACGGGCGGTTGCTAGCGTATCGGAGCCGGCGAGCGCCTGGTCCATGATGTGGAAGACGCGGTCTGCACCCATTGCGAGGCATTGCTGCAGACCTTGGAGCGCACCGGGCGGACCCATCGTGTAGACGTCGACATCGAGGCCGTATTGGTCCTTGTGGTCGACCGCCCATTGGACGGCGAGTTGGTCGTAGGAGTTGAGTTCGCTGGGCACGCCGTCGCGGACAATCCGGCGCGTTTCGAGGTCGAACTTCATGCGCGCGACGACCGGTACCCATTTGACGCAGACGGCTACTTTCACCGACAGGCTCCGAAATACGGGATAGGCGCCGATTCTAGCAGTCGCGCTGCTCCGGGATGCGCTGCCGGTGCTTGATAGCTTCCGCGCGGTGCGCCATGCCTATCGTTTTCGCGTCCGCGGGATCGGCGAGGGCACGGGCGAACTGGAGCGTTCAGTGGGAGGCGCGGGCGTTCAGGTGCATCTCCGCCAACGCCATTTTGGCCGGGCCCGACGCCGCGTCGTCGAGCAGACGTTAGCGCCACTCGTCGGCAGGGCCCCTGCGGCATTGGCGTGTGCAGGCGAGCTAGCAAAGCAACCCTCCTGGGCACAGCAGAGGGTAAGACAACTACCTTGCTAATTGAGAACGCACGATTTCCATCACACCCGCGGAGGCTAATCCCTCTTCGACTAGGAATTGAAGCCGCACCTTGCCAACCACGGTGCGCGCCCGGCAAACGTGGCGGAACAACAACGGCTCGCCCCCGCTCATTCACATACCACACCATCATTGTCCCGGCCATCCATGTACGGGTAGGCGGGGTGGTCACGCACGACGGGAGCAGTACCGTGACGACGTGCCTCGGCGCAGGTTATGCGGCCATTTCTGTTGTCATCATATTGCTGGAGGGCGTCGCCTCTTCCACCATCCTGTGGCGAGCTGGGCGTTGCCACTTGTAGGGCGCCCGATTGATCCATGACCATCTCGGTGGACGTGCATCCTGCCAAGACCCCTTCGAGCACGTCGCGCTCCCGCTGGTCGATGGTGAGCCTGTACCGATATCGCACCTCTACCACACGGTTCGCAAACCAGCAGCGGTTCAGCCCGGGGAGCCACTCCGCCGCATCTTTGCCGCTCTTCTGCGAGCGATTGACAGCTGGGCTGGCGAGCGTCAGGTTCAGCAAGTCGGAGGCGAACCGCCTCCTCGTTGTGTCATCTGCTGCGCAGAGGCCGCTGTCATGGGCCTCCGAGCGCGCGACGATGTGCTCAATGTCCGTCTCGGAGGTACTGGTGAACGACGTTCCGGTATACGGGCCGTAGACGATACCGCCCATGTTCGCGACGATACGTTGCTCGACCGACCTTGGATAGGGGTAATCGTCGGAGTCGTATGGCGAACAGCGGTGCTCAGGGGTGACGACGAGTCCGCGCCATGTCCCGAGGGGAATCGCCATCTCTGGGGTCGCACTGGGTTCGGAAACTGGCGCAGTAACATGGGTTGATGCACCACTGGCTTGGGTCGGAATGACTGTGGCAGTTGTAACCGTAACCCCCTCTGGAGAGGAAGGGGTGGGCAGGAACCGCGTCAGGGGTCGCTAGGCCCGAGTTGCAAGCTGCGAGTGCGGCAACTAGTAGCGATAGCAAGAGGCGGCCAAGCAACACGCCTTGAATTCTAGCAAGCGCAGCGAACCGCTCTCGTACCCGGCGTACGAGCATCCCACCCGGTAGGGCTCATCCTGTCCACCCTAGAGTGGGGCCGGTCGGAGGCGGGGCACCTAGGCTAGTTGGCATGATTCGCTCAGTAGTCGTTGCTGGATTGGGCATGCAAGGAACTGGCTGACGCCAATCCCTCGGTACTTGAGCGCAGGCGGACGATGGAGAAGGCGGGCGAGCCCAGCTATATGCCTACCTCCACCTCGACTATCGCCCCATCGAGCCCCGCAACAGCACAGGTGCTGTCTTTGGTCAGCATCCCTGTCCTCCGGAAGGTGATGGGCCAGCGGTTGGTCGATGCGCACCCGCGGAAGCAACGAGCAAATGGCATACCCTCGTGCTGGGTGCGGCACCCATCCAGGGCACGCACGGCGTGTCTTGCGACGGCTAAGCCAGGTTGTCGCGCAGACGCTGGAAGAAGGTGTCGAATTGCGACTTGGCAGCGCTGCTCATGAAACGCTGGCCGACCCTCGCAAGAGCACCGGTCACCCTCACGTCTCCGTCGAAGGTGAGGAGCGTCGCATCGTCGTCCGGCTCGAGCGAAACGGCAGCCTCGCCCGACACGTTCGTCATCGGGCCGGCTCCCCGGACGGCCATCCGGTAGGAGACGGGAGCGTCTTTGTCCAAGACCTCTAGTGTCCCATTAAACGAACCGGAGAAGACGCCCACCTTGACGTTAATATCCAATTCGTAGTTATCGGGCGATACGGTGGTGAACCTCTGAACGCCGGGGATGCACTGACCAACCACCTCGGGATCCATGAGGGCATCCCAGAGGAGGTCGCGGGGGACTTCGATGCGGTAGGTGCCGTTTACTCTCATGGCAGAACCATAGCAGGCAGCGCATGCTCCGGGCGGAGGTGGCGTGTGCAGCCTCCAAGGTCGTGGCGCACTCGGCAGGAGCGGGTGATTGCCTTGTTGATGCAGGCAGCCTTTGCTAGACTCGCGCCGCGAGGGCATGCGAGCGCTAGGTCTCAGTTTATGTGCATCAAGGGAGGGTGTGCATGACGAACGTTCCTGTCGAAATCACGATCAATGGAAAGCTTTATGGCGGAGAAGTCGAGCCGCGGCAGTTGCTCGTCCACTTCATCCGGGAGAACGCAGGGCTGACGGGCACGAAGGTAGGGTGCGACACCAGCCAGTGCGGCACATGTACGGTGCAATTGGACGGGGCGATTGCAAAGGCGTGCACGGTGCTTACCGCTCAAGCGTCGGGCAGTTCCATCAAGACTATCGAGGGGCTTTCCGACGGGGTGGAGTTGCACCCGCTCCAGGAAGCGTTCTGGAACAAGCACGGCCTGCAATGCGGGTTCTGCACGCCTGGAATGATCATGGCGACAGAGGAGTTGCTCCGGGCCAATCCCACGCCGACGCGCGAGGAGATTCGCCACGGTCTTGAGGGCAACATCTGCCGGTGCACCGGCTACCAAAATATCGTGCGGGCGGTCGAAGAGGCCGCCGGTGTGATGAGAGGGGGTTAGGCCATGACTACCCGCGTATTCAGTTCCGGCATTCGTCGCCGTGAGGATCCTCGGCTCATCACAGGACGGGCCTCGTACACGGACGACATCAAGCTGCCCGGAATGGCGCACGCTGCCATCCTCCGCAGTCCCTACGCTCACGCGGCAATCAAGTCTGTCGGCACGGGCGGAGCTGCAAGTCAGCCGGGCGTCATCGCGGTATACACAGGGGCTGACACAGCGAAGGCGCTGAACCCCATTCCCTGTGCGTGGCTGATACCCAACTCCGACCTGAAGACCCCTGCGCATCTCGCCATTGCTACAGACAGGGTGCGATACGTCGGCGACGCGGTTGCCGTGGTGGTTGCGGAGACTCGGTACCAGGCCGAGGACGCGCTGGAGCACATCGCGGTGGCCTACGAGCCGATGGATGCGGTCGTCAGCCCCAAGGGAGCCGCGCAGGACGGCGCGCCCCAGTTGCACGACGATGTGCCCAACAACATTGCGTTCACCTGGGCGATGGCCGGCGGCGACACCGACGCGGCCTTTTCGGAAGCGGACGTCACGGTCAGCGACACGATTACGCTGCAGAGGCTCATCGCCAACCCGATGGAGCCGCGCTCGGCCATTGCCCAGTGGGTGGCTGCCACGGGCGAGCTGACGCTCTGGAACACCTCACAGAACCCTCACATCGCACGATTCCTCACGTCGGTCGTTACGGGTGTTCCAGAGCATAAGGTGCGGGTCATTGCGCCTGAGGTCGGCGGTGGATTCGGGAGCAAAATCCCCTACTACGCCGACGAGGCGATCACCGCCTACTGCTCCATGCAACTGGGTAGACCCGTTAAGTGGACGGAGACGCGCAGTGAGAATTACCAGATCACTACCCAAGGCCGCGACCACGTCGAAGAGGTGGAGATGGCTGCCACCTCCGATGGCAAGATCACGGGCCTGCGCACGACGGTGTACGCAGGGTTGGGCGGATACCTTTCGACGGCGAGCCCCGGGGTGCCGACCATCCTGCACGGCCTGATGTACTCGGGCGTGTACGACATACCGAACATCAGCGGGACCGTCTACGGCGTGTTCAACAACGGCGCCCCGGTGGACGCCTATCGCGGCGCCGGCCGCCCGGAGGCGACCACGCTCATTGAGCGTCTGGTGGACCTCCTTGCCGCAAGACTGGGCATGGATCCGGTTGAGGTGCGCCGGAAGAACCTTATTCCAAAGTTCGAGAACGGCCACGACGTTGCGACGGGCCTCACCTACGACAGCGGCGACTACGAGGCAACGCTTGATGCCTGCCTGAATGCCGCGGGATACGCCTCGCTCCGGGCTGAGCAGGAGCGGGCACGCCAGGAGGGCCGCTGCATTGGCATCGGCGTCTCGACCTATGTCGAGATCTGTGGCCTAGGGCCTTCTCAGGTGGCGGGGGCCGTGGGATTCCAGGGCGGCCTTTGGGAGAGCGCCATCGTTCGGTTCCATCCCACGGGCAAAGTGAACGTGATGATTGGGTCCTCGCCACATGGGCAGGGGGAAGAGACCACCTTCGCCCAAATTGTGGCCGAGGAGGTGGGTGTGGACGTGGACGACGTCGAGGTAATCCACGGAGACACCGATTTGACGCCGATGGGCTGGGGCACGTACGGGAGCCGGACGACGGCGGTGTCCGGCGCGGCGGTCGCTCTGGCAACGCGCAAGATCAAGGAGAAGTCGAAGGCGCTTGCGGCGCACCTACTGGAAGCGGCGACGGAGGACATCGAGTACGCTGACGGCCGCTTCTTCGTACGGGGTTCGCCCGATCAGCACAAGACGATACAGGACATCGCGCTCATGGCGAACGTGGCGTGGAACATGCCGGAGGGCATGGAGCCGGGCTTGGAGGCGAGCGCGTTCTACGACCCGCCGAACTTCACGTTCCCCTTCGGCACGCACTTGGCGGTGGTCGAGGTGGACCCGGCTACAGGCCAGATCGACCTGCAGCGCTACATTGCCGTGGACGACTGCGGCGTGCAGATAAACCCCATGATCGTCGAGGGCCAGGTGCACGGTGGAGTCGCCCAGGGAGTGGGCCCGGTACTGTGGGAAGGTGCCGTCTATGACGACGACGGGCAGCTCCTCACCGGCACCATGCAGGATTATGCGCTGCCGCGAGCCGACTGCCTCCCCGACATCGAGGTGCTCTCCAACACAACGCCCTCGCCGCACCACCCGCTGGGAGTCAAGGGCGTGGGAGAGGCTGGCACCATCGCGTCCACTCCCGCCGTCTACAACGCAGTAATGGACGCCCTGCGACCCCTGGGGGTCAACCGTATCGATATGCCATTGACACCCGAGAAGGTCTGGCGGGCTCTTCGGGCCGACCAGAACGGAGGCTAGCCATGTACCCAGCGCAGACGACATACCATCGCGCCGGCTCGGTTTCCGAGGCTGTGCAGTTGCTCTCCGCCAACGAGGGCGCCAAGGTGCTGGCCGGTGGCCACAGCCTGATTCCGATGATGAAACTGCGCCTGGCGGCGCCCGCTGCCCTAGTGGACATTGGGCACATAGCGGCGCTCAGGGGCATCAGCGCCAGCGGCGACGGCCTCTCGATAGGGGCGCTGACGACCACGGGAGAGATCGCCGCAAGCGACCTGGTGAAGGAGCGCGCGCCGCTTCTGGCGGAAGCTGCTGCACAGGTGGGAGACCCAGCGGTGCGAAACCGGGGCACCATCGGGGGCAACCTATCCCACGGCGATCCAGCCTCCGACCCGCCAACTGTCCTGGCTGCAATGGGCGCCACCCTCAACGTCACCGGACCCAGCGGCGAGCGCAGCATCGCGGCGTCTGATTTCCCAACCGGGTTGCTGGAGAACGTTCTGGAGGAGCACGAGATTCTGACCAGCGTCTCCGTTCCCTCCGTGCCATCCGGCGCTGGGTCAGCCTACGTCAAGTTCCCTCACCCCGCCTCGCGATACTCGGTGGTTGGCGCCGCGGCCATCGTCGCGGTAGAGGGCGGAGCCTGCTCGTCGGCACACGCAGCCGTGGGCGGCGTGGAGACGACGCCAACCAGGGCATCGTCCGTTGAGGCGGCTCTGGTCGGGTCGGACCTGAGCGATCGCGCGCTGGATGCAGCTGCCGAAGCGCTGGAGAGCGACCTTACGGGCGACCCGATGAGCGACATCTTCGCCTCAGCCGAGTACAGAAAGGCGATGGCCGTGGTCTACCTGCGTCGCGCTCTCGGAATTGCCGCGTCGCGTGTGGGGTAGGGTCTTCGGCAGGACATAGGCGGAGCAACGCAGCCGGGCGCAGCACTGAGGAGGATACAGAGGTTGGGGCAAACTCCCGTCGCATCAGCGCCGACTTCCGTTGACGACCTCCAAGCCGCGCTTCGCAACGAGTTGTACGTAGCAGACCGTGGCCTAGCGATGTCCGTTTACTTGGCCTTGCAGCTCAAACGCCCGCTGTTCCTGGAAGGTGAGGCGGGTGTTGGCAAGACGGAGGTGGCAAAGGCGCTGTCGTCCGCAATGGGCGCGCGCCTGATACGCCTCCAGTGCTACGAAGGGCTGGACGTGAGCCAGGCGGTCTACGAGTGGAACTATTCTCGCCAGCTGCTGCACATTCGGCTGCTGGAGGCTTCAGAAGGTGTTGATCGCAAAGACATGGAGAAGGAGTTGTTCAGCGAGGAGTTCCTCATCAAGCGCCCCCTTCTCCAGGCGCTCGAGAGCTCCGGCCCGACGGTGCTGTTGATAGACGAGCTCGACCGCGCCGACGAAGAGTTCGAGGGATACCTTCTGGAGATGCTTTCCGATTTCCAGATCACCATCCCCGAAATTGGCGCATACAAGGCGAACGAGTCGCCGGTGGTGGTCATCACCTCGAATCGGACGCGTGAGATCCACGACGCTCTGAAGCGGCGGTGCATGTACTACTGGATTGACTACCCGGACCTCGACAAAGAGATGCAGATCGTGCGTAGCAAGGTCCCTGGAGCAGGTCAGAAGCTGGCCACGCAGGTGACGTCCTTCGTACAGGAACTGCGCTCAACTGAGCTCTACAAGGTTCCCGGTGTTGCCGAGACGCTCGACTGGACGGCGGCGCTGGTGAGCCTGAACGAGAACGAGCTCAGTCCGTCGGTGATAGACGATACGCTGGGCGTCATGCTGAAGTACCGGGAGGACGTGCAAACCGTGAGGGGAGAGCAGACTCGCGCACTTCTGAATCGGGCACTGCAGCGCGGGACGCGACGGGGCGGCAGGCGTGGCTAGCGCCGAAGCCGGCCACATTCTCCACAACCTCCTGCTGTTTGGTTACCTTCTCAGGCGCTTGGGGCTCAACGTCCCCGCAGGACAGATGGTGGACGCCGTCCGCGTTCTGGAGGACATCGGGGTGTCGCGCCGGATGGACGTATGGTCGGCGCTGCGCACGCTCCTGGTGCATCGAAGAGAGGACCTTCCGATATTCGACGAAGCGTTCGAGGTGTTCTGGCGTCAGCGCAAGGAGCGTACGTCGTCGCTGGACCTGCGTTCGATGGGCGAGCAGCGTCGTTTTCGAAGAATCGAAGCGGGACCGCCTCCTCCGGGGCCAACGGACGACGGCGGCGGTACGGAAGCGCAGGACCGGGATGAGCGATACGATCGCATCGACCTGACGCGGACGTTCAGCGCCCGTGAGGTGCTGCGGAATAAGGATTTCGCGGAGTTCACGCCGGACGAGATGCTGCAGGCCAAACAACTGATTGCTTCGCTCCAGTGGAATCCCGGGACGAGGCTCGCCAGACGCAGAGAGCGGGGAAGAGGGGCTGCGCTGGACGTTCGGCGAACGCTGCGGGACAGCGCTCAGTACGGAGGCGAGCTCCTGCACCTCAAGACCCGCCGGCGCAAGGAGAAGCCGCGCCGACTGGTGGTGATCTGCGACGTGAGCGGCTCGATGGAACGTTACACTCGTATGCTGCTGCACTTCGTCCACAGCCTGTACGGGGGGCTGGAGGGCCGGGTGGAGGCGTTCCTGTTCGCTACCCGCCTCACGCGCATCACCAAGCAACTGGGGTACCGCGACATCGACCAGTCCGTGGGAGAGGTCGCCAAGACGGTCCCGGACTGGTCGGGCGGCACTCGCATTGGGGCGGCGCTCAGGGAGTTCAACTTCAGGTGGGTACGGCGAACGCTCGGTTGGGGCTCTATCGTTCTCATCGTGTCGGACGGGTGGGATAGAGGCGAGCCGGAGGCGCTGAGCGAAGAGATGGCGCGTTTGCAACGAAGCAGCCGGCGCCTGATATGGCTGAACCCCTTGGCGGGGAGTGCAGAGTACGAGCCGTTGACCCAGGGTATGCAAGCGGCCGCCCCGTATATCGACGACCTGCTGCCGGTGCACAACCTCGCGGCGCTACTGGACCTGGCACGCCACCTGAACGGCTTAGCAACCACGTGGCCTGTGCGCAGTCAGGGCGCTCCGCCGATTGCGGAGACGGCTGAGGTCGTGTCCGCGGCGCCGGCCGGCCAGCGCTCATGGCACGCGGACGCGAACCCCTCCTTCCGTCACCCCATGTGGGGGCGCGGCTCCCGGGAGTGAGGGACGAGGGATTGCTCCCAGTAGGTGGGTTACCTACGTCGAGCTACGCACCTCCATCTCCGAGCGCCGGGATCTTGGTGTGCCAGGCGGTGGCCTCTTGGTATGCATGCGCTGCGCGCAAGACCCGCCTGTCCTCGAACAGCGGACCGGCCAGCTGCAGGCCTACCGGCAGTCCCTTGTCATCAAAACCACACGGGACAGAGATGGCCGGGATGCCGTTCATGTTGAAGATGTGCATCGTCCGGGTTATCACCTCCTGTTCCGTGAACGACCGTCCCCGTATGGTGACGGTCTCCGCGCCCAGCGGAAGGGCCGTCATCCCCAAGCTGGGCAACGCCAGCAGATCGACGCGCTGGAATGTCTGGGCCAGCCGGATGCCGAGCAGCCGCCGCACGCGCTGCGCCCTTACGTAGAGGGGTGCTGGAAGGAACCGGGCGCTTTCCATGCGCCGGCGTATTACCTGGTTGAACTCCCTGGCTTGGTCGCGGTCTCGGAATCGCTCGTAGTGAACGTCCACTGCCTCTGTGCCGGCAATGGCGATGAGCATCGCGCCGGAGTAGCGGAACTCCGGGATTGACACCTCCTCCACCGGCGCGCCCAGCGACTCCAACACCTCCACGGCCGCCCTGAACGCAGCCTCCACCTGCGGGTCTACAGCCTCATTGATGTAGTCCCACGGGATGCCTATGCGCAGCCCACGGACGCCATCCCCAATGCCCTCCGTGTAGTCCTCGGCCTCGCGCGCCACCGTGCCGGGATCACGAGGGTCATGCCCCGCGATGGCATTCATCACCAGGCCGGCGTCCTCTGCGGAGCGCACCAGCGGGCCGGCGTGGTCAAGCGTGGCGGAGATGGGCGTAATGCCGTAGCGGCTCACCAGCCCGTAGGAGGGCTTGAGGCCCGTCACGCCGCTCAGGCATGCAGGCTGCCTTACTGAACCTGCGGTATCGGAGCCCATCGCCATGGGGAGCATCCGCGCGGCTACAGCGGCGCCAGAGCCGGAGCTGGATCCTCCGGGGGTGCGGCTCAAGTCCCACGGATTCCTAGGGTCGCCATAGGCAGGGTTGTGCTCCTTGGCGCCAAAGGCAAACTCTACGGTGTGCAGCTTGCCCATGAGGATGGCGCCCGCTTGGGCCAGCCGATCGGCGACTGCCGAGTCCTCGCCAGGCACGAAATCCTTGTCGACGGTTGAGCCCGACGTGGTACGAATTCCCTTGGTCCAGTACAGGTCCTTGAGGCCCATGGGGACGCCATGGAGCGGGCCCCGATAGTCTCCTGCGGCGATCTCCCCTTCCGCTTGCCGGGCGGCAGCCAAGGCGTGGTCGTCGAGCCGTGTGACGAAGGCATTCACCAGCGGGTTGGCCGCCTCGATTCGCTCGAGATGCGCCTCTGTCACCTCAACCGGCGAAACCTGCTTCGTCTCAATCAACCGCGACAATTCACCGATGGTCATCTGGGTAAGCGCAGCATCGGCCATGGCTAGCCATCCTCTTGGCCAGCGTCAGGAAGGCCGTATCCGGTGGAATAGGTCGAGGCCGGCTCCACACCGGTCAGGTCCGGCTCGTCCAGAATCGAAACGAGCCGGAGCGCTCCCTTCGCCTGCTCATACAGTAGGTCCAGGTACTCCTTGTCGCTAGTCTCCACCCCCACCACTTCAGCCATCTCCAGAAACGCCGCCTTCGAAAGCCCTTCCTTGGCCATGCCGAACCTCCCCGTTCAAACGTGCCGATGCGGATTGTACTCCTGCCTACTTCAGTCACCTGAACGGGGAGTCTTCTGCACATTGCTGCGTAAGAAAGCACTGCCCGAGTGGTAGCGGCAGAGCCGGGCCAGAAGGGGCCGAACAGCATACCGCTCTGCAGACCATTGGCGCCGGCGGCCGTGCTGCCAGTCGGCACATGCCCTGTGCTTGTCGGGCCACCAAAGCCGGTGTTACAAGAGTTGACAGCAACTCAGGAACGGCTGCTGCATGGAACTACTGCGGCCGTCTGGCGGAGGCCTGGAAAGCACGCTCTCATGCTATTGATCTTCGGAGTCCTTCCCGCAGTCGGAAAAACAGCCATTGCCACCAGGCTGGCACGCGACATAGAGGCCGTCCATCTGCGCATCGATTCTATCGAGCAGGCGCTTCGCCGCTCCAACATAAGGGTTGCAGGGCCCGAGGGGTATGTAGTCGCTTATGCGATTGCCGAGGACAACCTAAGGCTGGGCCGCACCGTCATAGCCGATTCGGTGAACCCGGTGGAGTCAACGCGCATCGCATGGCGGAGAGTCGCCCAGCGAGCAGGCAAGCGTTGCATCGAGATTGAGATCGTCTGTTCTGACCAGGCTGAACACCGGCGCAGGGTCGAGACACGGGTGGCCGACATCGCCGGACACCGATTGCCCACGTGGCAGGAGGTACGCTCCCGAGAGTATGCGCCCTGGGAGGCCAATATCGTCATAGACACAGCAGGGCAGCAGGTCGATGCGAGCGTTACAGCACTGCGCATGAGACTGGAGAGCACGGAGCCGTAGCTCAAGGCGAGCGGCGGTGCCGGAGAAGTGAGCGGATCTGATGGCGAAGCTCGGGCCAGCCTTAGGTGCATCGCCCTTCGGCCTAAGGCAGTGGTTCCTTTTGCCCCAACGCGCCGGATATGCGAGACTCACCGCCGTGCCGAACCTACCCCATGCCGACGTCGTCGGGAGTCTCATCAGGCCGGCTGAATTGCTCGTCGCGCGCGAGGACGTTGCGGCTGGACGAATCACCGCCTCTGAGTTCAAGCGCATCGAGGACGCTGCCGTCGATAGCGCCGTGGCCGCCCAGGAGGAGGCAGGACTCGAGATACTCACCGACGGCGAATTCCGCAGGCTCTCGTTCCAGAGCCAGATGCCCGAGGCAGTCGACGGGTTCGGCGAGTTCGATATCGACGCGTTCCTCTGGGGTGATTGGCAGGGCGACGAACAGGTGGGAGACTTCCGCAAGGAGCGGCCCGCGACCCTCGGCGTCGTGAGCCCGCTCCGGCGCAAACGCCACCTGTCGGCGGAGGAATTCACCTACGTGCGCAGCCGAACAACGCGTGTAGCGAAGGTGACGCTGCCAAGTCCCAGCCTGTTCGCCAACTTCTGGTCGCCTGCAAAGTCTGCCGAGGCTTACTCTACGCTCGAGGCGTTCCTGGCCGACGTCGCGCGTATCGTACGTGATGAGATCGAAGAACTGGTCAGACTCGGCGCGACCTACATCCAGCTCGACGCGCCGCACTATCCATTGGTGCTGGACCCGGCGTGGGCGGCCTTCTATGAGGCCCAAGGCTGGTCCGTGGAAGATTGGGTCCTCCAGGGCATCGAGCTGGACAACGCCGTGATGGACGGCTTCCCGGAGGTGGTGTTCGCGTTCCACCTCTGACGGGGCAACCAGGGCGGCCGTTGGCTAGTCGAAGGCAGTTACGACCGGATCGTTGAGCCGGTTCTCCGCCGTGTGAACGCGCAGCGGCTGATGCTGGAGTACGACGACGAACGCTCCGGCTCGTTCGAGCCGCTGCATGGCGTGCCTGACGACAAGACCGTGGTGCTTGGACTGGTCACGACCAAGTCAGCACGCGTTGAGGCCCCCTCGGAGCTTGCAGCGAGGATTGCCGAGGCCGCTCGTCACTTTCCCCGCGAGCAACTCGCCATCAGCCCTCAGTGCGGATTCGGTACGTCTATCGTCAGCAGCCCTCTCACCATGGAGCAGCAGAGCGCAAAGCTCCGCGCCGTCGCCGAGACTGCATGCAACGTCTGGGGATAGGCTTCTCGGTCATCCGTGCCTGCCAAGACCGTTCGACCCTCCCTGGCTCCGTCAGGGGCTGCGCGTAGCAGTGGACCTTGCCCCAGTCGAGCGCTAGCCACCTCATCGGGTAGCGACCATGTTGTCCCATCACTGGCGTGTGAGGGCAGACCTTGCAGCAGTAGCCTAGGATGTGGCGAGCTCCGAGCGGCCCAATGGTGCGCGGCTTGAGAATATGCGCCGGAGGCAGCGGACAGAGAGGAAGCGGTGCGAACGTGGAATGGGTGATCACCGGCTTTGCAGCGTACTTCGCGATGTTGATTGGCATCGCGGTCGTCGGCGCGGGCCGCATGCAGGACATGGCGGAATACACCCTGGGCGGTCGGCGGTTAGGCAGCTTTACGGCGGCGCTCAGCACAGGGTCGTCGACGACGAGCGCGTGGACGATGCTGGCGCTCCCGGCGCTGGCCTTCTCGGGCGGTTTGGTGGAGATGTGGGTCCCTGCGAGCGCAGCAGTGGGCATCTGGCTCAGCTGGACGCTGTTGGCGAAGCGGCTGCGGCGCTACACCATAGCGGCGGACAACGCCCTCACCATTCCAGAGTTTCTGGAGGCACGGGTCGGGGACAGTTCCGGCATCCTCAGAACGGTGGCGGCGGCAGTCACCATCCTGTTTGTCATCTTCTACGTCAGCTCCGGACTAGTTGGCGGGGCAAAGCTTCTGGAGACCATCTTCGGGCTAAATGCAGGTACGGGGATAGCGGTAGCGCTCATCGCCATCGCGTCGTACACGCTCATCGGCGGGTTTATGGCAGTGTCGAGGACGGATGTCGCGCAAGCGCTCCTAATGCTGGGCAGCTTGCTGATCATCGCAATCACGATGTTCGTGGTGACGGTGCACCCCTTCTCCCACGCCGGCGAAGAAAGGCAAGGGTTCTTCAACCCGCTAACGCTTGCGGATGGGACCTCCATTACACCGGGGTTCCTGCTATCCGCGATGGGATGGGCCATAGGTGGTCTGGGCGCGCACCGGATTCTGCAGCGCTTCATGGCCATAGAGAGAGAGGGCCACATCCCACGAAGCCGCAATATGGCGCTCATGTGGCTCCTCGCAGTGTACGGGCTTGCGTTCATCCTCGGGTTAGTGGCGCGTCCGGCATTGTTCGAGGTCGGTATGCTGCACGAGGTTTCGGATCCCGAGCGGGTCTACCTGGTGGTATCAGAGGTCTTCTTCCACCCGGTGGTGACGGGCCTGCTCTTGACGGCAGTGATTGCAGCGGTGATGAGCACCGCAGACTCCCAACTGCTGCTGGCGTCGGCAGTTGCGGCGGACGACCTGCCGTACACGCGGCGCAAGGCCAAAGTGCTGACAGCCAACGCTCGCGTATGGCTGGGCAGAGCGCTGTTGCTGGCTATTGGGATCGTTTCCGCCGTGCTTTCTGTCTGGTTCCCCGAGTCAATCTTCAATCTCGTCAGTTACGCATGGGGCGGCATGGGGGCGGCCTTTGGCCCGGCGATGATCCTGTGCCTGTATTGGCGGCGCTTCAACTCGTGGGGAGCGCTCGCGTCGGTGGTGACCGGAACGCTGGCGGCGACCCTATGGCAGTTCCTGAGCGACGGGCCATCTGGCATCTGGGACGTTCAGCCCGCAACGCCCGCCTTCGTCATCGCGATGGCAGCAGCCGTCGGGGCTACGCTGGCGACACCACCCCCGCCGCCCCACGTGACTGAACTGTACGACCGGGTCAATGGGGGGGTGCACACTCCCTAGCCGTCACCACAGAGGCACGTTGAACCCCATTGGCGCACTTAGGCAGGTCCCCTATCACTCTGACCTGCTCCCGCGCGATACAATCAGACTTGGCGGCGCAGGTAGGTGGTGTGCCATACTGAGCAAACGCTCCTTCTCTGTTCAGTGCGCTCGGCTTGCTGTAGTGCTGCCCGACGGCTTCAGGGACAGGCCGACGTCAGGCATCGTATCAATTGACAAGAGTCAGAAATCACAGTCACCGTGGGAACCCCGTTGCCATGAGCGCCTTCGGAAAGCTGGCGTATTGGATATTACGAGGCAACCATGGGTAGGGTCACGCATGCCCTTGCCAGAGTGAAGAAGGCACTGAGTTCGTGGTTCGTCGCCCCTCTGATGTTGGCGGCTATCGGCGTCGCCGTGGGCGCCGTGCTCTTCATCTATACCTCTCCGGGCAAGCCCAAGATCGGAGTGATAGATATCCCCTTCACTGTGCTTAGTGAGGATTCGACCTATGTGATCAGCGAATTCCTCAGCTATGCGCGGCGAGACGACTCCATCAAGGCGGTGGTGATTCGGCTGACCAGTCCCGGCGGTGGAGCTTCGTCCAGCGAGCGCCTCTACTTTGAGACGCGTGAGCTGCGGGAGGAGAAACCCGTGGTGGTGGTCATGAATGCCCTCGTAGCCAGCGGCGGATACATGATGTCTCTGGGGGCCAATTACGCCATTGCCCAGCCATCATCCCTGGTAGGGAACGTGGGCGTCATTTCCACCGCGGACCCATTGATTCCTCCGCCACCGGAAGAGAACGTGCTAGTTACCGGCCCGTTCAAGGCGACCGGCTTTTCTAGGCGACAACACGTTGAACTGGTGGACCAGCTCAACCAGTCCTTCGCTCAATTGGTCGTGGTCGAGCGAGGAGACAGGCTCAAGCTATCTGCAGAGGAACTGGCGCAAGGACGCATCTATGCCGGCATCGACGCGCTCCAACTGGGCATGATCGACGAGCTAGGCAGCGACACCGAGGCCATGGAGAAGGCAGCCGAGCTCGCGGGCATCTCCGGCTACGGCATCGTCGACGTCAATCTGGAGGTGCTGCGGCACTTCGCCCAAGCGTCTGAAGACATTTTCGCCTCCCTGAACGCTGGGAATGACCCCGTCCTCGCCGAGGTGCTGGCTTCACTCCCAGAAGGGAGCGAACCAGGCGCAGCGCTGGGCGTTGACCCAGAAGAAACGGCGGCAAGGCTGCAGGGTCTGCGCAAGCTGCTGCTTACCGGCAACCTGGGAGAGGAGGGGGAGGACCCCCTCCCCAATTTCCCATTTGATATAGCCCGGCCGAACATCTACTACCTGTACGTGGGCAATGATCTCTAAGCTCGTCCTCTTGGCTCTACTGCCCATCTTCGCTGCCGCCACGTTTGGAGGAGCCTTCGTGTTCTTCTATAGGGGAGGCTATACACCCCCACCTTCCATCGATGTCCCGTACGAACTCATCACCGTCCCGGGCTCCGATGTGGGTACATTCGTCGATGCGCCTGCGCCGCTGGCCAGGGAGGGTCTCCTCGTAGTGGACACGCTGCACGCCAATGCGTTCACGGAAGCGGAGGCGCTCGTCATCCGCACGCGCGTCGCCAACCGGGGATACAACGTCGAGTTCGCCGGTGGCTTGGAACCCCTGCCGGCGGAGATCCGCATCAGGCTCCTAGAGGATCGCCTCCGAGCCGCTGATAGCCTGCTGGTAATGGTCCCGCAAGTCCCCTTCTCCGCCTCAGAGGTCGCATTGGTGGAGCGGTTTGTGCGCAAAGGCGGCAAGTTGGTGATGGTCTCAGACCCGACGCGCCCGTACGAGCTGAATGCGCTGGCTGAACGTTTCGGCGTGGAATTCCGGCCCGACTATCTGTACAACGTCACCGACTATGACCTGAACTTCCGGCACATCTTCCTCAGAGAATTTCAGCCGGACCAACTTACGACCGGGCTCGGCACCATCATCCTCCATACCGCAGGGTCGATCGACTCCTCAGGGCCGCCCGTGGCCTTTGCCAGTCCCGGCACAAGGTCGTCATTGGTGGAGGCGACGCAGCCCTTCTCTCCCATTGCGTGGGGCGAGAGCCGAAACGTTCTGGCGGTGGCGGACTTTACCTTCATGGTGCCGGCGCACAACGCATTGGTCGACAACGACCGACTGATCTCAAACATTGCGGACTTTCTCACGACCACCGAGCGAACATTCGAATTGGCAGACTTCCCCTACTTCTTTGGGGGAGGACAGGGCGGCTTGGTCGATATCCTCCTGGGTCGCTCCTCGCTCTGGAATCAGGGCGCTCAGGTCAGAACCGGCCTGTCCACCTACCATGGCATCTCTTCCGATATCCAGGCCGCCGAAGACGTGAGCCGAAATGCCGTGTTCCTGGGGCTCTACGAAGATGCGCCACGGATGGCTCAGCACCTACAAGCCGCCGGAGTCCGGGTTGACGAGACGATAGGTACGCCCTTCGCTCCGGATACGGAGCAGGAGGGGACGGCTATCACCGTCGTCAACCGCAACCAAGACCGCTATGTGCTGGTACTCTTGGCCGACACACCCGCAACCTTGAGTGATGGCGTAGTACGCCTGCTGAGCGGCGCCTTCAGGGAGGACTTGGTCAGCGACTTCGTTGCGGTGTACCGCTTGCCGGAATATGCCTCGACATCGCAGGGCTCTAACTTCGCGATTAACTCTGTGGGGGGTGACTAACCGTTTCATGAAGACGCGACCCGATATCCGCCTGGTGCTTGCTGCATTCGTGTTGGTGCTGGCCACGGTGGCCGCCTGCAGCAGAGGCGACGGTCCGACCCAAGAGGCAACGAGTCTGCCCCCAGCGCCCGTCTCGACCGGCACCCCTAGGCTACTGCCCGACCAAGCGACGGCGAGAGACTTTGCCACCCGGCAGGAGGCTATCGGGCAGGACTGGGACCAGATCCGCCATGACATCGACTTGTGGCGCGGCGATCTAGTCGCCTGCGATTCCACCACTGCCCAGAGTGCTTTGAACGACTTTGCTGCCGGTTTCAACAGTGTCACCGAACTGGCCAGGGATCTCCCGAGCACACCCTCGACCCGCGAGATAGCCGACCTGCTAGTCACGGCAGCTGAAGGGGAGGCAGCAGCGTTGCGCCAGTTGCGCGACCGGTGGCAGCCCAACGGCGTTGCGCTTTTCGAACTGGTCGAAGGGCGCCGTGCTGCGGCCGCCCGTGCGCAGCGGACGGCGGAGGCGGAAATGGTGGCCGCTGCACGGAGTGATCCAGAGGAGGCAAGCCCGCATCCCCCAGAGCCAGACGCTACGCCAATGGCCGATGCGCCCACGCTAGGGCCCACCGTCGTGGAGCAGGAGCCGGCTATGCCTCACCGCACCGAGGACTTCGAGGCATTTGGGAGGGCCTACCAGAACCTTCTGGCGGAGTGGGATGCCTTCCACCAGCTGTACGACGAATGGCACAGAACCGAAGGGGGGTGTGACCGCGGCGCCGTAGTCCAAGCCATCAACCGCTTCAGCCTTCGCATGGGCGAGATTGCCCAAAGGGTGCGCGTCCTTCCCCAGACGGGGTATCTGTTGTCCATCCAGGCATTGCTCGCGGAAGCGGCGGAGCGTGAAACGAGCTCCATGAAGGCGTTGCGCACCTCCTGGCAACCCTTCGCTTCTGACCCGTTCAGATTGGTTGAGCAGGAGCGAGCCAACGCCGACAGGCTGCGGCGCCAGGCAAGTATCAGTCTGCAGGAACTCCTCGAGCGCTTCTAACGGGTTCGACTCCCCGCGTCACCCCACGCCAAGGACGAAGGCCCGCCTACTGTCCGCGTGCGTGGGCTCCGGCGTCCGCCCTCTCCGCGAAGTAGCGGAGTGAGTCAGGGTTTGCTAGGGCGTCTGTGCTCACGGCCTGCTCCATCGGAACGCCGTTCAGCACCTTCTTGATGGGCACCTCCAGCTTCTTCCCGCTGAGCGTACGCGGCACCTCAGCGATCTGCTGCATCTCGTCCGGCACGTGGCGAGGCGAGAGTGTGGTGTGTATTGCCCCCGCGATACGCCGGCGCATCGAATCGTCCAATGCGCATGCCTCACGCATCACCACTAAGAGCAACAGCTTGCCCTCGACGCCGAGTTGCGTCGTGTCGATGACGAGGCTGTCCAGCACTTCCGGGATGTCCTCGACGATACGGTAGAACTCGCTCGTCCCGGTACGAACGCCGTTCCGGTTCAGCGTCGAGTCGGAGCGTCCGTAGACGACACTCGCGCCCTCCTTCGTCACCTTCACCCAATCCCCGTGCCGCCACACGTCCGGGAAGACGTCGAAATAGCTCTCGTGCAGGCGAACGCCGTCTGGGTCGTTCAAGAAGCGCACGGGCATGGACGGCATCGGTTCGGTGACGACGAGTTCGCCAACCTCACCGACCATGGAGGCGCCGTCGTCGCTGTAGCTCTCTACCTTGCAGCCGAGGCAACGGCACTGGATCTCACCGGCGCGTACCGGCAACGTCGGGCCAGCTCCAATGAACGGCGTAATCACGTCCGTTCCGCCGCTGATAGATGCGAGCAGCACATCTTTCTTGACGTGCTCATACACCCATGCGAACCCCTCCGGCGGCAGCGGGGCGCCGGTCGATCCGACGGTGCGCACCGCACTCAGGTCGAGCAACGCACCGGGCTCTATCTCCGCCTTCATACAGCCGAGAATGTAGGGCGCACTTACGCCGAACGCGGTGATGCGCGTCCGTTCCGCCATCCGCCAGAGCGCGTACATGTCGGGGTAGCTAGGACTGCCGTCGTAGACGACGATGGACGAACCGACCAGCAGGCCGCTCATCAGGAGGTTCCACATCATCCAGCCGGTTGTGCTGAACCAGAAGAAGCGATCGCCCTCATCAAGATTCATGTGCAGCGAGAGGAACTTCGCGTGCTCGATCAAGACACCGCCATGCCCGTGCACGATGGCCTTTGGCATTCCCGTCGTGCCGGATGAATAGACCACGCACAGCGGGTGGTCGAATGGCACGGGCTCGAACAACAGCTCCCCGTCAGGGATGATGAAGTCTGCCCAGAGCGAAGTTCGGCCTTTCAGCAAACCAAGGTCGGGAGTAGTCTCTGAGTACGGCAGCACGACCGTCCATTCGAGCGTCGGCAGCGCCGCCTGGATGTCCGCCACCGCTTCGCGCGAGTCGAACCATTTGCTGTTGTAGGTGTAGCCATCCGCCGCAAACAGCACCTTCGGCTCGAGCTGCCGGAATCGCTCGATGACGCTCTGCGCTCCGAACTCTGGTGGGCAACTCGACCACGAAGCCCCTAGTGCCGCCGCCGCGAGCGCTGCGGCGATGGTCTCCGGCACGTTCGGCATGACGGCTACCACGGCGTCGCCACGGCCCACTCCCAACGCCCGTAACCCTGCAGCGGTCTCCGCCGTCCGTTGGTGAAGGTCGTCCCACGTCCACTCTATCGTCGAGCCCGACTCGTGCACGCCGACGATGGCGACTCCGTCCCCGCGCCGCGTAAGGGCGTGCTCTGCGTAGTTGAGCGTAGCGCCGCTAAACCAATGTGCGCCCTCGACGTGCATCCCACTGGGGCCGGAAGCGAGCACCTCTCGATATGGCGTATACGCCCGCACCCCGAAGTAGTCCCAGAACGACGCCCAGAAGCGCGCGACGTCCCCTACCGACCAGCGCCAAAGTTCCTCATAGCTCTCAAAACGAAGACCGCGCGTTTCGGCGAGCCACCGCTCGTAGTCGGCGAGACGTGCACTGGCCTTGCGCTCATCGGACGGCGTCCAAAGCAGTGTTCCCTCACTCACTGCGCTGCCGGTACGCGGCTCGCCCGTCGTCATGTTGCACCTCGTCGAGGCGCTCAGTGTAACGCGAGCCTACCTCACCGGCGCCACCCAATAAGGCAACTTACCACCACTCTAGGGGGGTGGGCACCTGAAGGAGAAGGCCCTGTCAGGGCGATAGGCGGTTGCCAGTGGCGGCCTCGCTAAGTCAATTCATTCGCCCTGCGGTTGTTCAGCGTAAGAAGATAGTGTCCAAATACCAGTATCAGCGACGCCAGTATGATGTGAAACAGGGCTGGAACGCTGCTCGCAAACCAAGCGTTTTCCGACAGCAGCGTCAGGCCCATGATGAATCGGAATGCCATGACCGTGAAGTAGACGCCGCCCAGCACGAAGCAGGCACGGTATTGCCACGCACGAGGAGAGATGGCGTTCGTTTTGACCCGCCAGAGTACGGCGACAATCACAGCCAAGATACCCACCTGAGACCCCAGCAGCGCCGGATAGGGTAGGGACGAACCTTGCCACACTTCGAAGGGCGGGAGGAATGGCACTTCATGTATCGCCTGGGCCAATTGGGCTGCCACCCTCAGGGCGAATAGCCCCGACAAGAGGAGCATCAGCAGAAAGTGGCCACGGCCCATCGCCAGTCTCCTTAGTGCGTTGCTATTACGTACCAGGAGCCACTCGTCACTGCTTGTACGACTGGCCCTTCCGGTCGAGCGTGCGAAGGAGCCAGGCCCACTCCAAGTCGACCGATTCTGCCTCAAACAGGGCTGCGGTCTTCTCGATGACAGGTAACGGCGCCTGGTGGATGGCCTGGCCTGTGGACTGCGCCAGCACCTGTACCTTGCACGCCTGCTCAAGCATCCACATCCTGAGCCATGCCTCCGCGACGGAGCTGCCCACGGTGAGCAAGCCGTGGTTACGCATGATCATCACATCCTTGTCGCCGAGGTCGGTTACGAGCCGCTCTCGCTCGTCCAAGTCAACGGCTTGCCCCTCGAACTCGTGGTAGGCGACGCGCTCGTGGAACTGGTAACCCTCCTGCTGAAGGAGCACCAAACCCTCCTCCAGCGCCGATACCGCCATGCCGTATGGGGTATGCGTATGCATGACGCAGGCCACGTCATGCCTTGCGGCGTGAATCGCCGAGTGAATGACGTAGCCGGTGTAGTTGATGCAGCGTTCACGCTCTTCGAGGATGTTTCCGCATAGGTCCAACTTGACCAGGTTGGAGGCGGAAGCCTCCTCGTAACCGAGCCCGTACTCATTGATGAGGAATTGGTCATCTGTGCCGGGGACGCGCGCGGTGATGTGGTTGTAGATGAGCGTCGTCATGCCGAAATGGTCTGCGAGGCGGTAGGCGGCGGCCAATTCCACGCGTGTTTGCCACTCCGCATCCGTGTAAGCGTGAGCCTTCCGTGCCGTCACTACCATCTCCTCCAAGCCCCAGAGTCAGTCTCCTGTACCACCATCGGCAGTGCAATCTCCATGCTATGCTGGGCTACGGCAATTTGGGACGCGGAGGCGTGCTGCCATGGCCAACAACAAGTTTGCCGGGGTCCTTCTCATCCTATTAGGCGTGTTGTTCCTATTGCCTATGGTGAGCAGCATAGCGGTCTCGCTGAGCAAATGGTGGCCGCTATTTCTTGTGGCCATCGGCCTCGTTAGCCTCTCTAGCGGCAATCGGAGGGGCGGCCTCGCGGTCATTGCTGTAGGGGCCGTGTTCCTGCTTTACAACCTTGGCATTGCCCCTCTGAATTTCTCGTCTCTCTGGCCGGTAGCGCTCATCGTGATCGGCGCTGTCATGCTCTTTGGCTACCAGCGCTTCGGCAACGATAGTAGTCAGAGCGTGGGAGGCGAGTTCAACATCTCCAGCATTTTCTCCGGCAGCAACCAGAATGCTGCCGGGGAACCCTTCCGTGGAGGCAGCGTCTCCGCCACCTTCGGGAGCGTGGAGTTGGACCTCAGCGCTGCTACTGCGGTTGGCGGCGCGGCCACGGTGAACGCGAACGCGCTATTCGGCCGCATCAACCTCAGAGTTCCGCCCGACTGGGCAGTTGACGTGCGCTCCTCCGCCACCTTCGGAAGCATCGAGTCCAAACGAGCCGAACCCGCCGACCCCAGAGCCCGGCTAACGGTCACCGGCTCCTGCCTCTTCGGTGGCATCGAAATCACGTCCTGAACAGCTGCGCCTGCAGGGAGCGACAGGAGCACCTCGCCACGATGGCCTCTGGCACAGCGCCATTGACCGGCAGCGCGATGCTTGGCACACTCTGGCGAACGACCCGGCAGAAGCGAGATGCTCCATGGCACACGATCATCATCACGACCACACCGAGCCTCCCTCCGATATCGAGCTGCGCGTGAAGGCGCTCGAATCGCTGCTCGTCGAGAAGGGCCTCGTCGACCCGGAGGCGCTCGACGCGCTCATCGACATGTACGAGGACAAGATCGGCCCGTCGAACGGCAAGCGCGTCGTCGCGCGGGCATGGGCGAACGATGAGTTCAAACGCTGGCTGTTGGAAGACCCTGACGCCGCGATTGCCTCCATGGGCTACGTCGGTTCGCAGGGCGAGCAGGTGCGTGTCCTCGAGAACACGGACGACGTTCACAACCTCGTGGTCTGTACGCTCTGCTCCTGCTACCCGTGGCCGCTACTCGGATTGCCGCCGGCGTGGTACAAGTCCTCGCCGTACCGCGCGCAGGCGGTCGCCGACCCTCGCGGCGTAATGCAGCAGTTCGGTTCGGAGGTAGGGAAGGAAAAAGAGGTGCGCGTGTGGGACTCCACCTCTGAGATGCGCTACCTCGTACTCCCCCAACGCCCCCCAAACACCCAGGGTTGGAGCGAGGAGCAGCTCCTTGACCTCGTAACGCGCAACTCCATGATTGGCGTGGAGGATGCGCGGCGTCCGGCAGCGACGGCATGAACGGCGTGCATGACCTCGGCGGGATGCAGGGGTTCGGGCCGGTGCAGCCCGAGTCGGAGTCTGAAGAGCCGGTCTTTCACGAGGAGTGGGAGGGCCGGGTGTACGGCATAGTCAGGCTCATCGGGCGCCTCGGCCTTTGGAATCTGGACATGTCGCGCCACAGCAGAGAAAAGTTGCCCCCCGCAGACTATCTCGCCTACTCCTACTATGAGAAATGGTTCGCCGCGCTGCAGGAGCAGATGGTTGAGTACGGCCTCGTTTCGGAGCAGGAGCTGCAGACGGGCAAGGTGTCGGCCCCCATCACCAAGTCGATTGCGGAGCGGGTCATTAGCACCCAGGAAGTCCATGCCATGCCATTTGTGGTCACTAGCTACCTCCGCCCTGCGCTTACTCTGCCCCGGTTCAGGCCGGGTGACCGCGTTCGCGCCCTCAACCGCCATCCCGGCGGCCACACCCGCGAGCCGCGCTACGTTCGCGGCCGCATCGGTACGGTACATGACCACTACGGGGCACAGGTCTATCCGGACCTCAGCGCAGACGGTGTGGACGAGGGGCACCATCTCTACTGCGTGCGTTTCGACGCGACCGAACTGTGGGGCGAGTCGGCGGATGTCAATAGCGTCGTATACGTCGACCTGTGGGAGGACTACATGGAGCCAGTGCCATGAAGGGCGCGCAGCCTACCGGCGCCATCAACGGCCTCACGGGCATACCCCTGGACGACGACAGGCCCGTGTTCGCCGAGCCGTGGGAAGCGTCGGCGTTCGCGCTCGCGGTGCGCCTCTCCGGCGAGGGCCACTTCACGTGGGGCGAATGGGCCGCGGCTTTGAGCGAAGAGATTCGCGCGGCGCGGCAGGAGGGCGACTCGGATCTGGGAGATACCTACTACCGTCATTGGTTGCGAGCGTTGGAGCGGCTGTGCGCAGAGCGGGGGCTCGTGTCGAACGTGGAAGCATACGGTCGCAAGGAAGCCTGGCGCAGGGCCTATTTGAACACGCCGCACGGCGAACCCGTTGGTCTCGCCGCGGGTGACTGAGGAGAGATAGATGAGCAGCACCGACCTAAGGGCCACGGTTCGAAGAGCGTACGGGAAGATTGCGTCAGATGCTATCGTGTCAGGCTGTGGCGGCAGCTGTGACCCTGACCAAGCGTCCGCGCGAATCGGCTACTCGCAAGAGGAGCTAGCTAGCATCCCGGACGGCGCCGACCTCGGCCTAGGCTGCGGCAACCCGCTCGCGCAGGCATCGCTTCGTGAGGGCGACGTCGTCCTCGACCTCGGGTCGGGCGCGGGCATAGACTGCTTCCTCGCGGCGCAGGCGGTCGGAGCGTCGGGCCACGTCATTGGGGTAGACATGACGCCGGAGATGCTTGATCGCGCCAATGCCAACGCAGCGTCAAGCGGCTACACCAACGTCGAGTTCCGCCACGGCGACCTCGAAGCCCTACCCATCGACGACGATAGCGTTGACCTGGTCATCTCGAACTGCGTCATCAACCTCGTGCCCGATCGAACGCAGGTCTACCGTGAGGCGCTGCGCGTGCTCAAGCCGGGTGGTCGCGTCTGCATATCCGACACGATTCAAACGGTCGCACTGCCTGATTCGCTGCTTAACACGGAAGTGGCGAAGGCCGGGTGCATCTCGGCGGTTGTGACGAAGGAGGCGTATCTGGCGTCGTTGAGCGACGCGGGATTCAAGGATGTCCAGATAGAAAGTGAGACACCCTACCCTTCCGATCTCGGCTTCGAAGAGCGCCTCATCGAAGGCCTACGCGACGAGCAGGGCGTCCCCGAAGAGGCCGTGCGCGCCGCCGCTCGCTCGCTGGTCAGCATTGTGGTGACGGCGGCCAAACCGAGGACGTAAACGCCCCCGGGCTTGGTTGCGCCGCTAGGACCTGCGATACAGACACTCGCCGTCAACGTACGTCCGCTCAACGGCAATGTCTGCGATGAAGTCCGGGTTGGCCTGCGTCGGGTCGTGGCTCAGGACTACCAGATCTGCCCGCTTCCCTACCTCTATCGACCCTACCTCCGACTCTCTTCTTAGCGCCACTGCCGAGTTGAGCGTATACATCCTCAGCGCTTCCATCGGTGTTACGGCCTCTTCGAGTGCGACGGGCTCTCCGGTCCTTCGTGCCACCCTGTTCACCGCCGCCCGTATGCCTATCAATGGATTCAGCGGTGCGCATGGGTTGTCCGAGCCCGCGGCCACGGTCAACCCTCCGTCGAGCATGCTGCGGAACGGCTCGACCCCGAACGTCCGGCCGAGTTCACGAGCATGCTCTTGTTGTACCTCCGACCATGTATAGACGAAGGGCGGCTGTATCGACGCTATGACGCCCAATGACCGGGCCCGCTCTATCTGCTCCCGCGACGGCATCGTGAAGTGCTCGATACGGAATCGAGCGTCGGAAGCAGGACGGTTCCGCAACGCCCGCTCGAACGAGTTCAGCGCCTGCTCGATGGCCCATGGCCCGAGGCAGTGAATGATGACCTGCATCCCCAGCCCGTGCGCTGATAGGACGAGTACATCCGCCTCTTCCTGTGTGTAGAACCGTGCCCCGACCCGACTGAGGTGCCCACCCGCGTGGCATTTGTAATGCGCCGCCTCCGGGAACACTGGATCCATAAACAGCTTCAGCGTCCCGCCCCGGAGCCTGTCGGACGTGTCCCCAGTTCCTAGTTCCCCCCTTGCTGCCTCTTTCGGAGCGCGGAAGAACGTCTGCCCCCCCAGCTGCTGCCGCAGAGTGAAGGGGAGCATGCCGTGGGCATCGGCCGCCTTATACAGCCGCGCCGCATCCGGCGTCACCAGTGCGTCTCCTACCGATGTTATGCCCACCGAGAGATGCTTCATCGCGTTCCGGTAGACGTACTCGACGGCCGCCTCCCCATAGTGGTCGATGTGCCCTCTCAGGCAAAGCGAATGGACGGGATCCATGGCCCTTTCCCAGAGCTCGCCCGTTGGCTCCCCATTGCTATCCTTCAGAATTTGCCCCCCGTGAGGGTCGGGCGTGCTGGCATCGATGCCGGCCAACCTCAAAGCCACGGAGTTGGCGTAGGAGCTGTGGTAGGTCTTGTCGACTACGCACACGGGGTTGTTCGGCGCCGCATCGTCCAGGTCGCGGCGGGCCAGGTTCCGCTCCTCCCGCACGTAGCTCCCGTCGAATCCCCAGCCCCATAGCCACTGGCCGGGAAGCGCCGCCTCTGCGCTCCGAGCTAATGCATCCTTTATCCCGGCGATGCTCTCGTGCGGAGGCGTCCAGCAGTCCACCGCCACGGGGTCGAACACCGTCATCGAGAAGTGGTTGTGCGCATCGACGAACCCAGGGAGCATTGTGCGCCCGGCTAGTTGGACCACATCGGTGTTCTCCGAGACCATTCTTCCGATCTCGGCAGTTGCGCCCACAGCGGCGATCTTGCCGTCCCTTACCGCCACGGCCTCCGCGCGCGCGCCCGACGCACTCATCGGTATGACGTTTCCGCCCAGGAAGATCAGGTCGTTCATCCAACTCCCCACGAAGAGCAGCGCGCGACTTTCAAGTAGCGGCGCTCAGCTTCTGCTCCACTCCTCAGGCCACCGCATGCACCTTAGCGTAACGACGAGAGCGCCGAGAACGCCATCTCTCTGCCACCGATGAGGTACGGCCGTACCACGTCATCGGCGCCGGCCCTGCGCAGCTTCTCCGCAGCATCCGCCCGAGAGGCACGCGCCACGATGTGCAGACCCGCATTCAGGCTGCGGGCCGTCAGCGTCACGTAGACGTTCTGGCTGTCGTCGCCCGTTGCCGCCACGAGGCCCTTTGCCCTACCGATTTGGGCTGCCGACAAGTTCTCGTCCTCTGACGAATCGCCGTGTACCCAGAGCATCCCGCGCTCTTCGGCCTCGGCCAAAGCCTCCATGTTCTTGTCGATGACGACGAGCGCCGCCGATTGCTCTTGGAGCGTGAACGCGACAGCCTTGCCCACCCGTCCGAAGCCGCAGACGATGAAGTGGCCGTTCAGTTTCGACATCCGCGATTGCATTCTGCGCCTCCTTACCAGGCTTCGGAACAGCTCCTGCACCACTATGAGCTGCACCATACTCGTGAGGATGTAGAGCATCACGCCCACGCCGGCCACCATCACGAACATGGTAAAGACGCGCCCTGTGGAAGAGAGGGGGCGCACCTCCTCGAAGCCGACCGTGGTGAAGGTGACGACGGTCATGTAGGCCGCGTCGAGGAACGACCAGCCCTCGATGAGCATGTAGCCCCCGACGGCCGACCCCGCCAGCGAGGCAAGCGCGCCTAAGCCCCTGACCAACTGCGACTCGAACAGACGCACCACTCGCTTGCACCTCGCGCTGCCATGACGCAAACCGTCAGGACTGTAGGTAGAAACACAGTCACCGCTACTCCGCAGAGATTATCAGCGTGGCGGCACTGATGAGCACGCTACCCTGAAGGGCCGCATCGGACTCCCTGAAGGCGCCATTGGTGTGCGCTAGGACGGCGCTGGCGGCGCCTACCCCAAGACGTGGTGAATGAAGTCGCGAGCGAGTTCGAGGACGCGCTGGTCGATGGAGTGGCCTAAGCCCGGCAAGATGTGCACCTCGTTCGGGACACCGAGGCGCGCTAGCGCCTCCGCCGCCTCGCGTGATCCGTCAGCGGGCAGCACGGAGTCGTCCTCGCCATGGACGAGCAAGACGGGCGTGCGATTGGCCAACTCGTCGGCGAGCGTATCACCAGTGATCATCGCGCCGCTGAGCGCGACAACGCCCGCGAGCGGCGTCGCCCGTCGCGGCGCAGCGTGTAGCGAGACGATGCTGCCCTGCGAGAAGCCGAGTAGCACGCAGCGGTCGGGGCCGAGTCCGTGCTCCGCAACTACCTCATCAACGTAGCTGTCAACGATGGACGCGACGGCGCGGGCACCCTCGACGCGCGCCTCCGGCGTGGCCCGTGAGTACCACTGGTAGCCAAAAGGCCCGTCCTCGAACGGGTACGGCGCGTCGGGCGAGTGAAAGGCCGTATTCGGCAGCGACGGCGCAAGATACGGCGCAAGCCCCATCAGGTCGTCGCCGTTCGAACCCCTCCCGTGCAGCATGACGACAACGGAGTTGGCTGCATTGTCGCTGAAGGGCTTTCGAGTGGGGCCGGAAAGAGAAGGCACGCGGGGGAGTGTAGCAGACGAGGGAGCGGGGCCGTTTGGCCCCGAGGGTATACTCGTTGCGCAGGAGGCGTGCCATGCCAGAGCCGCGATTCGTTCACTTTGACGAGCAGACGCCGATTGACCGGGGCAACGGAGCTGCAAGCGTACCCTTGCTCCTCAAGGAATCGGGCGCCCACACGTTCATCTCCGGCATATCGACATTCCAGCCGGGCGTCAGTGTGCCGCTCCACTCGCATAACACCGATGAGATGGTGACGGTGCTGGAAGGTGCGGGCGAGTGCGAGGTGGAGGGCGAGGTGCAGCTCGTTAAAGCGCTCGATACCACCTACATCCCCGCCGGGCTAACGCACTGCTTCCGCAACACGTCCGATACGCCCCTGCGCATCCTGTGGGTCTACGCGTCTACAGAAGTGACACGCACCTTTGCCGACACGGGAGTCACCGTCCCACATCTATCGCCTGAGGACATCGTGGGCCGTTAAACTTGGCTCTTGCGGCGGAGCCACGCATGTGCGCCGACGCCTACCTGGTAGATGATGGCGCCCTCCGCTATCGCCGCAAGCAACGCGGTGCCAAAGAAGACGCCCAGTTCATTCTCCTCATATCCACGATCGCCCGTAAGCACGTAGATGAGGCCGGGGACAACTATCGTCATCCCACCCAACCCGCCCCCGGCAACGGCCCTGATGGTGCGCCTGCGCGGCTTTCCGAGCAGCGCGGCGACGGCGTAGGGGAGGGTGTAGCCTTGCAGCAGCCACACCGGCCCGACCCAATCGCCCGCCCAATCGTGGGCATTGCGGAGAGCGATGAATGTGGTGATGCCAAGGAAGGCGACGAGGAGCGTGACCGCGGCGTGCTTGACTATTGCTAACCACTTGGACGGCGTGGTGGACTTGTGCGGGGGGTCGCGTTGCTCAGCCAACGCCCCCTATGCTACCATTGCCGCCGCTCTAGGCAGGGGCCCATCGCGCCTCGACTTTCCCCGGGTGGCCGGCATACGCCGGACTCGTGAGGCGCAGGCTGTTTACTCCCACGACATCGAGCGTAAGCGCTCCGGTCGGCACCGCCATCGAGCGCGCGCTCACCGGCGAGGTGCTGACCGCTGCCGACGGCTACGCGCTAATCGGCGCGCAGGGCGCTGATCGCGACGCGCTGCTGCGTGCCGCCGTCAGTCTCAACCTGCGTGCGCGCCCGCACCGGCGCATCACCTACTCGCGCAAGGTCTTCATCCCGCTGACCAACCTATGCCGCGACCGCTGCGGCTACTGCACCTTCGTCAAGGGACCGCATCAGCCCGGCGCTTACACGATGACGCCCGACGAGGTGCTTGCCGTTGCGCGTAAGGGCGCAGAGTTGGGCTGCAAAGAGGCGCTCTTCAGCCTCGGTGACCACCCTGAGTGGCGCCACAACGAGATGTCGGAGACGCTCGCGCAACTCGGCTACGCCTCTACCCCTGCCTACGTCGCGGCCATGTCCAAGCTGGTGTTGGAGGAAACTGGCCTGCTGCCCCACACCAACTGCGGCGTGCTTGATCACGACGAGATGGCGGAGATAGCCCCCTACAATGCCAGCATGGGCATCATGCTCGAGTCGGTCAGCCCTGCCCTATTCGAGCCGGGGGGCGCGCACTACGGCACGACCTCCAAGTCGCCGGAGTTGCGCATCGCAACGCTTGAGGCTGCGGGGGCGCTCGGCATCGCCATGACGACCGGCATCCTGCTCGGCATCGGCGAGTCGCCCGAGGACCGCGTCGATTCGCTGCTAGCCATCCGGCAGGTGCAGGCCCGATGGGGCAACGTGCAAGAGATCATCATCCAGAACTTCCGCGCCAAGCCCACGACGCGCATGCGGACGGCCGCAGAGCCAGGCACTTCGGACATTCTGCGTACGCAAGCAGCGGCACGGCTGCTGCTCGGCCCAGAGATGAATGTCGAATCGCCGCCGAACCTCAACCGTGGCGAATGCGCGCAATACCTGGGCGCAGGGATCAACGATTGGGGTGGCATCTCGCCGTTGACCAAGGATTTCATCAACCCCGAGGCCGCGTGGCCGGAGGTCGAGGAGCTGCGCGCACAGACCGCCGACGCCGGCTACACGCTCCGCGAGCGCCTCGGCCTCTACCCGGAGTACGTGCGCGACGGACGGTGGTTTACGTCCGACCCCGTGGCGCGCCGCGTTAGCGAACTAACGGGAGACGATGGCTACGTACGCCCCGGCTTGGAACGCTGGTAGGGGTGCGACAGGACTAGGACGAGGCAGGCAAATGGCGATGACGCAACGCAACGAATTCGCACATCTCTACGACGCCGTCGAGCGCCTGCTCGAGGCGTGCGCGCCAGAGATCGCCCGCGCCCTGGATAAGGCGCTGGCAGGCGGCGAGGTGACGGTGGACGAGGGCGAGACGCTCTTCTCCGCCGACGGCCCCGCACTGATCGCCCTTATGGCCGTCGCCGACACGCTGCGATACCAGGCCAACGGCGACCTGGTGACCTACGTCGTCAACCGCAACATCAACTTCACCAACGTCTGCATCAAGCACTGCGGCTTCTGCGCCTTTTCGCGCGACCATCGCGAGGAAGAGGGCTACTTCCTGCCACTGAACGAGATTGTACGGCGCGCGGCGGAGGCAGCGGAGCTGGGCGCGACGGAGGTGTGCGTCCAAGCAGGCCTGCCGCCCAAGATGGAAGGTTCGCTCTATGCCGACCTGACGCGCGCGCTCAAGGAAGCGCTCCCCGATTTGCACGTCCATGGCTTTTCTCCCGAGGAGGTGCTTTATGGAGCCATCCGCTCGCGCATGCCCGTCGCTGACTACCTGCAGACGCTCAAGGAAGCAGGCGTCGGGTCACTCCCGGGGACGTCTGCCGAGGTACTGGTGCAGTCGGTGCGCGAGCGCATAGCGCCGGGACGCATCACCGTCAAGCAGTGGCGCGAGGTCATTACGAGCGCACACCGAGCCGGAATCCCGACCACATCCACCATCATGTTCGGCCATGTAGAGACCGACCGCGAACGCGCCGAACACCTGGCATTCGTTCGGGACGTGCAGAAGGAGACCGGCGGCATCACCGAATTCGTGCCCCTCTCCTTCGTCCACACCGAAGCGCCCATGTGGCAGAAGCAGTTGGTTAGTGGCATTCGCCCGGGCGCAACGGGCGTTGACGTCATCCGGATGCATGCAATTGCGCGAATCATGCTGCACGGCCACGTCCACAACATCCAATGCTCGTGGGTCAAGGAGGGTCCGAAACTGGCGCAGATGCTCCTGACCTCCGGTTGCAATGACGTCGGCGGGACACTCGTCAACGAAAGCATCTCCACCTCCGCGGGCGCGTCATACGGCCAGCTCGTCCCACCGTCCGAGTTGCGTCGGTGGATACGCGGTGCTGGCCGCGTCCCAGCCGAGCGCACCACGTTGTACGACATACGCCGCACGTTCGAGGAAGAGCCGCCTGATCCGGAGCCACTCGACATAGCCGCGCAAGACCCGTCGCGCTTCGGCTCCTACCACGAGCTGATACAGATGGGCGAGTACCGCTACGAGGGGCAACGCGCGCCTGATTTACAGGGGCCGACGCTTGTCGAGGTGCTGCGCCGCAAGGCAGGCACCGCGAGTGGCTAGGCATTTCCTCGCGATTGCGGGCGGCGTGGGCGGCGCTAAGCTCGCCCTCGGTCTATCGCGCATCCTCCCTCCTGACCGGTTGACCATCGCGGTCAATACGGGCGATGACGAGGTATTTCACGGCCTACACGTATCCCCCGATGTGGACACCGTCACCTACACGCTCGCCGGGATTTCCAACGACGAGATGGGATGGGGGCTCAGAGACGAGTCGTTCCGCACCCTCGGCGCGCTCGAGCGATTGGGCGCGGATACGTGGTTTCGCCTGGGTGACCTCGATCTTGCGACGCACATCCACCGCACCGACGCGCTGCGCAGCGGCAAGACGCTGACAGCGGTGACGGCGGACATCGCCGCGCAGTTGGGCGTACGCCATCCCATCGTCCCGATGAGCGACGACCCTGTACGGACGATTGTGCTGACGGACGAGGGAGAACTGGCGTTTCAGCACTACTTCGTGCGACGCCACTGCGAGCCACGCATCACGGGAGTGCGGTTCGATGGTGCGGATTTGGCGCGGCCATCGCCGCCCTTTCGAGCCGCGCTCGAAGAGTGCGACGCGCTGCTCTTCTGCCCGTCCAATCAGCTGGTGAGCACCGGCCCCGTGCTAGCGGTGCCTGGCATCCAACAGGCCATCGCACGATTCAGCGGCGTGCGCATCGCCGTTAGCCCGATCGTCGGCGGACAGGCGGTCAAGGGCCCTGCCGCCAAGATGATGGCCGAGCTAGGCGAAACCGTCTCGTGCGTCGGCGTCGCGCGCCGATACGTCGGCCTGTGCGACGTATTCGTCCTCGATACCATCGATGCCGCTCATGTCGACACCGTGGCCGCCCTCCACATGCGCCCCTACGTGACCAACACCATCATGCAAACAGACGCCGACAAAGTGCGGCTAGCGGAAGAGTTGGTAGGTTTGGCCGAAGAAGCACCCACGGTCTAGTAGCCCGCATTGAGCGACGCCATGCCCCCTGCACTTTGGATTGTGATCCCCATGAAGCCGCTTACGGAAGCGAAGATGCGGCTTGCCTCGCGCTTGATGGAGACGGAGCGCAGGGGCGTCGCGCTGGCGATGCTCGCCCACGTCACATCCGTCGCGAGCACCGCCGTTGGACGAGAGCAGTGCATCGTCGTCGGGGGCGACGAATTGGTGGAGGAGGCCGCACGAGAATCGGGTGCGCGGTGGGAGCCGGAGCGTGGCCACGACCTGAACTCATCACTTACGCTCGCAATGGCGCAGTGCTGGGCGGACGGCGCGCAAGCCGTCCTGGTATTGCCAGCCGACGTGCCAATGCTCGCGGCGTCGGACATCGATGTGCTGCTTGATGCAAGCGACGGGCTCACACAACCCGCCGGCGTCATGGCGATGTCGGATGGTGGCACGAACGCGATGCTCTGGCCAGCCGGTGTCCACTTCGCCCCATCGTTCGGCGAGCGCTCCTTCGGTCGTCATCAGAGCAACGCAGCGGCGGCAGGTCGTCCGCTCGCTCTAGCGCCAGCTCCGGGCCTCGCCTTCGACGTTGACACGGTCGACGACCTCGATTACGCCAACGCCAACGTGACGCGGTTCAGAGAGTCGGTGGCCGAGTGGACACACCGCGCGCAGGTATGGATGGCCGAGCACCCTCGCCGCGCGCCATGGGAGGTAGGATTGGGCGATGAGTGACGTGAAGGTCGGCGTACTGCTCGCGACGCGCGGCCTCGTCATGCGGGCGCAGCGCGAGGGCACACCCGCTAACGCCGAGACCTTTCTGGAACTAGCGGAGCGCGCCGAAGCTGCGGGCCTCGACTCCATTTGGGTCGGCGACAGCCTCGTATCCAAGCCGCGCCTGGAGCCGGTGACGGCGCTTGCCGCTGCTTCTGCACGCACCCGGCGAGTGCGGCTGGGCACCGCCGTCATGCTGCCCGCCATCCGCCACCCCGTCCCGCTCGCCCACAGTCTGGCCACGCTCGACGTGCTATCGAACGGACGGCTGGTCGTCGGCGCGGGCGTCGGCGGTGCGTTTACTCCGGATCAGGCGCAGGACTGGACGGCGGCGGGCGTCGATCCGATGACGCGCACCGGACGGTTGACGGAGATGGTGCAAGTGATGAAGCGGCTGTGGGCGGAGGACGAAGTGCGGTTCGAGGGGCGCCACTTCCGCCTGGGCGGCGTCACGCTCCACCCGCGCCCCGTGCAGCCAGCCGGCGTGCCGCTGCTGCTCGGCGTCCACCACCGTACCGGGTCTGAGGCGCAGTACCGGCGTGCCGCGCGTTACGCCGACGGCATCATCGGTATAACGGACACGCCGAACGAATTCGCGCAGGCGGCGCAGCGCGTCATGATGCTGGCGGCTGAAGAGGGGCGCGACCCCGCCGACCTTGAGCGCGTCTTCTACCTCACGGTGAACATCGACGATGATCCGACGGCGGCCCTAGCCGACGCCGACGACTTCCTGATGGCCTACTACGGCGTGCGTCATTGGGGCGAGCGATGGGGGCCGTGGGGAAGCGCGCAAGCAGTCGCGGAATCTATGCAAGCCTACGCTGACGCGGGCGCGCAGCACCTGGTCGTACGCTTTGCGTCATGGAATCAGCGTGTGCAGTTCGAGCGATTTGAACGCGACGTGCTGCCGCTGTTTCGCGCGAGCCCGCGCACGAGCGTCTAGAGCACCTTCACGCGGATCCGCTGCGCCACCTCGAGACCTATGGACACCGGTGCGCTGTCCCGTTCCAAATCGATGACGCCTCTATACGGCGCGTTGTCGACCACCGTGACGGTCTGGCCCGGCAGGATGCCGTTGTCTACCATGTACTTCAGCAGCGGAAAGTCCTCGTCGGGCACCTGCGTGATCTGGTAGGAACGACCCGCTTCAGCCTCCGCGAGGCGGAGCGTCCCAGGAGCGCCTCGGCGCAACGTCCCCTCCCCTTCACGGTAGATGGGGCGCCCATAGGGGCATGTTTCGGGGTAGCCGAGCTTCTCCTCAATGAGCTTGAGGAGTGCGGGCGAAATCGCGTGCTCAAGGCGGTGGGCCTCACTCTCCGCTCTCTCCAGCGGCACGTCGAGGATATCCACGAGCAGCCGCTCGGCAAGTCGGTGGCGGCGGACGACGTCGCGCGCGACGCGCTCACCGTTCGTCGTTAGCTCTATCTCCTTGCCCTTGTTCACGAAGACAAGTTGCTCCTTGACCATGCGCTGTACCATTCCGGAGACGGAAGGCATCGTAGTGCCCACGCGCTCCTCGGCCGGCATACGCCTTAGGTAGGTTGCGAGCTGGGACACGTGGGGCTGCACGCCGTCCTCGTGCAAGATCGCGAGGGAGAGCAAGTAGTTCTCCGCCGCATCCGACATCCGAACTGTGCGCTTACGAGGCGTGCCGGGCCGGTTGGTCGTCGTCATGGCGCCATTATCGCACACGGGGCGCCCGCTGCTAAAATGGCGGATAGGCCATCGTAGCTCAGCGGCAGAGCAGCGGTTTCGTAAACCGCAGGTCGTCGGTTCAAATCCGACCGATGGCTCCACCACCAACCACATCGCAGCACAATGAACGGCCCCACCTGATTGTAAGGCGGGGCCGTTCTGATGCGTTTGCGCAAGGTACAGTTAGCCTGCGGCTACCTCACTCGTTGCCGCGTCCTTGTTGAAGGAGCCCTTGGGCGCAGCAACCGTGCGTTCGTCGATACCCTGGCCTTCCTTCTCGTGGTCGTAGCCATAGGGCGCGTAGCGCCCGCCAAAGGCCTTGGCCACGACCAGCCGACGCCACTGGATGACCTCGGCATCATGGCCGGAGAGCTTCTCGGGCCAGTCGTAGCGCTGGTTGAACATCATGCTGCCGTCTTGGATGGAGAAGTTGTATTCGACCGCCCAGCGGCCCCAGATGTTATAGACGAGCTTGTGGTAGAGCCGCGCGAGGGGGTTGCTCGGCGTGGTGTAGTGGAAGTACCACAAGCGCGTCTTCCACGGCTCCAGCGCAACGGGCCAACGCGTGTACTGGCCGAACAGCCCCGCCCCACCCTTGCGGAAGAAGGAGAGGATGCGCGGGCCTTTCAGCGGGGCCTGCGGCACACCGGCGCGGAACATCCCGGGCAGGCGGTGACCCGTCCCCCACCAGTCCTGGTCCTTCAATGGCGGAGCCGGGACGCGCATCAGGGAGAAGGGGATGACGAAGAACCAGTTCCACCAGCGCCGCACGTTCGACTTGGGCCACTTGTAGCCGCCCTCGTAGTAGTGGAACTTCTCGCGCGAGTTGAAGGCGCCTTGGCCAGTACCGCCTCCCGGCGGCCTGCCGGACTTGAATCCGTTGCCGGTGAAGATGGGGCGGAAGCCCGATGCACCAGGAGGCGCTGCGCTCTCTGCGCCCAAGAGGGCCTGGATGTTGTCGCGGTGAAGGTACGCCACGTGCGAGTCCATCGAGTTCTCGAGGGCCACCAGCCAGTTGGTCGGCCAAATCACGTGGTCATTCCACGTGATGTACGCCTTGGGGTCGAAGAACTCCGGCGGGATGTCCTCCTCCACCGGCGCCGGCTTGGTGTCGCCTATCCACGCGAACACCACGCCCTTGAGCGTGACGGTGGGGTAGACGTACGCCTCCGTACCCTGCTTGCCGCATACCTTGGAGTCGGGGCCCTCCGAAAGCACCATGATGTTCTTGCCCTGCTCGTCGAAGACCCATCCGTGGTAGGGGCAGGTGATGGTCCCGGGCCAGTGGATGTGGCCCTCCGAGAAGCGCGCGCCTCGGTGCGGACACACGTCCTGGATCGCGACTGCGGATCCGTCCTTCTTGCGAAAGAAGACGATCTCCTCACCCAGCATCCGGATCTGAACAGGCCGACGCTTCGGAATCTTGCGCTCGGAGATCGCCGGATACCAGTAGTTGCGAAGCCCGTACTTGGGGATGAGGTGCCGGATGTCACCGGCCAAGGCGGGCACGTCCCCAATGTGGGCGTCGTGCTCGAGCTGGCCTCGTGTCGCTGCCGTAAAGGTCGCAGACATGTTGTGCGCCTCCCTTTCTCTACTCTTCACGGGCTGGAAGACGAGGCGTGCAGGACGCATACCCGGTTTCCACCACGCTGCGAAATGTAGCCCTTTGGGGCAGGACTGTCAAGATTGCGCGCACCGAAAACAGAGCGCCGATTGGCCAGGACGACCATGGCCCGCAACGCTTTGACGCATCAGTGGCGGGTTTCTATGATGCAACCGCCTCTTCCGCGACAAGGAGCGCATGATGAGCACACCTCCCCTGCCCTACGCATCACCCCACCGCAGCGCCGTCCTGACAACGCGCGGGCTCGTCTGCTCCGCATCGCCACTGGCCGGCGCAGTCGGCGCGGCGGTATTGCGCGACGGCGGCAACGCGTTTGACGCCGCCATCGCCGTTGCCGCAGCCGAAGCCGTCACGATTACACCCATGTGCGGCGTCGGCGGCGAAGTCTTCGCACTGCTTTACGACGCATCGAGCGGGATGGTTTGGGACGTAACCGGATCGGGGCGTGCGCCCGCAGCAGCCCATCGCGAGTGGTTCGTCGAGCGGGGCTATACCAAGATGCCAGCGCAGGGGCCGCTGGCTCCTACAGTGCCAGGTGAGGTGGACGCGTGGGAGACGATAGCGCGGCAGTTCGGGACGCGGCCCCTCCGCGAGCTCATCGCGCCCGCCATCGATCTAGCAGAGCGCGGCTACCCCATTCCGGGCCTCATCAGCCGCTTCTATGCTAGCGACATCGAAAAGTTGCGTAGCCACGCGTCGTCGCGACGCATACTGACCAAGGATGGCAATCCCTACGTCGCGGGCGACATGCTGCGCCTGCCCGACCTCGCACGAACGCTGCAGCGCATCGCGGACGGCGGTGCGGACGAGTTCTACAGGGGCGCGCTCGGTGCGGAGATCGCCGCCGCCATTCAGGCGGCAGGCGGACTGATGACGGCGGACGACCTTGCGTCTCACCAAACGTACGTCAGCGAGGCGGCGGCACGCGTCGACTACCGGAGGCGCACCATCCTCAGCACCGCGCCACCGTCCCAAGGCTACATCGTGCTCGAAATCCTCAACATGGCCGAGGGGTACGACCTCACATCAATGGGCCACTACTCTGCAGAGGCGACACACGTGCTGGTGGAGGCGACCAAGCGTGCGTTCGCCGACCGACTGGCCTACATGGGCGACCCGGACTTCAACGCCAATCCCATCGACGAATTGCTTGGGAAGAAGTTTGCCGCATCTCAACGTGGCACCATTGGCGAGCGCGCATCGGATGGCGTACGTGCAGGCGAACTGGCTGCCGTCGGAGCGGGAAAATCGGAGGATACCTCCTACTTCTGCGTCGTGGACGCCGATGGCAACGCCGCCTCGTTCATCCACAGCCTATCGATGGTGTTTGGCTCTGGCTTCATCGCGGGCGATACCGGCGTGCTGCTGAACGACCGCGCAAGCCGCGGCTTCTACCTGGACGCGGGCCATCCCAACGCCATCGCCCCACGCAAGCGGACGATGAACACGATTCAGGCGTGGATGGTGCTTGACGATGATGGCCCCGTGCTGCTTGGCGGCACGCCCGGCGGCGATAGGCAGCCATCTTGGAACGTGCAGCTGATTACGAGCGTCCTCGACCACGGTGCTAACGTACAAGCAGCGGTGGATGCCCCTCGCTGGAATCACTTCCCCGGCGCCGACCCCGTCACGCAAGGCTTGCCTTACGAACTACGTCTCGACGCAGGCTTTGATGAGTCGGCAGCAGCAGAGTTGGCGGCGCGCGGCCACAACGTCCGCCGCGCCCCAGACGACATCGTCACCGGTGCCGCCCAGCTAATCGCGCTTGACCACAAGACCGGCCTCCGTTCAGGTGGAACGGACCGCCGCTGCGACGGCTACCCGGTCGCCGAGTAAGGGGAGCAAGGGTCAGGGCTGAGCCCCGCCGCCTTCCGCAGCGCGCGCACCTCTGCGGTCGTCAGCGGACGCCATTCTCCAGGCTTGAGGACGCCAAGCCGCAGCGAGCCTATGCGCACCCGCACGAGGCGGGGTACGTGGCGGTCGAGCAGTTGCGCCATGACGCGGATCTCCCGCTTGCGCCCCTCGGTGAGGACGATGCGGTAGCACGAGCCGCCTAGCGGCTCGACGGAACGGGCATGCAGGACGCCGTCCGGCGACGCTACTCCGCGCTCCAGCCGCTCGCGCTGTGCGGTCGTCAGCGGGGCATTGAGGAGCACATCGTACTCCTTCTCCACCCCGCTGCGCGGGTGCGTCAGCGCATGGACGAGCGCGCCATCGTCCGTCAGTAGCACAAGCCCCTCGCTGTTAAGGTCGAGGCGGCCTGCGGGTACGAGGCCGGGACGGCGCAGCGCATGTGGCACCACTGAGAGCACCGTATCACGCCCGCGAGTGTCGGAGACGGCAGACAACACCCCCTCTGGCTTGTTGACGGCGAAGTAGACGTTCGGCGATGGCGTAGGCCTGTGTAGTCGCCGCCCGTCCACCGTGATGACATCAGCATGATCGACAGGCCGAGTGATGGCGTCGGCGATCTCACCATTGACGCGAACACGGTGCGCCGTAATGAGTGCCGCGCACGCGCGGCGCGAGCCGAGGCCTGCAGCAACGAGCCGTTTGACGAGCGTGTCATTTGGCATCGGAAGAAGGCTACGCGGGCCGGGCCGCAGCGAGCAACGTGCTAGAATGGCTCTTGTGAGTCCGCCTCGATCAGTCCCTGCTTTTCCCTCTCCGAGGTCCGCCAATGAGCAAGATCATCGAGCGCTTTGAACAGAGCGAGCGCGGCGTGTCGCAGCCGATGGGATTTGCAGCGGGGCCTCGCGCCGAAAGGGTGCCGTCCATCCTGCTGCTGGGGCGCGTAGGATCGGCGGCGGAGGCGACCACGGTGGCGGAGGCAGGGCTCGATGGTGCGCTCGTCTCCGGTCTTACACAAAAGACGGAGTACGGCCGCGTGGCCAAAGCGATGGCAGAGCGGCCATGGGGTCCATGGGTCGATGAAGGCCTTGACGTTTTGCCCGCATCCAGCGATTTCCAGGTGTTCGCGGCAACCACGACACGGCTGTCGGTCCTAGGCGGAGAGGAACGCACCAACTTCATGGAGGTCTCGCTCGACCTGGACGACGCGACGCTGGACGGCCTCGAAGGACTGCCGGTGGAGGGCTTTGTCATCTCACTGGCGCAGGCGAGTGCGCTGGACGTCGGCCAGCTGCTGCGGCTCGGGCGCGTGCGCGCCTGCACCTCCAAGTGGCTCGTGCTCGAGGTAAGTGCGCCACCATCGAGCGGCGAGGCGGAGCAGCTGCGCTCCGCAGGCGTCAACGCCATCGTTCTGACCGTCGAGGGCCGGTCGGCAGATGAGTTGGAAGCGGTACGTAAGACGCTGCTGGATTTGCCGGCTGAATCGCCGCGCAAACGCGAGCGGCGCACAGCGTCGTTGCCGCGCCTTGGGTCTTCGCGGTCGGCGTCGGAGCCCGATGAGCCCGAGCTGCCCGACGACGACGATTTTGATGACGACTAGGCGATGCTGCTCGCCAATCACGACCTACTCATCGACAATCCACTGGGGTTTGCCCTGCTGCTGACCGTAGTGGGCATAGCGCTGCTCCTGAGCATTTCTGTCCACGAGTTTTCGCACGCAGCAGCAGCCTACCTCCAGGGCGACAGAACAGCGCAACGTCAAGGACGGCTCACGCTCAACCCCAAAGCGCACCTCGACCCCACCGGTACGCTCATGCTGGCGATCGTTGGGTTCGGATGGGGACGTCCGGTGCCAGTCGATCTCGTCGCGTTGCGTAGCGGACGGATAGGAATGGCGCTCGTCTCTCTGGCCGGGCCGGCGTCTAACGTCATGCTTGCGCTGGTGTTGGCGGCGCTGTTCCAAGTAGGCGTATTCGACGGGGAACGCTTAGGTGTGAACCCGTTCAGCAATCCGTCGCTTGCGACGTGGTGGGCGCTGCTAGGCTGGTTTGGCGTATCGCTCAATCTAATACTCGCGGTATTCAATCTGTTGCCGATTGCGCCGCTTGACGGCTCGGGCATCCTGCGCGGCATAGTTCCACGTCAGTGGCTAGGCGCAGTGCGCCGGATCGAGGTATACGGCCCCATCGTCCTACTGGGCATCGTACTCATCAGCCTGTTCACACGGTGGTCGGTGCTCCGAGTTGTATTCGACCCCGCTTTGGATCTGGCGAGAGCACTGGCAGGAGTGTAAGAGCGATGCTCGAGACGGTTACGCGCCCCCGACGCCTGCGCGGCACACTCACGCCCCCCGGCGACCGGTCGATTTCGGTCCGTGCAGCGCTCTTCAACGCGCTGGCCGAGGGAGAGGCGCGCGTATCGAACTATGGGCCGGGCGATGACTGCGCGTCAGCGCTTGCCGTACTGCGAGGCCTCGGCGCGGCCATCGAGCCAAGCGGCGACGGCTTCGTCATCGGCGATAGCCCGCTGAGCGAGCCAGGGGACGTCCTCGACGCGGGCAACAGCGGCACGGTTATGCGGCTTAGCGCGGGCGCGCTGGCCGGGCTCCCCTTCTTCAGTGTACTGACGGGCGATGCATCACTGCGGTGTAGGCCGATGGGCCGCGTCGTCGCCCCGTTACGAGAAATGGGCGCAGCCATCAGCGCACGCGAAGGCGGCCGGCTCGCGCCCCTCGCCATCCACGGGGGCGAACTGCGCGGCATCCGCTACACCATGCCCGTTGCGAGCGCGCAGGTGAAGTCATGCTTGCTGCTAGCAGGGCTGTTCGCAGAGGGCGAAACGGTGCTGGAACAACCGGCGGTGTCCCGCGACCACACCGAGCGCGCCTTCCGCGCGATGGGCGTCCCGGTGGAGGAGCGCGGCCTCGAATTGCGAATGCGCCCAGGTCGGCTTCACGCGCTCGACGTTACCGTGCCGGGTGATATTTCGGCGGCGGCGTTCTGGATGGTTGCGGCGGCGTGCCACCCCGATGCGGAGGTGCGCGCCAAGGGCATCGGCATCAACCCAGGCCGTACGGGGATCCTTGACGTGCTCAGCGCGATGGGTGCAGGCGTCACCGTCGAAAACGAGCGCGACGTCGGCGGCGAACCTGTGGCCGATGTCGTCGTGCGCTCCAGCGAATTGCAAGCGGTCGAGATAGCCGGGGACTTGATACCGCGCGTGCAGGACGAGATACCCGTGCTTGCGCTCGCCGCCTGCTTTGCGCGCGGCACGACGGTCGTCGCCGATGCCGAGGAACTGCGCGTGAAGGAGACCGACCGCATCCGCGCCATCGTTACCGAATTGCGAAGGCTTGGCGCAGACGTCGAAGAAACCCCTGACGGCATGACGGTCAGCGGAGGACGCGCACTACGGGGTGTGGAAGGTGAGAACTACGGCGACCACCGCATGGCGATGATGCTCGGCGTCGCTGGCCTCGTTGTTGAGGGCCAGACGACGGTCGAAGGCGATGTCGCGTCGGTCACCTACCCTTCCTTCTGGAGTGACCTGCGCAGACTGGCGGAGGCGTAGGAGTGAGCGGCCCACTGCTGGTCGTCATATCGGGGCCGTCAGGTGTCGGTAAGGACGCGGTGCTCCATGCTCTGCGCAAGAGGGCCGACGCGCACTATGCCATCACGGCGACAACGCGCCCCTCTCGGCCGGGAGAACGCGACGGTGTTCATCACTACTTCGTTGACGACGTGCGCTTTCGGCAGATGCAAGCAGACGGGGAATTGTTGGAGTCAGCACAGGTCTACGACCATTGGTACGGCGTGCCGAAGGCGCCAGTCCGCGAGGCGCTGGCGAGCGGCCACGACGCGGTGGTGAGAGTCGACGTGCAGGGGGCGCGCACTGTCCGCGCCCTCGCTCCCAGCGCTCTGTTGCTCTTCATAGCACCGCCATCATTGGCGGAGCTGGAGCGGCGACTGCGACTGCGCCGCACCGAGTCTGATGATGCACTAGCCCGTCGGCTGGCCGCCGCCCGCGACGAACTCGAGCAAAGCGCGTGGTTCGACTATGTCATCGAAAACGAGACCGACGCCATCGAACGCACCGTCCAGCGTATAACAGCCATCATGGAAGTAGAACGCGGCAGCGCAGCGCGAGGGGAAGTGGTGTTGTAGGGAGCGTGGCTCCTCAGCCTAGCTTCGCTACCTCTGCCAACACCTCTTCCGGCACCGGCAATGTGCCAGGCTCGTAGGTCTGCACGTGGCGGACGACGCCGGATTTGTCGATGACGACAACGGCGCGGCGGGCAAAGCCCATCTCCTCGTTAAACAACCCATACGACGCGAGAACGTCGCCATGGGGGTAAAAGTCAGAAAGTAGTGGGTAGGCTATGCCGCCAAGGTTTTGTGCCCACGCCCGCAGCGAGGGGACGGTGTCAGTGCTTAGGCCCAGGACCTGGGCCCCCTTCTCCTCGAAGCCGCGCAATGCGCGATGGAACGAGGAGGTCTGGTTTGTTCAGCCGCCGGTGAAGGCCATCGGATAGATGGACAGCACCACGGGCTTTTCACTGCGGAAACCGCTCAGTGTTATGTCCGAGCCATCGTGGCTCTTGAGGGTGAAATCGGGTGCCTGCTGACCGACATCGACCATGTATGCCTCCGTTAAGACAGGGTGGCGTGCAGGATAGCGGCCTATGCCAGTGTCGTAAATGGGGCGCTAGGCGGGACGCCGCCAGCGCAGCTCCGGCTCGCGTGCCGCCTTCGCCTCATCGAGACGGCCCATCGGCGTTTCGTAAGGCGCACCGTGCAGAAAATCCTCGTCGTCCTGCGCCTCCACATCGATGCGCCGCAGCGCCTCTACGAATGCATCCAGCGTCTCTTTGGACTCCGTCTCCGTCGGCTCGATCATCAGCGCCTCGTCAACGACAAGCGGGAAGTACATCGTGGGCGCGTGGTATCCGTAGTCGAGGAGGCGCTTAGCGACATCTAGGGCACGTGCGCCCTTGCGCTTGCGGGCGGAGAAGACGACCTCGTGCATCACCGTGCGGTCGGGCGTCAGGTCGAAGAGGTCGCGCAGCTTGACGCGCAGGTAGTTCGCATTGATGACTGCGTTGTGCGAGACGTCGGACATGCCCTCCCCGCCCATCAAGGTGATGTAGGTGTAGGCGCGGACGAGGACGCCGAAGTTGCCGTACCAGCCGCCTATCCGACCAATCGTCTGCGGTGGCGCAGCGAACGCATATGCATCGCCCTCACGCGTGGCGACGGGCGACGGCAGGAAGGGAGCTAGGTCGTCGTTTACACACACGGGGCCTGCGCCCGGACCGCCTCCACCGTGCGGAGTGGTGAACGTCTTGTGCAGGTTGAGGTGTACGACATCGAACCCCAGATCGGCGAGTTTGACCCGGCCCAGGAGGGCGTTCATGTTGGCGCCGTCAGCGTAGACCAGCCCGCCCGCCTGGTGGACGATGTGGCACATCTCCGCCGCATTGCGGTCGAACAGCCCCAGCGTGGTCGGCTGCGTAAACATGACACCAGCCAGATCGCCGTCCGCGTAGCCGCGCACCGCCTCCAAGTCGATGTTGCCGTTCTCGTCGGACGGGATGGAGACGACATCGAAGCCTCCCATCGCGGCCGATGCGGGATTGGTGCCGTGCGCCGTGTCAGGGATGAGCATTCTCGAGCGGTGGCCCTCGCCCCGCGATTCTAGGCAGGCCTTGATGATGAGGATACCGGTGAGCTCACCGTGCGCGCCGGCAAGAGGCGCGAGGCTGCACCCACTCATCCCCGTGAGTTCGATGAGGTACCCCTGCAGCTCATGCATGAGGCGAAGCGCGCCCTGCACTTGCTCGGCAGGCTGGGCGGGGTGGAGCTGCGCAAATCCCGGCAGCACAGCCATTGCCTCGTTCACCTTGGGGTTGTACTTCATCGTGCAGGAGCCCAAGGGGTAGAAGTTGGTGTCAATGGAGAAGTTGAGCTGGCTCAGATGGGTGAAGTAGCGCACCACTTCGCCCTCGGTTACCTCCGGCAATTCGAGGTCGTCGCGCAGCAGCGATGCGTCGGGCAACGATTGCGGCGGGACATCGGAGGCGGGCAACGTGACACCCGTCCTACCGGGTACGCTGCGCTCCATCAGCAGGCGCCGGCGGTCTGCGGCGTCGTTGCGGACGGCGTCCTGCACCAGCATCGCTAGCCCACCTCCGCGAGTGCGTCGATGAGCGCGTCAATCTGGGCACGCGTGTTGGTCTCCGTCACGCACAGCAGCATCCCGTTCTCAAAGCGGTCGCCCACATCGAAACCGCCGATGATGCCGCGCTGGGCGAGGTGGCGGTTCACTTCAGTGGCAGGCTTGGGGCACGTCATGACGAACTCTTGGAAGAAGGTGCCATCCAGCGGGAGCGAATAGGAGGGCAGGGCAGCGATGCGCTCGGCGGCGTAGTGCGCCTTTTGATAGCAGAGCTCGGCAAGGTGGCGAAGGCCGCGCTTGCCCATGCACGCCGTCCATATCGTCGCCCACAAGCCTATGAGCGCGGTGCTCGTGCAGATGTTGGACGTGGCACGCTCACGGCGGATGTGCTGCTCGCGTGGCTGGAGCGTCAGCACGTAGCCTGTGCGCCCCCGGGAATCAACCGTCTTGCCGGCGATGCGCCCGGGCATTTGGCGCAAGTAGTCCTGCTTGCATGCGAACAGCCCGACGTATGGCCCGCCGAACGACGGCGGTATGCCAAGCGCTTGCCCTTCGCCCGTGGCGATGTCGACGCCGTAGGCGCCGGGCGATTTGAGCATCGCCATCGCCACAGGATCGCAGGAAGCTACGAGAAGCGCGCCCGCATCATGAGCCGTGCGCTCATGCGCAGTCATGTCTTCTACGTATCCATAGTAGTTGGGGTACTGCACCACGAGGCAGGCCGTCTCATCATCCAGACCAGGCGAACGCGAGGGGACGACAACCACGTCGATGCCTTGCGGGGCAGCATAGGTGCGAACGACCTCAACATAGTTGGGGTTGACGGTGTCGGCGATGGCGATGCGGTAGCGGCGGGTGACGCGGCACGCCATGAGCGCCGCCTCCGCGAGGCTGGTAGCGCCATCGTACATCCCTGCGTTGGCCACCTGCATTCCAAAGAGTTGCGCCGTCATCGTCTGAAACTCGTAGGTGCCCTGCAGGGTGCCCTGAGAGACTTCTGGCTGGTATGGGGTATAGGAGGTCAGAAACTCGCCCCGGCTGATGAGCGCTGGCACAACAGCTGGGGCGAAGTGGCGGTAGACGCCCGCGCCGAGGAAGAAGGGACGTTCGCCTCCGTGGTGGTTATCGGCAGCCATCGCCTCCATGTGCACACGGAGATCCATTTCCGCCACGGGCTCGGGCAGGTCAAGAGGCGGGTTGCGCAGGTCGGCGGGGATGTCTTCGAACAGCTCGTCGGCGGAGGCGACACCTATGTCGCGCAACATCGTTGCGCGATCATCGTCCGTGTTGGGGATGTAGGAAGAGGTGAACGGAGAGTCTGCCATCAGCGCTCCGCTATAGGATACGCCATTTCGGCTCGCGTTACGAAGTGCTGGTAAGCGACTGGTAGGCCTCGGCGCTCATCAAGTTGTTTAGCTCGCCTGCGTCCGCTAGGCGTACTTTGATGAGCCAGCCCCCGTCGTAGGGGTCGGAATTGACCAGCTCCGGTCTGCCGATCACGTCCTTGTTCACCTCAACCACCTCGCCGGAGACGGGAGAGAAGAGGTCGGAGACAGCCTTGACCGACTCGATTTCGCCCATCTGTCCGAATTGGCTGACGGCTGCGCCGACCTGGGGCAACTCGACGAAGACGATGTCGCCCAACTGCTGCTGTGCGAAGTCGCTGACGCCCACGGTCGCCGTGCCGTCGTCATGCGCGACAACCCATTCGTGCTCTTTGGAGTACCTGCGGTCGTCGGGAACGTTCATGGAGCGTCCTCGTGTTCAAGCGGAGCGGGTGTAGAAGGGCAATGCGACCGTCTCCGCCTCAATGCTCTTCCCTCGCACTTCGATGTGGAGACGCAGGCCGAGGGCCGCGAGCCGCGCCGGAACATAGCCGAGGGCTATATTGGTGTCAAGCGCAGGCGAGTAGCCTCCGCTGGTGACCTCCCCCACTCGCTCGCCTTCCGCCATTATGGGGCTGTGCTGCCGTGGCAAAGCGCCGCGCTCGATTGTGCGCATCCCTACAAGGCGGCGCGGGAGCCCTTCCTCTGCAATGCGCTGGAGCGCTTCGGAGCCACAGAACGCGCCCCCCTCCAGCGCGACGAACCGCGCCAGTCCGGCCTCCAGCGGGTTGGTGTCTGGACCGATGTCGTTGCCGTGCAGGGGCAGCCCCGCCTCGAGGCGCAGCGTGTCACGCGCGCCAAGGCCGCACGGTGTAACGCCCTGCTCGAGCAGCAGTTGCCAGACGTACAAAGCATCTTCCGATCGGGGCATGATTTCGACGCCGTCTTCGCCGGTGTAGCCGGTGCGTGCGACCCATGCCCAGCGCCCCTCGATGGTGCACTCGGCGATGCGGAATGGGCGCACGGCGCTGCGGTCGAAATCGCTCAACTGCTCGATGGTATCGAGTGCGCGCGGCCCCTGGAGCGCGAGCATCGCCATGTCGCGCGTAATGTCGCGCAGGTGCGTAGCGGGCAAGCGCCTCGAGCGCCACTGCTCGAACCAGGCATAGACCGTCGCAGCGTTGGCTGCATTCGCAATGGCGAGGAAGCGATCGTCAGCGAGCCGATAGACGATGCCGTCGTCGATAATGCCGCCGTCCTCATTGCAGAAGAGGCCGTAGCGCGCACGGCCGATAGGCATCGCCTCGCTGATGTCGGATGTATGCGTCCAGTTCAGCAGTTCGCGCGCGTGCGGCCCCTCGACGATGAAGCGGCCCATATGGGACACGTCGAATAGGCCGGAGGCGGCACGCACGGCGGTGGCCTCCGACAAGATGCCGGCGTACTGCACGGGCATATCCCACCCTGCGAACGGCACCATTCGCGCGCCCAACTCGACGTGACTAGCGTGGAGCGGTGTCTGCTTTAGAGGCGTCGAGGTCATCGGGGGCGGGCTACGCCTTGGCCGCAGACTTTCGCATCTCGCGTGCGGATTCGACCATGTGGTGAAGCGACTCCGTCACCTCTTCCCAACCCCGCGTCTTGAGGCCACAATCGGGATTCACCCACAATTGGTCGGGAGAGAGGACGCTGCTCGCCTTGACGAGGAGGTCGCGCATCTCAGCGCGCGACGGCACGCGGGGCGAGTGGATATCGTAGACGCCCGGCCCTATCTCATTTGGGTACTGGTACTCGCCGAATGCACGGAGCAGTTCCATGTCGCTGCGTGACGATTCGATGGAGATGACGTCGGCGTCCATCGCACCAATGCTTTCGATGATGTCATTGAACTCGGAATAGCACATGTGCGTATGGATTTGGGTAGCGTCGGCGGCGCCGCTAGCAGCAAGGCGGAAACACTCCACCGCCCACTCGAGATAGTCGCCCCAGTCCTCGCGGCGCAGCGGCAGTCCCTCGCGGATCGCCGGCTCGTCGATTTGGATGGCGCGTATCCCCGCCTTCTCCAAATCGACGACCTCGTCGCGGATGGCCAGGGCAAGTTGGCGGCAGGTCTGAGAGCGGGGTTGGTCGTCGCGGACGAATGACCATTGGAGCATGGTGACGGGTCCGGTGAGCATCCCCTTGACAGGCTTGTCGGTGAGCGACTGGGCGTAGATGCTCCACTCTACCGTCATCGGCTCGGGGCGGCTGACGTCCCCGTAGATGATGGGCGGCTTGACGGCGCGTGAACCATAGGACTGCACCCAGCCGTTGCGCGTGTGCGCAAAGCCTGTCAATTGTTCGCCGAAGTACTCGACCATGTCATTGCGCTCCGGCTCACCGTGGACGAGGACGTCAAGGCCTGCCTCTTCTTGGAAGCGAATGACGTGCTCTATCTCCTTGCGCAAGAAATCGCGGTACTGCGCGTCGTCGATGTCCCCGCTTCGGCGTGCTGCCCGCGCTCTGCGTATCTCGCTGGTTTGGGGGAATGATCCAATGGTGGTCGTCGGGAAGCGTGGTAGTCGAATCGTCTTATTCTGCGCCTCGCGCCGCGCCGCGTATGCACTCGCCCGCCGTAGCATCGCCTCGTCGACGGAGGCGGTACGCTCGGCAACTGTGGCATCGTGGATGCGCGTGGATGCGCGACGGCTCCGCATCGCGGCGGCATTCTTGCCCAACTCTTTGGAGACGCTGCGGCGCCCAAAGTTGAGCGCATGCGTGAGGGTGGCAACCTCGCCGACCTTCTGAACGGCAAAGGCCAGCCAGGAGCGCATCTCCGCATCCATCTCTGTCTCCCCGTCGAGGTCGACGGGCGTGTGGAGCAAGGAACACGAGGGGCCAATCATGAGGCGCGCGCTGCCGAGTGCCTGTGCCGCGCGCTCTAGCGGCGCAAGCGCCGCTTCCAAGTCGGCGCGCCAAACGTTTCGCCCGTCCACGACGCCTAGCGAGAGCATCTTGTCGGGGCCAAGTTTATGCAGCACCTCGTCCAGTTGCTCAGGGGCGCGTACGAGGTCGAGGTGGAGGCCTGCCACGGGCATAGCTAGGGCAGAAAGCAGGTTTTCGCGCAAGCCGCCAAAGTAGACTGCGACCAGAATCTTGAGCGCTGAAACAGTCGCTGTCAGGCCGCCGTACGTCTGCCCAATAGCCGCGCGAATGCGCCCATCCAGTGTGAGGCCGAGGATGGGCTCATCCATCTGCACCCACGTCGCCCCGGCGGCGGACAACTGCCGCAGCACGTCCTCGTACACTGGCAGCAACGCATCGAGCAACGTGAGCGGCTCGAACCCTGGTGTGCGTGATTTGCCGAGGAACAGGAAGCTAACCGGGCCAAGCAACACGGGCCGCGTTGTGATGCCGAGCGCCTTGGCCTCGAGAAACTCATCGATCGGCTTGGTGAAGGAGAGTGTGAACGTCTCGCCTGGCTCCAATTCAGGGACAATGTAGTGGTAGTTGGTGTCGAACCACTTCGTCATCTCCATTGCAGGAGCGTCGTCGCGCCCGCGCGCCATTGCGAAGTAGGTGTCGAGATCGACAGGCCCTCCCTCGTGCCCAAATCGCGCGGGGACTGCGCCGACCATCGCCGCCGTGTCGAGCACCTGGTCGTACAGCGAAAAGTCGTTGGAAGGGATGTGGTCGATGCCGAGATCGCACTGGAGTGTCCAGTGCTGGCGGCGCAAGCGTGCCGCAGTTTCGAGCAATTCTTCGCGCTCAGAACGTCCGGCCCAATAGGCTTCCACAGCACGTTTGAGCTCGCGGTTGGGCCCAATACGCGGAAACCCAAGATTAGAGGCGATAGCCATGTGAAGCGAGTGTCCTCTCAGGGTAGATGTAACGCTATTGTAGCGGCGCGCAGGGTCGGCGCGCCATTGAAGGCAATGAGAGGCCCCGTCCTGCCTCGCCTACTGCATCCGGCGAGATTCCATCAGGGACGCTGCGCCGACTGGCGCAACCACTAGCATAGCCGCGGCCATCAGCCACAGGAAATTGCGGGCGCCCACAACACATGCCCGCCCGGGTTCATACTCCCGACCCATGTCTTCACAACGGCCCTCGCTAGGGACTCGGCGTCCACTCAACGCGGCTCAGACGCCCATTACGTGATAGCCGGCGTCAACGTACAGCACCTCCCCGGTGATGCCGGATGCCAGTGGGCTGGCGAGAAATAGCGCAGCACCGCCGACTTCATCCTGAGTGATGTTGCGTCGCAGGGGGGCGCGCTCGGCGTGAATGCGCTGCATGTCGGTAAAGCCGCCGATACCGCGCGCGGCGAGTGTGTTCAACGGCCCGGCGGAAATGGCGTTGACGCGGATATTATGCTGGCCAAACTCCGCCGCAAGCTGCTTCACCTCGTTCTCTAAGGCTGCCTTGGCAACCCCCATCACGTTGTAGCCCGGATAGACCTTGTCGGCGGCATGAAACGTCAGCGTGGTGATGCTTCCCCCTCGGTCATGCGCGCGGCAGCGGCGCGGGCGATAGGCAGCAGCGAGTACGCACTTACCTCGAGCGCGAGGCGAAAGCCCTCTGCCCCCGTGGCCGAAAACGCGCCGGATAGGTCATCGCGGTTGGCGAAGGCAACGCTGTGGACCACAGCGGTGAGAGGCGCGTTCTGAGTCGCGGCGTCGAAAGCGCCCGAGACCTGCGCCTCGTCAAGGACGTCGCACTCAACGGCGCGGGCGTGTTCGAGGGCGTCGACCAGTTCGAGGGCGCCTTTGGCCATGCGCTCGTTCTGGTAGGTGATGGTAAGGTCTGCGCCCGCCTCGTGGAGCATCCGGGCGATCGCCCACGCGATGCTGCGGTGGTTGGCAACGCCCAAAACAAGCACAGCGCTGCCCGACAGGTCGATGGGTATGGCCACGGCGCTAGTAGGCCTCTGCCGCCTGACGGTCCAGTGCGCACACGCCATCATTGGCTGCGCGCTGCAGCGAAGGGGTGGGATAGGGTGCACGCGAGGTGCGCCGGGCGCGGCGCATCTCGCCCTCCAGCATCTGGAAGTCGGCCTTGGGGATGAGGTGGAGCAGGCCTTGAAATGCGAGCGGCCACCATTCCGGCGTCCACTTGCGCACGTAGTCCATACGCGGTGCGATGAGGCGCGCATCGAGCCGCTGAGTGCGGTCAAGCACAACGTTCCTTCGCGTTCCTACAAGAAGCATGTAGGGCTCACCGCCCGGCTCCAGAGGAAAGCCGCCATGCGCGTCTTCAGAGTAGCGCTCGTTGACGGTAAGCGCAGCAGCAAAGGTCAGGGCGTTGCGGGCATAGACCATGATACGGTCGCCGGGCTCCATGCGCTGGACGCGTTTGCGGTGCGCTGCGCCAAACCCAACGACGCCGTACTGCTTGCGCTCAAGCGCCTCAAGGTAGTCAGCGCCAACCGCGATCATCCAATAGTTGCGCGGAGGTGTGGCCATACGCGAATTGTAGCATTCAGGCCTTCATCCCCGGGATCGCCTCGCAAAGGAGGCAGCGTAGATGCGCTACTCCGGGTTAGCCTTGAAGCGGCCGGTGAAGCGTGGTGCGCCGAGTTCCTCTATCGGGATGCGCGCCATCGATACCTGCTCCGGCAGCACGATGCCGCCGGAGAACACCAGCTTCATCGCCGCGTCCACCGATAGATCCGTCTCAAAGACCTCATCCTCTCGTACGAGCGCCATGTTTCCAGACGTTGGGTTCGGAATGGTTGGGATGTAGACGAGCACCAGCGAGTCGTGACCCTCGCTCGCTGCGATGCGGCCGGTGACGAACCCCAGCGCCATCATCCCCTCACGCGGCCACTCCACGAACACGACGCGCGTGAAGTTGTGCTGCGATGTCAGCACCGTCGTCGCCTGCTGCGCTACGCCGAAAATCGTCTTCACGATCGGGATGAGGCTAACCAGCTTCCCGAGGAGATCGTTAGCCCTGCGTCCGATTGCTGTTGAGACGGCAAGCCCGACTATGTAGAAGATGACCACCAAGACGACGAGGCCAATACCCCAGAAGTCCCACGGCTCGCCTTCGACGAACGGCAATCCGCGAATCAGGCCATCGGCATAGCTGATGAGGAAGGCGAGGACGAATATCGTGGCCAGCAAGGGAAGCAATTCGACAAGCCCCGCCAGCATCCTGCCCTGTATGTGCTGCTCGATGCGCTTGGGTATCCCGGGCGGCTTTACCTCTGGCGCCTCGGGTAATACGCTACCGGGCTGTTCCGCTGCCATTGGAGCCTCCTATTCAGTAACTCACGACCGCGATATACGCGTCCACAAGTTTGATGCCTGCCCGCTCAGTTATGAACTCTCTTACCCCCACGGGTTGTAAGAGCCGAAGTTCCAGAGATGTCCTTCGGGATCGCGGGCAGAGTAGAGACGCCCGCCGTAAGGTTGGTCGGCAATCTCCATCACTATTTCGGCGCCGGCCGACCTTGCGCGTTCGTAGTGCGCGTCGATTTCAGGCACTACTATGTAGGGGCTCATGGTGACGCCGCCCACCTCGCGCGGCTGGCGCACCAAGTCATCGAATTCGCTCTGGACGCGCGAGCCAAGCATGATCATGCCTTCCCCAAGCCTCAATTGCGCATGCGCGATGCTACCAGCCTCGCCCGGTACAACCAAATGGCGCTCAAAACCGAACGCATCGCACAGCCAATCGATTGCGGCGGGCGCGTCCTCGTAGCGCATTCCAGGGATGATGTTGCCGGGCACAGGCACACTTCCCGGCTAGCCCGCGGCCAGTGCCGGGGCCTCGCCGCCGACCAGCGTGGCAGGCTCGTCCGCGTGGTCGCGCGCCCACTGTTCCGCCGCCTCATCTATGCGCGCAAAGCGCACGCGTGGGCGCTCCAGCATGTAGTTGATGAGTCGCTCGAGGATGGCGAATCGGCTCGGTCTCCCGATGATCTGTGGATGGAAGGCAAGATTGAGCGCGCTGCCCCACTTGTAGAGCTGGTCAAAGGCGTCTTTCCATGTAGCAAGGACCCCATCAGTGCCTACCATCGCGTGACGCACCTCAGCCGGTGGCTGGTAACCCCAGTAGACGAAGTCGTCCAGCTCCCAGTGGAACGGCACCTCCACTAGGCGCGCACCCTTGGGCGACTTAGCCCAGTATGGCATGTCGTGTCCCATGAGCGAGGTGTCGTACAGCAACCCGTGTTCGCCCAGCAAATCGAGCGTATGCGGACCAAGATCGGCGGAGGGTGAGCGGAAGCCCCGCGGCTTATAGCCCGTTAGGCTACTGAGAATATCGAGGCTGAGTTCGAAGACGCGGCGCTCTTCGTCCCGCTCCATGCTCGGGGGCGGCTCGTGCAGGTAGCCGTGCGCGCCAACCTCATGGCCGCGCCGGTGAATCTCCCGCACCATGTCCTCGTGCGTCTCCGCCACCTGCCCGGGGATGTAGAAGCTGGCAGGCAAGCGGTATTGATCCAGCAAGTCAAGGATGCGCGGGACGGCGACCGAGGGGCCGTACTCCGCAAGCGATAGCGCGGAGGGGCGCTGCCAAATCTCCGCCTTGCGTCGCACCCATGATGAGACGCCATCGATGTCAAAGGTGAGGAAAACCGTACACTGCACATCGTCGGGCCAGATGCCGCTCACCGCACCGCTCCTACCATCAGCGTGGGCGCATTGTCTACGCCGGGAGGTCAAGGTACAAGGGAGATGGCGGGAGTGCGAGGGAGTCGAACCCTCCCCGGACCAGGACGCTGGCCCGGCAACGGTTTTGAAGACCGCGAGACCCACCGGAGCCCATCCACTCCCGGGCGCATTGTAGCGCGCGTCGGGCCCATGCCAAACGACCGGCAAATGCAGCGCCCCCCGCTCTGCCCATAGAGCGGGGGGCGCTGCATTGACTAAGCGTCTATCGGCAGGACTATGCTTCGAGGACGCTGTCGAGCTTCTTCTTGAGGACGGACTTGGGAACGGCGCCGATGACCTGCTCGGCCACCTCGCCACCTTTGAAGACGAGGAGCGTGGGAATGCTACGGATGCCGAAGTCCATCGCTGTCTTGGGGTTGGCATCCACATCGACCTTGGCGAAACTGACCTTGCCGTCGTACTCGTCCGAAAGCTCGTCGACGACGGGGGCGATCATCTTGCAAGGGCCGCACCAATCGGCCCAGAAGTCGACCAGCACAGGCTCGCTCGCTTCAAGCACCTGATGCTGGAAGTCATCGTCACTCACTGCAAAGGGCTTGGCCACGGTTACCTCCATAGCGCCCGGGGCTCGCGGCTCCAGACGCACCCAAGTGTACGCATCGCGCGCCTGCAACGTCAACGCAAGCAGAATGCACGGCGGTTGCCCCTATATGCATAGATACGCTATGGTTCCTAACGGGAGAATCCTCACACTATCTAACGAGGTTGGCACCATGCTCAGATTCGCCGAGGAAATCGTCCTACTGATGCTCAACGATGAGGACGGGCGGTTCGTGCGTGCACCGCGGTGGTCGATCAATTACGCACTTGCGGGCGGCGTCCTGATGGACCTCGCGTTGGAGAACCGCGTCGACACCGACCTAGAGAAGCTGGTGCTGCTGGACTCCACTCCTACCGGCGACGGCCTGCTCGACCCTGTCCTTGCGGAGATCACAGCGGAAGAGGAGCGCAGCGCTCGTTACTGGATCGAGCGCACCGCCGATCGGGCGGACGAGATCCGCGAAGAGTCGCTCGCGCGCATGGTCGACCATGGCATCCTCGAACGCAAGGACGACTTGTTCCTCTGGGTATTCCGCTCGCGCCGTTATCCCTCCATCGACCGCACGCCGGAGCGCGAGGTGAAGTTGCGCATCATGGGGGTGCTCTTCAGCGATGAGATCCCCGAGCCGCGCGACATTGTCATCATCTGTTTGGCCGACGCGTGCGGTATCTTCAAAGACATCCTGTCGGCTCGACAGTTGGAGGAGGCGACGCCGCGTATCGAGCAGGTGCGCAAACTCGACCTCATCGGCCAAGCTATGGCCCAAGCGATTCAGGACATCGAGACGTCCATCGCAGCCTCGATGCAGGGGCACATGTACTAAGCCGCTGTCTGCGGCCGACATACATCCGACAAGACCACTGCGCGGAATCGGCGCGTGTCGGCTAACATGGGCTGATGCTCTCGCTTGCTCCGCGCGTCGCCCGATACCTCCCCTTCTACTATGGATGGATCATCGCCGTCGTCGCTGGGCTCGTCAGCTTCGCCGGCACGGCGGAGAGCCCCGCCATCCTTGGCATCTTCTTCACCAAGATGGAGGCCGAGCTAGGCTGGTCGCGCACGACGATGTCGGGGTCCGTGCTGGCAGGAACGTTCCTGATAGTGCTCGTCGCTCCGGTGGCAGGGCGGCTGACGGATGCCTACGGGCCACGCGTCGTGGTGACGATGGGGGCGGCGGTGACGGCGTCGGCCATATTCTGCATGGGCTACGTGACGACGATACCGCTGTTCTACTTACTGGTAGCCATCGCCTACTCGGTGAACACGGGGATTGCACGCGTGGCGGTGAATGCCGTCATCGCCAAGTGGTTCGTGCGCTCGCGGGGACGGGCAATGGCCGTGCTGAGCATGTTCCTGGGTCTAGGCTTTGCGGTGACGCCGGTCATTGCCGCGTTTGTGACCGATGCATCCGGCTGGCGTATGGGATGGCATGCGCTGGGCATCGCGACCTTCGTGGTCGCCGTACCGGTGAGCTTGGCATTGCTGCGCGGCCATCCCTCAGAGGTGGGACAGCGCATCGACGGCGATGCGTCGTCCGACGCACCGGCGCACGGGGCGATGCGATCAGCGCTGACAGAGGTGCAGTGGGCAGCGCGTGAAGCGCTGCGCACGCCGACCTTCTGGCTTGTTCTTGCCTCAATGAGCACCCTTGCAGTGGCGATTCTTGGATTCGCAGTGCACTTGGTGCCGCATTTGGAGAGCCGGGGCATCGACCCGCGGTGGGCGGCGCTGGCGTTCACCGTTGCTGGCGTGACGATGCTTCCATCGAGCCCGCTCTGGGGCGTGCTCTTGGACCGCTTCTCACCACGATCGGCGTTCATTGCAGCGGCGCTGGTGGTTATCGCCTTCACGGTGTTTACGCTGTTGGCATGGAGCGCGTGGATGGTGATACCCATCGGAATATCGATGGGCGTAGGCTTCGGCGGCTTTGGGATGGTGCAGCGGACGATCTACGCCAACTACTTTGGGCGGCAGTCGGCGGGCACGGTGCTGGGGTTAGCGATCCCATTCATTGCAGTTGCACAGGGCATGGGCACGTTCCTTGCCGGCGCCGCATTCGACCTCTTTGGCAACTACGAGGAGGTGTTCTCGATATTCGCCGGCTTCGTCATCGCGTCGATTGGCGTAATCTACCTCGTGCGTTTGCCGGAACGTAAGCCAGCGGCAGCAGCGGGCTCAGCCTAGCCGCTTCCACATGCGATAGGAGCGGAGGTCGTAACCGGTGCCCTGGTAGAGAGCGCGCGCAGCTTCGTTGCCTTCGACGACGGTAAGGTCAACGGAGTCGGCAGAGCGGGAGAGTGCCCACTCTTCCGCTGCGTGCATCAGGCGCCGAGCAATACCCCTTCGCCGCGCTCCGGGCGCTACGGCCAGGTCGACTACCTCTACGAACCGCCGCTCGACGAATCCCGACCACGGCGGAGATGATTGCATCACGGCCATTACCAGTCCAAGGACTACACCGTCCTCCTCTACGACGAAGAGCGCGGTATCGTCGTCCACAATTTGCGCGCCTATCTCCTCGCGGGAGCGTTCAAACTCGTCGATAGGCCTGAAAAAGTGGGGCAGCCACTCATGCGCCATTCGGTCAGCGTCGCGGTAAAGGCCAACGAGTGCGTCATAGTCGTCGGTGTTTGCGGAGCGTATCTCTAGCGGCATGGCGCGGCGTATTGTAGTCAACGGAGCCTTAGTCAACAATGACCATGTGCACGGTGCCCGGTCCGTGGACGCCGATGGTCAGGGTTTGTTCGATGTCGGCCGTGCGGCTGGGGCCGGATATGAAGTTGGCGTAGTTGGGCGAGCGCCCGCGACCCCGTTGGTACGCGAGGCGCGTCACCGCAAAGTAGTCATCAAGCGATTCGAGCACCTGATCGGCAAGTACGACAGCAGTATAGACGGGCGGAGCAAGCGAAGTGAGGCGTGCGATGCCCTTGCGCGGCACGATGGCACAACTGGCCGTCTCTGCGATGGCGTAGGCAACACCGCTCACCCCGATGTCTGCACCGAACGCCGTCCGTTTGAGAGACGAGCGGGATCGCGAGCGTCCAGACGCGAGGATGGTAGAGGTGATACGCGCGCGGCGCAACACTGCGTCCACATTCACCGACTCGAAGATGTCCTCCGCCGTGCGCACGACCGCCTTTGCGCCAATACCGATAGCAATGTCGCCGAGCACATCGGCAGCATCCTCGGGGCTATGGACGTGGTGAACGTGCCATCCAGCGGTTGAGGCGGTCTCCTTGAGTCGCTCGACGAGGCGGTCACGGCGCGCAAAGGCCTTGGCGTGAATGGTGCGCACCTTCTCCTCTTGGCGGATGGTAGCGGTCTTCAGCGGAGGATAGTCGGGCGCATAGAGCAGCGGCTCAGTGCGACCTAGCGCCTCACGCACGCGCTGAAGGAACGGCTCCTTGGTTGGCGATGGATCAGGCATCGCCGCCGTCCGATAACTCCTCGCGCCAAATCGTGGCGAAGGAACGCTCAGCGAGCGCGGGGAAGTCGCGCCCGCGCGTCCAGCCGCCAATGACCGGCAGTGGCAACCGGCGAATTCGCCCCTGCTTGGACAAAGGCCGTTGCAAGAACCGTCCAAGGCGCGCGGAGCGCTCCATCGCTTGGCGCGTCTTGACGGCGCCCGCCCATCTCCGCACCAGGAGCCGTTCCATCCAGGTCGACGCACGCTCCCCGTTGGTCCCGGCCACCTCGCGGCGGCGAAGCTTAAGCAATAGGCCCGGCAGGTCAATCTTGACGGGGCAAACATCGCGGCACGCGCCGCAAAGGGTGGAAGCGTGGGGCAAGTCCTTGCCCTCTTCGATGCCGGTTAGCAAGGGAGAGATGACCGCTCCGATGGGACCGGAATAGACCCATCCGTACGCGTGACCGCCGACCTTCCGGTAGACGGGGCAGGTGTTCAGGCACGCGCCGCAGCGGATGCACTTCAGCGCCTCGCGGAACTCGGGGTCGCGCAGGATGTTGAGCCGGCCGTTGTCGACGAGGATCAGGTGGAACTCTTCGGGTCCGTCCTCGTCGGAGGAGGCCCGCGGGCCGCTGACAAAGGTGTTGTACGATGTAATTCGCTGTCCCGTAGCAGAGCGCGGCAGTAGCCGCAACATCAGCGCAACGTCCTCAATGGCGGGAACGACCTTCTCTATGCCGCTGATGGCCACGTGGACACGGGGTGCGGAGGTGGTCATGCGCCCGTTGCCCTCATTGGTCACGAGGACGACGGTGCCCGTCTCGGCAACGACGAAATTGGCTCCGGAAATGCCCATGTCGGCCGTCTCGAACTCCTCGCGCAGGGCGTCGCGTGCGATGGCACACAGCTGACGAATGTCGTCCGTCGGCGCCGTCTTAAGCCACTGCTGGAAGAGATCGGAGACGTCCTGCCGGCTCTTGTGCATCGCAGGCGCGATGATGTGGAACGGGGTTTCGCCAGCGAGTTGGATGATGTACTCGCCAAGGTCTGTCTCGACAGGCTTGACGCCGGCGGCCTCGAGATGGCGGTTAAGTTCCATCTCTTCCGAGACCATCGACTTGCTCTTGATGGCGCGCTTGGCGCCTGTCCGCTGGGCGATGTCGAGGATGATGCTCCGTGCGTGAGCGGCGTCCGTCGCAAAATGGACATGGCCGCCGTTGCGCCGCACGCTGCGGTCGGTCAAGTCGAGGTAGTAGTCAAGGTGGTCAAGGGTATGGGCCTTGAGCGCGCCGGCGCGCTCGCGCATCCTCTCCCATACGTCATCTGCAAACTCCTCAAGCGCGTGACTGCGGGCCTCGGTGAAGTGGCCCATGACGCGCCCAAGTGCCGTCTGCAGCTTTGGGTCGACGACTGCGGACGAGGAGGCACGCTTGAATTGGGCCGTGCGTACTGCCACTACGCGCCCTCCCTGGCGTCGCCTGCGAGCACCTCGGCGATGTGGAGCGTGCGCTGGCGCATCCCCTTGCGGGAAATCGCTCCGCGCAGGTGCATCAAGCAGCCGCAGTCGGTGGCGGTCACAACACTCGCGCCTGTTGCCTCCACGCTCGCCAATTTCTCTTCAAGTATGGCGTTGGAGATGTGAGGGTACTTGATGGAGAAGAGGCCGCCGAACCCGCAGCAGCGGTCGGCGTCCTGCATCTCGGTGAGATCGACGCCGGGTGAGGCATCGAGGAGCGCACGCCCCTCCTCCCATTGGTGCAACTCGCGCAGGGTGTGGCACGAGTCGTGGTAGGTGACAGCGCCCTGATAGCCCGCGCCCACGTCGGTTACGCCCAGGACGTTGACAATGAAGTCGGTCAGCTCATGCGTGCGCTCACTGAGCCTCCGGGCGCGCTCACGCATTGCCGTATCGTATTGAAAAAGCTCGGGGTAGAACACTTTGACCATGGTCGCGCAAGAGCCGGATGGGATGACGACGTAGTCATCGCCGTCGAATACATCAATGAAACGGGCTGCGACCTCGCGCGCCTCATCGTGGAAACCGCCGTTGAAGCCGACTTGCCCGCAGCAGGTTTGGCCCTCGGGAAAACGCGCGTCTACGCCGAGCCTGCGAAGGATGCGCACGGATGCTTCCCCGACCTCAGGAAAGAACTGGTCTACGAGACAGGTGGCGCAGAGAGCGGCTGAAGTGCGCTGCTGTATTGCAGCGCGTCCTCCGCCGCGGGAGCGACGGCGTGCCATGGACGCTACGGTAGCACGCGCACAGGGGTGCTACAAGACGGCGCGGATGCGAGACGCGCTCCTTACTCGGTTTCCCTCTCCGCGCAGAGGAAGAAACAGGGGGCGCCTCTAGGGTGCGGCGGCAGGCGCAAGGCCTCGCCAAAAATCGCCGGCACCGGCAGGGAAGGATGCGTCAAATTGGCCCACGCGCTCACCGTACACCCAGCGTTCGGCGGCGATGGCCGGCATGAAGAGCACCGCAGCATTCAGAAGCCGCACCTGAATGTCGCGCACCAAAGAGCCTCGCACGGCGGGATCGTGTTCCACCGCCTGCGCCTCTATGATCGCGTCCAATTCGGCATCTGCTATGCCCGTGACGTTCTGCGCACCCTCACTGTGAACGAGCGCGAGCAGAAAGTTGCTCGTCGTCGCCACGGGCGGCAGGGGGCCGACGAATAGGTCGAAGTCGCGCTCCCCCCACACCTGGGCAACGTACTCTGAGCGCGTCAGGATTCGCACCTCCACGTCCATGCCTGCGCCGCGCAGTTGGGCGGCGAGCGCCTGACCGTGGGCCACGTAGCCCTCCCCGTAGTTGGCGACGCTCAGCGTGAGTTCACCGGACAGGGCGCCTGCACCTCCGAATGACGCCCGCAGCACCTCTTCGCCGAGCAGCCACGACGGCTCGACGACTGGCACACCGACACCGACCCACGCCGGTTCGCCAAGCGTGTCGAGCGCTGCCCACGGATCGAGCGCGTGAAAGAGCGCTTGGCGCGCCTCGACGCCGACAAGCGCGGGGCGCCGCATGTTCACGCCAAATACGATGCCTATCCCCTGCCGCGGGATCACTGTCGAACGCATGCCCGCACGCTCTAGCTCCGGCCACTCGATGTCGCTCACTTGAGCAATATCGATTTGGTCGGTCAAGAGTAACGCTGCCGAGGCCGCATGCTCGCCAGCTGGGACGATTTCGATGGCCTCCGCCTGCGGCTCACCAGGACGGTGGTGCTCAGCGTTAGCCGCCAGCGTGACCTGTCCCGACAGGCCCTGCATGAAAAGCCACGGGCCACTGCCGTATACCGGCCCGTCGCGTGGGTCGGTCGAGAGCGCATCGTGCGCGACGATGACCGCGTACGGGCTGGCCAGCTTCTGCGGCAGGTCAGCGTCAGGCTGGTGCAGGCGCAGGCGCACGGTGCTATCGGTGGCCGCCTCGATGGTATCGACCGAGTCGAGAAGTGCGGCATGCGGCATACCATCGGAGCGCAGCCGCTCGAGGCTGAAGAGGACATCCTGAGCCGTGACGGGGCGTCCCGCCGCGGGCGAATTGCTTGGCCAGCGCGCATCCGGGTGCAGATCGAACTCGTAGGTAAGCACATCGACACGGCGCCATCCCACACACAGGTCGCAGACGGTGAGCATCGACAGCGGGTCGACGCCAAGGCCCACCTCGAATCGCAGCAGGCGGCTGTATGCAAGGCCAGAACCGAATAGCGTCGCCCATTCGGAGACGAGCCGGTGAACATCGCGGTGCGGGGCGCGCCCGATAGCGGCAACGCGCAGCGTGCCTGCAGGCGGCGGAGGCAGGGCCGTGGGCGTCGCAGTTGGCAAGGAGGAGGTTGGCGTAGGCGAAGGAGAGGCGCAGGCCGCCAAAAGCGCCGCGACGGCCAGAGTGAATGCGGCCAGCGAGGAACGCCTCACGCCAGGCTACGCGTCCTCCCTCATTCCCGCTGCAGCGGCGGACCGGATGCGCCGGCCGGCACCGCAGCGGGTAGATCGGAGCGGCGCAGCAACACCCCCGTTCCAACGCGCATCAGCATCGCCACCGCAATGCCTGTGCTCGTGCAGAACACAAGCAGGTGCATGATGACGGCAAAGGCGGTGGCGGGCTCCGATGCAACACCTAGTAGGCCGAGCGTGTAGACAACCGCCCAGTGGTAAGTGCCGATGCCCGCCGGGAGCGACGGCACCGTAGCCATAACGAACGTCGCGGCGATCAGCACGATTGCCATAATGAGCGGGTTGACGTTGATCCCGAGGCCCTGTGCGAGTACCCAGCCGGACAGGCCGAGCAGGCCCCACGACGCCGCAGTCGCGAGAAAGGAGGCGCCGAGACGCCTGGGCGTCTCCCTGAGCAGGCCGACGGCGATGGCGATTTGCTGGAAAAAGCGCATGTTGCGCGCTATGGGCACCGCGCCCAGACCGCGTGCGGCAATGAGAAAGATGCCGAGCACCAGCACCGAGAGCACGATGAACACGGCAAGTTGGATGCTGGCGTCACGCAACGGAGATGCCAAGGCAAGGCCAAGGCCCATGAGCAACACTGTCGCGAAGATGTCCATTACGTTGCCGGCGACAAGCGTTGCCAGCGCATTGGGGAAGGGGACGCCGTAGCGCCGCGTTATCAGCACCAATTGCACCGGCTCGCTCACCATCCGGATGGGGAAAAGATTGTTGAGGCCGATGCCTGTGTTCTGTGTGAGGAAAACGGAGAAGAAGGACACCCGATCGCGGTGAAGGAGCACATTCCAGCGCACCGCGCGCATGAGTGCGCCTCCGACGAGCGGAATCAGCGCCAACAGCGCCCACCGGATGGAATTGGAATCGAAGATGACGTCGACCAGATGGCTCCAGTTGACACTACGCGCAACGAGCCAGGCGAGACCAAGGCTTGCGGCTGGTCCTACGGCAAGTTGAAGCACCCAGCGCGCGCGGCTTCGCATGAACCTGTCGAACCGTTCGCTCATAGGCCCCATTCAATCTCCGCAGTAGAGCGCCACAGGCTACAATGCAAGCGTGCAAGCGTCTACCGTCGCCGAGATGCTCTCTTCCGCTCCACCGCTGGTCGACGGCCATACCCATGTTGACCAGTACGAGCAAGACGAACTGCCGGGGGTGCTCGAACGGGCCAAAGAAGCTGGCGTCGGCCTGATTGTAGCAGCCGCAACGACGTTGGACTCTGCTCGCCGCATACAACTCTTGGCAGATTGCTACCCGCTCATCCGCGCCGGCGTTGGCATCCACCCGATGGACCTTACAGGTCCGATCGACGCCGAGGTGGAGGCGGAATTGCGCCGTCTCGCGTCCCATCCTTCCGTCATCGTCTGGAGCGAGACGGGGCTCGACTACCTGCCTACATCACCCGCCCCGGCGCTGCAACGCGACGCTTTTCGTACGCAAATACGCCTCGCGCGGGAGTTAGAGTTGCCGCTCGTCATCCACTCGCGTGAGGCGCATGAAGACGTGCTGGCGATACTGCGAGAAGAGCATGCGGGAGAGGTGGGCGGCGCATGGCACTACTTCAGCGGAGGACCTCGCCTCGCCGACGAGGTGCTATCGCTGGGATTCCAGGTCTCTTTCGCGAAGACGCTGCTGCGCTCGGAAGAGATACAGGCAGCGGCGGCGCACGTGCCGCTGGAACGCATCGTCATCGAGACGGACGCCCACCCACAGCCGTTCAAGAAGTACCGCGAGCGATGGACGGAGCCGTGGCAACTGCACCAGATCGCCGCCAAGCTGGCGGAGATAAAGGGCATCGGCTTCGACGACATCGCCCGTGCGACAACAGCCAACTACCTGCGGATGCTACGCGGACGCATCGATGCGACGCAGTTGCGTACGCGGTAAGGGTGGGGCTACTGCGATGGCGGGACCGCGTCGTCTTCGCCGTCAGCATCGCCTTCATCATCGTCCGGCTCAAGCGTGAGCGCCCTCTCAACCGCCGCTACCGCGCCTTGCACCTGGGGAAGTGCGCCGCTCATCCCATTCTGCGTCTCCTGACCGTCCGCCTGGATGCCGTTTAGGGGGATCTCGATAATCATTTCGGTGTACTCGCCGGGTTGTGATTCGACTCGGATGGTGCCGCCATGCTTACGAAGGATGTCGGTGGTTATCGCAAGTCCCAGCCCTGTGCCCTTGTTGGTGGCCTTAGTTGTGAAGAAGGGGTTGAATATCTTCTCTGCAACTTCGGGAAGCATGCCCATGCCGTTATCGCGAATACGAATCTCCATCATCTCGTCGCCTCGCTTGGTGCGCAGCCAAATGGTGGGCATGTAGTCCCGGCCGCGTCCCTCGGCGACGGCCGTGCGGCGCTTCTCGTCCGTGGCATCGCAAGCGTTGCCGACGATGTTCAGGAACACACGCCCAACCTCCTGCGCAACGACCTCGATTGAGCCGGCCTCGGGATCGAGTTCCTGGACGAGGTCGAGTTGGAATTCGGGGTCGGTGGCGCGGGCGCTGTGATAGGCGAGGCGCGCGTGCTCGTCGAGCAGCCGGTTGATGTCGGTCATCTCGCTGACGCTCGAGTCGCGCCCCATCTGAAGCATGTCGTGAACGATGCGGTTGGCGCGGTCGCCGTGCGAGAGGATGCGCTGAAGGTTCTCCTCTAGGTCTTGTGAGATGTCCGAGAGCGTCTCGCGCTGCTCCTGCGTCATCTGCTCGCCCCCTTCTTGCAGCACCTCGCGCATCTCCTCGATGAGTTCACTGGAAGCCTCGGAGAAGTTCTTGACGAAGTTGAGGGGGTTGCGAATCTCATGCGCGACGCCAGCGGTCAGTTCGCCGAGTGCGGCCAGCTTCTCGCGCATGACTATTTGGTCCTGCGCTTGGCGGAGCTCACCGAGCACGCTCTCAAGCTCATCGTTCTTGCCCTGGAGCTCTTGGGCCAGCGTCTCGACAAGGTTTAGGCGCTGCACCTCAAGTGCGTGTCGGCGGAATATCTCGAGCGCCCCGGCCATCTCAGCGACCTCGTCTCGCCCGATAACCTCGACTTCTTCTTCGATGTCCCCTTCTGCCATGCGGCGCATGCGGCCGGAAAGGCCTTCAAGACGGCGCAGGAGGAATCGCCCAACGTAGAGCCATCCGATTAGGAGGGCGCCGGCGACGCTCAATGCGCTAATTCCCAACAGCAGCTGACGCCCAGTCGTGATGGCCTGCGATGACGATGTGGTCGCCTCCTGCACACTTGCACTGGCGGCTCCGACGAGGCCATCTATCTCGCTACCGAGCCTGATGGCGATGTCACGGTTGAGCGCGAGGAGATCCTGTTGCCGTTCTGTCAGCCGAATCTCTTGCGCCAGCAGGTCGAATCCAGAGCCATCGCCGAGACCCAGTTCGGAGAGTTGAGAGAAGAGGGGCGCTATATCGTCGTGCTGCTCTGTGCCTCTGAGGGAGCCAAGGTTGCGATTGATACGACTCTCAGTGGCCTCAAAGCGCTCGCGCAAGGGCTCGACGGCGGCGGCATCCTCTAGCGTAAAGGCCGTTGCCAAGAGTTGCGTGGCGATGTTCGCTTCCGCCTGCAACTCCGCCAGATAGCGATACTTGGCGAGTTCGCGCTCAGAAAAGTACACGTTGCGCAGGGCCTGAGGCTCATCCAGCACACTATAGCCGGTGGTGGTGTAGAAGAGCTGGTCGTCGATCGCAGGTATCAGCGCGCCGTCCAACTCGGTCCGCAATCTCGTCAATTCGTTCTGCAATGCACCAGTACGCTCACCCAGCGTAAAGAGCATCGCCTTATCCTGCTTGATGGCGTCGATGTTGGATATCAGCGTGTCGGCAAGTTCGCGGATGCGCTCGAAACGCTGCGCGCCGGTGCCGCCCGCCTCCAGCACGGCAAGCTGCTCTTCGAACGCGCGCTGGTCCTCGCTGATCTGCGCCTCAACGGTGGCAAATTCCTCCGGTGTAAGGGCAGTGGTGAGGCTAGGTGCGGCGGCGACGAGCGTGCCGCTGTGGTTGGCTGCGCCGAACGCCGCCTCCAGCTCCGGTACGTTAACCTGATTTACGCGGTCTTGCGCGGAGCCGACTGTCGTGAAAGAGAGCAAGCCTACAACACTCGCGGCGACGGTCAGCCCAACGCCGCCGCCGACCCCAAGGTAGAGCTGGGTCGAGATACGGTAGCGCAAGGCAAGGAGCGCCTTCAGCCGTGTTCTCATGACGCGCTCCGCTGCACCATATCGGCCGGATGGTAAGCCCCGTCGTCGCCGATAACCGTGAGAAAGACGGCGTCGGAGCCCTGATTATCGCCCTGTCCGTAACGCAGTTGGAAGCCGTCGAGGTCGACGACGGCGGCCTCCTGAAGTTCGCGGAAGAAGCACTCGCGGCTCACGGCGCGCCCGCAGCTGTCCAGCCCTGCGATCGCCAAGCGTCCAGCGAGATAGCCCTCCAGCGAGACGAACCCAGGGCTAGCGTCGGGCGCGTAGGCAGCGAGCGCATCGAGGTAGGCCGCGACGATAGGGAGGCTGTCGTCGGTTGGGAAGGGGACGACCTGAGTGACGTAGACGCCCGTCCCTCGCGGGCCCAGTTCTTCGGCCAGCGCGTTGCTGCCGACGAATGAGACGGTCATGAAGATGGGGTCGCTGCCGGTGTAACGTGCCCAGGCAATCAGGGCGGCAACGGGCTGGTATGCGCCAATCATGATGATCGCTTCGGGGTTCCCCGCGCGCATGTCGAGCAGCGCAGTCTTCACGGCCACCGTATTGCGTGGATACACGCCTAGCGCAGCAAGGTGCATCCCCCGCCGCTCCAGTGCAAGTTGCACGCCCCTATACCCTGCGCGCCCGAACGAGTCGTCCTGATACATCACGGCGATGCGCTGGACGCCGAGGTCGGTCGTAAGCCGCTCGACCATCTCCTCCGTTTCCTGGTAGTAGGAAGCCCGCAGGTTGAGGACGTTGTCTAGCGTCTGTGCGTCTCGCAAGAACTCGGCTCCGGTGAACGGTGCCAGGTAGGGAACGTCTGCTTCCGCTGCTACCGGCGTCGCGGAACGCGAGGTCGGCGTACCAACGGCACCTATCAGCGCGAATATGTCCTCGCCGATAAGCGCGTGCGTGTTGACGATGGCTGCTTCCGGCTCGTAGGCATCATCGCGCGAGTTGAGAAGCAACTGGCGGCCGTGGACGCCTCCTTGCGCGTTTGCTTCCGCAAACGCTGCCTCGATGCCCAACCGCATGTTGAGGCCCAACTCTTGGGCAGGGCCACTGAATGCCGCCGATTGGCCGAACAGCACCTGCGAATCGCTGATGCCGTGGGTGAGACCGACCGTTGGCGTCGGCTCGCTGGTCGCCGTGGGTGTAGGCGTTTCGGGGGCGCGCTCGCACGCAGCGGCGAGCGCCAAGAGCACCACTAGGGCAATTGCTACGGCTGTCCAGGAAAGCGTAAACGGTGGTATAGACGGCGACAATGCGCCCACCTCATTCAGCTCTCCGAGCAATCATGGTGAGTTGGTTCCTACCGTCAACGCGCTGGTAGCTGACGGTATCCATGAGCGTGCGGACGAAGTGAATGCCAAGCCCGCCGATAGCCCGCTCGCCAACAGGCGAGCTGGTGTCAACAGGAGGGCCGTCGGTCAGCGGGTTGAACGGGTACCCATCATCCGACATGTCGATGGTGACGGAGTCGGGCTCGGAGATGACGGTGAATCCTATGAGGTGGACGCTACCGTCATTGTGGCCATACTTGATGACGTTGAGGCTGGCTTCTTCAAGGACGAGGTTGATACGAGAGATTAGCGCGAAGGACCAGTTCTCGCTCTCGCCAAACTCCTCAATCTTGCTAAACAGTAACTCCAGCTGGTCAGGATCATTCTCGATTGTGAAGGATAGCGTCGTGCTCACAAGCTATCCCTCCTTGCGTTGGAGCGTGACGCAGGTGATGTCGTCGGACTGCGGCGTATCGCCCGCAAAGCTGCGCACAGCCTCGAACACTGCCTGGCACGCCACCTCCGCGCTGGCCGGCGGGCCCGCCGTGAATACCTCGCGCAGCCGCCCGAGGCCAAACTGCTCGCCCTCGCTGTTCATTGCCTCTGTTACACCGTCGGTGTACATGATGACGGTGTCACCTGGCGCAATCTTGACGGTGTTCTGGCCGTACTCGAACTGGGGCACGACGCCGAGGGCGACACCGCCTGTAAGAGGGAGCAGTGTATTTGAGCCATCAGGATGGATGACGAGCGGGGCGTCGTGGCCACCGCTTGCGTAGGCCAGATCGCCGTTCGCCGGGTTGTAATCGGCGTAAAGCAGCGTGACGAACATCTCTGCCTCATTATCCTCACGCAATAGATCGTTGACCTCTCCTAGCACTTCGGCGGGCGTGTTGGTGCCGATCGCAGCGCCTTTGAGCAGCGTGCGGCAGGACATCATGAACAGCGCCGCAGGAACGCCCTTGTCGGAGACGTCAGCAATACCCATGCCGATGCGCCCGCCCTCCAAATTCATGACATCGAAGAAGTCGCCTCCGACGTTGCGGGCCGGCTGCATCATGCCAAAGACCTCGACCCCCATCGCTTCGGGGAAATCCGTGGGCAGAATGGACTGCTGGATACGGCTCGCAACGTCCAACTCGTTCTGGAGGGCGACGAGCCGGTCACGCGATGCCAGCGCCTCGCGCCACTCCGTAAGGTGACGCAGCGTGCGGTCGATAGTGACCTGAAGGTCGTCGAAGTCGATGGGTTTGGTAACAAAGTCAAAGGCGCCGCGGTTCATAGCGGTGCGGATGTTCTTCATATCGCCGTAGGCCGAGACGATGACGGAGCGGATGTTGGGGTTTACGTCGGGGATTTGCGCTAGGAGTGTGAGACCGTCCATCTGCGGCATGTTGATGTCCGACACCACCATGTCGATGCCGTCATCGTCGTTCAGCTTCTTGAGTGCTTCGATACCGTTCTGAGCAAAGACGAATTCATAACGGCCGGAACGGATGCTGCGCCTCATGCGCTGGAGCATGAGGGGTTCAAGGTCCGGCTCATCGTCCACCACGAGGATCTTGAACGGTCGCTGTTGCATCAACCCTCCTGAACAACCCCACGGATGTCGGTCCCGCTATGCGGCCAACGCCGCAGAAGCACTGAGTGCCTAACCCGCGAGCGCAGCGAGCGCGTCTTCCTTCGAGTTGTGAGTTGGGATGATCTTGTCAAAGCCACTTACTTGGAAGACCTCGCGGATCATCTCGGAGAGGCCGCAGACGGCGAACTTGGCCTGCTGCCGCTGCAACGTCTTGGCGACCATGAGGATGACACGGAGGCCCGCGCTGCTGATGTAGGAGAGTTGGGCGAGGTCTAGGACGACGATGCGGTCATCGTCATTGATGGCTGATTCCAAATCGCCCTGGAATTCGCGCGCATTGGAACCGTCGACGCGGCCTTCGACATGCGCGATGAGAGTTCCGCCTTGCCGCTCGCTCGTGACTGCCACTGGACTTCCTCCTTACGGTCACTACTATCGCTGTGTGCCGACCACGGGTCACCGCAACCAACATCCCCATCGTTTTCGGCCACCGTGCGGCCCCGACTATAGCAGACAATACAAAGCGCAACACCCCCAGACCCCTCAAATCGAGATTACAAGTTGGTATGTGCAATTCCCGCCGCCCCAACTCTGTGCGGCAGTGCAGTTAAGTCGCTATTCTTATGCCGAGCGTACATCGATTGCCATAGGGAGAAGGTATGAATACCCTCGTGCAGCATCGCCGTGCCATCCTCACAAGCGGCGTAGCCTTATTGACGCTCGCTTTCCTGTTTGCGCGGCCCGCCGTCGCGCGCGCGGCTCATGTCGACGAAGAGACGCAGTTCATCCTCAACACCTTCATGTTCCTCGTCTGGGGGGTGCTGATCATGTGGATGTGCGCGGGCTTCACCATGCTGGAGTCGGGCTCGGTGCGCACCAAGAACGCCTCGATGATTTGCCTCAAGAACATCGGTCTCTACTCCATTGCCGGGCTGGCCTACTATTTCGTCGGCTACAACCTCATGTACACCGACGTCGGAAGCGTCATCGGCTCATTCCAGCTGCTCTACGGCCCAACTGCCGCCGAAATCGCGCTCGTTGAGAGCGGTGATGCGGCTATTGCAACTGAGATCGTGGCCGGGAGCTCCTACTCGACGATGTCCGACTGGTTCTTCCAGATGGTCTTCGTAGCGACGGCGGCCTCGATCGTGTCGGGCGCGATGGCGGAACGGGTGAAGATGTGGCCGTTCTTCCTCTTCACGCTACTGCTTACCGCCCTGTTGTATCCCATCGTGGGCGCGTGGACATGGGGAGGGGGGTGGCTGAGTGAGCTGGGGTTCACAGATTTCGCAGGCTCGACCATCGTCCACAGCACGGGTGGTTGGGCAGCGCTCGCGGGCATCATCGTGCTCGGCCCGCGCTTGGGCAAATTCCGGCGCGACGGTACAGTGCGCCCGACACCACCATCCAACGTTCTGGTGGTGACGCTGGGCGTGTTCATCCTGTGGCTAGGATGGTTCGGCTTCAATGGCGGCTCGCAATTGGCGCTCGGCAGTGCAGCAGACGCTATTGCGATGAGCCACGTGCTCGTCAACACCAACCTCGCCGCGGCTGCGGGCGTCATGGCCGCCCTCATGATCTCGCGGCAGGTGCTGGGACGGATAGACCTGTTCGCCGGGCTGAACGGCGCCATCGCGGGCTTGGTGTCCATCACGGCCGGTCCGACGATGACCGACCACTACTGGGCGGTGCTTATTGGCGCCGTGGGCGGCGTCATTTGCACGCTCGGCATCAAGCTGATGGAAAAGGTACGGCTCGACGATGTGGTCGGCGCGGTGCCCGCGCACCTGCTTGCAGGCATCTGGGGCACGCTGGCAGTAAGCATTGCCGCAGGTGGGCGGCTCCACATTCAGTTGGTCGGCGTCTTGGCGATAGGCGCATTCGTATTCGGCGCGTCGTGGGTGCTCTGGCAGGGGCTCAACGTCCTGCTGGGCGTCCGCGTATCGCGTGATGTCGAGCGTCTGGGCCAAGACAGCGGCGAGCTCGGTATAGAAGCGTACCCCGAGTTCGTGCTGATGCCTGACCTAGCGGAAGAGGAGTAGGAGTACCCTACTCGTCGAACACGGTGGTGGAGTAGGGCGCAACGTCTATGAAGGCCTCGACGACGCTGGGGCCGTTGTGAGAGAGCGACCAATCCAGGGCTTCGCGTAGCGACGCCTCGGTGCGGGCGACGCGGACGGGCACGCCGAAGTAATTCGTTGGCGACTCCGCCTGCTCGCCGAGGAATGAGCCAGACAGGGCGAAGTCGCGGCGCTCTTGCTTCACCTTCATCAGGCCGAGCCAGCCGTCGTTGAGGACGACGATCGGGACGCGCAGTCCCAGCCGACGTGCGGTCGCCAATTCACCCGCCGTCATTTGGAAGCACCCGTCACCCACGACACCGACGACGGTGCGATCGGGGTGGACAAGCTTAGCCGCGTAGGCCGCCGGCATCCCGTAGCCCATCGACGACCAGCCGTTGGTGGAGACGGCGGTGTGCGGCACGTCCGTCTGCCACTGGCTCGCTATCTGATGCGTGTGCGCGCCGACGTCGTAAGTGAGGATGGCATCACCCTCGAGGCGCTCACGGAGCACGTCGAGGACATGATGCGCTGCGAGCCCGAGCCCGCCGGGGCGCAAGTTGGCGCTCAGGAGGAGGCGGTGCTCCGCCCATTCGCTCGGCCGCCAATCGTTGGGCACCGAAGGAACGTGCGCCAGTTCGGCAAGCATCGCATCGAGGTCACCGACGGCTTCGTATGCCAGCCGCTCGCGCTCTGGGCCAAGGGCAGGCTCGGTGCTGATGTGTACCACGGGGGAACCGGGCTCCCAATCCTCGAAATCTATCTCCACGGGGTCGTAACCGACGGCGATGATGAGGTCGGCGTTTCCGATGACGCGCTGGACGTCAGTGCGACGCGCGCGACCGGCAACCCCCAGTGCACCGGGGTATGACTCCGGCAAGAAGCCTTTCGCATGCAGCGTCGAAACGTAGGGAATGCGCTGGCGCTCGAGAAAGGCTTGGAGGTCATTTAGCCGCTTTGCGCGGGTAAGCGTCAGACCTGTGAGCACGAGCGGGCGCTTGCTATCGGAAAGCGTTCTTGAGAGGGCGTTGGCAAAATCGGTGGGGGCAGCAGAGCAACTGCTCGCCGGTTTCGGCGCCGCCGGCAGCTGCTCTGCTGCCTCGGCGAGCGCGACATCTTCCGGGAGTTCGAGAAAGACAGGGCCCGGCGGCTCAGTGGTCGCCGTGGAAAATGCCCACGCAAACGATTCGGCGACCTCGCCGCGCCTGATTCGGCGTTGCGCCTTGGTGAGCGGTGCAAAGAGCGCGAGGTGGTCGATGCGCATCTGCGTGCGTCGCTCCAGCAGGTGCTCCCCGTAGGTGCAGGTGACTGCGACCACGGGCGAGCGGTCGAGCCATGCACCGCCAACGCCTGTCGACATATTGGTAGCACCGGGCCCTAGGGTGCAGACGCAGACGCCAGGGACGCCGGACAGCCGCCCGGCAGCCTCTGCCATGAAGGCGGCGGATGTCTCCGATGCAGTGAGCACGAAATCGACGCTCTGGGAGTCGTGGAGCGCGTCGATGAGGGGCAGGACGGGGCCGCTAGGCACGCCAAACACCCAGCGCACGCCCGCCTGCTCGAGCGTCTTGACGATGAGTTGGGCGTTGTTCATCACAACGGACTCGGGGTGCCCCTACCCTGCAGGCGCCTCTGTGGAGGAGGCTGCCTCGGCAGGGAGCATTCCAAACGCATCCGCGACGAGTTCGTAAGACCGCATTCGGTCGGCATAGTCGTAGGTAATGGTGACCATGTTGACGTCGTCCGTCTCGTACAGGCCAGCGACCTCGAGGAGTTGCGCCTTGACTTGCTGCGGGTTGCCATCGATATAACCCGTGCGGAACTTGGCCATCCATTCCCGCGCCTCGTCGGTGAGCTCGAGGGCGAGGGCGGCGTCGGGCGCGATGAGGCCGGGGCGCGAGGGGATGGCCCAACCCGCCTTGTTGATGTTGCGGCTCGCACCTAGGTAGAGCGCCTTCTCCTCAGTTTCCGCGCAGAGGGCCTGAACGGTGACGTTGACACGCGGCGTGTCGAGGTATTGCGACGGCTTGAAGTTGTCGCGGTAGATTTTGCAGACGACGGGCCCGCGGTCGCGAATGTCGCCGAAGAAGTCGGCAAACGCAAATGCCACACCCAACTCGGCCGCGAGCCGTGCGCTGTAGTCGGACGAGCCGAGCAGCCAAACGTCGGGAACGCCGTCCGCGGGCGGGCCGGGGAGCGGGTGCAGCCGCCCGAAGGGATGCTCCGGGTCGAGCGTGCGGTGCATGAAGCCCAGGATGTCATGGACTTGCTGGGGGAATGCGTTGATGTCGCCCACCGGCTTGGGATAGGCGAGTGCGGCCATGGTGAGCTGGTCACTGCCAGGCGCACGCCCGATGCCAAGCTCGATGCGCCCGGGGTAGAAAGCGTTGAGCACGCTGAACTGCTCGGCGACCTTGAAGGCGGAGTAGTGACTGAGCATGACGCCGCCCGAGCCGACCTGAATGGTGCGCGTCTTGGCGGCAATCTGGCCAACCATCACTTCCGGCGCGGGGCCGGAGAAGGACGATGAGTTGTGGTGCTCCGCGACCCAGAACCGCTTGTAGCCGAACCGCTCGCACGCCTGCGCCAGCTCGACCGTGGCCTGCAGGGCCTCGCTTGCGGTGCGTCCGCGCGGGATAGGCGATTGGTCGAGTGCACCCAGCGTCAGTTCAGCCATCTGTCCTCCGTGGATCGTTAGAGTACGCGCTCTTCGTCGTCGTACGCAGCGGGCGTGAGATCGAGCTCGGTGCCAATGTCCAAGTCCTGGTTGTCTCCGCGCATGGCCTGTTCAAGGGCGACAACGGGGACGGCGGGAAGCGTGGTGATGTGCGCGCCTGCCTTGACACCCAGCTCGAGGGAGTAGCGCGCAACCGCCTCGTTGTCAGGCGCCTCGACGATGGAGACGAAGTCGTAGGCACCAAGCACCGCATAGAGGCCAAGGGTTTGCACGCCGTCGACGCGGACGGACTGCTGTGCGACGAGCAGGTGGTGGGGGTCGCGAAACATCTCCTCGCGGCCTTGCGGCGTAAGCGTCATAAGCTGCACGTAGTGCGCCATGGTGCCCCTCTCGGGTTAGTGCCCCAAAGTTATCCGTTAGTTGGCTCGGTATCAAGCAAGGAGGCTGTAGGCGTCATCCCAATGAAAGCCCAGGCTCCTGCTCCTGCAGCTGCGCCCACGACGGCATCGGCGTACCAATGGAGAGCGGGCGAACGGGAGGGAGCGCCTCAAGGGGCGCGTCGGGGTCAAAGCCCGGGAGCGGTCCGTGCGCAAGGCCCTTGGTCAAGGCGATGACCCGAAAATCGCCTAGGCCGTCGGGTGCAATGAGGTGGTCGAGCGCGGCGGCGTTAGCACGGCGCGACTGCGGGTCTGCCGAGCGCAAGATGGCATCACGGGCGGCTTCTAGGCCGAGGTTCCGCAGGAAATCGCGCTGCGTCGTATCCCCGGCGACGGCAAGACCCTCATCGGCGGCGAAGGCGCGCAGCGTTGTGAATTCAACGTGTGCGCCGATGTCCTGCCGCCCAACATGTACGAAGGGGTTGGCCGCGAGCGTGTGCTGGTAGTAGCAGCGAAGCGTTCCAAGGGGACGCTCCGGCGCGTAGTAGTCCGACGCATCGTGGCCGTAGTCGATAAGGAGGACACAGCCGCGTGCCAGCGACGACGACAAGCCACCCAGCCATTCGCCCACGCGCAGGTTGACCTCGCCGACATGTCCCTCGCCGAGCCGCACGCCGAGTGCGGCAAGCCGCTCGGCTAGCGCAGGCGTCGACGGCGGGCCGGGACGTTCGATAAGGGTATCCCCATCCTGCGTGACATAGAGCTCCGCCAACTCGCCCCCCCGAACGGTCACGCGATGAACGGGCATAGCATCGAGTAGTTCATTCGCGAGCACGACCCCGTCGAAGTTGCGCAGGGGGATGCGGTCGGCAATCAGCCACTGTACGCTGCCCCGCCCTAGCAGCGCGCCAGGGGTCGACAGAGGGCGCAGGTCAATCGCCGTATATGAGAGCGAAGGCGCTGCTGCGACAACATCGGCAGCGAGACGCCCGTCGCCCGCGCCCAACTCGACGACGGCGCGCGGTGCATCACTCAGCGACGTCACGAAGCGCGCCAGCAGCGCGCCGAAAGCAGGGTGGACATGAGGTGAGGTATAGAAGTCGCCAGCGGGGCCAAGCGGGCGGGGGGATGTGTAGTAGCCGCCGCCGGGCACATACAGCGCCAACGCCATGAAGTCCGCGAAGGTAATGCGGCCGTGTGCTGCAACCCGCTTGCGAATGGCAGTTTCGGCTGCGGTGGGTTGGGGCACTCTCACCCTACCCCCTGCCTAGGCGAAGGCGGAGTGGAGTGCTAGGAGGACGTAAGCGCCTGGTTTCGGTTGACGTGACTGCCGTCTGATTCCCAGCTGGTGATTTGGATGGAGTTCTTGAATTCGCGCTCAACGCCGCAGATCTTGCACCGCCCCTTGCTGAATGGGCCGTTGGGGCTCTCGATGAGCCAGTGGTGGCCGTGGTCGGCGGCCTCGAGTCCCCCTGCGCCCTGAATCTCTTGAGTCGTCGACATCCCACTCTCCTGCTGTGATGGATAGGCACTCGATCAGCCGCGCTGATTGATGGGCACGTACTCGACACTGTCGGGGCCAACGTAGTGCATCAGCGGGCGAATCAAGATGTTGCGGTCCTGCTGCTCCAACACCTGGGTGACATACCCGGGTATGCGCGCCAAGGCGAAGATGGAGATGAATAGGTCCTCGGGAATGCCAAGGAGATAGTAGACGGAGCCCGACCAGAAGTCGACATTGACGCAGATGCCCCGCTCGGCGTAGGGCTGCATGTACTCCTCGACACGGCTGAGGATGCGGAACCACTTAGGGTCTCCCGCCTTTTCGGCCAACAACCTCGACCCCTCGCGCAGGTGGCGCGCTCTCGGATCCTCTGCCTTGTAGACCGCGTGGCCGAATCCCATGATGCGCTCGCGGTTCTTGTGCTTCTGTTGCAAGTAGGCTTCGACGTTCGATTCGTCCCCTATTTCCAGCGCCATGCGCATGACGCCCTCAGCGGCGCCGCCATGCAAGGGGCCCTTGAGGGTGGAGAGGCCTGAAACGACACAGCCGTGGATATCGGCGAGGGTGCTGGCCGTCACACGCGCAGCGAACGACGACGCGTTGGAACCGTGGTCAAGGTGGACGATGAAGTCCTTGTCCATGAGGCGCGTGGTGTCGGAGTCCGGCTCCTCGCCCAGCAGCATGTAGAGGAAGTTGCCGGCATGATTGAGGGCTGGGCTGGGGTCGACCAGCGGCAGCCCAGCGCGCAGGCGGTGATGCGCGGCAACGATGGTAGAGGACTGAGCCGTAATCTCTATGCCCTTCCGCAGCGCCGCCTCGTGCGACGCGTCCGCCGTATCAGGCGTGAATGCTGAGAGGGCGGAGACGGCTGTACGCAAGACATCCATCGGGTGCGCGTCCTTGACGCGGTCAATGAGCTCAATGATTGCTGCGGGCAGCGCACGGGCGGCCTTGAGCTGCGCGTCAAGGGCGACCAACTCACCCTCGGTGGGCAGCCGACCGTTCAGCAGCAGGAATACCGACTCTTCAAACGTGGACTTCTCGGCAAGATCGTGGATGTCGTATCCACGGTAGATGAGGCGACCAATATCGCCGATGACGTTGCTGGACTCAGTGGTGTCGAGGTAGACGCCTCGAAGGCCCCGCTTAAGTTCGATGTCTTGCTGTTGCTGGGCCATCCCTGACTGTGCCCCTCCTCGAAAAACGCCGGGCGCTATCCCCGTGGGCTTGAACACGCGAAACGGCTGCATTACCGCACGCGAGTCAAAGAGGTACGTCGCCCTCCCCTAGGGCGACCATCTACGCCTGTGTTAGCGCCGTATGCCGATGGAAAACCGGCGTCTCAGCCCCTCGTAGGAACCGCGCAAATAATAGCGTCGAAAGGCCTAGGGTGTCAAACGGGGAGTGCTATTCTCCCGGGCATGTATATTGGCTCGGCGCGGCTGACGCTACGGCTGCCAGGCAACGATTCGCTCAAAGGCAAGCGGCACGTCGCAAAGTCGCTCGTGGCACGGCTGAGGCAGCGCTACAACCTCTCCATCTCCGAGGTGGACACGCAGGACGCTTGGCAGACGCTCGTCCTCGGCGTCGCGTGCGTCGGTATGAACGGGGGCATAGCCGAAAGCACGCTGGATAAGGTCATCGCCTTCATCGAGGCGAGCCGGCTAGACGTTGAGCTTACAGGCGTACAGCGTGAAGTGGCCGAGGGGCCATAGGCCCCGCCGACGCTACATCTCTCTGTACTCTCCCTCCACGGTATCGGCGTCGCCGTCCGCCGACGCGTCGTTGGCGCTGGTCGGAGGCTCGTCGCCCGACTCCTGCTGGGCGTAAGCAGCCTGGCCAATCTTGGTGACGGCGGCCGTCAGCTGCTCAACAGCGGTGCGGATGCGCGCAGCATCGTCCGTCAGTAGCGCAGCTTGCACGTCCGAGATGCGGTCGCGCACCTCCGCTTTCACTTCGTCGCCGGCGGCATCGCCATGCTCGCTGAGCGCCTTCTCCGCCTGATAGACGGCAGTATCCGCCCGGTTCTTGGTCTCGACGAGGTCGCGTCGGCGCTGATCTTCGTCGGCGTGCACCTCCGCCTCCTGGACGAGGCGCTCGACCTCATCCTTGGCGAGGCCGGAGGAGGCAGTAATGGTGATGCGCTGCTCCTTGTTGGTGGCCTTGTCCTTGGCGGAGACGTTGAGGATGCCGTTCGAGTCGATGTCGAACGTCACCTCGATTTGGGGGGCGCCACGTGGGGAAGGGGGAATGCCGTCGAGGTGAAAGCGGCCGATGGTTTTGTTCTCCGGCGCCATGGTACGTTCGCCTTGGAGCACATGGACCTCCACGCTCGTCTGCCCGTCTGCGGCGGTCGTGAAGGTTTCCGTCGCGCGTGTGGGTATGGAGGTATTGCGCTTGATGAGGGAGGTCATCACTTCGCCCAACGTCTCGATGCCGAGCGTAAGCGGGGTGACGTCGACGAGCACAATGTCCTGCACGTCACCCTGGAGCACACCGGCCTGAATGGCCGCGCCGATAGCAACGACCTCATCAGGATTGACGCCCTTGTGGGGCTCCTTGCCGAAGAGATCTTTGACTTTTTCGCCGACGGCAGGCATCCGCGTCATCCCGCCGACCATGACGATTTCATCGACCTGTTGAGCCGACACCCCTGCATCGGAAAGCGCCTGCTTGACGGGCGCGATGGTACGCTCGAGCAAGTCGGCGGTCAGTTGCTGCAGCTTGGAGCGCGACAGCGTCATCGCCAAGTGCTTGGGGCCGGAGGAATCGGCGGTGATGAAGGGGAGATTGACCTCCGTTTGCGCAACGGACGAGAGCTCTATCTTGGCCTTTTCCGCCGCCTCGCGCAGGCGCTGGAGGGCCATGCGGTCCTGGCGCAGGTCGATCCCCTGGTCGCGCTTGAACTCGTCGGCCAGCCAATCGACGATGCACTTGTCCCAATCGTCGCCGCCGAGATGCGTGTCGCCGTTGGTCGACTGAACCTCGAAGACACCCTCGCCAATGCTGAGAATGGAGATGTCGAAGGTGCCGCCGCCAAGGTCGAAGACGGCAATCGTCTCGTCGCCCTTCTTGTCGAGACCGTAAGCGAGGGAGGCAGCAGTGGGTTCGTTGATGATGCGCAGCACCTCGAGGCCTGCGATGGCACCAGCGTCCTTGGTTGCCTGGCGCTGGCTGTCGTTGAAATAGGCGGGTACAGTGATGACTGCTTGTGAGATGGTCTCGCCCAGCTTGGCCTCGGCATCTGCCTTGAGCTTCTGCAGCACCATTGCGGAAATCTCCGGCGGCGCAAAGTCGCGCTCACCCATATGGATGTAGGCGTCGCCACCTTTGCCGTCGACTACCTTGAAGGGCGCCTCGTCCTTCTCCGCAGCGACCTCGGAGAACTTCCTGCCGATGAAGCGCTTGGCTGAGAAGACGGTGTTTTGGGGGTTGGTGACGGCCTGGCGCTTGGCCATCTGGCCGACGTAGCGTTCGCCGCTCTTGTCGTTGACGGCGACCATGGAGGGGGTGGTGCGACCGCCTTCCGCGTTCTCAAGGACGGTGGGCTCCCCTGCCTCGATAACCGCCATGCACGAGTTAGTCGTTCCCAGATCGATACCTATTACCTTCGCCATGATTCCCTCCTCCTACGTCCTATGCCTCTGAGGATGTGTCTTCTCGATGGTTGGTTGGGCCACTGTCTGTGGGCAAGGATTGCGCGACTACAACCTGCGCGGCGCGCAGGATGCGGTCGGCGGTGCGGTAGCCGGCGCGCACACACGCGACCACCGCGCCTGCTGCGTAGTCGGACGTCGGTGCCTGCGCTACGGCCTCGTGAACGGCCGGGTCAAACGTATCGCCGGATGCGGGTTCGTAGGCGCTGACGCCGACGGATTGGACGACAGCCTCCACATTGTGCAGCACCATGCGTACCCCCTCGTCCCACGGCCCACCGCCAGGCGACATGGACTCGACGGCACGGCGCAAGTCGTCGATGACGGGCAGCAGGCGTGCGACGACGCCGTTTGCGGCATTGCGCTCTAGGAACTGCCGCTCCTCGTCGACGCGGCGGCGGTAGTTGAGCAGGTCCGCCTGCGCACGGGCGGCCAGCTCCTTGAACTCGTCGCGCTCGCTCATCAGTCGCTCGACGTCCGGCAAATCTGCGGCCTCCTGCGCGGAAGCCCCTTCCGCTTCGGGATGGATTTCAAGGTCATTCCGCTCGTGCTCACTGGTCACGGGGAGCCTCCTCTCCAGCCACTGGGCGCCGGGGGTGCAGCGTGGCCCTGGAGCATGGAGAAGATGGCGTCTACTTCGGCACTCAGCGCGCTGAGCATGTCACCGGGCCGCGCTGCGCCGGGGCCAACGCGCTGGTGGAGCGAGCCAAGCCGCTCGACAAGGCGCAGTACCGTCTCGACGCCGGCCACATTTAGACCCAGTTCGTCGACGAGGTGCTTGATCATGCGCAGGCGCAGGATGTCGGTATCGGAGTAGAGGCGGAGCATTCCGCCGGTGCGCGATGGACGCACAAGCCCGGCGCGCTCGTACTTGCGGAGCGTCTGGGGGTGCATGGAGACCATGCGTGCAGCGACGCTGATGATGTAGACGCCTTCGGACGAGTCCACCGAATCGGATGTTGCGCCAGAGCGGTCTCGTTGCACCGGCGGGGCCGGGCGCACGAATTGGCCGATTACGTCGTGGCTTACCGAAGTCGTCTGTTGAAGGTCTTGCATTTCTGCGGAATCCGCCACATAATGGGCATGCTTCGTCATGCGAGGTTTGACAAGAGCATACATGGTTGATACGGTTCATGTCAAGATGAGTCACACGGTGAAGTCAGCGCCTCCTCAGCCTACCGGCCAGGGGGACGCGGTAATCGAGAGAGAACGCCGCAGCGAACTGGAAGCTGCGGGAAAGGAGGCGGAGATGGCGACGTTTATGCTGTTCAAGGCATGCCCGCGGTGCGGGGGCGATATGCACGTGAGTGGGGATATCTACGGCCCGTACAACAAGTGCGTGCAGTGTGGCCACACCGCCGACCTGCCTACGGAGGCTGACCTCCCCGTGGCGCGCGCTAAGACGGCGCACAAGCCCACGGCGAAGCGCGAAGCCGCATAGCCTCCTACGCAGCGCCTCCATCGAGCGCGAGGGCCCCTGTCTGGTGACGGGGGCCCTTTCGTTTGTGCATCGGGGCCATCATCCACCGCTCAGCGACGGACGCTCCCAGAGGAGGCACGGATGCTCGCCTACGCCGGGGGCGTCTCTCCATAGTCATCGGGCTCCTCGCCTTCGAGCGACTGGTACTTGGAGGGGCACTTGACGAGGACGCGATCGGCGACAAAGACGCCATCGTGGCCGTACACGCCGCCGAGGACGATCTCGGAATGGGGGTTGAAGAAGAGGTCGGGCACTGCACCCTCGAGCGTAGCCGTGATCTGCTGACCATTCTCCTCCAGCAAGAAGGTGGCGGTTGTGCCCGGTCCGGAGCCGCCGGGCAACGCGCGACTGAAGGAGTCGCTTACCAAGCGGCCCTTGACCTGAATCGACTCGCCGAAGGCTGTCGGACCTCGCTCGACAAGTTCGTCGACGGTTAGGTAGTAGGCGGTAGCGCTCTGAAAGGCGGTGTAGCCGAAGTAGGCGAATGCGCCAAGCAGTAGCACACCTACGATGGCTAACTTGGCGCGCCCGCTCAGTCCGGCGCGACGGACAGCCGCTTTCGTCTGTGACGCAGGCGTGTACTGCACGGCAGCAGTAGCCCTCCTTCCGCTACCTGCCCGCGCGCTCCTCGCGTTCAGCGAGTTCTTGGCGCAGGTCCGCAACCTCGCGACGGAGGGCTTGCTCGCGGCGGCTTACGTAGATGATGTAGGCGAACAGCCCGAGCCACACGACAGCGAACCCGGCGAAGAGGTATCCGAGGTTGCCATCTTCCATCGTGGGCTACGGCCTTCCTTCATGGAGCGAGTAATGGAGCGAGCCGATCTCGTCCTCGGTACGCCGGACCCCGATGCGATGGTAGAGCAAGTAGGCGAACAAGAGCACGAAGGTGAGGACAGAGAAGTAGAAGGCGGTGCGCATGGCAGGCTCGAGGCCGCCACCGGAGGCGAATGCACCAGTGACCTGCTCGGGGTGCAGCCCGCGCCACCAAACCGCCGCCATGTAGACGATGGGCACGTTAATGAAGCCGATGATGCCGATTACGGCGCTCCATCGCGCACCCTGGGCGCGGACGGGGGCATAGGCACGCACCATCATGTAGCCCACGTAGGTAACCCACAGTACGAAGGTCGTCGTCAGCTTGGCATCCCACGTCCACCAGGTCCCCCAGACAGGCTTGCCCCAGATCGCCCCGGCGATGATGCCGACGGTCATAAAGGCGAGCCCCACTTCAGCGGCGGCAAACGCGCGGTTGTCCCACGAGCGGTCGCGCGTGCGCAGGTACGCGATGGAGCTGCCGAAGGTCAGGAAGAAGGCGATGAAGGCGACCCACAGCGGTGGGACATGGATGTAGAAGATGCGCTGAACGTCGCCCATGACGCGCTCGGTGGGCGCCCAGATGAGCATAAGGTAGAGGTTGGCGACGAACATGGCCGCCAGCAAGAGAAGGAAGATGTGCTTGGCGCGCTGGGCGCCCCCCACCACGCGACGCCAACGGGCTACCAGACCCCCCTGCTGGCGCTCCGCTACGGTTGCCATCGTCACTCCTCGATTACGGCCTCGAACGCAACCGATGTTACCACAATGAAGACCACATCAAAGACGAGGATGAGCTGGAGCCAGCGCCCGTACTCGCTCCATCCCTGCCCGGCAAAGATGTCGCTCGAGGAGGCGACGGCACCGATGAGGACGGGCAACGCAGCGGGGAGAAAGAGAAGCGGCAGCAACACCTCACGCGCGCGCGTCCGCACGGCGATGGCAGAAAAGAGCGTGCCAACCGCTGCAAAACCGAGCGTGGCCGCAAGCGTCACGCCAACGAAAGGACCATTCAATACGGGCAGGTCGTAGAGGACGACGAAGACGGGAAGCATCAGCGCCTCAACGGCCGTCATGAGGACGAAGACGCCGAGCAGCTTGCCTGCGTACAGCGCCTCGCGCGCAACCGGGGCGAGCAAGAGCACATCGAGCGTCCCCTGCTCTTGCTCCAGCACGAAGTTTCGGTTTAGGCCGATGACGCCCGTAAAGACGAATGCTACCCAGACGATTCCTGGCCCGACCGTTGCGAGCACGCGCGGGTTGGGGTCGAAGGCGAAGTTGAAGATGAAAGCGACCAGCATTGAGAAGACCAGAATGGCGACCAGCGACTCGCGCGTTCGTGCCTCGATACGGGCATCCTTGAGGAAGACCGTCCACGCGGTGTGCAGGTAGGCGCTCATGCGGTGCGCTCCCCCCGGCCGAAGGCGGCATGGATGGCGCTCGCACTCAAGCCCGAAGTCTCAGCGTCCATGACGAGCGCTCCGTCGTTGAGAACGGCGACGCGCTCGGCGAGTTGTAGGCCGCGCTCGACCGCATGCGTCGACAAGACGACCGTTCCGCCCGCCTTCGCTAGGCCGAAGACAATATGGTTCAAGAGTTCGAGCCCCTGCTCATCCAGGCCCGTCTCCGGCTCGTCGAGCAGCAGGATGCGAGGGCGGTGGAGAATTGCGCGGGCGATGGCCAAGCGCTTCTGCATTCCATTGGAGAGCGTGCGCACACGTGCATCAGCACGTTTAGCCAGCCCCACGTCATCGAGTAGCGCGCTGATGCGCTCATCGGCGTATGCAAGACGGTGAAGGCGCGCATGAAAGCACAGGTTCTCCCGTGCGGTGAGGTCTGCGTAGAGGGAGTTGGCGTGGCCGGCATAGCCGACGACGCGGCGCACATCCATCGCATCCTGGCGCAGGTCGCAGCCGGCGACGCGCGCGCTGCCGGAGTCGGCGGAAGCGAGAGCTGCGAGGACCCGCAGCAGCGTGCTCTTACCGGCGCCGTTGGGCCCGAAGAGGGCGATGACACACCCCCACGGCGCGTGCAGCGATACGTCGTAGAGGGCCCGCGTACGGCCGAACCACTTGGTCAGACCGGCGGCTTCAATGGAGTAATGTGTGGCGCTCAATGCTTCCGTTACGGCGGCGTGTAGGTCATCATAGAGCACTCACTAGCCTAACGACCCAAGGCGCAGGCAGGGAGGAGCGGGGAATGGACTGGTTGCAGAGGGCCGTCAACACCTGGAACGACGGAGGGCGCAACCCCGGAATCGACCCGTCCCGCGTGCCTCCGCACCAGATCGTCACGTCCAAGTTCCCCGTCATGACCGTCGGCGCGACGCCGTCCGTCCCGACGGATGATTGGGGCATGCGGCTCTTCGGGTTAGTGGAAGTGGAGGTAGAGGTGGATTGGGGACGGCTGCTGGAGCTGCCGCAGACGGCCACCACGCGCGACTTCCACTGCGTGACGCAATGGAGCAAGATGGACGTCGATTGGGCGGGCGTGCGCCTTGTGGACGCCCTGGCACTGTGCCGTCCGACACCAGAGGCGACGCACGCGATGATCTACGGATACGACGGCTACACCACCAACCTCGATTTGCCTGCGCTGATGGCGGACGACGTACTGCTAGCCCACACGCAAGATGGCCAGCCGCTAGCACGAGAGCACGGCGGTCCTGTTCGGTTGGTGGTACCAAGCGTGTACGGATGGAAGAGCGCCAAGTGGGTTCGCGGCATCGAACTGCTGCCGGCGGACGCGCCGGGATTCTGGGAACAGCGCGGCTACCACATGCGCGGCGATTACTGGAAGGAAGAGAGGTTCGGGTAGCCCCTACCTTGGCTGTAGCGCCCTCGCCGCGACCCTCCCTCTGCGGCGGGCGGGCGAAAGAGAGCCCTACAGATCGAAGCCGTCCAGCAACTTCGCGACATCGCGGGGGCCGCCGGCTGCCACTGCGGCGGTCTCCATGCGCGCATCGAACGTCGGGCGCGTGGTGTCCTTGTAGATCACGCCCAAGGGTACGCCACCGCGATGGACGATCTTCATTGCCTCTGCGCGGTCCGAGGGGTCGTAGTCGTCTGGAAGCGCCCATGCCGTCGGCTCAATGCCCTTGGCTGGGTTGCCCTTCAACTCCTCGTACGTGTCGTTGTACGTGGTGCAGGGCGATGCGACATGGACGATGGAGAAGCCGGGGTGCTCCATCCCATCGAGGATGTACGAGGCCAGGTCGCGCGGCTTGGATGAATAGCCAGACGCGATGAAGCTGACGCCGAGCGTGTAGTACAACTCAAGGGGGTGAACGGCCGCTTCCATCTTGCCGTAGGGTGTGCTGCTTGTGACCTTGTCAATCTCGGTGGTAGGCGACGACTGGCCCTTCGTGAGGCCGTAGATCCCGTTGTCCATGATGACCGCGGTGATGTTGAGATTACGGGCGGCCTGCGGGGCGATGTGTTCCATGCCGATGCTCAGGAAGTCACCGTCGCCCGCGACGACAACGACGTTGAGGTCAGGATTGGCGCCCTTGACGCCGAGCGCGATTGGAAGCGCGCGCCCGTGGATGCCGTGGAAGCCGAAGGGCTGCTCGCCGTCGAGCAGGTGGACGAGGTTGCCGGAGCAGCCGATGCCCGCAACGACGACGTTTTGGGACATGGGCGTCTCATACTTGACCATGTAGTCCTGCATGGCGACCTCAAGGGCGCGGCGGACGCCGAAGTCACCGCAACCGGGGCACCACTTGAAGTCATACTCGGGGTTCTTCGCACTCATGCTCTCACCATCTCTTTCGCAGCGGCAAGCCGCTCCTTGATGCGCTCGGCCAATTCGGACGCCCTGAAGGGGAGGCCCGTGTACTGCGTCAACGCCTCAGCCTTCACGCCCTGCGCTCGCAAGACGCTGGCGAACTGGCCCTGGTAGTTCAACTCGGGCACGATGACGAGGTCCTTCGACCGCAGCTCCTCCAGCATGGCTGAGGGCAGGGGGTTTACGAACATCGTGTAGTAGTAGCCGATCCCAACGCCGTCAGCCTCGAGGAGGTCGAACGCCTCCTCCGCCGAGCCCTTCGAGCCGCCCCATGGAACGACTGCAACAGGGTGGGCAGCGTTACGACTTTCGTAGGTGCCGTCGTCAAGGAGGCGCAACTTGGAGAAGCGCCGCTCGGTCATTTGAATGTGGTACTTGGGCAGGTGCGTCGTGTCGCCGTAGGGGTCATGCTCGGAGCCGTTGGCGACGTAGGCACCGGGGCCGCCGGGGACTGGCATGGGCGAGCGTTCCCACGCCTCGTAACGCAGATAGCCGTTGCTTCCGGCGTAGACGTCGCGCTGCTCGACCTTGGCAGCGCTGACATCCGGTTTTCGGATGTTCTGGGCACGCTCAGCGAGCGAGTGCTCACTGAGTACGATGACCGGCCCCTGATAGCGCTCGGCCCAGTTGAGCGCCCAGATGGCCGACTCGTAACACTCGGCCACACTGCCGGGCGCAATGACCGGGAGCGATGAATCGCCGTGTGCGGGACTCATGGCGGCAAGGAGGTCGGACTGCTCTGTCTTCGTCGGCAACCCTGTCGCAGGGCCGCCCCGCTGAACGTTGATGACGACGCACGGGATCTCGGCCATCCACCCCAGCCCAAGCCCCTCCCCCATGAGGGTGAAGCCGGGTCCGGAGGTAGCGGTCATGGCCTTCTTGCCAGCGAAGCCTGCACCAAGGATGGCCGCGATCGCCTCGATCTCAGACGACGCCTGATAGGCGAACTTGCCGTCCCCGACGAGGTTGCGCTCCATGTAGACGAGGACGGGCGTCGCGGGGGAGATAGGGTAGCCGATGTAGAAGTCGAGGCCGGCCGCGAGCGCGCCGATGCTCAGCGCTTCATTGCCTTTGATGAACGATTGGACATAGTCGGGCCTCTCGGGCTCCCCCAAGTCGGCGATGGCGGCCTCGCCCTCCATCTGCGCAAGTCCCAGATCGAGAGCCATGTGGTTCGCAGTGATAACCGTCTCGCGCCCGGCAAAGCGGCGGGAGACGAAGTCCTTGAAGAAGTCAAGGGGCATGTCGATAAGCTTGGAGAGGGCACCCATGACCACCATGTTGGCCGCACGCGATTCGCCCGTCTGCTTGGCCAACTCATCGAATGGGACGATCAGTGCGCGCCGTTCCGTGTCGGCGGAGTCGGGCTCGACGGTGGGGTCAAGCAGGATGACGCCGCCATCGCGCACATCGCCACGATGCTCCTGGTAGGCGTAGTCGTTGAAAGCCACGAGGATATCGACGTAGTCGCCAGGGCTCTTGACGGGTTCTCGAGAGATGCGGGCCTGGGTCCAAGTGGGCCCGCCGAGGATTTGAGAAGGGAAGGTGGCGAAGGTAAGTGCATGGTAGCCGACGGTGGTCGCAGCGCGCGCGACGAACTCGGCTGCGGTTACGACGCCCTGTCCGCCTTCCCCTGCGAATCGGACGACGAACTCGCTTTGACCGGCCATACGGGGTTCCTCCCGCTTAAGGGCGCGGCTCACGCGTTGGCAGTGAAGCGCGACCCGTTTGCGGCATCAGCACACTCGTCAGGAGGCGCGAAACCGTAATCGTTAGCCTACGCGCCGAAATCCGAAAGTGTCAATCGCGGCCGTTCCACAAACATCCCCTCTCGTCCCTCGTCGCCATGCTAGCATCCCGGCGACGGGATTACTCCTCGAACAAATTCAGCGAGGCGCGCATCTATGGCTCTCAACACCTACTTGCACTTCAACGGCAACTGCCGCGAGGCGTTCGAGTTCTACCGCTCAGTCTTCGGCGGCGACTTCGAATTCGTCGGCACCTTCGCCGAGGGGCCGCAGGACCTCGCTCCGCCAGACAAAGAGCGCGACAAGATCATGCACGTCACCTACCGCATCGGCGACGGCGTGCTGATGGGAAGCGACGTGCCATCGTGGTTCGGCATCGAGACCACGCAGGGCAACAACTTCTCCATCTCCTACGCGCCGAGAACGCGGGAGGAGGCCGCAGAGGTGTTCGCCAAGTTGTCGGACGGCGGGACGGTGACGATGCCGCTGGAGGACATGTTCTGGGGCGCCTACTTCGGCTCATGCACGGACAAGTTCGGCGTCAATTGGATGCTGAATTATCACGCGTAACCGAGATTCCCGCGTTGCGAAGCGCTGGGAAGCGTGCTAAGGTTGCCCCGTAATGGCGTTCGTGACGCTCAGAGACGGAGAGAACCCTGAAGGACTCGTTTCGAGGTTCCGCTCTGCAGTAACGCGCACGGGCATCCTGAAGCAGCACAAGGATCGGCGCTACTTCCGCTCCAAGGGCGAAAAGGCGCGCATCGCAGCGCGGCGCTCCGCCCGTCGCCGTCGGCGCTCCCGCTCCTAGGCAGCCCACCACTCCCCTGCCCTGAATCCGCTCGGCCCATTCGCGCATGCTATGGTGCGCGCTGCGCCGCTCGACTCGGCAGCGTTCGCTGAGCGGCACGGAGAAGTGCGTGCGACGGCTCCGCATCGTCCTAGCACAGATCAACCCTACCGTCGGTGATCTCGACGGGAACACCGACCTCATCCTGCGCTACATGGCGGAGGCGGAGGCGCAGGGCGCGAACGTTATCGCCTTTCCCGAGTTGGCGGTGACGGGCTACCCGCCTGAAGACCTGCTCTTCAAGCAACAATTCCTCGATGAGACGGACAAGCGCCTAGGGCGCATCGTAGAGGCTACGCGCGAGGCGCTTGTCATCGTAGGGACGCCGCGCCGCGCCGATGGACGGCTCTATAACGCCGCCGCTATCGCCCAAGGAGGGAAGCTCGCCGCCGTCTACGACAAGGTGTTCTTGCCCAACTACGGGGTGTTCGACGAGCTACGCTACTTCACGCCCGGCAGCACGTGTCCTGTCATCACGCACCGGGGGGTGCGGATTGCAGCGTGCGTATGCGAGGACATTTGGTACAACATCAATCCTGCGACGGTGGCTCGTGCTGCGGGCGCAGAGGTAGTGGTCAACATTAACGGCTCGCCCTATTCGCGCGGCAAGGGCGCGAAGCGGCAGGCGATGCTCGCCGAGCGGGCGCGCAACGAAGGCGTCGTCCTCGCCTACGTCAACATGGTGGGCGGGCAGGACGAGCTCGTCTTCGACGGCCAGAGCCTCGTATTCGACCACACAGGGGCGCTGCTCGCTCGAGCACCGCAGTTTGAAGAGTGCGCGCTGAGCGTGGATATCGATGCGGATGTGGTGGATGCGGGCCGCGGCGAGCCGCGCAAGCTGACGGACACCGATGCTGTAGGCGTCGCGCACCTCCTCGACTTGGGCACACCGCCCGCCGATGCCTCGCTACTAGAACTCCAACCGGCGAGCGTTGCGCATGAGTTGGCGCCGCTGGAAGAGGTCTACCAGGCCCTGGTACTTGGCACGCGCGACTACGTGCAGAAGAGCGGCTTTCGCGGCGCCGTCATCGGCCTATCCGGGGGCATCGACTCAGCCCTGACCACCGTCATCGCCGCCGACGCACTCGGCATCGAGCGCGTCACCACTTTCTTCATGCCCTCGCAGTTCACGGCGGACCAGTCGTACGACGACGCGCGGCTGTTGAGCGATGGGCTCGGTGCGCCCATGCGCACCGTGCCCATCAAGCGCGTCTTCGATGCGTACATGGAGGAGCTGGCGCCTGTCCTCGAAGGCCGCGAGCCCGACGTGACGGAAGAGAACCTTCAGGCGCGCGTGCGGGGCAATTTCCTGATGGCGGCATCGAACAAATTCGGATGGATCGTCCTCACCACAGGCAACAAGAGCGAAATGGCTACGGGCTACTCGACGCTCTATGGCGACCTTGCCGGAGGGTTCGCAGTCATCAAGGACGTGCCCAAGACACTGGTGCGCGAACTGTGCCGCCACCTCAACCACACGCGAGGGCGTGAGGTCGTCCCGCAGTCCATCATCGACCGTCCGCCGACGGCGGAGTTGCGGCACGACCAGAAGGACGAGGACTCGCTGCCGCCGTACGAAGTGCTCGACCCTATCCTGGAAGACTATGTAGAGGAGGACTCGGCATTCGAGGACATGCTGGAGGCGGGAGCGCCTCCTGAGGCGGTCGTGCGGACGATAGAACTGGTAGATCGCAGCGAGTACAAGCGCCGGCAGGCGCCGCCGGGCATCAAGATAACGTCCCGCGCCTTCGGCCGCGATTGGCGGTTGCCGATAGTGAATCGGTACAAGCCGGGGGGATAAGGGGCCTCCAACCCCGGCCCCTTCCCCGCAGAGGAGGGGGAAACAACCGCCTCTCCGCCAGGGAAGGGATACTTGTGACAAATGCACCTTGCGCGGTAGAGGGTGCGCCATGGCAGAATCGGCGGGCGCCACCCCGACATACTTCTGCTACAATCAACGTAGCGACGGGATGGTGAAGACGCGAGGCAAAAGCGTGTCTGAGAAGGACAAAGCCCTGGAACTGGCCTTGGGCCAGATTGAACGCCAATTCGGTCGCGGCGCCATTATGCGGATGGGTGAAGCAGCGCATCGGATGCACATTGATGTCATCCCGACGGGCTCCATCGCCCTCGACCTTGCGCTCGGCGTGGGAGGCATTCCACGAGGGCGCATCACCGAGATTTTCGGCGCGGAATCGGCAGGGAAATCGACCCTCTGCCACCACATCATCGCGGAGTGCCAGCGGAGAGGCGGGACAGCCGCATACATCGACGCCGAGCACGCGCTCGACCCTTCTTACGCGCAGCGATGTGGCGCACAGATGGACAGCCTCCTCGTTTCGCAGCCCGACTCGGCTGAGCAGGCGCTGGAGATTGTCGAGTATCTCGTGCGCTCCGGCGCGCTGGAGGTGGTGCTAGTAGACAGCGTCGCAGCGTTGGCGCCGCGGGCGGAGTTGGAAGGCGATATGGGGGATGCGCACGTGGGGTTGCAGGCGCGTCTAATGTCGCAGGCGCTGCGCAAGCTCACGGCGGCCACCAGACACTCCAACACCGCTGTAGTCTTCGTGAACCAGCTCAGGGAGAAGGTCGGTGTCTTCTTCGGCAGTCCCGAGGTGACGCCGGGCGGTCGCGCACTCAAGTTCTACAGCTCAGTGCGCATCGACCTTCGCCGGGTCGAGTCGATCAAGCAAGGGTCGGAAGTGATGGGCTCGCGCATTCGCGCGCGTGTCGTCAAGAACAAGGTCGCGCCTCCCTTCCGCCAGGCGGAATTCGACATCATGTTCAGCCAGGGCATAAGCAAGGCGGGCGGACTGCTCGACTTGGGCGCCGAGCGCGGCGTCGTCAAGAAGGCAGGAGCCAGCTATTCCTACGGTGAGACGAAGATTGCCCACGGGCGAGAGAATGCCAAGGACTTCCTCAACAGACACCCTGAGGTGATGGAGGCTATCGAGCAGGACATCCGGGCGGAGCACACGGCTGCCGACTCGGCACTTGACCTGCCGGTGCCCTATTCCCTGGGGGATGAGGAAGAAGCCACCTTGGCCATTGAGGAGCCCGTCGGCGCCACCGCAGGCTAACGTCCTTCTCAGACAACGCGATTGCAAGCGCTTCACCGGCTCCCGCGCCGGAGGCTGCGCTGCATGCGTTTAGGCGCGCGTGAGCAGCCCTGGGAGGATGACATGGAAGCAGCTATCGTGGTTCTGGCCCTGGCGGGCCTGATAGTCGTCAGCATCGCATTGGTGGTCTATGTCCTACGCGACCTGCGCCAACGGCGTGCCGTCGGTGCCGCAGGCGACAGAGCAGCCGCAATCATTCGAGAGGCGGAGGAGGAGACGCGCAAGCGCGTCGAGCGCGCGCGCGAGGAGGCGCGCGAAACGCGCCGTGAGGCAGAGCGCGAGGCGCGGGAGGCGGAGCGTGAACTCAAGGAGTTCCGCCGCGAGATACAGCGCCAAGAGAGCCGCTTGGAGAACCGCGAGGAGTCGCTCGACAAGCGCCAGGAGTCGGTCGAGCGGCGCGAGACCAGCCTAGCTGAGCGCGAGCGCGGCATCGAGGTGGTTCTGAAAGAGGCAGAGCACCTCAAGGACGAGCACCTCCAGCGCCTCGAGGCGGTCGCCAATCTCTCCATGAATGATGCGCGGGAGCAGATCATGCAGCGCGCGGAGGGAGAGATGGAGCACGACCTGTCCAAGCGCTACTACGACCTCGAGCAGCGGATGCTCGCGGACGCGGACGAAAAGGGGCGCATGGCCGTCGCACTGTCGATACAGCGCCTTGCATCGCAGGTTGTCTCAGAGACGACAACGGCGCAGGTTCCGCTACCGAATGACGACATGAAGGGCCGTCTGATTGGGCGTGAGGGGCGCAACATTCGCGCCATCGAGGCGGCGACGGGCGCTGACCTCATCATCGACGATACGCCGGAGGCGGTGACGATATCGTGCTTCGACCCGATACGCCGCGAGGTGGCGCGCATCGCGTTGACCAACCTCATCGCCGACGGACGAATCCACCCGGCGCGGGTGGAGGAGGCAGTGGAACGGGCGCAAGAGGAGGTCGAGGAGGCCATCCGGCGCTCAGGCGACCAGGCCGTGCTGGATGCGGGCGTGCGGGGGTTGCATCCCGAATTGGTGCGCCTCATCGGGCGGCTAAAGTACCGCTATTCCTACGGCGAGAACGTCCTGCTGCACTCCGTTGAGGTGGCTCAGATCGCAGGGATGCTAGCGGGCGAGATCGGCGCTGACTCGCAAGTGGCCAAGGCGGGCGGGCTGCTGCACGACATTGGCAAGGCGCTCACGCACGAGGTCGAGGGCTCGCACATCGAGATAGGCGATGAGGTGGCGCGGCGCTATAACCTGCCGGAGCCGGTCAAGGTTGCCATCGCGGAGCACCATGATGACGCACGCGCAACGCCGGAAGCGTTCATTGTTGCGGCGGCGGACGCTATCAGCGCAGCGCGGCCCGGCGCTCGCCGCGACACGGTGGAGTTCTACCTCAAGCGGCTCGAGGCGCTGGAGGACGTGGCCAACTCCTTCCCGGGCGTACAGAAGTCGTACGCGATACAGGCTGGGCGGGAGGTGCGTATCCTAGTGTCGCCTGATGAGGTGGACGACATAGCAGCCGCAACGCTCGCGCGCAACGTTGTGAAGAAGATCGAGGAGAACCTGGTCTACCCCGGCGAAATCCGGGTGACGGTGGTGCGCGAAACGCGGGCGATCGAGACGGCCAAGTAGGAAGATGTAGGAAGGAAGAGCACGTGCGCGCTTTGATGGTAGGAGACGTCGTGGGCAAGCCGGGGCGCCGCGCTCTCGAGGAAGTGCTGCCTGTTCTGCGAGAGGAGGAGCGGCTAGATTTCGTCGTCGTGAACGGCGAGAACGCTGCCGGTGGCTTCGGACTGACGCTGGAGACGGCAGAGGCAATCCTCGATGCAGGCGCGGACGTCATAACGTCGGGCAACCACATCTGGGACCAGCGCGAGATACTGCCTCACCTCGAAGGGGAGTTGCCGATACTGCGGCCTGCAAACTATCCCGTCGCCGCTCCCGGGCGTGGGATGCTGCGCTTGGGTCCCGTCGCCGTCATCAACCTGCAGGGCCGCGTCTTCATGCCGGAGGGGACGGATTCGCCTTGGACGGTGATCGACACCCTGCTGGACAGTATGGAAGAAGATCCGCCACGCTTCACGCTGGTCGATTTCCATACCGAGGCGACCTCGGAGCAGAACGCGATGGGGTGGTACTTGGATGGGCGCGTGTCAATGGTGGTAGGAACCCATACGCACGTGCCGACGGCGGATACGCGCGTGTTGCCGAAAGGGACGGGCTACGTGACAGACTTGGGCATGACGGGCGCTGTCAACTCTATTATCGGCACCAACCCCGAGGACGTGCTAACGCGCTTCCTGACCGCAGTGCCGCAGCGCCTCAACGTTGCCTCCGGCGGTGGCCCTGCGCAATTCAACGCCGTCTTTGTCCAATTGGACGACGGAACGGGGCTGGCTACTGAAGTGCGGCGGGTCGACAGGGTGGTGCCATGAGCCCCACCGCAGACTTACACCTGCACACCACGCTCTCCGACGGCAGGCTGTCGCCGACGGAGCTGGTGCGATTGCTCGCCGAGCGCAAGGTACCCGTCGCGTCCATTACCGACCACGATTCGACCATGGGGCTGGACGAGGCGTTCGAGGAGGCGCGGCAGCACCCCGATTTGCGGCTGGTGCCTGGCGTCGAAATCAGCGCAGACAACCCGCTCGAGCCCAACACCGATATCCACTTGCTCGGCTACTTCTTCGACCCGAAGTCATCCAACCTGCAGGCTCGGCTTCGCCGGTTCCGTGAAGAGCGCGATGGGCGGGGCCAAGCAATGGTCGAGCGGCTGGGGGAGATAGGAAAGCCTGTCGATTGGGAACGTGTAAAGGAGATTGCCGGTGACGCGGGGGTTGGGCGGCCCCACATCGCGCTCGCCATGGTTGAGCGCGGCTACATCAAGACCGCCGCGGAGGCATTCCGCGGCTACCTGGATGACGACGGCATCGCCTTCGTGTCGCGTCCGCACCTTAGCATGACAGACGCCGTGACGATGGTGGAGCAAGCAGGCGGCATCACGGTGCTTGCCCATCCGCTCTACATCAAGAACTACGAAGTGCTGCTTGGCACGCTCAAGGATGCAGGCGTCGTGGGATTCGAGGTCCACTACGCGCAGTTCTCCAAGAATGGGCGCAAGGCGCTCGCAGCGATAGCCAGGGAACTGGACTTGCTGCCGTGCGGAGGGAGCGACTACCACGCGATGGGCTACGAGAGTGAGCCACTGCCTGGAGCCGCCGGGCCGCCACTCGAAGTAGTGCAGGAGATGGAGCGGTTGGCAGTGGAGCGGCGACGGCGCTGACGATGCCCGAGCCTCTCGCAATCGCTCTCTGTCTCGCCTACGCCTACCTATTAGGCTCGGTCAACGCTGCCTTCCTCGCCGGACGGCTCGTCAAGGGCATTGATCTGAGGCGCGTCGGCACGGGCACACTGGGATCGTCGAATGTTTGGTACCACGTCGGCAAGATGTGGATCTTACCCGTCGGCGTTTTCGACCTGTTCGTGAAGGGGATGACACCGGTCTACCTCGCGCGCTACGGGTTCGACTTGAGCATTGAGTGGCAAGTAGCAGCAGGTGTACTGTCCATCATTGGGCACGACTGGTCTGTCTTCCTTGGCTTCAAGGGCGGGCGCGGGGTTGCGCCGGTGGCCGGTGTTCTGACGGCGATGGCAAGGCCAGAGTTGGCGCTGTTCATTATCACCGCGTCGGCCGGGTGGAACCTGACAAACAACTCGGCAACATGGGTGCTGATAGCACTGGCAGCGCTGCCCTTGTGGGCGTGGGCGTGGGGCAGGCCTGTGGCCATCGTTCTGCTGATGCTCGCGATCCTTGCGATAACGGTCGTCAAACGGTTGACGTCCAACGCGCGCCGCCCGGAGGGCGTGGGGGTGGGAGCAGTCCTGTTCAACCGGCTGGTGTACGACAGAGACATCCCCGACCATCAAGCGTGGGTCAGCCGCCAAAGCAGGGCGACCCAGTGAGCATCGCTCCGGCGACATGCCACTGGCATCCCGACCGCGAAACAGGACTATCGTGCTCCCGCTGCGGTCGTTCAATGTGTACGGAGTGCATGCGCCAGCACCCGGTGGGTGTGCGCTGCAAGGAGTGCTCGCACACCGCCGTGCTGCCTACCTACCGCGTGTCAACGAGCTATGTGGCGCGCGGAGTGACGGCGGCGGTAGTGGCAGGGTTCATATCGGCAGTGTTGTTGATCATCCTGGCGGGATTCTTGGGCAACGGCATGATCTTCCTTTTACTGATGGCGGGCGTGGGCTACGCCGTCGGCGAGGCGGTATCCGCAGCTACGAACCATCGGCGAGGCCGTGCGTACCAATACATCGCGGCGGGGGGCGCGTTGCTCGGCACCGCGCCCGCGCTCGCGCCCCTCTTCATCGTCGGCGGCACGCTGCATCTGCTGGGGTTTGCGGGCGTGGTGGTGGCGGTATGGGTGGCAGTAAGGAGGCTGGCGGCGTGAGGAGGCTGGGGTGCTAATGCCGAGAACGCCACATGCTAGAAGGGGAAGCGAAGCATGGAGTTAGGTGCATTCTCAGTGAGTTTGACCGTCGCCGACCTGACGGTGTCGCGGGATTTCTACGGCAGGCTCGGCTTCGAGGTGGTCGGAGGCGATGCCGCGCAGGGCTGGCTGATCCTGCGCAATGCCAACGCCGTCACCGTCGGCCTGTTCCACGGGATGTTCGACCGAAATATCCTCACATTCAACCCGGGTTGGGACGAGCGGGCGCAGCCGTTGGGCGAATTCATGGACGTGCGCGAGTTGCAGCGGCAGTTGAAGGCAAAGGGCATTTCACTGATGAGCGAGGCGGACGAAACCGGCAGCGGACCTGCCAGCTTCGTCATCATCGATCCGGACGGCAACCCGATACTTGTTGACCAGCACGTGTAGGGACACGGACCAGCGAAGAGTCTCACACTAGCTCGCTCCCACTGAGAAGGGAGAACGAAGCGCTGCCCTGCTCGCGCACTGGTCTATCCCGTGTTGCGGTAGACAAACCTCAGGGAAATGGGCTATTCTGTGCGCAGCGGGAGTGGGCCGGGGGCCCACTCTCGCGTTGTTCAGGGACTATCGCCGAAGGTGGAGGTCTGAAACGCGATGAAGAGCGACTTCCTAATCGCGGTGACGCAACTGGCGGCAGAGCGGAACTTGCCGCGCGATATGGTCATCTCTGCCGTGGAGACGGCCCTCGCATCCACCTACAAGAAGGGTGCGGTGGGCGGCGAAGTCAAGGTCGTCCTAGATCAAGAGAGCAACGATTTCTCCTACTCGGTCTACGCGCTCAAGACCATCGTGGACGAGATTGAGGACGAGGATGCGCACCTGACGATCGAGCAGGCGCGCGCGCTACGGCCTGGCCAGACGCTTGCAGTAGGCGATGTGCTCGAGTTCCCGATACCCGCACAAGACGGTGGGCGCATCGAGGCGCAGACCACCAAGCAGGTGGTGATCCAGCGCCTGCGGGAAGCGGAGCGCGAGCTCATCTACAGCGAGTTTTCCGAGCGCGAAGGCGAAGTGTTCACCGCGACCGTGCAAAGGAGCGAGGCGCGCTATGGAGGCCCCGTCCGTCTCGACCTGAACGGGCGCACGGAGGCGGTGCTGCCGCGCGAGGAGCAGTCGCCCTACGACCGCTACCGCCCCGGCGTACGGCTGAAGGTGATGATTACCTCGGTGGAGCGGACGCCCAGGGGGCCAGAGATCATGGTCAGCCGCGCGCAGCCCGAATTGCTGCGGCGTCTGTTCGAGATGGAGGTGCCGGAGATCTTCAACGGCATCGTAGAGATACGCGGCATCGCCCGCGAAGCGGGTTCGCGCTCCAAGGTAGCCGTTTCGGCCGCCCAAGACGGAGTCGACCCCGTCGGCGCATGCGTGGGGCTGCGCGGCATCCGCATCCAGAACATCGTCAGCGAACTGCAGGGCGAGAAGATCGACGTCATTCAGTGGTCGCGCGACCCGTCCGTCTTCCTGTCCAACGCGTTGAGCCCCGCCCAACCCCTGCGCGTAGTCCTCGACCCAAGCGCCAGCACTGCAACGGTGGTGGTACAGGACCGGCAGTTGTCGCTTGCGATTGGGCGCGACGGGCAGAACGCGCGCTTGGCGGCCAAACTCACGGGCTGGAATATCGACATCAAGAGCTCGACCGATATCGAGATCGAACGACTCAAGCAAGACATCGAGGGTCAGGCCGCCGAGGCGGAAGTTCGCGACGGCGCTGTGGCGGAAGCGACAGCCGCGCCAAGCGAACCGCAGGTGGTCAAGGTTGAAGAGGTCGCCCCTGCCGCAGTGGCGGAAGAGTTTATCGAAGCAATAGAAGCTGAGGTGCCTGCTGCGATCGCCGAGGCAGCGGAGGCCGAAGAAGGCGTTGAGATTGTCGAGAAGGGCGATGCGGTCATCGAGGTGGAATCCGACCAGGAGGCTGTCGCAGTCGCGCCAGGCGCAGGCATGAGCGCGGAGGAGTTGTTGGCGCTCGAATCGCTCGAGTTGGGGGCCGAGCCTACCCCTGCTACCCAAGAGGTTGTGGAGGTCATCGAGGAGGTCGAGGGCGAAGAGGAGGCGTCGGTCGAGGTAGGTGTAGAGGAGGAGGACGAACAGGATATTTGGAAGGTGCCGGAAACGGACGCTGGACCTGCCGGCATCCGCTTTGCGGAAGACATCCTGGGCGAGCAGAGCCGCGGGGGCGGAGGCCGCGGGGGCCGGCGCGGAGGCAGCCGCAGGCCGCCCAAGCGCCCGGCGAGGCGCTAAGGAGCGCACCACACCGATTGAGGAGGCAGCAACATGGCGCCCACCAAGCACGTAGCGATGCGCTCGTGCGCGGTATGCGGGGACAAGCGTCCGAAGCGTGAATTAACGCGCATCGTGCGCACGCCCCAGGGCGCAGTGGTTGTCGACCAGAGCGGCAAAGTGAACGGCCGCGGTGCGTACCTGTGTGCGCGGTCGACGTGCTGGCAGGCGGCAGCACAAGGCAAGAGGCTAGAGCGGACGCTCAAGGCAGTGCTGGCGGCGGCGGACAAGGCGCGTATCGCCGAATATGCGCCTACAGTTCAGACATAGGAGGGGGCGAGATGGTAGAGCAGGAGGCACAGCCCACCACGCGACGCGTGGTGCTCAAGGCACTCCCACTGCCGGATGCGATCACCGTTGCCGCCCTCGCAGAGCGCATGGGCGTGGACCCGGTCACGCTGATGAAGCAGTTGATGCGGGGCGGGACGTTCGCGAGCATCAACGACGCCATCGACTACGAGACGGCCGCTGTGGCGGTGCGCCCCTTCGGTTTCTCTGCACGCAAGCAGGAAGAGGCGGCGCGTAAGGCGTCGTCCTCCGCCCTTGCCGAGATGTCCGAGACGGACGAAGAGAGCCTCGTGGTGCGCCCCCCCATTGTCACCGTGCTCGGTCACGTCGACCACGGCAAGACGTCGCTGCTTGACGCCATCCACAAGACGGACGTGGCGGCGGGGGAAGCGGGGGGCATCACGCAGCACATTGGGGCGTACCAGGTGGAGTACGAGGGTTCGCCCATCACCTTCATTGACACGCCCGGCCACGAGGCGTTCACCGCGATGCGCGCCCGGGGAGCACAGGTGACAGACATCGCCGTACTTGTCGTAGCGGCAGACGACGGCGTGATGCCGCAAACGACGGAGGCGATCGACCACATCCGTGCCGCGGCCGTCCCAATGCTCGTGGCCATCAACAAGAGCGACTTGGCCGACGCCAACCCTGAGCGCATCCGACGGCAACTCTCCGAGCGCGAGGTTCTGGTAGAGAAGTGGGGCGGCGACGTGCTGGATGTAGAGGTGTCGGCCAAGACAGGCGACGGCATAGACGATTTGTTGGCGAGCATCCAGCTGCTGGCGGAGCTTGCGGAATTGCGCGCCAATCCCGACCGTGCCGCGATGGGAGTCGTCATCGAGGCGAAGATGGACAAGAGCCGAGGGCCACTAGCGACGGTGCTGGTGCAGACTGGCACGCTGCGGCGCAGCGATATGCTCGTTGCCGGCGCAGCGCACGGGCGCGTCAAGGCGCTCATTGATTATCGCGGCCAGCGCACCGAGAAGGCCCTCCCCTCGATGCCGGTAGAAGTGCTTGGCATGAGCGAGTTGCCGGAGGCAGGCGACCGCGTCGTCGTGGTCTCGGGTGAGCGCGCGGCGCGGGAGGTGACCCAGGAGAGGCAGCGGCTGGCAGACGAGCGCCGCGCCGTCACCCTTCAGGACCTTGGGGGGCGCTCGACGGGCGCTACCGACCTGCCGCTCGTACTGAAGACGGACGTATCAGGCTCCGTTGATGCCGTGCGCAAATCACTCGAAGGACTGAAGGCAGGAGACGCGCAGGTGCGCATCATCCACGCCGCAGCAGGCGCGGTAACGGAGAACGACGTGCTGCTGGCGAATGCATCGCACGCTGTAATCATCGGCTTCAACGCACGCATCGAACCCGGTGCAAAGATGCTGGCAGACCAGGGCCAGGCCGAGATACGCAACTACAACATCATCTACCGCCTCATCGAGGACGTGGAGGCGGCGTTGCGCGGGCTGCTCGAGCCGACGTCGCAGGACGTGGTCGAGGGGCAGCTGGAGGTACGTGCAGTATTCGACCTGAGCCGGGGGCGGCGCAGCGCCGGCGCCTACGTCACGGACGGGCACGTCGCGCGCGGCGCGATGGCGCGGGTGCTCCGCAACGGCCAGGTGCTCTTCGACGGCCCCATCGCCAGCCTGCGCCGCTTCAAGGACGATGTTCGGCAGGTACAGAGCGGCTACGAGTGTGGACTGACCGTCAACGGCTTCAACGAGTTCGAAGAAGGCGACATCATCGAAGCGCACCGCATCCAGGTGTCGCGCTCAGCATGAATAGCACGCAACGTGCCGTTCTGGACGGCATCATCGTCATCGATAAGCCGGAAGGGGCGACGTCGATGGACATGGTGCGCCTGGTCAAGCGCGTCAGCCGCGTTAAGCGCGTCGGCCATGCCGGCACACTAGACCCCCTCGCCACCGGCGTCCTGCCGGTATGCCTCGGTCAAGCGACGCGGTTGATGGAAGAGATGGTCGAGGGCGTGAAGGTCTACCGTGGCGTGGTGACCCTGGGCGCGTCGACCGACACGTACGATGCCGACGGCACAGTGACTGAGCAGGGCGACGTATCGGGTGTGACGCCTGCCCAGTTGGAGGCGCTGCTGCCGGCGTACGTCGGCGAGATCCAGCAGCTTCCGCCGATGTACTCGGCCCTCAAGCACGAGGGCAAGCGGCTGTACGAGCTGGCGCGCGTTGGCGTTGAGGTAGAGCGTCCGCCGCGCGATGTAGTGGTCTACAGCCTGAAGCTGGTCGACTGGGCGCCGCCGCGCGTGACGCTGGAAGCAGAGTGTGGGCGCGGCTTCTACATGCGCACGCTGGCTCACGACATCGGTGAGCAGCTGGGTTGCCACGGCTACCTCAGCGCGCTCCAGCGTGAGCGCGCCGGGGCGTTTAGGCTGAGCGATTCCGTCCGTCCCGACGAGTTGGAGGAATCCGCTGCCGATGAGGATTGGGAGCGCTATCTGCTGCCACCCGACTCCGCCGTCGTCGACTTGCCGTCGGTCGCGGTCGAGCCTTCGGCGGAGCGGTTGCTGAGAAACGGGCAGGCGGTCGTGCTGCGCTCCGCGGGGGCATACGCGTCGCACGCCGAGCGTCGGCGCGCCTATGGACGCGACGGGCGCTTCATCGGCATCGTGCGCTTTAACCGCGCCCAGGGCGAGTGGCGTCCAGAGAAGGTGTTCAACACACGCGAAGCATCACCGCTAGGGCCGGTTCCTTAGCCGATGCTCGCCGTCACCGATGCAGCAAAGCGCCAGTTGCACGATATCGTGAGCGCGCGCGGCCTCAGCCCAATGCAGTGCCTGCGTCTCACAATCCCGCCCCAGTGGACGGGCGAGGGCGAGTTCGGCATCGTCATCGACGAACCTGCACCCGACGACATGGTGGTGGCCCACGCCGGTGCTCCCGTGCTGCGCATCGAGCAGCACGTAGCGTCGCGCCTGAACCACTCGATGCTGGATTTCAAGGAGACGCCGGCGGGATTGGGGTTTGCACTGGACGTCTACTAGTCCGCGCCCGCCGGTCGCTCTATGCAAACGCTGGCATGACCTCGTCGGCGAAGAGTCCCAGTGTCTCGCGATCTGAGTTGGCCACGGAGAAGAAGACCGCCTGGCAGCCCTGCGCCTCGAATGCGCGAAGTCGCTCGACAACCTCGTCCGGGCTGCCGACCATGCTCGGGTAGCCCTCGGGCAGGCGCCCACCGCGCGCGTTCCACTTCTCCCACGCCTTCTCGGGTGTTGCGGCCAGGCAGAGGCGGTCGAGCTTCGTCACCTCTATCTCGTCGACGGCCCTACCTGCGCGATCGAGGTGCCTCTTGAGCACGTCGAGCTTGTGTGCGAAGACATCCGGCGTGGCCATCAGGAAGTTGCACATATCCGCCTCTTCCGCAGCGATGCGGAGCGTCAGTTGCTCGCCGACGCCGCCGACGAGGATGCGTGGCCGCGGCGACTGAAGCGGCTTCGGCTCCAGGATGGCCTCGCGCGCCACGAAGTGCTTTCCCTCGTAGGTTGCAGGAGCATCCCGCCACATCGCTTTCGCTAAGCGCACGGCATCGCGGAGTTGGCCGAGGCGCGCGCCGGGGCGGGGGAAGGGGTAGCCGTAGCCCTCGTACTCGGCCTCGAACCACCCGCCGCCGATGCCTAAGATGGCGCGCCCGCCACTGAGCACGTCGAGCGTTGTAGCGATCTTGGTAAGCAGCGCCGGGTTGCGGTAGCCGACAGCAGTGACCATGGTGGTCAGCTCTAGGCGCTCAGTGCTGACGGCAATGGCGCCGAGCGTCGTCCATGCCTCCATGAAAGGCTCGTCGCCGGGACCGACCCCGGGGATCTGCCAGAGGTGGTCCATAACGGAGAGGTAGTCGAAGCCGCTGGCGTCGAGCCACTGCACGCGCTCCTTGAGTTCGGGCCAGATCTCACGCGGCGAGCCTGTGGCTGTCAGAAAAGAGTTGTTGTGCAGTCCGAATTTCATGGACGGGCCTCCTGCGAGTCGGGGTGGCGCAAGGATAGCGTTTGCGAGGCGTTGACGCGGAAGGGGTGCGTACGTAGCCTGTGCGCCTAGTCGGACGAATTTGGAGGGATGCGATGGCTGCGGCTCCGTGGCGCGAGAATTGGGTCCTAGCGCGCGATATCAAGACGCATTACGTCGAGGCGGGCGACGGCGGGCCGACCCTCATCATGCTGCACGGAGGCGGGCCGGGAGCATCGGGGGCTGCGGGCTTTCGACGACTCATCCCGCTCATGAGCGAGCACTTCCGCGTCTACGCGCCTGACCAGTTGTCGTACGGGCTGACGGAGGCGCCAACGATCGCATGGCCGGTGCTAGCGCACCACAGCCTGGTCAACCATGTGCGCGACTGGATGGACGCGCTGTGCCTCGACGACATCCACCTCATCGGCAACTCTCAGGGGGCGTACGTGGCGGCGCGATACGCACTGGATTTCCCGGGCCGGGTGAGGAAGCTCTTCATGATAGGCAGCGGTACGATTGCGCAGGCGTACGGGCTGCCGCAGCCGGACAACGATGCGCGCCGCGCGCTGAGGGACTTTGACGGCACCGCGCCGACGCTGCGCCGCTTCCTCGAGGGCATCGTCTACGACAAGGCCACGGTGACGGACGAGCTGGTAGAGAGCCGTGTCGCCGCATTCAACCGGCCAGGCATCCCCGAGATGACGAAGTCGTTCAACGAGGGCCGCGAGCGCATATTCGCCAACGCGTTCTGGCGCGACCACTTCATGCTGAAGGGGCGGCTGGAGAAGCTATCCATCCCTGCATTGATGGTCTGGGGCAAGCAGGACGCGTTCGCTCCGGTGGAGATGGGCTACGAGTTGGAGAAGCTGCTGCCCAACGTCGATTTCGTCTACGCCGACGATGCCGGCCACCAAGTGCAGACCGACCGCCCCGAGCTGGTGGCCGAGCTGGCAACGCAGTTCTTTCTGGGAGGGTGAGGGGGCAGGTGTAGACTAGCGGCGATGGAGGCCCAGGGGCATACGGCGCGGCGCCGGCCGTTTTACGGATGGTTCATAGTCGGCGGGTACTTCATCGCAGGCGTCGTCGGGTCCGGGACGACCCTGTGGGGATTCCAGGTCTTCTATACGCCGATGTCCGAGGATCTGGGCTGGAGTCGTGGGCAGTTCACCAGCGTACTCATGTTCCGTGCGCTGTTGATGGGTGTCGCCACCATCTTCATGGGGCGGCTAATGGACAAGCCCGGCTGGCCGCCCATCGTGATGACCGCGTCGGCATTGCTGCTTGGCGCGAGTGTCGTGCTGCTCAGCACCGTCAACTCCTACTGGCAGTACTTTGTCTACTTCGTAATCCTCGGCGGATTGGGCTTCGGCGGTGCCGGGGGCATCCTGTACCAGGCGCTCGTGCCGAAGTGGTTCCTGCGGATGCGCGGCCGCGCGATCGCGTTCGGCAGCGCGGGCACGGCGGTCGGCGCGTTCATCTACCCCACGTTCGCCAACCTGACCATCGACGCTGTGGGCTGGCGTTGGGCGTGGGTCATTATGGGCGTCACCGCAGTCGTCTTGCTCCTGCCCATCTCAATGTTGGTCCGTCGCGCGCCGGAGGACAAAGGACTGCTGCCGGACGGTGACACCGAAGCGCAGGTAGCGACGCGGCGCGAGGCGATGCGGGCCGCCGGACGCCAGGAGGAGCACTCGTTTACAACTACCGATGCACTACGGCACCGGACGACGTGGTTCATCGTGTTGGCCGGGATGCTGGCGGCGCCGACGATGGTCGGGCTGACGGCCAACTGGGTCCTGCACTTCGAGAACATTGGGTTCGAGCGCGCACAGGCCGCCAGCATCGTCTCGATTTACGGCAGCGCGTCGATCGTCTCACGGCTGATCTGGGGGTACTTTCTCGATCGCTTCCACGTGCGGTCGGTGGCCGTTGCCCATGCGGTGTTGACGGCGGGGACACTCCTATTCCTGCTGCAAGCTACGACCTACCCTGTCGCCGTGGCGTACGGGTTCACACAGGGGTTGGTGCTGGGCGGCTACCTGGCGATACAGCCGCTCATATGGGCAAACTTCTACGGGCGAGATCACCTCGGCGCGATCCGCGGGACGTTCATGCCATTCAACGTCCTCACCCAAGCGCTCGCGCCGTTCGCGATTGCATCGAGCGCCGACGCCTACGACTCCTACAAGCCCGCCTTCTTCGTGCTGTTGGCGTTCTGGCTGATGAACGCGGTGTGCATGGCACTGGCAAAGCCGCTGCCACGGCCTAGGGAGCGCCAAGCCGAGCCATCGTCTGCCGGGTAGCCTAGAACGTCACGGGCTGGCCCCAGCGCTCTTCGAACGTCACCTCGTCGATAGGGACGCGGGACTTGGGGCCGTGTCGCTCACCTCCCGTACCGGCGGGGTAGCCGAGCGGGACGAGGCACGTCGGCTCGATGCCCTCCGGCAGCCCGAGGTAGTCACGGAACTCGTCGAGGCACCATCTGAAGCTGGTGGTGATAGTGCCGCCCAGCCCCACGCCTCTTGCCGCAAGCAGCAGGTTCTGAATACCCGGGTAGGTCTGGCCGAAGGGGCCGACGCTGAACGGTCCCTGGCTCACGTTGGCTTGCGCGCAGGCGATGACGATCACGGGCACGCTCTTCAAATGCGCGGCGAAGTCGTCGCCGGGAGCGGCAGCGGACGGTGGCGCAGGCCTGCGGTCTTGGCCGGTGCGGCGCGCCTCCGCGGCTCGCTCGCCCGCCCTAGCGACGAGCTCGGACACCTTGGTGCGCCCCTCGTCACTGCGAATGACCAACCACCGCCATGGCTGACGATTGCCTCCGCTCGGCGCCTGTCCAGCAGCGTCGAGCACACGGCGCAGCACATCGTTGGGGACGGGGTCGGGCTTGAAGCGGCGGATGGCGCGGGTGGTGTAGAGCGCCTCGAATAGGCCAAGGGTGTCTTCACTGGTCATTGGACGCCTCCTGTCGTGCGTAGTTCGAGCGATGCAGGACGCTGCGTGCCCCCTCGCGCAGCTCATTCCTAGAATGGATGAGGGCCGCCCTCACATGGACGGCGGCCCTCATCTGTGCTGCTAGCACTCTCTCACGGGCGGCTAGGCTACTGGCTCGCTTGCCACTCGCGGATGCCTTCGATGCCGTAGGTGACTCCGGCCTCCTCGTAAGCGCGTCTCGCGCCGGGGTGGAAGGCTTCTTGCGGCACGAATGCGTGCCCCACACGCTCCTTCCAGGCTTCCGCGATGAACGGGAAGCTGGTGTCGGCCATGTCGCGGTTCGCAAGCATTGCGGACATCATCTGGTAGACGATCTCGTCCTCTACCTCAGGCGATGTCCACAGCAAGACGGTGATACCGCCGGGGCAGTACAAGTCTCTCCGTACCATCTCGTAGTCGACCTGCGCTGCCGGGGTCACCGCACCGGCCGGAACGCGGAGCGGCTGCAGTAGCCCCGCAGCGTCCCACACCGGGTTATCGGCTCGCATCTTTTCAAGCAACGATTCCGGGATGTCGACCACCCAGAGCTCGTTGGTTGTCTGGGCAAGGCGGTTATAGCCCGGCGTGAGCGAGCTGCCAAGGCCGCCGCCGAAGATGATGCCCGTCGTGGCTGCGTCGGCCTCACGGTCGGCCAGCACCGCGTCGCCCTGCTTAGCGGACGGGATGACAGTAACCGAGTCCTTGATGCCCGCAGCTTCCACGGCCATGTTGGTTATGTCTGTCAGCACCGAGCCCTGCGTGCCGGGGAAGAGGCGCTTGCCTGCGAGATCCGCCACCTCGTATACCTCGGGGTCGTTGGTGACGATAGTCGTGCATGCGGCCGGGAAGATGGCGTAGAGGGCGACGGGGTCGGGCTTGATAATGCCAGCACCGTTGTAGTCGATCCCCTGCGACCAGAGCCCGCGCGTCTCCTCATTGATGTAGAACATCGTGCGTGAATACTGCTCGGGGTTGCGAGCGAGTAGTTGAGGGACGGAAACGGCGGCATTGGGCTCGTCGGTGTGTTCGAGCTTGATTCGCCCGTTGGTGCCGGACTCAATCATGTCGCGGATACCGATCGAGACCGTCCCAAAGGGGGCCATGCTCAGTACGACGTTGAACGTCGCGCTGACGGCGGCCGTGTCCTGCATAGGTGTCGGCGTAGCGGTGGGTTCCTCACCGTCGCCCCCACACGCTGCAACGAGCATGGCGACCACGGCCAAGGCGGCCAGCATTAAGGTGGCTCGGTGTTTCACGATCATCCTCCCTCACCGCGCGGACACGGGGTCGCAGCGGCGGATAGCGCGCAGCATACCAGCCGCGCCAACCGTGTCAACGCTAGGCGAAGTTAGACTTCTTTGGTGAGCGTGGCGAGGAATTCGTCGTTGCTCTTGGTGCGGGTCATGCGCTCGATGATGCGCTCCGTTGCCTCAGCCGAATGCACGGCGTCGGACGCGATCATGGATGCCATGCGGCGCAAGAGCCAGACCTGCCGCAGCGTTAGGTCGTTGAGCAGCAGCTCCTCGCGGCGGGTGCTGGAGCGCTGGATGTCGATGGCGGGGAAGACGCGCCTCTCCGCCAACCGGCGGTCGAGGTGCAGCTCCATGTTGCCGGTACCCTTGAACTCCTCGTACACCACGTCGTCCATGCGGCTGCCAGTATCGACGAGACAGGCGGCGAGAATGGTCAGGCTACCGCCCTCCTCCGTGTTGCGTGCGGCCCCAAAGAAGCGCTTGGGGGGATAGAGCGCCACGGGATCCATGCCACCCGAGAGGGTGCGCCCGCTGCTGGGCACGGCGAGGTTGTAGGCGCGGGTGAGGCGCGTGATGGAGTCGAGAAGAATCACGACATCGCGGCCCATCTCAACCAGCCTTTTGGCACGCTCCAAGCACAACTCCGCAGCGCGGCAGTGATCCTCCACGGGCTCGTCGAACGTTGAGCTGTATACCTCGCCATCGACGGAGCGTTTGATGTCGGTCACCTCCTCAGGCCGCTCGCCGATCAGGGCGACCATCAGGTGGAGGTCGGTGTAGTTGGCGGTGATGCCGGCGGCGATTTGCTTGAGGAGCGTGGTCTTGCCCGCCTTGGGGGGCGCGACGATGAGGCCGCGCTGGCCCCGCCCAATTGGCGAAACCAAGTCGATCATCCGTGTCGCGAGCCCCTCCTTGGTCGTCTCCAAGCGTACCTGCACGTCGGGGAAGACGGGAGTGAGGGTTTCAAAGTTGGGGCGCCTGCGTGCCTGCTCAGGGTCCATGCCGTTGACCGACTCGATGCGCGTGAGCCCGTGGTAGCGCTCCGACTCACGGGGAGGGCGCGCCTGGCCCATCACGTAGTCCCCTGTACGCAGTCCGAAGCGGCGCACGTGGGAATGGGAGACATAGACGTCGGTCTGGCCCGGGCGATGCGAGGTCTGGCGCAGGAATGCGTAGCCGTCCGACATCATGTCGACGACGCCGCCGGCTAGGAGGTAGTCTTGCTCTTCGGCGTGGGCGCGCAGGACGAGGTTGAGCAACTCGTCAGAGCGCATTTGGTCTACAGGCTTGCCGTTGGCGAGGTCTTGCTCGCGCACGATGTCGACGAGCCTTTCCTGCGGCAACTGCCTCAATTCGGCGATGTTCATGTCAGGAACTTCCGCGACTGCTGTCGCTAGGGTCTGCCTTGCAACTAATTGGGTATGGGAGATGGCGCAAACGCACCGCGAACCAGAACGGAGGGATGGTAGCACAAGAGATGCAGGATGCAATAGCCCCTGCCCCTTGTCTGTGTCTCTTCTTCCCTACCTTGGGTGCAGGGGCGAAGGGGTCCCTAGAACTGCCGCAAGAAGCGGATGTCATTGGCAAGGAAGAAGCGGATGTCCTCGATCCCGTACTTGAGCATTGCGATCCGTTCGGGGCCCATGCCGAAAGCGAAGCCCGTGTAGACGCTGGGGTCGTAGCCGACGCCGCGCAAGACATCGGGATGCACCATCCCCGCGCCCATGATCTCCAGCCAGCCGGATCCGCGGCATACGCGGCAGGAAGGCTCGCCACCCTCGCAATTGAAGCAATCTACAGCCACGTCGACACCGGGCTCGACGAAGGGGAAGTAGTCGCAACGGAAGCGCACCCGGCGGCTCTCGCCAAAGAGCCGCCGTGCGAACTCGTGGACGGTGTGCTTCAGGTTCGCCAGGCTGATGCCCTTGTCCACCACCAGCCCTTCAACTTGGTGGAACTGCGATTCGTGCGTGGCGTCCGTGGCCTCATAGCGATACACCTTGCCGGGGACGACGACGCGAACAGGGGGGCGCTGGAGTTCCATGATCCGCGCCTGCATTGGCGATGTGTGCGTGCGTAGCAACATCGAGAAATCGCCCGATGCATCACGGTTGGCATCGACCCAAAACGTGTCGAACATGTCGCGTGCCGGGTGGTCCTTGGGGATGTTAAGCAGCTCGAAGTTGTAACGATCCCACTCCACCTCAGGGCCCTCGGCCACCTGAAAGCCCATCTGCTGAAAGATGGCGCAGATGTCGCGGACGATTCGGGTTGAAGGATGGTAGCGACCGGACGGGGCTGCGCGGCCGGGCAAAGTGATGTCGAGCGCTTCGCCCTGGAGGGCCTGCAGCCGTTCCGATTCCAACTCGGCGAGATGCGCGGTTAGCGCGTCCTCTAACGCGCGCTTGACGGCGTTGCCCTCAGAACCGATGGCGCGCCGCTGCTCGACTGGCAAGCTGCCGACGGAGCGCAGCACTTGCGTCAGCGTTCCCGCACGCCCGAGATGAGCAACGCGCCACTGCTCAGCCGCCTCCGCGGTGCCGATGGCAGCCAGGGCGGCCAAGGCCTGCTCGCGGATGCGCTTGAGGTCGGGATGGCTCGTCATGGGAATTAGGATGAAGTATAGCAAGAGGCTTCGGTGTCAACCTCTCCACGCTGGAAGAAGGACGATTCGATAATGTCTCGATATTTGGAGGATATTTCGGGGCCAGTTATGGTGCGAAAGGCGCAAGCGCAGGCGGGGTGCAGCACCAGAGACATTTGGTAGAATGTCCGGCTAGGCGCGTTTCCGGAAGGCCTGCTCGCGCCGCCACCTTCATGCAGAACGAGTCGTCGAGAGGAATGATGCGTAACGTAGTCCGTGTTTTGGCAGTCATGGTAGCCACAGGTGTGCTGGCGGTGGTAGGCGGCGGCCTTGTCCTCGCTCAGCAGGCCGGCTCCGCCGATGATGTCAGCCTCCAAGTGCCATTCCGCAGCGTCGAGGTGGACTCCCTACCGGACGACGTCGACATCGACCTCATCCTCACCAACCACTCTGACGAGAGGCGAATCGTGCGGTTCGAGTTCGACGGCGTACCGGCGGGATGGGACGTGCAAGCGTGGCAGCGTTTCTTCAACTTCCGCATCAACGGCGTAGCCATCGAGCCATTCGACGGGACGGAGGAGTCGAACATTCAGACTCCGCGCTTGCGAGTGACGCCGCCGGAGGGCGCGTCAAAGGGTTCCTACTCCTTCACCATGCGCGTCGTATCAGCGGACGGCTCAATTCTCTACGACACGGCCGAGTTCGAGATAACGCTCCCGGAGAGTACGCCAGTCCAGGAAGGGCGGGTCGAACTGGAGAGCACCTTCCCTGTGCTCCGGGGACCGGCGCGGAACCAGTACGTGTTTGAGATCGCGATCAAGAACCGCACGGGCTCCGACCAGTCGTTCGACCTGAGCGCGGAGCCCCCGCAGAACTGGACCGTACAGTTTCACCCGGCGTTCGGCGATGCCGATCGGCTGATTTCGAGCGTTGCACCGGTGGACAACGCGACGCAGCGCGTGAACACCGTCATCGCGCCGTCGAGGTTTGCCGAGGTGGGGGTCTACAACGTTCCGGTCACCGTCTCGAACCCCGACTATTCCAACACCATTACCTTCACCGTGGAGATAACGGGGCAGGGCGAACTGAACATCAGCACGGTAGACGGACGGCTCAACGCGGAGGCGACCGCCGGAGCGCAATCGCGCGTTGACCTCGTACTAAGCAATCTGGGCACCGACGATGTGGGCAGCCTGTCGTTCTTCGGGAACGCGCCCGAGGGCTGGACAGTGCAGTTCGACATGAATGAGGTGAGCGGCGTGGGCGTGGGCGAGACGGTGCCGCTGTACGCCTTCATCACACCCTCGTCCGAGGCGATACCCGGCGACTACGCGGTCTCGATCGTGGCGAATGGCCCGCGCGACTTCGACCAGGTAGACCTGCGGGTGACGGTGACGCAGTCGACGATTTGGGGCTGGCTCGGCATCGTGCTGGTCATCGTGATACTGGGCGGCCTCGTCGGGCTGTTCGTGAAGCTGGGACGGAGATGAGCGACCCTCTGGTAAGGGCCCACGGCCTGACCAAGCGCTACGGAACCTTCGCCGCTGTCGACAGCCTCGACCTCGAGCTGCACCCGGGCGAGGTGTACGGCTTTCTGGGGCCGAACGGCTCGGGCAAGAGCACGACCATCCTGATGCTGTTGGGGCTGACGGAGCCGACGGCGGGCGAGGTGACTGTGCTTGGCCGCGACCCCACGCGTGAGGCCAAGGCGGTCAAGCGGCAGATCGGCTACCTGCCGGAGGCTGTTGGCTTCTACGGCGACTTGAGCGGCAAGTCGAACCTGCTCTTCACGGCCGAACTGAATGGCATGCACCGGAGCGATGCGGAGTCGCGCGTGCTGGAGCTGATGGACATGGTGCAATTGGGCGGCGCAGTGGACCAGCCGGTGCGCCAGTACTCGCGCGGCATGCGCCAGCGCCTCGGCTTGGCCGATGTGCTGCTGAAAGAGCCGCGTCTCGTCATCCTCGACGACCCCACCCTAGGCCTTGACCCGGCAGGCGTTCAATGGCTCTTGGCGCTCATCGAGGAGATGTCCACCCAGCGCGGCATCACGGTCTTCCTGTCATCGCACCAACTGCACCAGGTCCAACGCGTGTGCAATCGCGTCGGCATTATGTCGCGCGGGGCACTGGTGCTGGAGGGGTCGGTCAGCGACCTGATGGCGCAGACGGAGGGCGGCGGATTCGAGGTTCGTTTGGAGGCGCGCGGCGGCGAGGGGCTCCTAGACGGGCTGCGAGCGCTGCCCGGCGTCACACGCGTCGAGCAGGTCGGCGCGCATACTGTCGTCTCGTCGGAGCACGATGTGCGCGCGCACGCATCAGCAGCGGTGCTGGCGTCGGGGGCGGAGTTGCTGGAGGTGCAATCCAGCAACCGCACGCTGGAGGACATCTACCTCCGCTACTTCCTGCCGGAGGAGGCAGCGTGACGGCGATCTTCTGGAAAGAGCTGGCCGACCACTTTGGGCGCCGGCGCTTCATCCTTACCCTCTCGCTCATCGTCTTCGGCGCGCTGTGGGGCCTGTTCGTCCTGGTGCGCGAGGTGGACGGCTCCGGCACCACATCGGACGAGTTTCTGTTCCTACGGCTGTTCACGTCCGGCAGCGGGGTGCTGCCGCCGGTGCTCTTCTACATCGGCTTCTTCGGACCGCTGATCAGCATTGCGCTCGGATTCGACGCCATCAACAGCGAGCGGACGCAGGGGACGCTGTCAAGGTTGCTATCGCAGCCCATCCACCGCGATGCAGTGTTCAATGGCAAGTTCTCCGCCGGGTTGCTGACGCTGGCCATCGTGCTGGTAGCCATGATCATCGCCATTGTCGGCTTGGGGATGTTCGTGATGGGGTACGCGCCGCGAGGCGAGGAGGTTGTCCGCATCCTCGGCTTTGGCATCGTTTCCATCGTGTACCTGGGCTTTTGGCTTGCGCTGGCGATGACGTGCTCCATCTTCTTCCGCAATACCGTGGCGTCTGCGCTCGTAGCGCTAGGGCTTTGGCTCTTTACGTCATTCTTTGTCGCGCTACTCATCGCACCAGCGCTAGCCGACTTGGTGGTGCCGCAGGTCGAGACGGTCGAGGAGGCGCTGCGCCACTTCAGCGTAAACCAGTGGATATCGCGCATATCGCCTTCGACATTGTTCAACGAGGCAACGCAGACGCTGCTGAGCCCAGACGTGCGTTCGCTGGGACTGCTGCTGCAGGACCAGACGGAAGGGCTGTTGGACACGCCGATTGGCGCGGGACAGAGCCTCCAGTTCGTCTGGCCGCACATCGTCGTCATATTCGCGATGGTGGCGTTCCTCATCTCTCTCTCCTACACCAAGTTCATGCGTGAAGAGATCAGGAGCTAGGGCGGCTGCTTCGGCCCACCGCCGCCGAGCGAAAGCGCAGACAGCCGCGCGCTAGCGGTCGGTACGGTAGACGTAGCGGTCGTCCCAGAGTCCGTAGAGCGTCGGCGTGACGTTGCCAAGCACATTGCGCACCGCGCTGAGCCGTTCCGCCAGAGCCGTGTAGATGACGGGGACCTGCTCCGCCGCTATCTCCTGCGCGCGGTGGTAGAGGCGCACCCGCTCGTCTGGGTCCAGCTCCTGGCTGGCGGCGGTGTAGCGTTCGTCGATCTCCGCCTCCCAGGCCGTGGCCGGTTCGGGCTGGTTGGGGTACCACAGATGGAAGTCCGCGTCGCTGTGCCAGAAGGTGATGCCGCTGTACGGGTCGGGGCCGCCGGTGAAGCCAATGACCACCGCTTCCCAGTCATAGGTTGCGACCAGCTGCGTCACCAGTTCCCCGAAGTCGATGAGCTGAAGGTCCACGTTGAGACCGATGCGCTGCATCCCTTCCTGGATGATGCGCGCAGCGCGCTCACGCACGCTGTTGCCCTCGTTGGTGACGAGCGTGAATGCGATGGGGTTGCCTGCGCTGTCCTCGCGGATGCCGTCGCCGTCGGTGTCCTTCCATCCGAGCCCATCAAGCAGCTTCTTGGCTTGGTCGATGTCGTACTCAAAGCGGGGGACATCGGGATTGTGGAAGTCGCCGGCCGCAGGGCTTATGGATGACCACTGCGGATAGCCAAGGCCGCCGAGTGTGTCCTCGACTATCGTGGCCTTGTCAACGCTGTGCGCGACAGCCTGTCGAAACTCGAGCGTGTTGAACCACCCCCGCGCTTCAGGGCGTACGTACTGCTGCCCGTCCGGGGTCGTACCGGGGTGAACGTTGAAGGTGAGGAATGTCGTGCCGAAGCCCGGCCCGCGGCGGTGAATGGTGAAGTTGTCGTCCTGCTGCAAGGCTCCAGCTCGGAGTATTCCTCTCCCAGGATTCCATGGACGTCCGCCTCGCCTGACAGGAAGAGTGCCAGCTCTTCGTCGAAGTCCTCCACAAAGCGGTAGATGACCTCATCCAGATAGGGGAGGCTGTTCCCTGCACTGTCGCGCATCCAGTAGTCGGGGTTTCGACGCAGCGTGAGCCGGTCGCCCGGCGAGTAGTCCGCGATGGCAAACGGCCCGGTGCCGATAACCTCGGACGGGTCGGCCTCGAGCGACCACACCCCCTCGAACGTACCCGCATCGACGTATGGCTGGAGGATGTGCCGCGGGTAGATGGCGGTGCCCATGGAGCGGAGGAAGGGAGCGTAGGAAACCGGCAGCACGAACTGCACCCTGTAGTCGTCGAGCGCCGCCACACCCAGCCGCCCCTCTTTCTGTTCGCAGTCGCCTCGTCGGTATAGACGAAGATGAATGCCTCGCGGTCCGTGGTGGGGATGCTGTCGTTGTAGATGATGCGGTGGAAGGTGAATTCCACGTCGTAGGCGGTGAACGGCGTCCCGTCATGCCAGCGGACGTCTCGACGCAGATAGAACGTCCACTCAAGCCCGTCCTCCGACCGCTCCCACGATTCCGCCAGCGAGGGCTGGACTTCGTAGTTCAGCCACGAGGACTCGGTCAGACCCTCGAACACGTAACTGAGGTAATTGACCGAACCAGCGTCGTTCGCAAGGACGAGGTTGAAGGTCAGGGGTTCCGAGACGGTAGCGTAGGTGATTGCACCGCCATGCATGCCGATGGCGTACTCGAACTCGTCGGCATTGCGACGCAGCCTCTCAACGATCTCCTCTTGCGTCTCGGGCCCATCGCTCCTACAGCCGCCCAGCAGAAGTGCGCTGAGCGATACAGCCACTAGGATGAGGCACACCTTGGTGAACCGGTGCAATCTGCTGTCCTCATGGATTGGGGAGCGGTGCGATGCTCCTCGGTCAGTATAACAATGGCCTGCGGACGCGCGGATCTTGCCCTGCTGGCAAGATTCGCGCGTACTCGGTTTCAGTGCATGGCCTTCAGCCCCGCCTGATAGACTCACGCCATGCACCACGGCAGCGTCCGCGAGCGCATCGAAGAGTTGGAGGTCGCCACCCTCTCGCCGTGGGCAAGCTTGAGCAGCAAGTCGAAAGGGCGCGCGAGGCCGGAGCCCCCCGATGGCCTCCGCACCGCGTTCCAGCGCGACCGCGATCGAGTGATCCACTCGAAGGCGTTCCGGCGAATGAAGCACAAGACGCAGGTGTTCATCGCGCCCGTTGGCGACCACTTCGTGACGCGCCTGACGCACACGCTGGAGGTGGCGCAAATCGCGCGCACCATCGCCCGCTCGCTGCGGCTGAACGAGGACCTGGCCGAGGCGGCGGCGTTGGGCCACGACGTGGGTCACACGCCGTTCGGCCATACCGGCGAACAGGTGCTGGACAGGCTGCGTCCAGACGGCTTTCGCCACAACGAACAGAGCCTTCGGACGGTGGACGTTCTGGAGAAGGATGGCGCGGGGCTGAACCTCACGCACGAGACCCGCGAGGCTATCTTGCACCACTCCAAGCCGCGAGGCGACTTCCTGAACGCTGCCGATCTCGAGGGACTAACGCTGGAGGCGCAGGTCGTGCGCGTTTCGGACGCCATCGCCTACCTCGCGCACGATATCAACGACGCCATTCGAGCTGGTGTACTGGCGGAGGAGGAGCTTCCACCGGACGCGCGCGAGGTGTTGGGTACGCGCCACTCGCAGCGCGTCGGCAGCATGGTGCACGACCTGGTGGAGGCGTCGTGGGCATGCGCTGGGTACGATGCGGCCTCCGACGAGCTGCCGCCACACCTTGCGATGAGCCCCCAGGTGAGCGGCGTCGTGAATGACCTACGGGAGTTCATGTTCCGCAACGTCTATCTGCCCAAGGATGGTTCATCAGAGGGCACGGAGGCCAAGCGGGTAGTGGAGTTCCTGTACGAACAATTCCTAGGCCGCCCGGACGAAGTGCCGCAGCGCATGTTCCTGCCGGGTGAGCCGGTGGAGCGGGCGGTGGTCGACTACATAGCGGGCATGACCGACCAGTTCGCGCTAAGGACGGCAGAGGGTCTGCGCCCGGGCTTCGTCAATGACGTCTTCGCTGGCCGGACGTAAGGACCGGTGCGTGGTAGACTCAAGAAGCGGTCGGGCCACTAGCTCAGGCGGTTAGAGCGCAGTCCTGATAAGACTGAGGTCCCTGGTTCGAGTCCAGGGTGGCCCACCAAGTGCCTGGGCGAGCTAGACTACACCCGCGTCCCAAACAGGGCGGTCTGGTAGACCGTAGTTACGTCTGCATAATCTGGATCAGGTTGCCGCAGGTGTCGTCGAAGACCGCAATAGTGACGTTGGCCATTTCTGTCGGCTCCATGGTAAAAGCCACGCCCAGTGACTTCAGCTTCTCATATTCTGCGCGGATGTCCGTAACGCCAAAGGACGCCGCTGGGATGCCCTGGTCAAATATCCCTTTCTGGTATGTCTGTGATACCGGGTTCTCATTGGGTTCAAGCAGAAGCTCGGTGCCATCCGGGTCATCGGGCGAGACGACGGTAAGCCACTTGAATTCCCCCACAGGGACGTCATGCTTCTTCACAAAGCCGAGGGTCTCCGTGTAGAACCTCAGCGCTTCGTCCTGGTCACTTACGAAGACGCCGGTGAGTGTAATGCGCATATCTGGCCTCCTTTTCTTCTCATAGTGTCACTTGAGCCATCGGTGCACGACAGTCCTGAGAGGTTCATCGTTGAAGACAAGCATCCGATACTTGCCGCGCTTCTCTGAGCTTACGAGCCCTGCTTGCTTCAGGAGTTCAATGTGCTTGGCCAGGGCCTGTCGGGAGATGGCGACTTCATGCCGCATGATCAAGCGCGCTGTGAGCTCGTAGAGCGTCTGCACGTTGCGCTCAGAGAGCTCGTCGAGCATCAACCTCCGTGTTGGGTCCGCGAGTGCCTTGAAGACCAAGTCTTTGTGCATGCACGCATATGATACGCAACCTCAGGGTTGCACGTCAAGGGACGGCTCCCCAGGCTGGCAGGAACCACAATCCCAGCCAAAGGTTCGCGGTACAGGACACGTAGGCCCACCCGAAGAGAGGCTCGGACTCTCGGGCATGGTGGTGGTCCCGAGGCTCACAGCCCGCCGATCCAAAGCTCAAAGACGGTCCTGTCTATCGTCGAAACAGGCCCGGGCCGTCACGGCGGCTACTCGGCGCAAAGCACACCCCTTCAGGGAAGTTTCGCGTCATCCAAGGGGATTCCGTCGCGAAGTCACACTGAGAGACCTGGCCTGCGGGAGGCAATCAAGCCCCACTGCTCCTACTCGTGAACCAAGGAGTTTATAGAGGCCGGGAGAGAGCGTCCTGAGACACGGGTGGCTGCGGACAAGGAGCACCATCGCAAGACTACCGGCTCCCACCAGATGCGGGCGACCGGCGACTTCTACTCCAAGGCCGTTGGCTGACGCAACTACTTGGTCACCCTCATGGATGACCACTCCCGATTCAGCCTGGCCCACAGGGTTCAGGGGACATGTCACCGATAGACTGATAGAGGGAAGTGGTCCGGGAGAATGCCAGGATTAGCCGCAATCCCCAATGCTGTCTTGTTGAGCGCGCATGGAATTCACCTGCTTCGCTTCAGAGTCGCTCACAATGCGGGTTGCGGTGAGCGGCATCGCTGGTCCGGCCCCCTAGCGCCTAACGGCCATTCTTAAGGGTTACTACACCGGGTTCCAGAATCGCGCACGTCCCGCGCAACGGCAAGCAGCTAGCCCTTTTCTGGGACCCCTTCGTCGATCCGTTGGCCGTTCCCCCTGGCCTTGCCCTCATCCCTAACAAGCCGTGAGGATCATTTAGTGGGCATGGCCCTCCTGACCACGTCGGGCCGAGGTAATAGCAACGACATCATGGTCCAAGTACCTTTTGATCAGCTCGTTAGTTTTACTAATAGCTTGGTCTAGGGCGTTGCGGGCAGATTCTGGTTGGGCATGGCTGACTTGAAACACCAGCCACTGCTCTCGGTCATCCGGGTCATCCTGTACTACCAATTGGACGTCCTGCCAGGTTTGGGCCAGCTGCCGTAGCTGATGCAGCACCCGGCCCCACTGGCTGGGACGGGTCACCAGGTACAGGACATAAGCCGTTCCACCGGTGGTCTCCCACCAGTATGGCAACTCCGGGTGGCCTTCACAGGAGGAGAGGGTTTCTACCATGTCGGTCTGGTTTAGTGTCCACACCAACTCCCTGACTCCTGGTTCCAAGTGCTGGTAGTCCAAGAACCAGGGGTGCATCGCCTGGACATCAGCCAAAGTTGGACGGAGCACCGCTCGTTTGAACCACCACATAGTGTCTCCTCAGGAGCCGTCAATCTCAGGCACTTGCAAGGATTCGTACTGCTGTTTGCTGACAAATCTGACCAGTTTGGCGCCGTCCTTTCCCCTGTCACCGCATAGGTGTTTTTGCCGTTCCTCTGCACCATGATGAGCTTTCTGAGGTCGCTCTCTGGTATATCCACCTTTTGCCTGGTCTTAACGTTATAGAACTCCATGTTTCACCTCGTGCATTGTTTTTCGAGCCCTGATCCGCCGATGGATTCCAAGTCTTTCTAGTTATTGATATGCCATCTCATAATTTGAGACGCATTCGCTCACTAGTCTATCGGTCAGGAATCCCTCGGCGATTAGTCTCGTGCTGTCCGCCAAGTTTGGCGGACGCGCGAGCGTAGCGCTTCTCTCGGGAGCTGTCAAGTCGGTGCAGTCGGTGCATCGATAGGGGTCTCCATTAGTGACCTCAGATCTGTTCTCAGTACCCTTGGCCTTCCGGGCTGCTTTTCAATGATCGATGAGCGGGGGATGTGGGAAGGCCTCGCACGCAGATGGACAAGTGAGCTGGGAATCCAAGGGGTGTGAGAACTCGTCGAGGTCGCCTGCTACGTGGGATCCCGGAGACGCGGTTAGGGAGGGCACGTACTTTGGCCCGGAGGTTCGGCAGCGATAGGATGGGCCAAGATACCGAACCTGAGGGTAGTCGAGGCAGAGAGAACGAGCCTCCAGCCCTAGCAGGCCAAAGGCTCGTGGGTAGTCCATCCGGCGTCGGCCAATCGCCCTCTATAGCCGAACCTTCCATCAGAGAGTCCGCATCGGTATGCCTTGGCCCATCACTCGTGACGGTAGGCCGTATCGAGCCGTCCAGGGGCAGTGCACCTGCCTTCCCGCCTGCAATGAGGCTGTCGTCGGCGGGCTACTGTCCCATGGGGAGGAGGACGACGCGCAGGTAACGGTCGTCGGTGAGGTAGCGCTCGGCCGCAGCTGCGACCTGCTCGAGCGTCAGGGCATCCAGCCAGTCGTCGAAGGCGACTATGTCGTCGAGCGACTCTCCGCGCCGCGCAGTGGTTCGGATCTGTTCGAGCCAGAATCCGTTCTCCCTCAGCTGCTCCTGGCGGTTGGTTCGGAACAGCTCCTTGGCGGTGTCCAGGTACTTCTGCTCGCCGCCCATCTTCAGCCAGCCAATCTGGGCGAACACCTCGTCGCGGAGCTCTTCGACGCGTTCGGGGTCGCTGCCGAAGAGGACGTAGACCTGGTACTCCGGGTCAGGGAGCGGCTCGGTGCCGCTAGTGTTGACGCCGATGCTGTAGGCGCCGCCGAGCGCCTCCCGCACCCGCTCGCGCAGCCGGATGCTGAGGATCTCGCCCGCCACGTGGATTGTCAGTGCCTCCCGGCGGCTCCAATCCATGTCGCCGGCATACAGGACAATCGTCCTGCTGCGCGGCTCAAGGCCGCTGCGGACCACTTCGTCCACCACGCCCGCGGGGGGGTCGAGTCCAACGTCGCGCCACTCCTCGGCGCGCCCGGCGGACGGCAGGGAGGCCAGGTAACCGGTGGTCAACGAGCGCAAGGTGTCCCAGTCGAAGGCGCCAACGAATACGAACGTCGCGTCGCCAAGGTCGGAGAAACGGTCGGAGTACACGGCCTCCGCCGTCTCCATGTCCAGTTCCTCCAGCACCTCGAGGGAAAGGGGCCGCCCACGGTGGTGCCCCTGGCTGAGAACGGTGTTTATGTAGTCGAAGTAGACCGAGTCCGGATCTGCGGCGCGGAACTCGGCCACGCTACGCAGCCTCGCCTCGTACCTCGTGAAGAAGTCCGGATCGAGCCGGTGCTCGGTGGTGTACAGCGTGATGAGCTGGAACAGGGTCTCCAGATCATCAGGTGAGGCATTGCCGCTCAATCCCTCGAAGAGCTCTTCGATGTACGGGGCTACGGCGACCCGCTTGCCAGCCAGCAACTTGTCCAAGGTCACGCTGTCATGTGGACCGGCGCCACTGCCCGCGACGAGCTGCGCGGCGTAGCGCGCCGAGACGTGGTCTTCGTCCGTGACGAGCGAGTGTCCGCCGGGGCTGAAGGCCCTGAACAGCACCTCATCGTCGCGGAAGTCGGTTTGCTTGGCGATCACCGTGATGCCGTTGGACAAGGTCCACTTCACGGCGTCGATGGACTCTATCCGCTCTTCGGCGGAGATGGTTCCCGGCTCCGGCACGTTCGCCAGCAAGGGAACATCGCCAAGGTCGTCGGCATACGGCTCCACCGCGAGAGTGTGGGCTGTCTGGAGCTGCGCCAGGAGCGCAGCGCCGAGCGCGTCATCGTTGCCAGCGCCATCGGTCTCTTCGGGCCGCACCACCAGGAGGGCGAGGTCCTCCGTCTGTGCCCAGGACTCCGCCACGTCTGCAAACTCCTCTAGGGAGATCTGCGGCATCAGCTCCTGGTAGAGCTGCCATTCGGCCTCGATCCCCGGAACCGGCGACCCGGTGAAGAAGTGGTCGGTATACTCGCCGGAGAGGGCTGACGACGGCGTCTGCTCCCGCTGCTTGTACTGGTTCTCGACAGATCTGAGCAGATTGCTCTTCTCGCGCTCCAGCTCGCCGGCGGTGAAGCCGTGCTGGTGGACGCGCTGAATCTCCTCGAGCATGGCAGCGAGGCCGGACTCGACACCGTCCGTCTCGACCCACGCAGAGAAGGTGACGATGTCCAGGGTTTCCACGTATGCGGAGCGTCCGGCGCTGGAGCTGATGTATGGCGGTTCGGCGGACTGACCGCGCTCGAACAGCCGCGCGTTCAGCATCATGAACGCGAGCCTCTCCACAACGGTGCGCCGGAACGCAGCCAGGTCGCGGCCCATTTCGGGATCGAGCTTGCGGATGAGTAGGTACTGGGTGGCGGGCGACTCGGGGTCAGTGAATACTTCGATGAGCGGAATCTCGTGGCCGGGGACTTCGACCAGTGGCCTGTCGGTGGTCGAGCCGACGGCGGCACGCTTCTGGCCGGCCTCGCCCTCAGGGGGCGGCGCGAAATACTGCCTCACCTTGGCCTCAATATCCTCAACGTCGAAGTCGCCCACGGCGACGACGGCCATCAGGTCGGGCCTGTACCACCGCTCGTAGTAGGCCTTCAGGCTTTCCACCGGAGCGTTCTCGATGACCTCGGTAAGGCCGATAGGGGCGCGGCTGGCGTATAACGAGTCACCGAAGAGAAGGTCGAGCAGATTCTGCTCGAGGCGCGAGTCGAAGCCCTGGCTGAGGCGCCACTCCTCCAGAATCACGCCGCGCTCAAGCTCGACCTCTTCGGGGTCGAAGGCTATCGAGAAGGCCCAGTCGCTGAGAATCTGGAAGGCGGTCTCGGTGATTTCGGGGTCGTCGGTCGGGATCTCAAAGAAGTACAGCGTGTCGTCGAATCCGGTGCGGGCATTCAGGTCGGGGCCGAACGTGCTGCCGATGGACTCGAGATATTCGACGATCTCCTGCTTGGCGAAGCGCTCGGTGCCATTGAAGGCCATGTGCTCCACGAAGTGGGCCAGGCCCTGCTGGTCGTCCGTCTCGTGTACGGAGCCGGCCTTCACCGCAAGGGAGATCTGTGCCCTGCCCTGCGGCTCCTCGTTGTGGCGGATGTAGTAGCTCAGGCCATTGGAGAGGGTGCCCCGAACCACTTTGGGGTCGAATGCCAGGGGCGCATCGGGCTGTGGCGCAGGGGTGTGGCTGGGAGTGGGAGCTGGAGTAGCGGTTGCCGCGGGTTCAGGCGACGGGGTCGGCGTTCCCATTGGCACGGGAGTGGCCGGGGGTTGCGGCGTCGCGGAGGGCGCCGGCGTTGCCGTGGCCGTCGGAGTTGGATCCGGTGTGGGTGTGGGCTCTTCGCCCTGGTCGCAGGCCGCGAGCGCCATCAGCGCCACGCTGACCAGCGTGGCGCTGATGAGGGCGAACTTCAAATTCAGGCAAGTCCTCATCTACCTCTTCTCTCGCTGCTGACCTCTGTCCAGTGTTTGTACCATCCTTCACGATCGACCGGCAAGACGTGGCAGGTAGTCGACGGGCAGGAAGACCGCCGACGCCTAATGGCGTGCAACCGGCGCAATAGCTACGCGTAGTGAGTAGCCCCGCCTGAAAACGATCGGCCGACTTAGAACCGCGTCAAATGGCGCCGCTCGCCGGGCTACGATGCTGGCACGCTTCTCTGCCTGTGGACTGAGTTCCCATCTTGCCGATCCAACACAACGAGTGGTGCAAACCCTGGGCGCAAGCCAATCAGACCTCGTAGCAGGCGACCAGATGGCCTGGGCTCTTTTCCTCAATAGGGGGGTGCGGATGGTTCAGGCAATGCGCAGTCGCTGCGGGGCATCTTTCATAGAACCGGCAGCGGGAAGGCGGGTCTATCGGCGTCGCAAGGTCGCCGCGGATGTCCGGCACCTGGCGGCGGTGTCCCGGGTCGGGCAGCGGCACCGCAGACAACAGTGCCTTGGTGTACGGATGCAGCGGATTGCGGAGCAACTCCTCCGTCTCAGCCAATTCCACCACCTTCCCCAGGTACATTACTGCGATGCGGTGGCACATGTATCGCGCCACCGCCAAATCGTGGGTAACGTACAAGTAGGCCACTCCCAGCTCCGCGGCCAGATCCTGCATCAGGGACATCACCCCCGTCCTGCTGGAAACGTCGAGCATGGAAGTCGGCTCGTCAGCCACTACGAAGGACGGTCGGATCACCAATGCGCGTGCGATCGCTACTCGCTGGCGCTGCCCACCCGAGAGTTCATGTGGGTGGCGGAACAGGAACGTGGCTGCCGGCGTCAGGCCCACCAGCGTCAGGATCTCCAGCACGCTGTCGACCCGGTCCTGAACATCGCCCATGCCCTGCAATGACAGCGGCTCAGAGATGATGTCGTATATCGTCCGCCGGGGATTCATGGACTCATAAGGGTCCTGGAAGATCATCTGCACACGCCGGCGGAAGGAGCGCAACGGCCGTCCCCTGATGGTGGCAGAATCCCAGGGAGGCTCAGCCGCAGTGCCAACCGAATCGCTGGCGAACCGGAAGAGAATCCTGCCGTCGGTGGGCTCCAGCAGCTTGACCAACAGCTTGCCAACCGTCGTCTTGCCGCAACCCGACTCTCCCACCAGTCCGAGGCTTTCTCCGTGTCCCACTTGGAAACTCACGTCGTCAACGGCATGGATGAAGCTCGAGGGCGTGCGGAAAGGGCTGCTGCCCACCGGAAACAGTTTGGTCAAACCGTGAACGGCTACCAACGGGCCACCGTCCGAAGCGTCTGAGCTGTCGCCCCAGGCGTTCGGGATCTCAGGCATGTCGCTTGCGCACTCCATCCGTTAGCCCGACGGAACCAGCGTAGCGTCCAGCGGGTGCCAGCAGTCGGCCCAATGACTGCCGGATCTCACCTTGGGTGGGTACTCGACCCGGCATACATCCGTGGCGTAAGCGCAGCGCGGATGAAATGGGCATCCATCGGGCGGATTCGAGAGGTCTGGGGGCTCGCCGGGAAGGCTGGTCAACGGACGCCTCTCCCCGCTAACGCTAGGGAATGAAGACATCAGCGCCGCAGTGTAAGGATGAGCGGGGGCGCGGAACACGTCGGCGGTATCGCCTAGCTCCACCAGCCGCCCGGCGTACATCACTCCCACCACATCCGTCACCTCAGCTACTGCCGCGATGTCGTGGCTGATGTAGATGATGCTCATCGCGAGTCGCTGCTGAACAGTCTTCAGCTCCCGGAGTATTCGGTCCTGGACTATCACGTCCAGAGCAGTGGTCGGCTCGTCGGCGATCATCAGGTCGGGGTCACACGACAAGGCCATGGCGATGACTGCCCGTTGCCGCATACCGCCGCTGAATTCGTGGGGGTAACGCTCCATCAATTGGGGATCCAGCCCTACCATTCGGAACAGGCGAGCCACCCTGTCCTTGGCTGCAGCGTCAGTGGACTCGACTCTGTGGGCCTCAATGGCTTCGATGATCTGCTGGCCCACCCGGTACACCGGGTTCAGAACGTTCATCGCGGCCTGGAATACCATGGATATGCGCCGCCACCGTAGCAGCCGCGTTTCCTCCTCGGTCATGAGCAAGATGTCCTGCCCGTCCAAGAGCACCCGGCCAGCCGACAACCGAGCGTTGTCAGGCAGCAGGCGCATCAGGCAGTTGGCAACGGAGGTCTTTCCGCAACCGGACTCACCCACCAGCCCCAGAGCGGCGCCTCGGGCCAACTCGAAGCTGACGTTCCGAACGGCCTGCACCTCTCCCTGCCTGGTCTGATAGCTCAGGCTCAGGTCGTCCACGGTCAGCAAGCGCTCGCCCCGGTCAGTCATTGCGCCGCCTCAGCCGGGGGTTCACTACCTCGTCCAGGGCTCGCCCTGCCAGGTAGAACGCACTGCAGAGGAGGGTGATAGAGGCTCCGGCCGGCACTATCAGCCACCAATACCTGGTGCCGCCCAGCAGATAGCCGCCGGTGTTCGCGGTGTGGATCATGATTCCCCAGCTCATTCTCAGGTCCAAGAGGCCGAGGAACGAAAGGACAGCCTCGGCAAAGATGGCGCTGGTGACGGTGAACATCATATAGAGCAGGGCCAAGGGCAACAGGTGGGGGATGATGTGTACGACTATGATGTGGAAGTCGCCGCCGCCAGCCACTCGCGCGGCTTCGACAAAGGGCTTGACCTTGATGCTGAGCGCTTGCGACTTCAGGATGATGGCTGTTCCCCCGAACCCGCCCAAGACGCCGATGATCAGCGCCAGATAGAACAGGTTCAGATGGAACAGGGCGCTCAACACGATCAGCAACGATATGGCTGGCAGAGCGATGGTCACGTCGGCCAGCCTCATGAAGAACGCATCCAGCACCCTTCCGTAGTAGGCGGCCACCGCCCCGACGAAGGTAGCGATGCCCACGGTCACCAGTGCAGCGGTTATCCCGAGCACGAACTCGGAGCGGGTGCTGTAGAGCAGCTGGCTCAGCACGTCCCGGCCCAACGGGTCGGTCCCAAGGAGATGCTTCCAACTCGGCGGAGCCGGTTGCTCCACCTGGTCGAAGGAGTAGCCGGTCACGGGGTCGTAGGTAGTAGGGTCCCAAACAAACGCCATCAGTATGGGGTGAGCAGCCGCCATCAGCGCAAAGGCGATGATGGTGAACAGGGACAGCCTGCCGATCCAGCTTTGCATGAAAATGCCCCACCCGCCCCTGAACGACCTCCACATCAATCGCAGTCGCGCCAGCACGAACCTCAGCCTGCCGCGGCCGAGTTCGGTCGCTAGCTCCGGGGTCGACCTGGGTCCGAGGGGTTCCGCAGTGGTCACTGGTAGCGAATCCTGGGATCGAGGTAGACATAGAGGACATCGACGATGAGGTGGGCAAGAAGCGAGAGCAGCCCTATGAACAGCATCGCCCCCATGACCAATGGCAGGTCTTCGCTCCTCACGGCCTGGAGAAGGGTCAATCCGGTGCCAGGCCATGAGAAGACGCTCTCGATGATCACGCTGCCGTCTATCGCGAAAATCAGGCTGTAGACCAAGCTGGTCACTATCGGCAGCATGGCGTTCCGGGCTGCGTGACGGTCACGCACCTGCTTGTCTGGCAGGCCCTTGGCACGCGCAGCCATCACGTAGTCCTCGCGGATGGTCTCCAGCATGCTGTTGCGGGTCAGCAGCATAGTCCCGGCGAACGATATGAGCGTGAGGGTAGCAACGGGCAGCACCATGTGCTTCACGATGTCCAGCGCCAACCCGCCAACGCCCGAGGAGGTCCAGGCCACCACGATGACCACCGCGCAACCGAGGAGTATCGGCAAGGCGGCCACCGACGGAACTCTTCGTCCGAACCTCTTGAGGAACAGCATGACCAGCAGCGCGAAGGCGATGAAGGCCGCCACGCTGAGAAGCATGTTGCCGAAGACGTAGTTGGCGCTTACATCGGTTCCCCGCCATACCAGGGGGTCCAGGAACTTGCCCACTGGAAACCAGCCCAGCTTGAAGGCAAACGCCCAGATCATCATCAGGGCGAAGGCTGGCGTGAAGGCGGTAAACAGCATCGCCCCCGAGATGGTTGCGGCGTACTCGAACAGGCCCCCCCGGCGCCAAGCGATGGCCTTGCCCAGAAAGAACCCGATGTAGAAGGACAGGGCGGTGGCGGTAAGGAACAGCACCAGCGTCCGAGGCACCCGCTCCGCCAGCACGTCCAGCACGGGCCGCGGGAAGTTCCCAAAGGAGACCCCGAGGTTTCCCGTAAAGGTGTTCTTGAGGTGGATCAGGTACTGCTGCCACACCGGTTTGTCGAGCCCGAAGGCGGCCCTGATCTGGTCCTTCACTTCGGGCGGCAGGTCGGGGTTGAGAACGTAGAAGGAGGCGTAGTCCCCCGGCTGCGCCTCCACCAGAAAGAAGGTAAGCGTGACGATGAGGAACAGGGTCAACACCATCTGGCCGCTTCGCCTAACCAGATAGCCCGTCATCAGCTTTGGCCTCTCAACGCGATGCTCAGGGTGTCTGCTCCCCCGCTGTGACTCCGGACCGGCCGTACCGGACGCTACAGCCTGCCGAGAAGGCTACCTGAAGTCCACCAACGTAGGCATCCCAGAAACGCTTTGGAGACCGCCCCAGGCGTCAGTGTAGGGAAAGGCGATCCGCTCGCTCCGGTAGGTCTCCACAATGGGTGTGTCGAACAGCACGACGTAGGGCAGGTCTTCCGCGAGGAATGCCTGCATCTCGAAGACCTGCTTGCGCGCTGCTTCCAGGTCGGTTTCGGCAAGCAATCCGTCGGCCAGGCGGTCAAAGTCCGGGTTGTTGTACCCGCCAGCGTTGTACCCTTCCAGTGCCGAATGGCGGCTGTGGAAGAACGACTCGAGGTAGTCCGGGAATGCGCTGAGGCCCCAGCCGAGGATCCACATATCGAAGTCTTGCTGGTCGAACACCTTCTCCACGATCACGTTGAACCCGGTGAGGTTGGCCCGCAAGGGGATCCCCACCTCGCTCAGCCATCGCTCGATCCAGATGGCGAAGGTGGAGCGCAGTGGGTCGTATCCTGCACTCGGGGCCAGCACCTCCATCGCCGGTACCGGCTCGCCGTCGGGCATCCTCAGCCCCTCCCCCTGTTGTTCGATGAAATTGCCGTCATCGCTGACCCGCGGCTCCGCCTCCCAGGTGAATCCTGCCTCCTTGAGTAGCTCGACGGCCCTCTCGACGCGCTCCTGGCGCGTCAGTCCCTTCCCGATGAGCGGCACGTCGCCGTTGTACCAAGCGCCGTTACCCTCCGGCACCATCGTGTATATGGGGATGGCTACGCCCTGCAGCACGGTGTCTACGAGGAATTCCTTGTCTATCAGCGTTGCTACGGCCTGCCGGAAGGCCCTGTTGTCCATGGGCGCTCTGCGGATGTTGAACCCCAGGTAGCGGACCCCGTCGGATGCGTTCTCGATGGTTGTAAGGCCGTCCTCTCCCGTCAGTTGTTCCTGCAATCCCTTGGACAGCCCCAGCGGATTCAGCATGAAGTCGATGTCGCCCTTCTTGAGGGCCAGAACGGCAGCGTCCTGGCTACCGTAGATGGAATAGATGGTGCTGTGCGCGTTGGGCCCTTCCACGTACTCCAGTACCGTCTCACCTCCGGGTTCACCGTAGGCAGTGAATTCGTTGAGCCCGGCGGTGGTGGTCGAGTATGCACCGCTGGCATACAGCGCAACTTCCGTCCCGCTGAAGGAGTAGCCCGGGTTCTTGTCCTTCTCCGCGAAGGCGCCCCGCTCCCACTGGTCGAAGATGAACCCCCCTGCGCTCGGTTCGCCCTCGGGAACGTGGGAATACAGCGCCTTCTGTTGCTCGGTGGTGTCGCCGGCCCGTCGGGCCTCGGTAACCACCGGTTCCCAGTAGGCCCTGGAGAAGATCGGCATGAACGCCAGCCCGAACTGCCATCGTGCCAGCCCCGGCTTCTGCTTGAAGAAGATCTTCAGCCGGTACGGGCCGTCGCTTTCGGCATGGTCGAAGTACTCCGGATCCACGATCGAAGGCCAGTTGCCGGTGAGCTGCATTTCCGCGGCTGTGTTGGCCGTGAATGCGAAGTCCTCGGCAGTAACGTCGCTGCCGTCGCTCCACCTCACGCCTTCTATCAGGTCCACCTCCGTCGTCCAGAACGTCTCGCCTTCCACCACTTCCTCCTTGAGCGGCGAGGGGAAGTCGTCCGCCAGCGATGGAACCCAGTCGTACCTCTTGGCCGAATACCCGTAGAGCGCCGGCTTGCTTCCGGCTAGAACATAGCCGTTCCATACCGTCCCGTCCGGCCCCAAGTAGGCCCAGTGGTTGGTGGTGGTCAGGTCCTCAGCGATGCCGATCCGGTAGACCTTCTCCCCCTCCGCTTCGGAGGGAGCGGCCGGTGTCGCCACGGGCGCTTCGCCGGCATCCGATCGAGAAGTAGCCGTGGCCTCGCGGGCAGGAGTAGCAGGGCTATCCGGAACCGCTTCCCTGGTGCATCCCAGCTGTAGGGATAAGGCCAGCAGCAACCCGAAGAAAAAAAGGAGCCGCCCGCTGAAACGCATCTTGGATTTCACCCCACGAGCAAGACGACTGAGCATAGCACGAAGTCGGGCTGTTCCTCATCTCAATTCCAGTTGGCACGTTAGCGGCCAGGACCATCCGGGCAGCATTGCTGCCATGCAAGCTGCCGCCATGGCAGCTTGGCGCGCCAACCCCAGTTTTCACCTTTGCGGCAACTTCAGAGACCTGGTCCGACGCTCAGATGCCACGCTCTCCTATGACGAATACCCATCTAGGAGAGGATGGGGCGCAGCGGACCGGTCGGTCGTGGGGGAGTATCATTTTTGTCCCTTATTGAGACAAAGTATTGACAGTGGCTGCTAGCGGCACTACTGTCCACTCCATGGCGACGGTCTCGACGAAATCGGCGAGCGCGGTCATGCAGACCGAATACAGCATTCTTGCGGCGTTTGAGGAGCACGGCAGTCGCATGACCTGGCCACGCCGTCAGCTGGCGACGATGCTCGCTCGGCGAACCGACTCATTCAGCGCTGAGGAGATCGTCACCGGGCTGCCGGGCCTAGGGCGCGCGACCATTTATCGGACGCTGCGCCTGCTGGTGGAGGCTGGCATCCTCTGCAAGGCCGCCATGCCGGACGGCACACCGCGCTACACGCTGGACTGTCCGCACCATCACCACCACCTCGTCTGCATCGCATGTGGGCGTATCGACGAGTTTCGCCATCCTACGTTCGAACGGATGCTCAGCGCCTTAAAGACCCCCGCCGGGGACGACCTCATCGGGCACCGGCTGGAGCTGTACTACCGCTGTGCTGCCTGCCGGGAGAGCGCACCGGGTGGAGAAGGCGTTCAACTGCACGAGCCCCTCGCGCACGCACACTGAACTCAATAGATAGTCGACAGGAGGTTTATCTTAATGAGATACACTCTCATTAGTCTGTTCAAGCTGCTTATCGCCGGGGTACTGGCCGTGGCGATCGTCGCCTGCTCAAGGGATGCTGGGCCCACAGACACGCCCGTCAGTTCCCCGCCTACAAACACTCCGGCCAGTGCCTCCGAACCGCCCACCGTGGTCGCGAGCATCTACCCAATGCAGTACTTCGCAGAGCGCATCGGGGGCGACCGCGTGGAAGTCGTGGGCCTCGTGCCGCCCGGCGTCGAGGCCCACGGCTTCGAACTCACAGCGCGCGATCTCCTCACGATCAGCGAAGCCGACGTCATAGCGATGAACGGCCTGGAGCTAGAGCAGTGGCTGGAGCGTGCGCTCGAGTCCCTGGGCGATGACATCTCCGGTATCGTAGTCAGGGCTGCGTACGCCGAGGCGGCATTGCCGTTCGAGGAAGGCGGGCACGGCCATGAGGGCGAGGACGACCACGGCCATGAGGACGAGGACGACCACGGCCATGAGGACGAGGACGACCACGGCCATGAGGACGAGGACGACCACGGCCACGAGGACGAGGACGACCACGGCCATGAGGACGAGGACGACCACGGCCATGAGGACGAGGACGACCACGGCCATGAGGACGAGGACGACCACGGCCATGAGGACGAGGACGACCACGGCCATGAGGACGAGGACGACCACGGCCATGAGGACGAGGACGACCACGGCCACGAGGACGAGGACGACCACGGCCACGGCGAATTTGATCCTCACTTCTGGCTCGACCCCTTGCGTGCCATCACCCAGGCGGAGCGCATCGCCGAGGCGCTGATCCAGGCGGACCCCGCCGGTGCCGACGTCTACCGGGCGAACCTCGCCGCGCTCTCCTCAGAGCTCCGGGCGCTGCACGCCGAGTTCGAGGCGGGCCTCAGCTCGTGCGTCCACCGCGAGTTCGTCACGTCTCACTCTGCTTACGGCTACCTCGCACTGGCGTACGACCTGGAACAGGTCGGGATTGCCGGCCTCTCCCCGGAAGCGGAGCCGTCACCGCAGCGTCTCGCCCTCATCGCGGACCGCATCAAGGAGCTCGGCATCAGGGCGGTGCTGCTCGAGCCCGTGCTCTCCGGTGACCTCGAACGAGCGCTCGCCAGCGAGACAGGGGCTGGCATCTACAAGATCCACGCGATAGAGAGCGTTACGCTGGACGAACTGGCCGAGCACGGGGACTACTTTGGCCTGATGCGCGACAACCTCAAGAGCCTCCGCGCTGTGATGGAGTGCTCATAACTGAAGCGACCCGTCGCAGGGGGGTGCGCCGAGGCGTCCTCCACCGGCGCATCTCCCTGCCTGGCTGGAACGCTGAATGAGAGAACGGACATGGACGACGCACCGGCGATCGAACTGAACGACGTGTCCTACGCATATGCGGGCGCTCCCGCGGTGCACGGCGTAACGCTGCGCATAGAGCGGGGCGATTTCACTGCCATCGTCGGGCCCAACGGCAGCGGCAAGAGCACGCTCGTCAAGGTCATGCTGGGGCTCATCAAGCCGGACCACGGGAGCGTGCGCGTCTTCGGTACCGAGGTCGAGCAGTACAAGGACTGGCACCGCATCGGCTACGTTCCGCAGGTGGTGGCGGGCATTCACTCCATGCTCTCCATCGCGGTAGCCGAGGTTGTGGCGCACGGGCAATACACTGGCTTCTCGCCGTTCGCGTTCTGGCGCAGAAGGGGCCGTACCGACATGGACAAGGTTTTGAAGATGGTTGACATGGCGGACTACGAACGCCGCCGCATCGGCGAACTCTCCACGGGCCAGCAGCAGCGTGCCCTCATCGCCCGGGCACTCATCCGCAACCCGGACCTGCTCGTGATGGACGAGCCCTTCGCCGGAGTGGACGTTCAAGGAGAGGAAGACATCTATATGCTGCTCCGCCAGCTCCAAGAGAGCGGCGTCACCATACTCATCATCTCCCACGACATCGGCGCGGTCTTGCGCGAGGTCCGCACCGTGGCATGCATCAACTGCACGCTCCTCTGCCACTGCCCGCCCCATGAACTGACGGAGGACGATCTAGTGCGGCTTTACGGCCTCCCGGTCGAGGTGCTACATCACGGCAGGCACCACGACCACGGTGAAGACACCGTCCGCCGCGACGCGTTCAACCAGAGCACATCCCGCACGCCCCGCTGATACCCATGCCGGTCATCCTGCAATACGACTTCATGGTGCGCGCCCTCATCGGGGGGGTGCTGATCGGCGGCCTGACTCCTGTACTCGGCACGTTCCTTGTGCTGCGCCGCTTCTCGCTGCTCTCCGACACGCTCGCGCATGTCGCGCTGTTCGGAGTTGCGGTCGGATTCGCAGTGAACGTCTACCCGACGCTCACCACGTTCCTCGCCGTCACCTTCGCCGCAGTTGTGATGGAAGTGATGCGCTCCCGAGGCAAGCTCCCCAGCGACGCCGTCCTCGCCGTTGCGCTCTACTCATCGCTCGCCATGGCGGTGGTCGTCATCAATGCTGCGCAGGGATTCAACGTTGATCTCATCGGGTTCCTCTTCGGCTCCATCCTCACCATCACCGAGCTGGACCTCTGGCTCCTTGGAGGGCTAGCAGTCATCGTCATCATCGGCGTAACCGCGTTCTTCACCGAGCTTGCGCAGACTTCGTTCGACGATTCATTCGCTCGCGTGTCCGGCATCAAGGTGGACCGGGTCAACCTCGGGCTAGCGGTGCTCGCCGCCGCCACCATCACGCTCGCCATGCAGATCATGGGCGTCATGCTCGTCGGCGCGCTCATCGTCATTCCCGCCCTCGTTGGGCAGGGCGTCACCAGCAGGCTGCGCATCGCGTTTATCGTCGCCTCTGGGGTGGGCATCATCAGCGCCGTCACCGGTCTCACGATCGCCTTCTACCATGACATTCCAGGTGGCGCGGCCATCGTGCTCCTCACCGTGGTCATGCTGTTCGCATCCATAGCCTGGCGCAGGCTCCGTCCCCGCTTCTCGTAGACCGCGCCACTGACTACGCATTTCTGGGCAACGTCGCCGACTGAACGGAGGAGTCCGCGCGGGCGAACGAATCATCGGCTTTGCCGCCATTGTGACCTGCCCCCGAATACGCACCGCTCGTCATGTTAGACCGGCAAGACGGCTGACTAACGCGTAGGGGCGCTGGACAGGTTCGAGGATGGGTCCACCCTGGAAGGGCGGCGGCAACTCCTTCGTGGTACTCGGCGGCACTGGTGGGTATACTAACCCGGCTGCGACCCTCAACCGTCCCGCCCGCGCATGGGAGAGATGCCATGCCGAGTTCCATTGCGCCCGATGTTGTCCACAAGTTGAAGAGTGTGGGAGAACCGGCGCTGTCTCCCGACGGGTCGCGGTTGGCCTACACCCTGTCGTGGGTGGACGCGGAGAGAATGGAAGGCCGGTCCCGGATCATGCTCATGGATGTGGAATCCGGGCAGACCGTGGAGTTCACGCAGGGGACGAGGGACAGCGCGCCCAAGTTCTCGCCCGACGGCCAGACCCTGGGGTTCCTCCGGTCCGACGAGAAGGACAAGCGGCAAGTGTGGCTCATGGGCGTCTCCGGCGGCGAGCCGCGGCGGCTCACGTCGCTTGCGGGCGGCACCTCAGACTTCGCATGGTCTCCAGACGGCGCGCGGCTGCTGATCTGCTCCGATGTCCCCGAGGAGCCTCCAGACACAGAAGGCCTCTCCGAGTCGGCCCCACGGGCCACCGAAATCCATCGCATCCGGTACCGCTTCGACACCCTGGGATGGCGCGGCGATGCCCACTTCCACCTGTTCGCCGTGCAGGTGGCGGACGGCGAAACCAGCCAGCTGACCGACGGCGACTGGGACGACTACGCCGGGGCGTGGTCTCCCGACGGCTCGCGGGTGGCTTTCATCTCCGGGCGGCGGGACGACCGGGACATCCGTGCCCTTACCGAGGCCTACGTGGTGCCCGCGGGCGGCGGCGAGGCGGAGCTATGGTCGGAGGGCCTGTACGGAGTCGGAGCGCTGGCCTGGTCGCCCGAAGGGGACAGGCTCCTGGCTGCGGCCACCGATTCCCCGAAGGGCATGGTGGCATGGCAGTCCTGGCTGTATGTCATCCAGCCCGGCCATGACCCGGCGCGTATCACGGACGACTCCATCAAGCCCTTCGTCAGCTTCCCTCCCATGAATCCCGGCCCGACCATGCGCTGGCAGCGTGACGGCCGCATCCTGTTCCTGGGAGAACGGCGGGGAGAGTCTTACCTCTTCGAGGCCCACGTTGGAGAGAGCGGAGTCCGCGAGATTCACGGCGGCTCGCGCCAGACCTCAGGGCTGGCGCTGGATCAGGACGCGCGCCGCGCCGTGGAGATGTCGGCGTCGCCGGCCTCTCCCGGAGACCTGCTGTTGCTGGACCTGGACACCAGGGAGAGCAGGCCGCTTACCCACATCAACGCCGAGTACTTGGCAGAATGCCCTCCGGCCACGGTGGAGAAGTTCACCTTTGAGCGGGGCGGTTTCGCCATCGAGTCGCGGTTGTGGTTCCCGCCCGACTTCGACCCATTAAGCCGGTACCCGCTGGTGGTCGACATCCACGGCGGCCCCAACGGGGCGTTCTACGACGCCTTCGCCACGGTGCAGCAGGTGCTGGCCACGGCGGGCTGCCTGGTGCTGGCAGTGAACCCGCGGGGCTCCTCCACCTACGGCGAGGAGTTCATGAGCGCGGTGCTGGAGGACTGGGGAGGCGAGGACTACCTGGACCTGATGGCGGCGGTGGATCTGGTGGTGGAGCGTCCCTACGTGGACTCAGCCCGGCTCGGCGTCCACGGCTACAGCTACGGCGGGTTCATGACCGGCTGGACCCTGGGCCACACCGACCGGTTCGCAGCCGGGGTGATGGGCGCGCCCTGCACCGACCTGTACAGCATGTACGGCACGTCCGACATCGGCACCAGCTTCGGCGAGGTCCAGTGGGGTGGGACGGTGGCCGACGCCGCCCAGGAGCTGCTCTTCCGCTCGCCCATCACCTATGCGGCCAACGTCAGCGCGCCGGTGCTGCTGCTGCACGGGGAGTCGGACCACCGCTGCCCCATATCCCAGAGCGAGGAGTACTATACGCTGCTGAAGCGGCTGGGCAAGGAAGTGGGGTTCGTCCGGTTCCCCGGCTCGGCTCACTCCTTCACCCGGCTTGGGCACCCGAAGATGCGGGAGGAGTACCTCGCCCGCACGCTAGGCTGGTTCCAGAAGCACCTGTTCAAGTAGGGCACGAGGCCCCTTTCGTCCCAGGGTGCCGTGGACCGAGCGGCCCCTTGGGGGAGCAGGATGGGTGGAGGTCGCGCAAGGCGCGGATGCTGGGCACCTTCCCTCCGATTCCGCCCTCATCCTGCTCGCGCGAGGGTCTCCACTCCCCTGAAGCGGCGGCGATGGGGGCGAGCGTGGCAAGGTGCGATGGTCGTTCCGGTGAAGAGGCCGAATCGAGATGGGTTGAAGGCGCCAGCGGGCGCCGGTGTCCTGGAGGCGACAGGATAAGCTGTTGTCCGCGATGCACTAGGTGATGTCAACGATGGGTGCAAATGCCGACTACTCTGCGGCCTTCTACGCGCGCCACGCGCGGCGCTACGCCGAGGTAAGCCACAACTTCATACAGTCCGTCTACGCCAACGCTTCCCATCCGGGGCTAAAGGGAGACGCCGACCTCATGGACCGCCTCCAGGAGCTGATCCCTCCCGGATGCCGAGGGCTGGACGCCGGCTGTGGCGGTGGTGCCCGCGACGTCTTCCTCTACTGGCAGAAGGCGTACGACATCTATGGGATAGACGCCATAGAGGAGAACATCGCAGAGGCGCGGCGCCTGCACCCGGAGATTGGCCAGCGGGTGTCGGTCGCGGATCTTCGTACGCAACTCGGTCACCCAGAGGCGTCCTTCGACTTCATCCTGTGCAACGCGGTCATCCAGCACATCGACCCAGGTATCGCGTTCGGCGTGACGCTCCCGGAGCTCGCGAGGCTCCTGAAGGAAGGCGGCGTTCTCCAGTTCATGTTCAAGGTTGGGAAGGGAATGGCGACGGTCTACGACAGGGACTACGGGGAGGACAGGACCTTTCAACTCTACGACCCGGAAGAGGTGCTTGCACTCCTAGAGGCTATGGGCCTGGAGCTGATCCCGGAAGAGGGAGGGAAGCTCGGTGGAGTCATGTACTTCACCGACCCGAAGCCAATGGAGCATTGCGCGCTCTTCGCACGGAAGGTGGTATGGCCGCTCTGACCATCCCCGGAAGGCTCCAGGAGATCACCTCTCCCTGGCTGGGCCAGGTCCTGGAATACGCCGGATCGGCGGACGGCGCTCGTGTGACCGGATACTCGGCTGAGCCCGCAGCCGATCAGACGGGCTTCCTGAACCAGCTGTTCCGGCTGCACATCGAATACGAAGCGTTCCACCCCGACCTTCCGCGCACCATGATGGCGAAGTTTCCTTCCTCTGATCCGCTGATAGGGGAAGTCTTCACGAGGCTGGAGCCGAACCTGCGCGAGGCCAGGTTCTACCAGACGGTCGCAGGCGGCAGCACCCTCCGAACCCCACGCGCGTACTTCTCTGGAGCGGACCCGGCTACCGGCCGCACGATCCTGCTGCTGGAGGACCTGAGCGGCTTCCGCCAAGGCGACAGCGTGGCCGGCTGCTCCAGGGATGAGGCCGAGCGCGTGGTAGCCCAGATGGCGATGTTCCATGCCTCCTGGTGGGACAGCCCAAGCTTGGAGAGGCTGGACTGGATGCCGCGCAGGGATGCGGAAGCAGATGCCTACCAGGAGATATACGCGGGCGCGTGGAGGTCTCTCCTGGAAAAGGCTGCAGGCGGGATGCCCGAAGGGCTGCGTTCGCTGGGTGAGGCCTTGGTCGGGGAGATCCCGAAGATTAAGGTGATGCTCGCGAAGCCTCCGCGGACGATCGTGCACGGGGACTTCCGCCTCGACAACTGCTTCTTTCCTGACGACGACGGAGCGCGGTCGCCCGTGGTGTTCGATTGGGAGTTCTGCACCCGCGGCAGGGGCGTCAACGACGCCGCCACGTTCATCAGCGACACGTTCCCATCTCAGGAGAGGCGGAAGGTCGAGATGGGGCTACTCCATACGTACCACTCTTCACTGGTGCACAACGGCGTGAGCGGCTACTCGTTCGAGGAGTGCCTCCGTGACTACCGGCTCTCCATGTTGGAGGTCGTTGCCTTCTGGATCGTGATAGGCGGTTACTGCGACTACGGCGGCGAACGCGCCTCCCGCTACCTGCGCAGCTCGCTGGAACGCTTCGATGCGGCCATATCCGACCTCTCCTGCATTGAGTTGCTCCAGGAATGACATCCCCATCGGTGGGTCGGTTTGCTTCCCACGTCATGCGAAGCAAGGACTGCCAGTCAGGCCGTCGCCGCATTGAGGCGTGGCGAAGCTCATACGAATCCGGGGGGCAGGTCACTGGAATGGTCACGAGGGTACTTCTGTGAGAGGCGGCCCAGCAACGAGCAGCTAGCGTGAGGAGTCAGGCATAACCACCCTGGGAGACCGAGTGAACAGATGGGAGCGTGCGTGTGCAGAGGGCGTAGCCGCAGTGAGAGTTGTTGGAGCGGGAGGGCGCGAGATCAAGGAGCCGATCTGAGACTTGTCCCGGCTCTTTAGACTGATTTCCCTAGGACCCGGAGATGCCGAGCCACCTGTCACAGCGGCATGGGCGGTGCTTTCACGTTAGCTGCCAGGGGGTATGAAGATGAGTATTCGGATGGTGGCCGGGATGCTGCCCTGGGGCTGGCGCCCCTGATGCTGACTGTATCTATCGCCGACTCTCCGCCGCGGGATCTTGCGGGCGACTATGGGCCGATGCAGTCCTCGGCAAGCCCGATTTCTCGAAGTCCGGTCCCGGCGAAGTCGCGCCCTTCGAGGTGTTCAACCCCGAAGGCGCTGCCATCGACCGTTCCATTGCCCCGGGGCACGCAGACGCCTGGAACGCCGGCAAGCCCTGATACTGCTCTATCGCCACAGGTCAGGATCGGGGCGGTTCATCAGTCCGAAGCCCAGGTACCCATACCAGATAACCAGGAGCACGTAGAAGCCCCGGGCCAGGGTGATGAAGGTGTCGCGGCCGTCGTTGCTGAGTATGGCCAATATGAAGAAGACCATTACAGCCAGATTGATGAGGGCAGCCAACAGGGAGACAACCCGGTTGAACTCTTCTCTCGTGGAGAGGCCCAACGCGAAAATGAAGCCGCCAAACCCGAGCGTAATCCCGCCAGCGTAGAGGAGAGCGGAGCCAACGTAGTAGACGGGGACGCTCCCCTGGATCTGGTCAGCGGTTTGGGCGTCGGCCAGAATGAAGTCCATGCCCCCGGATAGAATCCAACCGCTCAGCCCGACGAAAATCATGAAGAAGCCCATTTGAGCGAACGCCTTGCCGTTGCCCTGCAAGGTTACGTTCCGCATGAGCGCATAGAGGCCCGAGAGGATGAGGGCCAGGCCAAGGATTATCGCGATGTTGGTTACATTGGTCAGCGCAGCATTGGCACCCTTGGCCTTAATGGTGCCAACTGAGTCTGACACGTCGGCGCTGTCGATCAGTAGGCCACCTGGCTCAATGAGGAAGAAGACAAACGCGATGATCGGGCCGAATATGAGGGAAAGGCCCGCTAGCCGGTTCACGGAGATCGTGCCCATGTTTGAACCTCCCTTATGCGATGACAGGAGTAGGATCCATCAGGTTCAACCACTCTTAGCATACATCCTGACGCCAGAGTTGACCTCTGCCGCATCCCGATACTCGGGCTCAGGTTTTATTCTGGACCCGAAGTAAGGCTCTGATCACCATGTTATCGGCTGAGAGCAGAAGGCGAATGATGAGGAATGTGATGACTCTTTACCGTACGTCTGCGCCGTCGTGTCGGCCTTCGGTATTCGGTAGCCTATGGAGGTTAGGTGTCGGTTCGTATCCGTTCATTGGTCGCTCCGCTATGCACCAGTCGTATGGAACCAGTGCATCGTGTGTTTTCCTAAATCACCACCGTGTTGTTTCCATCACCCTGCTAGCGACCGCGAATGACGACCGTGAGCGGTTCGCCCACCAGTCTCAACGGCCAAGGCTCGGAAGCTGAACGTGTCACAGAACGTGGCGGACGGCAAGATCGAAGCTGCTCTCGCAGTGATTGTGTCCCATTCCGAGCCGCTCGTGGGAAGCTTCCGATCTAAGTATGATCCGGCAGCTGCCTTGGGCATCCCCGCACACATTACTATCAACTATCCGTTCATTCCCGGCGTCAAACCCTCTGCCGTCACTCTGAGCCGTCTGCGGAAGATGTTCGCCGCGGTACAGCCGTTTTCGTTCACCCTAGACCACATCGCGAGGTTCCCCAACGTTGTGTATCTGGCTCCCACTCCATCTGCCCCGTTTGTCCAACTGATCGAACAGGTTGCTCAAGAGTTTCCCGAATCTCCGCCCTATGAAGGGCGATTCGACAGCATCACGCCACATCTCACCGTTGCGTATTCAATGGATAACCAACTACTCGTGTCTGTCGAGCAAGCATTCTCGGACGCGGCATCAGACCACCTTCCTCTCAATGCATTCGCTGACCATGTGTGGCTGATGGACGACAGTGCCGGACGATGGGAGAAGCGAATCTCCTTCTCCCTAGGTGCCAGGTGAAGACCGCTTAGACAAAAGGGGCGTCTGCTGCAACGGATGCGCTGCTCCTGCGGACGAGGATGCTCTCACCCGTCAGCGCCGATCCGCCGGCGGCCAACTGCACGACGCTGAGCAGCCTGCCGTCGGCGGGCACATGCGAGCCCTCCTCCAGCAACCCAACATCGCCTGGAACGAGGTCCTTCGCGTCTCGCTGCTCAGCGCCACCGTCGCGGAGTGCTCAGCAATTCGATACCCCGGCTTGCGCGGTAGTTCTGCGTGAAGTCGAGCCAGGCGTTCAGCACCGCGATGAGCGTGATGAGTCCCGCGTCTATGAGGTGGTCCGGCTCTTCCGCGACGAGCACCGCCCCGACGAGTACCGCCGCTGCGGCGATGAGCACTCGGACGAGCCGGCTGCGGAACTCGTCCGGCACCAGATTCAAGGCGGAGATGGGAGAAGCGCTCGTCAGCTGGTTTGGCCCATTGCTGGGAAGGCGGGACGTTGCCTCGCCTATAGAGATCCCGGAGGCCGTAGAGGCGAGGCCTTCGAGCGCGTCCTCGCCCGGCAAGCTGTGCGAGGTGGGTTGGGCAATACCCTCTGCGGGGAACTGAACGGCGCAAGCAAATCTGCGTCTCGTTGGCTGACTGATGGAGCTTCGCTAAGTGCTGTCGATACCTATGGGGATGACCTAGCGCTGGAACACATGTGGTGCACGCGCGGTGAGGCCGACGTGGCCGCGCTCCAGTGCAGGAGAGGGGTCACGGGCGGGAGGGCCCACGGCAGCGCGGCTGGCGCTGGGCGCCGTTGGCAACCGGACTGATGTCAGCGATGACCGTACGCGCGGATGCATCGCCGGCTCAGCAGGATGGATGCGGTGACATCCGGCTCTTGAGGTACGCTCACTGCTCGGTGCCCACCATCTGCGACGATACCAGGTGGGCGTACAGCCCGTTGCGCTCCAGCAATTCTGCGTGCGTTCCCTGCTCGATGACGCGTCCCCGGTCGAATACGAGGATGCTGTCGGCCTCACGGATTGTGGAAAGGCGGTGCGCGATTACAACGGTCGTTCGCCCCTCCATGAGCCGCTTGAGGCCGTCTCGCACCGTCGCCTCACTGATCGCGTCAAGGTGCGATGTGGCCTCATCGAGGATCAGCACGGGGGCATTCTTGAGGATGGCGCGGGCGATTGCGACCCGCTGGCGCTGGCCGCCCGAGAGTTGCATCCCTCGCTCTCCGACCCGGGTGTCGTAACCGTCCGGGAAGGACTCGATGAAGGCCGCGGCGTTCGCCTGCCCTGCGGCATCTTCCACCTCTGCATCGGTCGCATCGTGCCGGCCTAGCCGGATGTTCTCGCGGATAGTGCCGTTGAACAGGTAGGTGTCCTGCGCAACGAGCGCCATCCGGCTTCGGAGGTCATCAAGCCGAAACGCGTCCAAGCGGTGGTCCTCCAACGCGATGCTGCCCTGGGCTGGGTCCCAGAAGCGCATCATCAGGTATGCGCTCGTGGTCTTGCCTGCGCCCGAGCGGCCCACAATGGCCACCGTGCGGCCCGACCCAATCCGGAAGGACGCATCGTGCAGGGCTTGAGGATCGCCGCCAGCGTAGGTGAAGCCAACCGACTCGAACTCGACGGAGGGCCTCGTCGAGAGCCTGCCGCCCTCCTCATCGGGCACACCCGGGCCGTCTCGCACCGGCACCGCTTCGTCGTGAATGGTCAGTACTCGCCGTGACGAGGCCAGGGTGCCCATCATCTGCTTCATGTTGCGGGCCAGTTCCGTCACCGGGCTGAACGATGCCAGCGCAAGCACGCTCACGAGGGGCAGTTGCGCCCGCGCCAGCTGTCCGTCCAGCACGAGCCAAACACCCGTTGCCAGGACTGCCAGTCCTCCGAGTCCCATCATGGTCTCCATGAAGCCCAGCTGAAACGCCTGCGACTTCTGGAACCTGACGAGGTAGCCGGCATACGCCCAGCCCTTCCCCGTCAGCTCCCGATTGCGGTCGCCCCCACGCCCGAAGGCCGAGATCTCGCGCATCCCCTGGATGCTGTCGACCATGTAGGCGTGGATGTCGCCCATGCGGCCTCGGATCTCGTCGTTGAGGCGCTCGATGCGCGTGTTGGCGAAGAACGGGCTGATGGCGACCGCCACGAGGAAGGGCGCCAGCACCAGGGCGACCGGCCACGCGATGATGGCCAGCGCCGCCAGCACTCCGCCGGGCACCAGGACGGCCACGATCATCGGCGAGATGCCGTGAGCGAAGAAGAACTCGACGGTCTCGACATCGCCCCCTACGACGCTCACCAGGTCGCCCGAGCGGCGGCGCACCATGTACGCAGGCGCGAGCGGCTCCAGCTTGTTGTAGAGGTCGATCCGCATCATCGCCAACAGGCGGAAGGCCATGTCGTGGGCCTGCCACGTCTCCAGGAAGAACAGCAGCGACGAGAGTGGAGCGAACACGCACACGAGGACAAGGAGCGCCGTGAGGGGGTCGCCACGGAAGACCGCTCCAACAAGGAGCGCGCTGATGGCGCCGAGGACCACGACCGAACCATGATGGAGAATCCCCATCGCCACGGTGACGAGGAACTGGAATCGAACCGGACGCACCAGCCCGAACAGCCGGACCCAGACCATGAAGGAGCGCATGCCTGCCTCCTCACGCCCATCCGGGCCGCGAGATGGCGGCGCGCGATCGCCGTCACCTACAGGCGCGTGTGAAGGCTCGGCGGACGGCTCGATCACACTGCGCTGCGGCGATGGCTCGGCGGCGCCTGCGGCCACCTCGCCCACGCCCATCTGGGTCTGCTGGCGCATCAAACGGGCATACGTGCCGCCGGCGGTTAGCAGGTCGGCGTGCGTCCCGACCTCCACGACTCTGCCCTCGTCCAACACCAGTATGCGGTCGGCGTTGATGACGCTCGAGAGGCGGTGGGCGATGACGAGCGTCGTTCGGTTCTCCATCAGGCGATCGAGAGCGACCTGGATCGAGGATTCGTTCTCGGCGTCCACGCTGGAGAGCGCCTCGTCGAGCAGCAGGATGGGAGCGTTCTTCAGCAACGCCCTTCCAATCGCAAGTCGCTGCCGCTGTCCCCCTGAGAGACGCACCGCCCGCTCGCCAACAACCGTGTCGTAGCCGTATGGCAACTGCGAGATGAACTCATGGGCGTTCGCGGCGCGGGCAGCCTCTTCCAGTTCGCCCTGCGTCGCCTCTGGCTTTCCGAAGCGCAGGTTCTCCGCGACCGTGCCGTGGAAGAGGTACGTGTCCTGCGTCACCACCGATATGTTTTCCCGGATAGTGCTGAGGGGCAGTTCTCGAAGGTCGTGACCACCGAGTCTTACGTGGCCCGTCTGAGGATCGTAGAAACGGTACATGAGCCAGATCAGCGTTGACTTCCCCGCACCGCTTGCACCCACCACTCCCAGCGTCTCGCTCTCGCGCAGCTCGAACGATACGTCCCGTAGCGCAGTCCGGTGGCCCTCGTCGTACCCGAACGTTACCCCTTCGAACGAGACCCTCGGCTCGATCCCGTGCGTCGGCGCTTCCGCATCCGATCCCGGATCGCGAATCGAGACCGGCTCGTCCATGATCCTGAAAACGCTCTGTGCAGAGGAGAGCACGGTCATTCCCTGGTGGTAGAGGTTGGTCAGCTCGCGTAGCGGCCTGAATACCTCGATCCCGAGCATCAGCACGATCAGCAACGGGCGTAGTTCCATCTCTCCATTGCTGACTCGGACAGCCCCCACGGCCAGCGCGACCGCTGCCCCCATGGCCATGCAGAAGATGGACGCGGTGCTCGTGGCCCCGTTGGCAGCGACGACCCCCATCGTGCTCCGGTAGAGGTGCAGGGCGCGCTCACCGAGCACCCGGCCGCGGCTCTTGCTTTGGCCGAACGCCTTGAGCGTCGCCAGGCCCTGCACGCTGTCCAAGAAGTCTGAGCCGAGATCTGCGTATGCCCTGCGATGAGCAAAGCTGCTGACCCGGTTCCACCGCTGGAACATCGTGGGCACGGCAAGCGTGAGCAGGGCAAACGCGAGAAAGACGGCTGCGATGACGATATCGAGCGTCACCATGTAGGCGAACACAGCCAGCGGAGCGAGGGTCGAGACGATGATCTGTGACAGGTACTGGCCGAAGAAGGTCTCGAGCTTCTCGACACCTTCGACCAGCGTGAGAACCACATCGCCTGTCCTGTTCCTGTCGAAGTAGCCAGGGCCCAGCTGAACAGCGTGCTCGTATGCGTCGCGGCGCAGTCTGACCTTGACGATGTTCGCGGTGTGGTGGCTCACCGCATTCTGCCAGTAGAGGAAGAGGCTGCGCGCGACGATCAGGGCCGCAATCGCCCCGAGTGGCAGCGCCAGCGCTGAGAAGCTCGCTTGCCCGGCTAGGACTCTAAATATCACCACGCCGGCAATGGCCAGCCGTGCCACGCCGGCGCCGACTGCGACCAAACCCAAGGCGGCTGCGAAGACAATGCGCAGCCGTACGCCGCGAGTCAGCTCGAACAGCCGCCAGTCGAAGTACATCCCTGAGCTCCAGAATCCACGGCGATCAGAAGGAGTGCATGGCGAATGCCTAGCGTACAACAGTCGCCGAGGGAACAGATGAGAATGAAGTGGGCGCGCTCGCACTCCAGATGGTGCAAAGATGTGGGGCGCTCCGAGTCCCGCCGGACTAACATAGCGGGCAGCACCCACAATGGGGTGCGTTCCCGGGCCTAGCTGCGGGAAGTTGGGGGTTATCGCGGGTGAACGAAGGCCTTCGCTACGAGGCAGACGATTCCTGCCCACCCTTGGTCTGCATGGGGGTTGGCCTCCAGGGCGTCATATTCGGCCTCGCGCCACTGGTATTGATCGTGGCGGTCACCGCCAAGGCGAGTGGTCAGGGCGAGAGCTACCTCTCGTGGGCGGTCTTCGCGGCGCTGGTCATCGCCGGCAGCCTCACCGCGCTCCAGGCTAGCCGGATCTGGCGCCTTGGAGCCGGACACGTGCTCATCATGGGCACGACACCCAACTTCGTGGCGGCTTCCGTTCTGGCGTTGACTGAAGGCGGACCGCCTCTGCTGGCGAGCCTGATCGCCGTCGCCTCGCTCGCGTACCTCGCGCTGGCCGTCTGGCTCCCGCTGCTGCGCCGGATCATCACGCCGGCGGTTTCCGGTACGGTGCTGATGCTGATCGCCGTTACCATCCTGCCCATCGCGCTCGACAGGGTGCAGGAGGTGCCTGAAGGCGCGCCCGAGGCTTCGGGCCCGATCGTCGCCGCGCTCACGCTGGCCGTCGCCACGGGGCTTGCGCTGCGGGTTTCGGGGGCATGGCGGCTCTGGTCGCCGCTCATCGGGATCGGAGTCGGCTGCGCAGCGGCCGCACTGTTTGGAGCATACGACCTACAGCGGGTGGTCGACGCGCCCTGGGTCGGCATTGCCACGGCCGGCTTCCCCGGGTTCGACCTGACGCCCGGTGCCAGTTTCTGGGCACTGCTTCCGGTCTTCGTTGTCGTGATGCTCGTGGGCGGCATCAAGAACATTGGCGACAGCGTCGCGATTCAACAGGCCTCGCGGCGCAGGCCCCGCGTGACTGACTTTCGCCTGGTGCAGAGCTCGCTCAAGACGAACTGGCTTGGCATTCTGCTCTCCGGCGTGGCCGGAACGCCACCGACCACCGTGTACTCCTCGACCAGCGTTTCGCTCGCCAATTTGACCGGTGTCGCCGCGCGCCGCGTGGGGTATGTCATCGGGGCAGTCCTGGTGACCCTGGCCCTCTTCCCGAAACTGCCGGCGATCCTCCTCACGATTCCCACCCCCGTGATGGGCGCCTACATCCTGATGGCCATCGGCCTAGTCTTCGTGGAGGGTATCCGGACGGTCGTGCAGGCGGGCCTCGATGCCCAGAAGGCCCTGGTGGTGGCAATCGCATTCTCGCTAGGCGCCGGTCTAGAGAACCAGAGCATCTTCGCGGACCTGCTGGGCAGCACGTGGGGAGGGCTACTCGACAACGGCACCCTCATCGGCGCCCTGACCGCCATCCTGATGACCGTCTTCTTGAACCTGACCAGCCCACGGCGTGGAGGCCGCCTACAGGTCAAGCTGGATGCGGCATCTCTACCCGAAATCGACACGTTCGTCGGTGAGCTCGCAGCCAGGCTCGGCTGGAACGAGGCCTCGTGCGGGCGCCTGCGTTCCGCGGCGGAGGAGACGCTCATGAGCCTAGTCCAAGGGGATGAGAGGCAACCGGCCGCAGGAGCGGCCCGCCTGGTTGTCACTGCGCGTCCCGAGGCAGGCCTGGTTGAGATGGAGTTCATGGCCGTCTTCGATGAAGAGAACCTGGAAGACCGGCTGGCGTACCTGAGCGAGGAGAGCGAGGGTTTGGAGGAAGGCGAGTTGTCGCTCCGCCTGCTGCGGCACCACGCATCGTCCATACGGCACCAGAAGTACCACGGGTTGGATATCGTGACCGTGCAGGTGCGGGGCTCGCGCTCGGCGGTGTGAGAGGGGCGGCGCCGGTCTCGGGGCTCACGAAAACGCTCGTGACACCACCGCACGAAGCGGTCCTAAAGCAATTCGCTCGGGCTGCCTCGTACGACACAACGCCCTTCGGTCTGCGCTGACTGCGCCCGCCTGAGGCATCGCTCAGGAGTTCAGCCGCCGCTGGGCCGCCTGGCTCTGGGCGGGATCGCACAACCAAGCGCGGGCCACCCGTGGCACGCTCCTGGCCTTGTGGTGTGGGTGGGGAAGCGTGCCATCCTTGCAAAACGCTCCCAGGAGAGGTGGCAGCCTCCCTCAACCCGAGGCTCGCCCCTCAGGTGATGCGGCATCTACGAAAAGCGCCCCATCACCTCGCTCGCGAACCCCTCGTAGGTGCCGAGCAAGGAATTCGGCCCGCACATCGCGTTGATGACGAAGTGGCCCACGCCCGCCTCCACAAACGCCTCGATGCGCTCTATGCAGTCGGCCGGCGTGCCCAGCAGCAGCGTGTCCGGATCCAACTCCCATGCGTCGTCCCCAAAGCGCTGGCGCATCGAGCGCCGGACCTCTTCCATGGCCTCGTCCCTGCTCCGCCCCATGCAGATGTACATGTTGCACGACCACTCCAACCGTGAGGGGTCGCGTCCCAGCGCCGCTGCCATCTCCTCGATCGCCGCCTTTCCCTCCGCATAGCCCCGGGGCGTCATGCCATGCGGGTGGAAGCCGTCGGCCCATCTGGACGTGCGCTCCAGCGCCCGCCTGGAGAAATGCCCGTTCCACATCGCGCCCGTCCAGATGGGCAGGTGTGGTTGCTGGACGGAGCGCGGCTCGAGCGCCGTCTCCTCCATCTGATGGTACGCGCCGCTGTGCGTTACCCGCTCCTCGGACAGCAGGCGGCGCACTAGCTCGAGCCGCTCATCGGTGATGGCGCGACGCTCCTCAGAGCGAACGCCCTCGACGGAGAAGTCGTTGTTGAACACGCCCCCAGAGCCTAGGCCGAGCACCATCCGTCCGCCGGAGAGCACGTCGATGGATGTCGCGATCTTGGCCATCTGGTACGGCGACTTGAACGGGAGCACCGCGACGCCCGTCCCCAGCCGCAAGCGCTCCGTATGCTGTGCGACGGCCGCGAGCAAAATGAACGGGTCGAGTGTTGGAAGCGTCTCCAGTTCCGGCACGAAGTAGGAGCGGAACCCCAGCGCCTCCATGCGCCGCGCAAACTCCAGCGGCCCGATGGAGGCTGCCATGGATACGCCGTTGTACTGCACACCGAATTCGGCTTGCGGCATGACCTCACCCCCGCGGGAGAAGGCGTGATGGGCCGCCTCCAGCCTCGCAACGCCCGGTCAGTAGTGCCGCCTTGGAGCGGCCCGCCCCGTCGTGCCACGCCTCATGCCCACGCGGCGAGCATCGGGGCGCTCGGTATTGTAGTACGCCGTGCGGCGCTCGGCGCGCCGCAGCGCTCATCGCGGCTGCTACGCGAAGCTGTCGAACCCGTCCGGCGTCGCCACGTCGATGAGCGTCACCGTCGGAGACGCCAGCGCCGCCTCCAGCGCAGGCCCCAACTCGTCCAACCTCGTCACCCGCGTCCCATTGCCGCCAAAGGCCTCCGCCAGCTTCACGAAGTCCGGGTTGAGCAGCTCGGTGCCGATGTAGCGCTCTGCGTACCCGGCCCGCTGCCGCATCCGCGTTGACCCCCACGCGTTGTCGCTGAACACCAGCACGATAGGGTTCAGCCCGTACTGTACGCACGTCCCCAGCTCCTGCGCGTTGAACTGAAAGCCGCCGTCGCCCGTCACGCACACCGCCGCGCGGTGCGGAACTCCGGCCTTGGCGCCCATCGACGCCGGAAACGCGAATCCCAGCCCACCCCAGACGGGCGGCAGGTACGACCGTGCCTCATAGATGGGCAGGCACACGTTCGCGCGCACCGCCCCGATGGACGCGTCCCCCGTGAACAGCGCATCCCGACCCACGGCTTCTCGTATCACCGCGAACGTGCGCATCGCATTCGGCAACGCATTCCACAGGTAGGCCGCCACCTCATCCTTCAGACGGGCCGCCTCCGCATCGAACCCCGCCTCCAGCCCCAGCGCCTTGCCGCGCACCCCGTCCGCCAGCCTCGCCAGCACCGGCTTCGCGTCCCCGACGATGGCCACCGTCGGCTCGTAGTTCTTCCCTATCGGCTCGCCGCTAATGTCGGCGTGGATGAGGGTCGCTGGCAATTCGAGCGACTGCGCCCTCGTCGACGTATAGCGCAGACTCGACCCCACCACCAGCAGCGTGTCGATGCCCTTCAGGAACTGCTTCAGCGGATAGTCCGCGCTCGTGATGCCCCCGGGCCCGCCCAGCGGCCCCACGTTCAACGGGTGGTCCGACGGTATCGCCGCCTTACCACCAGGCGTCGTCAGCACGGGAACGCCCAGCGTCTCCGCCAGCGACAGCAACTGCGCCGACGCGTCCGCTCTGTCCACGCCTGTCCCTGCCCAGATTGCTACCCGCTTGCCGGCCACGAGCAACTCGACTGCCCGATCGACGGCCCGGTCGTCCCCCTCCGGGCGCGAAAACTCCCGCATCGCGGGAATCTCCACGTCCGCCTCCTGTGCCTGTACGTCCGCCGGAACCTCGAGGGCGATTGGCTGCGGTCGCTCCGTCGCGAACCGCCGGAAGGCCTCGTAGACCGCGTCCGGTATCTCCTCCGCGCCGCTCACGTGGCGGCTCCACTGGCTCACCGCCGCGAGCATCCCCAGCTGGTCGGACGTCTCGTGGTTGGCGCCCAGCCCCCGCTCGTACAGGTGCTCTTCAGCCGAGCTCGTGATGTTCAGCATCGGCGAAAAGGAAAAGTGCGCCTCGCCCATCCCGCTTACCGAGTTCGCCGCGCCCGGCCCGGTGCTGGTCAGGCACACGCCCGGCCTCCCCGTCGCCCGCCCATAGCCGTCCGCCATCAGTGCCGCCGCCCGTTCGTCCCGCGTGGTGATGAGCCGGATCGAGTCCTGCAGGTCGTAGAGCGCGTCGAACATCTCCATGGTGTGCGCACCGATAAGCCCGAACACCACATCGACGCCCTGCGCCTCAAGAGACCGAAACAGGGCCTGACTTCCCTTCAATCGCGCCATGCGTGGGCGTCCTCCTCCCGCAGCGTTGTCCGCGCGCGGCGGGCCCCATCCTAGCAAACCCGCCCTCGCACCCTCCATCGCACAACCAGGAGCCCACGGGCTCCGGCCACCTGGTATGCCCCCGTGGTCAGGCCGAATGAACCGAGCCGCCGGCAGGATCGAAACCTGCCGGCGGCTCACCACGTCCAGTAGCGCGGGAGTAGCCCGTCAGCTACTGCCCAATCACCGTCGTTCCCTGATCGGCGCTGACATCCGTCGAGAACTGATCGTAGGACAGCGTCGCCGTCGTGACCGTGTCCACGCGGATCTCACCCGCCGGGAGCTCGTTCGCCCTCGCCGTGATGGTGAAGCTGAAGCTCTGGCCGGTGAGGAGCGAGCCGCTCAGCGCGAAGGTCACCGTCGAGCCATCGGCACTGATGGACGCCTGGCCGTCCGACACTGCGGTGATCGACAGCGCGGCCGGAATCGGCACAACCACCTGGACGCCGGTCATGGCAGACCTGCCCTGGTTGCTCACTCTCACCGTGAAGGAGACCAGCTCACCCTCCTCCACCGGGTCAACCGAGTCGGTGATTTGGATGCTGGCGCCGGCGCCGGCAAGCTGGTGATGGTCAGGGCAGCCGGGTCAGCGGCGCCCTCGGCGCTGGTCACGGAGGCGGTGTTGGTCGCCGTGCCCTCCCGGTCGGACTGCAGCGTGACCGTGACGGAGACCTCGGCGTCCACCGCCAGCTCGCCAGCGATGTTCCAGGTCACCTGGTCGCCGTCCGCAGACACCGTGCCAGCCGGGCTGGACGAGACGTAGGACAGGCCGTCCGGGATGTTCTCAGTAATCGTCACACCGGTCAGCGGCACGTCGCCATCGTTGGTGACCTTCAGCGTGTAGGTCGCCTGGCTACCCACGAAGATCGCCGTGCGCCCGGTCTTCACGAGGCTGATGCCCGACGCCAGGATGTTGGTGGTCGCACTCGCCTCCGGCTCGAAGTCGCTTCCGCCGAAGGACACGCTGGCCGTGTTCTCCACTTCGCCGGCAGTCACGCTCCTGACCCGCAGCGTGATGGTCGCGGTGGCATCCGCGTCCATGTCGTCGAGGTTCCACGTTACGGTGGAGCCGCTCGCCGTGCCGCTGGGCTCGCTGCTGACGTACTCAAGACCCGCCGGCAGCGTGTCGGTCACCACCGGGCTCGTCGCCACGCCTTCGCCGACGTTGGTCACCGTGATGGTGTAGTCGAACTCGGCGTTGAGCACCGCAGTCTCCGGGCCCGCCTTCGCAATGGTCAGCGTGGGCTCGACGACCTTGGTCGTCGCCTCGGCGTTGGCGAGAGCGCCCTCCACGGACGTTACGTTGACGGCGTTCGTCCATTCGCCGGCCTCGTCGGCCTGGAGGGCGATTTCCACGGTCGTGGACTCGGTCGGGTTGAGGGTGCCCAGGGACAGGGTGACCTGGTTATCCGCCACGGTGGACGGCACACTCGAGGAGACGAAGCTCATGCCGCCGGGCACCGTGTCGACCAGCGTGACGCCCGTGCTCGCACCGGTCCCGGTGCCGAGCACCCGAATGCTGTAGCTGACCTGGCTGCCGATCTGCGCCGTGGCAGGTCCGGTCTTGGTCACCTCCAAGCCACCCGGTGTGACCACGGTCACGGCCGAATCGCTGTCGCTCAGGCCCTCAGCCGATGTGACGTTGGCAATGTTGGTCTGCAGGCCTGTCTCTTCGGCCTGGGCCGTGAGCGTGACCGTCACCGACTCGCCCTCATCGAGCGTGCCGAGGCTCCATGTCGCTTCCGGAGCAGTGGCAGTGCCGCCCAGGACGCCGCCGCCCGTCGCCGAGACGAAGCGCAGGCCGGACGCCAGCTCCACTGTGAGCATGGTGTTGGTGGCGCTGGAGTCGCCGGAGTTGGTAACGGTGAGGTTGTAGGTCGCCTCACTCAACAGGCCAACGGTGGCGGGTCCGGCCGCGGCCACCTCAAGGATCGGGGACGTCCATTGCTTGACCATCGTGTGGGCAAACATGGTCTCCCCGTCTTCGCTCAGTACCTCGATGAGCACTGCATTGGTGCCGATGTCTTCGGACACCTGCTGCAGGGTGACGGACGACTCGCCTGACGCATCCGTCGCGACGGTCACCGAGTTGCCGTCTCCGGACGCGCCTGCGAACTGCGCGTTCGGACCGTCGTCGGTGATCGTCCAGCGGACGGAGGTCCCTTCCACTGGGCTGCCGTCGGAGACGCGAAGGACGCTCACCGACATCGGGTGCGGTTCGCCAACCGGGTTTTCGGCGTCTGCCGGGAAGGCGGGGCACCCATCTACCCAGTGCACGACGCCGAACGCCTTGTGTGTGCTGGCGTCCTGGACGCCGGGTGCGAAGGCGGTGACATCGGTGTCACCGGGGCGGGTTGCGACGAGCGTCGCGGTGGCTTCCCCGCCGCTGCTCGTCTGCACAACTGCAAAGGTGTTGGTCCTCTTGGACTGGCCGTTCCCTCCAACCTCAACGATGTCTCCTACAGCCTGGGGGAACCGATTGAGCGTGAACTCGATCCTTCCGTTCCCCACTGCGCCTCCGTCGTTGGTGAGGCGGGCAGTGAGCGTCGGTTGGTCGAGTATGCAACTCCACGACTCTGCGGGCGCCAGTGACACCGCCGTGGGGGTGCCGCCCGTCGTGGTGGTGGTAACGGCGTCTTGAGCAGAGGTAATTCTAAGGAGGCCAATAATGGCGAGCACGCCAATAGCCAGGATGACTAGCCCTATCGCGGGACCGACTAGTCGTGTCGAACTGGGCATCGAATCACCTCTCAGTCATCTTTGCAAACGGGTTGAAATTCCGCGCAGACCGAGTAAGCGCGGATGGTGCTCATGCTGCGCCTAATGCGCCGCAAATGTCAAGTGCGCGCTAGGGCTGTGGTTGACTGGTATTACCTACCAAGCCGATGTACCGCGCTTATCAGTGCTTGCAAGGGCTGTTTGAACCGGCCGCAGGGCCGCGAGCCAACCCGGCCTTGCCCGGCCCTTATGCCCTGCGCTGAGCCGGTCCGCCGCACGCCGCGCGCCCCATGCGATCGGCGCCGGCTGGCGGCCCCTGTTCAACCTCCTTCTCTCCTCACTGATTTCACCCCCGCAACCCCGCCTGCAACCAGGCCTAGCCGCCCGACTCGAGCAAGTGCGAGCGGGCTACCGCCTCCGATCGTCCGCGCCGGGAGTGACCTCGCCATGAACGTGCATTTACTCGTAGTGAATTTGCGTTTAGGAGCACGTGGCCGATGGCGCTGAGGAAGCACGCTCACTTCCGTACTCTAGGGAATCGCTCGCCTGCGCGCACGCGTATTTGAGGCCGGTGCGCCACCGCTTCCGGGTGCAGGCATTCGGTGAGAAAGGCCAAGTTGACGGCCACCAACGATATGCTATGGTGGGCTGCGGTTCGGGTGCAAGAAGAAACCTGTCTTGCCCGAGGAGGGTTCCCTTGGCAACTACCGAAGAACGGATCCGAAAGCTGGTGGATGAGAACCTAGAGATCGAAGGCAGACCCGCAGGTCGTCCGCTGGACTTGAACTTGAGTCTGAGGGATTCAGGTGTCTCGTCAGTCGACTTTGTCGCCTTCACCAAGGTGGTAGCCGATGAGTTCGGCCTCAACTTCACACCCGAGGACTGCGCCAAGCACCAGTCGCTGGGTGAGTTGGTGGCCTACATAGACTCGCGGTCTGGCTAATCTCCAGGGCCGCAGGAGACCAGCGGCCCCCGAAGAGCGAAGCGGGGCATGGCAACGGATGTCTCGGATTCTCCTGAGATGCCGGCGTCGGTCGCCGGTGGTTGGTGGTGTCCATTCACGTACACGGGCGACGTTTCGGTTGTGCACGTCGACCTGACCCCCTGCCCTGCTCACGAGGCCGAGGCGTATGCCTGGTTGGACGAGGCGGAACGAGCCTCCTGGCCGAACTTCATGCCGGGGCCCCGTCGCCGCTTCTCACTCTGCAGGGCCGCACTGCGCGCCATCCTCTGTGGCCTGCTCGACTGCACGAATGAGCAGTTGTCGTTCGGTGCCTCCGGCCATGGAAAGCCCTTTGCTCTCATACAGGGAGTGGCGTCTGCCGTGAGCTTCAATGTCAGCCACAGCGGCAATCACGGCCTGATTGCACTGAGCGCAACGCGCCGGCTCGGCGTCGACGTCGAGGAACGCGCCCCCAAGCGCAGCCTTGCCCTGTTGATCGAGGAGGTGATGGGGCGGGATGAGCAGGCCGAGTTGGCCTCCCTACCGGGAGCTGAACGGCTGCACCGCTTCTACCGGCTCTGGACATTCAAGGAAGCCTTGATCAAGGCGCTGGGTACCGGTTTCTCGACCGATCCCTCCCAGTTCCAGATCCCTCCAAGGATGCGTTGGGGCGAGGCAACGGGTACGTTCAGGTTCCCCCACCTCCCCTCCATCGTCTGGAGCTTGGCGGATATCGGCGACGAGCGGTTCGCGGCCGCCCTAGCCTACGAGCTGCCTCAAGGGCGCCAGTCGGGCGAAAAGGAAGACCTTGCAGATTGACTGATAACACCGAAACGGTCTGGGAGCTTCCCGACCCCATCTCAGTGCACGAGGTTGAGGTAGATGCCGATACCCGGATCAGCCTGCGGCGGCACGGCAATCCAGACGGACCACGGCTTGTCCTGAGCCACGGCAACGGCCTGGCGATCGACCTCTTCTACCCCTTCTGGTCATTGCTTGCCGGCGATTTCGACCTGGTTGTCTACGACCTCCGCAACCACGGCTGGAATGCGTTGACCGACCTCGAACGGCATAACGTGCCCACGCTGATCGACGACCATGACCGCATCATGGAAGCCATCGACAAGCGCTTCGGCGAAAAGCCCAAGGTCGGTGTGTACCACTCCGTGTCGTCCTTGGTCGCTCTCCTCTCGCCCACCATGGGCAGCACCTATGCAGGCCTGGTCATGTTCGATCCGCCGCTGCGCAAGCCCAACGTTACCGACGAGGAGTTTGACGCGGCGTCAATGCGGACCGCGGCCTTGGCCCGCCGACGTACGGCGAGGTTTCGTTCGCCCAAGGAGTTTTCGGACATCCTGCCCTACGTGCCCGCCTTCCAGCACATGGTGCCGGGGGCGCACGAGTTGATGGCCAGGACGACGTTGCGCGAGAGCGCAGATGGCGAAGGCTATGAGCTCAGGTGCCCGCCGGAGTACGAGGCGCAGATCATCGACTACGCGCGCATCTTCTGCCTTGCCGTGGACTTCGAGGTGATGCGGTGCCCACTCAAGGTCATTGGAGCCGACCCCACGGTGCCGTACTCCTACTTGCCGACGCTCGACCTCAGCGACGTAACCGTCGTGCACTACGACTTCCTGCCCGACACGACGCACTTTCTGCCCATCGAGCAGCCGGAGGAGAGCGTCGGCGTCCTGCGGGAGTTCCTCTATTCGATCGGTATCCGCTGAGCAGCACCGCTCGGACGGCCTGCGCGCCACATCCCGCCGTCGTGCATGTGTGATGGCGGCACCGGCGAAACCGGCCCACCCGCGTGCACTGGATCCGCTGTGGCCAAGGCAGAACGTCACGCGGCCCGTGCTCCAAACAGGTACAATTGACCGGGGTCAAAGGACGCCCCCTACTGTAGGAAAACACTCGTGAATCGGCCTTTCACTCCCACTGAAAGCGTTGCCCGTCGGGTCAAGGAGACCCTTGCCGGGGATGACGGTGCGGGCATCCCGGTTACGGCGAAGCTGGTGCGCGCGGCGGCGCAGCGGGCGGGGCGCGGTAGCCACCGGGCTGACAGAGGCGCAGGCAGCCGTGCCAGGGAGGCGGTGGAAGGCACCGTCCAGGCTGTGGGGGAGGTCTGTGGAAAGGAGGGTGTCTTCGTCAGAGACGCCGTCGTCGGCGTCCTCGAAGGCACCGGCGAGGTGGCGACCGTCACCACCCCCACCCTCAGGGACGTGGTCATCGGCGCTATCCGAGGGTCGGGCAGGATAAGGACCGAAGTTGGCGAGGTCGGCCGCGACGCGGTCGAAGGCGCAATCATGGGCGCCGCACGTGCGGGGCTGGACATCACCCAGGCCACGTCGGCGGTGGTGGCGGGCGCCGTCGACACCGTCGCAAGTGCGGGAGGGGACCTGCGTGAGGTCGCGGAGGGCGTGACGGGAGGGGTGATCGCCGGCGTCGCTGATACGGACGCCGATCTGGCCAATGCGACGTACGAAGCGGCGTCGACGCTCATCGCTCGCGCCGCCAGCGCTGAACGGAACATCGTGAAGGTCACGACAATCGCCGTGAGCGCGGTTGTGACCGCCCTTCAGGGAATCCGCGGGACCGGCCTTCGGGCCGAAGACATGGCGGCCGCGGCCGCGAGCGGCGCCGTGGCGGCTGCGTATCAGGTCAGCCGTGCGCACGGTGAGAGCGTGCGCCAGTCGGTGCTGATCAGGATCCTTCAGCCGGGCTTCGCCGTCCCTGCAGACCTACAGAAGCGGCGCTCCGAATTCGTCGAGCGCTTGACGGCCGAGCTACCCCGAGGGCCTGCTGCGTGGCGCGGCGCGGCCTTCGTCAGGGGCGTGCAAATCCTGCTCAGCGTTGGAGGCATCGACCTTGCCGCCTCGTTGGCCTACTTCGTCATCCTCTCGTTCCTGCCCATCGTCGCGCTGTCCATCATGGCGGTTGCCCTCTTGGGCGAGCCGGAGACCATCAGAGAGTTGCTCATTTCCACGTTGGGCTACTACTTCCCCGCCCAGCAGGTCGTGATACGCGATGCCGTCGATAACCTGCTCCATGGCTCGCTGGCCGTCGGGCTGGTAGCGCTTGTGGGTCTGATCATGGGGGCCAACGGACTCGTCTTGGCCGCGACCAGGGCCGTGAACAGGGTATTCGAAACGCCTGCGCCGAGGACGCTGCAGGTGACCTTCACCCAGCTGATCGTCACGACGCTCGTCGTCCTCCTGTTCCTCATGTCCATAGCGATGACGGCCTCTCTCCAGGTGGCCATCAACTTCAGCGAGGGCATCTCCCAATCGACCGTGTTCGTCTCATCCGCGCTCCTCCTGGTATTGGGCATCACCACCACGATGCTGCCGGCGGTCTTCACGGTCGGCGTCTTCGCGGCTGCATACTTGCGCATGCCGACCGTCCGGGTCCGGTGGCCGGATGCTGCGTTCGGCGCACTGACGGCTATCGTGATCTTCGAGATAGGCAAGCACGCGTTCTTCTGGTTCACGGGCCTCGCCAGCCAGCGGAACGCGGTCTACGGGCCCATCGCCTCCTTCGTCGTCGTGCTCATGTGGGCGTTCGTCGCCGGGATGATCTTCCTGTACGGCGCCGCCCTGACCAGGGCCGCGGGCGAACTCAGGCCGCTGAAGCTAACGTCAAGCGGGCAGTAGCTCCCCAACAGCGCATGGACGTGCGCGAGCCGACCGGGCATGAGGGCATTCGCCGCGTGGGCGGTTTTCTGCGGGCGCATCCGGGCGGGCGCGGGCGCGATGCACTGCACCCGCCGACCTCATCCGCTTACGGCCCCGTGTACAGCTCCGTGGCGGGGTGGAACTGGTACCAGCCGAACCAGAACGACATGTGCGTGGGGATGCGTGCAAGCCGTACCGATGCGTCGGCGGCGCTGACGAGGTAGTCCTCGGTCACCTGCCACGTCCCGGCGGCGGCGTCCACGAGGGTGCCAGGGATGCCTGCGGACGCATCGCCTCCGGCCGGGGGCAACGCGAACGAGCGGCCGTCGCGGTAGTACGCACGCGCGCCCTCGCTTGCGGACGCCCCCAGCACCACGATCTGCTCGCCGCCAACCATGTCGTTGACGACGCGGTGCTCCCGCAGCGCTGCGGACGAGTAGGCCTTGGCGGCATCGTTCAGCCGAACGCCCAGCACGATGTCCTTCGTCCTGAGACGCTCGTCCCTATCCGGCACGGGGAACATCGTGAGAGGTGAGTTGAAGTACTCGTAGTAGATGGCCTGCGGGTCGCCCTCGGGGGCGTAAAAGAAGGGGGCATACTCACCCGTGTCGTTGTCAAGAACAGTCGTGTCCGGATGCATCTCCAGCCACGCCTCCCACGTCGTGAGTTCGACGGGGAAGAAGTCGAGCCTGATCCCCGAGTCCCACAACGGCCCGATGACGGGCTCGCCCGTGAGCTGGTTCCAGAGCGAGTTGGTCAGCCGGTCGTACATGACCTTGTTGCTGCGGTAGAGGAAGCCCGACGTCCCGAAAGTGGTTGGCTCCCCGTTGATCTTTGCGGAATACACGATTCCGGTACCGCAGAGCGTTCAGTAGGCGAGGGCGATCTGCTCACCCCCCAGCAGGTCGTTGGCCATCTCATGGGCGTTCACGATGCGCAGCGGGTACGCCCGGTGCTCCCCGTTGATGGAGACGCCGAAGACGCGGTCGCTCGGCTCGAGGTATTCCTGCTCGTCCGGCGCAACCACCGGCGCGAATTGGAGGTCGGGGATGCCGTCGGGGATGACGCCTCCCCAAGCAATCTCGGCGACGTTGATGCGCGACCCCTCCGCGGCCGGCGCCAGGAACTCACCGAATCGAGGGTCGATGAGGCTCATCAGCGCCGCCTTCCACTCCACGTAGCCGTCGGGCGGCTGGTGCGCATCGGCGTTCTTGCCGAGCCACTCCGTCCACTCGCTCCAGCCGCCCGAGAAGCCCTGTATCTCCTCGCCCGTTATCGCCGTGAGCGCGGCGTTGGCCCCCATCACGAGGTCGTAGTCGCCGAAGAAGCGCAGCATCTCGATCATCACCGGGACCAGCGACCTGTCGCTGTTGGCGACGGCGAGCGCGAGGGCTTCGCGCGACTCCTCGAGGTCGTGGCCGCGGCCCGAGAAGAGCCGGTACATGTTCTCGGAAGAGTCGTACGCGGCCGCAGGCTCCGTCGGCGTTGCTACTGCGGGCGTCGGCGTCGCCGCAGCGGTTTGCTCGGGTTGGGGCGTCGGGCCGCTCGGCACCGGCCCCGCCGGCTCCTCCGCGCTCGAGCAGCCAACGGCCAGCGTCGCTAGAAGTAGGACCGCCGCTGCTACGATCTGACGCGCGAGGCTACTCACGGAAGTGCTCCTCCAAGTCCTACGCTGTAGGTTACCAGAGCGCGTGTTCGGATCTGCGCCCGTGGCAGGGGGCGTGCACGTCGCCGCGCACTCCTTACGGAGGGGTGGGCGCGCAGCGGCGGCTGAAGGGCGCGGCATGCAAGAGAGGGGGCGGTCGTGCGAACCGCCCCCTTTTCGGCGCCTTAGCGAAGTGAAGAGTGGAAGGAAGAACGCAGTTGCCGCCAGGCCCCGATGCATATCGGGGGATAGAACCGCCCCACCGGCGCCGAGAGAGCTAGGCTCGACCATCGGCCGTGGTGGCGGATCCCGCGTGGCGGTACGACCTAGGATTCCCAGAAAGGGACTCCCTAGAAAGGAGGTGATCCAGCCGCACCTTCCGGTACAGCTACCTTGTTACGACTTCGTCCCAGTCACTAGTCCCGCCCTCGGCGCAGGCCTCCTTGCGGTTAGCTGTGCGACTTCAGGCGTTACCAGCTTCCATGACGTGACGGGCGGTGTGTACAAGGCCCGGGAACGTATTCACCGCAGTAGGGCTGATCTGCGGTTACTAGCAACTCCGAGTTCATGCAGGCGAGTTGCAGCCTGCAATCCCAACTGGGGGAAGGTTTAAGGGATTCGCTCCACCTCGCGGTGTCGCTGCCCGTTGTCCTTCCCATTGTAGCGTGTGTGTCGCCCAGGGCGTAAGAGCCATGATGACTTGACGTCATCCCCACCTTCCTCTCCGAATTACGAAGCAGTCTCGCTAGAGAAAACAACTAGCGACGAGGGTTGCGCTCGTTGCGGGACTTAACCCAACACCTCACGGCACGAGCTGACGACAGCCATGCAGCATCTGTGACGGCTCCCCGAAGGGTCTCCCATCCTTTCGGGCGGGATACCACCGACATGTCAAGCCCTGGTAAGGTTCTTCGCTTTGCATCGAATTAAACCACACGCTCCGCTGCTTGTGCGGGCCCCCGTCAATTCCTTTGAGTTTTAGCCTTGCGGCCGTAGTTCCCAGGCGGGATGCTTAACGCGTGAGCTTCGGCACAGCAGGGGTCGATACCCGCTATACCCAGCATCCATTGTTTAGGGCGTGGACTACCCGGGTATCTAATCCGGTTTGCTCCCCACGCTTTCGAGCCTGAACGTCAGGGCCGGCCCAGAGCACCGCTTTCGCCTCGGGTGTTCCTCCTGATATCTACGCATTTCACCACTACACCAGGAATTCCGTGCTCCTCTACCGCCCTCAAGCCGAGTGGTATCGGCGGACCTCTCCAAGTTGAGCCTGGAGCTTGCACCGCCGACGGACCCGGCCGCCTGCGCTCCCTTTACGCCCAGTGAATCCGGACAACGCTCGCCTCCTACGTATTACCGCGGCTGCTGGCACGTAGTTAGCCGAGGCTTATTCCGAGGGTACCGTCAGAACTTCTTCCCCCCGAAAAGAGGTTTACAACCCGCAGGCCTTCTTCCCTCACGCGGCGTCGCTGCGTCAGGCTTTCGCCCATTGCGCAAGATTCCCTGCTGCTGCCTCCCGTAGGAGTGGGGGCCGTGTCTCAGTCCCCCTCTGGCCGGTCATGCTCTCACACCGGCTACCCGTCGTCGGCTTGGTGGGCCGTTACCCCGCCAACTACCTGATGGGACGCAAGCCCATCTACTGGCACCCGAAGGCTTTCATCCCCCCGCCTAGGCGAGAGGGTCACATGCGGTATTAGCCCGGATTTCTCCGGGTTGTTCCCCACCAGTAGGTAGGTTGCTTACGCGTTACTCAGCCGTCCGCCACTCGCTCGCCCAGGCAAGCCCGGGTTCGCGCGTTCGACTTGCATGCATTAAGCGCGCCGCCAGCGTTCGTCCTGAGCCAGGATCAAACTCTCAGACAATTGAGCCCTCCCTAATGAGGGCTCGTCTGAGGCGGATTCAAATGGTTCCGCCCCTGATGAAGGGACGGGGCGCCTTCCTTCCACTCTTCACTTGTTAAGGTGCCGTGCTCCCCCGTAAGAGGGGAATGGCCACCCTACAGTATCCACCCCACTCAGTCAAGCACACGGGGCTCCCGGTAGCGCCTCCGTTTGACCTTCGGGGACCGCCGGGAACCGGGTGGACGCATATGCGAGAGGGCCGCGCCGACCGCACCCTCCCAGGCAGCGCTAGGCCAAGGGTTTGGTGGCAACGTAGAGGCCGCGCCCCCGGAGGCCCTCGGGATCGTGTTCGACATCAAGACCGGCAGCCCGGAAGGACTCGACGTACTGCTGAACGGTGAACATGCTGGCGTGCAGGGGTTCAATGAAGTACTCCACGCCTTCGGGCGTCCCAACGAGGTGGTGCATTTCGAGGATGCTGACGTGGCCTTCCGACTGGCTGAGGCCCATCCGGGCGATCTTGAGGCTGGGCAGGTCCACTTGATCAAGGTGCAGATAACCTTCGATCCATGCATCCGGCGTCAGCCATCCCTCGACGACCATCACGCCACCGGGCTCGAGATGGCCCGCCATGGTTGCGATCGCCTGCCTCAGCAGGTCTTCGCTGAGCAGGTGGCCAATGGAACTGAAGAGACACGTAATGGCGTCGAAGCGCGTGCCGAGGCGAAAGTCAGCCATATCGGCAGCGTGCAGCGGCACGTTGGGCAAGCGCTCCCGCGCCACGGTGAGCATCTCTCCGCTGATATCGAGCCCCGCGACCTCGTAGTCTCCCTGCCAGTGCTCAAGGTGCAGTCCCGTACCGCACGCAACGTCGAGCAGACGGTTGCCCGGGCTGCGTTTCTTGGACTGAATGAGCTGGTGCACCCGGTGAGCCTGGCCGGCATAGTCCTGATGCGAGTAGATTGCGTCGTAGATGTATGCCTGCTTGCTATACATTTCTCCTCCACGGTCGATGCAACGCTCCGATTCGAACTCAGACACTACCGTGCGTGTGTACCGCCGATATGCTGGACCCGCAAGGCTGGGAACGCGGTCTCTAGGTAGGCGGGCCGCTGGGGCCTTCAGCCCAGCGAACCGTGCGGTTCTATGCGGTAGTAGGTGGGCCTGCAGCGGCTCCCATCAACTACGCGCTACTCCCAGGGATCGCCAGAGTAGCTGCCGAGCGCGATACCCTCCATCGCCACGGCCTATCCACGGGAAGCGCCGCAGCGCCCCTCGGTCCAATTTCTCCCGTGGTACAGCCGTCAGGTGCAAGTCATTGACAAGTGTATCCTTTAGGTTTATATTACAAACTACTTTATGCCACTGGAGGCCTAGCATGCGAGACCGAGACATCGAAGGGCAGCCCCTTACTCCAGAGCAGGGGTGGACGTCCATTCATGCGACGTTGAGCAGATCCCACAGCTCCATGTACATGGCGGGTTGGACCAACATCATGTTGCTATGGGGCGCGATCGTGGCAGCGGGATATCTTTCGATGTACACCATCGAGACATGGGCGCCCGCGTTCGCCACGGACTACCCGTGGTATCCCGGACCCCTGTGGTTCGGCCTGGTGATCCCGGGCATGGCCGGGAGCATGGCCATCGGCTACCGCGCGAGCAAGCAGAACGCAAGCGGCCCCTCTGCGACGGCAGCAGGTGTCCGTGTCTTTGGATACTGGATGTCAGTCGTTTCGGCCGCTTTCGTCATCCCCGCAGCATCCGGCTTGTGGACGGCCGCCGACACCGATCCTATCGCCATCGCGGGAGTCGCAATCGGCATAGTTGCGTTGGGATACATCCTGTTCGGCATCCTGCACCACCCTGCCGTTGCCCTGGTGGGTCTCGGTATCGCCGCCTCCTACTACCTGCCCATTCACTTCGCCAGCGACGTCGCGCCGTTGGTGTCAGCCGTGCTCATCCTTGCCATTGTGGCCGCCGCATGGGTGTGGGCTCGCAAGAGCAATGTGGCATGAAGGAGGAAATGGCCGTTCTGAACGAGACGATTCATCAGTCCACGCGGCTGCGCGTCATGACGCTGTTGATTTCCCAGTCGGCTTCGGATCGCGTGGCCTTCGGCTTCATCCAAAGGGCATTGGGCCTGACCGGAGGCAACCTCACGATCCACCTGCGCAAGCTGGAAGATGCGGGGTATGTCAACACCGCGAAGGAGTTCGTTGAAACAAGACCCCGCACTTGGGTCGAGGCCACGCCCAAGGGCCGCCGGGCCTTTGCCGAGTACCTGGGCAACCTTGAACGCACCCTCAATATGTCCTTCTGATGGCCCTGCCCTGCCCCTCAGAACGCCCATCTCATATGGCCTCGCTCCATCTCCCGTAAATGTCACCTGCCTCCCGACTACGTTCCCGATCTTGCCGTCCAACGTAGCGGATGGTACAAACGCTGGGGAAAGTCAGTCGGGCAAGACCCATCTAGACGTCAATCGTTCGAAGGAGGGTGGTATGGCTAGCGAAGCGCAACTAACCGAAGAGGGCACCAGCCATTGGGTGGAGGCAGGAGGTATGAGAATCCACTACCACGACGTCGGGGAGGGTCCACCCATGATCATGCTCCACTCGGTGGGCCCCGGTGGCGTTACGGCTTGGATCACCTTCCATAAGGTCTTACCTGCGCTGTCCCAGCACTTCCGGTGCATCGCGATGGACATGCCCAACTTCGCCAAGAGCGGCCCTCTCGCCTATAACGAGCCAGTGCATAACTTTCAAGCCAGAACAGCGCTCGCCCTCATGGACGCCCTCGGTATCGGTAAGGCCCACATCTTGGGCAACTCTCAGGGCGGGCAAACGGCCATGGTCTTCGCCGCTCACTACCCGGAGCGGGTCAACAAGCTCGTATGCGGCACCTGCCACATCGTTACCGGTGGTGACACCTACCTCATGGCGCCTCACGGCAACAGCGGCCGAAGGCGGCAGAGGATGGCTGAGCTCTCAGGTCTCGCCGCACCTGAAACTCAAACCCCCGACACGATCCGGCTGGCCCTTGGCGACTATATCGACAACGTGAAGCTCATTACCGACGAACTGGTGGAGTACCTCTACGAGATGCACACTGGCCGACCCGACCTGGCAGAAGCGCGTCAAAACTCTACCAGCACGTACTACGACCATGGGCCTGACATCGTCAACATCACGGCGCCCACCCTCATTGTCTGGGGGCGGTACGACATGATCTGCCCCTTTGAGGTTGGGATCAACATGCTCAACCACATCCCCAACTCCCGGTTGACTGTGCTCCACTGCGGCCACTGGGTGCCTTTTGAGCAGCCAGAGGAGTACAACGCCCATGTCCTCAGCTTCCTGAAGGGTGAGTGGGCATAGATAGGAAGCCATCGCGGCGCCTCCCGGCCGGTTCTCGATGGTGAGCATCGGTCGGCGGGGCCTGGCCAGAGTTCTCCTCAATGGCAGTCTGATGAAGCCATTGCGCTTAGGCATGGCCCAGAATGCGACTGTGAGGAACGCCCTCGACGGTGAGCATCGCTCCGAGATGGGAAGTCGTCCGATGCCAGTCGGACTAGTATTGCGGGCGGCACAAACATTTGGGGGCCGGTTGCATCTATGCAAACGCCAGAGAAGAGTGCACAATCTCAAGCCAAACTGCGCGCTTGAGGAGAGCTGTCATGGCTGCATCGACTGCCACACAACCTGCCACGAGGGTCGGAGGGCTGGGCCTAATCGTTGGAGTTATCCTTTTGATCCTGGCATCGCTGCTCTTTCCCGGCGGCGTACTGCTGGACCCGGTGGACCAGACCGACTTCCCCGCAGCCCTCGGGTCGATGGGCGACAATGCCAGCCTTGCACATCTGGCGTCCATGCTGTCGATCATCGGGATGTTCCTCTACGCATACTGCGCCCTGACCTGGCTCCGGTTGCCTCGACAGACGGGGATGGGCGGTGCGCTCCTACGGCTAGGCGTTTTCGCGAGCCTGTTCGGGTGGGCCCTCTACGCCGTTGCGATGGGCATGAGGCACTTCAGCATCCACCTGATGCAGCGCAGCATGCAGTCCGGCGCCGACCAGGCGTACTTCACTGACCTTGCCCTCAGCGTCTATGCGCCGATGGCCGGGATCATCATAGCGCTGGTGACCGTCTACCCCATCGCATCCATACTCGTCGGCATCGGCCTTTCCTCCCGTTTCGGGTCGATGAGCATATTCAAACTGGCTTCCTACGGCCTCGTCCTCGTGGGAGTGCTAGGGGGCATCAACTTCCTGATCCTTCAGCACGTCCCCGGCATCGATCCCGAAGTGCTCCTCACGAGCGACAACGGCATTCTCGCCTTCGGTTCACTCTGCTTCATCATCATCGGGCTAGGGATGTACCGGGGCCAAGGCGACCTCACTTCGGAAGACTAGCAGCGCCTCCGCCGTAGGCGGCGAGGCGCTGCTGCGTCCGTTGGGCTTCGGAAGGGTTTTCTTGGCCGCCGCGACGGCCGACTTGCACGGGTAGACCTGCCCGCGGTACTGCTTACGCTTGCTTGACCCGGTTTCGCCAGTAGCACCCATCGCGGTGCGCCTCGCGATCGCCGTTGTCAGCCTGTGGGGTTTGGTTGACGTTAGTCAGTTGGCATGGCGGTTGCAGTAGTCCTGCCGGTCCGACATAACGGGTGCTCCAAGGCTGGAGGCAGGTCATGGGTGTTTGCTGCTCTGCGGGACAGTATCGAGTTAGCCGCGTAGAGCTGGCGGTATGAGTCGTGCCCACATGCGCATCGCCCGATGCGTGAAGTAGTCCTTCTTTCCAAACAGAGCACCGACCAAGACCAGCGTCACCGTGTGGATGGGAGGAATTACCGCGATGTAGGTCAGACGATATGACCACGGGCCCGACCACAGACTGCCTTCAAGACCGAGCGCTACGTTGAGCAATGCCCTGCTGAATGCGAGTGCGCTGAACCCAGCGATGGCCAACACCAACATGACGACGAGCCGCCGGAACAGGTGATCAACAAGCTCCGCGAGGCGGAGGTGGCCATAGCCGCGGGCAGCACGAGCTTCGGTACGACGGCAGGCCTCCGAAGCCTACGGGTTGCCCGGCCAGATTTCGAAGGTGGAACTACCTATCGTCCTACGTGGCCCACCAACATCCCCATGCCCAGCGGCAGCACGATACCCGGTTGAGGGCCTAGGGCACGACGCTGAATTGCTCGGTTCCACGTCGGCTGAGTCGCCGACCATGGGCAATCAGGCTGAGACCCAGTACCGTTGCGATGACGCCGATTCCAATGACTCCGCCTGCTGTCCAAGTTGGCAGTGGGTGACCGCCGGTGGCTGGGAGCCCCACTGCGCTCAGGGCGTAGTCGATGCGTGAGTAGTAGAGAGTGCTCAGTCCCTCGAAACCGGAGTCTGTGCCAACGATCAGCCAGACCCCACCCTCGTTGTCCGTGTCCACTATCAGGGGCAGATTGCCGTTGTCCAGCGTCTTGATTCGATACTTCCCTCCCTGCGCATCACGGTGAGCTACATCGCCCAGGACGAGCATGGATTCGCCTCCTTGTGCCTGGTTGCCCTTGTCGATATTCATCCTCAGGTGCCGGTTGTCCCCCTCCTGTGCCGCGGGTTCGATGGTAGACGCTCCAGCCTTCACGAAGACGCTCTCTCCGGGTGAGCCCCCGATACCTACTAGACCCGGCGAGACGTTGGTCGCCAGGTCTGTGGATACTGAGACCACATAGGACGTGTTCGGCCTCAGTCCGCCAACGTATCGCTTCAAGAACATGAAGAGATCGTCACTGCGATTATGCCCTTGGACGTAGATGCCGCTCCCACCCAGATCATCGGGAAGCGAGCGATGTCCGTGGTCTAACTCGAAGACCGATTGGTCGAAGTCCACGGGTAGATCTGCAAATCCAACGATCCACCCCTCAACACCGCTCTCGAAATCGAAGGTGAAAGTGACTTCAGCTCCTCCCCGCGTCGTGTCGTGTGGTTTCACGGGTCTTGGCCCGCCCGTCCCGACTCGGGGAGCGTGTCCCTCTCCGAGTGCGTCGATGTCGGCTTGCGCTTGGCTGAGGAGGGCAGTCCGGCTGCATACGCCGGTGGTGTAGCCGCCATCGCCATAGCCGCCGTGGTAGGCATAGACGATGTACTCTTCGCCCTCGGCAAAGGTGAACCCGCAACTGCCGCCAGTGGGGGGTGTGGTGATGTACATGCTCTCGTGCACGGCGCCCTTCCACACGGCGCTGACTTTGAAGCCAACCGTGGTGTGGTCCCTAGGTGATACAGGTGTTGCATTGGGGTCGTAGGAGTGCTGGATCGAGACCACTCGGCCCGCGAAGACTGCGGCAGCCTTTTCCAACTCTTCGGATGGAGTCCCGGGCGGCGCACACTTACATGCGTGAGTCGTTTCAGGGCTCACAAGGAACCAGAGGATGCCCACCAACAGCGCTAGGCTCACCAATCTCGCCCAGGTGCCGATAGATGCCGTCCTCTGGCCTCTTGCAGCCACTGCGTCCTGCTCCTCTTCCTTCCCCTGAGTGACCCCTGCCTCGCCGTCATATAGATAGTACGCTCCTGAGGCACCGCTGGTTCCATTGAGTTGGTAGGCCTCAGGCTGCGGGGGCAGTCGCAGCAACCGCTCTCCCTATCGTACACTCTGCTAGTTCGGCAGGATTGGGCAGTAGCCGCCAGACTGCGCAGTCTCCGGTGCCATTGCCGGCATCAGATGCCCGAAGCCTATTGTCCCACCAGCCACATCGCGGAGGTGGTACTGCCTGCCCTCCGGCGTGGCCCAAACAGGCCGGATCTGAACCGAAGTCGATGGGCGCTCTGAATTCCTCTCGCATCCACAAGTCACTACATTTGGGGACCGTCAATGCTTCGAGTAGACGCGATGCCCTCCCTCGCAAAGATCCATCCAAGAGGAGGAGTGAGGCGATTGGCCGTTGCGACGGTTCATTCCTGACCAGAGGCTAGGTTCTACCGGTACCCACCTGGGTTATCGCTCTGATCTATCGAGTTGCACAAACGCTTGAGGCAAGCCAGAGGTGTGTCGACCATTGCAGAAGTTATGCAAAGTCACAGAATACTGGTAACAAATTACGCTCAAGTTATGCATAGTGTGATAGCGTCCTCAACGGCTGGCGGGAGCACGATGGAGAGGGAAACGATTGTCCAATGCTGGCTGCGGCATTCAAGACCATAGGGGCCGCAGTCGCAAAGTTCTTCTGGGAGTGCGTCGTGGTGCTCGCAGTCGCCGGACTCCTCATCGCACTCTGGCGACTTGGCTACGCGTGACGATTCAGTGAAGGATGACCAGCACTAAGAGGCACCCGTCCGTTGCAGCGCGATTCCTCTACGTGCTGTTCAGCTGAGGGGGCTTGGAGCGGAATGGTAATCGGTCGCCTCAGCCAAAGTAGGCGCGGATGAGTGTACCTCCCGACCCACCGCTCCAAGCCCTTTGCTGTTCTGGAGGGGGATAAAGCTGGCGGGAAGCAGCAGCACATTCTTCGTCGCGACCGCAATCCTCATCGTATTCATTGCCCGTGTTGCGTACCCTGTTAACAGGATGTCGCGTAAGAGGCTTGGGGCAGGGGGAAACGGGAGTTCTCAGCCTGGACGCCGACTGCTGTACAGTGTCAATGCATCCCATCCCAAACCTGCTAGGAGCAATAGCGAGGGGCGGAGCGCATTCCCACAGTCCGCTTCGCTCAAAGGGTGAGTAACCTAGGATGGTCGTTCCAACAACTCGAGCGGTTCAACCGATGGGGAGGTCACGAGGGAGAGCTTGGAGAAGGTAACTAGCATGAGAATCAAGAGGGTACTGGCCGCACTTGCAACCGTCGCACTCGCTTTGCTGCTTCCTGTGATGCTGGCGGCTTGCGGAAACACCGAGCCTAGACTCTCCCGTTCCGACGTAGAGGAGATCGTCCGCACGCAGGTGGCCGCCGCTCCCGCCGCCGACCCCGGCGCATCGCGCGAGGAAGTGCAGCAGATTGTCGACGAGGCGATATCGCGCATCCCGGCGCCTTCGGCAGGACCAACGGCGGCAGAGGTAGAGCGTATCATGCGCGATGCCATCGCCACGCTGTCGCCGGCAACGCCCGCGACCCGCGAAACGCCGGAGGCGTCCGCGCCGCCCCGTACTGCGACGGTCGAGTACACGCAGCACTTCGTCAGCTCCGCCATCGAGTACTACGAAGAGAACGGCCTTCAGGCAACGCTCGACTTCTACAACTCGCTGGAGAGCGTCGACGGCCAATGGTACCTGTTCATCTACGACGAGGACGACGTGATTGTGGCGCACGCGACCATCCCGGCACTAGTCGGCATGTCCGCCTCCGAGATACGCGGACCACACGACTATCCGACGTCGCTGGGGATCGTGGCAGTCGCCAGTCCGGACGGCGGATGGTTCGACTACACCTACCTCAATCCTGCGAGCGGGATCACCGAGGAGAAGCACGTGTGGGCCGTCCGGCACGACGGCCTGATATTCGCCTCCGGTTGGTACGAGGTCGGCCCGCGCAAGTCTGACCAGCCCGCCCACACGCAGGCGTTCGTCGAAAAGGCGCTGAACCTCTACGACGCCATTGGCCGCGAGGCGACCATCGAGTACTACAACACCCAAGCGAGCGTCGACGGCCAGTGGTATGTCTTCATCTTCGATGAGAACGACGTGATGGCGGCCCACGCCGCCAACCCCGGCCTCGTCGGCCTCCATGCCTCCGATGTGCTCGGGCCCAACAGCTATCCTCTCGGAGAGGCGGTGGTTGCGGCTGCCGGCGAGGATGGCGCGTGGTTCAGCTATACCTACCCGAACCCGGGCTCGGGCGGCGTCGAAGCCAAGCACTCATGGATGGTGAGACATGATGGGCTAACCTTCGGCTCCGGTTGGTACGAGGCTGGACCGCGCAAGTCGGACCAGCCTGCCTACACCCAGGCGTTCGTCGAAAGGGCGCTCAACCTCTACGACGCCATTGGCCGCGAGGCGACCGTCGAGTACTACAAGACGAAAGAGAGCATCGACGGCCAGTGGTACGTGTTCATCATCGACGGGGACGGCTACACCATTTCCCATCACAATCCGGCGCTCATTGGCCGCGACCCGAGCCTGCGTATTGACTCCACCGGCTACTTCTACGGCGACGACTTGCGGTCTGCCACGGAGTCAGGCCGCTGGGTCAGCTACACGTTCAACAACCCTGAAGCCGGGCAAGAGGGGATAAAGCACACGTGGGCGGTCCTCCACGACGGGCTGATTATCGCCTCTGGATGGTACGAGTAGGGGGCTCTTTTCGCCTCTCCCTTGGGAGGACCTGCCCCATCAACTCCTGTCTCGGCGCGTTTCGTGTCCAATCCGTGACCGAAAGCCATTGGCGACCGGCACAGGGATTTCGGCCGTGGGGTCAGCCGACGCAAGGTGCGACAGGATACCGGGAGAGCTGCTTCCGCGAGCGTATGCGCAAGACTACTGGCAGGACGATCAGGCGGCTGAAAGCCTATTTCGCAAGGTCCGGGGGCGTTGCCATTTGCGACTTGGTGGGGTGGTGGTGGTCCAAGTGCTTCTAGCGATCCCGGCACAACGAGCAGGGCCTGGCTTTGCCCGTGCTTGCACGGGCGTATCTCCACGCCGTCTGCTTGTCCTCGTGCTGCGTCCAACGTCCAGTGGCGGTCTCTAGTCTGGAGCCGGCTCTCTGGACACGTCCACAGGACTCGTGATGCACCGTCGCGATGTTGCTAAGGACTCGCTCGTAGACCCAGTAGGCCATGTGCCACCATCCCTCGGCCTACCGCTCCCACGTGAACGTTGTGCCCCGCAACACCAGAACGCCGCCAGCGACCACCAGGAGCGCTGCCCCTGGATAGCCCATGGTGACGAACACCACGCCCATGCTGATGAGCACACCCCCGCTACCCGGCGTCATGACCGGGGAAACAGAGCCCATTCCACACCTACGTCTAACCTCTGCGGCCTTGATGGGGAGGGCCGGCATCGGGGCCGAGGGAGTTGGAAGGGGGTCGCGGCGTTATTGCTGGCCGCCGCGTGCAGGCCTAGCCCAGGATCTGCTCCCCTCCTCCAACTCCCTTGCGAGACGATTAGGCTCAAATCTGTTCGCTGAAGCTCCTCCATGTCATCGTCCATTAGGCAACCGCTCAGGCCGAAGCCGCCCTGTGCGGATTCAGCGGATTCCTCATCCGCCGGACCCTTCGCACTCTCTTTGAGTGCCGTGAACAGCTCGAAGCAGCCTTCGTTCCCCCCGTCGAACTGAGGATGCAACCATGGGACGCATCGCTTTCTGTATCGCTCCAATGTGCCGCGTAGCAGAGCGCGAAAGTCTAGCGACCAGAGGAAGCTGGCTCGGTGAGCTGTAGGCGCATTTCGATGGCCCACAGAGCCTTCCCAGCACATCGGCGACGCTGATTTGTCGCTACTCCGATCGCGTTCCCTTTTCCTCCCGTCGAAGGCTCACCGTCAACGGAATGACCCTACAAGGCGGGCCTCCCCCTGAGTTCTGACAGACTGCGCAGACAATCTGTAGCTCCCTCTCGTTCGCCCGGGTGTAATGGGCGATTAGCGAGTGAGGGCAGTGCTCGCAGGGCTTCGGCTTGTAGGTGGTCATGAGTTTTCCCCTGCCTCAATCGCCGCCTCGAAGAGTCAAGGAGCCTTCCCTGTTCCCCGACGCCGCTCTTCCTTCGCTTCCCCTTGTGCTGCGTGCCTGCGGGCGGCGCGCCTCGCAAGGTCGGGGAATTCACTAGCCAGCGCCAACGTCGCGTTGCACTAGGGCGGGGTCTGCCTCACATAGCGACAGCAGGCCGTAGACGGTGTCCGGCTCATGCCGCGCGACCCCTTCGTGCATCAGGGCATAATCGCGAGCGCCCCGCTCGGTTCCGCGCCTGCGACCTAGGCCTCCATGACAGGCTGCGCGGTATCGGTATGGTCGTCCCCTGTTGGGGCGGTGGACCAGGGCAAATGCGTCTCGAGGGTGCGGCAGCCCTGCCGCTCGCAGGTGAGGGCTGGCGCAGGCGGTACGGCGGGAGCCGGTGTGTGGGAAGGAATTACGGTTGATGTGGCCATTGGGGTCAGGCCGGCGGCAGGCGATGGTGTGGCGTGGGGCAGCGGAGTTGGGGTCGAGGGAATGGGCAAGAGTTCGTCGGCGCTCTGGCCCAAATTGATGAGAGCGAAGCCGACAAGTAGGACAGCCCCAAGTACGACGAGCACCAGGAGCGCTCTCTTCACGTCGCCGATTCTCTCTGCCGCTCGTTTCAGCAAACAAGCACGTATGTCCAGTAGGCTTCTCTAGCGGCACGGACCATTTCTGGGGCCTCCTCTGGCGCACAACTCTCATCCGAATTTCGCGCAATGAGTCGTGGTCATAACGAACAGGCTCCCGAACCTCGAGACAGGGCCCGACTTCTCGAATTGCTCCCCAAAGTTCGGTTCGACCAAACTGGCATTGCACGTGTGCCCAGGAAAGGCATGGTTGATATGCACCGAGACCTGTTGCGCCGCTGTCTTGTCGTGCTTTAGCCCGACAAGCACTAAGTCATGCCTCTCCCCCATGAGGCAAGTCGCGAGGCCATTGTACCCATCCTTGTATAACCAGCCTGTAACAATTGGGCTGATTGCTATGACTTCTTGTGACAAATCCCGGAGGGCGGCATAATTGCCTCTGGCGACACAGATCCCTGCGGGATGCGGGAGTGGGTGTAGGCCCGAAGCCAGAGGAGCAAAAGTGGTTGACGACATGAACCGACCAGACGAGCGAGACCAAGAGATAGCAGAGCTGCGTGGGCGCCTCTCCCGTCTGAGCGAAGCAAGCCTCCGCATCAACGAGAGCCTCGACCTCGACAACGTGCTGCAGGAGGTGGTGGACAGCGCACGAACGCTGACGGCCTCCCGCTACGGGGCGATTACCATCCCGGGCGAAGTCTTCCGGCGCCCCACGTTCATCGTCTCCGGCATCACCGGGGAGGAGCACCAGGGGTTCTGGGACATGCCGGAGGGACTGGGCGTCTTCGAGTACCTCAGCGGGCTGGAGGAGCCGCTGCGGGTCTCGGACATAGCCGACCACCTGAAGGCATTGAACATGCCCAGGTTCCTGCCCTCGGTGCCGTTGGGCTCCATGCTGGTGGCCCCGATCCGTCACCTGGGGGTCGGGGTCGGCACCATCTACCTTGCCCATGAGCCGGGCGGCAGGGAGTTCACCCAGGACGACGAGGAGACGCTGGTCCTGTTCGCATCGCAGGCGGCGATGGCAATTGCCAACGCCTACAGGCACCGGGAGGAGAGGCGGTCGAGGACTAGCCTGGAGACGCTGGTGGACACCTCCCCCGTGGGCGTGGTGGTCTTCGATGCCATGACGGGAGCCCCGAAGTCCCTCAACCGGGAGGCCCGGAGGATTGTCGACAGCCTTCGAAATCCTGACCAGACGCCGGAGGACCTCTTGGATATTCTGGCCTTCAGGCGCGCAGACGGGCGTGAGATCTCGCTGCGGGAATTTCCCATGGCCGAGTTGCTGAGCATCGGGGAGACGCTGCGGGCCGAAGAGATCGCCATGGAGGTCCCCGACGGGCGCAGCATCACCGTCCTGCTCAACGCAACCCCGATCCTCTCCGATGATGGTGCGGTCGAGTTAATGGTGGTCACCCTACAGGACATGGCCGATATTGAGGAGATGGAGCGGATGCGGGCGGAGTTCCTGGCGATGGTAAGCCACGAACTGAGAACTCCCCTGACCTCCATCAAGGGCTCCGCTGCCACCCTAATGGATTCGGGGGCAGACCTCGATCCCGCAGTAGTCCGCCAGTTCGCCCGGATCATCGGGGAGCAGACCGAACAAATGAACGCCCTTGTCGCCGACCTGCTGGACGTGGCTCGCATTGAGATGGGGACGCTGCCGGTCACTCCCGAACCTGCGGAGGTCGCCGTGCTGGTGGAACGGGCGAGAAGCGCTTTCAGCAGCGCAGGCGGCAGCAACCATCTCGACATCGACATCGAACCAGACATGCCCTTGGTGACCGCGGACAGGCGGCGCATCGTGCAGGTGCTAGGCAACCTGCTGTCCAACGCGGCGCGCAACTCCTCGGAGTTGTCCGTCATCCGAGTGACCGCCGTGCGGGAGGACGTTCATGTGGCGGTCTCGGTGGCAGACGAGGGGCGAGGCATTCCGGCAGAGAGCCTGCCGCACCTGTTCCGCAAGTTCTCCAAGGTGCAGTCCGAGGAGCATGGAGGGGACACTGGCCTGGGCCTGGCCATCTGCAAAGGGATAGTGGAGGCCCACGGAGGTCGCATCTGGGCCGAGAGCGACGGGCCGGGCCTCGGTGCGCGCTTTACCTTTACGCTCCCAACGCTCGAGGGCACGAGGAGTGAAGCGGGCATCGGACTTCCACCGGCCTCCACGTGGCGCGACCCGAATGAAGGGGAGAAGCGGGTGCGCATACTTGCGGTGGACGATGAGCCCCAAGCCCTGCGCTACATACGCGACACCCTCACCAAATCGGGCTACGAACCGATCGTGACTGGGGAGCCGGAAGAGGCGCTTCGCATCATGGCAGAAGAGAGTCCAGCACTGGTGCTGCTCGACCTGGTGCTTCGGGGTACGGACGGCATCGAGTTGATGAAGGGCATCCTCGACTTGGCCGACGTTCCGATCATCTTTTTGTCCGCCTATGGGCGGGATGAGACGATTGCCCGGGCCTTTGACATGGGGGCCTCCGATTACATCGTCAAGCCCTTCTCGCCGACAGAACTCTCAGCCAGGATCAGGGCCTCCCTGCGCAGGAGGATGGCCGCAGAACCGTCGGAGCCGTACGTGCTGGGGGGCCTAACCATCGACTATGCCGAACGTAGGGTGACCCTTGACGGTCACGAGGTGCAGTTGGTCGCGATGGAGTATCGGTTGCTCGTCGCACTTTCCGCCAGTGCAGGACGCGTGTTGACCTACGAACACCTGCTGGAGCGGGTATGGGGCGAGAAGACCGGCGATGACGTGCGACCAATACGCACCATGGTCAGTAAGCTCCGCCACAAGCTGCGCGACAACGCGGACAACCCCACCTACATCTTCACCGAGTCCCGCGTCGGCTACCGGATGCCCAAGGGGGAGTCGGTGGTGCCCGTAGCTTCATGACTCTGGAGATTCAGGCGAAACGTGCCCTCGCGGCACATGGTCTCCTCCAGCGACTGGATGTACATGGTTTCACGCTCGAATCCACTGTGGTCTTGCCTGCTACCTTGGCTGGCGAACGTAGAAGACGAGCAGCCCGCCGATGAGCACCCCTATCAGGATGCCTATCAGGAGGAGGGGTACCCAGTTGGAAAACACGAGCACCTCTTCCGGCTGAGCAGGGGGTTCTGGCGTTGGTGTTGGCTCCTCCGCGACAGCCGTACTCGGTGCTGCCGTCGACAAGACAGCGGCCACCCGGGCATCTACCGTTGCCTCGATGTCCGGCGTGGAAGTGGGTACCAGGGTCGCGGTGGGTGACGGCGTAGGGCTGGGCGTGATCGTCGGGGTCGGGGTGGCCGTTGGAGTCGGGGTTGGCGACGGTGTTGGAGTGGCGGTCGGTGTCGGCGATGGTGTTGGCGTGGGGGTCGGGCCGACGCGGAACTGGCTGTCCCCGGCGATGGCTCCTTCCTCACGGTTGCTGTTTTTGATGATGCCGGAGAAGGTGTACCGTCCCTCCGTACGAGGAACCTTGACGACGTAGGAGAAACTGCTCACCCCAAACAGCGTGAACCGGATTGTCCGCCCTTCCTCGTCAACATCCCCCGCTTCGAGGCTTGAACGCACGTACGAAAAGCCCGCTGGCAGCGTCTCCACCACCTGGCCGAAGGGGCCGTAACCCTGTGCTGAAATCGTGACCGTCATCTCGCTGCCGGGCGAGGCCCAGTTGGCCTCGAACATTCGGTCGGCGATGCGTGATTGCGCGTCCACGGAGCCGGGCTGTCCCGGGAGCACCAAGGCGGCAATGGCGACGCCGATCGCCAGGCCGATGCGTGTTCCCAGCATTATCCGCATCAATGCACTCCTCTCTACATCACTGGACTGTTGCAGGTCCCCCAGGTTCCGCTGCCCCGGCTCTAGAGCCTGCCAGCCGACCCAGCACATCGCGCCAACCTCGCGCGACCTCGGGGCATCCCTAGCCGTACCCTGCGAAGTACATCTTGATCAAATCGATGACTTCATCCTTGGTGATGAGGCCGTCGTAGTAGTCGTTGGTGGCTGCGACGACCTCGTCGCGATCGATGGTGCCGTCGCGGTTCAAGTCGTACCAGTGATGGGTCGCTTCGATCACGCTGATGGCCACGGTGACCGAAGTCGTGACCCCGGAGCTGTCCCGGGCCGTCAGGCTGAACGTGAAGGTGCCCCCCTCGGTGAGGCTCGCGCCCTCCTTCACCCGGATCTGCCCGGTGTGCTCATCCACCGTGAAGAAGGCGGCATCGGAACCGCTCAGCGAGTAGGTCATCACCCAGCGCAGTGGATGCGTGGCCGCGACCGGGTTGCCCACAGCATCGCCTAGTCTGGCATTGTCCGCGATGATTCGCTCCGTGCGAGGGCCAACACTGAACTTTGGCGCGACCGCAGTGGAGCTACCCGCACCACCGCCACCGCCGCCACCATCACCACTGACTATCTGGCGTGACTGAGCGGGAGGCTGAGGGGTTGGGGTTGGAGGCGGTGGGGTTGGCGGTGGTGGGGGCTCGACGCTGCCAGAGCCAAAGACCCAGGGACGCGCTTGCTTGATGGCAAGGATGTCCTCGCTGGTGATCTTGAACTCGATCTCCATGGCGAACGGCTCGCCCGGAGCGGGGTCGCACAGCCCTTCGAAGTGGTCGTGGATCACCCCAAGATGCTCGCGCAGCTGACGCATCTGGTCTCGGCTCATCAGCAGTTCGCCCGGCCCTACCAGGTTCGAGAGTGCCTGGACCAGAACGACATCGTCAGGCCGGAGGCTTCGGCACAGCCCCGGCTGCCGCAAGCTCCGCCGTTGCGTAGGGACCCGGCTCTCGCCTATCCACCCTGCGCGCCAGCGTAACCAGGCAGCCACGACTCATGGAGGAGGACCCACTCGACTCCGAGCGGTGCCGAAGGCTGATCCCGGAACACCGCGCTGCTTGAGCGGGCCGTCCAACGTCCGCCGGAGAATTGCCATTCCTCGTAGGTGACGGCGCATACGTTCTTCTCCAACGGGCAAGGCGAGGCGTTTCTGATCTCGATGCAGAAGCCGGAGCCTTGGCCCCTCCCGTGCCCGCTCCTGACCATCCTGGTGATCTCCGGTTTCCCCGAGTGGCCGCCACCCGGGCCAGTGGCGCGGAAGTCTTCCGCGATGGCGGAGATCATCCGGCTGAACCCTTCATCGGTATCGGGCAACTCGCCGCAGTACCAACGCTCGAAGAAGACGTGTAGCTCTTTGACCTCGCGGATGCACGAGTCTTCCATACGCGGCCTCCTCAACCGGCAGCCTTGCCATTCCATGGGATGTGCCCACTCGGCTGCCCTGCTTGGTGTCGACCCCAGTCCGGCTACGATAACCCCCGACTCCGATGGACGGCTAGGTGAGGAGGTGCCCTGCCCCCGAAATCCGTACCAGAGAGTACTGTTAGTCTTGCTACGCAAGGGAGGGCGGAGTGCCCAGAAAAATGCACGCCCCGGAGCAGGGCCCAATGAGCTCCGTGAGGCGGAGATGGCCATAGCCGCGGGCAGCACGGTGGCCAAGGGCTCCCACTCCATCGGTGTGACGCAGCAGACCTTCTACCGCTGGCGCAGCGAGTAGGGCGGTTTCGGTTAGAAGCTAGCTGTTGCGCGCCTTCATCAGCAAGATTAGCGAGACTCCAACTGACCTACCCCAGCTTTCGTGCCACCCGTTGTGTTCGACCGGCAAGATTGGAAACAGCGCCTCGAGGCCAGATGCTCTCTGGCATCACCGGCCAGTGACTTCGGCCACTGGCCGGTTCGGTTCGATAGAGGATTAGCCCACAGCGCTTCCGCCAACTATTGACTACCTTTTGTCCATCGCGCTGGGCGGTGCTGGCGTTTAGGACCTCCTTGTCAGTCCTGCCAGACCAACATAGCAAGTGGCACAACCGTTTGGGGCACGTCAGCAGCACGAACGCTTGAGCAGGTTATGTTCGTGTAGGCTACACCCCGGCCGCGACGTCCCTCGCGTCTCGGGCTTCCTACACGACTGACACTTCGATTCGGATACCCACGTCCAAGCGTACCTCAATGCCTCCTGCGTCTATCCGTGAAGACATCGGGCACAGATTCCATCGGCTAGGGCGATAGAGCAATCAGGACCAATCCTGCCACGATGAAGCCGGAGCCCAAGAGCCGCCCGCTGGCGAAGGGCTCCTTTAACACCAACGCCCCGATCAATACGCCCATAACTATTCCGACCTCACGGGCGGGAGCAATATAGCTAACCTGAGAGATAGAGAGGGCTGTCAGTACCATGCCATAGGCAGCAAATACCAATAGCCCCGCCACCACGATAGGCCAGAAGTTCTGCCGCCACTCCTGCTTCACCGGAGCCATACGATATCGGGCCAGGATGTAGGGGGTCAGGCCAATACCAACGCCAATGGAGCCCAGGTACCAGTACAGGAAGGGTTGAACTTGGTCTACCGCCTGCTTGTCCACCAGCGTATAGGCGGTAGTGGTCAGACCCGTAAGGACAGCGTAGACCACTCCTCCGTCCCGCAACAGGGCCAAGGGATGAGACAGAATCAGCCGGAAGCGTCCTGACCAGGAGACAATGTAGATGCCGGCGAGGATCAGAAGGATTCCTACTACTGCGATCCCCGCCACCGTCTCCCCGAGGAGTAGTACCGCCAACACAGGGACTAGCATTGGGCCGATCCCCCGTGCAATGGGGTAGACCAATGAGAGGTCTCCCCGAGAGTAACCTCGCCCCAGGAGGGAAAAGTAAAACATGTGCAAGACCACCGTGGCTAGGACAAACCAATAGCCGGACGGTGGAACTGGGTAGAGCAGGAACAGGGTGATGCCTAGGGGAGCCATCGCAACGCTCCCCACGATGTTCAGCGACCAGACGAACACCTCCGGATTGACAGCGCGCTTTACGAGCAGGTTCCATGACGCGTGTAGTAGGGCGGACAGGAGAACGAGGCCAAGGGCCAGTCCGGTCATCTTGGCAGTATATCCAGCCCCCACCACGGCGCACTCATGTGGCTTACGGAACCGGGGCGGCCGTCCACTGGGCACGATGGGTCTGGCGTGCTCGAATCAGTGCAGCGCGGCGGAGCCCATATTGATGATGCCGTCAATGTTGTCAAGCGACCAAGCAACCTGGCCGGCGGCACCGCGAACTAGTGCGCGTCGTCCGGCCGACACAGTGGATCAGTCGAGGGAGGCTGAGCCGCCTCCGATACGGTTTGGCGACCTCGATTTTCGCCATGAATGGCCACTACTCTTGGGAACCGCCAAGACTTCGAGTGGACGCGATGCTCGCCCGAGCGGCGATCCATCCAGGGAGGGGTGAGCGCTTCAAGTCTTGCCGGTCTAACGAGACCAGTGTTACAAACGATGCGGGCAGGTCTTCGACAGGTGAGTAACCGGCAAACCGATGTGCTCGGCCAACTTGAGGAATGGCTTGGGGCGGGGGCGAGCAAGCGCCCGTGCCACGTCCGCCTAGCAGTTGCGGACTGATGCCCACCACCATCCATGTGGCCAAGGTAGAAGGAGGCCTCGCCTCCCTGCTTTGTGGGGCCGAGCCGCGTGGTAACGAGGGGTATGTCAGGGCCTCCATATTCCTCTCGTATCGGCTGGGCGGCTTTGCTGTGCCGTCCGGCCACATACTCTGCTCCGAATGCATGCGGTATCCGCCCATCTCAACTCTGTAGGGTTCGCCCAATGCCCACAGACCACGCCGGTACCTACGCAGCAAACGCTGCCTGGCGTGGCCAGGACGAACGAAGGCGCCGCTCACCAGAGGCCGGCTACGGCATCACTTGGTCGGACGGCCACACCCCTCAGGCCTACCGCGTGGGCCACCTCACGGACACCGGAGGGGTCTCCGCTGTCGGGCTGATGCCGCCTGTGGCACCGGTCGAAGTGCTCGGCGTAGTCGTCGAGCCAGAAAGGCACGTGACGTTCGACTTTGGGCTCCCAGGGCTCGAGCAGAGCCGGACACTCGATTCCGCCCTAGAAGGCTGGAGCGAGCCGTGCGGCCCAAGAGTCAATGGCCTCCAGTGCGTATGGGAACGCATCAGTCGAGAGCCCTGGTGCCTCGCCAAGTAACCACTACTTGTAGGCACTGGCCGAATTGCAGTCAGTTGCCAACAGACTTTGGTGAAAGGCTCCCGGCCTGATGCATGAGTCCCCTGGCCGATGCAAAAGTAGGCCCACCAGTCAAGGCGTATCGGGCGTTGCTGCAGAACCCTCCAATGAGTAGGGGTTTCGCAACTGGTAGGCTACTTACGCATCAGCGGAGGCAGTAGCGACAGCGGCTCACCTGTGTGCGCCCTTCCTCGCGGGCGAACTCGAGCGCGCTCTCCGGCGAACTGAAGGGGCCGTGCCACTCGGTCTTGGCGCGGGCCTGCTGCAGCCAAATGGAATAGCGGCACCCAGCAGCGTGGAGGACGACGGCCCTGCGGCTGCGACGGAAGCGGATGTAGTACATCGGCGGCCACCTGGGTCTTGGGTGTCCGCATCATACCCGCGCGCCGCCCGCAGTCCAATCAGGAGGCAAGCAACCTAGGCTGAGCGGCGAGCAGCGGGAGTCCATCCAGACCAGCTTCACCGTAAGCGTCCCCAACAGCCCGTCTGGATGGGCTTGAACCGGAAGGGCCTGCCGCCACTTGAAGCCTCCCAGGCACTACAAGCCACTACTCTTAGGCGTCGTCGGAGTTTCGGCCACGTGCTACACCGCCCATGGCAAGTGCATGTCCAAGGCAAGGCAGGGTGCAGGCCACGGCGGTCTATGAGAACCTGCTTGACAGCGTAGGGGTCGCGAACCACCCATCGCGAGTGCAGCGCATTCCCCAACCGGTGCCGGAACCTGTGAGGGTATCCTAGAGCTAGGCAGGCGAGGAGGCCGAAGCCCGACAGTCGAATGCCATGTTCTTCCGCAATCCAGTACCCATCAAGGACGGAGTATTCCAGATCAGGGCGCTCGGCGCACGGGTCACCGTCCTGGTGGACAACGGCGACGTCCTCTTGGTCGATGCGGGGCTCCGCGGAAGCTCGCGAGTTATTGCGCGTGGACTAGCGGCCTTCGGCCTGTCCGTCGGCCAGGTCCGCCGGGTGGTGGTCACCCACGCCCATCCGGACCACTCGGGTGGTCTGAGTGAACTGGTAGCGGGGAGGCAGATTGCCGTTGCAGTGCATCGGCTGGAAGCGGACGTTCTCGAGGGCAGGGCGCCTGCGCCGAGTCCACTCCAGAACGCGCTGCTCGCGACGATTGCTCGGCCCATCCTTACTCGGCTCATGGGAGGCCCCGTCGCCATCGACGACCGCCTCGAGGACGGCGACACCCTGCCCTTCGGGACCGAGGTCCGCGTGATCCACCTGCCCGGGCATACCCCCGGCAGCATTGGCCTGTACCTGCCGCAGAGGCGGCTCCTCATCCCCGGCGACGCGCTGCAGTACAAGCTTGGCTGGCGGCTCAGCCCGCCGGCTCCGGGAGTCACACAACGGCCAAAGGAGGCCATGAGATCCCTCGAGAGGTTTCTCGACCTAGACTTCGATACCATATGCTTCAGCCACTTCCCGCCCATGCGGGACGAGCCTCTCAAGGCACTTCAAACCCTGGTGCGGCGACATGCCGCCTAACTGGATCGTGCGCATGGCGAACGGGGGTATAGTGACTCCGGGCTCATTTGTCCGAATGCGCGGAGTGCCCCGTCGCGGAGGCTCTAGCTTCGCCAGATCGCCCGCGGCGAGGAAGTGGGAGTGGTGATGAGTTTCGCTGGTAGGCCCCATCCCCCCGACGGTAAGACCATTGTCGACTTCCTGCGGGGAGCGGTCGAAAGGCATGGGCCCCGCGATGCGCTCCTGTTCAAGCCGGTGTTCCGGTACCTGCGCTGGACCTACGCCCAGCTGTGGGCCGAATCGGGCCAGGTAGCGACTTTCCTCCAACGCCGGGGGCTGACCAAGGGCGACCAGGTCATCCTCTGGGGCCCCAACTCTCCTCACTGGGTGCTCATCTTTTTCGGCTGTCTGCGAGCAGGAATCATCGTGGTACCCCTCGACCTCCGCAGTGCACCCGACTACGTCGCAAGGGTCATCTCCCGGGTAGACCCGAAGCTGGCGTTCACGTCGCGCCTCACGCCGAAGGGCGACGTAGAACTCGGTGTCCCAGAGGTGGCATTCGAGGAACTCGAAGCTGCCATCTCCGGCTTACCGCAGCCGCAGGACGCACACATCACCCCGGACGACCTCGCGGAGATCATGTTCACGTCCGGCACGACGGGCGACCCGAAGGGGGTCATGCTGACCCATCGGAACCTGACGGCCAACATCGAGGGGATCTCCCAGTACATCGCCTGTGAGCCGTCGAGCAGGCTCCTGTCCATCCTCCCGCTGAGCCACATGTACGAGCAGATGGGCGGGCTGTTCATGACCCTGTACCACGGCGCCAGCGTCACCTACCCGACCAGCCGCCAGCCGACCGTCCTGGCCCGGACGATGCGCGAGCGCAGGATCACCATCATGCTGCTTGTTCCCCAGGGGTTGGAGCTCCTGATGAACGGGATCGAGCGAGAGGTGGCCCGGCAGGGCAAGCAAGCCCTGTGGGGCAAGCTGCTCAAGGTAGCCGAGCGGACTCCGTTCCGCCTGCGGCGCCACCTCTTTCGCCGCGTCCACAAGCAGTTTGGGGGAAAGCTCGACTTTATCGTGTCGGGCGGGGCGGCGCTCGACCCCGATCTCGGACGCAAATGGGAGCTGATGGGCGTCAAGGTCGTGCAGGGCTACGGGGCCACCGAGGCCTCGCCCGTCATCAGCAACCACACCCTGTGGGAGCGGCGCCACGACTCCACCGGCCGGCCGCTTCCAAACGTGGAGGTCAAGCTCTGCAGTGCGGGCGAGATATTGGTGCGTGGGGAGAGCATCACCCCGGGCTACTGGAATGCGCCGGAGGAGACCGCCAAGGCTTTCGATGGCGACTGGTATCGCACGGGAGACCTGGGCTACTTCGATGACGAGGGATTCCTGCACATCCAGGGCCGCGTGAAGGACATGATCGTGCTGCCAAGCGGCCAGAACGTCTTTCCCGAGGACATTCAAGCGGTCCTGACGAAGCACCCGCACATCACGGATGCGGCGGTGGTGGGGCTAACCAAGGGATCCTCGGTCGAGGTGCACGCCGCCTTGATCGTGGACGACCCCGCGTCAGCTGAGGACGCCGTCGCATGGACGAACGGCCAGCTCGCCGAACAGCAGCGGATCAGGGGCTTCACCGTCTGGCCGGACGAGGACTTCCCCCGCACCCATACGCTCAAGGTGAAGAAGCAGGTCGTGATCGACACGATCCTTGGCAAGCTCCAGGCGGTGAGCCCGGCTGCGGCACCCTCCGGAGGTAGCTCGGCCGGCGGGGCGAGGGACCTGCGCCACATCATTGGCGAGGTGAGCAAGCGAGACGTCGGGGACATCCTGGACGAGGCGACGCTGGGCGACGACCTCGACCTCGACTCGCTCGGCCGGGTCGAGCTGCTGTCGGCCATAGAGGCGGAGCTGGGTGTCTACACCGACGAAGACCAGGTGGGGCCGGAGACGACGGTCCGACAGCTCGCCGACCTCGTGGAGGAGGGGTCCAGGAACCCGCCGATGATGAGCTTCCCGAGCTGGGGCATGCGTTGGTGGTGCCGGATGACGCGCGGCGTCCTTCAACGCTCGCTCGTGTTCCCGCTGACGGCCCTTCCGTACGGCCTGAAGGTAGTGGGGCGCGAGAACCTCGAAGGCGTCAGCGGCCCGGTGCTTTTCGTATCGAACCACAACCTGGGCTTGGATAACCCCCTCATCATCAAGGCCGTGCCGCTCAAGTGGCGCCGCCGCATGGCCGTGGCGGGAGCTGCCCATCTCTGGAAGAACCCGGTCTGGTGGATCATGAATCCCCTCCTCGGCAACGCCTTCCCGCTCGCAAGGCAGGGGGCAGTCAGGCCCAGCCTGGAGAACATGGGCAGGATCATGGACAACGGGTGGTCGGTGCTGATCTACCCGGAGGGCGAACTTACCGTCGGCGGGCCCATCAAGCCATTCATGAACGGCACCGGCCTCGTTGCCGTCGAGGGAGGGATTCCCGTCGTTCCGCTCCGCCTGCACATTCACAGACTGGGTTCTCCCCCACGCTTCCCCCTCCTCAAGCGAGGGAGCATCGAGGTCAGGTTCGGAGCGCCGCTGAGCTTCCCGCTTGGGACGGACTACCAGGATGCAACGGCGGCCATCGAGAACGCGGTCAAGACACTGTAACCGCCGCACGAAGCCACCACCAATGGACCCCGGCCAGATCTCGATGAGGGATTTGCTGCAGGGCAAGCCTGATTGTCGTTCAAGTTAGGGTTGGCCGATTGGGATCCACCAGCGCCTACAGCACAAACGAAGCTACGACCTGTAGACCCCGTTCCCGGTCTTGCCGGTCTAACATAAGGGTGAGTATACCCTAACGGCACGTATGGAGCGGCAATGGCATCATTCGCCTCCACACCTGGCCTGTGCCCTCCAGAAAGTACCAGACCTCCTCGACCGTCCTATGGGCGACGGGCGCTGATACCTCCCCGGGATTCAGGCTGCAATGAACCATGCTCCCCCGGCTCGTCTCTGACAACACCCGAATCTCTGAGCCGTCGGGGGCAAGAGCGTCCTGATCCTCGTCAATCTCCTTGTAGTCCAGTTCCTGTGTCATGCTGGTTTGACCTGCTTGCAGCGTTTGTATCACCCGCCAAGTTGGGCCGACAAGACTGGGATCCTTCCCTGCCTTTGGCCCAGCTGGCGTGTATGGCGCTAAGGGCTTCCGTCCAGCAACGCTGCTACTGCGAATTCCCGTGGGGCGGGCTCACCTGGTATCCCGAATGGCCACTACTTGTATCCGACGCGCCGATGGGCACTCCACCAAGGGTGGGCGGTCTTCCGTCCATTCGACTACGAACCCAGCCTTGCGGGTTTAGCATAGCGGTGGCGCAAGCGCTGAGGCCGGGACACCGGCGCAGGTCACCTAGGGCCGTCGGTCGCTATTTCTCGACGAGCACCACCTCTTGCTCTTCTTGGCCTGCCCCCCGTATTCGTACCACTCGTTATGTTAGACCGGCAAGACTTGGAGTGCTCCCTCTCTCAGGTCCACCCGGCATGTGAGGGGCGGGGGCCCTCTGCCGGTATCGTTGCCAAGGTAACCTCCTCTCGTCGCAGCTTGGCCCCTTAGCACTTCAATCTACTAGTTCTTCCCCTACGAACCTACGGCCTCAAAGGCGTGAAGAGCTAGCGATCTGACGTCCTGCGGGGGGACTTCGGCCGGGCCACCAATGCGCTGAAGAGGTGTTCGACCTGTGATTTGATCCCTGCTCACCCAAAGCCAGCCGGGGTTTAGCGGCCCAGGCGGGCCCTTAGGGCGGCAAAAGTAGATCATGTCAATGTGTTGGTGATAGCCCTCAATGGGGTCGTGGATGTCTTCGATCAGAATAGTGACTGGAGGCTCAACTTGCTCCTGGCGGCCCACGTTCAGCAGATCGGCAATGGGCACCGTCTCGACGATGATCCCCGTCTCTTCCTGAACCTCCCTGAGCACCGCTTGGACGGGGTCTTCGTTCTCCTCAATGTGCCCGCCCGGCGGTAGCCACGCACCTATCTTGGAATGCCAATGCAGCGCCACGCTACCCTCGTATACCACGAACGCGGTCGCGGTGAAGTGGCGAACTACAGGCTTTTCTTGTTTAGGACTGAGGACGTCAGCACACATATTCCTACAATTCCTATATGGGGAGTCTCCAGGCTCAAAGGGCAGCCACTTGGGATAGTGGCATGATATCCAAGCTGAGTGCGCGAGGTCGGAGGTGGCAGAAGGCGGAATGGCTCCGCCTGCACAGGAGAGATTACCCCAGCCGCGCTCTTGAAGGGCGGTGTGCGCCATTGACCTTCCAGCGAAGAGTTCGCAGTACTGCCCTCTCTAGCTGCCTGTACCCGCCCACCACGCTAGACGACTGCCAATTGAGGTCCTCTAGGATCCACAAGCCACTACTTTTAGGGAACGTCAGATGATCCGCCCCGGATAGGCCCTCCGGGAGCCCCCAGCGCGGTCAGCCTAGGCGCACACTACCGCCATTTCACCGTTGGAAGGCGAAGGCTGCTCACAGCGGTGGCGCCGAAATCCAGGCGTTACGCTGGAGCCCCTCCTCTCCAATTGCGGCTATGGCACGGAGGCTGCCCGCCGTAGCAGGCGGAGTTGATCTGCGGTGCCTTGGTGCCTTCTGGGAGAGGTCACTTGACCTCCAACACCCAGACTTGATGCTCCACCTCCGGTTCGCCGATGGGCAGCACCCGCTGGGGGTCCGTCACCTCGACCACCATTGCCTTGCCTGCTGCTTCGAGATCCGCGTGCTTGTCTTGGAAGCCGTTGGCCCGATAGACGTCGGGGCGCAGCGAATAGACGATGTGGCCGCCCGGCTTGACCACGCGCACCAACTCGTCGAGGCCGTTGGCGGGGACGTGTCCGACCGTGAAGACCCCGACACTCACCGCAGCGTCAAAGCTGTTGGTCTCGTAGGCGAGGGCCTCGCCCATGACCATTTGGTCAAATCGCTCATAGGCCCCGGTCATCCTCGCCTCAGCCAGCATGCCATTGGAGAGGTCCATGGCGGTGATGGATCTGTAGCCCTCCTCCCTGAGCGTCTTGCCGACGAGCCCGGTTCCGGCGCCTGCATCAAGGATGCGGGCATCAACGGGCACGTGCTTAGCGAAGACGTTGACAGCCAATCGTGGCCCCGACCAGCCGAAGTCCCTTTCCAGGTCGCGGTCGTAGGCTGCGGCCCACTTGTCGTAGCGCTGCTGCAATTCTTCGATGCTCCTGGAGGAATAGACCCACTGGACCAGGTTCTGCTCGCTCATAGCCATCTCCCTTTACAGCGTCATCTCCGATTTCTGGCGAATCCTAGCGGGCCTCGGCGATGTACATGCTCCAGCCGAGCTCGTCGCGGTCGATGGCTTCCACCATCTTGCCGTACGCAAAAGCCAGGCTGGACAACTTCTCTCGAATCTCGCCGCGGGCGTGGCCGCGCGCCTTATCGCCAAGCATCTGGTAGCTGCGCTTGAGGAACGCCGATAGGTTCTCGGCTTTCAGGATGGTGAAACCGATGCGCTGCAGGTAGTCCTGGTAGCCAGTGAAGCTGAAGGGCGTGTCGAAGAGCAGGCGGTCGTACACGTATTGCTGGGATTCGGCGCTGACGACCGGTATGGGCTTGATCAGGTCGTCAATGACCAGCAACCCGCCGTCCTGTAGGACCCGGCGGCTCTCCTTTAGCGCCATCTCCTTGTCGGGGACGTGATACATGGTGGCCTGGCTCCAGACATGGGTGAACGCGCCGTCCGCGAACGGTAAGTCGGTTGCGGAGCACTGCTCGAATCGGACGAGCCCTCGCAGCGACTCAGGTTCGAGGGCGAGCATATCGCGGGCGTTGCCGATGCGGACGCCGCTGAGGTCGATGCCGGTAACCGCGCAGCCATGGGTGGCCGCCAGCCACCGTGAGGTGATGCCATTTCCGCAGCCGAGATCCAGCACGCGTGCGCTCGAGTCGATGCGGCCCGTTTGGGCCATCACCTCGTTTAGGCGTGCGCAGGCGCTCATGAAGTCATTGCCGGAGACCCCGTCGAAGTATCCCCAGTGCAGACTTCCCTCGGCATCCCAGAACGAGCGGTAGACGGCATCTTCCTCGTCGTAGAAGCGCTCGGTCTCGGCCTCGCTATACCGCTGACTCATGCGCCACCCGGAGGTAGTCGACGAAGCGGTTGTTCGCGTCTACCAGGATTTGCTTGGGTTCGACGGGCCCCTCTGTGGTCTCGTACGCAAGGATGACGACGACGTCGCCCGGTTCGCACAGGCGCGCGCCCGGGCCTTGCACCGCGATGGCACCCGAGCCATATTCGGCGGGCAGGACGTAGGTCTCCCAGCGGTTGCCGTTGTTGACGTTGCAGATGACGACCTGCTCGTATTCCCAGAGGTCGCACTTGTCCATCAGCGCCCGGTCTATCTCGACGCTTCCGACGTAGTCCAAACCGGTGGCAGTCACGGTGCCGCGATGGATCTTGGACTTGAGCACAGTACGCACAGCATCCTCCTACGGATTAAGGAATGAAGAGGCGCGAGAGGTGAACTGGCCGATGGGTCAAGGACCGTACTGAAGAAGACCAAGGACGGAGAGCGCTTGGACATGGGTCATCCATGGATTTCGGTGAAATGGATTTCGAAGGGGTACACCTGGTGTGGCCATGGATGCGCTCCATTGACTCAGTGTGAGGGCCTTGCAACCTCGGCCCTCGGAGTCCCTGGCGACAGGGCCGATACTCTTGAGTGCTTGCCGCCAAGTCAAACCAATGCTACGCACGGCTTCGGCGCATCTAGCCACATCGGTTGTGTCAACTCGCCAATCTTGGCCATGGCTCCGCGCGATGGCTACGCATATCAGCAATATTCTGGATGACCTTACGATTGCTGGACAATTGTGCACTGGCGAAGGAGGCAAAGCGGGTTCAATGTGCTGCTGACCCGCCCCAAGTTGTGAATTGGAGCCATCGGCTGACGAAGCCACTACTTTTGTCTACCGCGCCGGTTGGCACTCCATCAGGCGTCGTCGGTCTTCCTGCCCTTCGACTACGTTCTCAGTCTCGCCGCGGTCTAATACAGCGGGTGAACCGGCGAGGTGCGCAGGCTGCCATGGCCTGCGCACCTCTATGTCAGGGGCTTCATTGCGCTCTACACTGCGGTGGGCGGCTATTCGTGAAATGGGTTCAGTTTGATGCCGCGCAAATCGGGCTGGCCTAGCGGCGATACCCGGAAGCCTTCTATGTGAGGCCGCACCAGCACGTAGTCGCGCACATGGAAGAGGGGGATGATCCCCGCTTCGTCTACCAGTAGCTGTTCCGCTTGCCGGTAGAGGGCGTGGCGATCTTCAGTGTCCTGCTCCACGCGAGCCTGTTCTACTAGGCGGTCGAACTCCTCGTTGATGTACCGGGCGTCGTGAGCTTCGGAGTGGAACAGCAGGTCCAGAAAGTTTTCCGGGTCAGGGTAGTCGGCTACCCACCCGGTCTCATACAGGTGGGGGGCCCTCTCTTCTATCTGGTAGAAGAAGTCTCCCGCCACCAGCTCTAGTTTCACGTCCACCCCTAGGTTCTCTCTCCAGGAGTCCAGCATGTATTGCACCGCGAGAGAGGGTTCGCCGCCCCGGTCCGAGGCCGTGAAGACTATCTCAGGGAGGTCGGCGGCGTAACGGGAGTCCGACAACAGTTGGCGCGCCATCTCCGGGTCGTAGGGAATGCCCCTCAGCGACTCGTTGTAGCCCGGCATACCGGGAGGCAGCACTCCCGTGGCGAGCGTTGCGTTCCCTTCCAGCACTTCCTCGATTAGCCCTTCGCGGTCCAGGGCCATGGCAAATGCAAGCCGCACCCGGGGGTCGTCGAAGGGCGGGCGTGTCCCGTCCAGGTCCACATAGAAGACGGTGAGTTGGTCGAACTCATGCAGTTCCCCGCTCAACCGCGGGTGGGCTCGCACAAAGTCGAGGGATCGGGTGCCAACGTAGACGGCGTCCCAGGCCTCTCCCAAGTACATGTCCACAACGCTTGCCCCGGGCAATAGTCGCCGCGGAGACACGACATACTCCAAGTTGGCCGGCGTGTGGTAGTTGTCGAACCGCCTTAGAACGACGACGTGGCCGGATTCCCATTCTTCCATCATGTACGGGCCGGAGCCGTTGATTTCGGTGGTCTTCCACCACTCCTCTCCCCGTTCCTCCACGGCTCGACGGTCAACCACGAAGCTAGAGGGATAGCCCAGTTTCGACAGGAAGTAAGGCTTGGGGGCGTCGATGGTAATGCGAAGGGTTCGCTCGTTCACTACCTCCACACCGGCGACCTCTGCAGCCTCGCCCTCCAGCTTTGCGTGCACGCCGACGATGTCGCCAAGGTAGAGGGAAACGGTGTCGCTGTGCAGATCAGGGTCGGATGCTCGCTCAATGGAGTATTTGAAGTCGGCGGCGGTGATAGGGCGGCCGTCATGGAATGTGATCCCTTCGCGGAGAACAAACGTGTACACGGTGCCTGAGTCGTCCAGGGTCCATCTCTCGGCAAGGTCAGGCATGACGTCGAACTCGGGGCTGAGCCGGACGAGGCCGCTGAAGACGTTGCTGACGAAGAAGTGGGAGAGGGTCTCCCTGGCAACCGCGGGGTCCATGGTAGCGGGCTCACCCAGGGGCATGATGAAAGCCTGGTCGTGGCCCACTCCATAGATGGCGGGCGGGAAGGCCTCGAGGCTTGAGAGCACTGTTCTGAAGGTCTCATCCCAAGCAGGCAGGTAGTCGGCGTCGGTGGTGAGGACGATTGCGTAGGTGAAGGTGGCCCGGCGGGTGACCTGGATGCGGTGCACCACCATCCCATTGTCTCCGAGGTGGGTGATCTCGGCCCGCTCGGCTTGGGTACCGTCGGCGAGGGTGGCCGGTCCCAAGTGCTCGGCCTGCGGGTCGAGCACTTCATCGAGCTCCTCGTCCAAGTAGAACTCGACGGCATCTGCCAGGCTGGCGCTCAGGGGCGCATCTGCGTCGTGGAATAGGGTGAACAGCAGCAGCCCGGAAACGCCTTCCGCATCATTGACGCGCACCCATACGAAGGAGCTGTCATCCTTGACGGCCTTCCACTCCTCTGGGTAGACCATCCGGACGCCGACTTCCGTGTCTTCGTAGGTCGCAAAACGTCCGGTGGGCGGGGGAATCTCCCTGGGCATAGCGGTCGGGGTGGGCGTAGGCCCAGCGGCAGCCGTGGATCTCGGCACAGGCGTGGCCGTGGGCGTAGGTGTAGGCGCGGGAGTAGGTGTTGCCGTGGCCGTAGGGGTTGCCGTGGCGGTCTGGCTAGGGGGCGGCGGCGTAGGCGTTGGATCGCCACTACACGCGACAACGAGGGTCAGCAGAAGGGAAAGCAGGACCGCGAAAGGGACGCGCCGAACCTCGAAACTCCTTCCCAAGATCGACGCGTCGCTCAAGAACTTCACCGCTCGCTTGACCTTCCCTCCGCGTTTGTACCATCCGTTAAGTTGGGCTCGCAAGACTGCAAACGCGGTTTCTTCTAGATAGGAAGGCCGACGACGGCCTGCGGCCCAGCGACCCGTGCGGTCTCATGCAGCGGTAGGTGCTCCTGTATCGCTCCGGCCAACTACTGACTACTTATAGCCTTCGCGTCGGTAAGCCTCTCTCGGTACCCGCCGATCCAACATAGCGAGTGATACGAATACGGGGGGCAGGTCAGCGGCATGGGTGACTTCCGGGTGATGGCGCAGGCCAAAGGAGTGGAAGACGGCGTTGAGTTGCTGGGGTTCTCGCCGGAAAGTCCGTTAAGGAAGGGCACACCTACCGAGTTGGGCTTGCGGCCCGCGCCGCTGCTAGCCTCGGAACACCTGGACCTTATGGCGGGACGCTATCCGCACCTTGCGCGGGAGTGGGGGGCATGCGGCCGGAAGGTGAAGGGTAAGCGCGCGCTTGTCACTGGGCGACGAACGTCGTGATCGCCGAGTTGACGCGCAGGGTGTACGTCTTGCCGGGCTGGAAGTCGCTGCCGAGAGGTACGACGGACTCGTGCGTCGTGTAGATCTCCGCGCACGCGATCTGCTGGTCCGGCGCAGGTTCCAGATTGTAGACAGTGATGGCGATGTCACCGCCAGTCCGATGCTCTTCGTATCCGTAAAACTCCACGCAGGCGTTAGGCAGGCCGGAAACCACGTCAACGAAGTACTGTGGAGGGAAGGATTCCGCCACGCGTATTTCAACGCTCTCGATGGGCGACAGCGACTTGACCATGTCGTCCGGCACGGCGCGGAGAGGCTCCGGCGATGGCTGAGGGTCCGTGCTGGAGATCGTGTCTTCCGGGCTTATCGTGGACGTGGCGGTAGGGCTCGACGCGGCAGTGGGCTGCGCAGTTGGCGTCGCCGTGGGCTCCTCCCGGCATGACGTCGCCGACATCAGCAGCACACCCATCGCGATGAGTGCGGCGATGTTCATGGCGATTCGCGTATTAGGCAACTCGTGTGCCCCCACCCGGCAGGACTCGAACCACTGTCCGGGCATTTTCGCTGAACAACAACATGACCTGCCCCCATCGTTTGTACCACTCGCTAAGTTAGGCCGGCAAGGCTGGGAACAGGTTCAGAGGGCAGCGCGGTCTCCGACGCCAGCGACCGATAGCCTGGTGAGCTGAGCAGGCTGTTGCAGCTGGAAGTCTGCCATTGGCACTCGGGTCAACTAAGCACAACTATTAGCGATAGCGCTGGAAAGCCTTCGTGCTGGTCTCCCCCAGCAGCTAGGACAAACGTTGGAGCAGGTCGCAGGAGGATCAAGGGCGATCCCAGGCGGCCTCAGCTTGCTGATGCGCTCCCAGGAATGGGGGCGGACTGTGCACGGCGCAATAGCCTGCCTATGAGCCTCGGGATGCTGTCGTTGAACAACATGTAGACGATGGGCAGCACGAGCAGGTTGAGCGCCGTCGAACTCGCCAGACCCCCGATGACGACGGTTGCCAGTTCCGCGCTGATGATGCCGCCGCTGCCCTCGCTGGCGACGGCAAGGGGCAGGAGGGCGAAGCTGGTGGTGAGCGCGGTCATAAGAATGGGGCGCAAGCGTACGCGCGCCAGAGACCAGGGCGTCGTGGACGCCCATGCCCCTCCCACGCTGTTGTTCCACGAATGCGATGAGCACGATGGCATTCGTCACCACGATGCCGATGAGTAGCAGCATGCCCATCATGGCGGGCAGTCCGAGTGAGCGCCCGGTTACTGCCAGTGCAACGAACACGCCGATGAGCGCAAGGGGCAGCGTCGCAATGACGACGAACGGGTTCCGCAGCGACCCGAGACCGGCGACCATGACGAGGTAGACGAGGACGATGCCAACGGCCATGGAGATGAAGACAGCCCGGAAGCCTTCGGCGATGTCGGCGAAGATGCCGCCGCTCTCGACGCTGACTCCCGGCGGGAGTTGGAGTTCGTCTATCTTCTCATCCACCAGAATCCCCACTGCCTGAGCATCATCCCCAACGATGTCACCGGTGATGCTGGCGGAGCGCACTCCATCGGTGCGGCTGATCTCGACGGGACCCTCGCGCATGGCGAGTTCGGCGATCTCGCGCAGCGGCGCCGAACCAACCTGCCCAGCGATGATGAGAGAGCCCACGCCGCTGAGCCCCCCTGCAGAGCCCGGGTCACCAGCGACGACCACATCGTACGTTTGACCGTCAATGGTCACGGTCGTCACGGCCTAGCCAATGAGGTAGAGGCTGAGCTGCATGGCGACCTGGCGCGTGGTGAGGCCGAGGAGCGCAGCCTTCTCCGGGTTCACCTCGATCGCGAGTTCTGGACGTACCTGCGTCACCGTGTTCTCCAGGTTGACGATGTCCTCGATGGCGCTGAGCGATGTGGCCAGTTCACGGGAGGCGGCAGCGATTTCATCGTAGTCTTGGCCAGTGACGACGATGTCCACGCCGCCTGCAGGAGGGCCGTCCACGATCTCCGTGATGCTGACCACCTGTCCGGGCTTGTCGAGCTCTTCCCTGAGGGTCTCGGCGAGGTCCTCAGGTGCGTCCTCTCTGAGAGTGACGAAGAACTCGGCACGTCGGGCTTGTCCTCCGCCCGAGAGGAAACCGAACTCCGACGAGCCGATGGTCACCGAGTAGAGGTCGGAGACCTCGTTGAGCCGCTCCTCTATCTCGACGACCGCAGCGAGCGTCTGCTCCGGGGCGGTTCCCGGCGGCATCGTCAATTCGATCTGTAGGCTGTCGGTTTCGCCGCCAAACAGATTGACGGGGATGACGGCGGTGAGGCCGAGGCTGGACAGTGTGATTAGGAAAGCGGCAAGCAAGGTGATAAGCCTTCGCCGCAGCACCCAGCGGAGGATAACCGTGTAGATGCGCTGCATGGCGGTCTCCGGCAACCTCAGCTCACCCTCATCGCCTGCTCCCTCCGGCAGGTCGCCGGGGCGGAGGAGGTACGCGCCGAGGACGGGAACCGCGGTAAGCGCGACGAACAGCGACGCGACGAGCGCGAAGGTGACGGTGAGGGCGAAGGGCGAGAAGAACGCGCCGAACAGGCCCGGGATGAACGCCAACGGGATGAAGACGACAACGGTCGTCATGGTGGAAGCGAAGATGGCGGGGCCAACTTCTGTAGTCGCTTCTAACGCCGCGCGCCACCGCTCGCGTCCCCCCTGGATGTGCCGGTAGACGTTCTCCAGAACGACGATGGAGTCGTCAACGACGCGTCCCACGGAGATGGCAAGTCCTCCGAACGTCATGAAGTTGAGCGTCATGTCCTGCGAGAACATCAGCAGGATGCCGGTGAGGACGCTCAGGGGGATGGAGAGCGCGATGACGATGGTGGGGCGGAGGGTGTTGAAGAAGCCGCGCACGAGCGTCGGCCGTACCGTGAACATGAAGGCGAAGACGACGGAGACCGCGAAGAGGAAGCCGAACAGCGCTTCCCTGGCGAGAGTGTCGATCTGCCGCTGGATTTCTGGGCCCTGGTCCGAAATGACGACGATGTCGACATCCGCAGGGAGTCCTTCGATACTCTCCAGCGCACTGTTGATCGCAGTCGTAACGTCCACCGTGTTGGCGTCGGGTAGCTTGGTGACGGACACGCCGATGCTGGGCTTGCCGTTGGTGCGGTCGACGCTCTCGGGCGCCCCGTCTCCGAGGGTTACGGTGGCCACGTCGGAGAGGCGAACGGGGCCCGTTGCCGCGGACCCGCCGACGATGAGGTTCTCGATGTCCTGCAATGAATCGAGCGTGTGGGTCGTCTTGGCGATGACGTTCTGCGAGCCGTCGAAGAGCACTCCGGCGGGAAGTGTGAGGTTGTTCTCGCTCAACGCGCCTGCGATCTGAAACAGGGGGATGTCGTTGGCTGCCAACTTCCCGGTGTCCACGGTGATGCGCACGCTGCGGTCTACCGTACCCGTAAGCGAAACGTCCATCACGCCGTCGAGTCCGGATATCCTCGGCACGATGCGCGTGCGTGCGATCTCCTGCATCTCCGCCAATGGCCGATCCGAGATCACACTGAACAGGACCACGGGGAAATCGTCCGGGTTGAAGCGCCCGACATTCGGCTCCTGCACGCCGGCCGGGAAGTCGAGTCTGCTCACGGCGGCCTCGACAGCTGCCTGCGCCTCTGCCATGTCCGTGCCATAGCGGAAGTTCGCGAATATCGCTGCATTTCCCTCGGATGAGGTGGACTGTATCGATTCGAGCTCCGGCGTACCGGCGATGGCCCGCTCGACGGGCTCGGCAACCGAGCGGGCGACGGCGTCCGGGTCTGCGGAGGGATAGGCCACGAACACCGCTACCAGCGGGAAGTCTATCTGCGGGAAGAGTTCGACCTGGAGCGAGCGGTAGGCGGTCACGCCCGAGCCGAGGATGAGGACGATGGCGAGCACCGCCACGGTCGGGCGGCGCAGGGCCATCTCCGTGAGGAACCTCACGCGCACAACTCCTCAATGCTCCCAGGTCCACGGTGGGAGCAGGAGACAATCGCAAGACATCGACTGCGGGGCGGTGCAGGATCTCCTGGCTGCTGGGCTATCGATCTTTGACTCGGGATACGGATTCCTTCGAGATGGCCGGTCAATGCCAACTATGGCCTACCTCGCCCACAGGACTTGGGCTTTGTCGGGTTATCCCGTGTAATTGCGACTTAGGAAGGATTCGAACTACACCAAGTCTACGACCGATTCTGACTTGCCCGCATCGCTTGTACCACTCATTATGTTGGACCGGCAACTCACCACATGCATCGACCGAGCCGCCGGCATTCCATCAGGCGTCGGCGGTATGCCTTCCTTGCGAAAGAACTCCCGTCGCTCGTGCCGTATGGCGAACTGCCTCCCATGCTTGGAAGCCGTGTGGGCCGGGTCGCTGTCACTGACCTGGGACAGGGAACGATGCCGACCTGGGGCGCGTACTCTCTTGCAGGCGGGTACCCTGCAACAGGTAGGAAGGGGAGAGCGTGTTGCCATTCGCCGTTTCGAGGCTGCTCGTCCTTGTGGTGCTCGCGGCGCTCTTCGCCGCCCCGCTTGGCTGTGGCTCGTCGAGCTCCCAGGGATCAATCACGGGCGAGGTGCGCTTCGTGCGGGACGTGGCATTGCCGGAAGGCACCGTCGTCACGGTCAGGCTGCTCGACACCTCCCTAGCCGATGCTCCAGCGGTGGAGATGGGCCGCGTCGTGATCGAAGACGTAGGTCGCCTGCCAGTCCGCTTCCGCATTGCGTATGACCCCGACCAGTTACTCGAAGGCGCGGAGTATTCGCTCCAGGCCACCGTCCGGCATGGTGACGACCTGCTCTACGTCAACGACACCGTCCACCCGATCCTCACACGGGGCGCTTCGCGGAACGCAGACGTGGCTGTGGTCTCCACCAACCCCTTCGACACCTGCGTCGAACCGCTGCCGGGGGAGATCCACTCCAGTCTTGCCGGCGACCCGCTGCCTGCGGGGGCGGTTCTCAGGGTTCGTCTCGTCGACGTGACGGAGCCGGAGGAGCGAATCGTCGTCACGGAGACGAGCCTGAGCGATCTGGGTAGCTTCCCCATCCCATTCGAACTCCCCTACGATGGCGTGCAGATCAGCCGCCATCACCGCTACGACATGGAAGCCGAAATCCTGGTTGGCGGCGAGGTGATCTCCCACATCCCCGCTGCTTCGCGTCGCAAATGGCTACCCCACTGCCCTGATGGAGGCCTGCGGCTTGTCAACGACATCTTCCCCGTAGACCAGTCTCCGTAGCCATAGGCGCGGCCTGAATGCGCTCTTCTACTTGGCACGAGACCAACCATCTACTTGGATCAGTTCTGCCGGTAGGTCAAGTATCCACAACGTTCTGGGCATGGCCTGCAATTGTGGCCAAGGGGAACGCTCTTCGTGGCGCCACCCGAAATAGGAAGTGCTACGGTGCCAGTCGATCTAACATGGAGGGTGCGCATACTCGCGTCAGGTCACTATTTTGATGGCCAGTGGGAATGTGCGCTGGCATGCCCGGCCGACTTACCCCGGTGCTTGTGCTACTCGTTGTGGCAGACATACAAGGCTCGAATTACTCCCCATCTCTAGATTACTCGGCGTGTTGGCCGTGAGAGTTATCCAACTGGTATTGGTGCCAAGGCAGGTTCATATGGGCTAGGTTCGCCCAGCAACCCAACTAGCCACTACTCTTATCCATCGCACCCAGCAACCCCGGTGCGTAACCAAGTTAAGACGGTGTCCTGCCGGCCAAGCACAACGAGTGGTACAAGCGCAGGGAGCAGGTCGATAGCAGCTAAGTCTTGTAGCGCGACAACTCACCACTTTTAGGCATCGCGAGAATCAAGGGCAAGTGGCAGTCGGACTGTAGAGCGCCTACCTCGAAGTGGGGCACAGCCCACGTGTTTCCGTCCATACATGCTGGGTGACACAAGCGATAGGGGTAAGTCTAGGGTACTCACTCCTCATGCTTACCCCAAGCGACATGCTCCAGCCATTCCAGGGCGACTTGCGAGGCACTCTCTCCACCGCCCAGCATTCCAGTCAGCTCCTCGATACGCTCCTCAATGTCCAATGACACTGCGCCAGAGTAGGTCCGGCCCTTCTCGATAGCCTTGCCTACACGGAAGTGCCTGTCCGCCCAAACGGCGATCTGCGGTAGGTGCGTGACACAGAGCACCTGGGTCCGCTTCCCCACTCTCCACAACTTTCTCCCCACGACCTCACCCGCGCGGCTGCCGATGCCGGCGTCAATCTCGTCGAAGACCATCGAGGTCGCGCCCGAGGCTGCCTGCAGCGCGTTGCTAAGGGCCAGCATCATGCGTGAGGTCTCCCCTCCAGACGCCACATTCGCCAGCGGACGCGAATCTTCCCCAGGATTCGTCTGAGCCAGAAAAGTCACCCGGTCGATGCCACTGCTCGTAGGGGCGTAGCGCCGTCCGGACGGTGCCGGCAGCCCGTCATCGGCCTCTTCCTGTTCGACGGCGATGCTGAATGACACGCGGTCCAGGGCCAACTGACGCAACTCGGAACGAATCGCCTCAGCCAACCCCGTAGCCGCCTGATGGCGCGCCTCCGATAGCTCAAAGGCGAGTACGCCAGCGCTTCGCGACGCCTCTGCCAGCGCACCGGCCAGTGCCTGGCGCCGCTCGTCCACAGTTTCAATTTGCTCCAACTGCCTGCGGGCGTCGTCCGCGAAGGCGAGCACTGCAGATTCGGAGTTGCCATACTTGCGCTTGAGTCGCCGGAGCAGTTCAATCCGCTCCTCAACCACCGCAAGCCGAATAGGATCATCCGCGATGCCTTCTGCGAAACTCCGTACCTCGCGCGCCGAGTCGCGCAGTTGCTCAAGGGCGGATTCGAGCACCTCAATCTGCAGATGCAGCGCATCAGCTGCGCCCGGAGCGCGGCGCAGGTGGTCCAGTGCCTCCGCTGCAAGATCCCCCGCGTTGCGGTCGCCCTCGCTCAGTGCATGATGGGCGGCGGCGCAGGCGTCGCGCACGATGCTGGCGTGCTCCAAGACGCTCCGCTCCTGCAGCAACCCCTCTTCCTCGCCATCCAACGGCGCCGCCGTCTCAATCTCCTGAACCTGAAATGCAAGCAAGTCACGGCGTTGTTCGGCAGCTCGTATCGCGGCTTCGGCCTCATCGAGTTCGCCCTGCAGAGAGCGGGCCTCACCAATCGCACCTTCAACGGCACCGCGCTGCGCCTCGAGGCCTCCGAAGTCATCCACAGCCTGCAACTGCAAGCTGGGGTCGAGCAGCGAGTGGTGCGACCCCTGCCCATGAATGTCGACCAGCGCCCCACCTAGAGTTCGCAGCAGGCTCGCCGGCACCGCGCGGCCGTTCAGACGGGAAACCGTGCGCCCCTCCTTCTGGACCTCCCGGTACAGCACGACGATGCCATCCTCTGAATCGGTGTCCACTCCGAGAGCGACAAGCGCCTCTTGAACCTGTGGCTTGTCGATTACTGAGAAAACTGCTTCGACGCTTGTTGAGTCGGCACCATGCCGCATCAATCCCCTGTTCGCTGCGCCTCCCAACACGAAAATCAGAGCGTCCACCAGCAGCGACTTACCTGCGCCTGTTTCACCGGTGATGATGTTGAGGCCACGCCCGAAGGTGAGGCGCGTCTCCTCGATGACGGCGAGATTGCGGACGGTGAGTTCGGCCAGCATCGGTCGTCGATTATACGTTGGCTCGCCTCCGCCTTTCCGACGCACGCAGCGGGCAACGCCAGCGCTCTGTCATTTGGCAAGTACTCACTACTTTTATCCAACGCTGCGTTGGGTGCTGCTCTCGACTGGTACAGCTCAACCGCAACGCCTATCCGGGTTGATACTCTTAGCCCGCCCCTGCTCGCCAGCGCCCCGTCCGGCACTTCGAAGCATCACGTAACCACGAAGCGCCTCCGCTGTACTGCGCCCCTGGCCGCTCGTCACGGGACCTATTATCCGGTGCAACTTAAGGCGTGAGCGTGTCCCCGATTGCCTCGCTTGTGAATTTGTGATACAACTCATCTAGAGCGACGTGGGTAATCAAGACCTTCACACCAACGACCTCTCCTCCGCTCCCGAAGTCGTCGTGCAGCGGCTGCCACGATACCTGCGTGCACTCTCCGACCTCCAAGGCACCGGGCAAGAGGTCATCTCCTCCCAGCAGTTGGGAGAACTGCTCCAGGTCACGCCAGCGCAGATTCGAAAGGACCTGTCCTACTTCGGCCGCTTCGGCAAACAGGGGCGCGGCTACTCCATCCGCCACCTGCTCGAGCGGCTCCGCTCCATCCTCGGCCTCGAGCGCACCTGGAACGTTGCGGTCGTCGGCGTGGGCAGGCTGGGGCGCGCCATCATCTCGTACCAGGGCTTTGGGCCGGAGGGCTTTCGCGTGGTGTGCGCGTTCGACGCTGACCCGCGTCTCATCGGCCAGATGGCCGGGGGGCTGATGATTCACAGCATGGAGCGCATCGACGAGGTGCTGCGCGCCGAGCAGGCGCAGATTGCCGTCGTGTCTGTGCCAGCTAATGAGGCGCAGGCGGTCATCGACATGCTGGTCGGCGCGGGAATAAAGGCCATCCTGTCCTACGCGCCAATAGCGGTGCACGTGCCGCCCGACGTCCACATGCGCAGCGTCGACCCCGTGCTTGAACTACAGTCGATGACCTACTACCTGAGCACGCCCGAGGAGCGCGAGGAGTACTAGCCCTGCGCTGACGGGCGCTCGCGCTCGGGAACGCCGGGGCCGCGGCGCGCACGTCGGCGTGCAATGTCCAAGCGCACCTGTGCACGCCGCAGGGAGCGCAGCGCGCGCTCCAAGTCGACCTCCCCGCTCAGTTCGGCGATGCGCGCTTGAGCACGGCGGAACGCCTCTTCCGCGCGTGACTCGTCGATCTCCTCGGAGCGTTCGGCGGCGTCGGCCAGGACGACAACGCGATCGCCCGTCACCTCCATGAAACCTCCTGTCACGACGAGGTAGGTCTCCTCATCGCCGGAGCGGTAGTGCAACTCGCCCGGCATCAAGGCGGTCATAAGCGCGGCATGGTGCGGCAGGATGCCAAGCTGCCCCTCCGCGCCAGGCGCGGTGACCGCATCAACATCTCCCTCGAAAAGGGCGCGCTCTGCTGTGATGATTTCAAGCCGCATCTGCGCCATAATCGCTCCTAGGCCACTATCACCGCTTCCTATTCCCCTTCCGTTACCCTCACTGCTTCCCTACGCCGCCGCCCCCTGGCGCTCACGAGCGCGGGTGGTGACCTCGTCGATGGTTCCGGCCATGTAGAAGTCCTGCTCCGTGACGTCATCGTGCTGTCCGCCCAGGATCTCGGCGAAGCCGCGCACCGTCTCCGCAACGGGCACGTAACGCCCCTCGCGGCCGGTGAACTGCTCAGCGACGAAGAAGGGCTGCGACAGGAAGCGCTGTATCTTGCGCGCCCGCGCTACCGTCACCTTGTCCTCCTCCGACAACTCCTCGATGCCCAGGATGGCGATGATGTCCTGCAGGTCGCGGTAGCGCTGGAGCACCTGCTGAACGCCCCGCGCCGCCTCGTAGTGCTCGCGCCCCACGATATTGGGATCGAGCGCCCGCGAGGACGAGGTGAGGGGGTCGACCGCAGGGTACAATCCCTGCTCCGCAATCGAGCGCTCGAGTGCGATGACGGCATCAAGGTGGCCGAACGTCGTTGCGACGCCCGGGTCGGTGTAGTCGTCCGCGGGCACGTAGATGGCCTGGAAGGAGGTGATGGAGCCCTTGGTGGTGGAGGTGATGCGCTCCTCCAGGTCGCCCATCTCGGTGCTGAGCGTCGGCTGGTAGCCGACGGCGGACGGCATCCGCCCCAGCAGCGCCGATACCTCCATGCCCGCCAGGATGTAGCGGTAGATGTTGTCGATGAAGAGCAGCACGTCCTGGCCCATCGTGTCGCGGAAGTACTCCGCCATCGTCAGCCCCGTGAGCGCGATGCGCAGGCGCACGCCCGGCGGCTCGTTCATCTGGCCGAACACCAGCGCCGTGTTGGCCAGCACGCCCGACTCCTTCATCTCGTTCCACAAGTCGTTGCCCTCGCGCGAACGCTCGCCGACGCCCGCGAAGACGGAGTAGCCCTGGTGGACGTTGGCGATGTTGCGGATGAGCTCCTGGATGATGACCGTCTTGCCGACGCCCGCGCCGCCGAACGCGCCCACCTTGCCGCCCTTGGTGAAGGGGCAGATGAGGTCGATGGCCTTCACGCCCGTCTCCAGTATCTCCACCGTCAGGCTCTGCTCGTCGAACGACGGCGGGTCGCGGTGAATGGGCCAGTACTCCTTCGCATCGACCGCGCCGAGGTCGTCGAGCGGCTCGCCCACGACGTTGAAGATGCGCCCCAGCGACGGCTCGCCGACCGGCACGGCGATGGCACGGCCGGTGTCGGTCACGGGCATGCCGCGCGTGACGCCCTCGGTGGGGCCGAGCGCGACGCAGCGCACCCAGTTGTTGCCGATCTGCTGCTCGACCTCGAGGACGAGCCGCTCTCCGGCGACCTCCATTTCGAGCGCGTTGAAGATGGTGGGCAGGTCCTGCGCCGGAAACTCGGCGTCGACGACGGTGCCGATGACCTGCACGATTCTGCCCTGCGTACCCTGCGCCATTGCGTACCTCCTAGCCTTCGAGCGCCGCGACCCCGCCGACGAGGTCGAGCAGTTCGTTGGTGATGCCCTCCTGGCGAACCTTGTTCATCTCCAGGCTGAGCGAGTCGATCATCTCTTCCGCCGCGTCGGTGGCATTGCGCATGGCGACCATGCGGGCCGATTGCTCGCTGGCCTGCGCCTCCAGGACGGCGTGGTAGACCTGCATCTCCAGAAAGCGCGGCAGCAGCGCACCCAGGACGGCCTCCGCGTTCGGCTCGTACAGATAGTCGAGCGTCGTCGGCTGCTCCTCCTGCGCGATCTGCTCCGTCTCGAGCGGCAAGAGCCGGGTGACGACGGGGCGTTGGACGAGCGTGTTCACGAACTCGGTGTAGGCGAGGAAGACCTCGTCCGCCTCCTCATTGCGGTACATGCGCTCCACCTGGCTCGAGATCGCGACGGTGTCGGCGAGCGTGGGCCGATCGCTGATGCCGGAATAGTCGGCGATGACCTCGCGGCCGGCGCGCACGAAGAAATCGCGCCCCTTGCGCCCGACGGCGATGATGCCGATGGGCGTCGGCGCCCCAAGGACGTGCGCTGCGACGGCCCTATTCGCGTTGCCCGGCAGTCCACCCGCGAGGCCGCGGTCGGGCGTGATGTGGACCAGCAGCGCGCTTTGCACGGGGCGCTTGACGAGCAGCGGGTGCATCCCGTCGTCGGACGCGGGCGTCTGCTGCGCGAGCCCTGCGATCACCTGGCGCAGCTTCTGGGCGTAGGGGCGCGCGGCCTCAACGCGCTCCTGGGCGCGCCGCAACTTGGATGCGGCGATCATCTGCATCGCGCGCGTGACCTTGGCCGTGTTCTGGACGCTGCGGATGCGGCGCCGCAGTTGCCTGACGTTCGCCATCGCTCCTTACCCGAAGGTCGGCTTGAAGGCGGCAACCGCCTCCTTCAGCGCCTCGTCGTTCTCGTCGGTGATGTCCTTGGCCTCGTCGATCGAGCGCAGCACCTCGGGCTTGGAAGCGCGCAGGTAGCCGAGGAACTGGTCCTCGAACGCACCGATGCTATCGGGCGCGATGTCGTCCATGTAGCCGTTGACGGCCGCGTAGATGCTCGCGACCTGCTCGGCCATGGGCTTGGGCTGGTACTGCGGCTGCTTGAGGAGCTCGGTGAGGCGCTGGCCCCGCTCCAACTGCTGGCGCGTCGCGGCATCGAGGTCGGCCGCGCCGAACTGCGCGAAGGTCGCGAGCGCGCGGTACTGCGCCAGCTCGAGGCGCAGCCGTCCCGCCACCTTGCGCATGGCCCGCGTCTGCGCCGCGCCGCCCACGCGCGAGACCGATATGCCCGCGTTGACCGCCGGACGGATGCCCCCGTTGAACAGGTCGCTCTCCAGGAAGATCTGCCCGTCGGTGATCGAGATGACATTGGTCGGGACGTAGGCCGAGACGTCGCCGGCCTGCGTCTCGATGATGGGCAGCGCGGTCAGCGAGCCGCCGCCGTGCGCCTCGTCCAGCCGCGCCGCGCGCTCCAGGAGGCGGCTGTGCAGGTAGAAGACGTCGCCCGGGTATGCCTCGCGCCCCGGCGGGCGCCGCAGCAGCAGCGACATCTCGCGGTACGCCCACGCGTGCTTGGAGAGGTCGTCGTAGATGATGAGCGCGTCCTTGCCCTGCGCCATGAACTCCTCGCCGATGGCGCAGCCCGCGTACGGGGCGAGGTACTGCATGGGGGCGGGGTCGGAGGCGTTGGCGGCGACGATGACGGTGTGCTCCATCGCGCCGTACTCCTCCAGGGTGCCGAGCACCTGTGCCACCTTGCTCTGCTTCTGGCCCACCGCGACGTAGATGCAGAAGAGGTCGCCGCCGCGCTGGTTGATGATGGTGTCGATGGCGATCGCGCTCTTGCCCGTGTAGCGGTCGCCGATGATGAGCTCGCGCTGCCCGCGCCCGATGGGGATCATGCCGTCGATCGACTTGATGCCCGTCTGCACGGGCGTGTTGACGCCCTGGCGCGTCGTGACGTTGGGCGCGACGATCTCGAGCGGGCGCGAGCCCGTGGCCCGCACGGGCCCCTTGCCGTCCAGCGGGTTGCCGAGCGCGTCGACCACGCGGCCGAGCAGCGCATCGCCCACCGGCACCTGCGCCACGTTGCCGGTGGCGCGCACCTGGTCGCCCTCCTTGATCTCGGTGTCGGAGCCCATGATGGCGGCGCCGACGCTGTCCTCCTCGAGGTTGAGGGCGAGGCCGGTGACGCCGGAGGCGAACTCGAGCAGCTCCCCGTAGCCGACGCGGCCGAGGCCGTGGATGCGCGCGATGCCGTCGCCCACCTCGATGACCGTGCCGACCTCCATGAGCGATGCCTCGCCGCCAAACTCTTCGATCTGGCGCTTGAGGACCGAGGCAATGTCCTGACCGCGTGTCGTCATGTCCCTTCTCCGTTCCCCGCGGGTCCGCCCTGGCCCGCGGCCTGGTGCTGGAGCGTGCGGCGCATGGCGTCGAGCCGCGTGCGCACGCTCCCGTCGATGACCTGGTCGCCCACCTGCACGATGAGGCCGCCGAGCAGCGCCGCGTCCTCGCGCAGGTCGAGCACGACCTCGCCGCGCAACGCGCGCCCGAGCTCATCCGAGAGGCGCGTTTGCTGCGGGCCGTTGAGCGCGACGGCGCTCGTGACGCTCACCGGCACGCGGCCCATCGTCTCGTTCAGCAGCGCGTCGTACTCCGCCGCCACGTCGGCCAGCGCATCGAGGGCGCGGCGCTGCGTGAGCAGCTGCACCGTGTTCACGACCAGGGGGTCGTAGCCCTCGAGCAGCCGGCGCACGGCATCGAGCTTGTCCTCGATGGGCACGCGGGGCAGGCTGAGGTAGAGCGCGACGGGGGGCTCAGACGCGGCGGTGGCGGCATCGCGCAGCTGCGCCTGCCACTCCTCCTGCCTCCCGCGTTCCGCGGCGAGGTCGAAGAGCGCGCGTGCGTAGCGCCGTGCAGCGGGTCCGCGGGCCATCTAGGAATCGCCCTCGCTGCGCTGGAACGCATCGGCCTGCGCCAGCACCTCGTCGATCAGCTCCTGGTGCACGGCGGCGTCGATGGAGCGGTGGACGATGCGCTCGGCGGCGGTGACGGCGAGGCCAGCGAACTGGGCCCGCACGTCCTCGATGGCCGCGTCGCGCTCGCGGCGGATGTCCTGCTCCGCCGACTCCTTGAGGCGGCGGATGTCCGCCTCGGCCTGCTCGCGCATCTCGGCGCGCTGGCGCTCGGCGATCTCGCGCGCCTCGGCGAGCATGCGCTGGCCCTCCTGGCGGCTCTCCTCGAACGACTGTTGCATCTCGGCCTGCTGCTGCTGCGACTCGCGGCGCACGCGGTCGGCCTCCTCGAGGCTCTCGCGGATGCGGCCCGAGCGCTGGTCGAGCATGCCGAGTATTCGCTTGTACCCGACGAAGTAGAGGATAGCGAGCAGGACGCCGAAGTTGAGCAGGTAGACCAGCAAGCTTGCCGGGTCGATGCCCAGTGCGCCGATGCCGCTAGCGCCCTCCTCCGCGAGCAGGGGTGCTGCGAACAAGGTGGCAGCCTCCTTCCGTGACTACGCGACGAAGATAAGCAGAATGGCGGTGACCAGCCCGTAGATGCCGATCGCCTCGGTGAACGCGAGCGCCAGCACCATGTTGGGCACGATCGCCGCGCGCGCCTCGGGGTTGCGGCCGAGCGCGTTCATGGCGCCGGCGCCCAGGATGCCCAGGCCGACGCCCGCCCCCGCCAGACCGAGTCCGGCCATCCCGACGCCGAGAAACTTCGCCGCATCGGGGCCGATCGACTCCTGGGCCATTATCGCTAGTTCTTGCATTGCCTTACCTCTCCTTTGCGCGTTGCTCCGCTCTGTAGTTGCTTCGGTGTCGAAGGGGGCGCTAGCCGCCCTCCGCCGCATGCTCGTCGTGGCCCTCGTGGGGCGCAACCGCCATCACGGCGAACACCAGGGTGAGCCCGGTGAATATCAGTCCCTGCACGCCGCCCACCAGGATCTCGAGCCCGTAGAAGGCGATCGGTGCCAGGAAGACGACCAGGAAGGTCACCATGAACAGGACAATCTCGCCGGCAAGCATGTTGCCGAAGAGACGGAAGGTGAAGCTGATGAGGCGGATCATGTGGCTGAGGGCCTCGAGCGCCCCGATGGCCGCATCGACCAGCCCGTAGAAGATGTCGCCCGGGCGCAGCCGCACGATGCCGCGCGCGAGGCCGCCCAACCGCACGAACTCTCGGAAGTAGCCCAGACCGTGCGCGCGCACGCCCCAGACCTCCACGAAGACAAACGCGATCAGCGCCAGCGCGAGCGGCATGTTGATGTCCGTCCCCGCCGAGCGCAGCAGGTGCGTCGTGACGTGGTCGGAGCCCTCGGCCTTGAAGCCGACCGTCGGGTAGATGGGCAGGAGCGCCATCCACGCGTTGAAGGCGACAAAGATGAATATGGTTGCCAGGATGGGGGAAGAAGCGGCGCCCGTAGCGCTCGCCGGCGACGCCCGTGATGAAGCCGCTCAGCGCCTCGATGAGGATCTCCAGCAGGTTCTGCAGCCGCCCCGGCACGATGCTCATGCGCCGGGTTCCCCCGGACGAAGAGCGCGATAACGACGATCGTCGTCGCCCAGGCGGACAGCAGCGTGTTGGTGACGGCGAAGCCGCCGTTGCACGCGGTGCCCTCGAGCGCGCCGCCGATGCACGCGATGGGCTGCGGGGCGAGGTGGACCTGGGGACGGGGACGAAGGGGGCGTCGAAGCCGAACATCGCCGTTCCGACCGCGCCGATCACGAATCCGACGATGATCAGGGCCAGCGCCCCGGCGGCGACCGAAGCAGGACTGCGCGGCTCACTAGTCGCGCTCCTCCTCATCCGAGGCTGCGCTGGTGTCGAGCAGGAAGGTCATCACCATGCGGTAGGTGCCGTAGAAGCCGACGCCGACGCCGAGTGCCAGGCCGATGAGCAGAAAGAGCGGTGCAAGGTCGAGCCTCCGATCGAGCCACACGCCGCCGAGCGCCCCCAGCACGATGGCGATGGCAATGAACCATCCGATACCGGCGAACTGGAGGCCTCTGGCCCACCACGGCCCGTTCCTCACGCTGTCTCAACCGTGGCTGGTGAACCTTATCACAATCCCCGCGCTGCGCCAACCCTTCGCGCCCGGTGAGCGCGTTCCCGGCCCGGCTCCCCCACCCCATGCGGGGCGGGGTCTGGGCGGGGCCTACTCGCCGCTTGCCCAGCTCCTCGAGGCCGGGCAGGTCCTTGAGGAAGTCGGAGAAGGCGGAGAGGCGCTGCTCCTCGTCGGCGCTGACCTCCTTGGGCCCCGCCGCCGCGGGCGCGTCTTGCGGATCGACGGGCTCGCCGTCCTGGTCGATGAGGATGCCGGCCTTCTCCAGCACGACGTCCTCGACGTAGATGGGCACCTTGGTGCGCACGGCGACGGCGATGGCATCGGAGGGGCGGCAGTCGACCTCGAGGGGCGTCTCGCCGCCCCTGTCGATCACCAGCTTGGCAATAGAAGGTGCCGTTCGAGAGGTCGAAGACGACGACGTGCTGCACGCTCGCCTGGAGTCCCTCGATCACGGAGCCGAGGAGGTCGTGGGTGAGGGGGCGCGGCGCCTGGGCGTCCTGGAGCTTCATGGCGATGGCGTCGGCCTCGAACGAGCCGATCCAGATGGGGAGGTAGCGCTCGGTGTCCTTCTGCTTGAGGATGACGACCCGCTGGTAGTTCATGAGGCTGACGCGGATGCTGTCGATCTCCATGGTCAACATGAGCGTGTCCTCCCTTCCTGCCGCCCGCCGGGGGCGGTTATCGCCATTCTGTCGTGCGCGCTGGCGGGTGTCAACACGAAAGCCGCGCGCGCTCCGCCGGCCAAGCTGGAGGCGGCGCCGGAGTTCGTCGGCCCCCACGTTCCAGGCGTACGCGGCGGGAGACCTAGGGCTCATCAGCGTCCAATCGTCGGGCGAAGCCTACACGGACGAGTCGGTGGAGCGCGTCGGCCTCCTGCGCGATCGCTTCATCCCCGAGGCCTTCGCCGGCGTGGACGCCAGGGTGTACGTGACGGGCGAGAGCGCCTCCAGCAGCGACTTCTTTGACATGGTGAGCAGCGTGACGCCCTGGGTGTTCGCGTTCGTGCTGGGCATGAGCTTCGTGTTGCTGACGATCGCCTTCCGCTCGATCGTCGTCCCGATCAAGGCGATCCTGCTGAACCTGCTGTCGGTCGGGGCGTCCTACGGCATGATCGTGCTGGTGTTCATCCACGGGTGGGGGGCGCCGCTGGGCTTCCAGCAGACGGACATCGTGGAGGCGTGGCTGCCGCTGTTCCTGTTCTGCATCCCCTTCGGGCTGTCGATGGACTACCACGTCTTTTTGCTGAGCCGGGTGCGCGAGCGCTTCAGCGCGACGCAGGACAACGCCGAGGCGATCGCCTACGGGCTGCGCTCGACAGCGGGGCTGATCACGGGCGCGGCGCTGATCATGGTCGCCGTGTTCAGCGGGTTCGCGACGGGCCAGTTCGTCTCCACGCAGCAGATGGGCTTCGGCCTGGCGTTCGCCATCTTCGTGGACGCCGCGCATCGGCATCGAGGGGGCGCCGACACCCTCACCCGCTGGCAGCGAGGCTGGCTAACGCGCGACTGGGCTACGCGGCCTGCGGTTGGAGGACGACGACCTCGGCCTCTTCCGGCAGCGTCGCGCGGGTGACCGACAGGCGCACCTGCGGCTCGCCGGCGGACACGCCCATCTCCGAGAGGAACGGCCGCAGCTCGCGCAACCTCACCTCGTTGCCGGGGTGGGCGTACAGCATGGGGATGACCAGGCGCGGCGACAGCGCCTCCACGATCTCGTGGGCGTCCGCGGCGGTGAGGCCGTCGGGGTCGCCGACGGGGACGAGCAGCACGTGCGGCGTCCCCAACTCCTGCACCTCCCTGCTGCTGAGGAGGTTCGCGGGGCTACCGAGGTGGCACACCAGCACGCCCTCCGACTCGACGCAGAACATGGTATTCCACACGACGACATCGGCATCGGGGTCGTCGGTGCCGCGGCGGGTGCGGACGCCGCGCAGGTTCAGCCCGCCGACCTCGTACTCGCCCGGGTCGCGGAGCACGCGCGCGTGGGCCGGGGTCGTCCCGGTCGCCGCGTGGTTGGGGTGGTCGGAGCTGACGGTGACGACGGCCGTGTCCTCGCGATGCGGCGGCATGGAGAGGCCTATGCTGGGCGGGAAGGGGTCCATGACGATGTCCCTGCCGCCGGTGCGCAGGCGGAACGCAGCGTGTCCGAGCCAGGTGATGTCCAGCGCGCCTACCTCCGGTGCCCGAGCAGCGCCCACGCGCCGGGTAGGGCGAGCGAGGCCACGTACAGCTTGGTCAGGTCGCCGACGATGAAGGGCCAGAGGCCCCACTGTAGCGTGGCCGGTACGACACCAAGGCACCCGCATTCGCCCCCGGGCAACCAGCCCTCGGCGTTGGCCCAGTATCCGAGCCACAGGAGGCCGGGGACGTAGAGGACGACGTTGCCCGCCAGCAGCGCCAGCAGGACGCGCCAGCTGCGGTCCCAGCCACGCTCCGCGAGGTATCCGACGACCCACGCTGCGCCGATGAAGCCGACGATGTAGCCGCCGGACGCTATCTGCCAGACGAACGCCTCGCTGCCCGACCAGGGGAAGATGAAGTGAACGAGCGTGCCCTCCCCCAGCGCGGGCGCGAAGACGGGCAAGCCGGCCATGCCGGCGAGCATGTAGATCGTGAGGCTCGCGGCGCCACGATTCGCGCCCAGCGCCCCGCCCGTGAGCAGCACGGCGAGCGTCTGTCCCGTGATGGGAACGGGCGTAAAAGGCAACCGCACGGCGAGCTGCGCGAACAGCGCGACAAGCGCCGCGAAGCCGAGGATGAGCAGCGCGTCGCGGAGCACGCCAGTGCCGGGCACCAGTTTGTCAATGAGGGTCGTTGGCTGTACCGCCGCCTGCACTCGTAACCTCCTAGGTGAGGGAGTATACAAGGGCGATATGCGGGCCGCTCCCTAAGTGCGGGGCGTCTTTCGCCGTCATTGCGCGTACGGCCCCCAAGCCCGGCCCCTCGTCGAGTGGGAGAGGAAGTGGAGGGGCTGCCCAGGCGAAGCAGGAGTCGCGGCGTACGTATAGGGTGCTAAATTCCCGCCTGCCCGAAAGTGAAGGCGGGAAAGGCGTGGCGGGGACAATGGAAGGGGCAAAAGCCTGGGCCCCCCTCTGGTGGAGGGGGGCCCGTTCGTTGCTTTGGTTGGGCGATGAGAGCGCCCGTGCACGTGCCTTACGGCGCTAGCACGTCTGCATGCTCCGCCCAGACCCAGACACCCTGGCCAGCCTTCAACTCTGGCTCACCGGCCGCACCGGTCAGCTTCTGCCACCGGTTGGAGCCAGTGTCGTAGGTGTACGCCACCGACCAGTTGATGCTGGCGAAGTAGTCCTTCGCGGACACCCCGCCACTAATCGAGTCAAGCGACGCGGCTACTACACCGACGAGGTTCCAACCAGCGGTTACCGGGTAGGTCGGTGGAACTTCGCCACTATCGCGCTCGCGCAACTGTACGCTCAGCGGGGCGAAGGTCGAGGTGTCAACCCAGTAGCCCTTGCCGGCACGAATCTCGGTCAACGGGCCACTCCACGTGCCACCTTCCTCGCGGGTCGCCGCCAGCCACGGCCCTACCGGGCTGGTCGGGTCGTAGGAGAGCACTGCAGTCGCCGGGTGCGATGAAGGCAGCACCACGTCAATCGACGAGTCCTCCGGGTCACCCGGTATGGAGACTAGGTTGTTGCCCGGCCACAGGCTCACATGGTGCGCCGGTCGCTGCACGACCTCGAAGTCGAACGCAGCATCCCTGGCGAGCGCATTGCCCAGTTCGTCTGTGCCGTTTACGACCAGCGTGTACTTGCCGAGCTCCAGTCCGCTGAGGCTAACGAGGAAGGAGTCGGAATCAACCGTCCCCTCCGTGCCGAGCAGATCGGTCTCCCCGGCACTAGCGTCGCGCAGCACGAGCTTGGTTAGCGTCACGCTCTTGTGCGTGTCCATCGGGTACTCGCCGCTCTCCGCGAAGTTGACGCGGATGAACGGGTTGATGGTCTGAGTCTTGCCAGCCGCCGAACTCGGCGTCAGCACAAAGTCTTCTTCCGCAAGACCGAGACTGTTGTCGATTTCGAACAGCGTCAGCTTCGCCCGGGCATCAGCATCGAGTTCGGTCTCTGCTGCCGGGGCCGGTGCCCCGCCCATGTTGGGGTCGGGCGAAGTGTCCTCACCCGTCACGTAAACGGCGTAGAGCCCGCTATTCGGCACCTGAGTGGTCAACTCCCACGTGTTGTCCACACCCTGCACAGCCACGGGAGCCTTGCCGCTAAGGGCGTTGGGGTCGCCCACCTCGATGGTGGTGCCATCGGGGACCAAGGTGGCTATGCGCAACGCCGGCACGTTACGGAGCGGCTCGTTGGACGAGACACGGATGGTGATTTGCCCGTCGCGCCTGCCCGTTGCTGCAACACGCTCGCTCACGCTGCCGGAGACGCTCGTGGTGAATACGGGCGCAGTCCTGTCAGAAGCCGTAATCGAGCCGCCTACAGAGCCCGCTCCGACCCTGTTGCCCGCGAGGTCAGATATCGAACCGATGATCGACACCCTCGGTGTGGCAGCAGGCGGCAGGTTGCTCGCCAGAACCAGGTAGACCACATTGTTCACCGTGTTGTCAGTGTCGTCGCCTACGGGGAGCGGCGAGGTGTTAACCGCCACCACGTCGACGCCAGTACCGTCACTTAGAACGACGGTGAAGTCCGAGGCCTCGACGGTCGTCGTGTCCAGCGTCTCAATAGAGTCGTCGACAATGCCGCCACCGAACACGACCTTGATGGACTTGAGGTCGTTGGCATCGTCAGTCGGGCTCTTGGCCGAGGCCTTGTAGCCCTTGCCGGCGAGTGCGTCGATGATCTCCGGCGCAGCCCTGTCAACGACGAGCAGGTGGTTCGACATGCCTCTGGGGCCGCCTTGACCGCTAATCGAGACGTTGCCGACACGGTCCTTGGCACGGAAAGCGTAGTAGACCAAGCCGCCGCTTCCGGTCGCCAACGGGCTGTCCACGATCGAGACACTAAAGCCATTCGAGACTTGGCGCCACGAGCTGGTGCCCTTCGAAGTGATGTCACTGCCGTCACCAAAAACAGCAGTCTGGGTTGGGTGGTCTCCCTTGAAGACGTTAATGTTGATGTCCCGAGCCGAACCTGACTGTGGCTGGGCACTCGCCAAGGGCTCCGCAGCCCTAATGCTGTCACCATCAACGTCGTTCCCACTGCTGTCGGGGTTGTATTGCGCTAGTTCCGCATCGTTGAGCAGGCCAGAGCCAGCATCGATGAAGGTTGCACCAAACGCTGCGGAGTCGCTCGACTGGTTACCGCCGGGCGTCGGCGAAATGGCCGAAATCCGCGGGCCCTGCGCGTCGACCTTGAGCGAGAAGTCGTTGGCGACAGAGAAGGCATCCGGGTCACTGTCGCCGTCAGCGCCGTCCGGAATGGTCCCGCTCGCTGTGACCTTAATCTCATCGTTGTTGCCAGCGACCAAGAAGTAGTGAGCAAAGCCACTGTCTGCTTCGTCGACCGATGTGCCTTCAGCTTGAATCGTGAACTCTGCGTCTGCGTCGCTGCCAGGCACTGCGTGGGCGTCAGACGCGACGACGTGGAAGGTGCCATCGCCGCTAGCGTTGACTGGCAGCCCATTCGGCGCCTCCACGTAGTCTATGACCCGCGTGACCGTAATTGCGGCCCCACCAGCCGCAGGTGCGAGTTGCGCTGCCGTGCCCTCGGTGCCGTCTTCGGTCTTGTAGATGCTGGCACCGTCGACAACCTTCGGCATCGCGACGCGAAGGTTCTTCCGTGTCGAACTGTTCGTTACCGACACCTCCAGATCGCCAACATGGCCGTCTACATCGACCAACACCTGGTTGTAGGCGCTGCTGCTGGCCGCGACCCATACCGTGGTGCCTCCGCCGACGTTCAGCACACGAGTGTCCTGTGCGTTGGTAGCACTCGGACTGCTCTCGCCGCTCTCGTGGACGGAAATGGTGAGCGTGGCGCCGGCTGTAACGTCAGTCGTGGAGTCAAGCGCCAAGGCCGGCAACGAGACAAGCAGGGCGAGAGCCACTGCAAGGAGCGTGCCGACTACTGCGAATCTACTTCTGAATTTCACTTCCTACCCCCTTGTGGTGAATCCGGAGTGGTGAGCGTTAGACAGGTAGAACACGCCGGACGAGCCGCGCGCCTCGCACGATATGCGAGGCTGGATGCGGCTCGAGTACGTGCGCCGCTCCTTGGCAACCGAAAGGTTCTCGGTCTCGGTCACAGGCCCTTTCCTGCCCATAGGTGGAGAGACTTTTACAAGACCCCCCGCCTGCTGTCAAGCACTGCCGCAAGCGGAAACGACGGCATGTCGCGTCCATCAATCCGGCATTGGGAAAGGATAATCAAGCCGCAGCGGGCAAGTCAACAACTATTGGGCTATGTTGCGCGATTTCTTCACGCGACGTTTGGCGGCCAACGTCGTTACCCATCGGCAACAACCCTCACCGCCCAATGCCCCTCTCCAGCCTCGTGGCAGATCAAGGAAGAGGAGGAAGAAGGCAGACAAGAAAGCGGCGCCCCAATTCCCTCTCTCATTCGACAGGAGAGGACTGGGGTGAAGATCTTGAAGGTCCGGGGCGAGTTGCTTAGGCGAGTGCCGTCTTCGCCGTGGCGGCGACTTGGGCAAAGGCGGCAGCGTCGGCGTAGGCGAGGTCGGCGAGCATCTTGCGGTCGACGGTGACGCCGGCGCTCTTCAGGCCGTGCATGAAGGCACTGTAGGAGAGGCCGTGCTCGCGGGCGGCGCCGCCGATGCGCACGATCCACAAACGGCGCATGTCGCCCTTGCGCTCGCGGCGGTGGCGGCGGGCGTAGGAGAGCGCGTGCAGCGTCGCCTCGTGCGCGCGCCGGAAGAGACGGCTGTTCGCGCCGCGGTACCCCTTCGTCTGCGCCAGCACCTTCTTGTGCCGCCGGTGGGCGGTGACGCCCCGTGTTACTCGTGCCATCGCTCCGTGCTCCTAGCCGATGCCGGGCAGCATCTTCTTGACGCGCCGCTCCTGCGTCTTGCTCAGGGATACGGTGTCCCTGTACTGGCCGCGGACGTCGCGGGGCTTCTTGCGGCGCAGGTGGCTGCTCCCGCGCTTCATGCGGACCAGCTTGCCCGAGCCCGTCGTGCGGAACCGCCGCGCCGCGCCCTTATGCGTCTTGATCTTTGGCATCGTCTTTGACCGCTCCTACCGCCGCCTTCTCCTGCTTCGCCGTCGCCGCGCCGGGGACGAGGATGATGCTCATCATACGCCCCTCCAGCGACGGCGCCTGTTCGACCTTCGCCTTGTCCTTCAGCGATTCCGCGACCCCGCGCAGCAGCTTGACGGCAAGTTCGGGGTGGACGATCTCGCGCCCCTGAACATGACGCTGACGCGCACCTTCGCGCCCTCGCCCAGCAGCCGCTCGATCAGCCGCTCCTTCGCCTCGATGTCGTGGCGCCCGATACGGGTGCGCATGCGCACCTGGCGCATCGAGCTCGTCTTGGTGGAGCGGCGCATCTCCCGCTCCTTGGTGCTCTGGATGTAGCGGAACTTGCCGTAGTCGAGCAACCGGCAGACGGGGGGCACGGAGTTGGGTGCGACCTCGACGAGGTCAAGCTCGCGTTCACGGGCTAGCGTGAGGGCATCGCGAATGGGCATGACGCCCAGCTGCTCGCCGAGCTCGGTGACGACCCGTACCTCCGCGGTGCGGATCCGTTCGTTGACGCGATATTCCTTAGCTATCCCGTGTCCCTTCCTGCCAGAGCGCTGCTAGACGGACAATGCTACCACACGCGCGCCTGCAACAGAAAGGAATGGCGCAAGGCCTCCGCACCCCGGGCCTCCCCGGGCGGGAGGGGGCGTAAGGACTCACCTCTCCTTCGCAGGGAGGTCGGCGCGCGAACGCGGAGTGGCCGAGGGGGACCTACGCGAGCTCGACGATCCCGTAGCGCGTGTCGTAGCGCAGGACGCGGGCAAGCGCCTCGGGGGAGATGGTCTGGGCCCGCAGCGCGTTCACCCAGAGCTCGCTCAGCTGCTCGTGGAGCGCGCTCAGCGGCACCTCGTCCTCCGGCGAGATCAGCAGCAGCCGGAAGGCGGCCTCCAGGACGGGCGCCTGCGACGGCACAAAGTCGGCGGCATCGGCGCAGTGCTCGCGCGCGAGCGCGCGCAGCTTATTGAAGGAAAGGGACCACAACGGCGCATCGGCGTGCTCGGCGCACTCAGCGCACAGGCGCGAGGCGACGATGGCGGCCATCGAGCGCCCCTGCGATTCGAGCACCTCGGGCATGATGGTGTAGCGCGACTCGGCAGCGTTCGACTGCGTCTTCCGTGCGGCATCCTTCGTCGTCATGGCCCTTTCCCCTCCTTCTTAATGTAGGCGCTACCAGTCGAGCAGCTCAACCGTCGTCCGTTCCCCCGCCTCGACGGCGGGCGCGTCCTCGTGGCAGATGGCCAGGCCGTCGGCGGCGGCAACCGACGTCAGCAGATTCGACCCCTGCGCGCCGGTGAGCCGCGCATGGTGCTCGCCGTCGCGCCACTCGAGCGCGACGCGCGCATAGACGCGCCGCCCGTCGAAGTTGACGATGCGCTCGTCCATCACCGCCTCGGTGCGTCGCGGACCATCGGCGGCGCGCCCCATCATCCTGGCGAGCGCGGGCCGGGCGAACTTGACCAGCGCCACGAGCGCGCTCGCCGGGTTGCCCGGCAGCCCGATGTGCGGCACGGCGGCGCCGTCGGAGCGCCTGAGCGCGCCGAACGCCAGCGGCCGCGACGGGCGCATGCGCACCGACCAGAAATCGATCTCTCCCATCTCCGACAGCGCGTCCTTCACCAGGTCGAACGCGCCGCCGCTCACCCCCGCCGACGTGATCAGCAGGTCGGTCTCGAGCCCCTCGCGCAGCTTCTGGCGCAGCGCCCCGGGCTCGTCGGGCGCGATGCCCAGGAACACGGGTTCCGCGCCCCAGCGCCGCACCGCCGAGGCCACGCCGTAGGAGTTGCTGTCGTACAGCTTGCCCGGCTCGTGCGGCTCGCCCGGCGCCAGCAGCTCGTCGCCCGTCGCCAGCACCCCGACGCGGGGCCGGCGCACCGCATGCACGCGTGCCAGCCCGAAGCTCGCCAGCAACCCCAGCGACGGCGGGTCGAGCACGCGCCCCCTGCGCAGGACGACGGCGCCCGCGGGCGTGTCCTCTCCGGCGGGGCGCACGTGGTCGCCGACCGATGCGGCGTGGCGCACCGCGACGCTCGTGCGCAGGGCGCGCGTCTCCGCCTCGTCCGTCAGCTCCCACGGCACGATGGCATCGGCGCCCGGCGGGATGGGCGCGCCGGTCATGATCCGCACCGCCTCGCCCTCCGAGACGGCGGCGGCGGGCAGCGCGCCGGCCTGCACCTGGCCCACGACGCGCAGCGCGACTGGCCGCTCTGCGGTCGCCCCCGCGACGTCGGCTGCGCGCACGGCGTAGCCGTCCATCGCCGAGTTGTCGAGCGACGGGATGGCGAAGGGCGCCGCGACATCCTCGGCGAGCGTCAGCCCGTCGGCGTCGAGCAGCGCGGCCTCGGCGGCCGGCAGCTCGGCAACGAGCGCGAGCACGCGCTCCAGCGCCTCCTCGACGCTGAGCATGTCCGGGGTGTGCGGATGGACGTGGTGGTGCGCGTGTGTGGCCATGGCGCTACGCTCTGAGCCTCGCGCCCGTCTCGCGCTCCACCTGATCGACGATGGCGCGCACGGCGTCGTTGATCTGCTCGGCCTCCAGCGTCCCCTCCGCCGACTGCATCTCGACGCGGAAGGCGAGCGAGCGCTGGCCCTCGGGCAGCGGGCTGCCCTCGAAGAGGTCGAACAGGGCGGCGCCCGTGACGAGGGGGTGGTCGGCGATGAGCGCGTGCAATTTCCCCGCCGGCACGGATGCGTCGGCGACGAACGCGAGGTCGCGCTCGGCTGCCGGGTAGCGCGGGAAGGGGACGAAGGAGTGGCGCAGCCACGGCACGCACCGCGCAAGCGCGCCCACGTCCACCTCCGCCACCGCAACGACGGGCGCGTCGACGTCGAAGCGGGCGCGGGCGCTCGGGTGGAGCTCGCCCACCAGCGCAACCGCCGCACCGTCGACCGTCACGCGCGCGGCGCGGCCGGGGTGGAGCAGCGGGTCGTCGGTCCGCTCGAACGCAGCGCGCACGCCGAGGCGCGCGAGCAGCAGCTCGACCACGCCCTTCGCGTCGTAGAAGTCGTACGCACCGCCCTCCCGGGCCAGCGCGGAGCGGGCGCGCGGCCCCGCGAGCGCAAGCATCGCCATCTCGCGCTCCTCGGGCAGGTCCCCTGCGCGCGGCACATAGACGCGCCCCACCTCGAAGAGGGCCGCGCTGCGCGGAGGATGGCGCACCACCGAGGCCAGCGCCCTCAGGAGGCTCCAGCGCAGCGTCGTGCGCAGGTAGCGCTGCTCCTGGCTGAGCGGATTGGCGACCTGGAGCGCCCCGCCGACCTCGCCGGCAAGCGCGCCCTCGTCGCCGAGCGCGTCGGCGGAGACCAGGCTGTGCGACATCGTCTCCTGGAGCCCGGCGGTCACGAGGGCGTCGCGCACCTCCTCGCGCACGCTGCGCTCCGTCTGCTCGGGGTGCTCCGGGACGCCGCCCGAAAGCGCCACCTCGGGCACGGCGTCGTAGCCGACGATGCGCGCGACCTCCTCGACGACGTCGTCCTCGATGCCCACGTCGGTGCGCCAGTAGGGCGGCGTCGCGAGCAGGGCACCGGGGCCGTCGGGGCTCACCTCGAAGCCGAGCGATGCGAGCACCTGTGCGGCGCGTTCCATCGGCACCTCGACGCCGAGGACGAGCGCCATGCGCTCCGCGGTAAGGCGGACGGCGGAGCGACCTGCCCTGCGCGGGTAGTCCTCCGCGATGCCGGGCGCGGCGGCACCGCCCGCCACCTCGACGATGAGGCGCGTCGCGCGGCGCACGGCGCGCTCGGCCAGTTCGGGGTCGAGCCCCTTCTCGAACCGCGTCGACGCCTCGGTGCGCAACTTGAGGGCGGTGGAGGTGCGGCGGGTGTTGATGCCGTTGAAAGTGGCCGACTCGAGCAGGACGTCGCTCGTCTGCTCCGACATCTCGCTGTTCGCGCCGCCCATGACGCCGGCGAGGCCGATGGCGCGCTCTGGGTCGGCGATCAGCAGCATGGGCGCGCGCAGCTCGTGCTGCACGCCGTCGAGCGTGGCGAGCCGCTCCCCCTCCCGCGCCGAGCGCACGACGATGCGCTGCTGCGCGACCGCGCCCAGGTCGAAGGCGTGCAGCGGCTGGCCGTACTCCAGCATGACGTAGTTGGTCACGTCGACCACGTTGTTGATGGGGCGCTGGTCGGCGGCCAGCAGCCGCTCCTGGAGCCACCCGGGCGAGGGCCCGACGCGCACCCCGCGGATGACCGTGCAGGTGTAGCGCGCGCACAGCTCCGGGTCGTCGACCTGGACGCCGACGGGGTTGGGCCCGCCCGACTCCACGTAGTCGAGGGCGGGCTCGGTGACGGCGCTATCGGTGCCCGCCGCGACCTCGTGCGCCACGCCCAGGACCGACAGGCAGTCGCCGCGGTTGGACGTCACCTCCACCTGGAGCGCATCGGCGTTGGGCAGGTAGGCGGCGAGCGCGGCGCCGAGGGGGGCGTCGTCGGGAAGCACCAGGATGCCCTCGTGCTCGTCGCTGATGCCCAGCTCGCGCTCGGAGCAGACCATGCCCTCGGAGACGACGCCGCGGATGGTGGCGGCACTGAGCGTGCGCAGCTCGCGCGTGCGCTCGTCATGGAGCTGGGCTCCGACGCCCGCGAAGGCGATGTGCTGCCCGGCGGCGATGTTGGGCGCGCCGCAGACGACCGTCTTGACTCCCGCGCCCGTATCGACGGTGGCGAGCCGCAACCTATCGGCATTGGGGTGCGGCCCCAGCTCGAGCACGCGGCCGACGACGACGTGCTCGCCCCAGGCGGCCGAGGGGCCGGGCAAATAGGTCGTCTCGATGCCCTGCATCGTGAGACGGTGCGCTAGTGCGGCAGGCGGTTCCGTCCACTGGACGTAGTCGGCCAGCCAGGTGAGGGGGACCTTCATGTAGCCGGGAGCGGCTCCGTAGATGGATGGCGGCGATGGCAGTATAGCAGGGGGCGGGGCGCGGAGTGCGCCCTAGTCTGCCCTGAAATCGCCCCGCGCGCCGCCGCGCTTTTCGAGGAGGCGGACGGGGCCGATGGCCATGCCGCGGTCGACGGCCTTGCACATGTCGTAGAGGGTGAGCGCGGCGAGCATCGCCGCCGCGAGCGCCTCGAGCTCGACGCCCGTCCTGGCCGTTGCGCGCGCGGTGGCGCTCACGCGCACGGTGCCCGCGCCGGCGTCCGTCTCGAAGTCGATGGAGGCGTGGGTGAGCGGCACCTGGTGCGCGAGCGGGATGAGCTCCCAGGCGCGCTTGGCCGCGCCGATTCCGGCGAGGCGCGCGACGGCGAACGCATCGCCCTTGGGAAGCCGGCCCTCGGCGATCATCGCCAGCGTCGCGGGCTGCATGGTCACCAGCGCCTCGGCCGTCGCGGTGCGCTCGGTGTCCGCCTTCGCTCCGACGTCGACCATGCGCGCGTTGCCCTCGTCGTCGATGTGGGACAGCCGTTGCTCGGTCATGGCGTTGCCGCTCCGCGCGCCAGCCGCTCGTAGCCCTCGTCCACCGCGAGCGAGCGCCCGCTCGCCGCGTCGTTGGCCAGGCGGTCGGCCCGCTCATTCTCGCGGTTGCCGGCGTGGCCGCGCACCCACCTGAACGCGACCTCGTGCCCGCGCGCCGCCTCGAGCAGCCGCTCCCAGAGGTCGGGGTTGATGGCCCGCTCGCGCTTGTTGCGCATCCAGCCGTTGTCCCTCCAGCGCTCGGCCCAGCCCTTCGCCATGGCGTCGACGACGTAGCGCGAGTCGCTGTGGAGGGTGACGACGCACGGGCGCTTGAGCGCTTCGAGCCCGGCGATCGCCGCGAGCAGCTCCATGCGGTTGTTGGTGGTGCTGCGGAACCCCTCTGAGAGCTCCCTGCGCCCGGAGGGGTGCATGAGGACGACGCCGTAGCCGCCGGGCCCAGGGTTGCCGATGCATGCGCCGTCCGTGTAGATGGTCACCCGCTCGCCCCCCACGCTAGCCGCCTATCTGGTACATCTCGATCTTGCGCTGTCCGCCGTGGGCCTGGAGCTGTGCGCGCAGCTCGGAGTAGCGGTCGGCGCGCAGCGTCCATATGTCGTGCAGGATGGCCGCCAGCTCATCGTCCGACGCACCCTCGCGCAGCGGCGCCCGCAGGTCCGCGCCGGAGGAGGCGAACAGGCACGTGTAGATGCGCCCCTCGGGCGAGAGCCGCAGCCGCGTGCAGTCGCCGCAGAAGGGGTGGGAGACGGAGGAGATGAAGCCGACCTCGCCCGCGCCGTCGCGGTAGCGCCAGCGCTCGGCGACCTCGCCGCGGTAGCCGGGCTCGACGGCCTCGATGGGGAAGACGGCACCGATGCGTTCGATCAGCTCGGCCGACGGCACGACGCGGGTCTCCTCCCAGTGGTTGCGGTTGCCGACGTCCATGAACTCGATGAAGCGGACGATGTGGCCGCTGCCCCTGAAGCGGCGCGCGAGGTCGACGACGGTGTGGTCGTTGACGCCGCGCTCGACGACGGCGTTGATCTTGATGGGCGCGAGCCCCGCGCGCGCGGCCGCGTCGATGCCCTCGAGGACGCGCGATGCGCCGAAGCCGCGCCCGTTCATCGCCGCGAAGACGCCGTCGTCGAGCGAATCGAGGCTCACGGTGACGCGGTGCAGGCCAGCATCGGCCAGCTGCTGCGCGAACGGGGCGAGCAGGTAGCCGTTGGTCGTCATCGTCAGGTCGTCGACGCCCGGCAGGCGCGCGAGCATGCGGACCAGGTCGGGCACGTCCTGGCGGACGAGGGGTTCGCCGCCGGTCAGCCGCACCTTTTCGATGCCCATGCCCACCAGCAGCGCGGTGAGCCGCGCTATCTCTTCGTAGGTCAGCAGCTCACGCTTGGGGAGGAAGCGGTAGCGCTCGCCGTAGACCTCGGCGGGCATGCAGTAGGTGCAGCGGAAGTTGCAGCGGTCGGTAATGGAGATGCGCAGGTCGCGCAGCGGCCGGCGGAGGGTGTCGACGGGCGGGGCGGCGGCATGGACGCTCATGCGGGCGCGCCTTCCGCGGCGGCTGTGGCGAGGCGCTCACGCGCCAGCCGGGCGGCCTTGCCGCGATGCGAGAACGCGTCCTTCTGCGCCGCGTCCATCTGCGCGACGGTGCGCGCGGCGGACGGGACGTAGAAGACGGGGTCGTAGCCGAACCCCCCGTCGCCTGCCGGCGCGCGCGCCACCTCGCCCTCGCAGGTGCCGCCGAACGTCTCCGCCCCACCTGCAGGCCAGACGAGCGCGAGCACGGCGACGAAGCGGCAGCCACGCCGACCGTCGGGCACCGCCGCCATCTCATCGAGCAGCAGCGCGGTGCGCTCCTCGTCGGACAACCCGGGGCCGCCGTAGCGCGCCGAGTGGACGCCGGGCCGCCCGCCGAGCGCGTCCACCTCGATGCCGGAGTCGTCGGCCAGCGTGGGCAGGCCGCTCGCCGCGGCGAATGCGCGCGCCTTGATGAGGGCGTTCTCCTCGAACGTCGCGCCGTCCTCGACGACCTCGAGCGCGATGCCGTGCTCGCGGGGCGTGAGGGCGTCCCACCCCGCGCCGTCGAGCAGCCGCACCATCTCACGCACCTTGTGCGCGTTGTTGGTGCCGATGAGGAGGCGAGGCGTCATGGCTACGATGGTAGCACTGCCGGTCCTGCGCCTACTTCGAGGCGATCACCATGACGGGGCCGGCGCTGTGCTGGATGACGCGGTCCGTCACGCTGCCCAGCACCCAGCGGCCCACGCCGGTGCGGCCGTGCGTCGTCATGACCACCAGCTTGGTGCGATCGTCGCCCACCTCGTCGATGATGGCCGCGCCGGGGTTGCCCTCCGGCGTGCGCTCCTCGACGCTCGCAACGCCCATGCCCTGGATGCGCCCCACCGCGCTGGTGACGTAGTCGCGCACGTCGGACAGCACCTCGGAGCTGATGTCGGTGTAGGTCTGCGCGGCGTAGTAGTCGGCGTAGCCGAACCCGTAGGCCGTCGGCGACGACGAGCGCAGGATGGTGATGCCCGCGCCGAACGCGTTGGCGAAGGCGACGGCGTGGGGGATGGCGCGCTCCGCCAGCTCCGAGCCGTCCAGCGGCAGCACGACCCTCGAGAGCGCCACGTCGTCGGGGGGCTCCTCGCGCTGCGCGCGGATGATGAGCACGGGCGTCGCCGTGTGCTTGACCACCTTGTCGGTCACGCTGCCGAGCATCCAGCGCCCGATGCCCGAGCGCCCGTGGGTGGACATGGCGATGAGCGATTCGCCCTGGCGGTTGCCCGCAGCGATAATCTGCTCGGCCGCCTCGCCCTCCAGCAGCTCCACCGTCGTTTCGATGCCCCGGCTCCGGGTCTCTTCCGCGGCGGCATCGAGGCGTTCGCGCGCCTCTCGGCGCAACCCGCCGACGAGGGCGCGCCAGTCCTCGGAGAGGACCAGCTCCGACTGGCTCATGGGGGCGTTCTGCGCGCCCGATCCCATGCGCGAGAGGTTGTCGACGCGGTTGAGCGGCTCCAGCACCCCGATGAGGTGGAGCGTTGCGCCGACGGTCTTGGCGATCGAGCGTGCGTAGGGCAGCACCTGCCTCGATGCGTCTGAGCCGTCGAGCGGGACGATGATGTTCTCGTACATGCGCGTACCTCCTTGTTTCGGCGCACTGCAAGCCTACCACCGACGACGCAAACGTGCGCGGAAGGGAGGACGGTCGTGTCTCAGCTTGGGAGCAGGCTGACGAACCATTTCATTGCTCGCGGTTCGTCGGCTGGTGCTGCTGCCACCGCTGGCGTCATGCCGAGCGTCTTGTGAACGCGACACCAGTTGTACCCGACAAGGTGGAGAGCCAACGCATGGCAGTGGTTCTCCAGTCTCTTCGAAGAGGAGAGTGCAAAACCCTCCTCTGGCTAGGTGACGTTACCGAAGTCTCTCGGGAGATGCCTGGGTCACGCAGGATTCGCCGGACGGTTCCGGGCTTGAGGTCACGGCTACCCAAACTGGGAATCGTTGTGACCTGCCCGGTCCGCGTACCCAAATCTCGTGGCTACCCGCAGCCTGGCGATGCAGCGAGCTGTCGAACTGGCTGCTCAGTTTGCGGGTCAGTTCTCGGTGATTCAGGAGGCCGCTGTCAACTTCTCAGGGAGGGGCCAGCCGCGTTCCCTGTGGAGTCCGATGAACTCGGCAAATACGCTCTGGAGGTAGTAGTACGCCTCCTCACGGGTATCGCCCCACGCTCGGCATCCTTGTAGGGCAGGAACCGTAAGCATGTACTTGTCCTCAGTTGCCGGAGAGGGCCTTCGGACGGTGTACTGGGCTTGGTATCCGTCGCACTCCACCACGTTCCGATTCCTCGTCAGTGTAGCCATGTCGGCCCTCCGTGCATCGCAAAGGGTAGCGACCGTGGAGGCGTTGTCAAACGACCTCCACCGCTCGATTTACGCTCAAATCCATCGCCAGACCCCTTGGCCATCGTCGGGTAGTACCTCACGTTCGAGCGGAACCCGGCTCCGGGCTAGTCAGGAGTTTTGCACTCGCCTCCAATGACGGCAAAGGACACGGTGGGTGCTCTTGGGTTTGCGGAGCAATTGCTCCGCAATATGTTCGAGCTACCCGCGTTGATACCACCTGAGCCTGAGTCCGGTTGGACAGAGAGTACTGGTCTTCGGGGTACTCCAATCCGACTCCGGTTTTCGAGCTGAGACACTACCGGGGGACGGATTGATTGCGCGGCGGCGGACGCATACAATAGCGGTGCTGAGGCATCGGCTCCCCTCTCCCTCCTCTAGCGCCGCCTCGGCGTTTTGTTGCGCGGCGGCTCGGCGTACACCGCCCGCGGCGGGGTTGCGGCATGGCTCAAGAGCAGACATACCTCACGGTCGACGGCCTCCGAACGCTGGAGGAGGAGCTCGAGCAGCTCCGCACCGTGCGTCGCCAGGAGGTCGCCGAGCGCATCCATCAGTCGAAGGAAGTCGGCGCGATGGGCGAGAACGCCGAGTACGAGGAGGCGATGAACGAGCACGCCTTCGTCGAGGGCCGGATCCAGGAGCTCGACCTCATGATCCAGAACGCCGTCATCATCCCCGACCACCGCAAGAACAAGTCCGACGTCATCGAGATCGGCTCCATCGTCAGGGTGCAGGTCGGCGACAACGGCAAGCCGTCCAACTACACCATCGTCGGCAGCGCCGAGGCATCGCCCGCCGACGGGCGCATCTCCAACGAGTCGCCCATGGGCCAGGCGCTCATGGGCAAGCGCTCGGGTGACATCGTCGAGTTCGCCGTCCCATCCGGCAAGCAGCGGCTCAAGGTACTCCAAGTCCGCTAGGCTCCGCCCTAGCGCAACGCGCCCTTTGGCGCTAGCGTCATGCGCGCCCATGACACAACGCGGCGACGAACTCATCCACAACCGGCGGGCCAACCTCGAGGCGCTCCGCGAGCGCGGCGTCGACCCCTACCCCGCACGCTACCGCCCGACGCAGACGACGCGCCGGGCGCTGGCCCGGCTCGCGCGCGCCGAGGCGAAGGGCGATAGCGCACGCGTTGGCGCGACGGTGGCGGGGCGCATCGCGCGCATCCGCGGCATGGGCCGCGCCACATTCGTCGACATCGAGGACTCGGAGGGGCGCCTGCAGCTCTTCGTGCGCGCGAATGCGCTCGGCGACGACTACGCGCTGCTCGACAACCTCGACCTCGGCGACTTCGTCGGGGCGCGCGGGACGATGATGCGCACGCGCGCCGGCGAGCCCTCGCTCGAAGCGGCGTCGCTGCGGCTGCTCGCCAAGGCGGTGCGCCCGCCGCCCGACGACTACTACGGGCTGCGCGACCGCGAGCAGCGCTACCGCCAGCGCTACCTCGACCTGATCGCCAACCGCGACGTCCACGATGCGATGCGCGCGCGCAGCCGCATCATCGCCGCCGTCCGCCGCTTCTTCGACGCGCGCGGCTACCTGGAGGTGGAGACGCCCGTGCTCGTGCCCGTCCCCGCGGGCGCGATGGCGGAGCCGTTCGCGACGCGCCACCACGCGCTTGACCGCACGCTCTATTTGCGCATCGCCACCGAGCTCTACCTCAAGCGCCTCATCGTCGGCGGGATGGACCGCGTCTACGAGATCGGGCGCGTCTTCCGCAACGAGGGCATCGACCGCGACCACAACCCCGAGTTCACGCTCCTGGAGTCGTACGAGGCCTACGCCGACTACCGCAAGATCATGCGCCTGGTCGAGACGCTCGTCCCGAGGGTGGCGAGGGATGCGCTCGGGATAGCCGGCGTCGAGCGCGACGGCACCCCCATCGACCTGCGCCCGCCGTGGCCGCGCATCGGCCTGCGGGACGCCATCGCCCGCTACGGCGGCATCGACGTCGACGACTACCCCACGGCGCAGGGCCTCGCAGAACGGATGCGCGAGGCGGGCGTCCACGTGACCTACGGCGAGAGCCGCGGCAGGCTGATCGACAAGCTCGTGGGCCACTTCGTCGAGCCGCAGCTGGTGCAGCCCACCTTCCTCGTCGACTACCCGGTCGAGATGTCGCCGCTGGCCAAGCAGCGCACCGACGACCCCCGCTACGTCGAGCGCTTCGAGGCGTTCGCGGGGGGCATGGAGATCGCGAACGCCTTCAGCGAGCTCAACGACCCCGACGTCCAGCGCGAGCGCATGGCGGAGCAGGAGGCGATGCGCCGCCAGTACCAGGGGGAGGAGCTCGACCGGCTCGACGACGACTTCATCCTCGCGCTCGAGTACGGGATGCCGCCGACGGGCGGGCTCGGCATCGGCATCGACCGCCTCGTGATGCTGCTGACCGGTCAGCGCACCATTCGCGACGCCGTCCTCTTCCCGCAGGTGCGCAGCGTGGAGGAACCATGATCGACGTGGACCTGGTGCGCCGGGAGCCGAACCGGTTGCGCGGGGCGCTGCGGCGCCGCGGCGAGGACGAGGCCATCGTCGACGAGCTGGCGAGGCTCGATGAGGAGCGGCGCGCGCTCGTACTCGAGACCGACCAGCTCCGCGAGCAGCGCAACGAGGCGTCCCGGGCCATCGGCGAGGTGATCAAGCAGGGCGGTGACGCCGACGAGCAGCGCGAGCACGTCCGCGCGCTGGGCGAGCGTATCGCGCAGGGCGACGAACGCCGGCGCGGCGTGGAGGATCGGCTGCGGGCGCTCATGCTCACCGTCCCCAATCTGCCCGCAGCCGACGTGCCCGAGGGCGCCGACGAGACGGGCAACGTCGTGGTGCGCGAGGAGGGCGAGCGCCGCGCGTTCGACTTCGCGCCGCAGCCCCACTGGGACCTGGCGCCGTCGCTTGGCCTCGTCGACATGGAGCGCGGGGCCAAGATAGCGGGCTCGCGCTTCTTCGTCTTCGGCGAGACGGGGGCGCGGCTGCAGCGCGCGGTCGTGGGTTGGATGCTCGACCTGCACCGCCGCGAGCACGGCTACCGCGAGTTCGGCGTGCCGCTGCTGGTGCGCCCGCAGGTGATGGAGGGATCGGGCAACCTGCCCCGCTTCGCAGAGAACCTCTACCACGACGACGAGGACGACCTCTGGCTCATCCCCACCGCCGAGGTGCCGCTGACCAACCTGCACCGCGACGAGGTGCTGGAGCCGGGGGTGCTGCCCCTGCGCTACATGGCGCACTCGCCGTGCTTTCGGCGCGAGAAGGCGGCGGCGGGCCGCGACACCCGCGGCATCAAGCGCGTCCACCAGTTCGAGAAGGTCGAGATCTACCAGGTCACCACACCGGAGGAGTCGGAGGCGGCGCTCGCGGCGATGGTCTCGCACGCCGAGGCCGTGTGCCAGGGGCTGGGCATCCCCTACCGCGTGCTCCAGCTCTGTGCGGGCGACCTCGGCTTCCAGTCCGGCAAGTCCTTCGACATCGAGCTCTGGGCGCCCGCATCGGAGGAGTGGCTGGAGGTCTCGTCGTGCTCGAACTGCTACGACTTCCAGGCGCGCCGCGCGAACATCCGCTTCCGGCGCGAGGCAACCGCGCGGCCCGAGTACGTCCACACGCTGAACGCCTCCGGCCTTGCGCTCCCCCGCGTGCTCATCGCGCTCATCGAGACCTACCAGCAGGCCGACGGCTCGGTCGTCGTGCCAGGCGTGCTTGTGCCATACCTGGGCGAGACGGTGCTGCGCACGGGCGCAGGAAAATAGGGCCAATTTGCGCACGCAATTAGCTTTGGCGTTCCTGGCGCCGGGCGTCCTACAATCGGACTAACAGCATCACGCTGGTTCTCAGCACACGTTCAACGTAGGGAGGGTTGGGTTTGTACGAAAAGAGCACACTTTCAAACGGCTTGCGCGTGGTCACGGCGGCGATGCCGCACGCGCGCTCGGTCTCGCTCGGCATCTTCGTCGGCGCGGGGTCGCGCTACGAGGAGGACCGCCTTGCCGGGGCGTCCCACTTCCTGGAGCACATGCTCTTCAAGGGCACGGAATCGCGCCCCAGGCCGGAGATGATCTCGGGGGCCATCGAGGGCGTGGGCGGCATCATGAACGCCAGCACCTCCCGCGAGGAGACCATCTACTGGACCAAGGTTGGCGCGGAGCACCTGCCGCTTGCCCTCGACGTTCTCGTCGACATGGTGCGCCGCCCCATCCTCGCGGATGACGAGCACGCGCGCGAGCGCGACGTCATCCTGGAGGAGCTGTCGATGACGTACGACCAGCCGGCGGCGTTTGCCGACATGCTGCTCGACCAGACGATCTGGCCGGGCCAGGCAATGGGCCGCGACGTCGGCGGGTCGCGCGAGTCGGTCAACGGCATCAGCCAACCCGATCTCGCCGAGTACCACGCATCGCAGTACGTCCCCTCCAACACCGTGGTCGCCGTCGCCGGCGGCGTGACGCACGACCAGGCGGTGACCCACGTGGAGAAGCTGCTGGGCGACTGGGCGGACGGAACGCCGCGCGACTGGTACCGCGCCGAGGAGTCGCCGCGCGGCATACGCATCGCCGTCGGCCAGCGCAAGACCGACCAGGCCCACATCGCCATCGCACTCGACAGCGTCTCCGCCGAGGACCCCTCGCGCTTTGCGACCGACCTGATGAGCGGCATCCTGGGCGAGGGGATGACCAGCCGGCTGTTCATGAAGCTGCGCGAGCAGCAGGGCCTGGCCTACGACGTGCACAGCGCGTCGTCGCACTACCGCGACTGCGGGGCCTTCACCGTCTATTGCGGGACGGAGCCTCCGAAGGTGGACCGCACCCTCGGCGGCATTCGCCAGGAGCTGGAGTTGATGGCCAAGGGCGTGTCGGAGGAGGAGCTGAGCCGCGCCACCGAGTACATGGTGGGAAGGCTGATGCTGCGGTTGGAGGACACGCGCGCGGTGATGGCGTGGGGCGGGGCTCAGGAGCTGCTCTACGACCGCATCCGGACGCCCGAGGAGATCGTCGACCTCGTCCGAGCCGTGACGGCGGAGGACGTGAGGGACGCGGCGGAGCGCTACCTCGGCCCCGCCGACTACCGCCTGGCGGTCGTCGGCCCCTACCGCTCCGAAGCGCGCTTCCGCAAGCTGCTGGCGGCGTAACAAGCCCCTCGCCCTGGCCCCCTGGCTGAGGTGCAAGGAGCCCTCCTGTTCCCGAGAGGAGGAGGGCCCGCAGGCGCGCGTCGCTACAATAGGCCGCGGGAGGAAGCGTTGGGCGAGTCGCTGGCAGCGCGCTTGGTGGTCGTGGCATCGTACCCGGCGGTGCTGGCGATCGGGTTTGGGCTATACGCGGCGCTGACGGCGTCCGGCCTGGGGCCCGCGCCCGCGTCGTACCTCGCCGTGCTGGCGGGGGCGGGGCTGGTGACGCTGCACGAGGCGCGCTTGCCGCACCGGCGCGCATGGCACCCGTCGGCGCGCGACATCGGGGCGGATGCGATGTTCATCGCCACGGTGCAGGCCGCGCTGCCGTACGCGCTCTCCTTTACCGTCGTGCTCGGCCTGCGGGAGCTCCTCGAGGCGCGCGGCGCACTGCCCTCGGGGCTGTGGCCGAGCGGGTGGCCGCTCGCGGCGCAGGTGGTGCTGATGCTGGCCGCCGCCGACTTCATGCGCTACTGGCTGCACCGCGCCTTCCACCGCTACCCCCTGATGTGGCGGCTCCACGCCGTCCACCACTCGCCGCACCGGCTCTACTGGCTCAACGTCGGGCGCTTCCACCCGCTCGAGAAGGGGATCCAGTACACCGTCGACACGCTGCCGTTCGCGCTGTTGGGTGTCGCGCCGGAGGTGCTGGCGGCCTACTTCGTCTTCTACGCGCTCAACGGCTTCTTCCAGCACTCCAACTGCCGCGTGCGGCTGGGGCCGCTGAACTACCTCGTCAGCGGGCCGGAGTTGCACCGCTGGCACCACTCCGAGATCGCGCAGGAGTCGAACAACAACTACGGCAACAACCTCATCATCTGGGACGTGCTCTTCGGCACGCGCTTTCTGCCGAGGGGCCGCGAGGTGGGGGAGCTGGGCCTGCACAACCGCGACTATCCGCTGGGCTTCTTCCAGCAGATGCGCACGCCGTTCAGGGCGGGGCTGGCGGAGTGAGCGCCGTGCGCTACCGCCTCTTCAAGGCGGCGCTGGCGGCAACCCAGTCGCGGCGCTACCGCCGGCTGATGGAGGCCGCGCGCAACCCGCGCGAGACGCAGGCGGCGCTGCTGCGGCGCATCCTGGCGGAGAACGCGGCGACGGCGTACGGCTCCAAGCACGGCTTCGCACGCCTCGCGAGCGTCGACGACTTCCGGCGCGCGGTGCCGCTCAACGACTACGAGGCGCTGCGTCCCTGGGTGGAGCGACAGGAGCTGACGGGCGAGCGCTGCCTCACGCAGGAGCAGCCCGTCTACTATCACCGTACGAGCGGGACGGTGGGCGCGCCGAAGAACATTCCCGTCACGCCCTCGGGCCTGCGGACGATGAAGCGCGACCAGCGCCTCTCCGCCTACGTCTGGGCGCGCCAGTCGGGCGTGCTGGAGGGCAAGGTGCTGGCCATCGGAGGCGCGGCGGTCGAGGGGCACATGGCGGGCGGGACGCCCTACGGCGCCGCCTCGGGCCTGCTCTACCGCAGCCAGTCTCGCTTCGTGCGCTCGCGCTACGTCCTCCCCGCCGAGATTTCGGACGTCGAGGACTACGGCGCGCGCTACTTCGCGATGGCCGCCTACGGCCTGAGCGAAGGCGGTGTGACCGGCATCGCGACGGCCAACCCGTCCACCTTCCTGCGGCTGCTAACGCTCATCAACGAGCAGCCGGACGCGCTGCTGGACGCCGTGGCGACGGGGCGATTGCCGGGCGCCTCCTTCCGACCGGCGCTCGAGGCGCGCCCCGAGCGGGCGGCATACCTGCGCTCGCGGCTGAGGGAGGCGGGGCGGCTCACCTACGCCGACATCTGGCCGCGCCTGGACGGCATCGTGACGTGGACGGGCGGCAGCTGCGGCGCGGCGCTCGGCAGGCTCACGCCGCTGCTTGCGGAGGGGGCGCGCGTCATCGAGTGGGGCTACTCGGCCAGCGAGTTCCGGGGAACACTCAACGTCGATATCGGCACCAACGCCTGTTTGCCCACGCTGACCGGCGTCTTCTTCGAGTTCGCCGAGCGCGCTGCGTGGGAGACCGGCACCGCCGACTTCCTCGGCCTGCACGAGCTGGAGGAGGGGCGCGACTACTACGTCTTCGCGACGACGCCGGAGGGACTCTATCGCTACGACATCAACGACATCGTGCGCGTGACCGGGTGGGTTCGCCTCACCCCTGCCCTGGCGTTCGTGCAGAAGGGCAAGGGCGTCACCAACATCACGGGCGAGAAGGTCACGGAGGCGCAGGTGCTCGAGGCCGTCGCGCGCGGGTTCGCGGGCGGCGGGCCACCGGGATTCTTCATCATGCTCGCCGACGAGGCCACGTCGAGCTACACGCTGTACGTCGAGCACGATGCGCCCCCGCCCGACATCGCCCTCGGACTCGATGCCCTCCTGAGCGGGCTGAACGTCGAGTACGAGGGCAAGCGCGGCAGCGGGCGGCTCCTGCCGCTGCGCGTGCGCAGGCTGCCGGCCGGAGCGGGCGACCGCTATCGCGAGGCCTGCGTCAGCGCGGGCCAGCGCGACGCGCAGTTCAAGCACCTGCATTTGCAGTACGTGCGGGAGTGCGCCTTCGACTTCGACGGCGCGGCGCTGCAGGAGTAGGCGCGTGCCCGCCGCGCGTCTCGACGTCCACACCTTTCCCGTCCCCTTCCGCGCGGTCTTTCGCCACGCGTCGGCGAGCAGGGCGCGCGCGGAGAACGTCATCGTCGCCGCACGCTCCCCGGGCGGGCTGACGGGCTACGGCGAGGGCTGCCCGCGCGCCTACGTCACGGGCGAGACGGTCGCGAGCGCCGCCGATTTCGTGCGCCGCCACGCAGGCGCCATCGCAGCCGAGGCGCACGACGCGCCGAGCCTGCGTACGTGGGCAGAGGCGCACCGCGAAGAGATCGACGCGAACCCGGCGGCATTCTGCGCGGTCGAGCTGGCGCTGCTCGACCTCTTCGGCAAGGAGGCCGGCGCGCCCATCGAGGACATCATCGGTGCGCCGCGCATCGAGGGGCCGTTCGCCTACTCCGCCGTGCTGGGCGATTCGCCGTACCTGGTGTACTGGCTGCAGTTTCGCCGCTACCGCCGCCGCGGCTTCACCGACTTCAAGGTGAAGGTGTCGGGCGACGGGCGGCGCGATAGGCGCAAGTTGCGCCACTTCGCGGGCGAGCGCGGACGGCGGCTGCGTGTGCGCCTGGATGCCAACAACCTGTGGGCGTCCGCCGACGAGTGCATCGCGCACCTGTCGGCGCTGGGAAGCGAGGTATTCGCCGTCGAGGAGCCGCTGCACGCGGGCGATTTCGCGGGGTTCGAGCGCGTCGCCGAGGCGACGGGAGCGCGCATCATCCTGGACGAGAGCCTGCTGCGCGCGTCGCAGCTGGACGCGCTCGCGAACCCCGGGCAGTGGATCGCCAACGTGCGCGTCTCCAAGATGGGCGGCATCGTGCGCTCGCTGGAGGTGGCAGAGCGCGCCGCCGCGTTGGGCATGGGTGTCATCGTGGGCGCGCAGGTCGGCGAGACGAGCATCCTGACGCGCGCGGCGCTGACGGTGATGCAGTCCGCCGGTCCCGCGCTCGCTGCCGCCGAGGGCGCCTTCGGCACGCACCTGCTGCGCGAGGACCTGGCCGACCCGTGCCTCATGTTCGGCGACGGCGGCCTGCTCCAACCGCCTCCCCCATCGCCCGGGCTGGGCCTGCAGGTGCGGCACGATGCGTTGGTGGGAACGAGCAATCCAGGGGGCTAGCATGCAAATTGGCCCTGGCCTCGACCGGCGCGGAGTCGATAGCCCTAGCGACCCAGCAGGTGCGCGGCGTTGTCGTGGAGGAGGGCGCGCAGCTGGTCCGGCGGGATCGTGCGCTGCGCCTGCGCCATGACGCGCGCGGCGGAGAGCAGCGGGTAGTCGGAGCCGAACAGGACGCGCTCGGCGCCCAGTTGCGCGACCGCCGTCGGGTAGACCGCCTCGTCGTACAGGAGGGGCGATGCGGCGGTGTCGACGTAGGCGTTGGCGAGCGCGCCGCGCACCTCCGGCATGAGCGCGTAGAACGGCAGGCCGCCGCCCCAGTGCGCGAAGACGAAGGTCGTCTCGGGGTAGCGCTCGGCGAGCGCCAGCAACCGCGCAGGGTGCGTCTCGCCCTTGCCGGGGTAGGCGTGGCCGACCGGCTCGGAGCCGTGGACGAGCACGGGCGCGCCCCGCTCCGAGGCGAGCCGCATGAGCTCGGCGACGCCCGCGCCGTCGGGCAGGGGCGTGCGCTGGCTGGAGGGGTGGAGTTCGCCGATGCCGCGCGCGCCCGCATCGAGGCAGCGCTCCGCCTCGCGCAGCGCTCCGTCGCCCCAGCCGGGGTCGACGCTGCAGAAGGCGACGATGCGCCCCGGGTGGCGCTGCTGCGCTGCGAGCAGGTAGTCGTTCGCCTCGCGCGCGACCTCCCGATCGCACCAGCCGTAGCCGGCGGCGACGGATGTCTCGATGCCGTCGCGCTCCATCGCGGTGAGCAGGTCGTCGGCGCTGGCCATGCGCGCGTCGTCGCGGGCGAACAGTGCCGCGAAGGTGGCATCGCGCCGGCGCAACTCGTCCGACCGCTCCCTGAAGGAGGGCGGCAGCAGGTGCGTATGGAAGTCGATGGTCAACGGCAACCCGGCGCGCTAGTTCTCGCCGGACGCCAGCTCCTCACCCTCGGTGAACTCGCGGTTCGAGAAGACGCCCAGCTCCCTCCCCTGATGCACGTGGATGATGAGGTCCTCGCGGGAGAGGCCGACGGCGTCCAGCAACTCCGAGTCGAGGTCGTCGATGAGGTCCTGGATCTCGTCCTGCGTGAAGCGCTCGGAGACGGAGAGGGTCGCGTGGACGATGGCGCCCGCAAAGTGGACGTCGAAGCGCGCCTGCGGCTGGTCCTCCTCATAGATGGTGTACACCTCGGAATAGGGTGTGCGCACCTCCCGCTCGAATCGCAAGTCCATAAGCTCCCCCTCTCTACGGACGCACGTGGCCGTCGCCGATGGCGACCCACTTGTACGAGGTAAGTTCGCGCAGGCCCATCGGCCCGCGCGCGTGCAGCTTGTTGGTGCTGATGGCCACCTCCGCCCCCAGGCCGAGCTGGCCGCCGTCATTGAAGCGCGTCGATGCGTTGACGAGCACAACGGCCGCGTCCACCTCGTCGACGAACCGCCTGGCCGCATCGCCGTCCCCCGTCACGATGGCCTCCGAGTGGCCGGAGCCGTACTCCTCGATGTGCGAGAGCGCCTCGTCGAGCGAGTCGACGACCTTGACCGAGAGGACGAGGTCGAGGAACTCCTGCCCGAAATCCCCGCTCCCGGCGGGCCTGATGCGCTCGGCGTCGACGGGGCCGAGCAGCGCGAGGGCGCGCCGGTCGCAGCGCAGCTCGACGCCGCCGTCGAGCAGCCGCGCGGCGGCGGCGGGCAGCACGCTGGGCGCGGACGCCGCGTGGACGAGCAGCGTATCGAGCGCGTTGCACTTGGCGGGCGCCTGCGTCTTCGCGTTGTAGACCACGCTCGCGGCCATCTCGGCATCGGCGCTCGCATCGGCGTACGTGTGGCACACGCCGATACCGCCCGTGATCGCAGGCATCGTCGCCTCCCTCGCCACGTAGCGCACGAGGTCGGCGCCGCCGCGGGGGATGAGCAGGTCGATGTACTCGTCCATCTTGAGCATCTGCGCGACGACGGCGCGGTCGGGCGACTCCACCATCTGCACGGCATCGGCCGGGACGTCCGTCCGGGCCAACGCGTCGCGGATGGTGCGCCCCAGCGCGCGGTTGGTGTTGATCGCGTCGCTGCCGCCGCGCAGGAGCACGGCGTTGCCCGACTTGATGCACAGCGCGGATATGTCCGCCGGAACCTCGGGGCGCGCCTCGAAGACCGTGCCGATGACGCCCAGTGGCACGCGGCGGCGCTCGATGCGCATCCCGTTCGGCAGCGTCCGCGCATCGAACGACTCTCCAACCGGATCGGGGAGCGCGGCGACCTGCCGGACCCCGCCGGCCATCGCATGCAGAGTCGCGGGGGTGAGCTCGAGGCGCGCGAGGAACGCCGCATCGCGTCCGGCGGCGCGGGCCGCCTCCATGTCGGCCGCGTTCGCCTCCATCAACGCCGCGGCGTTGGCCTCGAGCGCATCCGCGACGGCGGCGAGCGCGGCGTCCTTCGCGTCGGTGGGCAGGCTGCGGAGCACGCGCGATGCCGCCCGCGCCGCCTTCGCCTTGCCTGCCAGTTCGGTTGCCAGTGTCGTCATCACGTCGCCTACAGCACGACCATGTTGTTGCGGTGCATGGCCTCGTCGCCGAAGTGGTGGCCCAGCCGCCGCTCGATCTCGTCGGAGCGCACCCCCCGGATGGCCTCCAGATCGTCGGTACCGTAGGAGGCGATGCCGCAGGCGACGCGCTCCCCCGCCTCCGAGACGATGGCGACGATGTCGCCCCTGTCGAAGCGCCCGCGCACGGCGCGCACGCCGGCGGGCAGCAGGCTGCCGTGGCGCGAGCGCAGCGCCGTGACCGCTCCCGGATCGACCACGATCTCCCCGCCCGACTCCGCCAGGCCGCTGAGCAGCCAGCGCTTGCGGCTTTCCATCGCAGTGACCGAGGTGGGGAAGAGCGTGCCCGCCGGCTCGCCGCGCGCAACGCGCTCGACGATGTCCGCGGCGTGGCCGGCGACCACGACGGGGATGCCGGCGGCCGTCGCGCGCTCGGCGGCCAGCAGTTTCGAGAGCATCCCGCCCCGGCCGATGCTCCCGGGCGTCGGCCGAGCGAGCGAGCGCATGCCCGCGTCGATGACGTCGACGCGGGGGATCAGCTGCGCGTCGGGGTTGTCGTGCGGGTCGGCGGAGTAGAGCCCGCCGGAGTCGGTCAGCATCAGCAGCAGGTCGGCATCGACGAGGTTGGCCACGAGCGCCGAGAGCGTATCGTTGTCGCCCAGGCGGATCTGCCCGATCTCCTCGGTCTCCACGACATCGTTCTCGTTGACGATGGGCACGACGTGGTGCGCAAGGAGCCCCTCGAGCGTGTTGCGGACGTTGAGGTAGCCGTGCCGCTCCTGCACGTCGCGGTGCGTGAGCAGCGCCTGCGCCGTCACGACGCCCTCGGCGGCGAACATCTCCTGGTAGGTATGCATGAGGCGGCTCTGGCCGACGGCGGCGAGCACCTGCCGTTCAACGACGTTGCTGCCGCGCTCGCGCAGCACCTCGCGTCCGGCGGCAATCGCGCCCGAGGTGACGAAGAGCGCCTGGGCGCCGAGCCGACGCACCTGCGCAATCTGCTGCACCAGCGACCGGAGCACGCCGGCGCTCAGGCTGTCCGTGCGCCCCGTGAGCACGTTCGTGCCCGCCTTGACGACGATGCGCCTGTAGGCCAAGTGCGGCAAGTTGTTGGTGCGTGCGGGGGGCATGTGCGTAGCCTGCCGGCGGTGCAAGCGGTTACTGCCAATTATAGCGCAGGGGCGGCAGGCGTACCGCGCTAGCCGCCCCCGACGGGGCGCACGACCTCCACGCGGTCGCCGTCCTCCAGGCGCACCGTCGCGAAGGCGCCGCGCTCCAGCACCTCGCCGTTGCGCGCCACGGCGGTGTAGCGCCCCTCGACCCCGAGCGACGCCAGGTACTCCGCGACGGTCAGCGGTCGCTCGAGCTGGCGCTCCTGGCCGTTGACCACCACGGTGATCATGCCGTGCCCCCCTGCCTGCGCGCCCATGCCGATTCGACCGCGCTGCGCAGGGCGCCGGCAGCCCGAGCAGGGTCTGCGGCCCCGAGCACCTCGCGGATGACGGCGACGCCCGATGCGCCCGCGGCGATGGCCTCTGCCGCGTTGGCCGCGTCGATGCCGCCGACGGCGACGATGGGCGGGCTGCCTGCGGACGCGGCGTCGGCGATCAGGCCCACGCCTGCAGGCGCGGCATCAGGGTGCGACGGCGTCGCGTGGATGGGGCCGAGGTGGACGAAATCGGCGCCCGCCGACTCCGCCGCCGCATCGGCGCTGTGGACGGAGCGTCCGATGTAGAGCGCGCTGCCCGCCCGCTCCCTTGCCGATGCGATGGAGCGCGACGCCTCGGCGAGATGGACGCCGTCCGCGCCGACGGCCTGCGCGATGGAGACGCTGTCATTGATGAAGAGCATCGCCCTGCCCGAGGTGGCCTCGCGCAGGCCCCGCGCGATGGCGAATTGCTCGGCGTCGGGCAGGTCCTTCTCGCGCATCTGCACGATGGAGAGCGCGCCGCCCTCGGCCGCCCGCGCCACCTTCTCGAGCAGCGCGTCGATGCCGCCCGCGACGGTGCGGTCGGTCACCAGCGTGACGAGGGGAAGGGATAGCGCGCTCACGTGGACGAGATGACGCCCTCTAGCGGGCTGCTCGCCTGGGCGTAGGCCTGCCTGCCGATGCGCCCGGCAAGGTAGGCCATGCGCCCCGCCTCGACGCCGCGCTTGAACGCCTCGGCCATGAGCGCGGGGGCCTGTGCACGGGCGATGGCGGTGTTGACGAGCACGGCGTCCGCGCCCATCTCCATCGCCTGCGCCGCGTCCGACGGCACGGCCAGGCCGGCGTCGACGATGACGGGCACGCGCGCCTGCTCGATGATGATGCTGATCTCCTCGGCGGTGTGGATGCCCTGGCCGGAGCCGATGGCGGAGCCGAGCGGCATGACGGTGGCGCACCCCATCTCCTGCAGCCTGGCCGCGAGGACGGGGTCGGCGTGGATGTAGGGCAGCACCGTGAAGCCGTCGTCCAGCAGCGCCCGCGCCGCCTCCAGGGTGCCCACCGGGTCGGGCAGCAGGTACTTGGGGTCGGGGATGACCTCGAGCTTGATGAGGTCGGGCAGGCCGATCGAGCGTGCCAGCCGCGCGGTCAGCAGCGCATCCTCCACGGTCTGGCACCCGGCCGTATTCGGCAAGATGGTAAAGCGTGCCGGGTCGATGTGGTCGAGGATGGAGGGCGACGCAGGGTCGTCGAGGTTGAGTCGGCGGATGGCGACGGTGACCAGTTCTGCGCCCGACGCATTGAGCGATGCGATCATCTGCTCGATCGAGCGGTGCCGCCCCGTGCCGACGATGAGGCGCGAGGTGAAGGTGTGCTCGCCGATGCGCAGCGGCGTCTCTTGCACGGCAACTCCTCCTCCCTACCTCCGGCACCGCAAACGCAGCGCCGCTTGTTCGGGGCAAGCGGCGCGTATGTGCTCGTAGCGCATCCCTACGCCGGCATTACCCGGTTCAGGTTCGCCGGTCGCTCCGCACGCGGAGCCTCTCAGCCAGGCATGTCCCAGCTCCCGGTGTCGCGTTCAGCGTAGCACTGCGCGGGGGCGCACACAAGCGGGCGAAGCTCGTGCGGGGCTCGGCAAGGCGCCTTCGGGCGCGGATTCGCCGGAGTGAGCCACCTGCCTTGCGGGGTGCTTCGGCAACGGGGGGCAAATCCTTCCCGCACATCGCGGGGATGAGACATGGCACGGGAGGCAGGCGCCGATGCGCGGCGGTTGTACCGCTGGCATCACGCCGATATGGTCTGAGCCGAACACGGGCACCGCACCCGCAGGAGGCGCCGCATGAACGACTCGTCAGTGACTTCCGGGGAAAACGCTGTCGGCCAGGTCGCCACCGGGAAATGGAACGCGATCGGCGTGGTGGCCATGGGCGGGCTCAACGCCTTCGGCCTCGCCGCCCTGAGCGGGCTCAACGCCCTGGGGCTTGTCACGTTCGGCATCGTCAACTCGATCGGCATCGTCGCCGTGGGCGGTGTCAACGCGATTGGCATCGTTGCCGTGGGCGGCGTCAACGCCACCGGGCTCATCGCGATCGGAGGCCTGAACTCCCACGGCCTGATTGCCATAGGCGCCAACTCGAACAGTTTCCTGCTCCCTTCATGAGCCGGGGCGCCCCGGTGCCATTCGTCCGCCGACCATGCGCGCGCTCACCCATCGGCCAGTGGTGACCCTTCGCGTCGGCAGTCTGGAGCGCATCCGCGCGGCGGCATGAAGGGCAGCCCTCCGCTCGACGAAAGGGCAGGGGGCTCTGCCTCGCCGCCAGCGGCAGCGTGCGTCACCCCTGCTCGCAGAGGGACTCCAGGTCGGCAAGCAGCGCCAGCGCGGCGGCCTGCGCGGCGTCGGCGTCGAAGCGCACGGCAGCACCGGCACGGTACCGGGCCTGCTCCTCGATGAGGCGCACCGCCATATCGCGATGGGGCACGAGGCCGGGGAAGCGCGCAAGGAAGCGCTCCAGCAGCGCGGGGCCCTTCACGGAGACCATCTCGTGCGCGAAGACCATCAGCGCGTTGGCCATCGTGCGCGTGACGATGGCGTGGTAGAGTTCCAGGAGCGCCTCGTCCGTGACGGCCAGCGGCTCGCGCCTGCGCCCCACGCGCCCATGCTCCTCCACCGGCGCCAGCGCGATGACCGTGCGCTCCAGCGCCATCTCGCGGTAGTGGCGTATGCCGGCGCGGGCGTTCAGCAACTGCTCCACCGTCGGAAAGCCCATCGGCGCAAAGGCGCTCATCCGCCGCCCCAGCAGCGTGGGGAAGCGCGACCAGTCCAACGTCACGAAGGGGCTGACGGTGATGTAGTCGCGGATGCCCGCAGCGTCGAAGACGAGCGGTTGCACCGCGCTGACGACCGGCGTGGCGGCGCTCGGCACGATGGGGCCGAGCCTATCCTCCACGTAGACGGCGTGCTCCGGCACGCTGAGCGACACGGCGACCTCGTCCAACCGAGCCCTGAGCGTGCGGAACCGCGCCCACGTCAAATCGTCGTAGATGAAGAGGAAGTCGTAGTCGTTGTGACGCTCCTCGGGCCGCTCGCGGTCGGCGTGGGAGCCGACGGCGGAGAAGTGGGCGAGGCCGTCGGTACCGCGCGCAACATCGATGACGGCATCGAGCAGGGCGTGCTTGACGGCGGGCGGCATCACCCGCGCCTAGCGTATCCGCACGTCAAGGACGGCGGCCTGCCCGGCGCGGACGCGCTCCAGCCCGCGCTCGATGGCCCCCGGCACCTGCGCCGGATCCTCGACGCGCTCCCCGTAGCCCCTGCAGGCCTGCACGAGCACGTCGTAGTCGGGCGAGGGGTCGATGTCGACGGCGGCAAAGTCGTTGGTCCGCGGCCCCGCGCCGTGCGGGTACCAGCGGTTCCAGGAGTTGCGCGTCGCCATGTGGGAGGAATTGTTGAAGATGATGGTCAGGAACGGCAACCCGTACTTCTCCGCCGCCCAGAAGGCCGAGGTGGGGCGGGCAAAGATGAAGGCGCCGTCGCCCTCCAGGCACACCACCGTCTTCTCGGGCGCGGCCAGCTTGATGCCGAGCGCCGCGCCCAGCCCGTAGCCGAGCGACGAGCCGCCGCTGCCGAAGACGCCGCCCGGCTGGCGGCTGTCGGTCACGATGTTGAATGCGTGGCCGCCCGACATGCCCTCGTTGACGACGATGGTCTCGTCGTCCATCGCCTGCTCGAGGCAGTGGGCGACCCACAGCGGGTCGATGGGGCGGGCGTCGCGCACCGAGGAGACCCGCGCCGCCTGCTCGCTGCGGTAGCGCTCGGTGTTCGAGCGGTAGGCGGCGTTGCGGGCGTCCACGCGGGCGCGTGCAACGTCCGTCATCCGCCCTTCAACAGCCTCTATCAGCGGTGGCAGCGCCTTGCGCGTCGCCGCGTGGATGAGCAGGTCGGCGGGGAACGACCACAGCGGGATGGTGTCCTTGGACGGGTCGATGTCGATCCACGCCACCTTGCCCGCCGGCTCCAGGCTCTCCTCGTCCGGCACCCACGCGGCGTCGTGGTCGAGCACCAGGAGCACGTCCGCCTCCTTCACCGTCGGCGCATCGCACGTGACCGCGTTCAGGTAGTGGCGCGTGGGCAGGTTGAGGCGCGTGTGGACGGCTCCGGTCACCGGCGCGCCGATGAGCTCGGCCAGGCGCGTCACGTCGGCGACGGCCTCGGGGTGGCGGCCGGGCGTACCGGCCAGTATCAGCGGGCGCTCCGCCGCAACGAGCCACTCGGCGAGCGTGTCGATGGCGGCGGGGTCGGGCGCGGGCGCTATCGGCTTGGCGTGGCGCGACGGGGGCGGCACGGCCACCGACTCCATCGGCGTCATCAGCAGTTCGCGGGGCAGCGTGAGGTAGACGGGCCCCGCCGGCTCCGAGGTGGCCACCTGCACCGCCTTCTGCACCACCCAGTTCAGGCTGTCGACGCTGCGCAGCTCGTAGTCCCACTTGGTGAAGGTGCGTACGATGCCGTGCTGGTCCAGCTGCTCCTGCCCCCAGTGGATGACCATGTCCTTGGAGCCGGGGCGCGCGTTGCCGATGGTGGTGGGCGCGCGGCCCGCGCAGACGATGACGCCTGAGCGGTCGCGCTGCACGTCGTGGTAGGCGCCGCCGATCTGCGCCGTGCCCGCATCCACATGGACGAGCACGACCTGCGGGCGCCCGGTGCGCTGGAAGTAGCCCTGCGCGGCGAACATGGCGGTGACCTCGTCGATGCACAGGATGAAGCGCGGGACGGGCCGCTCCTGTTCGTTCATCCGCACGACCGCTTCCTGGATGGGGAAGGTGTCGGTGCCGGAGTTGATGAAGATGTGCTCGATGCCGTTGTGGACGAGCATCTCGACGAACGCCTCGGCGGCGTCCTCGACGGGGACGTGCAACAGTGCGCTGTCGTGCGTGCGCGTGCTGGCCATGAACGGTCCTCCCGATCGTGCGGCGGCGCTATCTCGTGCCGTAGAAGCGCTCGGCTGCGCCGCGCAGGATGCCGTAGCGCTGCGATGCCGTCAGGCCGGGGTGCGCGGCCATCGCGCGCAGCGAGTGCGGGTACTCGCCATCCCAGTGCGGGTAGTCGGTTGCATACATCACCATGTCGTCGCCCAGCAGCTCCAGCGCCGGCCCCAGCAGCCGCTCGTCGGCCTCGGAGCCGAAGAAGATGTTGCAGCCGTGGTGGACGTAGTCTGACGGGCGCTTCGACAGCACGGGGGCGTCCACCTCGCCCCGGTGCGCGTACTCCGCGTCCATTCGATCGAGCCACCAAGGCACCCACGTCGCGCCCGACTCGAGGAAGCCGAAGCGCACGCTGCGGAAGCGCTCGAAGACGCCCTCGAACATCATGCTCGTGAACTGGCGCAGGATGCCGTAGGGGTGCGCGACCGTGTGCGTCTGGATGAACTTCGGGAATAGCTCCGCGCCGGGGGCGAGCGAGGAGCCGGAGGCATGGATGGCGATGGGCACGTCCAGCTCGCCCGCCGCGCGCCAGAGGGGGTCGTACCGGTGCGCGCCGAGCAGGTGCGTCGGGCCGTCCGCGCCGAGCATCCCTCCGACGAGCCCCATCTCCCTGCCGCGCCGCAGCTCGCGCACCGCCTCGTCGACATTCTCGATGGGAAGCAGCGCAGCGCCCTTGATGCGGCCCCTGGACGGCCCGCACATGTCGCGCGCCAGCCACGTGTTGTAGGCGCGGCAGTAGGCGACCTGGTAGTCGGGGTCGCGGATGAAGCCGTAGAAGAGGCCCAGCGACGGGTAGAGCACCGTCCACTCCAGCGGCCCCCGGTCGAGCGCCGCGAGCCAGTCCTCGGGGCGGCTGGCCGAGCCTCGAAAGAGGCGGCGGCCAAGGTGGCGGTCGTGGCCGTCGAGCGGGGTGAGGCCGCCGGGGCCGGTGTAGACGCCGCGAAACTCGCGGTACGGCTGGTCGAGGTACTCGACGATGGCGGCGCTGTTCTCGCCGACGTGCCCGTCGGCGTCGACGGCGAGGACGCCCGGGCGCGCCTCGACCGGTGCAACAGCAGCCGCCATGGCCCTCCTCCCGCTCGCCGCGCGTGCAGCGCGCAAGCGCGTTCGCCGATTGTACGGCAAAAAGGGAGCGTCCGCCGCAACGCGGTGGGAAGGGCGCGGGGGGTCCAGGTTGCGGCCTTCGCCGGCATGGCGAAGAAGGAGACCGGCAGGGCGGAAGGGGGGCGTTTCAGGCCAGGGTGCTGCCGATGAACGCGGCGTGGCCGCGGACGAAGTCCCCGGCGGCGGTCGCGGGCCGCCCCTCGAGCCTGAGGCGGTGCGTCAGCAACGTGCCGTCGGCCGTGGCAACGCCAGGTCCGTCCGGCCCGTCGACGACCGTGCCGGGCGAGGCATCGCTCACCGCGCCGACCGCCGCGTCCAGGACCTGGAGGCGACGCCCAGCCCACTCGGTGTACGCACCGGGCCACGGGTCGTACGCGCGCACCTGCCGCTCCAGCTCAACCGCCGAGCGCGTCCAGTCGAGGCGGCCCGCGTCCTTCTTCAGCCGCTTCAGCGGTGGCTCCCCTTCTCCCTGCGGAGCCGGCGCAATCTCCCCGGCAGCGTAGCGGGGCAGCGCGTCGCGGACGAGGTCGGCGCAGAGCAGGAAGAGGCGCTCCGTCAGGGCGCCGGCGCGCTCGTCCCCACGCAGCGGCACCGCGCGCTGCGCAACGAGGGGGCCGGTGTCGACGCCCTCGTCCATGACGATGAGCGACGCGCCCGCCTCGGCATCGCCGCTCAGGATGGTCGCCTGCACGGGCGCAGCGCCCCGGTATCTGGGGAGCAGGGATGGGTGCACGTTGAGCGCACCGAGCCGGGGCGCCTCGAGGAAGTCGCCGGGGAGCAGCTTGCCGTAGGCTGCGAGCAGCACGAGGTCGGGCTCGAGCGCATGCAGGCCCTCGATCGCCTCGGGCGTGCGCAGGGAAGGCGGGTCGATGACGTCGAGACCAAGATCGAGCGCGCGGCGCTTGACGGCGCACGCCTCGATGGGTCGGCCGCGCCCGGCGGGCCTATCGGGCGCCGTGTAGACGCCGACGATGGGCCAGTTGAGGCCGAGCAATGCATCGAGGACGGGAATGGCGGCGGCGGGCGAGCCCATGAAGATGGTGCGAGGAGCGTCCATCGCGGCCTAGCGTAGCACGCCGCGCCGAAGGCCGCCCGCTGCTATAATCGGTGGTTAGCAGGCGACGATGCGACAGATGACCTCATACCCCACTGTCACCGTGCGCGTGCCTGCAACCTCCGCCAACCTCGGCCCCGGTTTCGACACGCTCGGCCTCGCGCTGCCCATCTGGAACACGCTGCGGGCCCGCTGGGGCGGACCGCCATCCGTCGCGATTCACGGAGAGGGCAGCGAGCTCCTGCCAACGGGCGAGGACAACCTCATCTACGCCAGCGCGCAGCATCTGCTCACGCACTATGCGGGCGAGCGCACGCCGCTGCGCCTGGAGTCGTGGCAGTCCATACCGCTTGCGCGCGGGCTCGGCAGCAGCTCGAGCGCCATCGTCGCGGGGCTGTTCGCGGCGAATGCGCTGCTCGGCTTTCCCGCCGACCTCCCGATGCTGCTGAAGATGGCGACCGACATCGAAGGGCATCCCGACAACGTCGCGCCCGCCCTCGCCGGCGGCATGACCGTCGCCGTGCGCGACGGGGAGCAGGTCTATGCCGCTCCCGTGCCCGTGCCGGCGCAGTTCCAGTGCGTGCTGCTGGTGCCTGATTTCCACATGCCGACCAACGAGGCGCGCGCCCTGCTGGCCGAGCAGGTCTCGCGCGAGGATGCCGTCTTCAACGCCGCCCGCGCCGCGTTGATGGTGGCCGCGTTTGCGACCGAACACCCCGAGTATTTGCGGGTGGCGACGCAGGACCGGCTGCACCAGGACGCGCGCCAGAGCGTCTTTCCGGCGATGAAGTACATCTTCCGCAACGCGCTGTCGGCCGGAGCGCGGGGCGTGTGCCTCTCCGGCGCCGGGCCTGCCGTCCTGGCCTTCACCACCGGGGACGAGCACCGCGCGCAGACCATCGGCTACGAGATGGCGGATGCCGCGGACAAGGCGGGCATCGGCGCGTCCTTCCACATCCTCAAGCCGGCGCGGACGGGCGCGCAGGTGCTCGCGCTGGGCGTGGAATCGTGACGCCCACCACCATCATCCAGAAGTACGGCGGCACCTCCGTCGGCAACGCCGAGCTGATCCGGGGCGTGGCGCAGCGCATCGCGCGTACGGCGCAGGAGCACCGCGTCGCCGCCGTGGTATCGGCGATGGGCAAGACGACCGACGACCTCATCTCACTCGCGCGCTCGATATCGCCGGCCCCGCCCGCGCGCGAGCTGGACATGCTGCTGGCGACGGGAGAGACCGTGGCGTGCGCGCTCGTGGCGATGGCGCTCCGCGAACTGGGCGCGGACGCCGTCGCGCTCGGCGGCGGGCAGGCCGGCGTGCGCACCGACGCCATGCACGGGCGCGCCTCCATCGTCTCGCTCGACCCCGCGCGCGTCCGCGAGCACCTCGGCGCGGGACGGATCGTCATCGTCGCCGGATTCCAGGGCTTTACGGAGGCACTGGACGTCACCACGCTCGGCCGCGGCGCGTCCGACCTGACCGCGGTCGCGCTCGCCGCCGCACTGGGCGCGGAGCGCTGCGAGGTGTACACCGACGTGGACGGCATCTACACCGCAGACCCGCGCGTCGAGCCGGATGCGCGCGTGATCGCGTCCATCGGCTACGAGGAGATGCTGGAGCTGGCATCGTACGGCGCGAAGATGCAGCCGCGCTCCATCGAATTGGCCGCGCACTACAGGGTGCCCCTGCTGGTCGCGTCCAGCACAGGCGATAATCCTGGAACGCTCCTGCATGAGGGCGCGGCAAAGGTGGAGGCAGGAATGGAGATACGCAACAAGGTCAGCGGGGTCACGTACGAGCGGGGTATCGCGCGCATCACCGTGCGCGCCGTGCCCGACCGCCCCGGCATTGCAGCCGCCGTATTCCACCCCCTCTCCGACGCCGGCGTCAGCGTCGACACCATCGTGCAGAACGCCTCCGACGAGCGGTTGACCGACCTGTCGTTTACCGTCGACGCCGTCGATCTCGAGCGCGCCCTCGAGGTGGTCGAACCGGTGGCGCGCACCATCGACGCGGCGGACGTCGTGAGCCGCAGCGCCCTCGGCACCGTCTCCATCATCGGCACGGGCATGCAGAACGCGCCGGGCTACGCGACGACGATGTTCCAGGCGCTGGCCGAGGCGGAGGTGAACATCGAGATGATCACCACCTCCCAGATTCGCATCACCTGCATCGTCGGCGAGGCGCAGGTCGAGATGGCCGTGCGCGCCCTGCATCGGGCCTTCGAGTTGGAGAGCGAATAGGCCTCGAAACCTCGCCCGCTGCCGGCCTCGTCGACGAAACTGCGAGAAAATTGGTTGAAAACCCCCCTTGACGGCGCGCCCACGCACACCGCTAATTGCGTTCGCGCAGGCCGCGATGGCCTAAACGGGCCTTTGGGGCGCTGCCAGTAGAGAGAACGAAGGGGAATGACGGACATTGCAGAAATGCTGCGCAGCAGCCGCGTGATAGCGGTTGTCGGCCTCTCCGACAGGCCCGACCGACCGAGCCACGGCGTCGCCGCCTACCTGCAGGCGCAGGGCTACCGGATCGTCCCCGTCAACCCGCGGCTCAGCGGCCCGGTGCTTGGCGAGCAGCCCTACCCCGACCTGCGCTCCGTGCCGGAGAAGGTCGACATCGTGGATATCTTTCGCCGCTCCGAGGACGTGCCGCCGGTTGTGGACGACGCAATCGCAATAGGCGCGCCGCTGGTCTGGATGCAGCTGGGCATCGTCAACGACGAGGCTGCGCGGAAGGCGGAGTCCGCGGGGGCGGCGGTCGTGATGGACCGCTGCCTGAAGGTCGAGCACGAGGCGCTGCTGGGCGCCGGAGGGCGGGCGTAGCCGTGGTCTTTCAACTGGACGAGCGCGACAAACAGATAGGCGAGAAGTCTCGCGAGGCGATCCAGCTCGCGATGCAGTGCCGTTGGCGGGAGGCGGCGCTCGTCAACGAGCAGCTGCTCGAACTCGCCCCGCAGGATGTCGAGGCGTCCAACCGCCTGGGCCGCGCCTACCTGGAGATGGGCGAGCACGAGCAGGCACGCCTGGCATTCGAGCGCACGCTCAGCATCGCGCCCGACAACGCGATCGCGCACAAGAACCTCGATCGGCTGGCGCACGCCGAGAGCGCGGGAGGCGCGGCCCCAGCGGTCGCTGCACCGATGCTGTCGCCGGCACACTTCATCTGCGACGGTGGAACGACCGCGCGGATGGTGCTGCGCGAGTCCGGCGACGTGCATCCGGCCTCGTGCGCCGTCGGCTCCGCGGTGCAACTGCACCCGAGCGGCGGTGTGCTCACGGTCGAGGACCGCTCGGGCGCGTACCTCGGCGTCATTCCGCCCCATATCGGCAGCCGGCTGAACCGCCTCATGGCCGGCGGCAACCGCTACGAGGCCGCCATCGTCACCGCATCCAACGAGGGCGTGACGATCCTGGTTCGCGAGACCTACCGCCACCCCTCGCAGCGCAACGTCATCTCCTTCCCGGAGTCGGCCGTGCTGCAGCCGCCGCTCGGCATCTCCGTTCAGCGCGAGCCGGAACCGGACGAGGAGCACGAGGCGGTCGTCGAGGACCATCCGCCCGCAGTGGCGCCACTCGAAGAGCACGACGACCTCGACGGCGTGGCCAGCGAGCCGCCGGACGACGAAGGCATCTTCCTGTCCGGAGGCGACGAGGGCAACGAGTCCGAGCAGGATGACGTCGACGAATCGCCCGCCGCCGCCTCGGAGCCCGACGTCGATGACGGCGACGACGACCCGGTCATCGACGACGGGGATGACGGCGAGGAATAGGCGGCGCTTCCCGCACCTCTGCTATGATGGCCGTTGCGCGCCACGCGCGAGGTGAGCGCGCGGCAGGCAGGGACGCATGACGACCGACGGTCAGATCACGCTTTCGGCATCGGAACGGACGGTTTTCGGCAACCGCAACCGAGCATTGCGGCGCAGCGGCTTCACGCCGTTGCACGTCTACGGCCACGGGGAGCCCTCCCTGGCGCTCCAGGCCGATAGCCACGACGTCGCTGTCACGATCTCCCAGGCGGGGCGCACGACCCCGCTTACCGTCCACGTCGACGGCGGGAACGAGCATTTCGTCATGGTGCGCGAAGTGCAGCGCAACCCCGTTACCGACGCGCTCGTCCACGTCGACCTGCTGCGCATTTCGCGCACGGAGCGCGTGCGCGTGGCGGTGCCCCTCCACATCGAGGGCGAGGCGCCGGCGGCGCGCGGCGAGGACCTCGCGCTCTCCCACGACCTGTACGAGGTCGAGGTGCTGGCCCTGCCGCTGGAGGTTCCGAACGCCATCGTGGTCGACGTGTCGGGAATGGAGACGCCGGATGCGGCGATTCACGTCTCCGACCTTGGTATCCCCAGCGGCGTCGAGGTGCTGACCGACCCCGAGGCGGCGGTGGTACGCATCGTGGCGCGGCGCGGCGCAGCGGTGGAGGAAGAGGAGCCGGTCGAAGCCGCCGCCGAGCCGGGCGCCGAAGCCGCCCCAGGGGCAGCGGGCGACGGGGAAGAGGGGTAGGTCGGCCTCATCCCCCGGCGCCTGTGCGCTCGGCCCTTGCGCGCAGGGTACTCAGGTGGTCGATGAACGCCTCGGTGGCCAGTTCGCGCTCCGTCACCTCGCGCAGGACGGCCTCCAGCAGCACCTCCAGCTCGCGCGCCAGCGCCCCGTCGACGGACACACCCAACGCCGCAGCGAGGTCGCTTCGTGCGAAGTGGCGCAGCACCTTCAGCGCGTCCACCGACAGCGGCATGTCGCGGCCCATCTCCACGCGGCACGCATCGCACACGACGCCGCCCATGCGAGGCGCGAAGCGGTGCTTCCCCTGCTCTATCTCCCTGCCGCATCCGACGCATACGAACAGCTCCGGCATGAAGCCGCTGTCCTCCAGCAACCGCAGCTCCGTGAAGCGCGCGACCGTCCGCGCCCCCGCGCCCGCGTTCAGCGCGCGCAGGGCGTCGAGCAGCAGCTGGAAGGCGAGCGGGTGCGGCGATTCGTCGGGCAGGAGCGTGGCGGCCAGCTCCGCCAGGTAGAACGCAAAGGCGACGCACCCAAGATTCGACTTGAGCGCGCCGAACGAGTCGAGCGACTCCGCGCCGGTAACGACGTCGCTCCGGTGGCCGAGCGCCACGTCGAGCCGCGCGTGGTTGAGCACGTCGACGTGGCCGCCGAGGCGCGAGTTGAGGCGGCGCGCACCGCGCACCTGCGCCCGCAGCTTGCCCAGCGACGGGGTAAGCAGCGTCACGACGCGGTCGGCCTCACCCCGGTCGAACGCGCGCAGGACGATGGCCGCCGTCTTGACGGATTTCGGCCGGGCGCCGGGCCCGGGTCGGTAGATGGCGCTATGGTGCTCCACGGGCGGCTGCGTCCAAGTTTACAATCGGCGGCATGGTCGGCGACGGCAGGACGCGCTGTGCGTGGGCGGACGGCGGCGACGCGCTCATGGCGCGCTACCACGACGAGGAGTGGGGAACGCCGCTCCACGACGACGTGCGCCTCTTCGAGATGCTGACGCTGGAGGGCGCGCAGGCGGGCCTGTCGTGGCGCACCATCCTCCACAAGCGTGAGGGATACCGCGCTGCGTTCGCCGGCTTCGACCCGGCCAGGGTGGCCGCGTTCGGGCCGCCCGACATCGAGCGGCTTCTTGCCGACAGCGGCATCGTTCGCAACCGCGCCAAGGTGGAGTCCGCAATCAACAACGCCGCCCGCGTGCTCGAAGTGCAACGCGAGTGCGGCTCGCTCGACGCCTACCTATGGTCGTTCGTGGGCGGTGCGCCGCTATGGAGCCTGCGCCCAACGCTCGCCGACGTGCCGGCGACGACGCCGGAGTCGGACGCCATGGCGAAGGCGCTGCGCAAGCGCGGCTTCCGCTTCGTCGGCTCAACGGTCTGCTACGCCTTCATGCAAGCCACCGGTATGGTGGACGATCACACAGCGGAGTGCTACCGGGCGCTGGGGTAGGCGCCTTCCCCCTACCCCCGCAGCGCGTGCGCTGGTAGTATCGGGAGGCTGCCGGGCGGGCGGCTCTATACTCCTGCGATGCGGGCTATGGCCACCTCAAACATCGTCGTCAGAGGCGCGCGCGAGCACAACCTCAAGAACGTCGACGTCACCATCCCCCGCGACAACCTCGTCGTCATCACCGGGCCCTCCGGCTCCGGCAAGTCCACCCTCGCCTTCGACACCATCTACGCCGAGGGGCAGCGCCGCTACGTCGAGTCGCTCTCAGCCTACGCGCGCCAGTTCCTCGGGCGCATGGACAAGCCGGACGTCGACTACATCGAGGGCCTCTCGCCGGCCATCTCCATCGACCAGAAGGGCGTCTCGCACAACCCGCGCTCCACCGTGGGCACCGTCACGGAGGTGTACGACTACCTCCGCCTGCTGTTCGCGCGGGTAGGCCATCCGCACTGCTACAAGTGCGGCCGCCCCGTGTCGCGACAGACGGTGCAGCAGATCGTCGAGGCGGTGCTCGAGCAGCCGCACGACGCCCGCTTCCTCGTGCTCGCACCGCGCGTGACGCACAAGAAGGGCGAGCACAAGGAGATATTCGAGCAGGCGCGCCAGGCGGGCTTCGTCCGCGTGCGCGTCAACGGCGAGGTGCGCAACCTCGACGAGGCCATCGACCTCGACAAGAAGCGCTGGCACGACGTCGAGATCGTCGTCGACCGCCTCGTCCTGGGGGAGGAGACGGAGCGCGTGCGCGTGACCGACTCGGTGGAGACGGCGCTGCGCTTCGGCGAGGGGCGCATGCTGTTGGTGAACGCCAGCACCGGGGAGGAGCGCGTCTACTCCGAGCAGTTCGCGTGCCCCTACTGCGGCATATCGTTCGCGGAGATCGAGCCGCGCACCTTCTCCTTCAACAGCCCGCACGGCGCGTGCGCGCCCTGCTCCGGCCTCGGCATTCGCCTGGTCGTCGACCCCGACCTCGTCGTGCCCAACAAGGAGCGGTCGCTCGCGGAAGGGGCGATACAGCCGTGGGCTCGTGCCGGCACCTCCACGGCGTGGTTCTACAGCCTGCTTGAGTCGGTCGGGCGCCAGTACAACTTCTCGACGCGCGCCCCCGTGCGCGACCTGCCCGACGACGTGATGGAGCTCCTGCTCTACGGCACGGGCGGCACGACGGTGAAGATGCGCCACGTCACCCAGCGCGGGCGCGAGTACGAGTGGGACACCCGATTCGAGGGCGTCATCAACAACCTCGAGCGGCGCTACCGCGACACCACCAGCGACTACGTGCGCCAGGAGATCGAGCGCTACATGGCGGCGCTGCCATGCGAGGCGTGCAACGGCGCGCGTTTGCGCCCCGAATCGCTCGCCGTCACCCTCGCCGACCGCAACATCATCGGCGTGACCAACCTCTCCGTCGCCGACGCCTCCGCCTGGGTGGCCGCCATCCTGGGCGAAGGGCCGGAGCCGGGGGGCAAGCCGCGGGCGGCCTACCCGGACGCGCCCGTCCTCACCGAGCGCGAGCGCACAATCGCCAACCAGATACTGAAGGAGATTACGGCGCGGTTGAAGTTCCTGCTCGACATCGGCCTCGACTACCTGACGCTCTCGCGCACCGCGGGCACGCTGTCGGGCGGCGAGGCGCAGCGCATCCGGCTGGCGACCCAGATCGGCTCAGGGCTGATGGGCGTCCTGTACGTGTGCGACGAGCCGAGCATCGGGCTACACGCGGTCGACAACGCGCGCCTCATCGGCACGCTCCAGCGCCTGCGCGACCTCGGCAACACCGTCATCATCGTCGAGCACGACGAGGCGGTGATGCGCGCCGCCGACCACCTCATCGACCTCGGCCCCGGCGCGGGCGAGCACGGCGGCATCGTCGTCGCGCAGGGGCACATCGAGGACATCGAGGGCGCCGAGCGCTCGCTCACGGGTGCGTACCTCTCCGGCAGGCGCAACATCGAGATGCCACAGTCGCGCCGCAGCGGGAACGGCCAATCGCTCACTTTGCGCAGCGCAAGGGAGAACAACCTGCGGGGCGTCGACGTCGACTTCCCGCTCGGGCAGCTGGTGTGCGTGACGGGCGTGTCCGGCTCCGGCAAGTCCACGCTGGTCTACGACGTGCTCTACAAGTGGCTGGCGCAGCGCCTCTACCACGCCAAGGACCGGCCCGGCGCCAGCGACGGCGTCGAGGGGCTGGAGCACATCGACAAGGTGGTGAACATCGACCAGTCGCCCATCGGGCGCACGCCGCGCTCCAATCCGGCGACCTACACCGGAACGTTCACGCCCATCCGCGAGCTCTTCGCCACGCTACCGGAGGCGAAGGCGCGCGGCTACCCGCCGGGTCGTTTCTCCTTCAACGTCAAGGGTGGGCGCTGCGAATCGTGCGCCGGCGACGGCTACGTCCACATCCAGATGCAGTTCCTGCCCGATGTGACGGTGCCGTGCGAGGTCTGCCAGGGCAAGCGCTACAACGAGGACGCGCTGGAGATCACGTTCAAGGACAAGAACATCGCCGACGTGCTCAACATGACCGTGACGGAGGCGCACGCCTTCTTCGACGCCATCCCGCGCATCAAGCGCACGCTCCAGACGCTCGAGGACGTCGGGCTGGGCTACATCCGCCTGGGACAGCCGGCGACGACGCTGTCGGGCGGCGAGGCGCAGCGCGTGAAGCTGGCGACGGAGCTGTCACGACGCGCCACGGGCCGCACGCTCTACATCCTCGACGAGCCGACGACGGGCCTTGCATTCGACGACTGCGCGCACCTGCTGCGCGTGCTGCACCGGCTGGTGGACCAGGGCAATACGGTGCTGCTGATCGAGCACCACCTCGACCTCATCAAGAACGCCGATTGGCTTATCGACATGGGGCCGGGGGCTGGGCTGAAAGGCGGCGACATCGTGGCGACGGGCACCCCGGAGCAGGTAGCCGCGCACCCCGAATCGCATACCGGCGATTTCCTCCGCCCCGTCCTCGCGCGCCACGGCATCGTGCCGGAGCCGTCCATTAACGGCGCTGCCCGCAACGGCCGTGCTCCGGCGGCGGCACCCGCGCGCAAGAAGCGCGCCGCCGCCCGGGCGTAGGCGCCCCTGACCGACTTTGCACAAGAACCTTCTCGCCGGGGAGAGTACTTGTGTATTCCCCTAGGGTCCTAACGCAGCCGCTCGTTGCCGTGGAGTGGGCAGGTCTGTCATGCCGATGGAGCGAGAGGCCTCGGCCACCATGCTGCCCGCGGCTATGGCAACCTCGGCCTCGCGGAGCTTGTTGTTCTGCCAAAGGCGTCATGCGGTGTTCCGTCCTGTTACTCTGCGTAAGGTCGTGGACTGCCAAACGGGCAATCGCTGTTGCCTCGCGGTAAGCCCTGTTTGACCCTGTTTGGTGCAGGCTCGTGAGCAATCCGTGAGCAAGCCATTGAGTTGAGTTTCAGGCCTCCAGGTTCAGCCAGACGCCGCGTAGCTCCAATTCAAGGTGAACTCCACGACTGAGCTAGAGCACCTCGTCGAGCCCCAAGTAGTATGAATGATGGGGGCAGGCCAACGTCGCACGCGGTGCGGCGTCGAGGAATCAGCGCGTGCGTAGTTTCGCTTGTTGAGCTTTCCCGCGACGCTTGGCAAGCCGCACGTCGGCACGATACTCCTGCAGCCATTTCTGCGCCGTCTTCGCGCGTCTGGTCTGCGCGCTCTTCAGTTTGCGCTGGGCCGCGACATCCTCCTTGTCCCATGCCACCTGCAGGTCGCTCAGCTCGCGCTTGGCGGCGTCCACTACGAGGGGCAGTTCGGCGGTGTGCGCGGACGCCGCGGCGATCGCGTCGACGTGCGCCGCCTGCAGCTCCAAGATGCGCGCTTGAAAGTCGATGAATTTCTCCTGATAGGACTGGACGAACTTGGCGTGCTCGGGATGGTCCGGGGCCCAGCGTGCGTCATCGCCGTCCTTGTCCGCGAAGTCCTGCGCTGCAGCGCGCACCTTCTCCAAGGCTTGGCCTGCCGCCGTCGCCCGGGCCTGCGCATCGAGGACGGCGCGCGCCTTGCGTTGGCGGCGCGCCGCAACCGCACGGTGTTTCAGGCGGCGCTCCTGGCGATGGAGCTCCGCACGTGCGGCCGCTTCGACCGCGAGCGCCTGGACGATCCGGTCATTGTAGGGCTGTACTTCCGTCGCGTACGCTTCACCTTCGTCCAGCCAGTTGTCCGCGTCGTCGAGCGCAGCGTCGATGTGCTCGGGGTCGTCGGGGTCGATGTCGCCCGGGTGATGCTCTTCTTCGAACTTGTCGCGCGCGTCGAGGGCGGCTTTGAGTGCGAGTTGCGCCTTGGCGACCGCCGCCCGCATCGGGTGCAGGGTGCTCTTCCCGGACGGCTGGCCGTCCTCGACGTAGCGGCCGCGCCTTCGGGCGCAGTCATCGCAGTACTTGTACGGCGCCCCAGCCCGCCGGTGCGGTGCGATGGGATTGGGGCAGCCCTGCTCGGCGTTCGCGCACGGGTACTCTTCCGGCCACGTCGCGCGGCGCGCCTCTCGCTTCTTCTTCGCGTAGAACGCGGCCGCGTGCTCTGCGTTGAGGAATGTGTTGCCGGCCTTCACCTTCGCCCAGGCCGCAGCATCCGCCGGGTAGAGCCCCTTGTACTCCAGCCCGCAGCAGGAGCAGATGGCCTTGCGCATGCGCATCTTGGGGCGCTTGCCGGCGAACGAGGTGACCATAGATCGATATGGTAGCACGCCACAGGGATGGCGGGTTGCCGTCGGCTACGTGGCTTACAGGCGCGCCGACTAACTGGCGGTTACAGTGCCTGGGAGAGTAGCCGAGTTACATCAGCTACAATGCCCACAGAGAGGGCGGGTTACTGGCGACGATGCACCGGCTACACAAGCGGTAGACCACTGTAAAGCGGCATACCTTCCCTTACCCTACTTTTTCGCGTGTCCGATATAATATCTGGGTACTTTCAACTCGCACATTCACACATTCACCGCCTTTAGACCGGCATCCAGACACCCCTCCGCTCAATCGCTCCACTATGCGAATGGCCTCGGCGTCCACCTTCGAAGCGCCGCCCCGGAAGCTCCCGACGGCATACCGAAACTGCGCGGACTCACACCTCGGCGCGATCGGCAATCCGTCCAGTCGAAACGCCTCCATGCTCATTGCACGCGCTGCACCGGTGCGCACGTAGGCATGGCTTCGCACTCGCAGGGTTTATGTCGACGCGCGCCACCGCGACGAATTCACGCCGCCTCTAGCGGCAAAATTCGGCGGGATTCCGACGCGGCCAAGACCTACAGGCGACGATTGCCGCCCACTGCGGTGAGCGCATGCCGTCACGTTTGACGCGAGTTAGCCCACTTACCGATTCCGGCGCCCTGAAACGGCGGACGCCCCGCGCAGCGCACGCAGGGCGTCGGGAGGATGCTACCCCGCATGGAAGCGGGGGGCGGTCTACTAGCGCCGGTCGTCCTCTTCGTCGCCCTCGCCGCCCTCCAAGACGGACGAGCGGTAGGGACAGTCAGGCTCGGTACAGAGCCGGTCCGCCTTCGCCACCGCAATCCCGCACGTGCAACGTTCGCCGCCCCCCAGTGTCGCTGTCATGGCTTTGCCTCCGTGTACACCCAAGGGGCGGCAACAGGATAGCAAGAAGGTACCTGCGATCCCTTCATCCTGCCTCCCAACACCTATCGGCCGCCCGAAGCGCGGGTGCCGTTCGCATCACCGGTATGGCCGGTATGAGTGTAGGGAACTCAGACTAGCCCTTCGCATCCCCCTGCCCTTTGACCGATAGGAAACCCCTCGCAGCCCATCCACGTGCCCCGTGCCCTTGGCCGCGTACTTGGGCGGCTGCTCGTTGGCGTAGCCCGGCTCCGGTGGTGCCATGGGGCTCGAAGGATATCCGCGGGCGTCGCTAAAACTATCAACCTGGGCGGACCACCCATTTACGCGGGAACTGAACGCCGAGAGGGCAAGGCTACAAGTTGTGGCTATTAGCACGCGGAGAGCGGCTCATGATGCCCCCAACTAGCACGCGGGCTGGATCAGAGTTCGGGGGCAGGCCAGATAGTGCGCAGCGGGCAAGTCGGTCGTGGGGGCGTATCAATTCTCTACCCTATTGAGACAATGTATTGACAGTGTGTAGGAGCAGCACTACTGTCGTCCCATGGCGACGGTCTCGACGAAGCCGGCAAGCGCGGTCATGCTGACCAAGCACAACATCCTCGCAGCGTTTGAGGAGCACGGCAGCCGCATGACCTGGCCGCGCCGTCAGCTGGCGACGATGCTCGCTCGGCGAACCGAGTCGTTCAGCGCCGAGGAGATCGTGGCCGGACTGCCCGGGCTGGGGCGCGCGACCATCTACCGTACGCTGCGCCTGCTGGTGGAGGCTGGCATCCTCTGCAAGGCCGCCATGCCGGACGGCACACCGCGCTACACGCTGGACTGCCCACACCATCACCACCACCTCGTCTGCGTCGCATGCGGCCGTATCGAGGAGTTTCGACTTCCTACTTTCGAACGGATGCTCAGCGCCTTAAAGACCCCCGCCGTAGACGAGCTCATCGGGCACCGGCTGGAGCTGTACTACCGCTGTGCTGCCTGCCGGGAGAGCGCACCGGGTGGAGAAGGCGTTCAACTGCACGAGCCCCTCGCGCACGCACACTGAACTCAATAGATAGTTGGCAGGAGGTTACTTTAGATGAGATACACCCTCAAGATGAGATACGATCTCACTAGTTTGTTCAAGCTGCTTATCGCCGGGGTACTGGCCGTGGCAATCGTCGCCTGCTCAAGGGATGCTGCGCCCACAGACACGCCCGTCAGCTCCCCCCCTGCAAACACGCCGGTCAGCGCATCTGAACCGCTGAGCGTGGTTGCGAGCATCTACCCGATGCAGTACTTCGCAGAGCGCATCGGGGGCGACCGCGTGGATGTCGTGGGCCTCGTGCCGCCCGGCGTCGAGGCCCACAGCTTCGAACTCACAGCGCGCGATCTCCTCGCGATCAGCGAAGCCGACGTCATAGCGATGAACGGCCTCGAGCTAGAGCCGTGGCTGGAGCGTGCGCTCGGGTCCCTCGGCAACGAAGCGTCGGCCATAGTGGTGGAGGCTGCGTACGCCGGGGCGGCACTGCCGTTCGAGGAAGGCGGGCACGGGCATGTAGAAGACGAGCATGGACACATGCACGAGGACGAGCACGGGCATGAAGGCGAGTCGGCCCTTGACGGACGCCTACTAATCACTGACCTTGAGGCGCAACACCTCTCGGTGCTCGACCTGTCAACGGAGAAGTTGGACACTGGCGTCTTCGGGTTCGGCGCCCCGCCGGCCGCGATCTACGCCAGCCCAACCCACCGCTACGCATTCGTCCTTGCCCGCGGCCCGGGAGATGCCGACGATGGCATCCACCTCTTCGACGGCGGTATCTTCCTCGTCGAACACGGCGACCACTTCGACCTCGTGCGTGAGCCGGTCTCGCGCCACCCCACTGTAGTGAAGGACGAACGGCCGATTCACTTCGGCAACAGCTACGGCTGGACGGCGGTGTTCGCCGACGCTCACGGCCATGTCTACCTCTACAACGAGGAAGAGATCACCAGCACGCAAGGCGACTACCTGCCGATCATGTTCGAGGCTGGCCCACAGCATGGCGCCGCCCTGGCGATCTCACCGGACCACATCATCGTGACCACCAAGAACCCCGACTACCCTGAGAACTCGGACGACAGTCTGCCTGTCGGTGTCGAGGTCCGCACCCTAGACGACGAGATCGTCTACAACGCCAGCAACCGCTCCTGCCCCGGCATGCACGGCGAGACGCACAACGAAGAAGGGGCTATCTTCGGCTGCGTGGGCGGCGTGCTCTTTCTGCACCCGCACGGCGGGAGCTACCATCACGACTTCATCGACAATCCGCCGGAGATGCGGGAAGAGTCACGCATCGGCTCCTTCTTCGGACACCACGACCTGCACCATTTCTTTGGGCGGGCCTCCTACTTTGACGGTCAGGGTTTCGCCGACGACGGCATCTGGCTGATAGGCCCTGAGTCGGGCAAGTTCCGGCAGGTCTTCAGCGAACCGGTCGCATCCGGCGGCGTCGGCGCGCACGGTGAGCGCCTCTACCTGCTCACTCGCGACGGCGAGCTCCACGTGCTGGATGCCCACGACGGAGACGAGATAGCGCACCTCCGCGTCATGGAGCCAGGCGATGACGCGCGGCCCCGCTTGATTATCGTTGGCGAGACGATGTTCCTTACCAACCCGGCACACGGAGAAGTCATCGCGGTTGACCTCGGCCACTTTGAGGTCGAAGAGGTGTGGGATGTTGGTGGTTCGCCCACTGGCATCGCCTTCGTCGGCATCCTCGGTGGAGAAGACGAGCACGGCCATGAGGATGAGCACGGCCACGGCCATGAGGACGAGGACGACCACGGCCACGAGGACGAGGACGACCACGGCCACGACGACCACGGCCACGGCGAATTTGATCCTCACTTCTGGCTCGACCCCTTGCGTGCCATCACCCAGGCGGAGCGCATCGCCGAGGCGCTGATCCAGGCGGACCCCGCCGGTGCCGACGTCTACCGGGCGAACCTCGCCGCGCTCTCCTCAGAGCTCCGGGCGCTGCACGCCGAGTTCGAGGCGGGCCTCAGCTCGTGCGTCCACCGCGAGTTCGTCACGTCTCACTCTGCTTACGGCTACCTCGCACTGGCGTACGACCTGGAACAGGTCGGGATTGCCGGCCTCTCCCCGGAAGCGGAGCCGTCACCGCAGCGTCTCGCCCTCATCGCGGACCGCATCAAGGAGCTCGGCATCAGGGCGGTGCTGCTCGAGCCCGTGCTCTCCGGTGACCTCGAACGAGCGCTCGCCAGCGAGACAGGGGCTGGCATCTACAAGATCCACGCGATAGAGAGCGTTACGCTGGACGAACTGGCCGAGCACGGGGACTACTTTGGCCTGATGCGCGACAACCTCAAGAGCCTCCGCGCTGTGATGGAGTGCTCATAACTGAAGCGACCCGTCGCAGGGGGGTGCGCCGCGATGTCCTCCCCGGCGCATCTCCCTGCCTGGCTGGAACGCTGGAGGAGAGAACGGACATGGATGACACCCCGGCAATCGAACGGAGGATCCCATGAACACGCAGCGCAGAGTACCTGTGACCATCCTGACCGGCTTCCTTGGCTCGGGCAAGACGACCCTGCTCAACCGGATTTTGACTGAGGAGCACGGCAAGCGCATTGCCGTGATCGAGAACGAGTATGGGGAAGTCGGCATCGATCAGGCGCTCGTCATCAACGCTGACGAGGAGGTCTTCGAGATGTCGAACGGCTGCATCTGTTGCACGGTGCGCGGGGACCTGATTCGGGTGCTCAACAATCTCAACAAGCGCCGCGACAAGTTCGACTACGTGTTGGTGGAAACCACGGGGCTCGCCGATCCCGGTCCGGTCGCTCAGACGTTCTTTATGGACGACGAGCTTCGCGCCGAGTACGCCCTTGACGGGATCGTCACGCTCGTCGATGCAGCCCACATTGAGCAGCAGCTCGGCCGAAGCGACGAAAGCACGGAGCAGATCGCGTTCGCAGACGTCCTCCTCCTCAACAAGACGGACCTCGTCAACGGCGAGTCTCTCGACACGCTCGAAGCTCGGCTCCGCGGTATGAACCGAATGGCGCGCGTCGTGCGCAGCGAGCGAGCGAACGTACCCGTCGAAACGGTACTCGACCTCGGCGCCTTCGACCTGGATCAGGTGCTCGAGCGTCGTCCCACCTTCCTCGAGCCGGAGTACCCCTTCGAATGGACCGGGGTCTATTCGCTCGAGAGAGGCCGCTACGACCTCAACCTCGCCGATGGACCCGATCCGGCGATGTCGCTCGTCGTCGTGCCCAATCAGGGCACGGGTGACGCCGCCCTGCGGGAGAGCGCGGAGTGGTGTGTACGGCAGTACGCCGAGCCTGCGGAGATCATTCATCCAGGGGAAGAGATTCCGATCGGAAAGCATGTGAGCCTCCGGCTCGATTCTCCAGGACGCAAGACCTTCTCCTTTGAGGTCGATACGCCCGGGCGGGTTGGCCTCTACGCCCAGCACCTCGCGGAGGAATTCGATCTCCAACTGAGGAACGCGGATGGAGCGGCTTTCAAACTGGGGGGGAATTTTTGCTCCGAGCCTGACTGCACAGAGACGGAGGCAGCCGCCCAACGCATCAAGGGAGCGGCGGTTCCCTTCGAGGCCGAGCGAACTTGGGTCGCACAGCACGAGCACGACGATGAGGTGGGCTCGATCGCGATCGAGATCGACGGCGACGCCGATCCCGAAAAGCTCAACGCCTGGATTGGCACACTGCTCAGTGAGCGCGGGGTGGACATCTTCCGAATGAAGGGCTTCATCAGCGTCGCGGGTGAGTCGCGTCGCTTCGTCTTCCAGGGAGTTCACATGCTCTTTGATGGCCAGCCGGATCGCGAATGGGGGGACGCGCCCCGCCGCAACCAACTCGTCTTCATCGGCCGCAACCTCGATGGACAGAGTATGCGGGAAGGGTTCGAAGCGTGCCTGATTTAGGTGTCGGCAGCCCGAGAAGCGTGCTGACCCCGGGCTGGTCTGCGGCGGTCGGCGACTACGCGATCGCCGGGGGGTGGTGCCTGCGAGGAGAGGCGCTGGTGGTCGGCGATACCGAGGGCGGCGTCTACGCATTCGACGGCAACTCTGGCGCGACCGACTGGGCGCGGCGCGGGGTCCATGACGGTGGGGTGCTCTCGTTGGCAATCCACCCAGACGGAAGCGCGTTCGCTACGGCCGGACAGGACGGCCGGGTCCTCATCTGGGACGCCGCCGAAGGTCAGGTAAGCCGGGCTATCGACGTTGGCGGCGGTTGGGTGGAAAACGTGGCGTGGTCGCCGGACGGCCAACGGTTGGCGGCCTCTTGCTCGCGGCAGGTTCGCACGTATGGCGTCGACGGCGCGGAGGTGTGGCGGTCTAACGACCATCCCAGCACCGTCAGTGCCATCGCCTGGTCGAGTGTAGGGGAACTGGCGACGGCCTGCTACGGTCGGGCGACCTTCTTCGACGCGGTCACCGGCGAGATTCGCCAGAAGCTGGAGTGGCAGGGGTCCCTGGTGTCGATGGCCCTGAGCCCGGACGCGGGCATCGTGGCCTGCGGCAGCCAGGACAACTCGGTGCACTTCTGGCGTCGCGCCACGGGAGAGGACTCTGAGATGTTCGGCTATCCTGCCAAGCCGTCGGCCCTGGCTTTCGACGATACCGGTACCCTCTTGGCCACCGGCGGCGGGGAGGCGGTGACGGTCTGGAGCTTCCGAAGAAGGGGGCCGGAAGGTACGCGGCCCGGCGTTCTAGAGGCTCATGATCTCCCCGTCACGACGCTTGCCTTTGCGCCGCGCTCGATGCGCCTGGCATCGGGGGGGCGTGATGGCGCAGTGGTTGTGTGGTCGCTTTGGAACAATGGAAGGGGCGGCCAGATCGGGGCCCAGGATCTGGAGGGCGCCGTGGCCGAACTGTATTGGAGGTCCGACGGGGGCGCGCTCGCCGCTCTCGACGCCAAGGGCGGCGTGACGGTTTGGCGGATAGGACGATCATAGGGGCCGAATTGCCCGCCCCCGCAGCGTAATGGACAACGGTTAGTGGTAGATACCACTGAATCGCCCCTCAAGTATTCGTACCGCTCGCTATGTTGAACCAGCCCGACTGGGTACGTAGTTGAGTGGCAAGAAGACCATCGGCGCCCAATGTAGTCGACACCCGGAGCAGATACAGGTAGTGGGTTGCTGCCTGAAGCCCCGTCTAGAGTCCCGAAATCCGATCGGAGTACAGGTCCCCAGAATGGCTATCGATGACGGAGATTCCCTTGCCATCCGAAATCGCTCCCAGCCTTGCCGGTCTAACATAGCGAGTGGTACAAACGATGGGGGCAGGTCATGTTGTTGTTCACCTGCTCCGGCGTGTGCCTCCTTCTCGACGTTTCGCCCTCCCTTGCGTGCCAAGACGAACTATAGTCTTGGTACAGATTTCCGGGGGGCAGGTCACACTCCTGCCCGAGTTGCCGACCGGCGTCTTGTCCACTTCTAAAGCTGCGGCTGTCCTGGAGGTGTGGAAGGAGCACCGGAATCAAATTGCTCGCTCCGACTTAGCAGGATGCCCCATTCGCTCCGATTTCAGCTACGGGACCGCCCGAACTGCAACTTGCCAGCCCGCGCGATCTCTTGTACACGGGCGTGACACCGCCAGCGACCCTTCGAATTTCCTGCCCTGCGAGGGGGGTCTGCCCGCGTACCCTGCTTGGCCCGTTTCCACCGCCGAAATCGGTCTTACACCTTGCGCCCCATGTATCCTGTGGACTACAATACGGTGGTGGTCGGGATTCGCCAGACCGAAGTTTATGCCCGTTGGTTCATGCGGCTTCGGGACAGGCAGGCTAGGGTGACAATCGACAGCCGCATCAGGCGGCTGTCCCTAGGCAATCGTGGCGACGTGAGGTCGGTAGGGGAGGGAGTATCGGAGCTCCGCATCGACTACGGGCCGGGCTACCGAGTGTACTTCGCGCAAAGAGGGGAGGCCTTGGTGGTCCTGCTAGCCGGAGGCGACAAGGACAGCCAGGAGCGGGACATACGAAGGGCACTGGAGTTAGCCAGAGGACTCTAGGAGGCAGCTATGGCAAAGACGCAGACAAGGCCGTGGGACCCGGCGGAGCACCTTGAGACCGAGGAGGACATGGCGGCATACCTGAATGTCGCCCTGGAAGAGGGCGACCTGAGCCTCATCATGGCGACCCTCGGAGACATCGCCCGCGCCCGGAGAATGGTGATGGTGGCACATGAGACGGGGCTGGGCAGGGAGAGCCTGTACAAGTCCCTGTCGGCCGACGGCAACCCGGAGTTCGCCACCGTGCTGAAGGTGGTGCGCGCCCTGGGACTCAGACTTCAGGCCGCAGCAGGGCCTGGTGCGAACGACGCCGCTTGAGGGCGTCGCCGGACTGGACGACACGACCGAAGGAAAGATAGGGGAAGGTTCATGTCTACTCAACCAGATGCCCGGCCTCGGTTTAGAGACCGACGCTATGGGCGATTGCTCGATCTTGTACCGCCTTTTGAGTCTCGATCATCATCACACCACGTTCGAGATGCGATGGCGATAATCGAACGGTTGGGAGATGAAGGAAGCCAGTTCTGGCCTACTGGCTCGGATGAGTTGGCACGATGGCATGAAGGATGCACCGAGCTATGGGTATTCCTTAACAACCTGGGTCGGCGACGTGACAATGGGTCAGCAGCCGCTGGAAACCGCCCTTCGAGAGTTCATTCAGGCATTTGAGCATACCGTCTATCGAATTGAACAGATGCTGCACGGTGTCAGGGGACAGGGTGAATGCGACCCTCCTGAAGTCGATGTTGTGTTCAGGTGGATCGAGTTAGCCTACCGTCTATCCACCTATGGCATAGTCTCGTATTGGATTGATGACAAGACTGAGGAGAAGCTTACACGCATTACGTTGAATCTAACCACTGGTGAAGGATCGCAGGAGACCGAATTGGTTAGGCAAATGAACATACCCAGGAAGTATCGGCAGAGCGCACGGCTGGGTCAACATACATAGAACCTACAAGACACAGGTCATTAGGGGATTACGCCAAGAAAACGGCTGCGCGAGCCGTTGCCACCAAATCGCCGTTCGCGTAGTCACGCAAGTAATCCCCTTACTTTTGTCCGGTATCTACCCTCACTATTAAACTTTCTTGCCCTAAAGTAAGATAGCAAAGTGGCATGTTGTAACTTTTCCAATGGGGTTACATGCCATAGAGAACCGGACGAGGCAGTTGCGCAAAGCGCCGAGTCTCTGGGCAATCACGGCCTTTTGTGTAAAGCCCCCCTCGCCCCTAGCGCGAACCGTTCACCTGCACCGTGACGATGTCCACGCCGTGGTACTTCTGGTGCCGCACCGAGGACGCGTAGCCCCGCAGCAACCGGAACGAGGTCTCGCGCACGTCCGGAATCTCGGGCGCCTCGCCCAGGTAGGCGAGCCTGTCCTCCAGGTTGCCCTCTCCCGCGGAGGCGGAGACGAACTCCAGCTCCATGTCGTTGCCGGACTTCTGCGCGGTGACGATGAGGCGCCGCCCGCCGCTCTCCTCCGCATCCGCCATCAGGCTGGTGAGCGTCTCCTCGCCCACCAGCACGAGGCGGTTCTCCGTCGACGCGGTGTCCCACCCCGCCTTGGCCGCGAAGGAGCGAAGGAAGTCGGCCAGCCGGGGCAGCGCCTCCTCGTCCAACGATGTCGCCAACCGCCGCCTGCGCCGGCCCGTCAGCTCGATGAAGGCCACCATGATGACCGCGGCAATCGCCCCCGAGGTCATGCCATTGCTCAGCAGCACGCTCAGGAATCCCTCCGCCAGCAGCGAGGGGAAGATGGCCCCGTTCTGGAATCCGACGCCGAGCCAGAAGGCGATGCCCACGATGGCCGCCTTGCGGTGGTCGACGCCGTCAAGGACGATGATCTTCATGCCCTGCACGAAGAGCAGGCCCAGCAGCAGGACGAGGTAGGCGCCGACGACGGGGCCGGGGATGCCGATGAGGAATGCCGAGAACTTCGGCAGGAAAGCGACGGCAGCGATCACGACGCCGAGCACCACGCCAACCCCCCTGGCTGCGTTTCCCGTGACTTCGGCGAGGGCGATGCTGCTGGAGTACGTCGTGTTGGGCAGCGTGCCCGCGATCCCGGAGAGCAGGTTGCCCATGCCGTCGGCGTTCAGCGCCCCTGCACCAAGCGAAAGTCGGTGGCGCGAGGGATGCGGCGCGAGACGCGCTGGATGGCCACGCCGTCGCCTATCGTCTCCACCGCGCCCACCAGCGTCACCACCACAAAGGCCGGCAGCAGCGCCCAGAACTCCACCCCCGGCGTGAAGTCGAGGCCCGGCCACGCGCCCGACGGAACGCCCACCCACGGCGCGTCCACCAACGGGCCCGTGTCGTACATGCCGTAGACCGCCCCCACCACGCACCCCGCCGCGATGCCGATGGCAGGCGCCCAGAGACGGAAGCGGGGAGGCCCGCGCAGCACGAGTCCGGCGACCACCACGAGCGTGACCACCGCCACCACCAGCGCCTCCTCGGTCGCGACCTCCTCCGGCACATCTTCGAGCAGGTCGAACACCAGCGGCATCACCGTCGCGGTAATCAGCATGATGACGGTGCCCGCGACGGTGGGCGTGAATATCCGCCGCAGCAGCGAGAGCCGCGCCGCCAGCAGGAACTGGAAGAGGGACGAGATGACGATCAGCGTGGCCATCATCGCCGGGCCGCCTTCGACCAGCGCCGCCACGCAGACCGCGATGAATGCGCCCGACGTGCCCATGATGAGCACGTGGCCCGCTCCTATCCGCCCGACCCTGACGGCCTGCAGGACGGTGGTCAGGCCGCTGACCAGCAGCGCCGCAAAGACCGCCCACGAAAGGTAGGAGTCGGGCTGCTCGGCGATGCGCATCACGATGACTACGCTCAAGACTACCGGCGCCACGATGATGGCGGCGGCCTGCAGCCCGGCACCGATGGTCAGCAACCGTGGCGGCTCCTCATCCGGCTCGTAGCGGACGTTCTCATTCACCTCTGTAGCGGCCACTCTCAGACACCTCCTCCGGTTCGCCACGGCATCCGCCTGCGGCAGCGTGAGCAGCGCACCATAGCACAGCAAGGCGTCGGCTCCGCCGGTTGAAGTAGCCTATCCCGCAAGCCCGATCGCGGAGGTGCAGGAGTTGGCAGCGCAGGCGCAGGTCACGACGTTCGATGATGTGGAAAAGGAGGAACGCAGGCGCGTCCGTCGAGCGACCCGTGACGACCTGGGTCTGCGCCTGCACCGCACCATCAGCTGGGGCAGGCGTGCCGCGAAGGAACTCGCCGAGCCAGCCGACTACGACTCGGCCTTTGTATTCTTGTGGGTCGCATTCAACGCCACCTACGGGCGCATCAGGCCTCGCGACGAGCAGGCGCCAGAGCGGGAACGCCTGTCCGGGTACTTCGAGCAGGTGCTGCGCCTGGACGCCACGGACCGCATCCACGCGGCGCTATGGGGCTCTTTCTCAGGCGCTATCCGCGTGCTCCTCAGGAACCAGTTCGTCTTCCGCGACTTCTGGGAGCACCACAACGGACAGGGCTTCGACAACTGGCAGTTCCGCTTCGACCGCGAGAATGAGCAGGCGTTCAAGGCGCTCGCCGCTCGCGACACGCAGGAGGTGTTGAGCACCCTGTTCGACCGCCTCTACGTCCTGCGCAACCAGCTGATACACGGCGGCGCAACGTGGAATAGCAGCGTCAACCGCAGGCAGGTGCGCGACGGCGCACGCATCATGGCGATGCTCGTCCCCCACTTCCTCATGGTCATGGTCGAGAACCCCGACGCCGACTGGGGCAGGCCGGAATACCCCGTGGTGGGGTGAGGACACCCGAGACGAACGACGAATGTCACGCATTGCGGAGGAGCTCCCGGCAGCCTCGCTGGACGTCATCGTCATCGGGGACCATGCTGCGGCGCTGCCTGCACGGCTCTTGGCGGCGCGGATGACCCCGTCTCCAGGACTGGTGCGCGGCTGCGCCACCATCCCCCTCTGCCGCAGGTGAGCAAGACGTGCCGTCTCGTCAGTGCGACGTGCCCGTCTCGGGGGAGCTTCCGCCGTGAGTGCGCACGCGAGCGATCCCTCTCATGTGCTGCACCGGCGTCCCTTAACGCAACAGGCAGTCGTTACACTCCACCGTCGACCGCGCATTCTGGACGCGCGCATGCTCACGCTGTAGCCTTGCGGGCCTAGCGAGGAGGGAGAGGCCATGGCAGACGAGATTGGGCTGTTCGAGGCGATCTACACAATGCGGGCCATCCGCAGGCAGCGGCCTGACCTGCCCGTCACCGACGAGCAGGTGCATGCCATCATCGAGGCGGGGACGCAGGCGCCGAACGGCGGGAACGCCCAACCCTGCCGCTTCATCGTCGTCCGCGACCAGGAGACCAAGGACAAGATCGGCGTCCTCTACAAGGACTCGGTGCGCCAGATCCTCATCGACCCCTCGGTATCGGGCAACAAGGCGGAGTGGCACCTCGGCGACCACCTGGCCGACTCGCCGGTGATCCTGTTCGTCTACGTCGCGCCCGTGCCCGACCACCAGGGCAACCCGCGCGTACCGACGCCGGCCTCGTCCGGCATGCAGGCGTTCCCCGCCGTCCAGAACATGCTGCTCGCCGCACGGGGCCTGGGGCTCGGCTCCAACCTCACCACGGCCATCAACGCATTCCACGGCCAGGAGCTCAAGGACATACTCGGCGTGCCGGACGACTGCGAGTTCGGCTGCATGCTGCCGATCGGCTACCCGGTGGGTAAGCACGGCCCCAAGACGCGCCGCCCCGTCGAGGAGGTCACCTACTCCGAGCGCTGGGGCAACCCGGTCGAGTTCAACATGGAAGACGCGCCGGCAGGGACAGGCTAGTCCCGCGTTTCGCCGGGCGCGACGATGCTGACGGTCTCGCCGTCTACCCGGGCGGCATAGGCGGCCACGTCGAGGGTGAAGCGGTCGAGGCACTCCCCGGTCTTCAGCGAGAACTGCGCGCCGTGCAGCGGACAGTGCACCTCGCCGGGGAGGATGCGGCCCTCGGCAAGCGGGCCGAAGAGGTGGGGGCACGAGTTCTCCAGCGCGTACACGCCCTGGCCGTCCCAGAAGAGCGCGATGTCGTGCTTGCCGAAGCGCGGGTGGCGGAACTCGAACAGCATCGCCCTGCGCTGCTTCAGTTCGTCGAGCGTGGTGACGGGGAAGGTGTCGGACTGCTGGCTCATGGCCGTTACTGCAATTCTATGAGAGGCGTGCCTGCGGCGACCGCCTGCTTCGCCTTGACCTTGACATTCTTGACGACGCCGCTGGCGGCCATGCGCACGCTCTGTTCCATCTTCATCGACTCCAGCACGCAGATCTCATCGCCCGCCTCGAGCAGCGCGCCTTTGGCGGCGGTGATGGAGACGACGCGCCCGGGCAGCGGGCAGCGCACCGTCTTGTCGTCGCCCTGGAAGAGGCCGCGCAGGCCCGGCGCCTCCGCCTTTGCGCGCTTGGGCGCCCGCGTCGGCTCGCGCTGCGGCGCCCGCGCCGCCGCCTCGAGCTCGACCAGGTAGGTCTCGCCGTCGACAACGACCTCGACGGGGCTCTGGTAGACGTCGCCCACCTCGACGTCGTACCACTCGCCGTTGACGCGGACGCGGACGCGGCGCATCAGGCGGCCCCGCTTCCCAACCGCGCGACCATGGCGGCGCGGCGTCCGTAGACCTTCCAACGCGAGGGCGCGCGCGTCTCCGCCCGCTCCTGGGCGAGCGCCATGGCCACGGCGATGGTGGCGATGAGCTCCTTGCCCCCGCCCGTCGAGTAGGGCTGGCGCAGCAGCTCCTCCAGGAAGGCGTTGTGGTGCTGCGCATCGCCGAAGGTGGAGGTGGCGAGCACGCGTGAGACCAACGGGGTGTTGTTGACCACGCCCTCGGTGCGCAGCGCGCCGAGCGCATCGCGCATCTTGGCGATGGCCGCGGCGCGGTCGTCGGCCCAGACGACCAGCTTGGCCATCAGCGGCTCGTAGTAGGCGGAGACCTCGTAGCCGTCGAAGAGCGCGGAGTCGACGCGCACCCCGTCGCCCGCAGGCTCCTCCAGACGCTCGACGACGCCGTAGGTGGGCAGCAGCGTCTCGGGGTCCTCCGGGTAAATGCGCGCCTCGATGGCGGCCCCCCTGGACCTGAGCTCACTCTGCTTGACCGGCAGCTTCTCGCCCGCCGCAACGCGCAGCTGCAACTCGACGAGGTCGACGCCCGTAACCATCTCCGTCACGGGGTGCTCGACCTGCAGCCGCGTGTTCATCTCCAAGAAGTAGAAGTCGCCCCGGGGCGAGAGCAGGTACTCGATGGTGCCCGCGTTGGTGTAGCCGATGGTCTTGACCAGCCTCACCGACGCCTCCAGCAGCGACTTGCGCGCCTGGGGCGTGAGCTTGGGGCAGGGCGTCTCCTCGATGACCTTCTGGTTGCGCCGCTGGATCGAGCAGTCGCGCTCGAACAGGTGGACGGCGTTGCCGTGGTGGTCGGCGAGCACCTGCACCTCCACGTGCGATGCGTTCTCGATGAGGCGCTCGAGGTAGACGCGGGTGGAGCCGAACGCGCCCTTGGCCTGCGCCCGCGCGCGCTCAAGCGCCCCGGCGAGGTCGGCCTCGGAGTGGACGGCGCGGATGCCCATGCCGCCGCCGCCGTCGGCCGCCTTGACCATCAGCGGGTAGCCGACGCGCTGCGCCTCAAGCATCGCGTCCGCATCGTCTATCTCGCCGTCGGTGCCCGGGATCACGGGGACGTTCGCCGACCTGGCGAGGCGGCGCGCCTGCACCTTGTCGCCCATCTGGCGTATAACGCCCGCCGAGGGGCCGATGAACGCCAGCCCCGCCTTCTCGACCTCCTCGACGAAGGTGGGGTTCTCGCTCAGGAACCCGTACCCGGGGTGGACGGCGTCCGCCCTCTCCTTCTTGGCCGCGCTGACGAGCCGGTCGTAGCGCAGGTAGGAGTCGGACGCCTCCGCCTCGCCGATGCGCACGGCCTGGTCGGCCATCTGCACGTGGAGCGAGTCCTTGTCGGCGTCGGAGTAGACGGCAACGGTACGCACGCCGAGCGTGCGGCATGTGCGGATGATGCGGCAGGCGATCTCCCCGCGATTGGCGATCAGTACGCTCTCAAACATCGCCGCGTAAGTGTAGCAGGCCGCTCATCGCTGGCGGCGGCGCAGCTCCTCCCAGACTGCATCGGGGCTCACGCCGGCGTCGGCCAGCAGCACCAGCGTGTGGTAGAGCAGGTCGGCCACCTCTCCGGGCAGCGAGTCGCGGTTGCCCGCGGTGGCATCCAGCGCGACCTCCGCACCCTCCTCCGCCACCTTCTGCGCGATGCGCTGCGTCCCCGCCTGGAAGAGGCCCGTCGTGTACGACCCCTCCGGCATCTCGGCCTGGCGCAGGCGGATGGTCTGGAAGAGCTCCATGAGCACGCCGGGACCGGGTTCGCTGCCCTCGTAGCGCGGCTCGCCATCGAGCGGGGTGAAGAAGCATGACGGCGCGCCCGTGTGGCATGCGGGGCCCTCGGCGCTGACCTGGAAAAGCAGCGCGTCGCCGTCGCAGTCGACCTGGGCCGACCGCACGTGCAGGAACGCGCCCGACGTCGCGCCCTTGTGCCACTGCTCCTGGCGCGAGCGGCTGTAGAAGTGCATCTGGCCGCTCTCGAGCGTCCGCCGCAAGGCCTCGGCGTTCATGTGCGCGACCATGAGCACCTGGCCGGAGTCGGCCTCCTGGCAGATCGCCGTCACCAGGCCCTGGCAGTCGAGTTGCACCGCTGCTGTATCGGTCGTCATGTCCTAACCTCGCGGCCCCAGTCTTCCAGGAAGGAGCGCCGGCAGCTGCGTCAACGACGTGATGACGGCGTCCGGCTCCCGCAGCCGCACATTGGGGGGCGGGGGCGTCCTGCCCGGCGTTTGCTGCTCGCGCCGCACCAACACTGCCCTCATGCCGGACTCCTTCGCCCCGTGTACATCGTCGTACGGCGAATCGCCAACGTACAGCACCTCGCCGGGGCCTACGCCGGCGAGCTCGCAGTAGGCGGCGAAGATGCGCGCGTCTGGCTTGTAGGCCCTCGCACCCTCCGAGGATACCACCGGCTCGAAGCGCCACCGGTGCCGCTGGATGACGGGGAGAAGGAAGGCGTCGTCGGCATTGGACAGCACCCCGAGGGGCCAGGCGCCAAGCGTCTCGAGCGCCGACGCCGCGTCGTCGAACGCGCCGCGCTCCCCCAGATCGGCCACGCAGCGGTCGGCGAAGGCGCCGGGGTCGGCGTCCAAGCCCAGGTGCGCGAACGTCTCGGCAAACGCAGCGCACCACGCGTCGCGGTAGGTGCTGAACGGCGCTGCGCCGCGGTTGCGGGTGCTGCGAAAGCGCACCTCGCGCGACGACCACTCGCGGTGCAGGCGGGCGGCGTCGACGGGCAGCGCATGCGCATCCACCAGCGCGGTCATGGTGGAGCGCCACTGCTGGTAGTCGTTGCGCACCAGCGTGCCGAACATGTCGAACGCCAAGACGGCAATGCCATCGAATGGGGGTTGGCTAGCCACGCACCGCCACGCCGTGTGCTGCGAGGTGGCGCTTCGTCTCGGCGACTCGGATGTCCCCGTAGTGGAAGATGGACGCAGCGAGCGCGGCATCGGCGCGCCCCTCCGTCACCGCCGCCAGCATGTGGTCATTGGTTCCGGCGCCGCCGCTGGCGATGACCGGTACGCTAACGGCGTCCGCGACCGCCCGCGTCAGCCGCAGGTCGAAGCCGCCGAGGTGCCCGTCGGCATCCATGCTGGTCAGCAGCACCTCGCCCGCGCCCAGCGCCGTCGCGTAGCGCGCCCACCGGAGCGCGTCGACGCCCGTCGGCGTCCGCCCTCCGTGGACGTACACCTCCCAACCGCTGTCAGCGGCGAGCGCCAACTCCCCCCGGCCGGGGTGCTCGTCCGGCAGCAGCGCGGGGTCGGCCCGCGGGCCGTCGGGCGCTAGGGCCCGGGCGTCGATGGCGACGACGATGCACTGGTTGCCAAACTGCGCGGCGGCCTCGGCGAGCAGCTGTGGGTTGAGGACGGCCGCGGTGTTGATGGAGACCTTGTCGGCGCCCGCCTCGAGCAGCGAGCGCACGTCGGCGATGCTGCGCACGCCGCCGCCAACGGTAAGCGGGATGAACACCTGCTCCGACACGCGCCGCACGACGTCGATCATCGTGTCCCGCCCGTCCGACGATGCGGTGATATCGAGGAAGACCAGTTCGTCGGCGCCCTCGCGGTCGTAGAAGGCCGCCAGCTCGACCGGGTCGCCCGCGTCGCGCAGTTGCACGAACGAGACGCCCTTGACAACGCGCCCGCCGTCAACATCGAGGCAGGGGATGATGCGCTTGGTGAGCATGGCAACCGGTTACAGCGTAGCACACGGCCCCCGCGTACAATCCGCCCGGGATCCAGCCATGGCAGCGCGCATGCGCCTCTTCATCGCGATCGACGTACCGGAGACGGTGCGCGATGCGCTCGTCGCCGCGCAGCAATCGCTGCGCGATCGGGCGTCGGCGCGGCTGCGCTGGACGCGCCCCGACGCGATGCACCTCACGCTCAAGTTCCTCGGCGACGTCGATGCCGCGCGTCTGCCGTCGCTCGCGCGCGTGGTCGCCGGGGTTGCCGCGCGCCACCATCCGTTTGGCCTGGCGGTCTCGCGGCTGGGCGCCTTCCCTGGTGGGCGGCGCCTACAGTTCGTGTGGGCGGGCATCGAGGGAGACCTCAATGCGCTTCTTGCGCTACGAGATGCGCTCGAATCGGCACTCGGGGCTGAGGGCTATGCGGTGGAGGCACGCCCCTTCCGCCCGCACGTGACGCTGGGCCGCACCCGCGACGGCATGCGCCCGGACGAGGCGGAGCGCATCAGCGCAGCCCTTCCCACGACGACGCTGCCGGACGGATTGGGCTTCACCGTCGAGCGCGTCGTGCTGTACCGCAGCCACCTCGGGGCAGGCGGTTCGCGCTATGAGGTCATGGCGGCGGCGGAGCTATCAAGAACACGAATTCTCCCATAGTGATAGATTTGGGCCCCTAGGCCCATGCGCGCGGAGGCGCAGGGCGCTAGCGTCAGTCGGGACGAACAGAACACATCGCGCGCCGCTGCGCGCTTGGGGAGAGTTTCTCGCATGAGCAAGATCAAGGTAGCCATCGTTGGCGTGGGCAACTGCGCATCATCCTTCGTTCAGGGTCTGCACAAGTACCGTGAGGCGCCGGAGGACGAGTTCATCCCCGGCATCATGCACCCGGTGATGGGCAAGTACCACATCGGCGACATCGAGGTGGTGGCGGCGTTCGACGTTGACGCCGACAAGGTGGGCAAGGACCTCTCGGACGCCATCCACAGCGGGCAGAACAACACCGTGCGCTTCACCGACGTGCCCCAGACGGGGGTGACCGTTCAGCGCGGCATGACCCACGACGGCCTGGGCAAGTACCTCTCGAAGGTCATCAAGAAGGCGCCCGATCCCGGTGGCGACATGCCGAGCATCTCCAACGTCCTGCGCGAGCGGGAGGTGGACGTGCTCATCAACTACCTGCCCGTCGGCTCGGAGGAGGCGACGAAGTGGTACATGGAGCAGGCGCTGGCGGCGAAGGTGGGCGTGGTGAACTGCATCCCGGTCTTCATCGCGCGCGAGCCCTACTGGCAGCGGCGCTTCAAGGACGCCGAGGCGGCGATCGTTGGCGACGACATCAAGTCGCAGGTCGGCGCGACCATCACCCATCGCGTCCTGACCAACCTCTTCAAGGACCGTGGCGTGCGCATCGACCGCACCTACCAGCTCAACTTCGGCGGGAACACCGACTTCATGAACATGCTCGAACGCGAGCGGCTCGAGTCGAAGAAGGAGTCGAAGACGAACGCGGTGGTCTCGCAACTGCCGTACGACCTCGGCGACGACAACGTCCACGTGGGGCCGAGCGACTACATCCCGTGGCTGCTCGACCGCAAGTGGTGCCACATCCGGATCGAAGGGACGACGTTTGGGGACGTGCCACTCAACATGGAGCTCAAGCTCGAGGTGTGGGACAGCCCCAACTCCGCGGGCGTGGTGGTCGACGCCGTGCGCGTGGCGAAGATAGCGAAGGAGCGCGGCGTCTACGGCGCCCTCAACGGGCCGAGCGCCTACTTCATGAAGTCGCCTCCCATCCAGTACACGGACGACGAGGCGCGCGATATGGTGGAAGCCTTCATCTCGAACGGCGCGTAGGAGCGGGGGTGTGACGGAAGCGCCGAGCACGCCATCGCGAGGAGCACGCCCCGAGCGACGGCTGGCCATAGGGATGGTGTCGCCGTACGACTACGGGACGCCGGGCGGCGTGAACGTGCACGTCGCAGCGCTGGCCAGGCAGCTGCGCGACCGCGGCCACAGCGTCAAGGTCATCGCCCCCTTCGCCGACGCCAAGGAACGGGAGGTGGAGCCCGACCTCATCCCGATTGGCCGCCCGTTGCCCGTTCCGTCGGGCGGTTCGATTGCGCGCATATCGCTCTCGGTCTGGCGCGAGCGCAGCGTACGCAGGATGCTGAAGCGAGAGCAGTTCGACCTCATCCATCTGCATGAGCCCGCCTCCTTCTGGCTGCCCATCACCATCCTGCGCTGCTCGCAGGCGGTGAACGTCGGCACCTTCCACGCGTTTCGAGGCAACCGCCTGTACCGGTTGTGGCGCTACTATGCGCGCCGCCACTTCAACAAGCTGCACGCGCGCATCGCCGTCTCCCAACCGGCCTACGACTTCGTCTCCGCCCACTTCCCCGGCGACTACGCCATCATCCCGAACGGGGTGGACGTCGACTTCTTCGCAGGCCCGTGCGCCCCGATCGAACGCTTCGCGGACGGCAAGTTCAACATCCTGTTCGTCTCGCGGCTGGAACGGCGCAAGGGGCTGGCGCACCTGGTGCGCGCCTTCGGGCGCCTGAAGTGGAGCTACCCCCAGCTGCGGTTGATCGTCGTCGGGGGAGGCAACCCGGGGGAGGAGGTGCTGGGCGCCATCAGCGAGCAGAGCATGGAGGACGTCGAATTCGCAGGAAGCGTCTCGGGCGAGGAGTTGCGGCGCTACTACCATACCGCCGACCTCTTCTGCGCTCCGGCGACGGGCCGGGAGTCGTTCGGCATCATCCTGCTGGAGGCGATGGCGGCGGCGAAGCCCATCGTCGCCTCCGACATCGACGGCTTCCGGCGCGTGCTGACCGACGGCCAGGAGGGGGTGCTCGTTCCACCGCGGGACGAGGAGGCGCTGGCCGGTGCGCTCAAGCGGCTCATCGATTCGCCGGAACTGCGCCACACGCTCGGCGCGAGCGGCCCCATCACCGCCGACCACTACCGCTGGGAGCGCGTCGCCGACCAGGTCGAGGCGGTCTATACCGACGTACTGCAACGGCACGCCTCGCCGCTGGGCCTGACAAACGGAGACCGGCGTTGAAGGGGGTTGCGATAGGCGCCTTCGACATGGCCCTTCGCGTGCGTGCCAAGGCGTGGCTGGCGCGCTATGTCACCAACCCGCCTGCCCGGTTGCTGATCGCGCTCCATGTCAGTGCGAATGCGGTGACGCTCATCGGGTTGGCCATCATGGGCGGCGCGGCCTACCTCGTCTCGGAGGGCCACCTGCTGATCGGCGGACTGGTGATGCTTGGCGGCGCGGCGCTCGATATGCTCGACGGCCCCATCGCGCGGCTGAGTGACAGCGCCACGCGCTTCGGGGCATACCTCGACTCGTTGTGCGACCGTGTGGGAGAGGCGGCGGTGCTCTTCGGGCTGCTGACCTACGCCGTGCGCGACGGCCACACTCTCGGCGCATACCTTGCCTTTGGCGCCGTCGTCGTCTCCCTGCTCGTGAGCTACTCGCGCGCCCGCGCCGAGGGCCTCGGGGTAGAGGGGGACGTCGGGCTGCTCGGGCGACCCGAGCGCATCATCGTGCTCGGCGTGGGGCTGCTCGTCGGCTACCCCAACTACGCGCTGATGGTCATCCTCGCTGCCGCGGGCCTTACCGTGGTGCAGCGCTCCTGGCACGTGCTGCGCCGGACACGCGGCAGCTAGCGCGCCGACTCCGGAGCACCCGACTGCGGGTCGATGCCGGAGAGCAGGTAGGCGCGCACGAAGGGATCAAGCGCCCCATCGAGCACCGCATCCGGGTTGGTCGACTCTGCCCCCGTGCGATGGTCCTTGACCAGCTTGTAGGGGTGCAGAACATAGCTGCGAATCTGGCTGCCCCACCCGACGGCGACGTGCTCGCCCTTGAGGCGCGCGCGCTCCTCGGCGCGGCGCTCCAATTCGAGTTCCATGAGGCGCGAGCGCAGGATGGTCATGGCCGTCTCGCGGTTTTGGAGTTGCGAGCGCTCGTTCTGGCAGGTGACGACGGTGCCCGTGGGGTGGTGCAGGATGCGGACGGCGGTCGAGCTCTTTTGCATGTGCTGTCCGCCCGGGCCACTCGCGCCGAACGTCTCGATGCTCACCTCGTCGGGGTTGATGCGGACGTCGACGTCGCCCTCGGCCTCCGGCAGCGCCTCGACGAGGGCGAACGACGTGTGGCGCGCGTGCGCGGCGTCGAACGGCGACAGGCGCACGAGACGGTGGACGCCGCGCTCCGCCTTCACATAGCCGTAGGCGAACTCGCCCGATATCTCGAGCGTGGCGCTCTTGATGCCCGCCTCCTCGCCCCGGGATGCATCGAGCAGGCGTGAGGCGTACCCCCGCGATTCGGCCCAGCGCGTGAGCATCCGCAGCAGCATCTGCGCCCAGTCCTGCGCGTCGGCGCCGCCCGCGCCGGCGTGGATGGCCACGATGGCGCTGCGCTCGTCGTACTCGCCCGACAGCACGAGCGCCGTCTCCGCCTCCTCCGCCTCGTTGAAGAGCGTGGCCGCATCGTCGGCGACCTGGTGCGCCATCACCTCGTCGTCCGATTCGCGGGCGAGGTCAAGCAATTCCCGGCAGGTATCGGCATGCGCCTTGAGGCGTTGCCAGCGCTCGACGGTGGCGCGCAGCCGTGTGATGCGGCGCATGGCCTGCTGTGCGGTCTGGTGATCGTCCCAGAAGCCGGGCTTGGCGGAGTCGGCCTCGAGGCGCTCCGCCTCGGCTAGCTGAGCAGGGAGGTCAAAGCCGCACCATGATCCCGCCAATGCGCTCGGCGAGTGCGGCAAGTCGTGCGGCAAGGTCGTCCATGGCGGTTTCCCAGTATAGCGCAGCGATGCGATGGTGCAGCGGGCCATGCTTGCGAGCTTTCGACGCGTGTATGTGCCTCGACTTGCATTGTGGTATAGTGGGGGCGTCGCCGTTCGGAGGCGGCCCCTTTGCAGGTATTCACCCACCGCTAACTCGATAGAGTCGTCATGTCCTACCAGGTCTTTTTCGCCAGCCTGAACGAGGAGAACCAGGCGTATCTGCTTGCGCTGCTGCGTCTGAAGGACGAAGCAGGGACGCTCGAGCCGGCAGAGACGGAGCTGCTGCTTCGGATGCGGGGCCCCGCCCCCACCAGCGGCTACGCGCCGGAAGAGCCCGACTACGAGCAACCTTCATTCTCGCAGCGCCGCACCAAGGCACAGCCTCGGCGACCTCGGGGCGTGCGCAACGCCAACGGCCGCGGCTACTTCGGCGTCAACTAGCGCGGCTCCTCGCCCACGCCCCTAGCGTATTGCGGCGGCCTCGGCCAGGTCGGCGGCGGCGCGCTGGAATCGCTCCAGGCCCTCCAGCACCTCGAGCAATGCCTGTCCCCACGGCGCATCGCTCTGCGTCGGCAGGTGCACCTGCTGGTGGCCAACGCGCACGCCGCGTCCAAGCGCTCGCTCCAGCGCGAGCCGTGCGCCGCCCGCCGGCTCGCGCAAGCGCATCGTCACTTCATTCGCTTGCCGCAACACCGACTCGACGTCGGCCTCACGCGCGAGCACGCTGACCCGCAGCGTATAGAGGAGCGCGTAGACCTCGTCGGGGAGGCGGGAGCCGAAACGGTCGCGGAACTCGGCGATAATGTCTTCCACGTCGCCGATGGAGCGCGCGCGCGCCATGCGCTGGTACAGGCCCATGCGCGTCGGCAGGTGGTCGACGAGCCAATCGGGAATGTTGGCTTCGAGGCCGAGGTCGACTTGGGGGTCGACCTGGTGCCGCTGCTCCGGCATCCCTCCTTGCGCGCGCAGGTCCGCCACCGCCTCCTGGAGCATCCGCGTGTAGAGGTCGAACCCGACCGCGTGGATGTGCCCGCTCTGCTCGGCGCCAAGGATGTTGCCGGCACCGCGAATCTCGAGGTCGCGCATGGCGATGCGGAAGCCCGCGCCCAGCTCGGTGGCGGCTGCGATGGTCTGCAGGCGTCGTTGCGCGGCCTCTGTTAGCCGCCTGCCGGGCGGGATGAGCAGGTACGCGTAGCCGCGCTGCGCCCGGCGGCCGATGCGCCCGCGCAGCTGGTAGAGCTGCGCGAGGCCGAACCGATCGGCGCGGTCGACGATGAGCGTGTTGACGGTCGGGATGTCGAGGCCCGACTCGATGATGGTGGTGCAGACAAGGACGTCCGCTTCGCCGTCGATGAAGCGTTCCATGACGTCGGCCAGCACGGTCTCGTTCATCCGGCCATGGGCGACGAGCAGCCGTGCGGCGGGGACGAGTTCGCGGAGGCGCCCGACGGCAAGGTCGATGGTCTTGACGCGGTTGTGGAGGAAGTAGACCTGCCCGCCCCGGTCGAGCTCACGCTGGACCGCCTCGCGCACCAGCTCGTCGGACGCCTCGGCAAGGTAGGTCTTGATGGGCAGCCGCTCTTCGGGAGGCGTCTCGATGTTGGAGATGTCGCGCACCCCCGCAAGCGCCATGTGGAGCGTGCGCGGGATGGGCGTTGCGGTGAGCGTCAGGACATCGACGCCGTGCCGCATCTCGCGCAGCTGCTCCTTCTGGTTGACGCCGAAGCGGTGCTCCTCGTCGATGACGAGCAGGCCAAGGTCCTTGAATCCGACGTCGCGCTGCACCAGCCGGTGCGTGCCGACCACCACGTCGACTTCGCCCAGCCTGAGGCGGCGGATGACGTCGCTCTGCTCGGCGGGCGTGCGAAATCGACTGAGCATTTCGACACGGATGGGATAGGGGCCGAGGCGCTCCGCGAATGTTTGGAAGTGTTGCTGGGCGAGGACGGTCGTGGGGACGAGGACGGCGACCTGCTTGCCGTCCATGACCGTCTTGAAGGAGGCGCGCAGCGCGACCTCCGTCTTCCCGTAGCCGACGTCACCGCAGACCAGGCGGTCCATGGGGCGCGGCGCCTCCATGTCGTCCTTGACCGCGCCGATGGCCTCCGCCTGGTCGGGCGTTTCGACGTAGGGAAAGGCGTCCTCCATCTCGCGCTGCCACGGCGTGTCGGGAGCGGCTGGGTGGCCATCGGCGAGCTCGCGGCCCGCGTAGAGCGCCAGCAGGTCGAAGGCCAGCTGCTTGGTCGACTCCTTGGCGCGCGCGACGGCGCGGCTCCACTCCTGCGTGCCAAGACGGGTGAGCGACGGCGCCTCTTCGCTTCCGCCAGAGTAGAGCGAGATGCGCCCCACCTGCTCCATGGGCACGTAGAGGCGGTCGCGCTCGGCGTACTCGAGCACGAGGTATTCCCGGCGCGCGTCTCCCTCGTCCATCGCGCGCGTCCCCGCAAAGCGCCCGATGCCATGATCGACGTGGACGACCAGCTGGCCAGGGGCAAGCTCATCGATGAGGACGTGGCGGGCAGGGGCCGTTCGGCGGCGCGAACGCCCCGGACGGCGCTTGGCCGCACCGAATATCTCCGCATCGGTCAGCAACCGCAGGAGGTCGGCGCCAGCGTCCTCGCGCTCGCGCAGCGTCCAGCCGCCGGCGATGGGCGCGTGGACGACGTGGACGACGGACGCATCGGGCAGCGCGGGCAGGTCACGCGACTCCCGCGTGCCAACGTCACCCTCGCGCAGCACCTCGTCGAGGCGGCGCGAGTGCTGTGTTGCGAGCACGGTGGGCGCTCGTGGTGCGCCAATGGCAGCAGCGAGCGCGCCAAGGTCGCTGTGGTAGAGCGGCGGCGCGGCAAAGGGGAGCGCAGTGGCGCCGCCGGAGCGCCCCTTGTGGTAGCGGCTCACCTCGAGCACGGCAAAGCGCTCCAGCTCCTGGGCAATGGACGGCCAGTCAGCGAAGGGAGGCGGGAAACCCAGAGGGAGCTCGCCGCGCTCCTGCTTGGTCAAGCGCAGGCGCGCCGCAGCAGCCTCCCACTGGTGCGCGGCCTCCTCCGTCTCCGACGGCTCATCCACGATGACCAGTGCCGAGGACGTCTCGAGGTGGTCGAGCAGCGTATGGCGGTGGAAGAAGCCGGCGTAGAAGGCCGCAGCGTCAGTCGTCATGTGGGCGAGCAGCTGCGCCATCTCGTCCTGTATCCGGTCGCGCTCAGAGGTCTTGACGTTGGCATAGTCAAGCCCGCGCAGCATCTCCCCAACCTCATCGCCGGCGAGCGACGGCAGCACCTCCCACGCAGGCAGCACTGCGATGCCGTCGACAGCGCCGGTGGAGCGCTGCGTGGCAGGGTCGAAATGGCGCAGCGAGTCGATCTCATCACCCCACAGGTCGATGCGCGCCGGAAGCGCCATGCCGGGAGAGAAGACGTCCACGATGCCTCCCCTGCGCGCCATCTGTCCGGGCGCCTCGACGGCGGGGACATGCGCATAGCCCATGCGCGCCCAGCGCTCGAGCGTCGCATCGAGCGCGAGGCGCTGGCCGACGACGAGCCGTTCGCGTTGGGCGTCGAGCGCCTCGGCACCGAGCGTGCGCTGCATCAGCGCCATGGCGGAGGCGACGACGAGGGGCGGTTGGGCGGCGTGGGCGGGCCGGAGCGAGCCGAGCGCAGCAATGCGAGAGTGGAGCGTCGCCGTATCCAATGCCAGCCGCTCGTACGGCGACACCTCCGACTCGGCAAAGTGGTAAATGGGGGCGTCGTCGCCGCAGTAGGCCTCGATCCGCTCGATCAGCTGCCGTGCATCCTCAGGCCGCGGGCACACGACGAGGAGGGGCCGCTCGCCATGCTTCCAGAGCGCAGCGATGACGTAGGGCTTGGCAGCCTCCAGCATGGTGGCGCGGGCGGTTTGAGGAGCGTGCGCCGCGAGCCGCGAACGCAGTTCGCGGTAGGCGTCCACGCCGTCCAGGGCCTCGAAGAGGCCGTGCAGCCCGCTCATGTGCTCCACGCCGAAGCCCTCCCGCCAGTCCGGGAGGGTGCGCCGCACAGGGGAGTGTAGCAGAGGGGACGGCCCGCCGGTCGCGCCGTGCGCTGAGGGGAGGCGGGCAGGCAGGCCGCGTTGCGCGCAACCGAGGCTCACACGTAAGATGGTGAGGCGCGGTGGGCGTAGTCGAGGGGTTAAGACGCCAGGTTGTGGCCCTGGAGATCGAGGGTTCAAATCCCTCCGCTCACCCCAGCCAATCCGTTGTCGCCCGCCCGTAGCTCAGTGGACAGAGCACTGGTCTTCGGAACCAGGTGTCGTGGGTTCGAATCCCTCCGGGCGGGCCACTCTGGACGGTAGGCAGTACTACCTTCGAAATGTGGCTGGGCGGCCGTTAGGCACGGGAGACGGTGCTGCCTGTAGATCCTGCTCTCAGTCTTGCCGGTCTAACATAACGAGTGGTACGAATGCTGGGGGCAAGTCCCACAGACGAAGACTATCTGTTGATAGCTGTACCGGCACACGGTATAGTCAGTTCATGATCCGTTCGTTTCGCCACCGAGGGTTGAGGCGGCTCTATGAGCGAGACGACCCTAGCCGAATAGCCGCCGATCAATTGGACCGAGTCACACTCGCCTTGGCAGACCTGGATGCCGCCGGCAAGCCCAGCGATCTCGATCTGCCAGGATACAGGCTACATCCACTCAGAGGAGACCGAAGAGGATTGTGGAGCATTTCGATTACTGGCAACTGGCGGATCACCTTTAGGTTTGAATCAGGCGACGTGTGCGACGTTGATCTTGTCGATTACCACTAATGAGGAGGTAGAGCCCATGCCTATGAAGAATCCGCCCCATCCGGGTCGCAGCGTCAGAGAGAACTGCTTGGATCCTCTCGGCCTAAGCGTTACAGAGGCAGCGGAGGTTCTGGGAGTTGCCCGTCATACTCTTTCGCGGGTCTTGAATGGTCACGCAGGGATCTCGCCCGACATGGCCATCCGCCTAGAGAAGGCCGGATGGTCTAGCGCAGACTTCTGGTTGAGCCGCCAAACTTCCTATGAACTTGCACAAGCGCGTAAGGGTGAAGACCGGATACGGGTCGAGCCATACCAGCCACAGCCTGCGGCGTAGAGATCGCTCGCAATGTTGGCGATTTAACACGAGCACAACGAGGATACTGTTTCTGCAATGAGAGTTGGCACCGACAACGACCGTAGCCACGAGAGCGTGATCAACGACACGCTGGCCCGATTCCTTCGGGAACGGTGCGGTCTGTCGGCGGTGGGTGAAACGCTGCACGACGGCAGGCGTCCAGACATCATCGTTCGTCTATCGGAAGGCCCCGTGATTCTGGAGACTGAGCTTGAACCGGCATTGACCGTGGAAGCGGACGCTCTCTCCCGCCTTGGAATGGAGATAGACGGCCAACGGATTCAGAACGTCTTCGCTGTAACGGTTCCTGAGAGGCTACGATCGGCGAGCCAGTTGCACCTTTACGAACGCATGGCAGGTGCGACGTTGGTGTGACAGGAATGGCGCATCGACGGCACATCCGGCCCTAAGCTTAGTGGGACTGCAACAGAGTTCGGGAACGCGGTCCAACGGACACGCCCGCCATCTGGCGACCTTGACGAAGCGGTTGACGCTCTCGATGAAGGGGCGAGGCGAGCAGGTTCGCGCCTCTACTCTTCCCTGGGGCGCTCAGCATTGCGGCGCGCACACGCTCCTCAACGCACGGGGACGTGCTCGTCTACGGTCGCACGGCAGAAGGCCGCACGACGCCTGTCCAAGTCCGCGGAGCCGTCAGTCACCGTACTGCGGGTCATCAACCGTCAACAACAGCTGGATGTCTTCGGGCAAATCTGTGTAGATGACCCGAAGCAGCCGCCCGCTCCGGACGTGGACAAACGCGTGGGCGATATCCGGTCGTGGATGCGTCGCATCCAAGGCATACGGTTGCAGCATATCCATCAGGGGCTCCGACGCCGTGTAGATGATGCGTGAATTCATCACTCTTCCTGTTGTTCGCATGCCACCAGCATCGCGCCGGCAATGCGGGCCGGTGTCGTCCGTGGAGTCTAGCAGCCGCCTGGCCGCCCCGGCAGGGCGGGCTCTGATGCTCAGTTGGACGACGCGCTCGTTGAGGCTGCTCGGGCTGATGCCGGGCGCTACCGCCTGCGCGTTGGAGCGGTAGTGTTTGCGGCGCGTGTGGGAGTCGTAATCTCCTGTGTGATTGCTCCGACTCTCCTCGAGCACAGGCTTCAAGCCACAGATACCAGGCACACATCCGGCGGTGCCGACAGGAGCGAAGATGGGGAGTGCTCCAAGCCCAGCCGAACCCGGATGGCCAGCGCTGCAGACCTTGGGCGCAAGTCAGCACTACGGATTGAGGGACTCACGAGACGCGCACGAATGCCCCGACCAGGTTTCCATGCGCTCCTACCATCCTCCTTGCGCCCATTGTTCTTGTCGCGCTTGGTACCTGGTTATTCCGGCTGGCCGGGCTTGACGATAGACAGCAACATCCTCGATTTGCGGATGAGACTGTGCGGCTCAACCAGACAACCACGCTGCCAATTCAGGTACAGGGTTGGTGCAGGTGCAGACCACGCACGTTCCATGGGGTTGGTGGCTTGATCAAGAGGCTCCAAAGCAAGCCCACCTTGAGTCTGAGGGCTGCTAGCGACATCCCCATCTGGACGCCATTTCAGCCTCGCTCGCCCGTCCCGATTCCGCAGAACGCCGCCAACTGGCACCCTTCGCGCATGGACATGCCCTCATGCTCCTAGTAGCGTCGCGGCACGGTGTCGGGTGGCTTGAGTGTTGCCCGCAGTCACGACAGCTTTCGGGCCTCTAGACGTTCAACATGGAGGATAAGGATCATGGAAGGGATCTTCTTTCTGCTGATTGGCGCGGCGCTCTTTTCGCAGGCGTGGCAGGTACTCGGCCTGTACTCGGAAGGCCGCACCATGGGCATGTTCGGGATGGGACTCGGTGTGATCGCCCTAGGGACGATCATGTTCGGCACCACCATCACCCCAACCCTGATCACCGGTGAAGGGTCGACCGAGTTGCTGACGGCGCTGACGGCGCTTATCGTCCTCTGGGCGGTATACGCGGTCGTCGTTGGAGCACAGAGCATCTGGGATACGGACCCACGTGCGATCGGCTTCTACAGCGTCTTCCTTGCCATCGGCTCCTTGGTTGTCTTTCTCATCTTCGCACTGTCGATGGCTGAAGGCGGCGTGTTCGAGCACTCCACCGGCATTTGGCTCTCCATGTCTGCCGTGCCGCTCTTGCTCACCATCATCTCCACAGCCACCTTCTTCTACCTGGCCTTCGAGCTGCAAGTACTGCGGCTAGTTACAGGCTGGTTGATGCTCTTGGGCAGCAGTGTGGTTGGGATACTGGGTCTCTGGGCAGTTTCCTCTGTCATCGCGTAGGGCCGAGTTGAACCCGCTCCAAGCAAAGGCTGAGAGGGCAGCGCTGTCGGTTCAATCGACTTACGTGACTGGTAGGAATGCGCATCGAGGGAGCTCATGACAAGCGAACCTGCAATCAAGGCCATCATATCTGCGGCCGAGCGCGAAGCCGCCAAGTTCTCCTGGGAGGGGAGCTTCGAGGAGTACCTCCAGATCGTCACGAGTGACCCCTTGAGGAGCCGCCTGTCCCATGCCTACATCCATGACGCGATAGTCGTCAATGGCACCGATGTGACCCCGGACGGCGACCGCGTATACGGCCTCTTCCAAGACGAGATCTTTGGCCTGGAGGAGGCCCTCGACCGCATCGTTCAGTACTTCACCGCCTCCGCTCAGCGATTCGAAATGCGTAAGCGCATACTGCTGCTCCTCGGTCCTCCCGCCAGCGGGAAGTCCACCGCCACAGAGCTCATTAAGCGCGCTGTGGAGGCCTACTCCAGGAGCGACGACGGTACGGTCTACGCCATCAAGGGGTGTCCGATGCAGGAGGAGCCCCTGCACCTCATACCCGAAAGCCTCAGGCCCCAACTCCGCGAACAATACGGCATACACATAGAGGGCAACCTCTGCCCGCGGTGCCGCTACATGGTCAGAACCGAGTACCAGGGGCGCTTTGCAGATGTGCCCGTGCAGCGCGTGACATTCTCCGAGCAAGAAGCAGTCGGCATCGGCTACTTCATGGCCAACAACCCCCACCCCTCAGACTCCTCTCTCCTCGTAGGGAGCATCAACACCGAGTTGCTGGAGGGCGATAGGCTTGAGGTAGCGGGCAAAGCGTTCCGGCTCGATGGAGAGTTCAACGTTGCCAATAGAGGCATGGTTGAGCTCGTCGAAATGTTCAAGGCCGACGGCCACCTCCTTACCACGCTCCTCAGCCTCGCTCAGGAGCAGATCATCAAGATGGACAAGTTCGGCTCCGTCTATGCAGACGAGGTCATCGTCGGTCACTCAAACCAAGGGGACTTCGACGAGTTCTCCAAGGAGAGGAGTTCTGAGGCCCTCAAGGACCGCATCATCGCGGTTCAGATTCCATACAACCTCAAGGTAACCGAAGAGGTAAAGATCTACCACAAGATGAGGAAGGCAAGTCGCACCGACGCCGTCCACGTCGCTCCTCTAACCCTCCGGGTAGCGAGCACCTTCTCCGTCTTGTCGCGCCTGGACCCGCCGAACCGCCAGGGGATGTCGTTCCTCGAAAAACTGAATCTCTATGACGGCAGTGTGGTTCCTCACTTTTCGAGGAGAGACTTGCGCGAGATGAAGCGTCAGCACCCCATGGAGGGGATGTCTGGAATATCGCCGCGCTACGTTATGAATCGCATGGATGCAGCTGCCAGTGAGTCGAATGGACGGTGCATCACGCCCTTCGGTGCCCTAGCCAGTCTGTGGGAGGGCCTCGACGAAAACGTGAGCTACGAAGCCGACTACGCCACCAAGACTGCATTGATCGTCAACTCCGTCAGGGCGTACAACGATATGGCAGTTCGCGACGTACAGATAGCGAGTGTGGAATCTTTCGAGGTAAGGGCCGAGGACTTGCTCCAAAGGTATCTGTCAGACCTCTCCTCATACCTGGAGGACATCTCCAGGAAGGACTACAGGCCCACCCGTGCCGATGCCGAACGAGAGCGCGACATGCGGGAAGTTGAGCGCGTTCACGGGATTACCGATCGTAACAAGGAGGAGTTCCGGCGCGAGATTAGCGAGCGCGTCGAATCCTGGCGGAGCAGTGGCAAACCATTCGCATACGACTCGGAGCCTCGTCTGAAAAAAGCCATCGAAGATCGGCTGCTCATCACAAGGAAGGAGCTGAGCAAGAATCTCATCCGCCCTCGCTTCTCCCGGCAGAGGCTCGACTGGGCACAACGATGGCAAGGCATCACCACCAAGCTGATCAATTCCTACGGGTACTGTAGTGTCTGCGCGAGCGACCTTATGCACTACGTCGACCACATCCTGAAGGGGAACTCCTCCATCAAGACGCTCCGCAATGGAGACCTGGTGTGGCTCTGGGAGAGGTACCCCTCAGCTGCGCATGAATAGTCGTAGCACGGCGCTCTGAACGAGCCGCATACCTCTGACCGGTCCCCGAGCATTGCACCAGGGCTATCGGCAGGTGATCACGAGGCTCTAGGAGGCGGAGCTTGCCATCTCCGCGAGCACCACGGTGGCCGATGCCGCCCGCTGCGTCGGGGTGGCGGACCAGACCTTCTACCGTTGGCGTAGCGAGTTCGGCGGCCTCACGATCAACCAGGCCAGGCGGCTGTAGTGGGCCGTGATCCTGGCAAAGCCTGAGAGTCATGAGTAATGGGGCCGGTGATGGAGATGCCAGAATCTCGCATGCCCATATGCAATCGGATGCACCGGAGAGGCTTCGTCAAGCGTTCTGCCTCTTTCCCGACAAGCCAGTGAGGAGTGTGCCCCTGTCGATCTCACCCAGCAGGCTGCCGTTATCGCCAACCACTGCAATGGCGAACTCGGTTTGGGCCGCCATCGGGACGACATCTTCGATATAGGTGTCGGGGTCAGCGGTCGTCGCAGCCACTACATGCGCTTCTTCCAGCGACTCCTTCCTCTGAGCAAGCAAAGACTTGGCTTCATCCGCCGTCAGGATTCCCTTGAGCGTGAAGTCTCGCGCAATCAGGAACACCGCGTTCAGGCCGTGCTCATGCATCGCGTGGAGCGCCACGCGGGGCCCCTGCCGTTCGTACATGACCACGCTGGGCTCCTGCATGATCGCTTTCGCCTGAATGACCTTTGCCCTTGATACGTCCCGCACGAAATCGGTCACGTAGGCGTCGCTCGGGAGCGTAACGACTTCCTCAGGCGAGCCCTCCTGGATGATCTCCCCGTCACGCATGATCGCGATGCGGTCTCCCAGCTTCAGAGCCTCATTCAGGTCGTGCGTGATAAACACGATCGTCTTGTGCAACTCCGTCTGCAGGGAAATCAGCTCGTCTTGTATCTCCCGTCGAATGAGGGGGTCGAGGCCGCTGAAGGGCTCGTCCATGAGCAGCACCTCGGAATTGGCGGCCAACGCTCTCGCGAGGCCGACGCGCTGCTGCATCCCACCGCTCATCTCCCGAGGATAGTTGTCTTCCCAGCCCTTGAGCCCCACCGCCGCGATGGCCTGCTTGGCGTCAGCGTATCTGGATTGCTTGTCCAACCCCCTCACTTCCAAGCCGTATACCACATTGTCGATGACGTTGCGGTGCGGAAGAAGGCCGTAGTGCTGGAAGACCATGGCGACCCTACTGCGCCGAAACTCCACCAACTCCCTGGGCGTGTACGCACTGATGTCCACGCCGTCGAAGTTGATCCGTCCCGCAGTGGCTTCCGTGAGCCGGATAAGGCAGCGCACCAGAGTCGACTTGCCGCTGCCGGACAGGCCCATGACGACGAAGACCTGTCCCGCGTCTACGGTGAACGAGACGTCTCGAAGCCCGACCACGACCCCCAGTTGCCGGCGTATCTCTTCGCGGGTCATCAGCGCGTATTCCGGCTGCAAGGCGCCCTCGGGATTATCTCCGAACACCTTCCAGACGTTGTTGACCTCTATGAGGGGTTCAAGTTGACTCACTTTGGACACCTCCCGCTCGAGACGCAACTCCAGTCCGGGTGCCAGCAAGAGGCCGAGTACTCCGGTTTCCCGCTTGAGCTTCGACCAGTCCAAACCCTTGTGCCAGTCTCAATTGTAGTCCGGGGAATACGGGGTAGGAACCAATTGGCGAACTTGGTATCCGGAACTGACTGCCGCACGGCCGGTCACACCACGCAGTGACCGACGAACTGGCCATCGTCGCAAAACGCCCGTTGGTCTCGATCACCTCTCAGGTCGATGGTCGCCAGAGGCGTGGAATGTGGGTGGCGCCTTGAACGAGCGGCCCCACTCTGTGCTCTCTGCCGGGCAGGTGCTGGCCGCGGCATCTAGCGGGGGCCCTGCTGGCCCCCAATCAGTGTGAGTCGTGAGACTAGCGGGCTAGGTCGCATCGACGGGAGCCCACCTGGCAGCAATACTGCCGGAATGCCCAAACGACTTGCGCCCCCAAGTACCAGGTCTTGCGGAGGGACCAGGCTGGAACTCTCCAATCCTTACCGGGAGAGCATAACCAGTTATACACACGCCGGGGCCGGGTCGGTGTAGCAGCCCGTCAGGCCGGTGGTATCCTCTATCAGGAATTTGCTTTTTCGTAGCCTGCTAGCCCAGCCGACGCAGGTAGTGGAGGATTTCAGATGAGTACTACCAATGCACTGGATGACAGGTTCGAAGAAGCCGAAAGAGGCCTGGACTGGCTTGAGAAGCTTGAGGCTCTGCAGGTCCGTGCTGCGTCCGACCGAGCCGCGTTTGAAGTTGCGGAATACGTCATGAAACTGCGGGCAGCAGTGACCGAGTTGGCCGGGGACCGCACCGCCGCTGAATTGCAGGAGGATGTAGGGGCCGAGGCTGCGCAGTTGGTGGAGGAACTGAGGCAGGCTGGTGGCGATGATAGCTGGAACAAGAGAATCCGCCTCGCACTTCTGAAAGCAGAATCTTAATTGGCCGCAACTACGCCCTAGCTACCGCCTATTTGCAAACAGCCCATACAACCGGGGCTCTGCGGATCCATGGACTGCTTCCCGGCGGGTTGAGTCCACCAGGCTTGATACCACCAAGAACCTTCACGATGCGATGCCAACTCGCGTTGCAAGGTGAAGCGCCCCAAGCGCCGCCAGCATCGTAGGCAAAGGGTCGAAGAGTTGGCTTCCCGCAAGGGTGGCCTGCCCCCGTCCGCACCACTCGTCATGTCAGACCGGCGAGCCAGGGATCAGTGCCTCTAGGCAGGAAGACCGCCGCCGGCCCAAGGGCAGGCGACCTTGAACATGGAACTGCCTCTCGTTCGATGTGGCCCAACACAAGGTCGGTTCAGGCAACTGGCAACTCCCGGCCCGTTGCCGACGCCTCATTGATGGTATCGATGAACCGGTGTAGGTCGACCGCTACGTCGAAGGTCGGCAGACCGTCTTGTCCACCCCGGACCGCCTCAGCGAACCGGGCATACATCTGCCCGACGTTGAAGGGATCGCCGCGAGGGAAGTCATGCGGCACGTAAACGAAGCGCTCAGGAATCTCCAGATCGTGCAGCTCATGGCTTCCCCTTGCGCCCTGCACCCGCAGCATCTCCCCACGCTGCGACGAGACGCTGCCCGTGATGACCAGCGTGCCTTCTCGCCCGTAGATCTCCATTCGGAATCCACTGCCGGCCCAAGGGACAGCACCGACATGGACCGACACCGCCGCACCGCACTCCAGCTGCCCGCTGACGCGCACATTGTCGGGGGATGTGACTTCCACGAACTGCTGGGTATCGGTCTCGTACCACTGCTTTGCCTGGGTACTGACCATGCAGGACACCCGGGCGAAATTGCCGACCACGAAGCGCAGCGCGTCAATGGAGTGTCCGTTGGCGATCGTCAAGGTGTTTGCGCCCAGGCTGGCATCGCGCTGCCATGTGCGGCTTGAAGGTCGTTCCAGCGCGCCATCGCGCATAGTAGTCATGTGACACGAGAGCACCTCGCCCACATAGCCAGCTCCGATCTGTTCTTTGGCATAGAGTAATGCGGGACTAACTCGCGATTGCAGACCTACTGCGGTTTGCACCCCTCTGTCTCGGGCCAGAGCCGCAAGCTCCTCGGCTTCGGCTGTATTTCGCCCCAGAGGCCATTCGGTGTAAACGTGCTTCCCAGCTTCGATGGCCGCCTTCGTTGGCTCATAGTGTGATGGCACGCGCACGACCACAGCCACCGCGTCGATCTCCTGGGACGCCACCATTGCTCGGTAGTCATGGAAGGCGAGCTTCGCTCCAAGGGCTTGGCGAGCCTGTTCTGCGCTCTCGGCACGGGTGGTGCAAACTGCAGTTAGCTCGACATCTGGACTGGCCAATAGCGCTGGGAAGTGCGATTGAGATGCCCAGGTCGAGTTGACGTTCGCACCCACGAAACCTAAGCGGACCTTGTTTGCCATGTTGCGTGCTCCTCGAACTGTCAGGACCCTGCATTCTTCCATGCGGGCCGGGGAACTGCCGGCATGCCCCGGCACTTGTACCGCCCGTCATGTTAGCCCGACAAGCACTCGACCGCTCTCCTCCTTGGATGGGCTCTCTCCAGGAAGGGCATCGCACTCACCCAAAGTTCCGACGATCTCGAGGAGTAGTTGCTTGTAGCTAGAGGCCGCACCAAATGATTGTAAGCCCCAGTGTTTGGAGTCCCGTTCAGCGGGATACGCCACCAGGCCTGGAAAGGGCGAGACCCTCGACTGCACTGTTCAACCGTTCGTTCGGCTCCGCGGAACCGCGTGCGCCTTCGGTCAGATGCGGGCATTGGGCGAAGGCCGTCGAGGGAGGTTCGGATGTGAAAGGCGTTAGATTTCGTGGCCCTGAGCGGTCAGGACGATCATGTCAAGGACTTCGTAGCTGGAGATGGAGCCGATGAACTTGCCCGTGTCGGTTTCGAGAACGGGGAGAACGGTGAGCGAGTTTTCAGTCATGCGCTGGAGCACGTCCTCCACGTACTCGCTGGAGTCGGCGTGAGGGGTCGAGCTGCGCAGCACCCTGGAGAGGGGGGTGTGCTCCCACTCGCTTCGAGGAACGTACCGCAGCATGCTCAACGACACTATTCCGGCCAACTTGCCTTGATCTACGACCACGTAGTCGTGCTGCTCCGGAAGAAACCAGTTTTCGGCGAATGTCCTCACGGTCAGGGTTTGCTCAGGGTGGCTCCTGCCACGATCCAGGATGTGACCGACCTTGATTCCCTCCAGTGCGAAGCGCTCCAAGGAGGGAGGCACCTGTTCGTCCCTTGCGATTGGCTCAGAACGCCTCAGCCTCCTAACCGAGAAGCTGATCCCCATGGGCGTTAGCAGGATGTACACGAACATGACGAGAACGAGCAGGGAGAAGACGCCCTGGTCGATGGCGCCAACTTGAAGCAAAAGCAGGAGCAGCGCGATTTCCGCGACGCCCTTGGCCATAAGGCCGGCCGCGGTTGCGAGAGGGGCGTTGAGCCGGGTGATGTAAGCCCCTATGAAAGAGGCGGCAAACTTTCCGGCGAGCGGGACCAACGTAAGCGCGACTATTGTCTGCGGCGCGAGTTCCAGGAAGTCCAGGGTGAAGTGCAGGCCGGCTGAAGCGAAGAACAGGGGGACGAAAAATCCCTCGGCGGTCCCCCTCAGACCAGGCATGATGTCACGTCGCACCTGGTACGGAAGCGTGGAAAGCGCGGCGCCGAAGAGCAATGCTCCCAGCGAGCCGTGCAGCCCGACGTGCTCGGCCGCCACAACCACGAGGAACAGCCCGCCGAGAAGGAGACCGAAGGAGAGTTGCGGCACCTGGAGGAACCGGCGGAGGGCGACTATCACCCTCGGGAGAATCCTGGTGGAGACGAACCAGGTGGCGATCGTGAAGCCGATGATCTGGCCGACGATTGTCGCGACGCTGAGCCAATCCAAGGCGTGCCCGTGGCCTCCAGCATAGAAGTGCTCGCTGATGGCAAAGCCCACCACGAACAGGACGATCAACTCGGCAATAACAACGGCAGTGAAGATCTGAACGCCCACGGGATCCCTGAGACGCCCCTCGTCGATCAGCACTTTGGCGACGACTCCGAGGCTGGACAGCGAGAGGACACCGGCCAGTGCCAGGGCCTGAGTCCACTCAAGGCCTAACCCCAGGTCGAACAGGATGTCGGTGGTTACCGAGAGGGACACCAACAGGGATATGACCACGGACAATACGGAGGCGAGGAAGAGGCGGCCGCGGATTGCGGCGAGGAATCCCCTGATGTCCAGCTCCTCCATGCCTATCAGGAAGAAGAAGACGAATATGCCGATCCCAAGGATGACCTCCACTTCCGAGCCTGTCTTGACAAGCCCGCCGACGGGACCGAGCAGTAACCCTGCCGCGACGTAGGCGATGATGGCGTTGAGGCCAAACCTCTTGAAGACACCCTCCAACAGTTTCGCGAAGACGATCAAGAGACCAATAGAGAAAAGTGCTTCGTGGATTTCCAAGCCGCGAGATCCTTCCTAGCAGTTCTTATGCCTTAGCAGCGACGTCATGAACGAGTCAGACAACCCTTGCCATGTCCGACGAACTTCAGTCCCATGGCGCACTGTTTGGCCACGGGGATCAGGGCGGCAGTCCATGGACTCAATAGGCGTCGCCGCTTCTGGCCCGAGGACTGATTGGGGCAGTACCGGATCTATTCGAATTTACATTGGCCGCTATTGACCTCGACCCGCCCCAGGGTTGTACCACTTGTCATATGAGACCGGCAAGGCTGAGAACGGGGTCTAAAGGCGGCAGCGCCTCCGTCTCTGGCGACCTGTAGGCCACACGAACAGTGCGGGTCGGTCTGCCTTCCAAGCCCTAGGGCGATGATTCAGTGACCTAATGACTGATAGCAGGCCTGCCGTCAGCGACAGACAGAATGGTAACAACTAGATGGCGTAGATGGCGCTGGGAAGACTCCCGGTGGATGGGTCAGGCCTGCCCAGCACCAGGCGCGAACGAGCACAAGACCGCCTTATCTAACAAATGGGGACGCTCTAATGCGTGGGGCTCTGGCCCAAGGCGTATTGGAAACGCTGGGGGCAGCTCACCGCCGGTGCAGCGGTTCCTATGTCCTCCTGATGACCCCGCAGGCTACGCGGTTGCCCGTGTCTGATTCTTCTTCTCCATAAGAATCTGGATGTTCGTACACAATGATGGCGGAGCCGTCAGCGTCAAATACGGAATGGCGGGGGCCGGCGTCCAGCGTGACGCCCGTGGTAAAGAAGTCCGCGCGTGCAGAACCGTCGGACGCGGCGTAGATGTTAGGTAGGTCGCCGCCATGTCCCCCACCCCCTGCGCCGCGCTTCCAAGCCGAATGGATAAAGCCATGTTCCGCGTCAGTGGGGTTGAAGTGGTCACCGGCGGCACCAAAGTCAGGTGTACACGTGCCGACCTCGTGGATGATGAAAGCGTGGCCTCCGTGAGACAGTCCCTTCACGTCGGCCATTATCAGCACTCCAGAGGCTGCTTGCCGGAATGTAACGGTTCCCATTGAATCGCCGTCCGGCGATTTCAGCGCGGCCTCGGCTGTCAGACCTACTTCGGGTGGGCTCGCTTCACCTGACCGTGCGGTCAGCAGGATCAAGACACCGATCCCAATTATGACAACGATGGCGAAGGGCACAAGGAGAATGACCAGCTGTGGTCTCCTAGCCATTTCGGGTCACCTTCTCCGGGTGATGGCTGCTTCACTTGCTGAGGCGTTCTCCGCCGTTCCACCGGGAGGTTGGAATCTGCCTCGCAGTTCACCCGCTACATTGAAAAATCCCAATAGCATGGCCCTCCGTTCTAGTATAGCAATGGTTCTGCCCAAAGCACGGGAATTTGACCTGCCCCCGGTTCCCACATCACCCATGGCTCTCGTCCGTCAAGCACAGGAGGAATCCCTCCACGCCAAACTGCCGTTCGAAAGTGCCCATAGTCCGGTCCGCCTCACCCATTCTCAACAGGTACGGCTATAGATTGAGAATGTGGCACTCAGCCGTCATTCTGACTGTGCCTATACGTGGTGCATTGTTGGCTCGCGGGTCTACGGGTCTCGCTGAGCCTCACCCATCTGGGGCTCACCGGTCAATTGCGACCAGCAACTGCCTGGAATTGACCTCGGCCTGTCGGTTCCTTCGCTGCGTCATTCCGGCAGATCTCACCGGTGCTCTACGTGCTGGGGCGGGTCACTCCGCTGACTCGCCCATGTAGAACGCGGTCGTGCGCACGACCGCCGCATTTGCGCCGTCGGGGTCAGTTCCAGCTGCAAGAAATGCCATGCCACACCCCCCTCTGCTGCCGCTGACGAATGCGCGGCCCAATCTTTCCTCCCTGCTTACTGACGTCGCTTGGCGCCTGTCTACAACGGCGGAACGGTGCTCATCTCTCTAGATGCGACCCGATTTTCTCGAGGCCGGTCCTAAGGCAAACACCGAAGCCTGCCTCCCTCGATTCCAGTCCCGGTCAGACAAGCGGCGCCGGCTGCAGGATGCCGAAGAGGGCTACGCAGAGGAGCCGGCGCGCAGATCGGGGTGGCAGCCGTCTTGGAAGCTGTCGCCGGAGGCCCTATTGACCTCCATCCCTCGCGGCGGCGCCTTCATCTTGGCCAAGTTCGCCTTCCTTGCGGCGCGCTTGCACCCAGAAGCGACGGCGCTGGAACGGATAGCCGGGGATGGCGATCCTGCGCCGCTCCTCCCCTGCGAAGAGGCCGGCGAATGAGGGGTTGATCCCGGTCTCGTAGGCGGCGCTCACCGCTCGAAGGAAGCGCTTCTGAACGCTCTGCGCATCCTCCTGCGGACGAAGCAGCCCGTCTACACACGTAGGCAATCGCGCATCCCCGGTGACCTGCGGCCAGGACGACGCAGCCGCCAAGCCTGAGGCCACCTGTGGCCCAATCTCCACCACCAGGTCCACTCCGGTGTCGGCCAGTGCCGCCACTGCGGCCTGGAAGGGCGCCGCCTCGCCGGCCAGCTGTCGCCAATGTTCGCCGTTCAGCTCATCGGACTGCTGCACCACGCATCCCGTTACGGTGCTAACCCACGTAAGGGACGGGTGCGCTACGTCCATTTGCGGCAGGGCCCCTTCCGACTCGGCGATGGCAGCCGCAAGCCGGAGCCCGTCTTCCAGACTCAGAGCCCCGGCCGCCTGCGCTGCCGCGATCTCTCCAACGCCCATCCCCAACACGCGGGTGGGCCTGATGCCGGTGCTCTCCCAGAGAGCGGTAAGCGCCACCTGCAGCGCATAGTTCGCGGGGTATGCCCAGGCCGGGTCCTGGAGGTCGCCTGCAGCTCCGGGTCGACCGAACATCACGTCCAGGAGCGATGCCCCCCGCTCCTCGCTCATCAGCCTGTCGCAGCGGTCAAGCACTGCCCTCACTATCGGTTCAGTCCGATAGAGAGCCTCACCCATGCCTGTCCACTGACCGCCCTGGCCGCTGTACACGAAGGCCGTCCTCACTGCCGCGCTCGATTCCAACCGGCCATTCGCTTCCACCGACCCAATCAGCGCCTCCAGCCCCTCCCTCAGTTCGGCTGCGTCTCCGAAGACGAGCCCTGCGCGGTAGTCGAAGTGGCTGCGTCCGGCTCCGGCCGTCCATGCCATGTCCGCGAGCGATGGGGCGGCGGTTGAGGGAGGAAGCTCTCCTGCGCGCTCATCCAGCCAGGCAAGGTAGTGTCCAGCCAGGTCACGAAGGGCGTCGGGAGACTTGCCGGACAAGGGCAAGAGCCTGGCTGTCCGCCCGGGCGGCTCCCCGGTGGACAGTGCTGCGCCGTCCAACGCCTGCTGCGAGAACTCGACAGGCTTGGGCGCCCCTGCGGGCCAGGGCATCTCATCCTCGGGCGCCGCGCCATTGGTCTGCTTGGCATAGCCTTCCAGCACGACATGCGCGTTGGTCCCGGAGAGGCCGAAGGAGTTCACTGCCGACAAAGGGGGCCTACCGGAAACGGCAGGCCATCCGGTCATCTCCGAGGTTATCCGCATCGGTATTCGGTCCCAATCGAAATTGGGATTCGGGTTCCGGAAGTGAAGATGGGCCGGTATGACGCCGCGATGCATGGACATCACGGCCTTGATGACGCTGGCCATGCCCGCCGCCCACTCGGCGTGCCCGATGTTGGTCTTCACCGACCCCATCAGCAGTGGGCGCTCGGCGCTGCGGTCCTGACCATAGACCGCGGTCAGGGCGCGCAGTTCGATGGAGTCGCCCAGTTCCGTGCCGGTGCCGTGGGCCTCCAGGTAGTCAACCTCCGACCCCTGCACGCCGGCCCGTGCCAAGGCATCCTCCATCAACCTTTCCTGGGCCGGGCCGTTGGGCACCGGGAGACCTGCGCTGGCACCATTTTGGTTGACCGCCGAACCCTTGATCAGTCCCCAGATTCTGTCTCCGTCCGCTTCCGCCTCGCTGAGCCGCTTCAACACCAGCACACCACACCCCTCGCTGCGCACGAAGCCGTCGGCAGCAGCGTCGAAAGCGTTGCACCTCCCGGCGCTCGATAGCATCCCCATATCCCGGTGAAATCGCGCTATCGAAGGGGACAGCGTTGCGTTCACACCGCTGGCCAGGGCCAGGTCCACCTCACCACGCTGCAGCGCAATGGATGCCTGATGGAGCGCCGCCAGGGAGGATGCGCAGGCCATATCCACAGGCATGGCCGGCCCCTCCAAGCCCAGGACAAAGGCTATCCGCCCCGCCGTCATGCTTCCGCTAGTGCCGAAGTAGAAGTCCTCCTGACCATTCGCTGCTATCACGTCTCGGTACTCGCTGCTGCCGATGCCGGCGTACACGCCGGTGCGGGTACCCCTGATGCTCTCGGGGTCGATGCCCGCATCCTCCAGGGCCTGCCAGGTCGTCTCCAGCAGCATCCGCTGCTGCGGGTCCATCATGCGCGCGTCAAGGGGGGAGATGTGGAAGAACCGGTTGTCGAACAGGTCGATGCCGTCGACGAAGCCGCCCCTGCGGTAGAGGACGTCCTCCGCAGCCGGATCCCCGAGAGCGCCGTTCAAGAGTTCTCCATCCCGCCGCCCATCGGTTATGGCGTCCGTGCCGCTCTCCAGCAGGCGCCAGAATGAGTCCAGGTCCGAGGCACCGGGGAACCGGCAGGCCATCCCCACGATGGCTATGGCCTCCTCCTCCGTCGTCCTTGCACTTCTTGCGTTTCGCTCATTTCGCTGCCCAAGAGCGCCGGGCGCCTCGGCGGGAGCAGGCCCGCTTGCGCCCGCTGGTTGACCGAGCTCCTCGGCCAGGTGGCGAGCCAATGCGGCTACGTTGGGGTAGTCGAACACGGCCGTATTGGAGACCACGTACTCGCCGGACAGCGCCCGATTGAGGCGGTTCCGCAGTTCCACCGACATCAGTGAGTCCATGCCCAGATCGAAGAACCCCACCGTGGGGGACGGCGCTGTGGGTAGCCTCAGGACCGCCTGAACCTCCCTCTGGAGGAAGGACACGAGCACCTCCTGGGGGCCTCCTACAGGCGCACCACGCAGCTGCGAGAGCACGTCACCCGTCGAGGCCGAGGTGTCGGCCCCGTCGTCGGACACCGAGGAAAGCAGGTCTTCCAGCAGCGGCGGACGGTCCTGAACAGCCTCTTCGAACACCGACCAGTCCATCGACATGACGACCGACGTGGCGGCATCCTGACGCACCAGCCTCTCAAACGCCCTGAGGCCTTGGTGCGGGGTGAACCAGCGGCCGCCGAGAGCCGCTCGCCTCCGCTCGATTCTCTCCCGCTGCTCGGCGGCTTCGCCGATCTCCGACCACGCACCCCAAGCAATGGCCTGCCCGGGGAGCCCGAGCGCCCTGCGGTGGACGGCGAGCTGGTCGAGGAACGCGTTGGCGGCGGCGTGGTTGGCCTGGCCGGGATTGCCCATGACGCCGACGCGGCTCGAGAAGAGGATGAACATGTCCAGGTCGCGCTCCATGGTCGCGCGATGCAGGTGCCAGGCCCCTTTGACCTTCGGCCACAGCACCTGCTCGAAGCTCGCCCAGGTCTGGTTGGCAAGCGAGGCGTCCGACAGCACGCCCACGCTGTGGATGACACCGGCCAGCGGCGGCAATCCGGCATCGATGCGCCCCAGCATCGCGTCCACCGCGCCAGCGTCGGTAACGTCGGCGAGTTCAACCTCGACCCTGATTCCTCGTTTCCGCAACGCATCGATGGCCTCAGCAGCCTCAGCGTCGGGGTCGCGGCGACCGTTCAGCACGATGGTGTCGGCCCCATGATCCGCCAGCCAGCCGGCCACGGCGATTCCGATGCCTCCCAGACCGCCGGTGACCAGGTAGGTGCGGTCCTGGCGCAGCTGGCCTCCCATCAGTGGCGGAGGTGTCAGGACGATCTTGCCGATGTGCCGGGCCGAGCGCATGAAGCCCAGTGCCGTTCCCGCCTCGGGCAGCGGCCACCTGCTGTGGGTGAGCGGCTTTATCTCTCCAGCCGCAAGTTGCCCCATCACCTCGCGCAGCACCTCTCCAACCCACGCCGGCTCGGTCTTCTTCAGGACGTCCAGCTCCAGAATGGCGTAGGTCACATCCGGGCGTACTGCCGCCATCTCCTCCTCGCTCAGGATGTCTCTCCTGGCCAACTCGACGAACCGGCCGCCCTGCGCCAGGCAGGCGAGGCTGGCTTCGATGAAGCCTTCGCTCGTGAGGCTGTTGAGCACCACATCGACGCCGTGGCCGCCGGTGGCTTCGAGGATCTCCTCGCCGAACCTTGTCTGGCGGCTATCGAAGATGTGCTTGACGCCGAGCGCTCGCAGGTAGGCTTGCTTCGGCGCGCTGGCGGTGGCGAACACCTCCGCGCCCGCAGCCTGCGCCAGTTGGATGGCGGCCAGTCCCACGCCGCCTGCGCCGGCGTGAATCAGGACACGATCGCCCGCTTCGAGCCCCGAGTAGCGGTACGAAAGCGCTGCCGACACGAACGCGCTGGGGATGGTGGCCAAATCGGACACGGACATCCCCGCGGGGGCCGGGGCCACCAGCTCCTCCCGCGTGACCATTGCCGGCCCGAATGCGCCAAATCCCAGCCCCACAACGCGATCGCCGATAGAGACGGTTGAGACTTCCGAGCCCACGGCAAGGATGTGCCCGCACAGTTCCCGGCCCAGATTCCCCTCCTCGATGAAGCCGAGCGAACGGAACACGTCCCAGAAATTGAGGCCCGTGGCCTCAACGGAAACGCGAACCTCCCTGGGCTCAAGGGGGCGCACGGGGAGCGCCAGCACCTCCGGCCTGTCGAAGACGCCGGCCCGGTTCGGGGTCAGCACCCAGTCCTGCCCCTCCGGCAGGTCCAGCCGTTGGGCTGCGGCGTTGGAGCGCACCAGGCGCGCCGAGAGGCGGCGTCCCGAGCGATATGCGATGTGGTTTTCCTGGTCGGGATAGAGCAGCTCGCTCACCAGGTCGGACAGGGGAGTCGCTCTGTCCGGCTCGAGATCGATCATCCGTGGCTGCAGATGGCCCGCCTCGAGGTTCACCACCTTGCCCAAGCCCCAGAGAACCGCACCGGCAAGCTCTCCGCCTTGCTCACGCTCCAGCACCTGCGCCCCACGCGTCACGAACCAGACCCCCCTTTGGGGTATCTCGTCCGAGTCGTTCACCGCTTGCACCATCGCCAGCGCGCTGGCTCCGGCGCTTGCCACGTCCTGCGCAATCTCCGCCGTCGTCGCCTGTGCTCCATGACCCTCCAGGGCCTGGAGGTGCACCACGCCGCAAAACGGCACACCCTGGGGCAAGCTCTCAATCAGTGCGCGCCATGCCTCGCGGCTCTCCGTATCGACCCGCGTCTTGAGTACAACAGGGCCGGCGGCTGCCGAGATGTCGGATGGAGGCGCGTCTGCGACGGCCAGGATGACGGTCTGATCCCGAGCCGCCAGTTCCGCCGCGAGCTCTTCCGCGACGCCATCGGTGTCCGAGGTCAGTATCCATACGCCCGGGGCCTCAGTCACCTGCGCCGGGCCCTGCGCCACGATCACGCCCTTGTCCAGCATGTCGTGCGCGTAGGAGTCGTCAACGCCCAGGACTGCCGCACCCTCGAAACCCGCGTCCGCCAGCGCCTGCTTCCACACCGCAGGGCCTGAAAGGGCGTGGTGTGGACGGTACGCGTCGGCGAAGCGCCACCAGCCATCCAACTGGCCGAACGTGAGGTCCATCCACCCCAGGCCGCGGAGGTTCTCCAACGCCACCAGATGGCCCGATGGAGCGAGCAGGGCCCTGCAGTGCCCCAGGGTTTCCTCGAGGTAGCGAGTGGCGTGCAGTACGTTCGAGGCGATCAGCAGGTCGTAGCCGTGGGAATCGAAGCCCTGCGCGATCGGGTCCTTCTCGATGTCCAACGGCCGGTACTCGATGCGGCCTCCCGCGTCGCCGAATCGCGCCTCCGCCTCGGCGAAGAAGCCGGCGGAGATGTCCGTGTACATGTACTCGAACCGGCCCTCGGGAAGCTCTGGCAGCACGGACGCAGTGGCAGAACCCGTTCCCGCTCCGACCTCGATGACTCGGAGTCGCCGTCCTTCGGGCAATTCAGCCACCAGGGCTTGGACGGCCTCTGCGACCATCCTGTTCGCCGCCCGCGCTACCGGCGCCTTCAGGTACAGGTCGGCAGCGGTTGGCTCTCCGCTGCTGAACAGCAGGGTGAGCGGGTCTGCTGCACCCCGTAGGACCTCGGCCAGGGCACGGCCGGAGCGCTCGAATAGCCCGATCTCTGTCAGGCCGTGCGGATACAGCCCCCTCATCCGGGTGGCAAACTCGTCAAGATCGCGCGGCACATCCCCTGGCGGGGCGCCGCCTGCTCCCACGGTCACGGCAAAGGCATCGCCGCTTTCCTCCAAGACCCCTGCCTTGGCGACCATTTCGAGCATGCGGCGAAAGAGGCGCGCGTGCTCAGGGAGAACGTGCAGCTGCTCCCGCAAGTCCTCGGGATCCACGATGTCGCCGACCACGCGTTGCCAGCCCAGCTCCTCGAGTGTCGCGAGCGCCCGCGACCAGGACCATCGCTCCAGGTCAGCAAGCAGGTCGTTCCTGCCCTGAGGGTCGACTCCCGCGTCCGCCAGGTAGGCGGTGAACAGCTGCGCGTGCGCCTCAACACCGGCTGGGCTGGGGAAGAAGTCGGCCGGCTCAATCTTGGATTGGAGGGCGCGGTCTCTCCAGGTAACCTCGTAGAGCAGGTCGTCTATCCCCTCGACCGCCGACAAGAGCGCCAGCCGGGTGGCCCGCTTCACGGTGTAGCCAGTCAACTCGCCGAGAAGCGTGCCGTTCGGGTCGTAGATGCGCAACTCGCCGCTGAGCACTTCCGGTTGCTCATCCGAATCCGGCTCCATCGCCTGGGAACTCGCGCTCATCTGCACGTGGCAGAACAACCGATCCGGCAGACGCCTGGCCAGCCACAGCCGCTGCCAGCCGAAGGGCAGGTAGGTGGCCTCACCCGGGGCGCCGGACATGTTTCGCGCGATGCCCACGACCTGGAAGCAGCCGTCCAGCAGGAGCGGGTGCACGTCCAACTGGTTCCGCCCAACGGCCTGCGGCAGCAGCACCTCTCCCACCGCCTCGCCCGGTCCAGCCCAAACCGTTCCCAGCGTTCGGAAGAGCGGACCGAGGTCGATCCCCGTCGCGGACTTGGCCCTGTAGTAGGCCGGCACGTCGGCAGGCGACAGGCGGGCCTTCAAGCTCTCCAAATCGATACGAGCGCCTGCTTCGGGCAACGGCGCATCCCTGGGCACGCGGCCTTCCGCGTGCATCGTCCATTCCTTCTCCGGGCCCGCGCTGTATAACTGGACGCGGTGCGACGCCGCCTGCTCGGGGTTGTCGAGCACGACCTGCACCCTCCGTCCGACTTCCTGCGCCCCGTCCGCGGAGTCCCTCTCCGGGAAGACGAGCGCGTTGTGCAGTTGCATGTCCTCGACCACTATCGAGCTGGCACCCTCCGCAAGCGACGCAGAGGCCGCCATGGCGCCGTAGAGCGCGCCCGGCGCGACCAGCCGGTCGAAGACCTTGTGATCATTCAGCCAGGCAGGATCCGACGGGAATATCTCGGTCTCAAACGTGATCTCGCCGCGGGCTGACTCGTGCCGGACGCCCAACAGCGGATGACCGGCGCTCGCGCGCCGCTGCCTCTGCTCTTCGACCCAGTAGCGCTCGCGCTGGAACGGATAGCTGGGTATCGATATCCGGCGACGCGACTCCCCCGCAAACAGACCCTCGAAGGAGAGGTCGAGCCCGGCGTCGTAGGCCTGCGCCACCGCATCAACAAAGGTGCTCTCAGGCTCAGCCGACGAACCGTCCCTGGGTGGCCGCGTCAGGCTGGCCAGGACAGCAGGGGGCTCAGAAGCACCCGAACCGGGCCAAGCCAGCATTGCCATGGGGCCGAGCACCGCATGCGGGCCGATTTCCACGACCGCGTCCACACCGAGCTCCGCCAGTGCGCTGACACCGCTGGCGAACGACACCGGCTCCCTGGCGTGGCGCTTCCAGTAGGCCGCATCCAGCGCCATGCCCGGCTCGACGACACCGCCCGTTAGGTTGCTGATGAAGGCCAAGCCGGGACGCTCGGGCATCATCCCGTCCAGAAAGGCTCCGAGTCCCTCGAGGGCCGGCTCCACGAGCGCGCTGTGGAATGCGCGGGCCGTGTTCAGCCGCCTTGCCCTGATCTCCGCTGCTTCGAAGCGCTCCACGATGGTCTCCACGGCCCCGGTCGGCCCGCTGACCACCATGTGCGCTCCGTTATCCGCCGCAATGCTGAGACCGGCGCCATCAGATTCTGCGTTGAAGGCTTCGACCTCCGACGCCACCCGCGCCGCCGGCGCAAAGACTGCCGCCATCGCGCCCGGTGCGGTGCTGGAGAGCAGGGCGCCACGCGCCTCGGCGAAGCGCATCCCGTCTTCCAGGCTGAACACCCCGGCGGCCTGCGCCGCCGCCAGCTCGCCAACGCTGTGCCCCAGCACCGCGCTGGGTCGAACACCAACGCTGGCCCAGAGCGCGGTCAGGGCGCACTCCAGGGCATACAGGGCCGGCTGCTCCCACGCGGTGTCGCCGAGGTCACCCTCCGCTCCGGGCCGACCGAACATCACGTCGAGCAGCGAGGAGCCTCGACGCTCGCGGAATGCCGCCTCGCAGCGGTCCATGACCGCCCTGGCCACCGGCTCGCTCTCGTAGAGCGCTCGGCCCATCCCAACCCATTGGCTGCCCTGTCCGGTGTAGACGAACGCCACTTTGGCGGCCGCCCGTGGGGCTGCTCCATTGCCGCCTTCGGCCAGCGCCCGGAGCCGCTCGCGCAACGAGTCGGCGTCGTCGAACACCACGCCCTTGCGGTAGTCGAAGTGGCTCCTGCCAACGCTCGCCGTCCATGACATGTCCGACAGCGTCGCTTCGCAGGCCGCGCCCGGGGACTCGATGCCGTCAGCCTGGGTGCCAAGCCACGACAGGTAGCGCTTCGCGAGGTCGATGAGCGCGCCCTCCGACTTGCCGGACAGCGGCAGGAGTCGAGTCCGGCGCTGTGCCGGCGTTTCAGCTGAGAGCGGCGGGTCCGCCATGGGCTCCGGCGTCGAGACCGCTACTGCCCGCGCGGTTCCGCCCGTCGAATGTTCTCGGCCGAGCTCACGGCTCAGGCCGGGGTACTCTTCCACCACGATGTGGGCGTTGGTCCCCGTTATCCCGAAGGAGTTCACCCCTGCCAGCCGCGGTCGCGGGCCGTGCTCCGGCCAATCCATCATGGTCGAGGTCACATGCAGGGGGTGGCGCGCCCAGTCGAACGCGGGATTGGGGTCATGGAAGTGCAGATGCTTCGGAATGACGCCCCGCTTGACTGCAAGCACCGCCTTGATGAGTCCGGCGACCCCTGCAGCCGACTCCAGATGGCCGAAGTTGGTCTTCACGGAACCGACCAGAATCGGGCGCTCGGCGTCACGCCCCCGCCCGTAGACACTGGCCACGGCATCGAGTTCGATGGGGTCGCCTACGGCCGTTCCGGTCCCGTGCGCTTCCACGAAGTCGACCTCTGACGGAAGGACTCCTGCGTCCGCGAGCGCCGCTTCCATCACCTGCTCCAGTGCAGGTGTATGGGGGACGGTCAGGCCGACGCTCGTCCCGCCGTTATTCACAGCCGAGCCCCTGATGACCGCCCAAATCGGGTCACCGTCAGCCTCTGCGTCGCTCAGTCGCTTCAGCACGACGACCCCGCATCCCTCGCCCCGCACGTACCCGTTCGCCGACGCGTCGAACGTTTTGCACTGGCCGTCGGGAGACAGCATCATGGACTCGGCGCGCAGTTCGTATATGCGGCCATTGAGCAGGGCCTGGACGCCGCCTGCGATGGCAAGGTCCGCCCTGGACTGCTGGAGGTCTGCCACTGCGTCATGTACGGCCACCATGGCTGACGCGCAGGCGGCGTCGACCGCTTTCGCTGGCCCCATGAGGCCATGGACGAAGGAGACCCGGCCGCTGGTGCCGTTCAGGTTGGTGCCAGTGAGGGCGTACAGGCTTGCGGCACCCTCGGTGGGTCTGGTCGAATCCACGACGAGCATTCGGTACTCGTCGTTGCTGATGCCGGTGTACACGCCGGTGCGGCTCCCCTTCAGCCGCGCCGGGTCGATCCCTGCGTCCTCGAGCGCGAGCCAGCTCGTCTCAAGCATCATGCGCTGCTGCGGGTCGAGGAACTCCGCCTCGACGGGGGATATGCGGAAGAAGGAGGCGTCGAACTGGTCGATGTCGTCGACGAAGGCGCCGTAGCGGCATGCCTCATTCTGGACCTCGGGGTCGCGGATAAGGTTGCCCAGGCGCCCTATGCCCGAACCGGGCACGCCCTCGGACACTGCGTTCCTGCCCTCAACCAGTAGCTGCCAGAAAGCATCCAGATCCGCCGCGCCAGGGAAGCGGCACGCCATGCCGATGATCGCGATGGGCTCTGCGGTACCAGAATCACCTCGCTCCCGGTTCGCGGACGTGGAGTCGGGCTGCCTCGAGGCGCGGGAGTTCTTTCCTAGTGTCATCATGCACCTCCACAGAAGGGCAACTGCATCACGAGCTATATCCCCACGGGGATTATATGGGACACCAGCCGTTCGTATTCGCTCGAGGTGGCATCTGGTCGGAGCTGCTCGGCGAATGCGATGGCCTGGCATGGCATGGGTAACCCCGTACCGGCTGGCTCGCCGCCCAGCCTGCGTTGCTTACCTCTTCATTGGACCGCGCGCGGCGCGCAGGCATGATGCGGGTACCCAAGACCCGGGTGGCCGCCGATGTACTACATCCGCTTCCGTCGCAGCCGCAGGGCCTTCGTTCTGCACGCCGCCGGGTGCCGCTATTCCATGTGGCTGCAGCAGGCCCGCGCCAAGACCGAGCGGCACGGCCCGTTCAGCTCGCCGGTCCGCTCTGGCCCCACAACCGCTGGAGCGGCACGTCGTGGGCCAACTCCTGCCGGGCGTGGACCGAAAGCTCGTCGAGCGGCGCAAACTCCGTTGCCGCCACCTCCATCAGACGCGCTGCTAGCTGCTCAGCCACAGGCAGCGATACGCTGGCAAGCCGTCTCTTTCTTGTCCTACAATCCCCCACGCTGTCGGCAAATCCGTTAGGGAGACCTAGCCATGGCAACTTGGCGCGGGCTATCGGGGATGACGTACGAATATGAAGCCTACGAGGTAGGCGAGCAAGGTTGGCTGGAGGCGCCCGGCAACTACATCTTTGCCCGCATCAATCCCGCGTCAGGCCGATGGAGCGCCCTGTACGTTGGTGAGACTCGCAACCTGAAGGATCGCATCGCCAATCACGATAAGTGGGATTGCGCCAGAAGTCATGGCGTGACGCACATTCACGCACACACCACTGGCTTAAGCCAGCACAAACGCCAATCGGAAGAGCAAGACCTGATTGCGCTGCACACTCCTCCTTGCAATCGTGGCTAGCGCCACGCTTGTGGCCTGTCCTTAGCATTCGTTCCAATCGCTATGTTGGATCGGCAATCCTGAGAACGTAGTCGAGAGGCAGGAAGACCGCCGACTCCATGCTCGCTGGCAATGCGCCCGCCGGCTGCGATTGCTAGGAGGGGTGGCAATTGGGCCAACCTTGTTCTGCAAGCGCTCGCTGGAGAAGCCAACTCGGCCGAATGCCTTCAGCAACTGATACGTCAGCTCGAGATAGGAAATGGGGACGCAGCGCTCGGCCCAAGACCAACAATGGCCTTGAACTAGTCTTCGGTCGGCTGGACCGGGTCCACGCGGCATGCTCCTAGTCGCCGACCGGCGGCCGAGCCTTGCGGAACTTGTTGCGGACCGAGTAGGGGCGTAGCCCTGACCTTGTGCGCTTGGCCAACGCAATGGCCGCCCTCTACTCCGCGGCAGCGAGGAAAAGCGTCTGCTGGACGCTGGTACTATAGCCAAGTTGGATGCGACTTCATCTGCACCAACACTCCGGAGGCGACGTGGACGCCGGCAAACTCCCACGGGAAGCCCTCACACGGCTGCTCTGCGACACTGCGCACTTGGACCCGCGTGTACTGCAGGGGCCCGGCATCGGCGCGGACGCTGCCGTTATCGAAATGGGTGACCGGCTGCTCATCGCCAAGGCCGACCCGGTGACGTTCGCGACGGAGCGCATCGGCTGGTATGCCGTGCAGGTGAATGCCAACGACGTGGCGTGTCTCGGTGGCGTGCCACGGTGGTTCGTCGCGACGGTCCTCCTGCCGGAGGGTGCACCGCTGTCTCTAGCGACGGAGGTCCACGGGCAGATCACACGGGCCTGCGCGGCTCTAGATGTGGCGCTGGTGGGCGGGCACACCGAGATCACCCACGGTCTCACTCGGCCCATCGTAGCGGGGCATATGCTAGGCGAGGCCACTCGCGACACCGTCGTGTTGCCCGGCGGCGCGCGGCCCGGCGATGTTCTCATCCTGACACAGGGCATCGCCATCGAGGGAACGGCGGTTCTGGCACAGGAGGCAGCTGCGGCGCTGCTGGCGGGCGGGATGCCGCAGGCCGAGGTCTCGGCGGCGGCGGCGCTTCTGGACACGCCGGGCATCAGCGTCGTGCGAGCCGCCCAAACTGCGGCTTCGGTGGGCGTGACAGCGATGCACGATCCGACGGAGGGAGGCCTCGCGACGGGACTCACAGAGCTGGCAGTGGCGGCCGAGGCGGGGCTGGAGGTGGACCTGAAGGCGATACGCGTACTGCCGGAGACTCAGGCTGCGTGTGAGGCGCTTGGGCTTGACCCGCTGGGCCTGCTGGCGTCGGGCTCGTTGCTGGCCGCGGCGGCTCCGGAGAGCGCAGACGACGTGCTGGAGGCGCTGGCAGCGGAGGGCATCGATGCAGCGGTCATCGGCAGGGTGACAGAGATCTCGGATGGCATGCAAATGCGGACCGACGAAGGGTTGTGTGAGTTGCCCTCCTTTCCAAGGGACGAGCTTGCACGGTACATGAGCCAGTCGGCCTGAGCCAACGACTCATACGGCATGGCGTTCGCACGGCAGCTGGGCGCGATCTACCCCTTTGCCGCCAAGGCCGCGCGACGCCCGTTCAAGTCCGCGGAGCCGTCATCACCGAATTGTGGGTCATCAACCGTCAACAGGCGCTGGATGTCTTCGGGCAAGTCATAGTAGATGACCTGAAGCAGCCCGCTTTGATTGTGCACAAATGCGTGGGCGATATCCGGTTATGGACGCGACGCACCCAGGGCATAGTGGCAAGACATCTATCAGGCGCTCGGACGCCGTGTAGATGAGGCGTGAGCTCATCACTCTTCATGTTGTTCGCATGCAACCGACATCGCGTCGGCAATGCGGGCTGATGTCGTCCATGGAGTCTTGCAGCCTCCGGTCGCCCGGCATGGCGTGCCTCGATGCTCAGTTGGACGATGTGCTCGTTGAGGCTGCTCGGGCTGATGCTGGGCGCTACCGCCTGCCGAGCGTGGTTGTTGCGGTACGCGTAGAAGTCGTGAGTCGTGGGGTTAGCGGGCAAAGCTGCTGCGGCGGGCGCTTGCCTGGCACAATACTGCCGGAATGCCCGGCCGTTCACACGCCGCCGAGACCAAAGGCGGGGGCGCTCCATGTCTTGCCGGTCGAACATAACGAGCGGTACGGGTGCTGAGGTCAGGTCTAAGGGAACCTCTCCTAGCCGCGACAATTTCGGAGAAGACGGCTGGGGCCAGCGCGTAGCTCAGAGGGTGCCGGAAAAGTAACAGGGGGCTTGCCTATGCCCCCTGCTACCTTCGCCTGGCTTCAACTACAGTCTACTGCTGTCGCCTGCGCATCACGACGAACCCAATCACTACCACAGCAGCAATCACGACAAGGACGATCAACACGATTGCCCAGGCCGGTACGCCGCCCTCCTCCTCCTCCGGTGGTTCGACCGGCGGAACAGTCGGTGTGGCCGTCGGCGTGGCCGTCGGAACCGGTGTTGGCGTCGCCGTGGGAGCCGCTGTTGGCGTCGCCGTGGGACGCGGTGTCGCAGTGGGCTGCGGCGTCGCTGTGGGAGCCGGCGTCGGCGTAGCCGTCGGCCTTGGCGTCGGCGTCGGCGCCACGGTCGGCTCCGGTGTCGGGGCAACCGTCGGCTCTGGCGTCACCGTCGGCTCCGGTGTTGGGGCCACGGTCGGCTCTGGCGTCGGCGTCGGCTCCGGTGTCGCCGGAGGCGGTGGCGTCGCAGTTACCACAGGCGGTGGGATGAATGGCGGCGGTGCGCCTCCTCCTCCTCCGGTGGACGGCCTGCGAACTTGAACCTGAACCTGACCATCTACACCCGTATCCATTCGGTCGCTGTCCCTGAATATCCCTACGAAGGTGTAGGTGCCGGTCACGCTTGGCGCGGTAACGACGTAGGTGAAGGAACTTTCACCCTGCAAGGTGAACCGAACCTCGGGAGCTTGACTTGCATCCACCTGGCTGTCGTCAAGGTTGGAGGACTCGTATACGAACCCTGTGGGCAGGGTCTCCGTCACGCGTCCGAAGCCTCCGTAGTCAGCGGCTGAAATCGTCACGGTGAGCGTTCCACCTGGAGTGACGCGCGAGGGAGAGAAGGAACGGGAGGCAGGCCCCGGCGGGAGCTGGACGGCTACCTGGGAAGCACCTCCAACGGCATGGTCGTCCCTGTCAGAGTCCCTTAATTCGCCCGAGAAGTCGTACGAGCCTGCCATGCTGGAGGCAGTAACGACGTAGGTAAAGGACCTGTCACCCTGAAGGGTGAACCGAACCATCGGTGCATTACTTGTGTCCACCTGGCTGTCGTCGAGGCTGGAGGACTTGTACGTGAACCCTGTGGGCAGGGTCTCCGTCACGCGCCCAAATTCTCCGTAGTTGGCCACGGCAATCGTGACCGTCACATCTGCTTCGAGATCCACAGTCGTCGCGGAGAAAGATCGCGTGGCGCTCGGGGTAGTTCCGGCCGGTAGGGCCTGAACGGCTACTCGGGAAGCACCTCCAACGTCATGGTTGTTCCTGTCTGAGTCCCTTAATTCGCCAGAGAAGTCGTACGAGCCTGCCGCGTTCGAGGCGGTAACGACGTAGGTGAAGGAGCTTTCACCCTGAAGGGTGAACCCAACCATCGGGGCATTACCTGTATCCACCTGGCTGTCGTCGAGGCTGGAAGACTTGTACATGAACCCTGTCGGCAGGGTCTCCGTCACGCGCCCGAACCCTCCGTAGTTGGCCACGGCAATCGTGACCGTCACATCCGCGCCGGCATCCACCGTCGCAGGCGACAACGAACGCGTCGCGCTCGGGCTGCCTGGCATCGGCGTTGATGTGGGCGTGGGCGTGGGGGTGGCCATGGCACTAGGCAGGACGGTGACGCCGGAAGGGCCACCAACGTCATAGTCGTCCCTGTTTGAGTCCCTCAACATGCCGGAGAACGTGTAGTCGTCGGCCATGTCGGAGGCGGTGACGACGTAGGTGAAGGAGCTTTCACCCTGCAAGGTGAACCGAACCTCGGGAGCTTGACTTGCATCCACCTGGCTGTCGTCGAGGCTGGAGGACTTGTAGGTGAACCCTGCGGGCAGGGCCTCCGTCACGCGCCCGAACCCACCGTAGTTGGCCACGTCAATCGTGACCGTCACATCTGCACCGGCATCCACCGTCGTGGCGGAAAAAGATCGCGTGGCGCTGGGGCTCTGCTGCGCGCTTGCCGACAAGATGCCCATCAGGGCGACTAGACTCACGGCAAGGGCGATGGTGATTGTGGTCTTCGCTTTGTTGAACAAGTGTCATGCCCCTTCGTTCGGACAGGAGGTTGCGCAGTGTCCGCTGCGCAGCCTCCTGTCCTGTGTTTCTCGTGAAGTCTAGCCGTCGAGGTAGAGGTTTATGAGCCGGATCACATCGGCCCTGGTTGGGGCGTTCTCACCCTCATCCAGGTAGTCGTTGATGGCTCGGATGACCTCGCTCCTGTCGAGCCCGTTGTTGTCGGTGTCGTACCTGTCCACCAACGCATCGCCGGTGCCCGTCTCTTCCACGTCAGTGACGGTAACCATCACGTCGCGGCTGGCGTCGTTCGTGCCATCATTGGCCTCCACTGTCACCATGTACACGTTGGTGCCGGCGGCGGAGCCAGGCGCCTCGTAGTTCGGCGTGGTGTTGAAGGTCAGCTCACCGGCGCTGCTAATGCTGAATGCGTCAGCGTCAGCGCCCGACAGGGTCCACGTTGCCATGGCCGCGTCCGGCCCGGAGGCCGTGTAGGTGGCCACCGTGGTCGTCCCCTCCTCTACCTCCACACTGGACCTGCCGCTTATCGCCAGGCCGCCCTCCATGATCATGGGCGCCTCATCCACGTCGGTGACCTCGATGGTAACCGTGACCGTGGTGCTGAGGTTGCCCGGGTCGGTTGCCGTGATCGTGACCGTGTAGGTTCTCTTGGTCTCGTAGTCCAAGTCCGCCTTGGTGCTGATCTGGCCGGTGGCCCTGTCGATCGAGAACGACGCCATGTCAGGACCGCCCAGCGAGTACGTCAGCGTGTCCGCTGAAGGAGTACCGGTGGGGGCCAGCGTGTTGTCAGTCGGCGTGAAGCCGGCCAAGTCGGCCGCTTGTATGGCTGTGCCCGATGCGGTGTTCTCTGCGACCGTCCGCTTCTGGTCAGTCTGCCGGCCTTCCGTAGCAGCGTCCTGGTCCGGGAACACCGGAGCCTTGTTGTCGGTGTCAGCAACTACAGTATTCCCGGCCGCCACTTCAAGTGTGATGGCGGGGTCGCTGGCCGCGAGCGAGCCGTCCCGGTAGGTCGCGGTCGCCGTCAGCGTGGTACCTATGTCAGCCGCAACCGGCGTGTAGGTGGCGGACATGGGGCGGTCATCGTCGCCAAAGTCCGTCCCGGTCTTGGACCATGCCCACATGAGGCCGCTGATATCGCCGTCAGCATCGTCGAGTGTCGCAGTCAGCGCGATGGTCGCCTTCGGCTGCAACGTCGAGAAGGTTATGGTCCCCAACTCGGCCACGTTGGTCACCGTGACCCGTACGGCTACCTCGTCGCTGTTCCCAGCGGGGTCCGAGGCCATCACCGTGAACTCATAGACGTTGTCAGTGTCCGCATCTGCGGGATTCTCGAAGTCCGGCTGGGCCTTGAAGGTCAACGCGCCAACGGTGCCAGCCTCATTGCTGATGTCGAAGTCCTCGGCGTCAGGCCCGGACAGGCTCCAGGTCATAGTTTCGCTCTCGGGCTCCGTGGCTGCGTAGGTCGCCAGTGCCGTGGTCAGGGTGAGAGGCGCAGCAGTTGTGCCCTCAACGGAGCTGAGCTCCCTGTGTGTTGCCGCGTCCGTTGTGGTTATGTCCGGCGCCTCGTCCACGTTCGTGACCGTGATGGTCACCTCGGACGTAACCGATTCATCCCACGGGTCTGTGGCGGTGACTGTGACCGTGTGTGAGTCTCCGCCGGTTGCCTCCCGGTTCAACGCGCCCTTGGTCCTCAGTTGGCCCGTAGCACGGTCGAGGTCGAACAGCCCCGCATCAGCGCCGGTCAGCGAGTAGGTCAGCACGTCGCCGGGGTCCGTGGCCCTCACCGGCGCTCCGATGTTCCGGCCAGCCGGCGTGTTCTCAGCCACCATCCGCGTCTGCGCCGTCTCTACTGCTTCAGTTGAGGGGTCCTGGTCTGGGAACGCTGGGGCAGTGTTACCGCTGCGGGGCTCACTGCGCGCCGCGCGGTAGGACCGGCCCTGCTCGCTCTTGTCGTTATCCGCGTCCTCAGCGTCCCTGTAGGTCGCCTTCGCCGTCAAATAGGAGCCGACGTCGGCTGCTACGGGCGTGTACGTGGCGGCAGTCGCGCCCACGATGACGGTACTGCCCCGGAGCCACGACCATGTGGTGCCGGTAATGCCGCCGTCGGGGTCGGTCAGCGTGGCCGTGATCTCCACGTCCACCTGCGGTTGCAGGGTGGACAGCATGACCGTGCCGGCCTCCTCAACATTGGTCACCGCGATGGTGACCTCCTCCGTGGCGCTATTGGTCCCATCGGAGGCATTGACCGTGAATTCGTAGTCGTTGCCGGTGTTGGCATCGGCAGCCGCCTCAAAGTTGGGCGTACTTGCAAATCGAAGCACTCCACCAACGATCGTGAAGTCTTCCGCATCGGTGCCGGTGAGCGTCCAGACGATGTCCTCCCCTTCAGGATCGGTCGCGCTGAAGGTCGTCACCGCGGCTGTGCCGTCCTCCGCGTACTCTGCCGGCGCCTCTCCGGTCAGCACCGGGTCCTCGTTGACGTTCATCACCTTGATGGTGACGTTGGCCGTCGCGCTGAGGTTACCGGGGTCCGTCGCCGTGACCGTCACCGAGTAGGACTGCTTGTCCTCGTAGTCCAGGGCCGCCTTGGTGCTCAACTGGCCGGTGTTTCGGGCGATGCTGAACGACGCCGCGTCCGTCCCGCCTAGCGTGTAGGTCTGCACGTCCGGAACATCGGTACCGTCCGATGTCTTCGTGTTGTCCACTTCAGCAGCGACCGGGTCGCCGATGGCTGTGGCCGCTGCGGTGTTCTCGGCAACCGTCCGCTCCTGGTCGGTCTGCCGGCCATCCGTCTCGGCGTCCTGGTCCGGGAACACCGGAGCCTTGTTGTCCGTGTCGGCAACAACAGCAAACCCTATCGCCTGTGTGACCGTCCTCTCGGTCGTTCCTGATTGTGCGTCCTTGTATGTCGCGGTCACCGACAGTGTGTCGCCAATGTCGCCCACAACGGGCGTGTAGGTGTCAGTAGTCTCATCCTCGATGTCGTCGGTACCGTCGTTCCACTGCCACTCCACGTCCGTGACGCCGCCGTCAGGATCGTCCAGCGTCGCCGTCAGCGCGATGCCGGTCTTCGGCCGCAGCGACGAGAAGGTAATCGTTCCCGTCTCCTCTACGTCTGTCACCGTGACCCGCACGTCCAGCTCATCAGTGTTGCGGGCGGGGTCGGAGGCCACCACCGTGACCTCGTAGACGTTGTCCCCGTCTGCGTCGGCGCGAGCCTCGAAGTCGGGCGAAGCCCTGAAGCTCAACTGGCCGTCTGTGGCGCCGATCGAGAACTTCCCACTGTCAGGTCCCGATACGGTCCACGTTACCGCCAAGCCCTCAGGGTCGGTTGCCGTGTAGGCAGCGCCCACAGTGAGCGTGGTCTCGTTCTCTGCGAAAGTATGAGTCTTAGCCGCGGTCGCTGGGATCGGCGGCGCCTCGTTCACATTCGTGACTGTTACGGTCACCGTGACTGTACCAGCAGCCCCGAACGGGTCCGTGGCAGTGACGGTCACCGTGCGTGAGGCGGCCCCTCCGGTGGAGGTGTCAAAGTCCAGCGCGCCCTTGGTCCTCAGCTGTCCGGTTGCACGGTCGAGGCTGAACAGCGCCGCATCAGTGCCGGCCAGCGAGTAGGTCTGCACGTCGCCGGGATCAGTGGCCACCACGGGATCTCCGATGTCCTCACCTGCGGGCGTGTTCTCCGCCACCGTGCGCGTCTGCTGACTGTCAGCAGCATCTGGATCCTGGTCCGGGAATGCAGGTGGGGTATTGGTAGCTGGCGCCGCGCGGACCGGGTGAGCCGATGGTTGCTCCGCGCTCTTGTCCTCGCCCTCGCCGTCGTCGTAGCTCGCCTTTACGACCAGGAGAAAGCCCACGTCCCCGTCGGCCGGCGTGTAGCTGATCGCGGTCGCTCCCGGAATCTCGGTAGCGCCACGATACCACTGCCACGTGGGGCTGATGGTTACAGCGTTGCCGTCTGCATCTCTAAGGTCCGCGTCGCTCAGGGTCGCGTTCACCGGCACCCCGACCTGCGGCTGCAGCGTGGAAAGCATGATGGAGCCGGCCTCTTCGACGTTCGTGACTTCAACCGTGACTTCATGTGAGTCCATCAGGATCTCGGGAGTGGTTGAAGTTCCCGCAGAGGCCACCACGGTTACTGAGTAGGTGTTGTCCGTGTCGCTGTCCGCAGGAGCCTCGTAGTTCGGCTGGCTGGCAAAAGTCAGCACGCCTTGGTCGATGTCGAAGTCTTCAGCGTCAGTTCCACTCAGAGTCCAAGTGATGTCCTTGCCCTCGGGGTCCGTCGCCGTGAAGGTCGCCACGGCATCCGTCCGGTCCTCAGCGTATTCGATGGGACCAACGGCCTGGGCGTGGAGAGGTCCGCCTGGCAATAGCAGGAGTCCCATGGCCACGATGGCCAGCAGTGCTAGTACGGCGCCTAGTCCACGGTGTAACGCGTGATTCATCTTGAGTCCTCACTTTACGGATGAAAGCGGTTCATGCACATGGAGAGCCATGCTCCGAGCGATTCTGTCATTCTTGTCGGATGCCTGTCAAGCGCAGTTGCCTACAATATCGGTAGCAAGTGGGATAGCACGCTTGCCGAACCGACGCGCTCCCAATTGAGCCTTCGTCCGGTCCTCAGCGAACCCGCAAAAACATACGCATGCGAGCGCGTGCGCTCGTCCTTTATGAACCATGTGAGCTACACCATAAACTGGAGGCCATAGTCGGGCTGCCTGGGGTCGAAATCGCAAATCACCAAATGGACCCCGGTGATTTGACGCTCCTGCAATTGCAGCCATATCCTCACGAGGGTCGCTCACCACGCAAGCGGGCTCAAAGTGCGCCCTGGCTTGCAGCGAGGGATTAGGCGAGTCCAGTGCATCTATCCGGCTTCCTCAGTGGGAAGCACGCACCATTCAGGTACAAGACGAGCAGGGATTCGGCGTGAGACTCTGGGCGATTGCGGCTCCGACGACAGCCACGTCCATCATCGTGCTGATTTTGGCCGCATTGGTGGCGTTGGTCATTACTACCGGGGTCATGGCCTCAGGGGCCACCGACGAAGACTCCGCGGCCGCGCCTACCTCAACGCCCACGCCCGAGCGACCCCTGCTTCCCAACCCACGCCCGAAGCTGCACGTGGTGGCACACTCGGCGACAACAGTGCTTCCCCAGCTTGCGGCCCAAAGCGAAGGAGCGGTCTACACGTGGGAGGACGGGGACACGACGCTGCGGGTGGTGGCCCAGGAGGACTCCCCTTTGGAGAACCCCCTGGACAGCGCGGTCGACGACGAGATCGTCGCCAAGGACCCCTCGAGCAACATCGTCCCCAGACAGGCCGGGGACAGTGCAGGGGCCTACCCCGTCTTCCGCTCCGAATCGGGGGGCGGACTCATGACCCTTCCCGGCGGCGTGCTGTTGGCGTTAGATCCTGCCTGGGACCGGGATGCGGTCGAACGCTTCCTTGCCCTCAACGGCATTCAGCCAGACCATCGATCAGAGCTGGGCTTCATTAAGAACGGCTTCCTCATCACGACCGAGCCAGGCTTCCCATCGCTTGAGTTAGCCAACGCCCTCGCCGCACAAGAGGGCGTGGTGAGCTCGACCCCGAACTGGTGGACGGAGCTCCAGGCGAAGTGAACACCGCCAATGCCGGAAGCCTCGGCCGACTCCGTGCCGCAGGGAAGATCCTCGTCCTAGCCGCGTGCCTTGCACTCTGTTTCTCCCTAAGCGGTGACAGCACTGCAGCTCAACCCAATGACAGCCACGGAGATACCTTCGCCACCGCGACGCCGGTCTCGCTGGGCTCCTCAACACCCGGCTACCTTCACGATGGCGACGACTGGGATGTCTTCAAACTGGATCTTTCTGGCGAATCCGAGACCACGGACATCTTGGCGTATACGAGCGGCAGCGACGAGGAAGGCGACACCGTTGGAGGGCTGTACGATAGCAGCGCGAACCTGCTCGCCTTCAATGACGACGGCTTCATCCGAGACGGAAGGAAGTACTTCAGCCTGCGGAGGACCGTCCCGCCAGGGGTCTACTACATCGTCGTCGTCAGCCATCAGGGCGAGCAGACCCAATACACCCTGCACGTTGAGAGCGTGACGGACCCAGGCAGCGAGACCGCTACTGCAGCGCCATTGCGACTGGGCTCCCCTGCCGGGGGCACGATTGACGCTACGGACGACACGGACTATCTAAGGCTGGACATCACTTCACCGACGCACCTGATTATCGAGGCACTCAGCGTCAATCGGACTCCTCTGGCTGCGGACCTGCTCGATGCCGAGGGCAACGAGATCTCCTCAAACATCTACCGCCTCAACCTCGTGGGCTCCGGCCTCAGATTATGGAGCGGTTTCCGTATGCAGGACGATTTCGGCCCGGGCACGTACTTCCTCAGGGTGAGTGCCCCCGTAGGGATCGGCCTGCGATCCGTGCCCTACTCCATCCTCGCCGTCGAGGACCACGACTACGCCGATTTCATCAACGAGTGCGAAGCCAGCACACGCTCCCTGGGTTCGCGGCAGATCCGTGACACCCTGTACGGGTGCCAGTGGCACCTGAGCGGCGCCAACCGACGAGACATCAATGTCGAATCCGTCTGGGCGTCGGGCAACAAGGGAGAGGGCATTGGCATCGCCATCGTTGACGACGGGATGGACCACTCCCATGAGGACCTCCGCGACAACGTCGACCTCGAACTGAGCCATGACTACAATCGGAGCGGGGACATACATGACCCCTTCGAGCACCACGGCACTCAGGTCGCTGGCATCGCCGCAGCCCGGGACAACGATCTCGGCGTTCGCGGCGTCGCTCCCCGAGCCACCATCTATGGGTTCAACCTCCTCGCTGCAACGACATTCGCCAACCAGGTGAATGCCATGGAACGCCGCAGCGATGTGACCGCAGTGTCCAACAACAGCTGGGGGCCTAGGGATGGACCGTGGTTGTCCCCTGCCTTCTCTTTCTGGGAGCAGGCTATCGACGCAGGTATAACCTCCGGCTACGACGGAAAGGGCGTCTTCTACGCTTTCGCCGCGGGCAACGGACATCTGTTGGGGGACGACTCCAACCTCGACGAGTACACCAACTACTACGGGGTCACCGCGGTCTGCTCTGTGGATAGCCGCGATGCGAGAGCCGGCTACTCGGAGATGGGCGCCAACCTATGGGTCTGTGCTCCCGCCAATGACCGCCCGGGGACTCTCGGGGGCGCGTTCGGCATCCTCACTACCGAGAACTCCGACCGCTACGAGCGCGACTTCCTCGGGACGTCCGCGGCAACTCCCATCGTGTCCGGTGTCGCCGCCCTCGCGCGCAGCGCCAATCCAGACCTGACGTGGCGGGACCTGAAGCTGATCCTCGCCGCCTCGGCGCGAAAGAATGACCCCGGAAGCGCTGGCTGGGAGGACGGCGCAACCAAGTACGGGTCTGACTCGACGTCGGACCGCTACCACTTCAACCGCGAGTACGGCTTCGGGGTGGTCGACGCTGGGGCGGTTGTCGATCTGGCGAAGGGATGGAGCAACCTCCCGCCTCTCGAGACCGCAACGGTGGCGTCGGGCGAGTTGGGCATCGGGGTTCCCGATGCCGCTGCCAACGGCGACTCCGAGACGGTGGCCACCACGCTCACCTTGGAGACATCCATCGGCTTTGTCGAGTTCGTTGAGGTGAACGCCTCCTTCCGGCACGACTCCTTCCGGGACCTCAGGATCGAGCTGGAGTCGCCGTCAGGGGTCGTTTCGCAGCTGACCGTCCCGTTCGACACCTATGACGACGAGATCCTTCTCATTAGCTTCGTCCCGGTGTACGGAACATTCCGCTTCGGCTCGGCGAAGCACCTCGGCGAAGACGCCCACGGCGTTTGGAAGCTGCGGCTCACCGACCACATCAACGTGAGGGACGGGATCCTCGACGAATGGAGCATCACCGTCTACGGGCACGAACGTCCCCTAGGACCCCCTACGGTGGACTCGATCACGGCCGTCCCTGGAGCCCTGACTGTTGCATGGAGAGCTCCAAGCCGTCCCTCCGGTTCCCCGATCACCGCCTATGACCTTCGCTATATCCACGCCGGCGCGGACGCGACCGTGGACGCTAACTGGACGTTGCTGGAGGACGTGTGGACCGCCGCGGCCGGCGGTGAGCTGAACTACACCGTCGCCGGGCTGGCAAGCGGTGCACAATACAACGTTCAGGTGCGGGCGGTTAACGCCACCGGCGAGGGCGCGTGGTCGGAAACGGCGAGCGCCATCGTCCCCTTGAGTACGGCGCCCGTATTCCCCGAAGGTCCGACCGCCACGCGTTCTGTGGCGGAGAACTCGCCAGCGGGCACCCCCGTCGGTCCGCCGGTCACCTCAACCGACGAAGGGGGTGCGACCTACGCCCTGGGCGGTGCGGATGCGGCCTTGTTCGACATCGACAGAGAGACGGGGCAGATCACTGTGGGTGCCGGGACGAACCTGGACTACGAAGTAAGGAACGGCTATGCAGTAGAGGTCACAGCTAGAGACTCACGGGGCGGCCTCTCCTCAATTGCGGTCACTATCTTGGTCACCGATGTCGATCTTGGTACTCCATATGACGCCAACACGAATGAGGAGATTGAGAAGAGCGAGGTCATCAATGCCATCAATGACTATCTCGACGGCCTTATTGAAAGGGTCGAGGCCCTGAGAGTCATAGATCTTTACCTGTCCGGTTGATGCGGTCGACCTCAACGAACCAGACGGCTGTTCCAAGCCTCAACGGCTTCATTGGCTAGACCCTATGGCAATCCGCCTCTGGGAAGGCAGCTTCACCTCGGTGGCCGTGCCTGCAGCTCGGGAAGCATCGGCCAAGGTGCTGTCTTGGGCTATGGCATCCTCCGTCCCTCAACTTGTGAATGCCCTGCTCCGGCCTACCTGCAGGTCATGTCGCCCTCCGTCGTTCTCCAAGACCAACAACAGATTGGGGCAGCTTTCGGAGTGCGGGTCAGGTGGGAGGGAAGCCTGCTCAATTCGGCGTGAGCCAACCCAGCCACAATTGGTTCGGGCCTCATGAGGTGAGCCTCTAAGCCGGTGGTTTCCAATCGGCATTGACCTAGAATTGGAGATGGCTTGGGGCAATGAGGGTTGCCTCACTCTCGTCTGTGGAGGCCGAAGGTGTCGAAAGCGATCGTCCTAGCCGTGCTCATGATGGCCCTGAGCACGGTCCTGGCCTGCTCGGATGATGACCCTCCTGCGGCCCCTGCGCCTACGGCGACGGCTACCGCAGTACCTACCCCATCAGCAACCCCGGAAACGCGCGATTCGAGCCGTGCCCAGGGCATCGCGCCGCTCAGCGTCGACAACCCGCAGCAATTCCTCTCTGAACTTTCCGCAGCGGAGCAGGGCTGTCTCAGCGACAACGACATAGGCCACCGGGAGCTCATGCAGATGGCCGGCCTCTCCCCCGGCGGCTCACCTGAGACCACCGCCGCAATCGTAGGCTGCCTGCAAGACGAGAACATCCTCAGGCTGTTCCTGACCTCGCTCGTCGGATTGACCGAGCCGTTCAGCCCCGAGACATCCGCATGCATCGAGGAGGGGCTGGCGCCCCTGGACGTACGCCGGCTGCTGCTTCCCTCCGGCGCGGAAGATGACCCCTCCAATTCCCTTGCGCTGGGGATGATCGCGCTGAACGCCTCCGTGGTCTGCATGAACGATGACGAATGGGACATCAATGCCCCTCGACTGGGATTGCGGCCCGAGGATAGGGAGACCTCAGCCTGCCTCTTCGAGGAACTGGGTGGGTCGGCGAAGCTGGTGGAGGCCATGCAGGCGGCCAGCCTGGGTGCGCCGGAAGGATTTGTCAGCGCTCTGGAGGCATGCGGGGTGGAAGGCGCGCCGCCGACGGACCCGGCCGATACCGTCGTCCGTGACGGGTCGCTGATTTGGACGTTTATCACCGGCGGGTGGGTGCTCGCCGCGCCGGTCGTCGCGGACGGCGTGGTGTTCGTCGGCTCCGATGACGGGAACCTCTATGCCCTGGCCGCGGACACGGGGGAGCCCCTGTGGAGCTTTGCCACCGACGATGCGGTGCGCTCCGTTCCAACGGTGGTTGACGGCACGGTCTATGTCGGTTCCAACGACAATCACCTCTACGCCCTGGACGTCGCCACGGGCACGGAACTATGGCGTTACGACACCGGCGACTGGGTCCAGTACCGTCCAGTGGTAGGCAACGGCAAGGTCTACTTCCCCGCCCGTGGAGAGTTGGACCGCACGGTCCACGCCGTGGACGCTGAAACCGGGGACGTCGTCTGGGTGGCAGAACCCCCGTACCCGATTGATGCAGGACTCGCTCCTTCGGTCCATGGCGATCGGGTATATGCGCAGGGAGCCGAGTATGGAGCCTTCTACGCCTTGGACGCCGCCACCGGGGGCATTGCTTGGCAGGCGGAGGTGGGTGGATACGTGGAATCGTCTCCGACAGTGCTGAATGGCGTGGTCTACCTGACGGTTATCAACCAGGCCTACGCCTTCGATGCGGCCACCGGAGCGCTCATCTGGAGCGTCAACACCGAGGAGTTCCCCGCCCGTGATTACCCCGCGCTGGTCGTAGACGGCACCTACTATCTGACCCCCAGCGGCTACGTCTACGCGCTGGACGCTGCTACGGGAGAGGAGATATGGACGTACGAGGCGCATGAACTCAGCACCTCTCCCTTGGTGGCCGATGGCGTGTTCTACGGCGCTTCGGACCTGGCGGAGTACCTCTTTGCCCTGGATGCTCGTACCGGAGAGGTCGTGTGGACCCTATCCACGGAGGACTTCACCAGCCACGCTCTGTCTTTGGTCGAAGGTGTCTTGTACGGGCAGCTTAGCGAGGGATACGTGTTCGCCGTCGATGCAGCGGACGGGTCGGTCCTACCGTGGGAGTTCGAGACTGGAGGCTTCCACGATGTCCAATACTACGTCGTCATGGATGGGGTGGTCTACGCTGCCGGTCCAGGCAACGGCGTCCATGCCCTCCCCGCACCGATCCGCTAGCGCGACGACACTTGCCCCTGCGATGAGGTATTTTGGCTGCTTGCCTCTCCCCGCCACCTACAGCGGGTTCTCACTATGAGCGTTCGGGCCATACGAACTTGGCCTTACAACCGGCGCGTTATACTGACGTGTATTCGCTCAAGATGAGCACGCCCCCAAGTGATTTGTAGCGACAGGCCGCTGAATGTGTCCGTTGCCGAAAGCGCGCCATCGTCGATACGGTGCCCTCCAGACGGTCACATCTACGGAAACTGACACCAGAGAGCCGGATCCTAGGAACTAGTCCGAGGTATAGCACGGTGCATGGTTCGCTTTCGAAGACTCTCTTTGTCTCAGATCTAGACGGGACGCTTCTTACCACTGAGAAAAGACTGTTGGATGGACAGACGGCCGTGCTAAACGACTTGATCGATCGCGGCTTACAGTTCACCATTGCAACTGCGCGGAGTGTCCAGGCAGTCAGTGCCCTCTTGCATGGTGTGCACCTTCACCTGCCAGCCATAACGCTCGGAGGAAGCCTCCTGACTCGGCCAAATTCAGGTGAACACCTAACCGCAAAGACCCTATCTGAACAGACTGCGGCGGAGTTGTTGGCGCGATTCAACGATCGCGGCATTTGGCCATTCGTTGCCGCTCTTGACGGGAATCGAGATCGGGCGTTCCATTCACATACTAGGTCTGCCGCTGCGCAATGGTACGTCGATGAGAAGAGAGCATACGGAGACCCGCGGCTTTGCTGGTACGACCGACCACCCGATGTGCTGGGCGCTAGCATCTTGTCGATGGCCACCTTTGTGGAACAGAGTTCGCTTAGCGACCTCATCGAAACAATGCGGCAGGTTGAAGGTGTGAGAGCTTATTCGATGCCAGCACGCCGATTCCCCGGCTGGTATGAAGTTACCGCCTCAAACCCTGAGGCAGACAAAGGTAAGACTCTTGGTGTCCTATGGCAAGAATGGAACAACGGGTGGGATCGTATCGTGGTCTTCGGAGACGATACGAACGACCTTCCTTTGTTTGAGCGAGCCGACTTCTCGATAGCAGTGGCGAACGCCGTTCCTGAGGTACTGGCGAAAGCCGATCTAGTCATTCAGAGCAACGACGCCGGAGCCGTCGTCGACTATTTGGCCAGTTGCTTCATCGGCCAGTAGGGCTTTGAATCCGCAGTTGAGCGAAGAAGACACGACTTTTGGACACCGCCTGCGGTTACGACCAAGATGAACTCCCCCCACGGTGAGTATCCATCCAACATGGGAAGCGTTCCAATGCCAGTAGGTCTATCATGACGAGTGGCACAAACACTGAGAAAGGTCACCTCACCAAAGCGTACAGGGACTGATCGATCGTCTGGCCATCCTTCGTCACCCTTTTTCGCAACCGCCCTTCCAGCGCAAACCCACACTTCTCGAGGACGCGGGCCGATGCCGGGTTCCACTCCTTGACGAACGCCTCAAGTCGCACGACGCTAAAGGTGGTGAAGGCATACTCCGTCAATGCCCGCAGCGCCTCTGTCGCGATTCCCTGACCCCAGAACGGTTCTCCCAGCCAGTACCCTACCTCAGTAAACCGCCGGTACACGTCGTCCATCAGCCGGAGTCCTATCGCGCCGATAGCTTCATCGGCATTCGCGATGGCGAAGTTCCTTGAAGGGTCGCTGTCCCTCTGCGCCTTCACCCACGACGCGGCATCCTCCATCGTATAGGGATAGGGAAAGGTGTCATTGAGGTTGATCCAGACGTTGCGGTTGTTGGCATACTCCGCAAGCGCAGGTTCATCCCCTTCACGCCACGGACGCAGCATCCAACTGCCTGCCGGTATCTCCATGACAGCCTCACAACCCCGCGGGCAGACCTTGAGCGTTTGTGGTGGCCTGTCTTGCAAGCCAATCAAGGGCCGCTCCTCTGCTCCTCCCATCGTGGTCTAAGTTGAAGTCCACGATGCTGTTCCCTCCACCATCGAGCGCTTGCCCTAGGAGTATACAGTCGGATTTGTGCCTGCTTCGCCCGCCTGAGAGGGGTGAGCGAGCCGTGGAAGAGGCTCAAACCGCGCTCTACAAGCCACTACTATTTGGGGGACTGCCACAATCACGGCCAAGTCTCGCCTCCGCCATCGAGATCGTTTGTCCCAGAGAGGGAGTGGGGCAATGTCCCCAGCAGCTGACACACTGACTGGGCCTAGAATGGGGAATGGCCCTAAGCATGGCCGGTCCAAAGTGGCCGATGGCAGAAAGGCTGGTGGCGGGGCATGACCACCAACACAGTTGTCTTCGACCTATTCGGCACGCTCATCCCGATTTCCGCCCACCTGTACTGGACAATGCTCCATGCTATCGCGGACGCCGTAGGCGCGGAGCGTGACCGCTTTGCCCGTGCCTGGGTGTCGTCGAAAGGAGAGCTTGAGTCGGGGAAAACAGGTGGGCTGGAATCGAGTGTGCGGTACGTCTCGGCTCAGCTGGATATCACCCCGACATCTTCGTCGGTGAACCAGGCTGTCGACGCGTGGCTTGAAACGTCGAGGCGGCGCTTGGCCCCCTCCCATCGCACATTGGAGTGCCTTGAGGCATTGATTCGCCGTGGGCACAAGATAGGCCTACTCTCGAATTGCGCTGCTGACATTCCACACAACTGGCCGGGCGTTGAACTTGCGCGTCTCGTAACCTATGCAGGCTTCTCATGGACTCTCGGGCTAATGAAGCCCGCTAAGCTCGCTTACACCTCGGTGTGCGCCGAATTGGGCGAGACACCAGAAAGCTGCTTGTTTGTGGGCGACGGGGGAGACCGAGAGTTGAACGGAGCGCGAGAGGCAGGCTTGCGCCCCGTATTGCTTGAGTACTCAGCCGAGACGGACCTCGGCTCTCGCCAGGTGGAGTTGAGCACCTTCGGCAGCCACTCTGAAGCAGGCGACTGGACCGGCGAGCGCATTAGCACCCTAGAGTCGGTGGCGGGCTTGTTGTCGCCAGGTTAGGCTTACTGCAATGGCTATCGGGCCACTGTAGGCGCATGAGTTGCCCAGCCCGGGCTGCCATGCACGACCGGTGCTACAGTCCGTCGCCAAATGCTGATGACAGGTCAAGTGCAATGAGTCGTGAGCCAACGTCGGTGGCGCTCTGTGTTGTTGGTGCCGCAATCAGAGACGGAAGGGTGCTTCTCGTCCATCGGTCCCCAGCTCAGCGTCACTACCCAGGCGTCTGGGACCTGTTCGGTGGCCATGTCGAGAAGGGAGAGTCTCTGGAAGAGGCCTTGCGAAGGGAGGCCCGCGAAGAGTTGGGGATTGAGGTGCTTGCGCTCAGCTGGCTGGGCCAGGTTTACGACCCTATCGAGCCTGCGATCTTGCACGTGTATGCAGTCACATCGTGGAAGGGAGAGGTCTTCAATGCGGCACCGGAGGAGCACACGGAGTTGTGCTGGTTCGGTGTGCGTGACCTGCCGGAGTCGGATGGGCTGGATGCCTATCGGAGGCTGATCCTGGAGGCGTTGGAGTGAACTATTCGTGGGCGATGTGCAGCGCCACGTGCACGTGACTACTCACCGATTCAACCTCTGGCCTGCCGCGGCGAAGCTTCACCACTTTGAGCGAGGCCCAGAACCATTGCCGTCAAGCGTCAGGTATTGACCAACAAGATGGGGCGAGCAAGACTTCCAGCCAGGACAGTCGGCCTATTGGGGCGGGCACCCCAAGAGCCATTCTTCGGTCGTGACCAGCACGAGCACGGAGCCCTCTGCCTCGCCGACTCACGCCCAATTCCCCATCAGACAAAACTCAGGATGTCTCGCAAGTCCGTTGTCTCAATGGCGTGGTCCGCGAGGCTCCGCGTCGTTTGATCTGCGTTGATGGCAATGGACACGCCAGCTGCTTTGAAGAGTTCTCGATCCGACCGAGAATCTCCGATGGCGATTGACTGCTCAGCCGCAAGTCCGAGCTGTCCCAGGGATCGCTTGAAGTATTCAGCCTTATCGAATTCAGTGAAGTAGCTGGCCACACGACCTGTGAGCACCCCATCGTCGACGACCATGGGTGTGCCACAGCAGTCGTCAAAGCCGTACTCGGCGGCGAACATCTCCACGAAGAATCTCCAAGTGACCGATGCGAGGAGAACGTAGGCGCCCTTCTCGTGCAGGGCGTCGACCGTCTCGTGGATCCCATCAATCCGAGGAGTCCGTTCATACACCGATCGGATGGTCGATAGAGAGACTCGCGCAAGGTACTGTCCTAGCTCGTCGGCTAGCCGAATGTTGTCCCATGTCCCATCCTGGTATGCCCTTTCAGCCTCTTCGGCTTGAGGTTCATGGCCGAGCGCACGGGCGAGAACCTGCACGGTCGATGTTTGCGGAATCAGAGTCCCGTCCAGGTCAATCGATACGAGCAAGTTCGGTGAGATAGGCGTCCGCTCGCCGCTCATGCCAGGAGTAGCCCTCCGTTCGGGACTGTCTATTGGAGGGGGGCTGACCCGCCCCCAGCGTTTGTACACCCGTTATGCTTGACCGGCAAGATGGGTCGGCGCATGTAGGGAGCACGGTTCCAGGTGCCGGCGGCCTGTAGCGCAGCGGGTGCTTGGTGGGGTGTCCATTCAATCCTCCAGCAACGCACTGCGCTATCAGCCTCTCCCGGCCCCGCAGGAGGTGACGATTGGCGGCCCCGAAGCAATGGAGTGCAGTCGACGACTACTTCACCAACCTGCTGCTCCACGACGACCCTGCATTGGATGCGGCGCTGCGTGCGAGTGCGGAAGCTGGTCTCCCGCCTCATCATGTAGCACCGAACCAGGGTAAGTTGCTGTGCCTGCTCGCACGCATCCAGGGTGCACGTCACATCCTGGAAATCGGCACCCTGGGCGGCTACAGTGCGATTTGGCTGGCCCGGGCGCTTCCTTCTGGTGGCCGACTCGTTTCCTTGGAGGCCAACCCGCACTACGCCGAAGTCGCGCGTGCCAACATCGATCGAGCAGGTCTCGACGAGGTCGTGGATGTGCGGGTGGGCCCAGCACTCGAATCGATTGCACGGATCGGTGAGCAGGGTGGGGAGCCGTTCGACCTTGTCTTCATCGACGCCGACAAGGCGAACAACCCGCACTACCTGAAGCGGGCGCTACAGTTGTCTCGGCCGGGAAGCCTCATCGTGGCTGACAACGTCGTCCGAGAAGGGGCAGTGATCGACGGCACGAGCACCGACCCCGATGTGCGCGGGATACGCCGATTCACGGAGTTGTTGGCGTTGGAACCGCGAGTGAGTGCTACTGTCGTGCAAACCGTCGGCGGAAAGGGGTACGACGGCCTGGCCCTAGCGTTGGTGATGGGTTCCTGACGCCAAGGCGAGTCTGGACCAACTCCCGGTTGTGCCGGCTCGACCAGGCTGTCTCTCCCTGAGGGGACGCGCTCCGACCGCCCGCAACCTACAGCAGCTTGCCCATGCTGACTACAGGCTCCGTCTTGTACCCGTGGCGTTCGTAGAACGAGACCACACCTTCGTTCCCCTCAACGATCTGAAGCTTTACCTTCACGCACCCAAGTTCGGCGAGTAGGGCCTCGGCACTGCTCAGCAGCCTTGAACCGACGCTTGCCCCTCGATGCTCAGGCAGTACCGCAAGCGAATAGACCCAGCCCCTGTGACCGTCGTAGCCAGCCATCACTGTGCCTACCACCACTGGGCCCAGCCTTGCGACGAGGAACAGACCATCGCGCTGATCCAGCTTCTTCTCGATGACCAGTTCGGGAGCGTTATGCGGGCTGTCGTAGCCGAATTCCTGCTGCCATAGCGCGACGACCTGTTGGAAGTCCGTTGAGCGTTCGAACCGGTCGATGGTCACGGTGCTCGACGATGTCATTTCGAAAGTGTAGCAAAGCTAACGAGACATCCTTTCTTGGCACCAGACAGCAATGATCCGTTGGGGGCAACCTCTCCCTTCTGTTTGCCGCCCAAAGGCATATCGCCCGGTCATCAGCGTCTGTGCTACCTGCCACCTTAGAGCCACATGATAGAGCCACATGATTGCCCTCACGCCGGCACGAACATAGGAGGCAGGTCAGAATCCCCAACGCCCATATGCAGGTTTGGCAGAGTGTCACAATAGGCTGCAAACAGGCGCGGCTAACTGAGGAACTCTTCCTCTTCGAGGTCGAAGGACGGCACGTGGACGAGGAGCAACTTGGTGATTAAGGTCCCCGTGTTGCGATAGGAGAAGGGCGTTTCCTTAGGGATGTACACGGCATCGCCTGGGTCGAGCATGCTCGTCTCGCCATCGACGGTGAACTCCACGCCTCTCGCCACGACGAAGTAGTACTTGTCGGAGCGGTGAGACAGGGCCTCCTGGTGCGCCGCGCCCTGGTCGATCTCAACGAGGGCCACCGAGGTAGCGTGCCCGCTTTCCGGCCAGTAGGCCCTGATGCGCAGCGCCCCGAAAGGGGACACTGGCACTTGGTCTCTTTTTCGGAACGCCAACGCCGCCTCCACACTGGGTCCTTGCGCTCGGATAGTACACTAGGCCCTAGCTGCAGTCGGTTGCTGATAGCCCGGTGCAGTCCCATGTGCCGAGAGGTCACTGCGCCCCAACCTAGCAACGAACGCCAAGCGGCCGGGCACCAGGGTGCGCAATCATGAAGAGGATCAAAAATGAGCATTCGGGCGTGATGATGGACACGGCCGTTGCAGGCTTGCTCTTTGACCTCGACAACACCTTGCTCGATCGAGAAGCACTCTTCGTAAGAGTCGCCGAGAGCTTCTATGAGGAGCATCTCCATGCGAAGACCTTCACAACCCGAGACCAAGCCGTTGCCATGATGGTTGAGTGGGATGGTGACGGCTACGCCGATAGGCAAGGGATGTTGACGCAGTGGCTCAGCGAATGGCCCGAGACCGGCCTCGACCTAGAGTCACTACGAGCGTGGTACCGCCTTGGGACGGCACAACATGCGAGACCGGACAGGGAAGTCAACGCATTTCTCGGTCAGCTCAACGACCGAGGTGTGCCGTGGGGCATCGTCACCAACGGCCCGCCAAGCCAGCGCGTCAAGTGCCAGGCGGCAGGCTTGAGCGACTTAGCCCCGTTCGTCCTTGTTTCCGAGGAGGTCGGATATGAAAAGCCCGACCAGAGAATCTTCGACGCTGCCCTCGAGGCAACTGGCCTTGCGGCTCCCGCGCAGATCATGTTCGTCGGGGACAACCCCGTAGTGGATATCGATGGAGCCAAGCGCTTTGGCATGAAGGCTGCGTGGGTGCGGCGAGGCCGCCACTACCCGCCAGGACTCCTAGCTCCGGACCATGTCATCGATGTGGTCACCGAACTTCGGTCTATCGTCGCTCTCTAGGCGAATGCGGTCTCGTCGGCGGAGGTTCCGCGTGCCAGCATCCATGCAGCCGTGGCCGTGGCGACCTCTTGCAGCGCGTCGGTCCTCGTTCTGCCAGACTCGATGGGCAAATCGTACGAGTGGTCGGCACCTTCGACGACGTGCACGCTGGCGTTGCCGCCAAGCCTGTCCAGCACGGGGCGGAGCTCCGGAAGGTCGGTCAGCTCATCCCGGCTGCCCTGGACGAATAGCATCGGCACCGGCACCCGATAAAGGTGGCTGACCGTGTCGTTCAGTAGCAAGTGCCAGCGCATCGGGAAGACATACAGAACTACGCCCCTGATGCTGGGCCAATGTTCGCGGGTCAATGCAAGCGTAACCACCTGGCTGCTCATCGAACGTCCACCCAGGAAGAGCGGCAGGTCGAGCCCCAGCTTCTCGGCTGCGGTGACTGCAGAAGCGGTTGTCGCGAGGAGTACGTCCAGCGGGTCGACCAGGTCTTCCCGATAGTCAGCCATGCGCTGGCTGTACGGGTAGTTGTACCGAAAGGTTGCGACGCCACGATCGGCCAGCGCTGCAGCCATTTGGACCATCAAGGGCGCATGAATCGGGGTTCCGGCGCCGTGCCCGAGCACCATGAGGGCAATGGCGTTGTCGGGTTCAACCAGGACGGCATCGACCTCTGAGCCATTGAGCGCCACCGGTACCCGGTGATCACTGACTCTAGCCATGGCTGCTTACCAGTTGGCCTTCGGCCAGGATGGCGTCCTGAAGTGGTCCATCACAAATCGGCCCTCCAAGGGTAAGGGTGGACAACCCCTTGCCGCTCAAGGCTAGCATTTACACTGGATCAAGTAGAGGAGAGCAGGTCAGCCCAATTCTGCTGCGTCAAGGTAGTTGGCATTAGGACTGTGGCTGATCAGCGGATTTCCTCAAGCAATACACTATATGCACGGCGGTTCCGCGCTCCTTCATGCGGGCTGCAGGAGCATCACAGATGAACGTGCACTTCAACCGCGAGATCAAGGCCTACTGCCCGGACTTCGAGCCGATCCGGACGGTGCTCCGCGAATTTGGGGCTACCTTCATCGAGGTCAAAGACCAGGTGGACTACTACTACCACCTGCCAATTAACGGAGACGGGGACGGCACGCGACGACTCAAGCTCCGCGTGGAAAATGGGGAGAGACAGCTCATCTACTACCATGACCGCCAGGAGACAGGTACCCGGACCAGCCAGTTCCAACTCTGGGAGGCCGGCGACCCTCAGCTCATTGAAGTGCTAGATGTTGCTCTGGGTCATCGAGCGGTAGTTCGCAAGCGACGCGAACTTTGGCGCAGGGAGAACATCAAGTTCAATCTAGACACCGTGGAAGATATCGGGCGGATCTTCGAGGTCGAGGCGCAGGAGATGGATGGCCATGACATCCTAGGCCAGGTGGGGGAGTGCAGCCGTCGCTTCGGCCCCTACCTTGGTTCCCGCATAGCTGGATCCAACGAAGACTTGGTCCCAACGCCCGAAGGCTCATCCGGTTCTGGTATTACCTCTTAGACTGGATCGACAGGCGCAGCGAATAGCCCGGCGGATCGCGAGACTTACGGTGCAGTCGGTCCATCTCTGAATGACTTGCACCGGAAATTGGTTCGGCCAACATGCCAATTGCAAGGCATTCCATGGGATTGCTGCCAGGCACTGTCTTGCCGGAGCAGCTAAGCCCAACAACACACTACTCTTGGGGGCAGCCAGCCTTGCGCTCGCTGTGTTCCCGTCTTGGTGAGCAGCTTACCGATCATGGACGCCCCGGCGCAGCTGGCAGAATGACTGCCCGATTCCTGTAACAGGTTCGCTGGCAGTCCGTGCTCCCCACTTGTCAGGCAAGTATGGCGGGTGGCACAAGCCGAAGGGGCAGGTCACGAGGGCTGCAATGCAGTGCCACCGACATGTCTGCCGGCGACTACAATGTAGACGTGCTGCTGATTGTGTTCGGCGCCTCACACGACAACCGCCTTGCCAAGGGCTATCGAAGGAGATGTGAAGTCGATGAGTGACGCCTTGGAAATCTTGGTGGCTCAACCAAAGCACATTGGCCTATTGACAGGATTGGCTGTGGGCTTCCGCGATCAGCTCGGGCGCTCAAGCCCTACCAGTGTCGAACTCGAGGCGAGTATTCACTCTCTGATTAAAGGCGGCGAGGCCGAGTCTCTCGTGGCGGTAGCCAATGATGGCACTGGCATGGGTTTCGCCCAGTTGCGGTATCGCTACTCGATGTGGCTGTCAGCATGCGAGGCATGTCTAGAGGATCTCTTCGTAGTCCCGAGCCATCGACGTCGTGGGATTGGAACGAATCTAGTCCGGCGTACACTTGAACGTGCCTCTGAAAAAGGTTGTGCTTCGGTGGTCGTAGACACGAATGAACAGAACACCGAGGCGGTCAGGCTGTACAGCCAGCTAGGTTTCTCCAGCCTCTCCAATCGCCGGGAAGCCGGTAATCAGCTCTGGTTCAGGCGAGAAATTGGGTAGCGTAGTCCCGCTGGCCTGTCCTCAACGTTTCGATTGTCAATTCCATGCCCTAGCAATCGCCGCTGCTTCTGCGAACTCTGGTAGTGCAAGTTCACCCGAAATCCTAAGTAGGCACTACTTGTATCTATCGCGCCGGGCAGCCCGGTATCCGAGGATTCTGTTCCAAGACCTTGCCGGTCTAACATAACGAGTGGTACGAATTGTGGGGCACGTCAGGCCTATTGGCCCAAAGGCGGCGATGCTACAGCCCGAGCAACACAGGCAGCGAAGCCATGTCAGTGAATGCTTCGACGCCGACCGCATCAGCAGCGGCGTGCGATCCGGCCGCGAACGCCAATACTCTCATTTCTGCTGCCTGGGCAGCCCGAAGGCCTGCCTCGCTGTCCTCGATGACCACACACTCCGAGGGCGGAAACCCCATGGTGTTGGCGGCGTGTAAGAACACGTCGGGATTCGGTTTACCACGCCCCACAAGCTCGGAACTGAACAGCCGTCGTTCAAACCAGTGGTAGAGGCCCGTGAGCTTCAGACGGTGCTCTATAGCATCCAGGGAGCCGTTTGAGGCGACGCAGGTCGCAATCCCCGAGGCGACCACCAAACGCACGACGTCATTGACCCCAGGGACGGCATGGAGGTCTTCTTCCATTGCAGTCCATTCCGCATCTTTAATCACATCCAAGAAATCATCAGGCAAGGACACGCTCCAACGTGTCCTCACCATTTCCATAATCCCACTATCTGATAGTCCACGGAAGTGTGCCTGAAGCTCATCCGGTTGAAGCTGGAGCCCATAGCCTTCTAGGACACTCCCAAGGGCGCGGTCAATCAAGGACTCACTGTCGACCAACACGCCGTCGCAGTCGAAGATCACTAGCCTTGGAGAGGTGACCGAATGTTCAAGCGTCATCGGCGGTAAGACCCAGCGGACTTCAGTTTGCAAGTCCAACGGTTCACGATTCATTTCCTGGTTGCATCGCAGGCTCTGCGCTATCACCCTACCACCCGCGCACCGCCCTCGCCGTGAACCCAGATCCGTTGTACGAGCCGATGTGCTCCCGTGAACTGCTCCCAGTACTCGCTTCACCTATTTCGCTGGACCGCTAAGAATGGCGCAACGCGGTCCATTTGCAGGAAGACTCCGAGCGCCCACCGGCCCGTAGTCAACAAACCTGCCGGTCGATTTGCCTTCTGGTCTTCAGGCCGCTATTCAGGCAACTGGTGACGCTCTTGCCCACCGAGCAGGTCGGCACTCCTTCCGGCGGCGTCGGTCCTTCTGCCTCTCGACGGCGTTCCCAATCTTGCGGAACTAACTTTACTCGTGGTACAAGCGCCGGGGGCAGGTCATCCCTAGTCGCCACTCTGTCCGCATGGCGCCATAGTGGAACGCCAGTGTGCATTGACGCTTCGGGGGCGCTCCCGGTAGGCTGACCCGTTCTTTCTGCAATTGCCCTACTGGAGTAGTCCAATGTTCAGGAACAATCCCCTGGCCTTCCTGCCGACCAGCCTTCGGATTCGAGCATTGATGCTCGCGGGCGTCGTCGCGGCGCTGGCGCTCGCCTGGCTGGCGCTGGGTTGGAGCGGTTCCGCGTGGGCGCAGGGAGAATCGTCTTGCGAAGTGATCGACCTTGGCACCCTCGGCACCGAAGAGGGTGTCGAGTTGACGGCCTATGGGCGCTGGACGACCGAAGACTGCGATTCTCGCTTTCGAACCGGCAGCGATGCCCATACCTATCGTTTCGAGGTGGTCGAAGGCGGGCGGATCAGGATCGGTCTGGGTTCCGCAAATGGGGACTCCTTCCTCTATCTGTTGGCTGAAGATGGACGCCGGCTCGCAGACGACGATGACGGCGGTGCCCGCCTCGACGCGCGCATCGAGCGTGACCTGACGCCAGGCATCTACATCGTGGAGGCAACCACGGTCGGCGGGCGCGGCCGCGGTCCGGCCGACTTCTCCCTTTCGATCAGCCGGGTCACGAGTTGTGATCCGGTTCACCTGGGCATGCTGCAGACGGGCGTCGACCTCACTGTGACCGGGTCCTGGACGCTCGATACGTGCGGCTCGCGCTTCGTTGTGGAACACCCGGCCCACGGTTACCTGTTCGATCTACCTCAGGGCGGGCGCGTGCGCGTGGACTTGATGTCGGAAAACGGCGACCCGGTGCTATCGCTCGTTTCCACTACTGCCGGCCTGATCGCCGCGAACGACGACGGCGGCGAGCGGCGCAATTCCCGCATCGACCGCTACCTCGGGCCGGGCACCTACCTGCTGGAAGCAACGACCTACCTGGAGCGCGACTACCAGCCGCTGATGGCCGACTTCACACTGGTGGTTCACCTCGTGGACGAGCGGGCGGACCAGGCCAGCTTCCTGCTGAAGGTCGAGGACGTCCACACACCGGAGCAGGTGGTCGCGGGCCAGCCATTTGACGTCCACTACCGCGTGGGCAACCTGGGCGGCGGCGGCCTGGCGGACGTAGGTGGGAACGCGGAAGTCTACGTGGTGGGCCCGCGCGTGTACGAGTTCATCGACCCGCTCGCCGCATCAGAAGAGACCTGGGAATCCGGAGTCTCCTACCACAGCAGCGTGGAGACTGCAAGCGAGACGAGCGTCGCACTAGGAGCGATCACGCCGTTCGAGGTTACGCTCAGCGGATCTGGCCCCTCGTGGCTCTTCGTCGGGGTCATCACCTACGACGAGGCCGGTGAGGAACGCGGGTTCCACGGCCAATGGCACAACCTGATGGTGCTGAGCGGCACGACGTTCGACCCGGTCACCGTGAGCGTGGACGGGGCCGAGTACCTGGTCGAAACGGAGTCTGATGTAGACGGGCTGGTTACGACCACGGTTAGCTCCATTGCCGACCCGGAAGCGGACGTGGACTCGTCGCTCCGTGCACAGGCGATCTACGCCGCAGGCGTGCACACACAGGTGTTGAACCGGATCTTCGAGCGACCGGCGATTGCCGATCTGCGGGTAATGGGAGCGTCCGCACCGGTCGAGGTGGAGAGTCCGTCATCAACCGCCCTGTTGGAGCAATTTGCAGGACGCTACAAGGACGCGCTTGATGTGTCCGGTCTGACCGATGCTTTGGCAGCGGAAGAGGCCCTGATCCCAACGGACGTCGAAGATCTCGTACTCGACCTGTCCCGATCGGCATCGATGGAGTACGTTTCTATGGCAGCATCCTGGAGCGCGCTCCAGGATCGTGTCGGTGAGAACGGACCGCTCTCCTTCGCGAACGCATTGGCCCTCCATTCCGAGTTGGTCTACGCCGAAGGGGTGATCGCTCCCGCAGTGGCGGCAGGTCGGGTGGTGAAGAGAGCCCGTGCCGCCAGGTTGGGCTGGGAGGATGCCGGTGTCCAGGGAATGATCGACGAACTCGCGCAGCAGACATCCTGTGGCGATCCCGGGGAAGGGCTGCGCGAGGTTCTGGAGGCGACTGGAACGACCGACCTTGAGGAGATGCTCAGGCTCGAGGCCGAAATGCGCGCAACGCTACCGGTCTACGGCTTGACGATGGACGCGGTACTGTGCGCGGTGGCGAGCGCAGATGACGAGAACACCCTGTTCTTGGAGGGCCTGGCACTTGCCGACAGCAGCGACATCCTTGCGCTGTTCGGTTACGAACAGCCTCCGGCCACAACGGCTGCTCCACCCTCCCACCTACTCCGAATCATCGCCAGGCTGACTAGGGACGGCCGTATCGAGCACGGCGTCGAACTCTCTGACGAGGAGCAGATTCTGCCCTCTCGACGATACCTTTCGTCCAGCGAACCTTCCGGGACCTGGCGGGCCAGCAGCGACGTTGAGGTTGAGGGCGACCCCATCGGGAGGATCCGGTCTCGCTGGCTGGATGACGGCCGCGTGGAGTTGGGTTTCATGGATGCCGCCGGTGGGACGATCACACCTGAGTTCCGCTTCCTGTCCGCAGACATCCCGGCCGGAGTCTGGCTTCGCAGCGGAGAGATCGAGGTGACGCGAGCTCCGATCCTAGAGTGACGAAGGCCAAGTAGCGCGCCCAGGAAGTGTTACCCGCCCCCAGCGTTGGTACTACTCGCTATGTTAGACCGGCAAGACTGAGAGCAGGGGCTACAGGCCGCACAGTTCGCTGGGCGAACATAGCCAGTGGTACAAACGATGGGGGCAGGTCATGTTGTTGTTCAGCGAAAATGTCCGTAGCTAACTGTTCAGCGAAATTGTCACTCTATGCAAGGAGTGACATTGAGCCAACAGGAACAGACGAGATTGAAGGTACTGAACAGCGTGCTGGTCGGCCGACTAGCAGTTGGTCAGGCGGCCGAGGTACTGGGGATCAGCGAACGCCACGTCAGGCGCATCCTGGCGGCCTACCGGGAGGAGGGAGCCGCCGCGCCCCTGCTCCTCAAACTCCCTGAGCCTTCCGCGCTCGCCCGTCGTGTAAGTGAATCCTTTATCACGCACCCCCTGCAGGCAGTAGGTGGTCCTCATGTGCTTGACTGCTCGCGCGTGGATGTTCTCGGTGCTCGTGTGCGCAGCTCCGCGCCCACAACCCACCCCCTCGCTGTTCGACTAGACCGCGCCCTGGCACGCATCCTACCCCAGGCAGTGCTCGCAATAGCCTGTGTCGGGATAGCCGAGCGGCCGCGCGTAGGCGAGCGCGGCCTCCTTATCGGGAAACACGTCGCCGTGCCACCTGCCGTTTTGCGTGTTGACCTTCCCCGTCGGCCCCTTGCCGTCCTCGCAATGCGCGCAGTCTGCTCGATGAACCCGGACGCGCTTGATTTTCCAGTTCTCGTACACCCAGTACCGCGTCAGGCATGCTCGCCTCCTGCGCTTTGGCGCGCGTTTGCCCGTGCGGACGCTCGGCGAAGGCGTCCAGGCTTGTTCAAGCCGCTCTAGGCGCGCGAGGATGGTCCGGGTCAGCTGCGCCTCGGCCTTGACGGCCTCCGCCCTGGTCTCCGCTAAGCGACGCAACAACTCCTCGATGTCGCTCTTGGTGATCAGGCGCTCGCGTCTCGTTGCGAGGCTTTGCTGGCTGCCATACGGGCCGCTCGCGCACGTGTGCGTCCTATCACCGCCGGGGTGCAGAAGCGCGGCGGCATTCAGCGCATGGAACACGGTCTCGAAGGGGCCGTGCCACTTGCCGTTCTGGCTGCCCGTGTTCTTGCGGAACCCCTCTCCGTGGCGGCAGTAGCCGCAATCGCCGTCGTGGACGGTTGCTTTTTTGTGCGCCCATTCCTGGTAGACCCAGTAGGCCATTGCTCACCCTTGCGATGCAGGCAGGCGCCCACACAGGACGGCGATGAGCACGGTCTGCCCTAGTTCAAGCGCATCGGAAGACATGCCTCACACCCGGCAGAGGTAGAATCCCCCGCCCCCTGCGCCGTCAGCAGCCCCAGACCACACATGGACTGCTGACGGCAGGGGGCGGCCGATTTAGGCTCGCTGCTGCCTGGCCCGTAGCGCGATGCCGCTGGCAATCACGATAATCACGACAAGGACGATCAACACGATTGCCCAGGCCGGTACGCCGCCCTCCTCCTCCTCCGGTGGTTCGACCGGCGGAACAGTCGGCGTGGCCGTCGGAACCGGTGTTGGCGTCGCCGTCGGAGCCGCCGTTGGCGTAGCCGTCGGAACCGGTGTCGCCGTGGGCCGCGGCGTCGCTGTGGGAGCCGGCGTCGGCGTAGCCGTGGGCCTTGGCGTCGGCGTCGGCGCCACTGTCGGCTCCGGTGTTGGGGCAACCGTCGGCTCTGGCGTCACTGTCGGCTCCGGTGTTGGGGCCACGGTCGGCTCTGGCGTCGGCGTCGGCTCCGGTGTCGCCGGAGGCGGCGGCGTCGCAGTTACCACAGGCGGTGGGATGAATGGCGGCGGTGCGCCTCCTCCTCCTCCGGTGGACGGCCTGCGAACTTGGACCTGAACCTGACCACCTATACCCGTATCCATACGGTCGCTGTCCCTGAACGTCCCTACGAAGGTGTAGGTGCCGGTCAAGCTTGGCGCCGTAACGACGTAGGTGAAGGAACTTTCACCCTGCAGGGTGAACCGAACCATCGGGGCATTACTTGCATCCACCTGGCTGTCGTCAAGGTTGGAGGACTCGTACACGAACCCTGCGGGAAGGGTCTCCGTCACGCGCCCGAAGCCTCCGTAGTCAGCGGCTGCAATCGTCACGGTGAGCGTTCCACCTGGAGTGACGCGCGAGGGAGAGAAGGAACGGGAGGCAGGCCCCGGTGGGAGCTGGACGGCTACCTGGGAAGCACCTCCAACGGCATGGTCGTCCCTGTCAGAGTCCCTTAATTCGCCCGAGAAGTCGTACGAGCCTGCCATGCTGGAGGCAGTAACGACGTAGGTAAAGGAACGGTCACCCTGAAGGGTGAACCGAACCATCGGTGCATTACTTGTGTCCACCTGGCTGTCGTCGAGGCTCGAGGACTTGTACGTGAACCCTGTGGGCAGGGTCTCCGTCACGCGCCCAAATTCTCCGTAGTTGGCCACGGCAATCGTGACCGTCACATCTGCTTCGAGATCCGCCGTCGTCGCGGAGAAAGATCGCGTGGCGCTCGGCCCATCCGGTGGGGCCTGGACGGCTACTCGGGAAGCACCTCCAACGTCATGGTTGTTCCTGTCTGAGTCCCTTAATTCGCCAGAGAAGTCGTACGAGCCTGCCGTGCTCGAGGCGGCAACGACGTAGGTGAAGGAGCTTTCACCCTGAAGGGTGAACCCAACCATCGGGGCATTGCTTGTATCCACCTGGCTGTCGTCGAGGCTGGAAGACTTGTACATGAACCCTGCGGGCAGGGTCTCCGTCACGCGCCCGAACCCTCCGTAGTTGGCCACGGCAATCGTGACCGTCACATCCGCGCCGGCATCCACCGTCGCAGGCGACAACGAACGCGTCGCGCTCGGGCTGCCTGGCATCGGCGTCGATGTGGGCGTGGGAGTGGGGGTGGCCATGGCACTAGGCAGGACGGTGACGCCGGAAGGGCCACCAACGTCATAGTCGTCCCTGTTTGAGTCCCTCAACATGCCGGAGAACGTGTAGTCGTCGGCCATGTCGGAGGCGGTGACGACGTAGGTGAAGGAGCTTTCACCCTGCAAGGTGAACCGAACCTCGGGAGCTTGACTTGCATCCACCTGGCTGTCGTCGAGGCTGGAGGACTTGTAGGTGAACCCTGCGGGCAGGGTCTCCGTCACGCGCCCGAACCCACCGTAGTTGGCCACCTCAATCGTGACCGTCACATCTGCTCCGGCATCCACCGTCGTGGCGGAAAAAGATCGCGTGGCGCTGGGGCTCTGCTGCGCGCTTGCCGACAAGATGCCCATCACGGCGACTAGACTCACGGCAAGGGCGATGGTGATTGTGGTCTTTGCTTTGTTGAACAAGTGTCATGCCCCCTTCGTTCGGACAGGAGGTTGCGCAGTGTCTACTGCGCAGCCTCCTGTCCTGTGTTTCTCGTGAAGTCTAGCCGTCGAGGTAGATGTTTATGAGCCGGATCACATCGGCCCTGGTTGGGGCGTTCGGGCCGCCATCCAAGTACTCGTTGATCGCTGTGATGACTTCGCTCCTCTCGATCTCACCATCGGCGTTCGCGTCATAGCGGACAACAAGGGGATCCCCGGCGGTCACCCTAGCCATGCCGTCCGACATTGCCGTCTTGCCGCTGTCCTCAGCGTCGGTGTACGACACCGTCGCCTTCAGGTAGTAGCCATCGTCGGCGTCCAACGCCGTGTAGCTCTCCGAGGTCGCCCCGTCGATGTCCGTGAAGGTGCCGCCCATCGTCATGGACTTGGCCCACTGCCACGTCTCGCCGGTTATGCCGCCGTCAGAGTCGACCAACATCGCGGTCGCGGGCGTCCCTACCAACGGGTTCGCGGGCGAGATCGTCACCATCCCGTCCTCGTCCGCGTTCGTGACCCTGACGGTGACCGCGTGGGTGTCCATGTAGGTGCCGTCGCTCGCCTTCACGGTCACCATGTAGGTGTTATTCGTGTCGGCGTCCGCCGGGCTCTCGAAGTCTGGCGAGCTCCGGAACTTGAGCATGCGGCTCGCGCCGGAACCTTCCAGCACGAAGTCGCCCGCGTCGTCACCCTCCAGTGTCCAGGTGGCCGCCGCAGCGGCGGGGCCTGCGGCGTTGTAGGTCCCGAGGGCGGCAGCACCATTCTCAGCGTAATCCATTGCCGATGGCCCTGATAGCACCAGCCCGCCGAGCGTGATCTCCGGCGCCTCGTCATCGTCCTTGATCGTGATGGTCACGTCATGGGAGGCCATGAGGCCGTTCGGATCCGTGGCCGTGACCGTCACCATGTAGCTGCTCTTGGCCTCGTGGTCGAACTCGGCTCTGGTCGTGATCTGACCCTCTTCGTCATTGTCAGCGGTGCTGGGGTCGCTCGGGTCGACTGTAGTGTCGGGGTCGTCCTCGCTGTTGATATCGAACAGGGCCGCGTCGGGGCCGGTGAGCCTGTAGGTCAGCTTGTCGCCGCTGTTGGGGTCGGCGGCCTGAATGTTGCCCACCACCGTCTCCCTATCTTTGTTCTCGAGTACCGACAGCTTGCCGGGCTGGTTCTTGAACGCCGGGGCGCGGTTGTCGGTGTTCCGTAGCACGGCGTTGGCCGAATCACCACCCATGGCGGACTTCCCTGCACCCCTCCGGTCGGTGTACTTAACGGTGGCGCGGAGGCACTTGCCAAGGTCCTCGGCCTTCGGAGTGTAAGACTCCGACGTGGCTCCGTCGATTTTGGCCCAACCAGTGGCGGCAGAGCAGTCCGAAGTTGCGGAGGCATCGCTTCCGTCGTCATGCTCCCACTGCCACGTCTTGCCCGTCACGCCGCCGTCCGAGTCTGTCAGGAATGCGGTCAGCGCGACCGCCTCCTTGGGCGCGACCGTCGATAGCCTGACCTTCCCGTCCTCTTCCACGTCGGTGACCTCGACGGTCATGGAGCGGGTGGCCTTGAGCTTGCCGTCGGAGACCTCCACCGTCACCCGGTACACGTTGTTGGCGGCTGCGGGCATCTCGTAGTCGGGCATCTTCTTGAAGGTGAGCGTGCCAGGGATGCCGTCAGTCTGGTTGCCGATGTTGAAGTCCGTGGCGTCCGGACCGCTCAATGACCACGTGAGGTTATCGGTCTGGGTCGAACCATCGGGGTCGATTCCCGTATAGGTCGCCACCGCCTCGGTGATTGCCTTGTTCTCAGGCCAAGGCAGTGCCCTCGTGGGTCCGGTGAGAATCCTCGGCGCTTCGTTCGCGTCGTTGATGCTGACGTTGATGGTCACGGTATCGCTAACATCCGACGGGTCGGTGGCGGTGACCGTAAGGCTGAGGGTCGGGGGGGACTCGTGGTCCAGAGCTACCTTGGTCCTCAACTGCCCATTGTTGTCGATACTGAAGTGGGTACTCGGGCTGACGGAGTAGGTCAGCCGGTCCGTGTCGGTGGCCCTGATGGGAGCGCCCACGATCGCGTTGGCCCTATTCTCGTCCACACTCCTTGCCTCAGTATCATTCTGGAAAGTAGGGCTGACGTTGGAAGTAGGCGCCGCCCGGACGCTGATGGTTCTGCTCGCCGTCCTTGTGTCGCCTTTGGCAGTGTAGGTGGCCTCCACCCGCAGAGAGCCAGTCGCCGTTGGGGAATGGCTGGCACTCGTCGCGCCAACAATCGCAGTACCTCCCCTGTACCACTTCCAGTCGGCGCCGGTGATTTGCGCGGCGGTTGCGTCGCCGTCCACAAGGGAGGCGGTTATCGAAACGCCTACCTGAGGAACGAGCCGGTCTACCGTGACGGTGCCCGTCTCTCTAACATCGGTCACCTGGACGGTGAGCTTCCTCTCGGAGCTCACGATGGGCGTCCCCACACCCGGGGCATCGTCGGAGGCGATCACTACCACCTTGTAGGTGTTGTCCTCCGCGCCATCCGCCGGGGCCTCGAAGTCGCGCCCCACCAGGAAGCTGAGCGCCCCATTCGCGCTGATGGTGAAGAAGCGGTTATCGGGGTAGTCGCTGTCGGTCGTCTTCAGCGACCAATACACAGGCCTCCTCTCGGGGTCTGTCGCGCTGAACGTCTGAATGGTGCTGGTCGAGTTCTCCCTGAAGTCCTTGGTAACGTCGTCCTCCCCGGCTATCTCGGGGCCCTCGTTAACGTCCACCACGAAGATGGTCACGTCTATGGTCGCGCTGGCCAGGGACGGGTCGGTCGCCGTGACCGTCACCATGTAGGACTTCTTCTTCTCGTAGTCCAGCTCGATCCCCGCCTTCACCGTGATCTGGCCTGTTGCCTGGTCGAGTGCGAAGGAGCCCTCGTCGGCCCCGCCCAAGTGGTAGGTAAGGTTCGTGTCGGCCGGGTTGGGGTCCGTGGCCGTGACCGGGTCGGGGTCAGGGTCGGCTGTGCTGTCCGTGGTGCCGTCAGGATCGGCGACAACATCATCGTCGGAATCGGCACCTTCGACGATATAGCGGATGGCCGACATCACCGGCTTATCGCCGCCTTCCTTGAACTCAGGCGCCGCATTGTCGAGGTTCACAGTCACCGGATTGTCCGCTTCATCCATGGTGCTGGTGGAGCCATAGCTGTCGGTGTAGGTGGCCCTTACACGCAGGATTATCTCGGAGCCCGAAGTTGCGTCCGTATCTTTGGGCGTGTAGGTGTCCGACGTGGCCTTGGCGATGGCAGTCCTAGCGAGAGCGTCTGCGCTGGTGGGATCGATTGTGGCGTTGTGCCACTGCCACTTGACAGAGCCGTCCACGACACCGTCCTCGTCAATGAGCTCGGCGATGAAGGGGATGCGGACCTTTGGCTGCACCGAGGAGAACGTTATCCTGCCGGGGTCATCCGCGTTGGTGACCGTGATGACCAAGTCACGCTTGGCGGTGAGCTTGGAGTCGGAGGCGACGACCGTCACCATGTACACGTTGTCCGTGTCGGCATCCGTCGGCTTCTCATAGTTGGGCGAATTCTTGAACTGGACCATCGCGCTAGACTCAGAGCCTGGCCTGGCAGTAGCGTCCTTGGTAATCTTGAGGATGTCCTTGTCATCACCCTGCAGTGACCAGGTGATGTTACTGCTGTCGACATCCGTCACCTCGTAAATGAGGGTAGGTATCTGTATGCCATCGGTGGTTCTGTCCGTGTCTTCATTCTCCGCCTGACGGTCACTCGTGGGGCCTACGGTCATCACCGGGGCCTCGTTCACGTCCTCGACCGTGATGGTGACGGTAACGTCGGCAAAGTTGGGAGTGTTTGTTTCGTTGTTCCACGGGTCGGTGGCCCTGACGGTGACCTGCAACTGAAAGCCATCGCTGGTGGTGTCTCGGTCGCCCGATGCGGCCTCCGCGTTCAAGTTGCCCTTGACCAATATCTGGCCCGTGGCCCGGTCAATGTCGAACATCGCGTTGTCAAGGGCGGCGTCTGCGGTATTCAAAAAGCTGTAGATCAGGATGTCGCCAGCGTCGCCGGCCGCGACCGGCTTGCCTACACTGGTGCCGAAAGGAGAGTTCTCTTTCACCTTCCTGGTCTGCTGAGCCCCGTCCGGGAATACGGGAGTGCTATTTGCACCGGATGGTTCCAGCCGGACTGGATTGGCCGACACCGCCATGGCGGTCTTCCCTGAACCATGCTTGTCGGTGTAGGTCGCCGTGGCCCGCAGGTACTTGCCGTCCACGTCCTTCGCGGGCGTGTACATTGACTCCGTTTCACCGGAAATCAGGGTCCAAGGGCCGTCCGGCGTCGCAGCCTGTTCCCACTTCCACACGGCATCGATCTGTTTGCCGTCAACTGCGTCGTTGCTGTCCTCCGCGTCGTCATCTATCGGAGTAGCGGTCAGCTCTACGTCTACCTGCGGCTGGAGGTGCGATAGGGAGACGCTACCGTCCTCGTCCACGTCGGCGACCGTGACGGTAACCTTGTAGTAGGCCCTCTTGGGGAGATTAGAGCCGTCATTCGCGGGGGGCCTGCCGTCCGTCGTCGCGCCGGGCGCGTCGTCGGATGAGACCACCACCACCTTGTAGGTGTTGGTTTGCGTGGTGCCATCTGCGCCGGCCTGCTTATTCTCGAAGTCCGGCGGGGACTTGAAGCTAAGCACACCGCTTGCGCTGATGCTGAAGTGGGCATCGTCGGCGGCGTCACCGCCTTCTATGTCGGCGGCGTCGGAAGTATCTCCGTCTCCGTTGCCATCCAAGGGGAAGGTAGTCACCGTTACGTCGGACGGAAGTATCGACCAGTAGACCGTCCGTCCCTCGGGATCCACGCCCGTGAACGTCGCCACCGGGTCCGTCCCGTTCTCGGCGTACTTAATAGGCCCATTGGGTTGTGCTTGCATGATGGCAGGCACAGCGAAGGCCAACACTAGCGTTGCGGCCAGCGCACTGAAGAGCATCACCCCTAACGTTCGTACTGAGGTCAATGGCCGCCCTATTGTGTTCATCATGAACTATCCTCACTTGCAGGTAGGTTCGTGCTGGTGAATGCTTCACACTACGCTGATGGTTCTACCATTGGAGATTATTCCATGTCAAGCGTGTTCACTCTTCGCAGATGGCGTATCGGGGAATTCCTTACAGGATCGCCAGGATTGCGCACAACGCCATGGGGCGAGGCTGCCAACCGTCGCGGTACAGACTGCGCGATCGAATTCCTCGCAGCGCAGGGGAGTGGAGCGCTTCGGCCCTCGCTGTCGTGCGGTCGGTGCGGTCGGTGAACTCACGGCTGCGCGCGAGATGCCGAACAGATCAACAGTTTCGGCCTGAGGCCAGTCGCCAGTTCCTCCCCGAAAGGTGCTTGAGGCGCTTGTCGGCCCCATCAAGCGGCCAGACCTCACGACTTATGCAACCTTATTGCCATATTCGAGCCGCAAAGGAGGGCAAGGGCCTGGTTGGGCATTCGTCTGACCGAGGAGTCTGCAACCCCCGTTCGGCTGGGGTTGCCAGCCGCCGGCGGCACGCTGGTCAAAGTTGCAACTGCATCGGGGTGACCGAGCCAACCTCCTGCAGATGGCGCAGTGAATTCATAGGCCTCGGTTTCAACTAGTCCAGACGGCCCGAGGCGCCGCAGCCGGAATAAAGCCGTCTGAGGAAAACGGTGGCCTGCCTGATGCTAGCCGTTTGACCGGCAGGGGAGCGGTTAGGTGAAACCTCTAAGCCCTGTTTGGCGTCGCCGCCGATTTATCGACCACGTCAAGCAGACACTCGGGATCTCTGAACGACGTGCTGCAGAGCACGCGGGCCATCCTCAGTCCGCCGCGGAAGAATGGATGCATCGGGTGCTTCAACTGCAAGTTGATGGACAGAGAGGTCAGCCCTGCACGGCAGTAGGTGCGGGTGGCCACCTAGCAGTACCTAATGGGTCCGCAACAGCGTCAGCCCACGCCAACAGCTGGCAGATAGTCGCTGGGACGGAACTGCCTTCAGGTCTTGTTCTCAGTCTTGCCCGTCTAAGATGCCGAGTGGTACAAACGATGGGGGCAGATGAGCGAGGTCGCAAGCGGCAGCGTGGCCTACCATTCGACGCTGGCGCCGCACTTCCGTGTTACATACCAGTGCGCACGGCCAGCGGTTGCCGACAGGCCGGAACTCTAACGGTTACAGGAGAAATCAGCTCGGTCTCTGGGCCGGAACAGGAAGGGGCACTCCTACTTCGTTGACCTGCTCGTCCACTTGACGGAGCAACTCCAGACCTCGCAGCGCGAGCTCCAACTGTTCCTCCGTCATCGCATCGAGCATCCTATGAGCCCGCTTGCGTCCAATCTGCAAGAGCTGCGCCACCATAGCCTCTCCGCTGCTCGTCAACGAGCAAAGTACGACCCTACGATCCGAGTCACTAGTTGAGCGACTCACCAGCTCCCATCCAACTAGGCGGTCCACGACGATAGTAGCACCCGAGAGAGCCCTGCCCAAGAAGGCGGAGATGGTCCCCATCCGCGAAGGGCCCATAATCTCCAACAGCAAGAGGGTCTGCACCTGAGGAATAGTCAGGTCCGTGTCCTTCCACTCAGCGAGAACCTGCAGGAGCATCTGGCGCTCCATCTGTTCGCCGATGGAAACAAAACGGTCTGATAGCTCCCTACGGTAGGTGCGGTCGTTCATCGTATATTCGTTCTATTCAATTACCTTCGATATACATATAGTATTCCTAGTCAGAACGGTGCACAAGCACCAGAGAATGCAATCTCCGTGACGGCTAGTACGAATCGGTCAATAGGATTTCGCTGCAGTTTTATGTAATATTGTTCTACATTGATATGGTTATATTTGCGAGGACAATACGGTAATAGCCGACCTTTTGAGGCGAAACCCTTGCGTCAGATCAAGATGGCTGCCTCCGTCTTGTCTCTGAATTCGCAGCAAACGTCGCACTGACCCTGCGAGTCTTCTCATAGTCACGCCCTCAAACCTACGGGGCGCTTTGCCGTAAGCTCTAGCGTCTCACATCGGAAACCTGCGAGAACTCGGATGGCGCCCCAAGGCTAGTCCCTAGGCTGACCACTGGATATAGTGCCCTATACCTCGCACGTTCCTTGTTCACGAAGTCCCGCTTTGAGAACGAGATCTACTTCGACTTGAGTACTGCGTGTCTATGTTGAAGGTCATCTTCGTTGCGCTGACTGATGTAATTTCGCATCGATTTACAAAGGTGCATTGATGTTCATCTCTTTTCGTGAGACTCGATTCTCTTGACATTGGTTTCTAAAGCCGGCATCGAGGTTTACGTGCCTCTATTCCAATCCCGGCCAGATAATTAGCGCCCGCTGTAGGATGTTGAGTGGGCCAATTCGGAGGAATTCGGCTAGTTTCTCATACAATTCTCTATTCAATTGAGCGCCCGATTGTATTCGGACAGGCACTACTTCATAATCTCTCGTACCGGTTTGGGCATTGCAGCAACGCATACGCCGCTCGACAATTGTTTAGCATAGGCAGATTGGCCGAGGTTAACTATCTTCAAATTGGGGGTGAGGGCGTGGTCGTCCACTCGACAAGAAGTTAGTTTTAGGGACCGCTAGATCGGCGCGCTGGCCATGCACCGGATGGGGTCAGCTGGGTTGGTATTTTTTGCACTTTTGTCGCGCATCGAGCGCAATCTTAGTTCCCCCAGCTCTGTCATAGGCCGTGCGCCATTGCTGGGGGTGCATGCTACCTGGGACCCCATACCTACTCGGAGGTGCGGCCGATCCTCGTCCCTGTCTGGCTGCGGAGGGCGGCCTCAAGAGCGACCTGGGCCTCCTCGACACCTGCGCGGACAGCGGCGCGAGTCTCCTTCCGAGTCACGGTACCGGATGAAGCTCTGTGCAGTCACCGTGGTCTACCAAAGTGGTCGCTCGCATTGCCGAGGCCCGTCCTACAAAATGTCTCTTCTCCCTAGGGCCCAAATCTCAATGCCAGGAGTTCTGTCTCGGTCAAGGTGCCTCAAATCGAGCCGATGCTCCAGGTCATCTCGATGGCCAGCACGCTCCACTGGTGAGTAGAAGAACACGTATCGATACGCCGCGCGGGATTGGGTGAGGCGCTCACAGCTCTTTCTCAGCGCAGCGTTGCTCGCCGAGTACACTGCCGCGAATACTTCAGCTGCAAGCAGGTCCGGCTCCGTACTTTCCACCTCGAGGCCTTGCTTGGTCGGTGAAAAGTTGAAGGGGCTCAAGTTGGGAAAGTCCTGCGCCAACCGGAGGCGGTGCCCGCCAGACCCGGAAAATCGTTCAAGAATTCTCTCTGCGGCGGCCAGGGTCGCCATCATCTTGAACGTACGGTAGAGTTACTCAACTAGGCTCTGAGGCCGCTCCTTCACGGCATTGTGGCCGATTTGCCCGAACTTGAGCTGATGGAACGCTACCATGGGATTATCACTGAGCTTGCGCAGCTCCTCACGAGCACGGAGTGCCGAAAGGCGGACCATCCTGCGGGTCTCCCCTATTTGGTCGAGGTTGTAGACGATCGAATCGGGCACTTCGCTGGAGATGCTCCAATCCGCATTGTGGCTAAGGGAACATATCACCATCGGTAGACCTACAATGCCTTCAGACGGCACAGTTCGCTGGGCTGCAGGCCGCCAGCACTGGAGACTGTGCTGCCTTCGCACGCCGTTCTGAGTCTCGCCGGTCTAGCATAGCGAGTGGTACAGACCTGGGGGCAGGTTACCGGCACACTACACAGTCTCCAATGTCGGCTATCCGATCCCCGAACCATATAAGCCGCCCAGCCACACCTCGAAGGTGGTACTGCCTACCGTCCAAAGTGGCCCACTAGACTGGATTCGAACCCCACAGAGCTATGCACGTGGCCTGTGCCTTCAGTCGGCCTTCGTCTACCGCTCAGGAATACGCGGGCCCTGAGTCGGAGTTGCCTGGCGAACCCGGTGCTTTGGCATGATGTGGGCACCCATGTGCGAGTCAGCAGTCGGAAGCGGCAGCAAGTGGAACGGGCGGAGGCAGGAACCATTGGACGGATTCCAATGCCAAGGCTGAGCAGCCTAGGGCATTCAATTTCTGACACACATAATGACACATAGAATCGCAATTTGTGGATTTACGCCTAAAATATGACTCTAGTGGTGGCGCATACGGGATTCGAACCCGTGATCTTCGCCTTGAGAGGGCGATGTCCTGGGCCGCTAGACGAATGCGCCACGCGGTTGGCCGCGGCCAGGCCGAGCCCTTAGTATAGCGCTCCGGCATGTTCGCCGCGCGCTACTTCACGAACTTCAGCTCTTCCGTGGTCACAAAATCGCGGACGGTGCGCTCGAACTCGCGCGCCGCAAAGCCCATCGAGCTGTGGTCGCCGCCATACATCACCGCCAGCCTCGCGTTCGGCGCCAGCCAGAACGCCTCGATGCCGTAGCGCACGCGAATGCCCGAGTTGTCGTCGCCCCACACCACCAGCACCGGCTGCTGCAGGTGGGGCAGGATGCGGCGCAGGCTGTAGCGGTCGCGCTCCTCCTGGTTGCCAACGTAGGCCTGGATGCCCTGCCACGCCTCCACGCGGCCCTCGCGGCGGGCGCGGCGGTACAGCTCCTCCACCTGCTCATCCGTAATCTCCGCGTAGTCGGTCCACTCGCGCCACAGGTGGGTGCGCAGCGCATCGCGCTCCGGCAGCTGTATCTCGCCGGTCACGGATGCCGGCGCCGGGTTCAGCCCGGCGGCGCCGATGAGGATGACGCGGCGCACGCGGGTGGGATTGAGGTAGGCGAACACCGCCGCCGTCCACCCGCCCAGGCTCTGGCCTGCGACGTCGACCCCGTCAAGACCGAGCTGGTCGCAGAAGTCGCGCAGCGTGTCCGACCACATCTGGAAGGAGTAGCCGTCCGCCGGCAGGTCCGACAATCCCCAGCCGGGCATGTCGAGCGCGTAGACATGCGAGTGCTCGGCAAGGGCGTCGATGGAGACGAGGTACTGGTCGGCGGAGATGGGAAGCGAGAGGCCGTGGATGCAGATCAGCGGCCTGCCGGAGCCCTTCTCGATGTAACGGATGTTGTAGCCATTGGCCGTTGTGTACTGGTCGGGGATGTCGGGACGCAGCGACATGGTGCACCTCCTCCTGGTCGCGCCACAGGTTACACGACGCAGGGGGCGTTCGGCGCAGGGGTGTTCCCCGTCCGCCACTTCAGCCCCCGTATTCGTCGTTCCTACGAAAGTAGGCACCTGGACGCAGTTCCCTGACCAACACCACTACGGGGATGAGGCGCCCCTCACCTCTTCCATGGACAGGAGACCGCCGCTGCAGCAGCGGGGGGAGGCGCGCGTCCCTTCCCATCGTCATTCCCGCGCAGGCGGGAACCCATGACGCGGCGCACCTCGATCCCCTGCCGGGCGCCCCAGCGCCCCCGCAATCCCTCCAACACCTGCCGGCGTACCGGCTACGCCCAGAGGAATGACACGGGAAGGAGCTTCGCGCGCCTGCGGCCTAGCCGCGGAAGCGGTAGCCGACGTTCCAGACGGTGTCGATGAAGGTGTGCGTGGCGTCCTCTATCTTGCTGCGCAGGCGGCGCACGTGGACGTCCACCGTCCGCGTTCCGCCGAAGTAGGCGTAGCCCCACACCTGCTCCAGCAGCGTCTCGCGGCGGTAGACGCGGCCCGGATTCGCGGCCAGCACCTTCAGCAACTCATACTCCTTGAAGGTCAGCAGCACCGGCCGGCCGGCCAAGAAGACGTCGTAGCGGTTGGTGTCGATGACCAGGTCGTCGACGCGGATGATGCCCGGCGCCTCGTCCGGCACGGCCGCCGCCTTGAGGCGTTCCACGCGCAGCGCCAGCTCGCCCGGGTGCCACGGGCAGACGATGACGTCGGCCGCCTGCGCGCCGGGTGCGGCGTCTAGCTGCGACGGCGCGAGGACGGCGAGGACGGGCACGCGCGAGCGCGACGCCCCGACGAACGGCGCTTCGTCCGCGGGGATGCCCGCGTCAAGCGCATCGAGCAGGACGCAGTCGGCCCCGCCCGCCGGCACATCGGCCTCCGGGTCGCTCGCCACGTAGTCGATGCCGTCGCGCTCGAGGCAGTCGATGAGCGCGGGCGCAGGGCGGCCGCCGCGGCAGACGACGCGCACGGCGAGCGCGCCGGGGCGTGGAGGGGCGCTCATGCGCGGTGCGCCTACCACCAGATCTTCCCCCCGACCGACGCCTCCAGGTCGGCGTAGTCGCGCGTCCAGAGGCCGGTGCTCAGGTACTTCCAACCGCTGTCGGCGCAGAGCATGACGATGTCGGCATCGCCCTCGACGCGTGCGGCGATGCGGATGGCGGCGGCGGCCACGGCGCCCGACGATACGCCGGCGAATATTCCCTCGCGGTGCATCAGCGCCGCCGTCATGCGAAACGACTCCTCGCTGGAGACCATCAGCCGCGCATCGAGCAGCGATAGGTCGAGGATGGGCGGGATGAAGCCCTCCTCGAGCGCTCGCAACCCCTGGATGCGGTCGTCGGGCTCCGGCGCGGCGGCGATGACGTGGATGTCGGGGTCGTGCTCCTTCAGCCGGCGCCCCACGCCCATCAGGGTGCCGCCGGTTCCGAGCCCCGCCACGAAGTGGGTCACCGTGGGCAGGTCGCGCAGAATCTCGGGGCCCGTCGTCTCGTAGTGGGCGCGCGGGTTGGCCCCGTTGCCGTACTGGTAGAGCATCACGTAGCGCTCGTCCCGCGCCATCTGCTGCGCCATCTCGATGGAGCCGTTCGTGCCGCCCTCCCCCGGCGAGTAGACGACCTCGGCGCCGTAGGCCTGCAGCAGCTCGGTGCGCTCAGGCCCAACGTTCTCCGGCATGACGGCGGTAAAGGGATAGCCGAGCCGCTGCGCGATCATGGCGAGCGAGATGCCCGTGTTGCCGGAGGTCGGCTCGAGGAGCGCCTTGCCCTCCGCCAGCACCCCCTCGTCAACGGCGCTGGCCAGCATGGCGCGCGCGATGCGGTCCTTGACGCTGCCGGTGGGGTTGTGCCCTTCCAGCTTGGCGAAGAGACGGACGCCGGGCCGGGGGCTCAGCGACGGCGCCTCGACGAGCGGCGTGTTGCCGATGGCATCGACGATGGTGGCGCTGTGCATGCGGCGGTGGGGATACTAGCCCGCGGCCACCGTGTCCGCAGCCTCGTTCGCCGGCGCCAGACCGCAGAAGACCTCGTAGTCGATGAGCTCCGTCACCGTCGGGCTATCGCCGCAGAGGGGGCAGTTCTGGTCGCGCCGCGTCTTGACCATGCGGAACTCCATGTTGAGCGCGTCGACCAGCAGTAGGCGGCCCGTGAGCAGCTCGCCGATATCCAGCAGCACCTTGACCACCTCGGTCGCCTGCAGGCTGCCGATCGTGCCGGTCAGCGCGCCCAGGACGCCCGCCTCGGCGCAGTTGGGCACCATCCCGGGCGGCGGCGGCGACGGGAACAGGCAGCGGTAGCATCCCTGCCCGGGCAGGTAGGTCGTCACCTGCCCGTCGAAGATCAGGATCGAGCCGTCCACCAGCGGCTTGCCGCTCAGGTAGGCGGCGTCGTTCACGAGGTAGCGCGTCGCGAAGTTGTCGGCGCCGTTGACGATGACGTCGTAGTCGCGCATCAACTCCATCGCGTTCTCTGAGTTGATGGCGAACTCGTGCGCGACGACGTTGACGTCGGGGTTGTAGCGCCGGAGCGTCTGCTTGGCCGACTCCAGCTTGGAGAGGCCCACGGTCTCGGCGTTGTGCAGCACCTGTCGCTGGAGGTTGCTGAGGTCGACGACGTCGAAGTCGACGAGGCCGATGGTACCGACGCCCGCGAGCGCAAGGTAGAGGGCGACTGGCCCGCCAAGTCCCCCGGCGCCGATGATCAGCACCTTGGAGTCGATGAGCGTGCGCTGGCCCCGCGAGCCGATCTGGGGCATGATGATGTGGCGGCTGTAGCGGCGCACCTGCTCAGGAGTCAGCGATGGCCCTGTCGTCATGGCTTCCCTCTCCATTCCGTCGCGCGTCTCTCACGCAACGCCTAACCGAAAGACTACTTTACTTGACCCCCTCCCCGAGCGGCAAACGGGGGGCTGGCGGGGGAGCGCGCTAGCCGGTGGGCGCCACGGCAACGGGCTGCGGCGGAAATGCGAGGTCTTGCACGGTCGTGGCCAGCAGGACGGCGGCTATCGCATCCTCCACGTCGCGCCAGATGGCGCGCTGCGTACACGAGCCGGACAGCGTGCACTCGTCCGCGTCGACGATGCAGTCGAGCGGCGCCACGCGCCCCTCCAGCGTCGCGACGATCTCGCTGAGCGTGATGTCGGCGGCGGGGCGCGCGAGGACGTGGCCGCCCCGCGGCCCGCGCCGGCTGCGGATGAAGCCGAACTTGTTCAGCGTCGTCAGCACCTGGTCAAGGTAGGGTTCGGGGATGTGCTGGCGCGCCGCGATGTCCGTCGTGCGCACGGGGCCCGCGACGCTCGTCCTGGCCAGATCGACCAGCGCACGGACGCCGTAGTCCACCTTCATCGGCACGCGCACGCGCACCCTCCGTTCGTGCCTGTTCACCGATGATGGTAGTGCGGCGCAGCCGACAAAGCAACGTTGTCGGTCAACAATGTGTTTTAGCGCGCGGCACCGCCAATGCAACGTGCGCACCAGGGGTGTAGCAACGCCTCTGCTAGTGCTACAATGACGCCGGGTGAGGCTCATGCAGTTCCTGAAGTACCACGAGCCGACGGAAGCGCGTTCCCCCATCTTCCTCTACGCGTTCGCGGGTTGGTCCGACGCCGCGGAGTCGGCGACGCATGCGCTCCAGTACCTGGTCAAGCGGCTCGAGGCCACCAAGTTCGCCGAGATAGACCCCGAAGATTTCTACGACTTCACGCAGGTGCGCCCACACACGGGCTTCGACCCCGACGGCACGCGCCGCATCACGTGGCCAGCGAACGAGTTCTACTACCATCGCAGCAGTAGCGGTGAGGCCGAGGATATGGTCATCTTCGTCGGCGTCGAGCCGAGCCTGAGGTGGCGCACCTTCTCCGAGTCGATGGTCGCGGTGCTCCGCGACATCGGCGTCTCGCAAGTCGTCCACCTCGGCGCACTGCTGGATGCGGTCCCGCACACGCGCGAGACGCGCGTCACCGGCACGGCCACCAGCCCTGAGCTGCAGCGGATGCTCCAGGGCGTGGAGGTGCGCCGCTCGCGCTACACCGGCCCGACGGGCATAACGGGCGTTCTGATGGACACGTTCCGCAGGGCGGATATCCCCTCGATCAGCATCTGGGGGCATACGCCGCACTACCTCCAGGTCTCCCCCAACCCCAAGGTGAGCCTGCATCTGCTCCAGGCCGTCGAGCGGCTGCTGCACGTCGACATCGATGTCGAGCAGCTCTACTCGCAGGGGGCGAACTTCGAGCGGCGCGTCCAGCAGGCGTTGAGCAACGAGCCGGGCGTCGTCGACTACATCGAGCGCCTCGAGGCGCAGTGGGACAACCGCAGGGGCAACGGCGCCGCGGCGCCTCCGAGCCCCGGCACCGGCGCAGAGGTAGGCGGCGAGATGCCCAATCCCGAGGAGGCCGTGCAGGCCTTCGAGGAGTTCCTCAAAGAGTCGCGCGGCGGTACGAGTGGGGACGACGCTCCGAAGGCCTAGCCACGCCTGCCGCGGCGCTGCCCTGCGCGCGGCACGAGGCGGGCCCGGGCTATGACGCACTACATCTTTGTCACCGGCGGCGTCGTCAGCTCGGTCGGGAAGGGCATCGCCGTCGCATCGATCGGCCGCATCCTCAAGAGCCGCGGCATCAGCGTCTCCCTCCAAAAGCTCGACCCCTACCTCAACTTCGACCCCGGCACCATGTCCCCGTACCAGCACGGCGAGGTGTTCGTCACCGCCGACGGCTCGGAGACCGACCTGGACCTTGGCCACTACGAGCGCTTCATCGACGTGGAGCTAACGCGGATGTCGAACGTGACCGCCGGGCAGATCTACACGGAGGTCATCGGCAAGGAGCGGCGCGGTGACTACCTGGGCGGGACGATCCAGGCCGTGCCGCACGTCACCAACGCCATCAAGGAGTTCATGCTCGGCCTCGCCGAGCACGCCAAGCCCGAGGTCATCGTCGTCGAGGTCGGCGGCACGGTAGGCGACATCGAGGGGCAGCCCTTCCTCGAGGCCATCCGCCAGATGCGCGGCGAGGTGGGGCGCAGCAACGTCTTCTACGTCCACGTCACCCTGCTCCCCTACATCCAGGCCACGGGCGAGCTCAAGACCAAGCCGACGCAGCACTCCGTCAAGGAACTGCGCGCGCTCGGCGTCCAGCCCGATGCCATCATCTGCCGCGCCGACCAGCCCATCCCCGACGACATCAAGGACAAGCTGTCGATGTTCTGCGACGTCCCGCGCGACGCCGTCTTCCCGCTGACCACCGTCGACAACATCTACGAGGTGCCGCTGATCCTGGAGGACGCGGGCCTGGGCGATTTGCTGGTGCGCGAGTTCGGACTGCATGCCGGCAACGGCGACTTTTCGGGATGGCGGCGCATGGTCGGCAGGATGCAGGAGGAGAAGCGCACGCTGCCCATCGCCGTCGTCGGCAAATACACCGACCTGCCCGACGCCTACATCTCGGTGCGCGAGGCGCTGCGCCACGCAGGCCTCACCCACGGCGTCGACGTCGAGGTCGATTGGGTGCATGCGGAGGAGGTCGAGCGCGTCGGACCCGACGCGCTGCTCGAGCGCGCATCGGGCATCGTCGTACCCGGCGGATTCGGATCGCGCGGCATCGAGGGCATGGTCGAGACGGCGCGGTACGCGCGCACGCTGCGCATCCCCTACCTCGGCCTGTGCCTGGGCATGCAGGTCATGGTCATCGAGCACGCGCGATCCGTCCTCAAGCTGCCGAACGCCAACTCGACGGAGTTCGACGAGGAGACGCCCAACCCGGTCATCGACCTGATGCCGGACCAGCGGGACGTGAGCGACATGGGCGGCACGATGCGCCTCGGCGTGTACCCCTGCCGCCTGTTGAAGGGCAGCAAGGCGGGGGCGGCCTACGAGAGCCGCTCGCTGATCGAGGAGCGCCACCGCCACCGCTTCGAGTTCAACAACGCCTACCGCGAGGCGGCGCACGACAGCGGCCTGCTGGCCTCCGGCCTATCGCCGGACGGGCGGCTGGTGGAGATAGTGGAGCAGGCGAAGCATCCCTACATGGTGGGCGTGCAGTTCCACCCCGAGTTCCTCTCCCGCCCCGGCGCCCCCCACCCGCTTTTCGACGCGCTCATCGCGGCCTCCAGGGAGGTGCTGCGCGAGGGCGCGCAACACCTCCTGCCCTTCACGCCAATGGCGCCGTAAGAGCAGACTTCGCGACCCTATTCCCCCACCACCTCTTCCGGAAGCACCGCCGTCACGATGAAGTTGGGCGAGTCGACGACCTGGCTTACCTTGAGGTCGACGGCGACGCTGCAGATGGCGTAGGCCTGGGGCTGCGAGAAGCCGCGCTCGCCCAGCAGGTCGATCATCTGCAGCAGCGCGTTGGTGCACGCCCAGTTCAGGTCCTCGTTCGCATTCGAGCCATCGCGGCGAATCGGCATCCCCATGGTGGCGACGAAGCGGCGCGGCACCGCGAACCGCGGGTCGGTGAAGTAGTCGGGCTGGGCGAAGTAGGGCCAGCGCAGGTTGCGGCGCGCCGCCTCGCCCTTGTGCACCCTGAAGCGCACCGCTGCCGTCCCGTCCATCTCCACCGCCTGCAGGCAGACCTCGCCGTCGCCCTGCGCGAAGTGCGCGTCGCCCGTCGAGAACAGCGCACCGGGCACCGCGACGGGCAGGAACAGGTGGGCGCCCCTGGTCAGCTGCTTGACGTCCATGTTGCCGCCGTTCTCGCGCGGTGGAATCGTCCGCAGCCCCTCGCTTGCAATGGGCTCCGCCGACGGTACCGCCGCTCCAGGGTCGGGCAGTGCGACGACTCCTCCCTCGGCGGCGAGCGCCGCTTCGCGCGCGGTCCACGCCTCGAGCTGCGCACGCGAGGGCGCGACGGCGGAGACGCCCATGAACGGGGCCCCGGGCACGCGCACGCCCGGGATCTGCTCCGAGGTCGCCCACCCGTCGCGCAGCGACCAGATGGCGAGGAACGGCTCGTCGAAGTAGTCGCGCAGGTAGCCCCTGCCGGGGCGGATGCCGGTGAACGCCCAATCGCCGGGAATGATGTCGAGGAACTCGACCTCCAGCAGATCGCCCGGCTCAGCGCCCTTGACGTAGACGGGGCCGGTCAGCGGGTGCGGGCGCCTCGAGTCGGCGCCCATCAGGTCGTCCGAGGTGCTCCGGGGCGTCAGGTGCCGATCGTCCGCCGAGCGCGTCTCGATGATCACCTCCTCGCCCTCCTCGGCCTCGACGACGGGCGGGATGTCGGGGTGAAAGCGGTTGTGCCCCTTTTCCGGCTCCTCGATGAGCGACCTGGAGCGGTCTATCCGGATCTCCTGCATGACGCACCTCCCTGCGACGCCGCAAGCCTAGCATTGCGGGTGGATGCGCGTGAGGCCGGCGCGGAAGGGGTCCTCTCCGCTGCACGAGGGCTAGGGTAGGCGCCCGTCCCCTATAATGAGCCCCCTGGGCCAGGAGGCATCATCTTGCAGTTCGACGTGGTCATTCGCGGCGGGGTGGTGGTGGATGGGAGCGGCGAGGAGCGCTTTGGCGGGGACGTCGGCATAGCGGCCGGGCGCATCGAGGCGGTGGGCGACCTGGGCGGCGCCACTGCGCCGCAGATCGTCGAGGCCGCAGGGCGCGTGGTTGCGCCGGGATTCGTCGACACGCACGCGCACTCGGAGATCGCCCTGCTCGGCTGGGGACACCGCTACGGCGGCGTCCTACAGGGCGTGACCACGCACTTCACGGCGCCCGACGGCTTCGGGTGGGCGCGCTTGCCCAGGGAGATCGCGCAACAGCTCTGGGAGACGACGGCGTTCTGCTACGGCGAGGCCGACCTCGTGGTCGATTGGCCGACTCCGGAGGCGTACCTGTCGCTGTTCCCCGGGCGCTCGCCGGCGAACGTCGTGCCGCAGGCGCCCCACTGCGCGATCCGCCTCGGCGCGATGGGCTGGGCGGGGCGGCCTGCAACGCGCGAGGAGCTGGAGGCGCAGAAGGAGGCACTGCGCGCGTGGATGGAGGCCGGCGCCGTCGGCATGAGCCTGGGCCTCGACTACCAGCCCTCTGCGTATGCGCCGACGAGCGAACTGGCGGAACTGACCAGGGTGGTAGCGGAGTACGGCGGCACCTACAACGCGCACATCCGCAACAACATCCTGGGGCGCGAGGGAGCCTGGCGCGAGACGCTGGAGATCGGCCGAAGCACCCGGGCCAAGATGCACGTCGCACACGAGTATGTGAACGAGGTCTCCGAGCCCCTGCTCGAGGAGGCGGCACAGGTCTGCGACCTGTCGTTCGAGTCGTACATGTACCCCGCGGGCTCGACGCACTTCCCGCAGTTCTCCCTGCCCGCATGGGCGCAGCAAGGCGGCGAGCCGGGGATACGCGCCCGCCTCAAGGATGAGGACGCGCGCCGACGGATGCGCGACCACCTCGAGCGCGTGCTCTCGGAGAACTACGCCGCGGGGGCGCGGCAGGTCATCTCCGCCAACCAGACCGGCCGCTACGTCGGCATGAGCGTCGAGGAGGCGGCTGCGGAGTCGGGCGAGTCGCTGGGCGACTTCGCGATGCGGATGCTGGACGAGGAGCAGCCCTACACGCTCACCGTCAACCACCGCCCGGGCGGACCCGAGGTGCATGACGAGATGATCCGCAAGACGGCCATGCACCCGATGATGATGGTGGCCAGCGACGGCATCTACCATGGTCCGCACCCGCACCCGCGCGCGTTCGGGTGCCATGCGCGCGTCCTGCGCCTGTGCGTCCGCGAAAGGGGCCACCTCTCGCTTGAAGAGGCCGTCCACAAGATGGCGGCCAAGCCCGCGGAGCGATTCGGCGTGGCCGGCCGCGGGCGCATCGCGCAGGGTTACCATGCCGACATCGTCATCTTTGACCCCGACACCGTCTCAGACCGCTCGACGTGGGACGAACCGCTGCTCGAGCCGGTGGGCATCGACCGCGTGCTGGTGAACGGGGTGACGGTGGTGGAGGGCGGTGCGCCCACGGGGGCGCTGCCCGGCCAGGTCGCCACGCGCGCGGGCTCGCGAACCTACTGATGGAGCGCCCACTGCTGAAAGCGCCGGGCACGCCCGTCGACCAACTCGACACGCCCGCCGTCGTCATCGACCTCGACGACCTCGCGCACAACCTCGAGGCGGCCCACGCTCCTTTCCGCGACGGGCCCGTGCGCCTGCGCCCAAACGCCCACGCGCACAAGACGCCGGCCATTGCGCACCTGCAGCTCGCCGTCGACGGCGCGGCGCCGGGCATCGCGGTCGCCACGGTCGGAGAGGCGGAGGTGTTCGCGCAGGCTGGCATCGACGACATACGGCTCACGCAGCCGGTCGTCACGGCGCGCAAGGCGGCACGCCTCGCCGCGCTGGCGCGCGGAACGCGCATCAGCGCCGTCGCCGACTCGGACGAGTGCGTGCGCGTGCTGTCGGAGGCCTGCGCGTCGGCGGGCGTTCGCTTGGACGTGCTGGTCAGCGTGCGCACGCAATCCCGTGGAGGCGGCGCCGCGCCGGAGGACGCCGCAGCCCTCGCGCGCGCCGTCGACGACGCGCCCGGGCTCGTGTTCGGCGGCGTGCTGAGCAGGGGGCGCCCGCTCAACGAAAGCAGCGTCGACGCGGCGGCGCGCCTTGCCGCGACGCGTCGGGCCATCGAGGAGGCGGGCCTGCCGGTCGAGGTCGCCTCGTTTGGCGACAGCACGCACGAGTACGAAGCGGTCGGCGCGGTCGAGGGGGTGACGGAGGTGCGCGCCGGCGGATACGGGCTGCTGGACGCGCGCCACGCGCCCCACTGCCCCGCCCTCCGCCATGCGGTGCGCGTCCTTGCGACGGTCAACGGCCTTCCCGAGCCGTCGCGCGCCATCACCGACTGCGGCCAGAAGGCCATCGGGCGCGATCACGGCCAGCCGCTCCCCTACGGGCGCAACGACCTCGTTGCCGCCGCCAATAGCGCGGAGCACGGCATGCTCGATGGCGCCGGCGGCTCGCCGCTGGATCTCGGCATCGGCGACAGGGTGTGGCTCGTACCTGCGGACGCGGCCACGCTCTTCACGCTGCACGACGTCGTCTATGCCGCGCGCGACGGCGTCGTGGCAGAGGTGTGGGACGTTGGCGCGCGCGGAGCATTCGCGTAAGTCTTACGGAGTAGAGGAGCCATGGCTGCAACCTACAGGCCGACGCCGGGCGAGCCCATCGAAGGGCTCGACACCCCTGTGCTGCTGCTCGACCTGGATGCGCTGGAGCACAACATCGGGGTCATCGCCACGCACTACCGCGGCACGGAGGTCAAGCTCCGGCCGCACGTCAAGAACCACAAGTCGCCGCAGATTGCGTGGATGCAGATCAACGCGGGAGGCACGGTCGGGGGCGTGTGCGCGGCCAAGGTCTCGGAGGCGGAGGTATTCGTCGAGGCAGGCGTACCCGACGTGCTCGTGGCAAACCAGGTGGTTGCGCCGGAAAAGGTGCGCCGCCTCGCGTCGCTCGCCAGGCGCGCCGACGTGACCGTGGCGGTCGACGATGAGGAGCAGGTGCGCCGCCTCTCGGAGGGCGCAGCCGCGCTCGATGCCACGCTTGGCGTCGTGGTCGAAGTCGATACGATGATGCGGCGCGGCGGCATTCGCGCCGTCGAGCAAGGGGTCGCGCTCGCGAAGCTCATCGCAGGCACGCCGGGGCTGCGCTTTCGCGGGCTGATGAGCCACCAGGTGCCGCAGACGGCGCGCCCGACCCGCGAGGAGCGCTTCGAGCAGGGCGCGCGCTTCATGGGCCTCGTGCTCGAGGTGGCGCGCGCCATCGAGGCCGCTGGGATGCCCGTCGACATCGTCTCGACCGGCGAATCGTGGACCTACGACGTCGCGGCGACATTGCCCGGGGTGACCGAGATCGAGGGCGGCACCTACATCGTCATGGAGGAGCCGTACACCTACATGGACGAGTTCCGCTACGCCGCCCGCATCATGGGCACGGTCATCAGCCGCCCGGATGCGCACACGGCGATCGGGGACATCGGCATCGACGCGATCGGGGCACCCAACGGCCCACCGACGCCGGAGGGATTGGAGGGCGTGCGCGCGGAACTGGCCGCGGACGCGACGGTGCTTACCTCCGAAGGGCCGATGCCGCTGCGGGTGGGAGAGCGCTACTTCCTCATCACGCACCAGCAGGACGTGACGATGAACCGCTGGGAACACTACGTCGGCGTGCGCAACGGGGTGGTTGAGGCGGTCATCGACGCTTCGGCGCGGGGCTGCACGACCTGACCGTGCGGCGCAGGGGCCTCTTCTACGGCTGGTACGTCGTCATCGCGGTGACGCTCATCACCACGCTCGGCAACGGCCTCGCCGGCTTCACCTTTGGCCTTTTCGTCGTACCGATGTCGACGGACCTCGGCGTCTCGCGCGGGCTCATCGGCTGGCTGCCGACCGCGCGGCTCGCGGCCAACAGCGGCGTGAGCCTGTTGCTGGGGCCGCTCGTGGACCGGCACGGTGCGCGCATCCTGCTGGCGCTTGCCGCAGCCCTGGCGGCGGCGACGCTGTTCGGTATCAGCCGCGCGCCCTCCTACGGCGTCGTGCTGGCGCTCTTCTTCGTGCTTGGCGCGGTCGACTTCAGCGCGCCGGGGCACGTGCTGACGGCGGTGCCGGTGGCCAAGTGGTTCACGCGGTTGCGCGGGCAGGCCATTGGCGTCATCGGCATCGGCATCGCCGCCGGCGGCATCCTGTACTCGATCCTGCACCAGTACCTCATCGACACGCTGGACTGGCGGGGCGCCTTCGCGGTGTCGGCGCTGATCATCGGGGCGGGCGCCGTTCCGCTCGCGCTCATATTCATGCGCCGCCAGCCCGAGGACATGGGGCTGCTTCCCGACGGCGCGGAGACGGAGCGGGCGCGGAGCGCGACGGTGACGGACGAGGGGTGGCAGTGGACGCTGCGCGAGGCGCTGCGGACGTCGGCGCTTTGGAAGCTGGTGGCAGCCTACGCGATGCTGAACTTCGCCGTCGCCGGCGTCATCGTCAACCGCGCGGGGCTGTGGGACGATGCGGAGCTGGGCGGAGGGGTTATCTCGGCAGGGTACGCGCTCGACTCCTTCGCATTCGGGTTCGGGGCGATGGGCTCGGGCATCCTGGTGCGACGCGTGCCGTCGCGCATGATTGCGGCGGCCGCCTGCGTCATACAGGTCTTCGCCATCGCCGCCACCATCACGTGGGTGAATGCGCCGGCGGCCATCATCTCGTCGATGATCTTCGGGATTGGCGGCGGGAGCAGCGTGACGCTCCAGACGGTGCTGTGGGCGGAGTACTTCGGCCGCTCATTCCTGGGTAGCATCCGGGGCTTCGTCTTCCCCGTGACCATGATCGGCTTTGGGCTGGGCCCGCCGACGATAGCCCTGCTGTACGATGCGTCCGGCGGCTCGTACGTCAGCGGCTTCTGGCTCGCGGTGGGCATCATGGTCGTCGTGGCCGGGTTGCTGCTGTGGGCACGCCCCCCAAGGAGGGAGCGGGCAGAGGTGCGGGGAAGCTAGCCAGCTACTTGGGCGGGAGGCTCAAGGCGCGGGCAACGCCGGCGGCAACCCAATCGCGGAGTGAGGCGTCGTCGGCCGTTGCCTCCGGGCCGACCACCACCCAGCCGCGCATCGGCCGGCCGCTAAAGTCCATCTCACGGACGTGGGGCCTCGCGAGCAGGGCCGGGTACTCCTCCTTCGGAACGCGGACGATGAGGCTGTCACCGATGACGCCGCAGGCGAGGTTGCCCTGCAGCATGAACGCGGCGCCGCCGAACATCCTCTTCTGCACGAGCGATGGCTCCGCGCTGAGCATGTCCAGGACGCGCGCGGCTAGACGCTCATCGTAGGCCAAGGGGCGTCCTCCTGAAGGATTGGCGCATCCGTCTACTGCTAGAACACCGCCAGCGCGCTGGTGCCGCCGACGATGAGGATGGTCGAGAGGGCCTTGAGGGCGAGCGTGTCGCGGTCAAGCGGCTCGTTGAGGATCTGCCAGTAGCGCGTGCTGAGCGCGGTGCTGATCGCCAGCAGGAACAGCGGCCGCGTCGAGGTGACCGCCGAGGCCAGCGCGATGGGACCCAGGGTGATGGAGGCGACCAGCGCCAGGCCGGATAGCGGGGCGAGCAGCCCCTCGGTGAGCACCAGCAGCCCCACCCCGCGGGGGTTCGTGCGCTGCGCCCACGCGTCGCGCACTCTCCGGCGCGAGATGTTGAGCGAGATGATGCCGACGCCGAACCCCATCGAGCGCCAACCGTTGTTCACCCACACGTGCAGCTCGTCGCTCGCCTCCTTGTTCACGACGAACGCGACCGCCTGCACGATCGCCGCCACGACGAGGGCGAGCACGACGGGTGCCTCCAGGAAGCCGCGGTTGGCGCGCGCCGGGCTGTAGCTCACCAGGATCGCCCCCGCCACGACCAGGAAGATGGCCGCCCACTGCAGGCCGGTGATCTCGTCGCCCAGGAACAGCAGCGCGAGCACCGCCGCGAAGATGGGCGACGACAGCCAGATCGGCGTCGCGCGCGAAACGTCGGTGCGGCTCAGCGCGTAGAAGAAGAGCGAGAGGCTCACCCCGAAGAGCACACCCGAGGCCAGTGCCAGCAGCACGGCGCGCGCCGGCCCCAGGCCGAACAGCGCAACGCCAATCGCCAGGATCAGCACGGCGACGCAGCTCTGCGTCACGCCCACCAGCACGTTGAACACGCGCACGTCGTGGAAGTGGCGAATCAGCAGCCGCTTGTCCAACGTCGTGACGACGGCAAAGCCGACGGAGCTCACGAGGCCGAGGACTATCCAGTCAGCATTCATGCATCACACAAGGACGCGCTCCTTGGAGAGCGCGTCCCGCCGTTGGGCATGATAGCCTACCGCCCCACAGCCAATCGACGACGGAGGATGACCGTGGCCGCCGGCCTGCCCGACCTAGCCATACAGCCGGAGCGCATCCAGGCCGACCTGCTTGCACTCGAGCGCTTCACCGACCCCGGGTTGCCGTGGACTCGCCGCGCGTTCAGCCCGCAGTACCTCGAGGCGCGCGGCTGGCTCGCCGAGCGCTTCCACGACGCCGGTCTCGAGGTCCGCAATGACGCCGCATCCAACCTCATTGGCAGGCGCGGCGGCGAGGGCGAGCGCGTCCTCATGATGGGCTCCCACACCGACACGGTCGAGGCGGGCGGACGATTCGACGGCATCGTCGGCGTGCTGGGCGCGCTCGAGGTCACACGCTGCTTGAATGAGGCCGGCATCGACCTTTCCTTGCCGCTGGAGCTGGTCGACTTCACGTGCGAGGAGCCGACCATCTTCAACCTCACGCCGCTCGGCAGCCGCATCATGGCAGGCAGCGTCACGTCGTCGCACCTCGCCGATCCGATGACGCCGTTCGGCGAGCGGCTGTCGGACGCGCTCGATACGCTGGGCGGCGACGCGGCGAACGCTGAGCGCGCCCAGCGCCCGCTCGGCCAGATCGCCGGCTACCTCGAACTGCACATCGAGCAGGGCGCCGTGCTGGAGCGCGAGGGGCTGGCCGCAGGCGTCGTCACCACCATCGCCGCTCCCTGCCGCGCGCGCGTTTCGCTGGAGGGCGCGGCCGACCACGCAGGCGCAACGCCCATGCCGGATCGCAAGGACGCGCTCGCGGGCGCGGCCGAGCTGGTGCTGGCCGTCGAACGCATCGCCAGCGCCCCGGGCATCGTCGAGGAGAGCGTGGGCACCGTCGGCTGGCTGAGCGTCAGCCCCAACATGGTCAACGTCATCCCCGGCCGGGTGGACATGAGCGTCGAGGTGCGCTCGACCGACAGCGAGGCGCTGGCCATCGCGCAGCGCTCCGTGGATGAGGAGCTGCGCGCCATCGCAGACCGGCGCGGCCTCGGCCACACCATCGAGTGGCAGCACGTGGAGCAGCCCGTCCCGCTGCCGCAGCACATGCAGGACGCCGTGGCCGGCGCGCTGCGCGACCTCGGACTGCCGGAGCGCCGCCTGCCGAGCCGCGCATCGCATGACGCCGCGCGCCTCGCTCCGGTCGCGCCGGCGGGGATGGTCTTCATCCGCTGCAGGGACGGCAAGAGCCACTGCCCCGAGGAGTGGGCAGACCTCGACGACATCGTGCTCGGCGCGCGCATCCTCGGCCAGGCGCTGTTGCGCGTCGACCGCATGGTGAGCGGCGCATGACGAGCGAGCGCACACCGACCGACCACCACCTGAGCGCCCGGGGCGCACGGCTGCACTACGTCGATTGGGGCGGCGATGGACGAGCGGTCGTGCTCCTCCACGGCCTGCAGGACACCGCGCGCAACTGGGACCATGTCGCCGCTGCGCTCGCGTCGCGCTTCCGCGTCTACGCGCTCGACGCGCGCGGTCACGGCGACAGCGAGTGGGTGCCGGGGCACTACCAGTTCGAGAACTACGTGGGCGAGGTCGGCGATCTGCTGGAGGCGCTGGACGTGCGCGACGCGGTGCTCGTCGGCCACTCGGCGGGCGGCAAGTACGCCTTCAGCCACACCGCCAACGACCCCTCGCGCGTCGCTGGCCTCGTCATCGTCGACATGGACCCCGACGCCGTGAACCCCGGCTCCGGCAACATGTTCGTCCGCTACCGCGAGGAGGGGGACGTCTGGGACGACCTCGATGCGGTCGTGGAGCGGCTGCGCTCGCGAGAGCCGGGCGCGGACGGCGCGCTGCTTCGCCACCTTGCGGAGGTGATGACCAACCCGCACGGCGATGGGGGCCAGCGCATCTGGAAGCGCGACAGGCAGGTCATCCTGCAGTACGAGCGCCCGGATGCGTGGGCAACGCTGCCGCGCATCGGCGTGCACACGCTGATCGTGCGCGGCGCCGAATCGCCGCTGCTGCGCCGCGACGTTGCCGAGCGCATGGCCGCGGCCATCCCCCACAGCGCGATGGTGGAGGTGCCCAACGGCGGCCACTGGTGCCTCGACGAGAACCCCGGCGCGTTCCTCGCAACGCTCGGCGCATTCCTGGATGGGATGCGGTGAGGCGGGAGCGGGCGGCTCCTAGGAGCTAGGCGGCGCCGGCGGGCGTTACGTCGAGCGCGATATCGAGGGCCCGGACGGAGTGGGTGATGGCCCCGGAGGAGACGAGGTCCACCCCCGTTTCGGCGATGGCGCGCACCGTCTCCAACGTGACGCCTCCGGACGCCTCGGTGAGGGCGCGGCCCTTGCAGAGCGCCACGCCCTCGCGCATCTGCTCCAGCGTCATGTTGTCGAGCATCACGATGTCCGCGCCCGCATCGAGCGCCTCGCGCACCTGCTCGATCGTGTCGCACTCCACTTCGACGCGCACGGTGTGCGGCGCGGTGTTCCGCGCCCTCGCTACGAGGTCGGCGATGGTCTCGCCCAGGGTTGCTGCGGCGGCGATGTGGTTGTCCTTGACCAGCACGCCGTCCGCGAGGCTCATGCGGTGGTTGTGGCCACCCCCCATGCGCACGGCGTACTTGTCCAGCAGCCGCCAGCCGGGGAGCGTCTTGCGCGTGTCGATGAGGGTCGCGCCCGTACCGGCGACCGCGTCGGCGTACGCCCGCGCCGAGGTGGCGATGCCGGAGAGGCGCTGCGCGAAGTTGAGCGCCGTCCGCTCGGCGCGCAGGATGGACGACAGGCGCCCCGATATGGAGGCGACACGCTCGCCCGGCTCGACCCACGCCCCGTCGTGCGCGTCGGCGGCGCAATCGAGCGAATCGTCGACCTGCCGGAAGACCTCAAGCGCGATGGCGGTGCCTGCGATGACGCCCGGTTCCTTCGCGACCATCGCCGCGCGGCCATCGAGGTCATCGGGGAGAAGGCCGGACGTTGCATCGGCGGCGGCCTCATCCTCGGCGAGCGCCTGCTGGATGAGCCGAATGGTGCCGTGCCAGCGGTGGAGTTGCATGGGATCGCCCCTCGCTAGTCGCGGGCGGCTGCGCGCGTGCGTTCGGCCGTCACGTCGAGCATCCGCTGGAGCGCCGTGCGCGCCTGCTCCCTCGTCTGCGGGTCGACGCTGATGACGTTGACCGCATTGCCGGCGACCAGCTCCTCCAGCACCCACGCGACGTAGGCGGGGTGGATGCGGTACATCGTCGAGCAGGGGCAGACCACCGGGTCGAGGCAGAAGACGGTCTTGTCGGGATTGTTGGCCTGGAGGCGGTGGACGAGGTTGATCTCGGTGCCGACCGCCCAGACAGAGCCGGACGGCGCGGCGTTGACCGCCGCGATGATGCGCTCGGTGGAGCCGTTGAGGTCGGCTGCGGCGACGACCTCGTGCGTGCACTCGGGGTGGACGATGGCGTTGACTTCAGGGAATTGGGCGCGGGCCGCCTCTATCTGGTGCACCTTGAAGCGCGTGTGGACGGCGCAGTGGCCGCGCCACAGGATGACCCTGGCCGCGCTCAGTTCCTCCGCGGTCAGCCCTCCCAAGCGCTTCCACGGGTGCCAGACGACGATGTCCCGCTCGTCGATGCCCAGGTCGAGGGCGGTGTTGCGGCCAAGGTGCTCATCGGGCAAGAAGAGCACCCTGGGGCGCTGCTCGAACGCCCACTCCATCATGGCGCGCGCGTTGGAAGAGGTGCAGACGATGCCGCCGCTGCGCCCGCACAGCGCCTTGATGTCGGCGGTCGAGTTCATGTAGGTCACCGGCGTGGTGGCACCCTCGCCGAGCAGCGCGGTGAGGTCGTCCCAGCAATCGAGCACGTCGTCCGTTCCGGCCATGTCGGCCATGGAGCAGCCCGCCGTCAGGTTGGGCAGGATGACCTGCTGGTGGTCGGCGGAGAGCACGTCGGCCGTCTCCGCCATGAAGTGGACGCCGCAGAAGACGATGTACGCTGCATCCTCCTGTGCGGCGGCGTGCTGCGAGAGCTTGAAGGAGTCGCCCTGGAGGTCGGCGTAGCGAATGACCTCCTCGCGCTGGTAGTGATGGCCGAGGACGACGGCGCGGCGGCCAAGGACCTGTCGCGCGGCACCGATGCGCGCGTCGAGCGCGGCGGCATCGAGGTGGACGTACTCATCGGGGATGTTCTGCCAGCGCACCTGTGCGCCCATCTCCTCGGCGAGCGGCTTGGCAAGGAGGTCGACGTTCGGGCGGCAGAACTCGCTGTGCTCCATCTCCGTGCGTGGAACAAGCGGGATGCCCTTCGTGTCGATAGCCATGCCTCGCCTCGCGCCAAGGAGTCGGACGGCGTACGTGCTCGCGTGATTGTGAAATGAATCACGCGCCTCGGAGTCCATTGTACCACGTGCAGGAGCGCCCTCCCCCGCCGCGTTGCCCGGTGATGGCCCGTCAGCGTATTCTTTGACCCAGAATCCCCCCGGGGGCAGGCATGGCCGGGTACTACATCTGGACGGTCGGGTGCCAGATGAATAAGGCGGACTCGGAGCGCATGGGCGCCGCGTTGGAGCAGCTCGGCCTGCGCCAGACCCTCCGGCCCAAGGACGCCGACGTCATCGTCCTCAACTCGTGCGTCGTTCGCCAGAACGCTGAGGACAGGGTCGTCGGAATGCTCACCAGCCTCAAACCGTGGCGGCAGGCCAAGGAGGAGCGCACGCTCGCCCTCATGGGCTGCATGGTCGGGCCGAAGCAGGACGACCTGCGCAGGCGATTCCCGTACGTCGACGCCTTCATGCAGCCCCAGCGCTTCGAGCCCCTCGTCGAACTGCTCGGCGAGCGGATGGGGGTCGACACGGAGGGGTGCATCGGCCCCTACGTGCCCGCTGCGCCTGCGGTGGCGACGCACGTGCCCATCATCCACGGCTGTGACAAGTTCTGCACCTTCTGCATCATCCCCTATCGCCGCGGCAGGGAGGCCTCAAGGCCCGTCGACGAGGTGGTCTCGGAGTGCCGCATGCTGGCGGCTCGCGGCGTACGCGAGGTCACGCTGCTCGGCCAGAACGTCGACTCCTACGGCCACGACCTGCCGGACGCCCCCGACCTCGCCGATCTGCTCGAGGCCGTCCACGACCGCGTGCCGGAGCTGCGCCGGATCCGCTTCCTCACCTCGCATCCCAACGACATGAGCGCGCGCATCATCGAGGCGATAGCGCGGTTGCCGCGCGTGATGGAGTGCGTCAACCTGCCGTTCCAGGCCGGCGGCGACGAGGTGCTGGAGCGCATGCGGCGCGGCTACACCAACGCGGAGTACCGCGACCTCGTCGCCCGCATCCGCGCGACGATTCCGGGCGTGGCGATGGTGACCGACCTCATCGTGGGCTTCCCGGGCGAGACGGAGGAGCAGTTCGAGGAGACGCTCTCGATGGTGCGCGACCTGCGCTTCGACAAGGTGCATGCGGCGGCGTACTCCACGCGCCCCAACACCTATGCGCAGCGCCACTTCGAGGACGACGTGCCGGCGGAGGAGAAGCAGCGCCGACTGCACGAGATCGAATCGCTCCAGGAGCGCATCCTGACCGACATCAACAACGCGCTCCTGGGAAGTGTCCAAGAGGTGCTGGTCGACGGCCACAAGGAGGGCCGCCTGCAGGGGCGTACGCGCACGGACAAGCTCGTCTTCTTCGACGCGCCCGACGATGCCGCGATCTCGCTCGGCGAGCTTGTCGACGTGCGCATTAGCAAGACGAGTCCGTGGTCGCTGCAAGGGCGCGTCGTCGAAGCGGCGGTAGCGGCGGGGTAGCGAGCGCGCTCCGAAGCAACAACTTCCCCACCTGTTGGCGCCGGCGTTGGGATCGCGGGTGCGGTGCCGATGCCGAGCCAGTTCGCACCTAGCCACTGCACCGAGATTCGCGCGACCTGCGGGAGAGCTTCTGGTCCTGGCAGAGCCAACGCACAACGGCCGCATGCGAGCAGTTGGAGGCCGAATCGCACAGCCGAATCGGCTGGTTTTGTCCGGATGAGAACTGGTAACGTCCCCCATTGGTCGCAAGGTTAGCCTTGGCCCAACCCCGACGCGGCGCCTTGGTGGGTTTGACCGGGGGTTCGACCTAGACCTCATAGGAGGAACGAGATGGAAGGCCGCGCAAGCGATGCGTACCCGGTTCAGTACAGCATCGACTACCCCGATGGCCCCAGGAACAGACTGAGCGCACTCTTCAGGATAGTTCTCGTCATCCCGATACTCGTGGTGATCTCCCTCGTCAGCGGCTACTCTCCGAGCGGCGACCCGGCAGTCGATGAGACCTTCTCGGCCCTGTTTGCGGGCGGCATCATCTGGACCGCCACGCTGCTGATGCTCCTGTTCAGGCAAAAGTACCCCCGCTGGTGGTTCGACTGGAACCTGGAGCTGCAGCGGTTCAGTGCCAGGGTAGGCGCATTCCTGTTCCTCCTAAGGGATGAATACCCGTCCACGGATGAGGAGCAAGCAGTCCACCTCGATATCCCGTATCCCAACGCCTCCGAGGACCTCAACCGGTTCCTGCCCCTCGTCAAGTGGCTGTTGGCGATCCCTCACTACGTGGTGCTGGCAATCCTCGGGGTGATCGCACTCATCGTCACGTTCATCGCCTGGCTGGCGATACTGATCACGGGAAGGTATCCCAGGGGGATGTTCGACTTCGTTGTTGGCGTAGGAAGGTGGGGGTTCAGGGTCGCGGCCTACGCCGCCCTGCTCACCACGGACAGGTATCCGCCCTTCAGGCTCGGGAATTAGTCCGAAGGCGAACTGACCTGGCTTGACCACGGATGGGGGAAGCGTACGTCCGGTCCTTCGCCAGCCGGCGCGTCGAGTGGTCCGACGTGAGGCTCCCCCCTTGAGGCCGCTGTGCCGTCTATCACTACGGCGGCCTCTCCTTACTCGCCGCGCCGCGCCCTTGCACGGTCCCGGAGCTCGGCCAGGCGTTGCAGCCAACCTGCGATGTCCCCCAGCGAGTAGGAGGCGTTTGCCGGGCTGGGGTTCGGCGCGACGAACACCCTGCTATCGCCGATGCGCACCTCCTGTTCGCCCAGCGACACGGCGCGTTCCTCCGTCGTGGGCCTGGCGGAGGCGCCTTCGGCGTACTGCTGGAACCACCTATAGGCGGTCATGCCGTTGAAGCACACCACCAGCGGCGCGGCCTCGACCAACTTGGCCCTTGTCTGCGGCGCCCACCGACGGAAGTCCGCCGCACGCAACGTGGACGCGCTGGCGCTCGCCCGCTTCACCAGGTCGGTGAACCCGATGCGGTGATGCTCGAACAGCCATGCCTCGTCCCCGGGCACGAGCGTTCGACCCGGCGCCACGAGCCCCGACGCGCTCAGCGCCCGCCAAAAGCGATTCTGCGGCGTTGCGAAGTACTTGCCAACGTGCGCCGAATACGCGCTCGGGTTAATGCCGACGAACACCACGTCGAGCCCTGGCCCGAGGTAGTCCGGCAGCGAAGCGTGCTCAGTCATTCGTCAGCCTCCCCGCCTGCGGCGCGCGGTTTGTCGAGCCCTTCGACATCCCTCGCCGGCGCCTAGGGCTCCGGCGTAGCAGTGGCATCGGGACTGGGGGGAGGCGGCAGGCAGAAGGGCAAGCCTCCCAGGTTGCTCAGGCTCTCGTTCAATTGCCCTTCTAGGCCGACCGGCACGCACCCACTCAATCGGTTCCTGGCGAGCCTCAGAATACGCAGGTGGACGAGGTCGCCTAGCTCAGCCGGTAGCTCGCCACTCAGCCGGTTTCCAGAGAGATCCAGATGGACCAGGTGGACGAGGCTGCCCAACTCCGGCGGGATCTCGCCGCTAAACTCGTTCCTGGCAAGGTTCAACTCCCACAGGTTGGTAAGGCTGTCCAGATGAGGCGGTATCTCACCGCTGAGCCGGTTCTCAGAGAGGTCGAGGCTCCGCAAGCTGACCAGGTCACCCAACTGCCACGGTATCTCACCGCTGAGCCGGTTCCTGGCAAGGCTCAGGTCCCACAGCCTGCCCAGCCTTCTCAACTCCGGCGGCAACCCGCCATCCAGGTGGTTCTTCGAGAGATCAAGCTGCCTCAGATTGGCCAGGCCGCCGAGCTGCGGCGGTAGCGCGCCACTCAGCTGGTTTTCGGAGAGGTTCAGCGCCCGCAGGCTGGCCAGATTGCTCAACCGTGGCGGTATCTCGCCACTCAACTCGTTCTTGTGGAGGTCCAGCTCCTCCAGGCTGGTCAGGCTACCCAACTGTGGCGGTATCTCCCCGCTCAGATCATTCTTGTGGAGGTCCAGCTCCTCCAGGCTGGTCAGGCTACCCAACTGTGGCGGTATCTCGCCGCTCAGAGCATTCTCAAGGAGGTGCAGCTGCACCAGATTGGCGAGGTCGCCCAGCTCCGGCGGTATTGCCCCGCTCAGTTCGTTCTCGCGGAGGTTCAGCACCTCCAGCTTGGCCAGCCCGCCCAGCTGGGGCGGTATTGATCCACTCAACTCGTTGCCGCCGAGATCCAGCGTCCCAAGGTTGGCCAGGCGGCTTAGCTCCGGTGCGATTTCACCCCTGAGCTGGTTCGCATAGAGGTACAGCTCCTGCAAGTTGACGAGGCCGCCCAGCCCCGCAGGGAACGCTCCGTTCAGCCTGTTGTCGGAGAGGTCGAGCCCCACGATCTCGCCCCTTGGATTGGCTACCACGCCGTACCACTCCCTCAACGGCTCGTCAGTCAGCCAGTTGGTGCGGTTCGACCATGACCCTCCGCCGGTGGCCGCGTGCAAGTCCGCCAACGCCTCCCTCCGGCTATCCACGGGCGTTGGAGTGGGCGTCGGAGTCGGTGTGGCAGTGGGCGTAGCCGTCGGTGTAGGCGAGGCTGTTGCGGCTGGGGTGAGCGTAGGTGCGGCGGTTGGAGTTGAGGTAAGCACGGCTGTGGGCGTAGGAGTGGGCGCAGCGGTGGCGGTGGGCGTCGGGATAGGCGCGGCCGTGGGCGTTGGCGACGGGGTTGGCAGGGCAGTTCCTCGACAAGACACCAGCAGGGACACCGCTACGGTGGCAAAAGCCATGGCTATCGTCCCAGAGCGGAAACGTGGTGCCCTCAAGATGCGCCGCTACCTCCCGCCCAACCTGGATGGCAGGGAACCGTCCCGTGGGCTCCTGTGTGCGCCCGCGCAGGGAGTCTACATTGAAGGAGTAGGCATTGGGCCTTTGCGGCCGATAGGCGGTGCATCTGGCCAGCACCGCCTACGCGCAACCTCGTTAGATGGCGAACGGCACGGGATGCGCGCCCTGCGAGAGCGAACCGATTGGCAGCCTCTGCGAGAAGGCGTTGGAGGGCTGCATGAAGCCGGGGCGCGGCACCCAGCGTTGGCGGGCGGTCTGCTGCGCGCCTTCCGGCAGGACGCTGCCGGCGTAACGCCGCTTCCGCCCAGTGCAGGGCAAGAGACATCCGATCGGATCCGCACCGGAGTACCCTCACCGGGCCCCCCTACTTGTCCGGCGGCGGTATGCTTAGCAAGGCCCCGGGAGGTTGGACTGCACGCAAGGCGCCGCCAGGAGCCAACGCTCAAGGAGGGAACCAGGGTGTCCGGCAAGCTGGCTGACAAGGTGGCAATCGTTACCGGCGGCAACAGCGGCATCGGAGAGGCGACCGCCAAGCTCTTCGCAAGGGAGGGCGCCCGCATCGCCATCCTCGCCAGGCGGGAAGCAGAGGGGCGCCGCGTTCAGCGAGAGATCGCAGGCGAGGGGGCAGGGCCGAGTTCATTCGCTGCGATGTCGCGGACAGGGCGTCTGTCCGGCACGCAGTGCAAGCGGTCATTCGGTCGTTCGGCGGCATCGACATCCTCTTCAACAACGCGGGCGTATCGTCCAGCGACCCGTTCCCCGACGAGGACGACGACCACTGGGAGATGACCATCGCGGTGAACCTGACGGGGACGTTCCTCATGTGCAAGGCGGTATGGCCGCACCTGGTATCGGCACGCGGCGGCGCAATCGTGAACATGTCCTCACTGGCGGCACAGCGCGGATTCAACCAGAAGATGTACGACATAAGCGGCACCGCGGCCCCCTCCTACTACGCCGCGAAAGCGGGCGTTGACGCGCTGACCAGGTACCTCGCGGGGCTCGGCGGGGCCCACGGCATCCGCGTGAACGGCGTCCGCCCCGGCCAGATCCTGACGCCCGGCACAACCAACGCGGGGCGCAGCAGCGAGCATGCGTTCAAGCGGGTCTTCGACGCGTTCCAGATACTCGAGGGGCCGGGCTACCCCGAGGACGTAGCCAACATGGTGCTGTTCCTCGTCTCCTCCGAATCCCGGTTCATCACGGGAGAGATCATCAACATCGACGGGGGCATGCCGGCAAAGATCTGAGGCGTCGCCCCGGAGGGACTCCGAATGGACAAGGCCACGGTCGATGCGTATGCGGAGCGGTACCGCAACTGGGGGCGCTGGGGTGAGGACGACGAAGTGGGGACGCTGAACTTCGTCACCCCAGAGAAGGTCGCCGCGGCTTGTGCCCTCGTGCGCCGCGGCAAGACCTTCAACCTGGCGCTGTCACTCGACGCAAACGGCCCGCAACGGCCGTGGCCGGGCAACGTCCGGTTCAATCCGATCCACACCATGCTCAAGACGGGCACGGACATGCTGGCGTCGGAGCCGCAGGGTATCCCGTTCGAAGGCGACGCCGACGACATGCTCAGCCTGCCGCTGCAGTGCGCCACGCAGTGGGACGGGCTGGCCCACTACTTCCATCGGGGCAAGATGTACAACGGCCGCTCTGCCGCCCTGGTAACGGCGCGCGGCGCCGAGGTGAACGGCATCGAGAAGATGGCGGGGAGGGCCGCCGGCCGGGGCGTACTTCTGGACATCCCTCGCTCGAAAGGGATGGACTGGCTCGACATCAGCTACGCGGTCACCCCGGACGACCTTGACCGGTGCCTCAGCCACCAGGGCCTGCGCCTGGAGTCGGGCGACTTCGTGCTGGTGCGCACCGGACACCAGGCGCTGTGCAACTCGACGGGCGACTGGGATGACTACGCGCGCTCGCTTGCGGCCCCGGGCCTGTCGTTCACCACCATCCCCTGGCTCCATGCCAACGAGGTCGCTGCCCTCGCGACCGACACGGTGGGCGCGGAGGTGCGGCCAAGCGAAGTCGACGGCGTAGCGTCACCATGGCACGCCGTCGCCATCGCCAACATGGGGCTCCTAGTCGGTGAGATGTTCTGCCTGGATGAACTGGCGGAGGACTGCGCCGGGGACGGCGCGTACGCCTTCCTGTTCGTGGCCCCTCCCTTGCCCGTCACCGGAGCCGTCGGGTCTCCCATGGCTGCGCTGGCGATCAAGTAGCTTCCGGAACGAAGGAGGCACCCTACGGCGCCGAGCCACGACACTCCAAGCCACGTCCAGCCGGTACCCGAACGCATCGCGGTGTGCCGCCACTGCGGCGCGGACAACGCCGCCGACGCCCTGCACTGCCAGCGGTGCTGGTCGGGACTGGGTGACGCAGTCACCACCCCGGAAGAGGCCGAGGCGGTCCGGAGCGTCCTCCGAAGGGCCCGTGTCCGCCGCCGCATCGCGTGGGCGACGGCGATCCTAGTCGTCCTGGGTGGTGCAGCCTGGTACGCGGCGAGCCTGATACTGAGCTCCCCTGTCCCGCAGCCCACGACCACCGCGACGGTCATCCTGGGGCCCGGCGCGTGGACCGTCCCCGGCGGTGACCTGATGGGGAGCTCCCGCAGGGCCGAGCTGGACGGGCTCACCGGCAACGAGGTCTGGCGCTTCGATACCGGCGGCCCGGGCGCACTCGCGCTGGCGGTGGCCGATGGGGTTGCCTACGCCGCGACACACGACCGCCGCGTCCTGGCGCTCGGCCTGGCCAGCGGCGAGACGCTGTGGAGCAGCGAGATTGGCAATCCCGCCTCTGCTGCCCCGGCCGCCACCCAGGATGCGCTGTACCTGGGGCTGCGCGACGGCAGGCTGCTGGCCCTCCGGCGGGACGACGGCCGGCACTGGTGGTCCCGCACGTTCGACAGCAACGTCACGGCTGCACCCGTCGTCAAGGACGGGTTCGTGTACGTGGGCCTGGGCAACGGAAGGATGCTGGCCGTCGATGCCGTCACGGGCCAGACGCTGTGGGACTACGAAATGGGGAACTGGATCGGCGCCGCCCCGGTCTTCGCCGGCGACGTGATGGCGCTGATGAGCCAGGGGGGCGACATCCACTTCCTGGACGTGGTCACGGGGGAGCTGCGGCTCGACTACAGCACCGGGCAACTCGTGCAGGGCGCCCCTGGGTTCGCGGGCAACCTGCTCGTCGTAGCGACGGACCGGGGGCAGATGCTGGCCCTGAACGCGCAGCAGGTCGAGTACCTGCTGGAGGACCGGCTGCGCCTGCTGCGCACGCAGCTCTACCTGTGGGGGCTACAGGACAGCCGTCCGACGCCCAAAGGCGAGGTGTGGCGCTACAGCGTCGGCGACGAGGTCGTGCTCCGGTCGCCGGCCATCACCGAGGAGGCGGCCTACGTTGTGTCGGAGGCGGGTACCCTCTTCGCGGTCCAAACGGCGTCCGGCAACCTCCTGTGGAGCTACGAAGCTAACGCAGGCGTGAGGGCGAGGCCCATTGCCACGGAGAACCATGTGTACGTGGCGACCGAGCGCGGTGACGTCCGGTGGATCGCGCGGGAGACCGGCACGCTGGCCGGTGCGTTCACGGTGGGGCCGCCCATCGCCGACATGCTGATCGTCGAGCGAACCGTCCTGCTCGTCACCACGGACGGGGAGGTTATCGCCGTTCGATAGGCAGGCAGACGAAACTCTATGGGGTTGTTGGGAGTATGTACGGTATTCGTCGGCCAAGTCCCCTGTTCCGCCGTTGACAGTACAGCGGGGCCGCTCTAGCATTCGACCTGCGTAAGACGCCAGTGCGCTGCCGGCGTTGAGCTAGGCCATCAGGGAGGGGAGTCATGGCTTTGGACACCGGGCACGTTTCCATGCAGCAGTACGTCGACAAGGAGCGCGGCCTCATCAGCCGCCAGATCTTCGTCAACCCCGACCTCTACGACATCGAACTCGAACGTGTCTTCGCCCGATGCTGGCTCTTCGTCGGCTTCGTCGACCAGGTCCGCAAGCCCGGCGACTACTTCGTCTCTCGCATGGGCGAGGAGTCCGTCATCCTCACCCGCGACCGCCAGGACCAGATCCACGTCTTCCTCAACTCGTGCCGGCACCGCGGCATGAAGGTCTGCCGCTACGACGAGGGCAACACCCCCGTCTTCACCTGCCCCTACCACGGATGGTCCTTCGGCCTCGGCGGCGACCTCGTCGGCGTCCCCCACTACAAGGAGGCCTACTACGAGGAGCTCGACAAGTCCGAGTGGGGGCTCATCGAGGTCGCTCAACTCCACATCTACAAGGGCACCGTCTGGGCCACCTGGGACCCCGACGCTCCTCCCTTCGAGGAGTACGTCGGCGACAACCTCCTCGGACTCGGACTCTTCCTCGACAAGGAGGACGGCTCCGAGGCCGACATGGAGGTCCTCGGCCTCTACAAGTGGGTCTTCCCCGCCAACTGGAAGTTCGGCTCCGAGAACTTCCTCGGCGACGGCTATCACGGCACACCTACCCACCGCTCCGTCGAACTCGTCGGGACGAACCCCGGAGGGGGAAAGGGCCGGGCCACGGCGGCCAGCCGCGAGACCAACGCGATCTCGACCAGCTTCAACGTCTCGCACCACGGCTCCGGACGCCTCAGCCTTCGCGTCGCGCCAGCGGACCTGCCCTACATCCCCACCTACCCCGACAACCCGGCCGCCGAGGAGTACTACCGGAGCGTCTACGAGCGCCGCAAGCAGAACATGGGCGAGCGATGGCGCCTCTCATCTGGCAACGGCAACATCTTCCCCAACGCCACCCAGGGCACACGTCAGAGCATCTGCGTCTGGCACCCCAACGGCGTCGACTCCACCGAGTGCTGGCGCTGGTACTACGTCGACCGCGACGCCCCCGACGAGGTCAAGGACATGCTCCGCCACTACTACATGCGCTACGGCGGCCCCACAGGCCTCACCGAAGAGGACGACATGGAGAACTGGAACTACGCACACAAGGCCTCCAAGGGCACCATCGCCAAGCGGTACCCCTACCACTACGCCATGGGCCTCGGGCACGAGATCCAGAACCATCCCGCTCTCGACGAGTTCGGCATCAAGGTCAACGGCACCGCTTCCCTCTCAAGGCCCGGACGAAAACCCACCGAGCAGAACCAGCGCGGCGCCTACTACTTCTGGGCTGACCTCATGGAGGCCGACACATGGGACGACCTCCGCAACCAGGGACGATGGCCGTAGCGCCGGCGCCGCGATCGGCGCGATGGTTACGACCCAACCACCAAGGAGGGAAGAAATGGTCACCAATGAGAAGGAGGCAGCGCTCGACCGAATGCTCCTGGAGCACGAGGTAGAGCGATTCTTCACCTACGAGTCGTCGCTGCTGGACGAGCGCCTCTGGGACGAGTGGCTCGAGTTGCTCACCGACGACATCCGCTACTACATGCCGATCATGCGCAACGTGAAGTACGGCGAGCAGGAGCGGGAACTGACCCAGGAGCGCGGGGGCATCAACTACTTTGACGAGGGCAAGGACATCCTGGCCAAGCGGCTCCAGCAGATTCAGACGGGCATCCACTGGGCCGAGGAGCCGCTGTCCCGCATCGTGCACATGGTGACGAACGTCCTGGTCACCGACGTCAGCGAAGACGGGGGCGAGATACGCACCAAGTGCAGCTTCCTGACCTACCGGAACAGGGTCGAGACGGAGACCGACTTCTTCGTCGGGCGGCGGCGGGACATCCTCCGCAGAGTAGACGGCGATCTGAAGATATGCCGGCGGGAGGTCTACCTCGCGCAGAATGTCCTGCTGGCCAAGAACATCACGCTGCTGTTCTAGCCGGGCGAGGCGACGGCAGCCGCACCACGCGAACAGGCTTGCAGAGGAGGCTCCGGTGACAGAACAGAATCAGGCGCAGTCTCAGTCCAGCTTCGGGGGCAATTTGAACCTCAATGTACGCGACCTCGAGCCGGGCGACCGCTTCCGGGCGACGTCCGGAGGCGTCGTGGAGGTGGTCATGAATCCGAAGGACGGCCTGTGGGTATTGGTGCGCTACATCGAGCCGCCGGAGGACGAGCCGGACAAGGCGGATATGGAGGACATGCTGTACGTGGACGGGGTCGGCGAGCTCGTATCGCGAGCGAACACCTAGCACCCGCTCCCAAGCGGCACTCAAATCAGGAGCACGGTCAGGAGGGCAGTCATGGCTTTGGACACCGGGCACGTTTCCATGCAACAGTACGTCGACAAGGAGCGCGGCCTCATCAGCCGCCAGATCTTCGTCAACCCCGACCTCTACGACATCGAACTCGAACGTGTCTTCGCCCGATGCTGGCTCTTCGTCGGCTTCGTCGACCAGGTCCGCAAGCCCGGCGACTACTTCGTCTCTCGCATGGGCGAGGAGTCCGTCATCCTCACCCGCGACCGCCAGGACCAGATCCACGTCTTCCTCAACTCGTGCCGGCACCGCGGCATGAAGGTCTGCCGCTACGACGAGGGCAACACCCCCGTCTTCACCTGCCCCTACCACGGATGGTCCTTCGGCCTCGGCGGCGACCTCGTCGGCGTCCCCCACTACAAGGAGGCCTACTACGAGGAGCTCGACAAGTCCGAGTGGGGGCTCATCGAGGTCGCTCAACTCCACATCTACAAGGGCACCGTCTGGGCCACCTGGGACCCCGACGCTCCTCCCTTCGAGGAGTACGTCGGCGACAACCTCCTCGGACTCGGACTCTTCCTCGACAAGGAGGACGGCTCCGACGCCGACATGGAGGTCCTCGGCCTCTACAAGTGGGTCTTCCCCGCCAACTGGAAGTTCGGCTCCGAAAACTTCCTCGGCGACGGCTACCACGGCACACCTACCCACCGCTCCGTCGAACTCGTCGGGATCAACCCGGCCGGCGGGCGAAGCAGGATGACCGCCGGCAGCCGGAAGGCGATGGAAGCGTCGGTAAGCTTCAACATCTCCCACCACGGCTCCGGGCGCCTGGGGTTGAGGGTTGCTCCGCCCGACCTGCCGTTCATCGAGGAGTACCAGGACAACCCGGTCGTTCAGGAGTACTACCGGAGCGTCTACGAGCGCCGCAAGCAGAACATGGGCGAGCGATGGCGCCTCTCTTCTGGCAACGGCAACATCTTCCCCAACGCCACCCAGGGCACACGTCAGAGCATCTGCGTCTGGCACCCCAACGGCGTCGACTCCACCGAGTGCTGGCGCTGGTACTACGTCGACCGCGACGCCCCCGACGAGGTCAAGGACATGCTCCGCCACTACTACATGCGCTACGGCGGCCCCACAGGCCTCACCGAAGAGGACGACATGGAGAACTGGAACTACGCACACAAGGCCTCCAAGGGCACCATCGCCAAGCGGTACCCCTACCACTACGCCATGGGCCTCGGGCACGAGATCCAGAACCATCCCGCTCTCGACGAGTTCGGCATCAAGGTCAACGGCACCGCTTCCCTCTCAAGGCCCGGACGAAAACCCACCGAGCAGAATCAGCGCGGCGCCTACTACTTCTGGGCTGACCTCATGGAGGCCGACACATGGGACGACCTCCGCAACCAGGGACGATGGCCGTAGGTGCAACGCTTTTCGTTGCCAATAGCCGGATTTTGGACGGAAACAGCAGAGCAGTTTTCTCTGTCGGGTTGACAGTCGTGAACAACGATGATTCCATACGCGGCCTAAGCAACGTGCGCTCTCAAGGCGCTCGACGCATGGAGGGCACTGGATAGGACGAAGTTGGGGAACCAGACGCGCCGCGATGTCGCGCGGGGAGGACACAATGAGGTACAGGAAACTCTTCCTTCTGGCTGCCGCCGCAGCCCTGCTCATGGTTTTGGCAGTTGCCTGCCGTGATGAGGAGCCGACGCCGACACCTGCGCCAACTCCAACATCCGCCGGCGCTGCGTCAACCCCGACGGACGGCGACGCCGCGCCGACTCCAACGGCAATGATGGTCGGGGATGCGCCCGAATACGGCGGCACGTTCATCATGCTGACACTGAGCGATAGGCGGCCGGCGGTCGATCCGCACGACCCGCTGAACGCGCTGCAGATCCTGTTCTGGGACTACGAGCCGCTGCTGGGCTTCAAGCAACCGTACGACCCGGCCGTCGGGCCTGAAGTGATCCCGATGCTGGCGACCGAGGTGGTCCCCAACTCTTCAGGCACGACCTACACCGTCTCGCTGCGGCAGGGGGTCAAGTGGCACGATGGCGAGGACTTCAACGCCGACGACGTCGTCGCGACGTTCAAGCGGCTGATCGATCCCGATCCCGAACACGTCATCATGCGCCGCGCCCTGGGCATGAAGCAGACGCTCAAGGACATCCGAAAGGTCGACGAGTTCACCGTCGAGATGGAGCTCTATGAGCCCGACGCGACCTTCATCGACCTGCTTGCACACCAGGTCTACATCATCGCGCCCGAGCACCTCATCACTGGTGAGAACCCGAACGGCGCCACAGCTGCGGAGCGATGGCGCTTCATGCAGGACGACGATGTGGCCGGGAGCATCGGCGTGGGAACCGGGCCGTTCAAGCTGGTCGAGTGGGAGCCCGACGGGTCTCAGCGCTTCGAGCGGAACGAAAACTACTGGGGCGTTGACGCGGCAGGCAACCCGTTGCCGTACCTGGATGGCGCTATCAACCGCAAGTTCGAAGACGCCACGCGCGCGTTCGGTTCGTTCGTGGCAAGGGAAGGGCACGTCGGACAATGGACGGGGCAGCCTATCCCCGAGCAGGAGTCGCTCTGCGGTCGGGCGCGCGACTCGGCCGAGTGTAACGTCCTTCTCCATGGCCATGGGTGGTTCTCCTGGGTCGTCAACAACGAGCAGGAGGTCTGGCAAGACCCGCGCGTGCTGACCGCGGCCCACTACGCGACGCAGGCCTACAAGAACATGACCGTTGGCCGCGGACCCGGCACCGAGGGCGGCGCCGACCTGTGGGTCAACCGCGAGTGGTATCCGGCCGCCACCATCTCGCTCGAAGAGCAGTACGAGCTGATGCCGTGGACCAACCCCGACAACTACGCCATGTACGAACAGGCGGCCCGCGACATCCTCGCGGAAGCCGGCTACCCCGACGGCCTCGACCTTCCGCAGCCCATCGTGGCGGGCGGGTTCCTCGACTTCTACATCCCGCTCATCGAGTCCTGGAACAACGTGGGCATCCGCGCCGTCTCCGACCTCGGCCGACCGGGTGTCATCCAGCGCGAGCAGATCGCGCAGGGCCTCTGGACCGCGACGATCCAGGCGAGCGGCATCACGTTCAACATGCCCGAAAACTCCATGCTCATCAGCGGGGCCTCCTTCTCGAACACGACGACGGCGGGCAACTTCCCGTGGAGTGGCATGGAGTTCGTTGACCAGGTCCTGGCGACCTCGCGGACGATCCTCGACCGGGACGAGCGCTACGAGTACCTCAAGGTCCTGGACCGCGAGATGGCGAAGCCCACCCACGACCAGTGGGCGATCGGCATCACGCTGGCCGGAGAGACGCGGCACGGCTGCGTCAACAACTACCATCCGGGGCCCGGCATGTACGAGGGGCGTCAACCTGCGACGACCTGGCTCTCAGAGGACTGCCGCTAGCAGTCAGCGCGGATGCGCAGCAACCGAGTGGGGGGAGGGGTCTCCTCCCCCCCTCCCCCAGCTCTCTCCCCACTCTGGCCCTGGCAAAGTGGGGAGAGCATTGAGAAGCGGCGTGTGAGAAGGGAGGCATAGCTTGGGCACATACGTCCTCAGACGGCTGATGCTCGTCCCCCTCACGCTGCTCCTCATCTCGGTGCTGTTCTTCTTCATGCTGCGAACGATCCCCGGGGACTTCGTGGACTTCCTTTTCGCGGAGGAGGGGGGATCGGGGATCGGGCAGCGAATCACCGGACAGACCGGCAGCGCAGAGGAGGAGTGGGAGCGGCTCGTTCGCGACCGCTACGGCCTTGCCGACCCCATTCCCGTCCAATACGTGCGCTGGGTTAGCCACCTTGCCACGGGCGATCTGGGCAACTCCTACGTCAACCAGAAGCCGGTCGTCGATGTCATCAAGGAACGGCTGCCCGCAACGACTCAACTCGGCATCATGGGCCTGATTGGGTCGGTGCTCCTCGGGGTACCCCTGGGTATCGTCTCAGCCCGATTCCCGGAGTCCAAGCTCGACAACCTCGTACGCGTGATTTCGCTGAGCGGACTCACTACCCCCGCCTTCGTCATCGCAGCGGTGATCGTGGTCGTCCTGTCGACCCAGTTCTACTGGGTAACGCCCGATTTCGTACCCTTATGGGAGGACCCGGTCACGAACCTGACCAACATCGCCATCCCTGCTGCCGTCGTGTCCTTCACTGCCGCGGCGCCGATCATGCGGCTGACACGCTCCCAGATGCTCGAGGTGCTGGGACAGGACTACATTCGGACGGCGCGTGCCAAGGGGCTGGCCGAGCGCAGTGTCTTCTTCAAGCACGCCCTGCGGAACGCGCTCCTACCCGTCATCACGCTCATCGGACTGAGCTTGGACCGCCTCATCGCGGGGTCCGTCATCGTGGAAGTAGTCTTTGGCGTCAATGGCATCGGGGCGGCGCTGGTCAATGCGGCCGACACCCGCGACTTTCCCGTGCTGCAGGCCATCACCCTGCTGATCGGGGGAGCGGTCCTCTTCGCGAACCTCCTCGTCGACATCACCTATGGATGGATCGATCCAAGGATTCGGTATGATTGACCCGGCGGCCGAACCGGTAGGCGTGGGTGCGCGATGGAGCGCGTAGCGGAGCAGGCGCAGGTGAGCGCGCCCGTCGCCCGGCTTCCTCGCGAGTGGGCGCGCGCCGTGTGGAAGTTTGCCCGGCTGAAGCCTCTGGGGGCGTTGGGCGCCGTCCTGATCCTCATCGCGGTCGTGGCAGCGATCTTCCCCTACGTCTTCGCCACGCACGATCCGGCCCGGATCGTCGCCGCGCCCTTTACCGAGCCGGGCGCAGAGCACCTGCTTGGCGCCGATTACGCGGGACGCGACCTGTGGTCCCGCACGGTGTGGGGGGCCCGGCTCTCCATCATGGTCGGGGTGCTTGCGGTCTTCGCCGCCATAACGGTTGCTACGTTCCTGGCCATCGTCACGGCCTACTACGGCGGGCTGGTCGATCTGCTCTTCCAGCGCGTTGTGGATACGATGATGACCATCCCTGGGCTCGTACTGGCCCTGTTCGTCCTCGTGGTGCTGGGATCCTCCCTGAACACCCTCATTTTCACCATAGCGGTCATCTTCGTCCCCCCGCAGCTGCGGACGATGCGGTCGGCGGTCCTCAGCATCAAGGAGATGCCCTACGTCGATAGCGCGCGGGCCATCGGAGCGTCCACCTTACGCATCTTTGCACGGTACATATTTCCGCAACTCATCGCGCTCTACCTGATCCTCGGGAGCCTCATCATCGGGACGGCAATCATCATCGAGACGTCGCTGACGTTCCTCGGCCTGGGCCTGCCGGGAGACGTGCCAAGCTGGGGCAACCTGGTCAGCCGGGGCGTGCGCGACGTGTTCAACGCCGGCTACCGCCTGACGATTCCGCCGGCAATTGCCATCGGCGCAGCGGTCTTCGGCTTCAACCTGCTCGGCGATGCCCTCCGGGATGTATTGGACCCGCGCCTGCGCGGCAGCGGGGTGGGGCTTACCGGCCGGGCAGCGCGCTTTGCCGAGCAGATCCAGAGCGCTGAAAGGGGCCGTCCGTCGTAGGCCGGCTTGCCGGAGAAGAATTACATGGCTGCACTCCTCGAGATAAGGAACCTCCGCACCTCCTTCTTTACCGACGAAGGGGAGGCGAAGGCGGTCGACAACGTGAGCTATGACATCCAGGAGGGGGAATTCGTCGCGCTGGTCGGGGAGAGTGGCTGCGGCAAGAGCGTGAGCGCCCTGTCGGTGATGCGGCTCGTGCCCTTCCCGCCCGGGCGCATCATCGGGGGCGAGATCCTCCTGAACGGCCGGAACCTTCTCCAGCTGAGCGAAGACGAGATGCGCGGGGTCAGGGGGAACGAGATCGGCATGGTGTTCCAGGAACCCATGACCTCCCTGAACCCCGTGTTCACCATCGGCCACCAGATCGTGGAGACCATTCGCGCCCACAAGGACCTGGACAAGCAGTCCGCGGGGCGGCGGGCGATCGAGCTGTTGGAGCTCGTCGGCATTCCGCAGGCCGCCGACCGGATGGCCGACTACCCCCACCAGTTCAGCGGCGGCATGCGGCAGCGGGTCATGATAGCGATGGCCCTCAGCTGCGATCCCAAGCTGGTCATCGCCGACGAGCCGACCACCGCCCTCGACGTGACCATCCAGGCGCAGGTCCTGGAGCTGCTGGAGAGCGTGGCCGAGCAGCTGTCGACGGCGGTCCTGCTGATCACGCACAACCTGGGCGTCGTCGCGCGGTACGCTCACCGGGTGAACGTGATGTACTCCGGCAAGATCGTCGAACAGGCGACGGCGGACGAGATCTATCACAACCCCCGGCATCCCTACACGCTCGGTCTGCTGCAATCGGTGCCGCGCATGGACCGGGTGGCAGGCTCCCGGCTGTCGACCATCGAGGGCTTGCCTCCGAGTCTCCTCAGGCTACCCGGGGGCTGCTACTTCCACCCCCGGTGCCCGTTCAAGGTGGAGCGATGCGAGCATGAGGATCCTCCCGCGATGCTCGTGTCGGACGACCACGCGGTCGCATGCTGGCAGTGGCGTGAAGTCGACATCAGCGACTCCACGGTGGTGAAGTCAACGTGACGGCCGAACGCACAGGCGGCACGGAGCGCGCGCACCCCCCGCAGGATGACCTCGTCCAGGTCAAAGGCCTCCAGATGTACTTCCCCATCACCGCGGGGCTCTTCCGGCGCAGGGTGGGCGACATCAAGGCCGTCGACGGCATCAGCCTCAACATCAAGCGCGGTGAGACCCTGGCGATCGTCGGGGAGAGCGGGTCGGGGAAGACGACGCTCGGCCGGGGGATCCTGCGGCTGACGAAGCCGACGGGCGGGGAGATCTGGTTCGACGGCGTGAACATCCTGCGGCTCAGGGGCAGGCAGTTCATGCCCTATCGGCAACGGATGCAGGTCATCTTCCAGGACCCCTACTCTTCGCTGCACCCCCGGATGACGGTGGGCAGCTTCGTCGGCGAGCCGCTCGTGGTCCATCGACTGGCTGCGAGCAAGGTGGAGTACCACGCCCGGGTTGCCGAGCTATTCCGATCGGTGGGCCTGGACCCGGTCATGATGGGACGCTACCCGCACGAGTTCAGCGGAGGCCAGCGCCAGCGCATCGGCATCGCAAGGGCGCTGGCGATGCAGCCTGAGTTCATCGTCGCGGACGAGCCCGTGTCTGCCCTGGACGTCTCGGTCCAGGCGCAAATCCTGAACCTGCTCGCGGACCTGCAGGACCAGTTCGGCCTGACCTACATGGTGATTGCACACGACCTGTCCGTCGTCCGGCACATCGCATCGCGCGTGGTGGTGATGTACCTGGGGAAGGTGATGGAGATAGCCGCCGCCAAGGAGCTGTTCGACGACCCCCAGCACCCCTACACGCAGGCGCTCATGTCGGCGGTTCCCATCCCGGACCCGCGAATAGAGCGTGCCCGGCAGCGCCAGATCCTCGTCGGCGACATTCCGAGCCCGGCCAACCCCCCGTCCGGCTGCGTCTTCCATACACGATGCCCGATGGCCATCGACGAGTGCCGTAGCGAGGTGCCCGCACTGCGCGAGACGAAGCCAGGCCACTTCACAGCCTGCATCCGGGTGTGACCAACCCCTGGGCTATACTCGGGCATCCACCATCTGGCCGCCGTGCGCTCCATGGGCGCCCCCGTTGGCCGATGTAGGTCGTGATTGCCGTGACTCCCACCAGGATCTCACGAATTGCTCTGATTGCGGTCGCGCTCGTAGCTATGGCTACGGCCTCCGGCCTTGCGCACGCCCAGGAACGCACCAATCAGCTGGGCGGCGACCTTCAGTGCCCCTCCGGCATCGGCATCGTCCTGCCGGTGCGCGGCGTGGTGTTCGACCCCGGCGTGGGGCAGCTGGAGCTTGACGTGACCGTGTGCAACGGCTCCACCGAGACGCAGCAGGCGTTGCTCGAGGTATCCGGTGTGCCGGACGACTGGCGGATCGCGCTACGGCCCATCTTCGGCTCCTACGAGATTACGTCCATCACGCTCCCGGGCGGAGTGAGCAAGGACTTCCGCTTGCGGCTGACCCCTCTCCAGGAGGATGGGACCGCCGCGTTCGACGCGCGGCTCAACATCGTGTCGCCCGACGGCATGCTCCTCGGTACCGAGGTCGTCAGCGTCCAGCGGGGATCGACTGACCGCGCGCCAGGGGAAGAGGTGCTTGCGCGTGCGACGTTCAATGCGCTCAGGGGGCCGACGACGAGTCAGTTCGCCTTCGACATCGCCATCACCAACAGGACCGCCGAGAACGTCACGCTTGACCTGGGATCCCTCGTGCCGGCAGGCTGGACGGTGAGCTTCACACCGTCGGTCGGTGAGCAGAAGCTCATCTCCAGCGTGACGGTCATACCGCGTGGGATAGAGCGCATCACGATGACGCTGAGTCCGAACCGCGACGCGCTGGCCGGCGGCTACCAAGCGATATTCGAAGCCGCCAGCGACGAGTTCTTCCTGGAGGTGCCCCTCCAGGTGGTGCTTACCGGTGTGCCGGACCTGCTGCTCACGACGCCGAATCGACGGCTAAACCTCAATGCCAATGCCGGCGAGGCCACGTCGGCAACCATCCGGTTGGTGAACGTCGGCACGGCGGCGCAGCCCGGCGTGAACCTGCTGGCGGACGCCCCACCCGGTTGGGAGGTGACCTTCGAGGCGGACTCGGTCGTGAACCTGGAGCCGGAGGCCATCGCGGACGTTGGCCTGGAGATCACACCGCCCCCGGACCTGGTTCCCGGCGACTACGCCATCACCATTCGTGCCCGCAACCTCCTGGTGGACGAGTCCTTCGACTTTCGCGTCACGGTCTCGCGCACGACCGTCTGGGGATGGGTCGGCATAGGAATAGTGGTTGTCGTGATAGGAGGCCTGATTGGCCTGTTCGTCAGGCTCGGCAGGCGGTAGCACCTAGGGGCAGGTCACCACCGACGACGACGCGTCGTCTCCGAAGGGCGGAACCTGCACGGAGAAGCGCCAGGTGCCATCCTCGTCCCGCCTGATTTCGGGCGCCTCGATCTCTTCCGCCTCGTCCAGTTCAGGCGGCAAGGCATCGCTGACGGCGATGTCGTAGACCAGCACGCCCGAGCCATCGTCGTTGGCGCCGTTCGAGGGGCCGATTCGGGCGCATCTCGACATCGCTGGTGCGGCGACGGGCAGCGGCAGGACCCGGCGCGCACGGCGCGCGAAATGGCGCCAGGTAAGAGGTGTCCGAGGCGGATTCACGCACGACCTCCTTTGGAGGGGCACCCGTCGTCGTGGGTGGTTACGGGCCAGAACAAGCGGTAGGCATACGCCCCGTAGCCCATGCGCTCTCCAGGGTGGCGAGGGAGGCATCCGCAGTTCAGGGCGGTTCCACGGAGAATCCTCGCTCTCCCTCGCCGCTCCAGTCGTAGTTCAGTTCACTGTGTGGTATGCGTGCTCCTCAGAGAACCTGTACGTGCAGTTCTCTTGCTTTTTGGAGGAGTGGGGACGAGGTAGCACAGCGCCTGCGCATTCCGTGCTAGTATCGCGCGCACCATGGCCGTAGAAGGAGCAAGCGCATGGCCGCATCGCCCGCCGTTACCAAGTCCGACCTCGATGAAGTCATCCGGCACTTCGATCGCCGCATAGACGCGCTGGTGAAGGTGGTCAGCGACCTCGCACAGCTAGAGCGCGCGCTTGTCAAAGCCTCCAATGCCGTCAGCGCGCATGAAGCGCAGTTGGAACAACGTTTTGGCAAGGTCGAGCGGCAGGTCAACGAGACGCAGCGCGCAATGCTCGAGCGATTGAACGACGTCCGCAATGACGTCTTGCTCGCCGTCACGTGAGCATGGCCCTGGTTGCGCCGGGTGAGGTCGGACACCGAAACGCCGGTCGACACCTCGCCAACAGGAGCGGGCGGATTCGATGCGAAGACGGGGACGTCGGCGTCCTGGCCTGTTCCCGAAATCTGCACCAGGACCATCGTTGGACTTGGTGCACACGAAGGGGGGCGACATGACCAGAACATGGCACTCGCCAGAGAAAGGTGGCGTTTGGCCTCAATGCTGGCGGTGAGTAGAGGTACGACCATTGGAGTAGCAAGGCGACCGCTGCCCTGTCAGTGTTTGTCTTGGCATCAGCATCGGCCGGGTGCCCCTGCGGCCAACACCCGACTGGGTCCAAGCGGGAGCGCTCCAAGGCATCACCGGTCCTATATGACGGATGGCACGAATGCTCGGGCAGGTCAGTCCATGCTGGCCCGTTGCCAGCTCAAGGAGTGAGGTTCCCATGAGGATGGACCAGGCATTGATCCGCAAGCTGTTGGAGTTCTACGAGGCACACGAAGAGTCGAGCAGCCCCGTCAGGCCGTCGGGGCTCGAGGACTATTCATCCGAGGCCATTGACGAGCACCTCGAAATGTGCGTCGATGCGAACTTGCTGAAGGCAGCTCCCGGCAACCGGCAAGCGGTGTTCGGCATAAGCCTAAACGGGCGCCGTGAACTCGAGCGCATGCGCAACGGCTAGGGCGTTGCGCATGCGGCGTCCGCGCTTCCTTTCCTGGACGCATGCTCGCTACGGGGGGAGTGGCCCTTGGCCTGAATCTGACGATGCGTAGGCGTGGTGGGGTTGAAGGGCCAACGGGCCGAGCTGTCACGAGGGGTTTGGCCTGGTCTCCCTACGGGCCGGATGACCCCGGCAAATGGCTCGCCAACTGGACCCAGGGGTGGGGAGGATTTCGGCCCTGCCGGTCTCACATAACGGGCAGTGCAACCGCAGGGGCGGTCACCCGCTCGTAGCACACAGGAAGGCTCAACAGAAGCAGGGGCGCAGCAATGCCCACATTCGAGTCGATGTCACGCAGCGAAGCGGAGTTCCAGAGCGCTTCAGCTCCTCGCGCAGCCCTTCTGCGCGAGTACATTGGCTAAATCGAGCGCGTTGCCAGCGGCGAGGCTGGACGCCTCACGGCTGGCCCGGACGAGTCGCCGGCAGCCATTCGCCGACGCCTCGGTGCAGCGGCAAGGTATCTGGGCACAGAGCTCACCATCAAGCGAACGGGAGATGCCCTGTATTTCTGGCATAGCGCCGTTCGCCGCGGCACCACGGCACCGCAGTAGTTCAGGGCACGAATCCCGTGCGGTTCCGGCCCTGACCAGCGGGCCGCCATCCGGCAGCTACCAATGAGCTGTGGCTTACCGCCGCGTTGCTCACCGGCGGGTGGAGTCGACGTAGTGGACTGCCGCCATCGTGAGTGCGGCAGCGATGGAGGTCAGCCCGACGTCTCGCGCGGCAATCTCCGCTGCCACGGCCAAAGGGGCACCCGACCAGGCCACAGGGACGACCAGTTGAATCACGGGGACTCCCAGCCAGACGACGAGGCCCAGCTTTACGGCCAACGGAGCAGCACGTAAGTACTTCATGCCTGCTCCCACCTGGCGTTCGCCATCGAGTACAGCGAGTTGCTCAAGTGTCCACGGGCCCGAGACGGGTGCTGGCCGGGGAGAGCGCGGCATGGGGGCCACAAGTATGACAATGCCAGGAAGGCGTGGCGTGTAGCTACCAGTGGAACTCGATTGGCGGTCGTCTCGTCTGGTTCGAGTCCCGTCAGTTGGCCACGGGCGAACCGTGACGAACCAGATCATCCAGCCGCGCACGGCTGAACCTTCACTGCCCAGTCAGGAGCCGGCCGGAACTCCTCGGTGGATCACCTCCGCAGGAGCGCCTGCAGGCCTCAACGGGAGATCCCCAGGCTCCGGCCAGGCCCTGGTACAGGTCCATTTTGCTCTATCCGATCCCCGAAAAGCCAAAGAGCACGAGAACCTCACGTATAACTCGACCTGATGACGCGTCCATTGCACGCTACGGCGGAGTAGGGTTGACGATGGCGGGGGAGGGCAAGTCGTCTCCTTGGAGTCCCTCTCAGCTCCGGATACCCTCCCCCCACCGCTGGGAGGGCGCATGGCATATTGGACATACCTCCACGCCAAGACCAATCGGGCGATTGTTCATGATGCGGTGTGCTCGCTCTGCAATGCCGGTATGGGCACGATTCCGAAGGGACATGCTGAAGCGGGCACATGGCACGGACCACATGCAACATGGGCGCGTGCATTCAACAGCGCCCATGTTGCTGGCTATGGCGGGGTCACGTGGTGCCCTCGCTGCGGCCCTAGAGATGCATAGGCGTGGCACCGGAGCACATGACGAAGGACGACTCCATCAAGCTGGAGCGACAGCTGCAGGCCATGCCTGACCGGCACAGGCTTGACATCCGCAGCGCCATCGTGCACACCGAGCGTTGCATCAAGGACATCACCGGGCTCGAGATCACGGAAGCCGAGAGGCGCACCCTGGCGGCCATGCGAGGTGGAACCACCGACGGGGGCGGCTAGGAGATGTGGCCGGAAGTGCGTGGATTGCCCCAGTTTTGCCTACCGCACATCCATACCGGAGGCAGCCCATGCGCGGGGAATGCCAGGAGCCTGGGTCCTGGACCCCTTCAGGTACGAGAGAACGCACCCGACCATTCTGGATTCAGCAACGAGCTATGACGATGAGCGCCGCTGCTCGCCGCACCCATTCGACATCCTGGCGGTCCATGCGCTTGACCAGGGGGTTGAGTCTGAGTGATGGGAGGACTAGAGTGGCCTGCTCCCTCTTGGATAGAACCTTGCGACGAGGGACATGGCATCCACTTGAGATGCCGGCGACACCTACAAGGAGTGCGTCGTAGAACGGGATGCTTGCCCCCGCGCCGTGGAGTGGGACGTCAGTTCCTGCGGCTGCACAGGAGCCGCAGGATGCCAGAGGACTCATTGCATGTTGGTCGCTACCCTGCGGTTGCAGGGCCGATATAGCGGGCGGTACACGCGCCGGGGTCAGTTCAAGGGCGTAGGGGGCGAGCGCGCTGCCATGCGCTCTCCTGCAGGATGCGGTTGCGTACCAGAGAACTCACAGGAAAGGGACTCATGCGTCAGCAGTCAACAAGTGTCCGCCTCAACATACGTCAAAAGGCTACGATCGCCCATCTCATCATCGCATCGCTCTTGTTCCCAATGGTCATGCTTGTTTCGATATCCGGCGGCCTCTTCCTCGCCGGCATTGAGGGTTCGTATCGGATCGAGGCCATCGCTCCTCCCAATGGCGCGGTCATCGACATCACATCTCCAGAATTGGAGGAGGATGTCAATGCGCTTCTAAAGGATGCTGGCATCGGGCACTCCTTCAAGAGCCTTCGCGTCGCACAAACGGCGGTCGTCCTGGTGCCGGAGGGCACTCCTGAGGAAGCGCCCACGACCGGGCATCAAGAGAAGGAAGAGGCGGCCCATGGCCACGACCACGACCACGACCATGACCACGATTCCCCAGAGCCTGCTGCATCCCACGCAGCCGCCGAGGATCCGATGTCGACGACCACCACGCTGACAACGCAACCGGCCTACAAGACCCACTTTCGCATCACGGTCAATCCTGACGGTGGCGTTGCAATCGAAAAGCGCTCCCCCAACCTGCAGAGGCGGCTCATAGGCCTCCACAGGGGAGAAGCGGAAGCCCCCTTCAAGTACCTCCAGTACGGCATGGCAATCGGCCTCCTGTGCGTACTTGCACTTGGTCTCTACATGGGATTGAGCAATAGGCAGCTACGCCGGCCGACTGCGACAGCGGCAGCAACAGGACTGATCCTGTTCCTGGTTCTCGTGGCGGTGCCGTAGGCCCGATGGTTACATGGCGTTGGCCATCGGCGCCGGGGAGCTTGAGTAGGAGCGGAGTAGGCATGCCATGGCCAGGGTGAACCACCCGGTCAGCGGCTCGCGGTTGAAACCATCGTGGGCGGTGAGACTGTGACCGCAGAAGGGGGTTGCTAGGATTGTCCTGGGTGGCAATAGTGCTGGCAGGCGCAGCGCTGGCCGCGCTCATCAGCATATTCGACAAGGCGGTCATCCACCGCTATGCCCGCACGCCACAAATGCAGCCGCTGGTCATTGGCATCAACACGATGGTCGTGGGGCTTCCGCTCCTCGCGGTAGTCGGCATTCCTCCGTCCGCAACGCTCGATGCCATCCTCTGGGCGCTCCTGTCAGGCCTGTTCTTTGGTCTCGGCGCCCACATCCTCGTCTACGTGCTTTACACACAAGAGGTCTCCCGTGCCATCCCCGTCTACCAGACCTACCCCGTCTTCACCGCACTCATTGCATTCCTGTTCCTCGGCGAACGACTGGCTATCGCTGAATGGCTCGCAGTGCTCGCTGTCGTGCTCGGCGCGGTCTTGCTCTCTTCAGGCCCGCACCTACCCGGGCGTGCCTTTCTCGTTAACCGAACATTTCTGCTGCTCGTGCTCGGCAGCGCCATAGAGGGCAGCTCCTTCGTATTCGGCAAGTCGGCGGTAAACGACTTGCCCGTGCTCTTCGTGCATGCACTGCGCCTGATTGCCCTCAGCAGCACGCTGATCGCGTTGAATCTGCGCCGCTACTCGCTGCAGCAGGTCCTATGGTTCGTGCGCACGCGAAGCCCGGCTCTCCGCTATGTCGCTCTCAACCATTTCGTCATCGCCCACTCGAGCCAGCTGTTGCTTCTCTGGGCGCTCTCCCTCGGCCCGGCTGTACTCGTAACGGCGCTATCCAGCCTGCGTACCTCCTTTGTTGTCATCATCGCCATAGCCTCTTCCCTGGTGTGGCGCGGCACGTTGGGTGAAGTAGTCACGCCCAGCACGGTTACAGTCAAACTAACCTCTACCGCGCTCATCGTGGCTGGCGTCGTCGTCATCGCACTCGGCAGCGCCTAAACGACCGGCTCCTAGTGTCTGCACCGGTCATGATGGTGGAGTGAGCGGCAGGGCATGAGCCACTCCCTATCTTTGATTCAGGCCTGCGGCCAGCTCACGCATCACGCTGTGCGCTCGTCCGGCAATACCTGGAGAGGAACCACCAATCCGGCCGACTGTTCGAAACGATCCATCGCCTCGCCCGTTGCAGACCGTCTCCTCCAGGGTGGGTACTCGCCAGTGAGCGTGCCGCGTTTGCCCGCAAGCCTGACGTAGCTTCAAGGTAGTGCCGCGAGTCACCGGCCCGGGACGGCGAGGCAGAAGACTGCTCGTGGGGCCATCATGGAGCAGACCGTCGAACGGGCGTCTGCGACCGGCGACCCTAGCGCTCATCCTGCCCATCCCCCCGGCGTGGCGAGGACCACGCCGGGGGGATGGGGGTGGGCGATTGCCGCTACAACACGGTTCTCACCTGTCGGCGAAGGATCCGCCGTCGACAAGCTGGTAGAAACGCCGAGTACTCCCATCATCGAAGTGCACGGTGATCAACAGGAGGTGCATTTCCACATCGGAGGCGAGCAGGTCATGGGTACCGTTGTCGACCTGCTGCTGGGTGAGGCGGTCCCGGAAGCTCTGCGGATTGTCGGCATGCGCTTCACTCCAGCTGCCCGGGATCTTCAGCGCCCGCACAGGGACGTCATGCTTGCGTCCAGGCGCCAGCAGGGAGCCCGTCCAAGCCGCAACCGTCCAGGAGTCGGCATACGTTTCCAACTGCTCTATCGACGTCGGCTCGCCAGATGGGTCTTCGCGGGCATTGGAGATGCCCTTGCATGACCAGGCCCACCTGACCGCTTCTCCGTTGCCGTCTCTCTCCACCGCCCAGGGCCAGCAGCTGTTCACGTCGGGTGCCGTGTAGTCCGACATCTCGACGGCCGTACCGTCTGACTCCAACCGGGGATTGTAGCGGTACATGAACCGGAGCCGCTGGACGGAGTAGCGGTCAATGTCGGCGCGCCCATCAGCCCACTCGCTCCAGTTGATGTGGTATCTGCCGTCGGGGCGAACGGTCAGTATCGCGTAGGAGTTTCTTGCGCAGCGCACCGCACGCCCGGCGGCCAGCTCCTCCCTGCACTCCCTGTTGGTCGCTGGGCTATCGGACTCTGACTGCTGATTGCTGATCGGTGGTGAGGGCCCGTCCGGGGGGACCCACCATGCCCCTGGAGCATCGACAGCCGGCAAGGACGCCGCTTCTGAGGCCCCCTTCGATGCCCCCTGTACGAACGATGGTGACAGTGCGAGCAGCGCCAGCACCATGGCACCGACGGCGAGAAGCGACAGTGGGATAGCACCGTAGCGCAGAGTAGACAACCTCATGTTACGCATGTCTCAATCCTCCTGAGTCGTATCTCTCGATTTCTCGCGCAAGGTCTTCGGCCGAGTAGGGGTCGCCTCCGATTTCAGTCCGGTGGCTCCTGCAATCACGCCCGTTTCCACCGCGAGTGGTGGCAGCTACTTTCGACCGCACTGCGCGCAAAGTCTGTGCATGGGCGTTCTTTGACACTGCAAGCGCGGCGTGTACATAATGGGTTGATGCGCGAGCCCGATGTGCAGCGTTCTCAATCGACCCAGGTTGGGTTCGTGATGAGGGCGTATCGGGAATCCTTTTCCACAGATGACGGCCGGCGCGGTCTGACGCAGGAGGCGCTCCTCGAGCGCATGGCGGCGGTCGACAGTGACTACGCCGAGCGATACAGCCACGCTACCGTCTCGCGGTGGGAGTCGGGCAGCACCCGCCCCACGCTGCAGCGGCTGAGAGTCTTCGGTAGAGCCCTCAACCTGTCGCGGACGGAGGTAGCTGGCCTGATACTGATGGCAGGGCTCGCACCGGATGTCCAAGCCGCCTCACGCTGCGCCGCCGAGGGCGCTGGCGGCGATACTCGGCCGAGGGCAGCACCAGGCGAGGTACCTCACATCACTGTCGAGGCCGGGATGGGAGCCCCGTCGGCGCTCAAGACCGCAGTCCGGTTCTGGGGCTTCAGAGTCCTGCCGCTCGGGTTGGTCATGGTTGCCGGGTATCTCCTGTCTGTCATCGGGTGGGAGAACAGCTGGATGCCCACCGCGTACATCGCCTTCGTACTGTTGACTGTGCTGGCGCAAGGCTTCTTGTTTCCGAACCGGCGCGCTGCCTTCAGGGAGTTCTTCTGGGTCTCGCTGTTCTTCCTGTTGAGCACGCCCCTGTTGCAGTTCGTCCTGGTCAACATGGACCACTACAACTTCTATAGGATTGGGAGCCTTGCCGGCACCCAGGTGCCCTATGTGCTCGCCCTGCTCCTCAACCTGTTGGTTGCCGCGGCCGCTGGCCAGATTTTTCACCTGCAATGGTTAAGGCAATACTCCGGCGACGGCGGCGGGAGCAGCGTCCTCAGGCGAGCGGCCTGGGTCGCGTTGCCCCCGGTGGTCTTCGCATACGCCGTTGTCTTCGTCATTACCAACATCTCCGTAACGATACAACTCGCGCTCCTGCTATCGGTTCTGGGTGTCGTCTTTACCGCGTTGTTGATCCTGCGTGACCCTGCCTTCTCTCCCAGTGAACGAGACCGCCTTTTTCTGCTCTCGGCGGCATCACTGGTGGGCGTGGTTGCGATGACCTTGTCCATCGTTGCCGTGATGGCGATATATCTGTCACCGGACTTGCCGAGCGTCCTCCCGGACCACAATCTGCTGCGTTCGTGGGAAATTGATTTCGCGCAGCTGGGTCTTAGTCGAGAGCAGGCCTTGGACCGGTTGAACCTGGGGTTCATGTGGCACGCGATATGGGTCTTCGCCTACATGTCCTTCGTGGTCGGAGGCAATCTGATGGTAGCCATCTATCGCATTGACACCGGCCAACGGCGATGAGGACCCGGCGTGTTGCACAGGCCCAGCCACCGGCCTGAGGCCGAACGGACCGCCTGTCCTGGGGAAAAGCCGGCAGCCTCATGCACTTCAAGTGCCGATATCGGTTGCCGGTACGGCGCTGCTCCTCTCAGCTCTTGACGTGATGATGATTGGGCCGATGCTGTCCTGCCATGGGTTGTGCAGACATGTGGGAGGTACCCTCAGGGCGTGTCTGCCTTCGGCATGCTGTAGCCGACACGAAGCTTGGTGAAGATGTATGTCGGGTTATCCGCATCGTCGCGCAGCTTGCCTCGTATGACGCTGATGGCGGTGCGCATGGGCCGTACGTCGGCGTCGCCATCCGAGCCCCATACCCGCCTCAGCAGGTGCTCGTAGGTGAGCACCCGCCCCGCGTTGGCCGATAGCTCGACCAGCAGCCGGTACTGGATGGCTGTCAGATCGACCGGGCTTCCTCCAAGCGTCACGAGGCGCTCCGCGTAGTTTATGGTCAAGTCTCCCACGGCATAGGGGATTGACGGCTCAGATGTGGTCCGCCGGCGCAGAGCCGCCCTGATCCGGGCCACGAGCTCTGTCGGCGAAAACGGTTTGACGACGTAGTCGTCGGCACCCATCTCGAAGGCCTTGGCGATGAGCTGATCCTGGCCGTAGGCGGACACGAAGATCACCGGCACGTCGCGGGCGCTCACAATCTCCTTCATCAGGTCGATCCCCTCGACTCCGGGCAACATCAGGTCAAGCAGCACCAGGTGGGGCTTCTCGTCCTCGACGAGGCGAGGCACGTCTTCCGGATCCCTGGTGGCGATGACCGCATAGTCCGACTTGACCAAGGCGTCGCGGACGTACCTGAGCGCCTGGTCGTCATCGTCAACAGCCAGAACAGTCACCTGTTTGCGCTCCGACCGGCGTGCAGATGGCGTGGAGAGTTGGTGGGGCGGCTCCGGAGAGACAAACCCGGCCTCTTCGACCGTCGGCAAGGTAAAGGTGAACCGTGCGCCCAGCCCGGGTCCGTCACTCTCGGCCCAGATGCGGCCCCCGTGCGCCTCCACGATCCCCTTGCAGACCGCCAGGCCCAGGCCGGTATCCCCTCCCTGCTCCTCGGTCTCGACCCTGGAGAATTTCCTGAACAGGTGCGGAAAGCTCTCAGCGAGGATGCCTCTGCCTTCATCGGAGACCGATACCGCGACCTGGAGATCGCCCGGTGTGGCACTCACCCTGATGGTGGACGACTCCGGTGAGTGCCGTGCCGCGTTGGCCAGCAGGTTGCCGAGCACCTGCATGATGCGCGGTCTGTCTGCCATGACCCAGGGCAGGTCCGGGGGGATGTCGATGCGCAGGTCGTGCCCGTGCCCACCTATACGGAAGGTCGTTCCGGCCTCACCGGTCAGGACCGCCAGGTCCGTCGGCTCCGGCGAGATCGGCAGGCCTCCCACTTCAATGCGGGCCACGTCGAGGAGGTCTGCGATCATCATGCGCATACGGTCGGTCTGCTCGAGGATGATCCTGTGGAACTGGCGCATCTCGGTGGGGTGCATGTCGGGGAATTCGTCCAGCAGCGCGGAGGCCGAACCCCTCACCGTGGCCAGTGGCGTGCGCAACTCATGGCTCACCATCGCAAGGAACTCGGCCCGCAGCCTTTCAACCTCCTTGAGAGGGGTCATGTCCTGCATCGTCACGATGAGGCTCTCCACCTCACCGTCCTTTGAAAGGATGGGGTTGCCGTTCAGCAACACCGTGACACTCCGTCCGGTGGGCACACTGAAGACCATCTCCTCCGCCCGCACCTTCTCTCCAGCCTTCAGCAACTGGTCCATAGAAATGTCGGCCAGGTGCAGCTCCCGACCATCGGCACGGCGGATCGTCAGCGTCTCTCGGAGAATCTCCGGTGGCTCTTCCGGGGCCAGCAACGCATCGATGATCCTCATCCACTCCCGGTTGGTGGACACAGGGGCTCCCGTACTGGCGTCGAAGACCGCAACGCCCACCGGGGTTGTGCTGATCAGGGTCTCCAGGTCGATCCTGGAGCGCATTTCGTCCCCGTACCGGCGGGCGTTCGAGATGACGATTGCCGCCTGAGCCGCGAACATGACGAGGGTCTCGACGTCTTCCTCGCTGAAAGCCTTGCCCTCCTGGCCGTGGCCCAGCCATATGATCCCCACGGGTTCGCCGCGATGTCGTATGGGCGCGGCCAGACCGGCAAATACGGTCATCGGCAGCCACCCGTCCAGTCCGGCCGATGCTGCAAACTCACGGTAGTTGTCCACGCGCAAGGGCTCGGGGATCTCGCGAAAGTGATCGAAGATCCTCGTACCACCCGGCAACTCCACGAGCTGGCGGTGCTCATCCTCCGTCGTCCCGGAGGTGAGGACTGAGTCCAAGGCGCCGACCTCGTTCATGCTTGCAATGACCCCGTAGCGGGCATTGGTGAGGTAACGCGCGTTGTCAATGACTCCCTGGAGGACGACGTTAATGTCGAGGCTCTCGTTGATGTGCATGCTGGCTTCGCTCAGCCTGGACAGCCGCTCACGCAGGGCCTGGTTCTCTTGCAACAGGTCGTTTTCTCGATTCACGCTCCAACCTCGGTTGGGATTTGCCGTGCCCGATGTGCCCTCAACCTGACGCTAGGCTGGGCCAATCGGGGATAACCGGGCCATCCTATCGTCCTTACACCGCACTCACAAGATTTGGCCTGCGCGAAGCCAGGAACTTACGATGGGCTTACGTACCTCCCGTGTTCGGGTGCCTATTGCCCTACTCGTGGGGTCGCGCTCGCTTCTCTACATCACTGGGCGATTGCAGGTCCCTTCAGATCTCGCTGCCCTGGCTTCAGGGCCTGCCAGCCGACCCAGCACCTCGCGCGTCCTCGGGGCATCCCTAGCCGGACCCTGCGAAGTACATCTTTATCAACTCGATGACTTCATCCTTGGTGATGAGGCCGTCGTAGTAGTCGTTGATGGCTGCCACGACCTCGTCGCGATCGATGGTGCCGTCGCGGTTCAAGTCGTACCGGTGATGGGTCGCTTCGATCACGCTGATGGCCACGGTGACCGAAGTCGTGACCCCGGAGCTGTCCCGGGCCGTCAGGCTGAACGTGAAGGTGCCTCCCTCGGTGAGGCTCGCGCCCTCCTTCACCCGGATCTGCCCGGTGTGCGCATCCACCGTGAAGAAGGCGGCATCGGAACCGCTCAGCGAGTAGGTTATCACCCAGCGCAGCGGATGCGTGGCCGCGACCGGGTTGCCCACGGCGTCGCTTTGACGTACACTATCTTCCGTACCACAACCACCGCACAGAGAGACAGTATGAGGAATCGTTTGGACGTCCGGCTGGACGTTGAACATCGACGGCGGCTTGAGGAGTTGGCCCAAGAGAAAGGAGAGGCCATCTCCGACGTAGTACGCGGCCTTATCGACGGCGCCTACGAAGATATCTTGCGCATGCGTCGCAAGGGGGCCATTGAACGGCTGATTGCATTGAACGTGGAAGACCCGCCCGACCCTGACACCCTCTCCCGCGAGTTGGAGGCCGCCCATGAACCCGGCGGTCTTCATTGACGCCAACGTTCCCATCTACGCCGCTGGCGGGGACCATCCCTACAAGGAGCCTTGCGCCCGGATACTTCGCACGGTGGCCGAGGATCCACAGCCGTTCGTAACCGACTCCGAGGTCCTTCAGGAGCTGATGCACCGCTACCTTGCTTCTGGTCGCCGGGAGCTGGGTCTAGAGGTTCTCAGAGCCTTTGCTGAGGCCCTGCGTGGCCGGGTCGAGCCCGTACATGCGGAAGACGTACTCGGGGCGGCAGCGTTGGCCGCCCGCCATCCCGACGTCAGCGCCCGTGACCTGGTGCACACGGCGGTTATGCAGCGACTGGGCGCCAGTCGCATCATTTCGGCGGACGCCGACTTTGACCGTCTAGAGGGCATCGAAAGGCTCGACCCTTCCCGCGTCACGGAATGGGAACGTTCCATCCTGGCCCAGGCAGGGTAACGTAACGATGCGCCAACCGAGAACCGAAGCTCACTGGGAACGACTCTGGCAATCCACATCGACGTGAACGACCGCAGGTATCGCCAGTCCGCCGCCGAGATACTGAGGCGGCATGACGACGTTCAGGCCGAGGCCAATATCACGAGCGCCGTCCGGGATCTCCTCATTCTCACCGGCCTAGCGCATCGTGATGAGATAGTCGAGGAGAACCCGCGTTCGGACGCCTCCCGCAGGGCCGTTGACTTGACGGCCCTGGACACCTTCATCGAGTGCAAACGGCGCGCCGGAACGGCTTCTGGCGGGGGGCACCGCCAAACCAGGTCCGACAGAGCTCATCAGCTGCGCCCAACTTCTCGTGACTCTGGTCGGCGACCCAGCGAGCATGACTGACATCGAATGCCGGCCGCCGGTAGGGCTGGCAGCCAACGCGGATCGAGTGCTGACCCCGAGGCACCTTCTGAGTCTGGTTTGGAGCTCGTGTGGCGAAGGAGAGTGGGAGTCGTGCGCACCGGTGTAGGCGCCATCTGCCCTTAGCCGGGACCGATGTCCACGGTGAAATCGCTCGCTGCAGGGGTGGAGTTTTCGTTCAGGAGCTCGTTGTAGATGAGGACCAGGGACGTTCCGTCCACGTTCGCTACCAGCAGTAAGGGGGCGGTGGCATCGACCTGCGCACGGGCGGGCGGGGTCTGCAGCAGGCCGAAGACCGCCAGGATGCCGAGGGCTGCCACGGCTAGGGCTGCCACGGCTAGGGCGGGGCGGAGATGGCGCGGGGCGCGCGATGCGTGCATTGGCTACGCGAACCTCATCGACCGGGCGCCGGGACAGGCCGGTGGTCCGCTCAAGTGACCGGATGCGCCGGCTGAAGGCCGGTATCGCAGGGGCGTTCGGGCGCTGGAGACGGGCTGCGCAATCCGTCGATCGGCCGCACTGCCGCGGGTCTCGTTGTCCATGGCGATCGCTACCCCTTCCCCACGCCGGCAGCCAGGCCAACCCCGGCGGCGGCGCGGTCGGCGCTGCGATGACGCTTGGCCCGCCCACACCGCTCGTGCCGGGTATGACCACGCCCCGCACCCGGCACCGCACCAGTGGCTCGGATATGCACCCGGCGGCGGAGGGCCGCGGTGGGTATCTGCGGTATCCGTACGGCGCTGTAAGGCTCTTCGGTCATACCCGGCAATGGTTAATGTAATAGGCCATATGTTAGATATCCATAAGAATTATGCATGAAATTGCCAAGTTTATATGAAGTATTTATAAAGTTAGCACGAGGACTCGGCCGGAAATGCATAGCTGGAGGAGCTCGCCAGGGCAAAGGGGCCAGCACATTCCACCGAACGAGCGCGAACCGACCTTGCGCCGCGACGCCGGAGACCGAGCAGAAGCCAATTGGGCAGCGGCGACGACGAGACGAAGAGGGCGCAAGGAGGGTGACGTGGAAGGATCCAGGCCATTCGGAAGGAGCGCCGGGGACCAGAACAAAGGGGACTACGGAATGCCGGAGCGCGTCAGCCGACAGTGGGTCGTGAGCGTTCCGCGCCAGGTGAACCGCTGGGGACGGTGCCAATCCCCTCAGCGCTTCGAGATGGTCTCGTGACGCATGCCGTCTACAGGCCCGACTGTATGCACGCCGGGACAGCATTCGATAGGCACTGCGCTTGCGAGACCGATGAAGCGGTGGAGTGGGAGCTCTCCGAGCACTGAGGCTGACCTCGTCCCCCCGCCGTGTCCTTGCACCGGCAAGGCCCTGAGGGCAAAGCCGGATGGGCGGGTGACCTGCCCCCGGTATCCGTACCACTCGCTACGGTAGACCCGCCAGGCTGGGAACGCTCCCCACCTGGGGTCCAGGCGGCGTGGTGATCCGAAGCACACACGAAACACCACCGGTTGGCGGTGATCGTCACGGCTGGAGATGAGCCGCAATTCACCGTGATGATCGTCATCCCGAGAGCCAGGTCGTGAGGTCGCTGTGCGCATCGCCCCAGCTCCCCGGCAGCGGGCCCGCGGGCTGCGACGAATCGAGTGACGGCTTCCAGGGCACGATGCTCCCTGTCATCTCACACCATGGAGCGCGGCCATTCCCTCCCGGGGTCGCACAGGCATGCCACAGTGCGGAGACATCCCCGCCTGCGGACCTGTTGGTCGGCCAGCAGGTCCGCAGGGGCTCATGTATGGACTCCCCCGATCAGGGGCCAGATCGGGGGCTGCAGCGACACGGAGCCGCGCGCCTTCGATATTTCAGGGCGCGTCGGCAACATGGCCACCACGCCTCCCGTCCGCTCCCTGGGGGAGGGGTATCCCTTCACCTACGCTGTCGGCCACGGGCCGGGTGCCGGATGGCCGGGGCCCCAGGGGGTTGGTCCGTTGTGGCTACTCGTCTATCGTCCATGCGTCAATGGCTACTCGTACTTCGGCGACGAGCTCCCCTCCACGGTAGAAGTCCGCTCCATCAAGGCTTTCATCGGAAGGCCTGCGCATCTTGTCGGCATGCACCACCAGCGGCTCCTTCCAACCCCTCAGTCTTAGGCGGTATTCCTTCGGCCCCGTGTCACCACTGGGTTGTGTCATACGTCCCTTCCTCCCTTGGCTCTGACTCGATCTCGCCTGGTGGGGGCGGCGGCTGTGCGCCGGATGGCCCGCCGCGAGACCACTCCAGTCACCCGATGTCACCTGCAGAAACCTCATCGATGCAACCGCACGCCTGCACTGTACGCAAGTAGCTATGCAGGTGGTGTGCTTTTCGGCCCATCTATACGTGTAGTTGCTGTGTATTCCGGGCATACCTGCGAAAACAGGGGCCTGCAGGGCGGTTCAGGCGGTCCCCGCTGGGGGCCCGCAAGCAATCCAACGAGGGGTGGTGCGTTGAAGGAAACAGACCGCTTACTGCGCTAAGACGAGGTCTGCGCAGCCGCCACTTCCGGGTGAGCAGGGCCAGCTCAGCGACATGCACCGGCGCGCCGAGCGCCGCGAGTCCGACGCCGTGTACGTGTGGGCGCTCAACCGGCTCAGCCGCGAAGGTATAGCGGCGACGCTCGCGGCGCTCAAACCCCTGACGGCACGCGGTATCCGGGTGGTGTCTCTCAAGGAGTCGTGGCTCGAGGCGATGGCGCAGCCGGCGCTGCGCGAATTGCTGGTGGCGATATTCGGCTGGGCGGCCGAGCAGGAGTCGGCGCGGCGGTCGGAGCGAGTGAAGGCTGGTCAGACCCGAGCCCGGGCGCAAGGCAAGCACATTGGCCGCCCCAAGGGGTCAAAGGACAAGCGTCCGTGCAGGAACAGGCGCGAAGTCGATTGACGCAGGCGCGCAGGCATGGGCTAAAAGTGTCAACCCGAATTGCCATGCCGTTCACGCGGAACGCAATACCCAAATCAGCGCGCCTAAAAGCAGTGAGTTTTGGGGCTTGCGAGCTAAGCAGCAGCAGCGAGGGACCGCGTGGCACCGGCGACGGTCCAGTGACCCTGCCGGTCCAACGCGCCAACTGGACCAAGGCGGGTGAGGCCTGATGCTTGCCGGTGTAACATATCGGGTGGTACACGTGCCGGAGGCAGGTCAATCGGACCGTGAGCAATTCTGGAGGGGGTACGAGCCGCCAATGACCATAGCCCGAACTGACATGCCAACGCCGGGCCAGAGGGACGAGCTGTCATCTTCGAACGAGGTGGACTCTGTGAGGGGCAGAGGAGCTGAGGGCGGCAAAGAACGGAATGCTACACAGATGATCCCGGTCTTATCCGATAAGGTGGTCAACATTGCATCGTTCCCTCAGCGTAGCCCGATGCGCTACCCTGGCGGTAAGACCTGGCTCGTGCCCGAGATTCGGAAGTACCTTGAGGGACTCGATTTTCGCCCAACGGTATTCGTCGAGCCGTTTGCCGGCGGAGGGATTGCATCGCTAACGGCAGTCATGGACGACTATGTGGGTCGTGCAGTGCTCTGCGAGAGGGACCCGGGCATTTCCAACCTCTGGCAGTGCATGCTCGGCGCAGCCGAGGAACTGGCCCAGCGCGTCGAGAGTTTCATAGCAACTCCAGAGAACGTGAGCCGGGTGTTCGCCGGTACCGGGATGTCCAGTATGGACGCCGCATTTCGGACATTACTGCGAAACAGGGTCAGCAGGGGCGGCATCATGGCTCGAGGCGCTTCAATGGTGAAGAGAGGAGAGAATAGTAACGGGATCTCCTCTCGCTGGTACCCCAATACGCTCGCGGCTCGCATTCGCACTATCGGACGCTTTGCGGATCGTCTGGATTTCTTCCAAGGAGATGGAGTGAGCCTCGTTGAACTAATTAGGGAGAATAGGCGGGCCGCGTTCTTTGTCGATCCTCCGTACACTACTGGTGGCAAGCGGGCTGGTAGGCGTCTGTATGAGTACAACGAGATCAACCACGAGAATCTATTCGAGCAGATGTCACGGGTCCAAGGGGCTTTCATGATGACTTACAACGAAAGCCCCGATGTCATCGAGATGGCACGCATGCGAGGATTCCATATGGCTAGGGTTCCCATGAAGAATACTCACCATGCGGTGCTCTATGAACTTCTAATCACATCTCACGAGCTAACAGTGTGAAGCGGCATCGACGCCCAGGGTTGCGAGAATGGCATCGAACCTCGCAATATGGGCTTGGTGCGTTAGAGCGTAGGTGGTAGACCTGAAGGGTCGGAGTTTCTAGGCGAGGAGGTCGACAGTGGGTTACGTCAATGAAACGCATTCCGATATCCCCTTGAACAGGATCGTCAAAGTCCCGGTAGAGCGGCTGGCCTTAGATCGTCTGAATCCTCGCCTAATTCCATCTGGTGGTGAACTTAGCGAAGCTGACATTGTCGGACAACTATACCGCTCTGAGGATTTGGCTGAGTTACTCCAATCCATGGCGGCAAACGGCTATTTGGATATAGAACCCCTAGTCGTCCTTAGAGAGGATGGGTATCTGACGGTGCTCGAAGGCAACCGCCGTCTAGCAACCATTCTCCTGTTCGAAAGGCCTGGCCTAGCAGATGAGATATATGAACAAACAGGAGTTAAGATCACGATTCCTCATCTCAAAGAGCAATTTCAAACCACGATACAGGAAGTATCCGTTTATAGAGTGCAGTCTCGGACAGAGGCTCGCTCCTTTATCGGGTTTAAGCACATCAATGGTGCTGCCAGATGGCAATCCTATGCAAAAGCACGTTTTGCTGCTCAATGGTATCGCGATGGCGAAGCCACACTTACGGAAATCGCAGCTCAAATCGGTGATAAGCACGACACCATCAAGAGAATGGTAAATGCCATCTACGTCCTAGAACAGGCTGAGGAAGCCAATATCTTTGAACTCACAGACCGGGCAAACGAACGATTCAACTTTTCGCATCTGTATACGGCTTTGTCACGTACCCCCTATATGCGTTTCCTTGGCCTAGAGGAAGCGTGGGCTACCTTCGACCCAGCACCGAATCCTATTGCCCATGAAAAACTGGACTGCCTACGCGAAGTGCTTCGGTGGCTGTACGGCTCACGTGAGGAAGGCGTCGAACCAGTCATTCAGTCTCAGAATCCTGACGTCAGGAAACTAGGAGATGTCATTGCGAGTTCAGAGGCTCTCCCCATTCTGAGGGCAACCGGTTCCCTGACGAATTCTCATTTCAGCACATATCCTGCCAGTCAACGATTTTCGGAATCACTGGTGCGTGCAAGAATGGAAGTGCGAGAGGCATCGAATAGTCTCCGAGGATTCGATGGAAGGCAGCAAGCTCTAGTTGGAATCGCGGAGGATATTTCTGAAACAGCACAAGCCATGCACGCTCGAATGGTCAAGAAGGTGAAGGAGGTTGAGATAGAGGAAGAATGACCCGTGCTCTTTACTTCCCCTCAGACGAGTTTCACGGCTCGTCTGTACCTGATCTCGATCTTGCGGCCGATTATCTGGAACTGCATGCCCTCTTTTCAAAAGAAGGGCATTCGTTCAGTGAATACATAGTCGATGCCTTGGAACTCACAGCCGAAGAGGAATTCAGTGACGTCGATGAAGAGATGAGGCAGCGCGAAGAGGTCGCGTCAGGTGCCGTTGCGCGTATGTCAACTCGAAAACGGTTGTTGGCTGACTCCTACCCATTTGAGATTGACGAAGGTGGAAATGCCATCTTCTTCACCGGTGGGCAGCCAAACTTGGGGCAGACTGCCTATATTGTGTCACTGATCCTATCGAACCTGAAAGCGGTGTCTCCACTACTGTTATCTAATGACATGCATCCTACGGAAGATGAGGTTCGTCGGCTGCGCCTGTACTTTCAGTACTTGGCAACCGCTGCAATCGCAGCAGAAGTCGGCGGACCCGCATGGTCCTTTGGTTTTCCACGACCTGATGGAACAGGCTTTTGGACTAAGCTTGCTGAGATTTGGAAATCACTTGGAGACGGAAGAGTCTGTGCCGACCCCTCGGCTCCTCCCGATCCCAAGGACGACAGGGTCGACATCTTTGCTTGGCGTGAGCAGAAGGATGGACTTCCCGGATTCCTCTTAATCGCTGCCCAAGTTGCAACCGGACGTGACTGGAAGGAAAAGTCCATCAAAGGACACATTGGAAGTGTGTTTGCGAAGCGTTGGTTCAGTCCAATACCTGTTACTGAAATGGTTGCCTATCATGTGATCCCGTTTGCACGACCTGATGATAAATTTCGCGATGATGTTCTTGTTCTGGGCAACGTCTTGCACCGCCTTCGGGTTCCATTTCGAGTGCAGGAGGCGAGTAAGTTCGACCCCAACAGCACAACGGTGGAAGCGTTCGATCTGCTTGGCGGCGTATCGGAGTGGATTCAATGTTACGTGCAGCGGACGAGGGAATCCTGATGTACCAGAAATTCAACTGCAATTACCTCTAATGGATTCATCGATTTCAAGCACTTGGCGTACCTTAGACGGTAATGCCTCAGTGAAACTGACACTGCCACCCCGATGGCTCACTTCGTGGAATTCGGTTCAGAGGATTACCTAGTAGCCAATTACACACAGGCCAAAGGGCATCTCTATGCGCGAATGTGCATAAAGTGCCTGAGCTACTGCCACCGTATTCTCGTAGTCTCTGCTCAATGTGGTACGGCCATTTGCCCGGTAACGATACAGCTGAGGGACTGCTAGGATCAGGTACTCCATGTCTACCATCAATAGCGCCTGTATCAAGTCTCTGTAGACTGCGTTTCCCATCCAGGCTCGACCGGCCTCAATTTCCAAGCCAGCCAACCATTGTGGATGCCAAGCGTCAATCTGATATTGGAGTGCTGGTTGTGCGTTTTCCCCGAAAAAGACAGGCCGCATTATCTTGTCTTTGGTTTGCTTGCTTGACTCCACTTGAAATCCCAATTCATTGAGGTCAGGACGGAGGACTGCGAGCAAGGCATCACTGGTCAATCCCTTTGCTTGATGTTCAGTACCTATTTCTGGCCCATGTTTTTCGAATTGCTCAACTATGTCGGGAATAAACCGTGGTGGTGTCTGAGTACGGGGGAATGTAGAAAAACGTATCATCATGATGCCTCCAATGCACTCCTTGGTTGATCGAAAGGAACGAGGATGGTTCGCCAAGGGCTTACGGATGGGTGGCTTGGTTGTAGATGCGAGCGACCTGCCCTTGCCAGAACGCTTCATCACCAGAGCCGTCATACGCACCTATATCGCGTGCATTCCTGTAAAAGCCTACACCTGGGCGGGCAGTGTCAACCCTGACGACCAACGCCGTTATGAGCGGGCGACCGGCTTGAAACTCTGATGTGCTGATACCGCCAAGCAACGTATGATGTAAGTAGGGGCTACGCCAAGGCACCCCCACAAGCTGAGCGACATGCTTATAGGTGGTTGTGGTCTTGTGAGCTGCGACTTCTTGCAGCCGTTCCAGTATCTTCGCCATGTCCGCGCTTAGTGCGTTCATTCAAGTTCCCTCCGCCGAGGCCTTTTCAATTATACAATTGGAGATGCCTAGAACGCAGTCGAGCGAAGTTGACCTGCCCGCCCGAAATCTGCACCAAGGAGCCTGTCTCAGAAGTCGAGTAGAGAGTCAGGTGATTGGGAGGAGGCGATGACTACATTTGCTCGTCATCTGGGTGTAGTTTGAGGTTCACGCTGGTGCAGGAGCAGATGCCGCTTCGGGACGTGGATGCTGCCGCCGACACTCGATGAGTTGTTGTCACTGGATCCTCCGGCGCGGTTCGTCGCCGAGTTCATCGATGCCTTGGACAGGGAGGGTTGGGGCCGGGCTTGGTGTAGAGATAGAGGGCGATCCGTTGGGAGTTCCGGCCTATCATCCCCGTGCGCTGCTGAGCGTGTGGCTGTACGGATCTATGACAGGGGTGCGCTCCTGCCGCAAGCTGGAGACGGCCTGCCGTGACCAGATCCCGTACCTGTGGCTGTCGGGAGGAGAGGGGTCAGGTCGTTTGGACATCTCAGCAGAACTGCTGCTAAGTACGCTCCCGCCATGGCAGCCTAGTCGCTAACCCAATAACCCACTACTTTTAGGGGCTTACATACGAACCTACCATGAGCCGTAGGCCGTAACCCCCCCACCTAACTCCTTGCAGCGGCCACATCGCCCTCGTCAAGACTCGGACGCTTCAGTAGGATACCTCGCATACCCCAAAATAACAGGCCAGAGGGCCAACATCCCTTTGCCCGCGATTCCGGCTCGGATGCTCTAAGCTCAGTCGGCGACGGGGGCATCCCCAACAAACCTACAGAGTTGAGTCTCCGCATCAGGGAGATTCGTCAACGTGTAAGTCGTCAGCGTTCCGTCGGTGCCACGCGAAACCGTTCTAAACACCTTGTCCCCGTCTGGATCCCATCCCTCATATATCAATTCGTTGCCATCCTCGATTGCCAAACTTAGCTCCTCCGGGCCTGGGTTTGGGAGGAAGGCGCAATCCTTACCGTGAGGCCACTCCAATCGCGCCTCGCGCTCAATTGCGCGTGTCGTCGAGTCGTAGAACAGAACGTCAAAGTGCTCGGGCGTCAGTCTATCGTACACATCCACAGCGAAATAGATCGTTGGTATCGATGTGACGACAAGGAGAGCGAGGCTTGTGAATTGATAGGCGCGAGACCGCAGAATAGCGTCCACGCGAGAAACGACCCGCCCCAACACCTAGCGACCTCCGAACGTTACGTACAACCTACCACACCCTTCAAACGACGCCACCTGGCCCCTCTCGCTTGAAAAATCACCGCCTCTGTCGTAATGACCTGCAGCCCGTTTGAAGCCTCATCGATGAGCGCTTGCCCCAAACCTTAGCGATAGACTGGTAGCTCAGGCCTACTCCGTGGCCCACCAAGGCTTCAGACACTGCATCGCAGGCGGATGTCGCCTCCGACGCTTCGTTTCGCGTCGCCCTGAGGCCACACTCCACGAGCTTTTGCACGGTCTGGACGATCAAGCTATCGCGAACCCTGTTTGCGTAAGGGCTACGCCCCTGCCTCGCCTTAGGACACGTCAGCGTCCCGTCAGCCACATCGAAGGCCCATTCGACAAGTTCAGGTGGAATCCGCTCATCGGTACCGCGCAAGTGCCCAACGGCTTGCTTTAGCGCTCGATAAGCCACTGGATTCGAACGAGCATCGTCGACTAGGGCAGAGATTGTGTCGTCCATCAACGCCCTGGCCGCCAACAGTTCGAAATCGCGCATAGTAGCGATATCGCCGTCGGGTCCCCCATCTTCTCCCGTGTACGGAAGGCGAAATGCCATCAGACCGAATGCAAGCCGAACGGCTTCGGTATGCTCGACGGCGACGCCGCGCTCCTCGTATCGCTCCTTGAGGGCAGCCGCCAACCCATCGGCAGCGAGCACTTTCAGCAGCGGTGCCATTTGGTGTGCTGCTCTCATCAGCAAGGACCCTGCACATACAGTTGACCGCTCCAGTTGCCGGACTCCCTCAGGGTTAGCCTGAGCCCATCGCTCAACTGAAGCGACCAGCCATTTCTTGAAACCAGTTGCGAACGCCTCTGAATCAGGGAACGCTTCTACGTCACCGGGGCTCTGGAATTTTCTGGTGGCAGACATAAGCACCTCTGACTTCAAATTGGTTGCTCCAAGTCTCCAACCCGAAGACGTCACCTGTCATACAACGCAATTCCCGAGAACTCTTCCTACGCTGTGCGTCGAAATACGAAGCCTCTCGCATAAAGCAATTTCGCCCTGTGACCTGCCCCCATCGTTTGTACCACTCGCTATGTTAGACCGGCAAGGCTGAGAACAGAGCCCTGAGGCCAGATGGTCTCCGGCACGAGCAGACGGTTGCCGAGAGCACTGGTTGCTCTGATGGGCAGAGTGCTGGCACACAGCGCCTCCGCCAACAATTGACTACTCCTATCCGTTTCAGGCAGAAGGCCTAATACCCGCGCACAATGGGGCTAACGGGCCAAGCTGCCGCGACAGGAGTTTGCCTTTGCATCAATGCTAGCCGGATGCCCCCTCTGCCCTACTCCCATCGCCCCGGCCAAAGCGTCGTGAACTCACAACTCTCGACCGATACGGTTGCTGCTGTTGCGGCGGGGCATATACCTGACGTGGACGAAGCTCATTGACCCAACGGCAGGCGGATGGTCACGGCGGCACCCTGCCCAGGCCCCTCGCTTGCCACGGCGATTCTCCCCCGGTGCGCTTCGACAATGGCCCTGGTGATGGCCAACCCTAGGCCTGTTCCGCCTATCCCGTGGCTGCGGGACTGGTCGGTACGATAGAAGCGGTCGAAGACGTGGGGGAGGTCGGCGGCGGCGATGCCTATTCCGTCGTCGATGACGGAGATGGCCAGCGTCTCATCACCTTCCCTATCCGCCCTGACCACGACGCTCCCGCCCACCTCTGTGCAACGGATGGCATTGCCCACGACGTTTCCCAGTGCCTGGCTCATGCGCATTCGGTCGAGGTTCACATCCGGGAGATCGTCAGGTACGTACAATGAGATTTCAACCTGCCGAGCCTGCGACTGCGGCTGCCAGCGTTCCAACTCTGCTGCCAACAGATCGTGAATCGAAAGTGCTTCTGGCGTAAGTCTCAACTCGCCGCGGTCCGTCTCCGCAAGCCAGTCCAGATCGGTGACGAGACCGCGCAGCCTGTCCACCTCCTGGATGATGTGGTCTGACGCGCTATCGGGGCTCTGCAGCCCGTCACGCAGCCCTTTCGCCTCCAGCAGGATGACGCTCAGCGGGGTGTTCAGCTCATGGGAGACGTCGTTTATCAGCCTCTTGCGCAGGTCACGCTGCGTTTCCAGCGTGGTGGTCATCCGGTTGAAAGCCGCACTCATCCGGCCCAACTCGTCCGAGGATCTGACTGGCAAATGGGTCGTGCCTCCCTCAGCAATTGCCTGAGTAGCCTCCGTCAACGCCGTCACGGGGGCTGTTATGCGTTTCGACAGCCAGGCGGCCAGCAAGATGGCAACACCGACCGTCAGCGCGCCCCCTACCAGGGTGATGTACAACAGCGTGTTGAGGAACCCGTGAGACTCGCCGGACAGGAGTTCTTGGTTGACGTCCACATAGACCTGGCCTACCGGCTGGTTCGTTCTCAGGTCGAACACCGTCTCGCGATGCCCGCTGAGCTCGGGCGGTGCGCTGCCAGACGGCAACTCCGCTGCGTTGTCCCTCACGACGCGCCCATCGAAGCCTACGATGACGATACGTATAGGATCCTGGTGGGAGAGTTCGGCATGCTCTCCCTCTGCAGCCTCGGACTGCTCTCCCTGCGAGGCCCCCTCATAGGTGTATCCTGCCTCGGACAGCGGCCTATCCACTGTCCCCCAACCGCCAGCCGCGGTGTACTCCCGGCTCAGATTCAAGGCGAGCTGTTTCGCCTCGTCATCACCCAGCCGTTCGACGAACACGCCTAGGCGCGACTGAGTCGCATAGTAGCCCACGCCAATGCTAGTCAAGACGGTAAGGACGACGACGAGGACGGTCGCAGCCATGATTCGTGAACGTAGCGACATCACTCGTTCTTCACCACGAACCGGTACCCGGCGCCGTAGACGGTCTGAATAGGCTGGCTGTCGCTCCTGTTGAGTTGCTTGCGCAAGCGAGCGACCTGGCTATCCATGGCACGGTCGTATCCATCGAACTCGTCGCTGAAGGTCAGCGATATCAACTGGTCGCGGCTGAGCACCTGGTTAGGGTGGCGCATGAACGTCGAGAGCAAGGCGACCTGAGCCTTGCTCAATGTCACGGGTTCGTCATTGACCGTCACCATCCCTGTGGTCTCGTTCAGCGTGATGTTGTCGCGGGTGAGGACCTGCTGAACCTTGTCCTTGACGCGGCGCAGAAGGGCATGCGCACGCGCAATGACTTCATCAGGGTCGAAGGGCTTGACGACGTAGTCGTCCGCTCCACTGTCCAGCCCGGCTACTCTCTCGGCCGGCGCTTCTCTGGCCGTGAGCATGATGATCGGAACGTCTGACTCCCGGCGCAGGATCCTGCAAAGCTGTACTCCATCGAGGCGGGGAAGCATCAGATCGAGAATGATCAGGTCTGGGGCCAGGTCGCGGGCCAACGCCAGACCTGATTCGCCATCATGAGCAGTCTCAGCGGAGAACCCGGCGCGCTCGAAGTACACCTTAACCCAGTTCGCGATCCGTGCATCGTCTTCGACTATTAGTACCGAGCCGCTCATCATCAGCCCTCTACGGAGCCGTCGATGGGCGCGGCGCCCTTGCAAGGCACCGCGCCCACCTGCTCCATGCGCCTGGAGTTGATTGTCTCACTTGCAGGAGAGCCTAGACATCTCCCCTCAGGTCGACTCTGATGCTCTAGCCGCCTCCTCGCCCCTCGCCACTTGAGCCGTGCTCGCCCCCGCCTTCGCCGCCGCCGCCGCCATGCTCGCCGCTGCCCTCACTACCGGTGTGAGGCATAGGACCGGAACTGGCGCAGTCGAAGACTTCCATGTGGACGACGTATCCGTCAAAGGCCACCCCCGCAAGGCTCGGTTCACTGGCCAGCGCCAGGATGGACGCTGCCTGCTGTCCGGGGCTCAGGTGTCCCAGCACGCCAGGGCCAAGCTCTCCCACCGTCCTCGTCCCCGACTTCAGGTGAGGCTCGGCCTGCACGTAGCAGAGCACCTGCGAAAGGGTGTTCTGCACCGTCGTGTGGACGGATTGGGTTGCGGCATCGTAGCGTGCGGAGACAGCCAGTCCGCCGAGAACGCCATCCCAAGACTGGTTGAGGGGGATGACCGGACTGGACATGGCGGTCTCTCCGATCTCGTTGCCGCCTCCACCACCTTCACTTCCTCCTTCGCCGCCCGCGCCGTGCTCTCCACCACCGCCACCATGCTCGCCGCCGCCTTCACCCCCTGACGGGCCGCCACCGCCAACCTCCGCATGGGCTACCCAACCGGTGAAGGGCGCCGCCGTCGAGGCCAGGGTGACCGGCACTACCTCGCCGGGTGCCAGGTCTCTGGGCACCGTCGGACCGAGTTCCGTCCCGTTGGACAGGTGTACCTCGATTCTGACGCGGGTCAGGACGTTGGTGGTCGTGTTCTCAATAGTGCCCGTGAACGAGTTGCCCGGCACGTCGTAGCCCAGTATCAGCCGTGCGCCGCTGCGGACCATGTCGAAGGTCTCGTCGCGCGCCAGCATGGCGCCGCTACCCTCCTCGCCGCCCCCACTGCCTTCCCCGCCGGACTCGCTACTGCTCTCGCCGCCCGAGCCGTGCTCACCGCCGCTTCCCTCGGAGGTCTCCTGGCCTGCCGATGCGCCGTTGGCTTCGCGCCCCTCTCTGGGTTCGGTGTTGCCCGTGCAGCTGATCAGCGTCCCGCTCGTGAGCATGGCCGCGAGGAGCAGCCCCATGAGAAACGTCTTCTTCAGCTTCTGAAAGATCATCGTCTCACCTCCTTCGTGAGATTTGGTGATGTGTCCACGATGGAGGTGAAAGGTGACAGAAATGTGTCACTGGCAAACGAGGTCTGGAGGGGGTGACCTGTCCCCAGCGTTTGTAACCGTAGCGGTGTTGGTCGGGTAGGGCTTGAACCTATTGAGGTTCTTGGATCAGCTAGTGTGCTGGCAGCAAGGTTCATTCGGCCGGTATTGATGCCACGGCAAACTCCTGTTGTGGCACCATGGCCTATTTGCCCTTCAAACCACTACCTTTTGCGGCAGTGCAACTTGGTGAACGAGAACCTACTCGATCCGGCGTGAGCCAAGGCATTGCCAAGCGGAGAGTACGCTTTCGTCTCAGCCCAATGTTACAGGTCGCATAAACGCTAGGGGCAGGTCACTCTAATGCAATATGCAGAATAGAAGCCGGGGCCGGGCATCTTCAGAATGTGGCCTCATGATCAGGCGGGAACCCCCAATCGGCGCTGAATTGACGAACCGGCTGCACCACTAAGTCCAAATCTTTCCTAAGGGTCTGACAGTCTATGACATACGGGCCACTCTTGTCACACAAGGCTTCCCATGCTCGTTTTCGCCTGGAGTCCATACGGTGTTTGTTTAGTTGCCTAGAGGCTACGTGAACGTATAAGTCGGCGGCCTGTACGGCTGGTTCATTAGCAGAGTCAACGAATTCTAGGCACCTTAGAACTTGGCCGCCGGAATACATGCGTCCCTTTCTTCTCTGTTCAAAGTAGCCACGTGCACCCGACGAGAGATTTTCATGTCGGTCCAAGGAAAGCTCAACGCTGCTGTTGGGCGGTGAGTTGTAGGCTACAGCATTCAAGTAGTAATTGAACCCTACGCGGTATACCTGCTTTTCGGCATCGGGTCCCTCTAGCCAACTCTTCATCCTTGTCCCAAAGAGTTGAGTTGCGTCGTGCCTCCTCAGCCTTAGGCGTGTCTTGACTTGTGCCCCCGACAGAATACGTCGTTCTCCTTTGGCGAGCTCCAAGAAATCATTCTTGTGAATAGCACAGCCGATGGGCGTAACACGACCACTGCCTAGGATCCGCAACAACGAATCTAGTAACGAGTCTCGTTCACTGGCCGTCAAGAAAAAGAAGTTCTCATGAGGATTGAAGAAATCGACTGAGTGGAACTCAGGGACTCCAAACCGACTCAATGCTTCTCGCCACTGTGACTTGGTCGTGCACCAGTCCAGTGGTGTACCCATAAAGCCACCCATCAGGAAATAGCTAGCCTTTTCATCGAGTCCGCTTTCATCCCCGTAGGCGATAATGCGTGCCACAGCAATTCCTCCCATCCCTACAGGTAGCCCATGAGGGGGCCTCCAACGCAGAAGGGCGGTCCCATCGAGATGCTACCATGATGACTAGGCCTGCCAGTAACTTGCCTCTCGATACTCATTCCATGCGCAAATGGTAAAGTGACGACTTTGAGGCTATCTCGCCTGCTGGGATCATCCCGGCAAGACATTCGGGCCACAGACAGACCATTCAGTTGCTACTCCTGTCCATCACCGAAGAGGCCCATCTTCTACCTACTACTCGTATCTATGGCGCCCAAGAGGCCTCGTCCCCAAAAAGCTTGGGTCCAGCATTGCGGGATCAAGCCGCTAGGTGGTGGCACAAATGCTCAGGGCAAGTCAGCTACGCTACCAATACGTCGTTGGGGCATTCTCTCGTGGCAACCACTACGAAGTGACTGGATACTCCTAGCAGAGTCCTCTCATGTTCGACAGAGCGAACCAATTCGAGTAGCTGCGCTCTTTTGGTAGGGTCTGACATACGCTCGTCTAGGTTCGCGGCGAACTCACCGGGCCCTTCCACCGAGTAGAGTCCCTTCTGTTTGAATCCAGCCTCACGTACCTCGGCTTCGGGTTCTTCGGGACGGTGGAAGAACGCTGTTGTGAAGTAGCTCATATTGTCTGGATCACCACGGTGCTGTCCCTCTTCAAGATCGCGACGGAGTATGGGAATAAAGGTCGGATCATCTATGAAACCCTCTGTGAGCCCGTCCACCAGCGACGTGAATCGGTTGATAGCCTCTGCTAGCAGCAGACCGCCAGGCTTGAGTACCCTATACGCCTCACGGAGTGCTGCCAGCCCATGTGCTCTGACAGACAGGTGGTAGAGGGGGCCCATTAGGAGCACAACGTCCGCACTGTCATCCTCATAGCTAAGGGAACGCGCATCTCCCTGGGTTGCGCTTGCCAGCGGGTAATCCGGCTGGGATGCGGAAGCTTCCAGTGCCTGCTCTATGTGCTTCTGAACCGGGTCGAGAAGGTGGACCTCATAGCCACTCCTGGCTAGCCAGCACGAATACCTTCCAGGGCCCCCTCCCACATAAATCACCACCCTTGGCGGCGACGGTATGAAGCGCCGGATCAACTCTTGCATGCGGGCGAACTCTAGTAGCTCTGCGCCTCTCGCTAGTCGTTGCTCTTCCCCAAAGCTCTCGTAATACGAGAGCATCTCGCTGTGTTCCAACTGCTCGTTGGGGTCAGACATTGCGCACTTCCGAGAATCTGACTGGCCTGCCCCAGTATTCGTACCACTGGCTATGTTAGACCGGCAAGACTGAGAGCAGGAGCTACAGGCAGTAGCGACTCCGGTGCTGGCGGCCTGTAGCCCAGCGAACTGTGCGGCCGTATCGTGAAGGGTCGAGATGCCAAGCCTCCGCGGATACAGGTCATGGCGGCCGACTGCGCTAGACCCTTGTGGTCTGCCGTCCCTGCCACCTGTATACCCACGGGGGCGACTGGCAACCGCGCAAGCCGAAATAGGTAGTGTCTATTCTGGGGCACCTGAGGCTCCCCAAGGACCTTTGCAGGTTCCACCGAGTTGGACGTGGTACTAGACTTCCTAGTGCAGGTCACTACGGAGGTCCCTGAACATGGCTGGTTTCCTCGCTGGAATACCGTGGCTGAAACTCATCACAGCTGCACCGCCGATGATGAATGCCACAACCAAGCTCCTAGAGACTGTGAAGGGTCGAGTACATGCACGTCCCGCCCAAGACTTCACGGGGCTCCAGAAACGCCTCGATACGATAGAGGGTCACCAAGAAACTCAGGCTGAGTTGATGGCTCAATTGACCCAACATCACGCGGCCCTATTGCGTTGGCTCCTCATGCTAACGTTGGCCTTCGCTGTCATAGGGGGAATTGCCATCGCTGCTCTCGTCATCGCTATCCTGCGATGAGACTCCTTGTGGCCCACATTCCCGCCGGCTCTCACGCCTAGGCCACCCTGCCGCGCTACGGAGAGGCCACGCCCTCTGGGTTTTGACCTGTTCCGCGACACTACCGACCTTCGACCGACACTGGAGAGCCGGATGCGGTGAAAGCCGCACGTCCGGTTCGGAGGAGGGCCGACGGAAAAGTGCTTCGGGCAACCGCAGCAACTCGCCGGCGGCCTACCCTAGCTTTCGTGACCAACTGCGGCTTTCCGAGAAGGGTGGTCGCCCGCATGAGGCGCGTACAGGGCTAACGTTGACCTGCACCCTGAAGTCACCACTTTTAGCTCTCCGCTGAGCGCCGCCCTTAACCAGTCAAGCCTGCCAGTAGCCCGAGTTGATACTTTTAGCGCTTGGACTGAGCAGGATTCTCACCCTACTCCCTATAGAGCTTGCCGCACCCCGTCTACCTATCCGCTAGGAACCCCGCCCATTGCTCCATCAGCTCACGACGATGGTCGAAGAGGTCGGAGCGAAAGTAGGCCGCCTCAGTTGCATTGCGCACCTCGTGTGCCAGTGCTCGCTCCACGACAGCATGGCCCGCACTCGCCCTCTCCGCCGCCCAGTCCCTGAAGCTGGAGCGCAGGCCATGCGGCACGAAGTCCAACTCCAAGCGCCTCAGCAACTGATTGAACGCCATGTCAGAGAGGGCGGCCCCACTTTGCGGTGTAGGAAAGACAATGCCATTGCCGCTGCCTAGGCCGCGCGCCTCCTGCAGGATCGCCACCGCCCTCTTGGCGAGAGGCACCCGGTGCGCCTTGCCTGCCTTCATCCTCGCCGACGGAACCGTCCAGGTCGCCTTCCCGAGGTCAACCTCTTCCCACCTCATCCCACGCATTTCGCCAGAGCGGCAGGCACTCAGCGCCAGCATCTCAAATGCCAGCTTCACTGATGCATGGGCGGTGGACTCACGAACAGCTTGCAGCGCTTCCGGCAGTTGCTCATAGGGCAACGCGCGGTGGTGGTTCTTGATGCGGGGCTGCTTGGGCAACGCGGCGTTGATTGCATCTCCTGCCGGGTTGTAGTCGATGAACTCCAGCGCCGCCGCCCTGTCCAGGACAGCACGGATGCGTTTGCGCACTCGCCGCCCCGTCTCCGGCTTGGACGTCCAGATGGGCGACAGCACCTCCACCACGTGCCGGCGGGTGATCTCGTCCACCTTGCGAGCGCTCAGCGTGGGGAACGCGTAGGTCTCCCGCGTCGAAAGCCACTGCGCTCCATGCTTCGCGCTCCGCCATGCGGGGGCGTTCTCAGCTATATGCCGCCGCGCTAACTCTTCAAACGTTGGAACGGCCATGTCTGGCGCCCCCCTTTGCGTGAGCGGATTGCCGCCCGGCTTTGTGAGGGAGAGGTTGTCCGCGCCTTCTCTCGGGCCTGTGCGAGTGTAATCGCCGGGTATGGCCCCAGCCCCAGGTCTTTGCGTTTGCCCTCGATCCTGAGCCGCTGGACCCACGACTTGCCCCCAGAAGGCCAGACCATCAGGTACAGGGTCTCCCCACAAGCGTGCCTTCCCGGCGTCGCTACGTTGCGGACTGCTACCGCGCTGTCCAATCGCTTGCCCATCTCATCCCACAACAATGGTGGGATGGCAAGGGATCTTCCAAGCATGCCTGAGGCATCATGGAACAAGGACTGAATGCCATTTCAACCGTCTAACAAGTGCTAAATGGAACTGCGTTAGCACGGATAGCACAGTATGAAACAGAATGAGATGGCGGAGGGAGCGGGATTCGAACCCGCGAGGGGGCTCAACACCCCCAACCCGCTTAGCAGGCGGGCGCACTAGGCCTCTATGCGACCCCTCCGCTGCGAAGACTCAGCATACTACAACTACGCGCCAATCCCTCGCCCTTGACGGGACCTAGGAACCCATCGCCGCCAGCCGGGGCGGGAGGGCCGGGCGGCGGGCGAGGAAGAGGGCGGCCGACGCGGCGAACAGGAGCGCGCTGGTCATCACGAAGTAGGGCGTGAACGAGCCCGTCCCCGCGACGACGAACGCCGCAACGGCCGGGCCCAGCGCCAACCCGGTGAACTGGAAGGGTGTCACGAACCCCGAGATCCTGCCGTACGAGTCGCGCCCGTAGTAGGCGGCGATGATCATGTTGATCAGCGCACCCTCGCCCCTCGCCGCGAACCCGTACAGGGCGGCTATCACCACCGCGGCGGCCGCCACGCTCACCCCGATGAACGCGAGCGACACGCAGCCGGCTATCGCCAGGGCGCCGATGGCAAGCCAGCGCTCCGAGAAGCGCTCCGTGAGAAAGCCCCACACCGTCGCGGCGACGGCGCCGGAGAGTGCAAAGGCAGAGAGCGCGATCCCCGCGACTCCGTCGGCGATGCCCCTGTCGGTGAAGTAGACGACCATGTTGAAGGAGAGGCCGCCCGTGCTCAGCGCGGCCACCGTCATCGAGAAGACGATGAGCCACATCGCGGGCGTGCGCCGCGCCTCCGACAGCGTCCATGAGTGCTCGGTGGGCGCCGCCCGCGTGCGCGCATCCGTCGATTGCGGCCGCTCGGCATCGGCGGGCTCGTCCCCGTCCGGGAGCAGGCCCATGTCCTCCGGGCGCCGCCGCAGTATCAGCAGCGCCGGCAGGAAGAGGCCGCCTGCGACCACGGCGCCGAAGATGACGAACACGGTGCGCCAGCTGACGCCCGCCGCCATCAGCCCGCTCGCGAACAGCACGAGCAGGCTGGATCCGAGCGCCGGCGCGGTGGAGGTGAAGCCGAGGGCGCGGCCCCGCATGCGCCGGAACCAGTTGACCGCCGCCGTGCGCGCGACGACGCCGGTCAGCGAGGCCTGCGTGACGCCGCGCCCCAGCACGTATCCCACGAACACGTGCCAGACCGAGTCGATGCCCGACAGCAGGAAGTAGGCGACAGCAAGCGCGACGAGGCCAAGCGTGGTGATGACGCGCGGGCCGTAGCGGTCGGCCAGAATGCCCGACAGCGGCTGCGCGAACGCGCCGACGAGCGAACCGACCGTGACGGCGGTCGCGACGGTCGTACGGCTGAATTCGAGGTCCTCAGTGATGGGCTTGAGCATGAGGCCGAAGAAGACCTGGCTGGTGCCGGAGCCCATGAACCCGGCTGCCACGATGACGGCCATGACGTACCAGCCGTAGAAGATACGGGGCCGCTTCGCGGTCGTCGCGCTCATTGCCTGCGCAGGATCACGTTCAAGCGCCGGGCCTCAGGCCTCTCGCGCGGCGAGGTAGTGCGCGTAGGGTGCGATCGCGAGGTGCTGGGCATGCGTCTCGGGGTCGCAGGCCGCGCCCACCCATACCTCGCCGTCGGCGAAGTACTCCTTCTTCCAGATGGGCACCACGTGCTTGATGCGGTCGACGGCGTACAGCGCGGCCAGGAACGCCTCCTCGCGATGGGGCGCGGCGACGGCAACGACCAGGCTCACGTCGCCAATCTCGAGCGTGCCGATGCGATGGCGCGCGGCGATGCCGGCGGCGTCGAACCGCACCGCCGTCTCGTGGAGCACCTGGGCGAGCACCTTCTCCGCCATCGCCTCGTGCGCCTCGTAGTCCAGGCGCAGCACCGCTCGTCCGCCCGTGTTGTCGCGCGTCGTCCCCTCGAACGTGACGACGGCGCCGTTCTTTGGAGCGTGGACGGCATCGGCCACGGCGCGCGGGTCAAGCGCTGCATGCACGATGCGCGCATCCACGCCGCCGCTCACCGGCGGGTAGAGCGCGAGCTCGTCGCCGTCGTGGAGCCGGTGGTCGAGGGTGGCGAACTCCTCGTTGACGGCGATGAGGTGCGGGCGGAAGGCGCGCGGCAGCCCCGGCAGGAGGGCGAGCAGCCGCTCGACGGCATCGGCGACCGTCGCGCCGTCCGGCATCTCGACGTCGGCGCGGTCGGTGCCGGCTTGCTCGCGGTAGGAGGCGAAGAGGCGCACGTGGACGTTCATGCCGTGAGTATAGGCCACCTGCGACGCCCCGGCCCGCCGCCGCGCGGAGCGCTTCGGCCTATACTGCGCTCATGGCACGCCAACGCCGCGGGGACTCGCTGTTTGCGCACGCCGCCCACCAGCGGGCGGGAGAGATCGCGCCGCTCGCCGCGCGGATGCGCCCGCGCTCGCTGGATGAGTACGTGGGCCAGGCGCACATCCTCGGGCCGGGCACGGTGCTGGAACGCGCCATCCGGGCGGACGCGGTCCCCTCCATGGTGCTGTGGGGGCCGCCCGGGACGGGCAAGACGACGCTGGCCCTGCTCATTGCGGCGATGACGCGCGCCCACTTCGCGCCCGTCTCCGCCGTCACCTCCGGCGTCGCCGACCTGCGCGCCGCCGTCGCGGACGCCCGCGAGCGCTGGCAGACGGAGGGGCGGCGCACCATCCTGTTCGTCGACGAGGTGCATCGCTTCAACAAGGCGCAGCAGGACGTCATCCTGCCGCACGTCGAGGACGGCACGGTCGTGCTGGTGGGCGCGACGACGGAGAACCCGTCGTTCGAGGTCAACGCGCCGCTGCTGTCGCGGGCGCGCGTCTTCAAGCTGGAGCCACTGACGGACGAGCAGGTGCGCGAGCTGGTCGAGCGTGCGCTGTCGGACACGGAGAGCGGCCTCGGCAATGCGCGGGTCGAGCTGGCCGACGGCGCGTGGGAGCTGCTGCTGCTCGTTGCGGGCGGCGACGCCCGCGTGGCGCTCAACGGCATCGAGCTGGCGGCGCAGGTCGCGCCGGCGGGCGGTGACGGCGTCCGGCGCGTCGACCGCGCACTCATGGAGGGGGTGCTGCAACGCCGCGCTCCCCTCTACGACAAGGCGGGCGACAGCCACTACGACACCATCAGCGCCTTCATCAAGTCGATGCGCGCGTCCGACCCGGATGCAGCGGTCTACTGGCTGGTGCGGATGCTGGAGGCCGGAGAGGACCCCCTGTTCATCGCGCGCCGCATCGTCATCCTGGCGGCGGAGGACGTCGGCATGGCCGACCCGCGGGCGCTCAGCGTCGCGGTCGCCGCGCAGCAGGCCGTCCACTTCATCGGCATGCCGGAAGGCGCGATCCCGTTGGCGGAGGCGACGGTCTACATGGCGACGGCGCCCAAGAGCAACGCGGCGTACGCAGCCCTCAACCGTGCGCGGGAGGAGGTGCGCGGCGGGCGTGAGTACCCCGTCCCGCTCCATTTGCGCAACGCGGTGACGGGGCTGATGCGCGAGATGGGCTACGGCGCGGGCTACCGCTACGCGCACGACCACGAGGGCAACTTCGCCGGGCAGCGCAACCTCCCCGAGGACATCGCGCACAAGCGCTTCTACGAGCCGTCGCCGCAGGGCTACGAAGCGGAGGTCAAGGCGCGCCTCGAGGCGTGGTGGGAGGATAGGCGGAGCGAGGACGGGAGCTAGCGAAGCACGCCAGCTCCCCCATCCCGCTCCAGCTTGCCCCGCGTCTCTAGCCGGCCCCGGCCTCGGTGCGATCCCACTCGACCACCTCGAACGACAGCAGCGAGGAGTGCGTGGCAACGGGGTCGCTGTTCTGCGAGTTGGCGTGGCCCTGGCGGAACTCTTCGCTGTTCACCCAGCGCTGGAAGTCTTCCTCCGAACGCCACCGCGTGTAGACGTAGTAGCGCGTGTCCCCCTCCACCGGGCGGAGCAACTCGAAGCCCTCGAAGCCCTCCATGTGCTCGACTGCCTGGGCACGGCTGCCGAACCTCGCCTCCAGGTCAGGCCCCCTCCCCTCCACGGGTGTGATCGCGTTTATCTTGACGACGCTCATGTTCCCTCCGCCGGGTACGTCTGCATTGCTCCGATGATACCCGCCCGCGCCTACCCGCGCCGAGGTCGTTGGCGCTCGGCGCTGTCCATCCAGAGCGTGACGGGGCCGTCGTTCACGAGCGTGACCCGCATCATGGCCCGAAAGACGCCCGTCTCGACGCGCAGGCCCGACTGGCGGAAGCGCGCCACCGCATCGTCGAAGACGCGCGTTGCGGCATCGGGCGCCGCTGCGCCGGTGAAGGAGGGCCTGCGGCCCTTGCGCGTATCGCCGTAGAGCGTGAACTGGCTCACCACCAGCAGTTCGCCCCCGACGTCGCGCACGGAGCGGTCGAAGCGGCCCTCGGCGTCCGGGAAGATGCGCAGGTCCAGCGTCTTGTCGACGATGTAGGCGACGTCGTCGTCCGTGTCGTCGGCGCCGGCGGCGAGCAGCACAACGAGGCCCCGCCCGATCGCGCCCACGGTGTCGTCGCCGACACGCACGGACGCCTCAGCGACGCGCTGGAGGACGACGCGCATGGGTGCTCTGCCTAGTCGGAGGAATCGCTGGCTGCGCTCGCGCCCTCGCTGGACGAGGAGGACTTGCGAGCGTAGTCGGTCGTGTAGAAGCCCGATCCCTTGTAGATGACGGGGGGCGCGTGGAAGAGGCGACGCGCGGAGGTGCGGCACGTCGGGCACTGCGCCGACTCGCTGCTCTCATGGAAGCTCAGCTTGAGGTCGAAGTGATGCCCCTTGGAGCACTCGTAGCTGTAGGTAGGCATGGTGTGAGGTGGGTTGGCAGGCGCCGCTGCCGAGTGCCAACGCTAGCATTCTGCGCCGGCGCGTGTCAACGAAGAGCCCTCACCCCCTCCCCTCATTCTGGGGCGGAAGGTGAGGGCTCTCCTGTGCTTACATCATGTCGTGCATGTCGGGCATCGCGGGCGCGCCGCCGTTCTTCTTCTCCGGCACGTCGGACACCAGCGACTCGGTGGTCAGCACCATCGCCGCGACGGAGGCCGCGTTCTCCAGCGCGGAGCGCGTGACCTTGGCGGGATCGACGATGCCGCGCTCGAGCATGTGCCCCCACACGTTCGCCTCCGCGTCGTAGCCCCAGTCGCCCTCCGAGCGCTTGGCCGTGTCGACGATCACGTCGCCGGGCTGGCCGGAGTTGATCGCGATGAGGCGGACGGGCTCCTCGATGGAGTGCTTGACGATGCGCGCGCCGGTGAGCTCATCGCCATCGAGGGCGAGGGTGTCGATGGTCTCGGCGGCCCGCACCAGGATGACGCCGCCGCCAGGGACGATGCCCTCCTCGACCGCCGCGCGGGTGGCAGAGAGGGCGTCCTCGACGCGCGCCTTCTTCTCCTTCAGCTCCACCTCCGTCGCAGCGCCCACCTTGATGATGGCGACGCCGCCGGAGAGCTTGGCGAGCCGCTCCTGGAGCTTCTCGCGATCGAAGTCGGAGGTCGTGTCGTCGATGCGGGCGCGGATCTGCTTGATGCGGTCCTGGATCGCCTGCTCCTCGCCGTGCCCCTCGACGAACGTGGTGTCGTCCTTCGTGGCGACGACGCGGCGCGCGCGCCCGAAGTCCTCGGGCGTGACGGAGTCGAGCTTGCGGCCGATCTCCTCGGAGATGACGGTGCCGCCGGTGAGGGTGGCGATGTCCTGGAGCATCTCCTTGCGCCTGTCGCCGAAGCCGGGGGCCTTGACGGCAAGCGCGGTGAGCGTGCCGCGCAGCTTGTTGACGACCAGGGTCGCCAGCGCCTCGCCCTCCACATCCTCGGCGATGAGGACGACGCTCTTGGTGACCTGGAGCACCTTCTCCAGCGCAGGCAAGAGGTCGTTCACCGACGAGAGCTTCTTGTCGGTGATGAGGATGTAGGGGTCTTCGATGACCGTCTCCATGCGGTCGGAGTTGGTGAGGAAGTAGGGAGAGATGTAGCCGCGGTCGATCTGCATGCCCTCGACGTACTCGATCTCGTAGCCGAGCGACTTGCCCTCCTCGACCGTGATGACGCCGTCCTTGCCCACCTTCTCCATCACCTCGGCGATCAGCCCGCCCATCTCATCGTCGTGGGCGGAGAGGGATGCGACCTGGGTGATCTGGTCCTTGGTGGTGACGGGCGTGGACATGCCCTCGATGCGCTCGCGCAGGGCGCTCACCGCCTTCTCGATGCCGCGCTTGAGCACCATCGGGTCTGCGCCGGCGGCGATGTTGCGGAAGCCCTCGTTGATGATGGCCTGCGCCAGCACGGTGGCCGTGGTGGTCCCGTCGCCGGCGGCGTCGTTCGTCTTGGTCGCCGCTTCCTTCAGGAGCTGGGCGCCCATGTTCTCGTACTGGCCCTCGAGCTCAATCTCCTTGGCGATGGTGACGCCGTCGGAGCAGACGTTGGGCGGGCCAAACTTCTTGTCGAGGATGACGTTGCGGCCACGGGGGCCGAGCGTGACCTTGACGGTGTTGGCCAGGATGTCCATCCCCTCCTTGAGGGAACGGCGCGCCTCATCGGCGAACACGATTTGCTTTGCCATAGGTTTTTCTCCTTGCTGGTGGTGCGGCGCGTCCTAGGCCAGCTTGGCCAGGATGTCGCGCTCCGAGAGGATCAGGTAGTCGTCCCCGTCCTCCGTGAATTCGGTGCCGGCGAACTTGGAGTAGACGACGGTGTCGCCCGCCGCCACGTCCATGTCCAGCCGCTTGCCCTCGTCGGTCAGGCGACCGGGTCCGACCGCGACGACCGTGCCCTTCTGGGGCTTCTCCTTGGCCGAGTCCGGAATCAAGAGTCCGCTCTTGGTCTGGGCTTCCTGCTCCACCGCCTGCACGACGATGCGGTCGCCCAAAGGTTGAAGATTCAGTGCCATACGCCCTCCTTGCGCCTGTTGTAGCACGCCGCTGTTGTCGCGGCGCGTGCACCTGATGAACCGTCTGTTAGCACTCATATGCACCGACTGCTAACCACGAAATGGTATGCGCGCCCCTTGTGACGTGTCAAGAATGGCCTGTCCCGGGAGGTGTCCCAGTTTGAAATCGGGCTCTATCAAAATGGCTTTGTGAGTGTAGGTCCGAGGCTCCCAGCCTCATGTCAGCCAGGGAAGAATCCGGCTTGACAGGGTGGGCCGCTCCAGTACCATTCTGGCATCGAGAGGTGAGTGCGATGCCCGGCCCGAAGGACTTCTCCCAGATTGCTAAGGACGTGGTTGACGAGGCCACTGGCCAGGCCGATGAGCCGACGCAGAGCGCCGAGCCCAAGCGCAAAGTTTCTGCATCCAAGAGGCACCGTGCTACGTCTAAGCGCCCGACCCGCAAGAACGGCGCTGCTCCTTCTCAATAGGTCGCTGCTATACGCTCGGACTGGGATTGGATGGCTTGACCTGCGCACCAGCTTTGCACAGGCCTTGATGAAAAAGTCCCACCTGATGAAGAAGTCCCGCGCGTGATGCGTGTTTGGTGGAAAAAAGCGGGCTAGGCCCTTTCTCACACTGGATTGCACAAACGCTACGGTGAATTGGGAAGGACGGCGTTATTCCAACACGTGCCCGCATTGCGGGCACGTCCTCCGACCCATCTCTTCAACGAACCCTGATCCCAATATGCCAGCAGGCAAGGCGAACATGCCGATGCCCAGCACGGCCATGACTCCTGCAAGGATGCGCCCAAGGGGGGTGATGGGGGCCAGATCACCGTACCCTACAGTTGTCAGTGTGACGATTGCCCACCACATCGTCGCCGGAATCGAGGTGAATTTCTCAGGCTGCGCCTCGTGTTCAACGAAGTACATCAGACTTGAGGCCACTACAAGTAGAAACACCAAGATGCCAAGAATAGTGACCAACTCTTGGCGCTTGAGGAAGAAGACCCGCGCCAATCTCGCGACACCACCAGAGCGCCCACCCAACTTCATCAGCCTGCTAACAAGGCGGACCGCACGCAGGAAGCGCAGGTCAAGATTCCCACCGACACCGGCTAGGCCGCCATAGAATGGAACGATGGCTGCTAGGTCAATGAGTGCCATTGGAGTCAGCGCGTAGCGCAGCCGGCCAAACACAGGATGGCGGAACCTCGGGTCAATTGTGCAGGCCACAATGCGTAGTGCGTATTCACCAGTGAAGATCGCGATGGTCAAAATCTCGATGGGCCAGAACGCCCCGTAAACCGGGTGTTCTTCAATGTCTGGGATGGTCGCAATGATGAGCACCACGACATTCAAGGCGATGACTACGGTGAGGACGAGGGAAAGATATTGCCCTACCCGCGAGCCGGGTGATGCGTCGAGTATGTCGTAGAGAGTCTGAATCGCTACCCCTATTCCGGCGAAGAGGCGCTGGCCTCACACCTCGAGACCTATGGGCTTGAGGCTGCATTCTACAGAGGGACGCCCTCTACCGGCGCAAATTACGACACACCTCCTGCCCACCGTCGCTGCTTCACCATGTGAAACTGACGCGCCGCCCCTAGCGGTGAGTGGAACGGAGCATCCTTAACTCCACCGGCTCCCGTCATCAACGCGTGGTCTGGGGGGGGGGGTACGGCAATTGGGAAGTGCCATCACTGCCTAAAGAGAATGGTGTGAGGCCATGCTCGAGCGTGGGCACAAGCTCGTCTACCACCAACGGCCAGTCAAGCACTAGAGCCGCTACGTGGACGAATTCACAGGGCGCCACAATCAGTGCGAGATGGACACGAGTGCGCAACTAGCGGGGGTGGTCAAGAAGATGGACGGCAAGCGGTTGCGCTACATGCACTTGTCCGCGTAGGTGTCCAATACCCGAGATGTGGTAGAATCGCGTACAGCAAAACAGGGGCTGGCGTGCCCCTGTCTGCTCAGCGTCGGCTGTAGAATGCCAAATGTCGACAAGCATTCTACCTCCTCCCAAAGAGATGTCAAGGCCTGCGCTGAGACTACTTGCGCGGGCTTTTGCTACCTGCGTGGAAGGAGGTAGAACATGGCGACGAAAGTTGTGCGCCGCACAATCCGTGTCCCTGTCAGAAGGACCAAGGTCACTGTGACCAGGACGGTGCGAGTGCGAACCGTCCGGAGACGGTAAGCGTAAAGAGGGGTAGCCGCTTTAGAAGCGCGAGGCTATGGGGAACCTTGTGTGCGGCTACCCCTCCTCTGCTCATTGAACGCGGAAATGAAGCGCGGCCGCAAGGGCCGCGACCGCCGCCAATCCTCCAATGCGGGCTAGGAGCCCGAGTAACTCGCGGTTCGACAGCGCTCGCTGAGCGGTGGGGGAGTACATTGTAGGTTCGGAGAGAACACAGCAAGACCGGAATCTTGTTTGCCTCTCCCGCCAAGGCGGCAGTCCAGCACAGAATGTTGTGGCTTGAAGGAGTAAGCGTGGATTGGCTAATACAAGGTTCCGTCGGCATCGGTGTGGCCGTCACCGTATGGTTTCTCACCACTAGGATTGAGGCCATTCGTCGAGAGAGAGGGAAACTCCAAGACGAGCGCCGGGATATCTACATGCGCACCCTTGAACCAATGATCCGCATGATTACCGGAGTGAAGAATCCTGTTGAGCATAGAAAGGCACTCAGCCAGGTGGGGTCCTACGAATACAGGCGAGCGTGCTTTGAATTGAACCTGGTGGGGTCTGATGATGTAGTCCGCTCGGTAAATCGCTTCATGGAGACCGTATACCAGATGGAGGATGCGAAAGGACCTGATGCAACCTATGACTTGCTCATTCCGTGGGCAGATGTCCTGATAGCGATTCGGCGTGACCTTGGCAACAACAAGACAAAGCTGAAAGGCGTGGACATGCTCAAGGCCATGATTAGAGACATCGGCGATTAGATCGCCTAGTTCTACTACTCGACCTTCTCCAGAAGCCGCTGACGCTGCTTCTGGAGAAGGTCGTTCTGATCGGCCATGACAAGCAGCAGAACCTGCTTGATCTCGTCTCTGCACGAGTGTTTGACACCCACCTTGCATCCAAAATACTATCGCGCCCTACGCCTGTTGGCTTTCAGTAAGAACGGCGGATAGGCTCCACACGCTCCACAATGCCGAATAACGAGACTGTCCCCCCCCCCCCCCCCGGTTACGGATTTCGTAAGTCCACAGAGTTTGTCCCTCGGGTGTGGCCATGAGCGACCGCACCCCCGGCACCGGCACCGACCTGATGGAAGACCTGCGTGACAGGCTAGTCGGTAGGATGCAGTTGACGACCGACGGCTACCACACTTACCTAGAAGCGGTCGAAAGTGTCTTCGGCGGAGACCTGGACTACGCCAGAGTCGTCAAGCAATACGGGCAGTCCGATGAAGACCACACTCAGGTAGGCGTGGTTGGCACAAAGGTGGTGGGCGTCTCGACGGAAACGGTCGCGGGCAACCCTGATCCCGGCAAGATGAGCACGTCCCTCATTGAGCGCCAGAACCTCAACCTCCGGACGAATATCAGGCGGTTCACCCGCAAGACCAACGCCTTCTCCAAGAAGGCGGAAAACCATGCGGCGGCAGTAGGCCTCCACTTCTTCAACTACAACTTCTGCCTCAAACACGGGACGCTGGGCATGACGCCAGCGATGGCCGCTGGCATTGCCGACTATCCTTTCGGGATACGAGATGTCGTCGAGATGGTCGAGGGGGCGCGGCCCAAACCAAATCGCCCCAAGGTCTACAACCGGAAGGGGCGGCAGCGGCGGCGGCCGCAGAGGAGAGCAGAGGGGATTGGGAGCTAACTTAGGCTCCCAACCCCATTGCACCGTCAGATTTCAAATAGGGACACTACCCTGTCCCGCCACGGTTCGCGCCGGGGAAGTGCGGTAGCGTAGAATCGGCGCGGCAGACGGGAGGTGCAGCATGGCGATCTGGGACGACATCCTCTCCGACGAAGACCGCGCGCGCTACGAGTACTACCTCGAGCAGAACCCGCGCATCCTCGGCAACCGCCCCGTGCTCGTCGTAGTCGACGTGACCAGGGGCTTTGTCGCGCCGGGGCCCACCCTCGAGCGCATGCGCGAGGTCATCAACAACTGCGGTGACGACGCCTGGGCCGCGGTTGCGCCGATGCAGTCGATGATCGCCTGCGCACGCGAGTTCGGGGTGCCGGTCATCTACACGCGCGGCATGCCGAGCGGGTTGCGCGGCGGCGGATGGGCGAACAAGGCGCGCACGGCGGGCGATGCCGAGACGATGAGCGCCGACGAACTCGACGAGCGAGCCTCCCACTACGAGATCATCCCCGAGGTCGCGCCGCTCCCGGGCGAGCCGGTGCTGGCCAAGCGTGCGGCGTCCGCCTTCTACCAGACCCCGTTGCTGCAGTACCTGAACGAGTTCGACGCCGACACGCTGGTGGTCGTCGGCGGGACGACCAGCGGCTGTCTGCGCGCGACGGTGGTGGACGCAGCGTCGGCGAGCTTCTACGTCGCCGTCGTGCACGAGGGCTGCTTCGACCGCTTCGCCGTCAGCCACAAGGCGAGCCTGATGGACATGAACGCCAAGTACGCACGCGTCATCGGCATGGAGGAGGCGCAGGCCTACCTGCGGCAGGCGGAGCACATCCAGGTGCCCCGCACCGCCGTTGCCGGGGCAGGCTAACCCGACGGCGCGCGAACCTCACCTCCGTCGCTCCGGCGCGGCTGCCGATTCCCGTGGGCGAGGCCCGCAGCGCACCGGCGGAAGGTGTCGGGAAGGGGAGCCCTAAGCCTCGTCTTCGACGACGACGGCGGTGCCGTAGGCCAGCAGCTCCGATGCGCCCGACATGACCATGGAGGTCACGTACCTGATGCCGACGACGGCGTTGGCGCCCATCCCCTCGGCGGACTCCACCATCCGGTTTGTGGCGAGCGCACGAGACTCGGTCATGAGCCGCGTGTACTCGGTGACTTCGCCGCCGACGATGTTGCGAAGCCCGGCCATGATGTCGCGGCCGATGTTCCGCGCGCGGACCGCATTGCCCTGCGCCAGGCCCTTGACCTCTACCACGCGCTTGCCGGGCACCGTTTCGGTTGTCGACAGAATCGCCATTCCTCTTCTCCTTGGCAGTCCTAGAACTGCCCCTCTTCCTCTTTCCGTTCCCTCAGCCGGTCTCGAACGACGGTGGCGAACAACACGACCAGTCCGAGCACGACCGCCACGATGCCGAGCCGGATGAGCAGTGGCGCCTCGCTCAGCACCGCCGCCACCATGAAGTAGGCCCAGTAGCCGACAAGTACGCCGCCCCCGAGCAGTAGCAGTGTCCAGCCGATCCTCTGCATCAGCGCTCCCCCAAGGAAACTATACCTGAGCGCCGCCGGGAAGCGCCGCTAGGTGGCGGCCACCAGCCCTCGCTCTCGCAGGTACGCTGCCACCTCGCCCAGGTGCGATACGCGCGGGCTGGCGGCGGGGACGGCGGGCAGCGGCACGCGCTCGAGGAGGAGGGCGTGCAGGCCGGCTTGCTGCGCGCCGAGCACGTCTCCCTCGTATGAATCGCCGACGTGGATGGCCTCACCTGCACGGACGCCGGCGCGCGCCAACGCCGCGTCGAATATCGCACGGTGGGGCTTGCCGACGCCGACCTCTCCTGATGTCACCTGCACGTCGAGCGCGGCGGCGAGGCCCATCTGCACGAGGGTGTCGAGCAGATCGGTGCCCATATTGGAGATGACGCCGGTCTTCAGGCCCATCAGGCGCATCTCTGCAAGCGTCGGCAGCGCTTCGGGATAGGGCGCAAACTCCTTGGGAGCCGCGTCGACGCGCGCCCAGACGCGGGCAGCAGCCTCGAGCGTCGCCTCGACGCCCGCCGCGGCCAGCAGCCTCCGCTCATACTCCGCGAACAGCGCGTCGCGCTCCACTCGCGGACGCCCCGCAACCGGCGATTGGGCGTTGAGCGAGTCGAGGTAGGCATTTGCGACGGGGTAGGCGTCGCGCACCGCCTCCGGCGAAACGTCCAGCCCCTCGGCGCCCGCCGCGTCGGCCTGGATCTGCTCGCCTGCAGGCTGCCATCCGGCCAGGGTGCCGTAGAAATCGAAGAAGGCCGCGCGCAGCATCGTAGAGCCTAGTCTACCGCTCCGCCCAGGGTGCCGGACAACGCATGCCGGCGCTCTCCCCTCTGTCGCGGCAGGCGCTGGAGTTCGTCATCCCGGCCAGTTGCGCCGAGCGCGGCGCGGACGGCCCTACCTCCGCGGATCCGGCGCTCAAACCGCTGCGCACGAGTCGGACGTCGAGAACGCCTTCTCCGTTCCGCACCCGAGCGCGACCATGCCAAGCGCATTCTGCTGGTGGACGGCCCGCCGACAACGGGTAGTACACCGAAGCCAGCAGCCATGAAGAACCGCGCGATGCAGGCGCGGGCCAGGTATGCGCCCCTACCCCGGCGCAGGAGGCACGGCCGCCACAGGCAGCTCGAATGCGAACGTGCTGCCGGCGCCCGGTGTGCTCTCGGCCCAGATGCGGCCCCCCTGCGCCTCTACCAGCTGCCTGGCGATGGTGAGACCAAGGCCGGAGCCGCCGGTGGAGCGCGCCCGCGACGGATCGGCGCGGTAGAGGCGCTCGAAAATGTGCTCCAGCACCTCGCGCTCCACCCCGCTACCGGTGTCGGCGACCCAAACGCGCACGTAGCCGCCGTCCGCCTGCGCCGCGCCCAGCGTGACAACGCCACCTTCGGGGGAATGCGTGACGGCGTTGTCCACGAGGTTATGGAGCACCTGCTCCGTCCGTCCTCGGTCCATCGCAACGGGCGGCAGTTCGCCGGCAATCTCGCTGCGCAGCACCACGCCCTTCGCCTCCGCGCGCACTCGAAATGCCTCCGCAACCCCGCGCAGCACGCCAGCGATTTGCTCCGGCTCGACGTACAGTGGCAGCGCGCCCGCCTCCGCCAGCGCCAGCAGATGCTGGTCCTCGACGAGGCGCGTCAACAGCGCGACCTGGCCATGCAGCACGTCAAGCGTCGCGGCGCTGGGCTCGATGACGCCGTCGCGTATCGCCTCGACATAGCCTCGTATGTTGCTGAGGGGGGTGCGCAGTTCGTGGGCGATGTCGGCCATCAGCCCGCGCTGCTGGCGCTCGGCTCGCTCCAACTCCTCCGCCATCCGGTTGAAGGAGTGCGCCAGGCGCCCGATCTCGTCCCGGGTGGCGGGCTTCACGCGCTGCGCGAGGTCCCCCTGGCCGAGGCGTTCTGCCGCCGTCGAGAGCGCGCGCACCGGCGAAAGCGCGCGGCGCGAGAGAAGGGCGACGAGGAGGATGCCGACGCCCCCGGCGATGAGCCCAGCCCACAGCAGCACCCACTGTACCTGGGAGGCCAGCTCGGCGTACAACGGCACCGTGCCTTCCGCGTCCGGCAGCGGTTGGTCGGGAATGAAGGTGATGCGTCCCAGGGACCGGCCGTCAAGCGCGACAAGCCTGCGCGTGACCACGAACCCCTGGCCGCGCAACGTGTCGATGTTGACGATGCTGACGCTCACGCCGCTGTGGGAATCGGCGATGAGCCCGCCTGAAGCGTCGTGGAGAACGATGCGTCCGCCGAGCATCGCCGCCAGCTCGCTCATCCGCTCCCCCAGCGTCGCCCCCCGACCAAGCCCCCCGGGCCGCAACACGGCCTTCAGCGCGACCTCGACGCGCTTGGCCTGGATATCGACACGCTCCTGCTCGATCTCGGCCGCGCGGCGGTTCGCGTCCGCGCTGACGTACCAGCCCACCGCTATGAGCGCGGCGGCGAGCACTACCGCAAAGCCCAGCACGAGGCGGAACTGGAGGCTGAGGAGGAGCCTAGCAATCACGGAACCGGTAGCCCTGGCCGTAGATGGTCCGAATGCGCCTGGCATCGCCGCCGGCCTGCGCCAGCTTACGGCGCAGGTTGTAGATCTGCGAGTCGACCGCGCGATCGAACCCCTCGAAGTCGTACCCGTACACCGCCTCGATGATCTCGTCACGCGAGAACATGCGCTCCGGCTCGCGCAGGAACATGATGAGCAGCCGGAACTCCGTGCGGGTGAGCTGGAGCGGGACGCCATCGAGCGAGGCGGTGTAGTTGCGCACGTTCGCGCTCACGCCGTCGACGTCGAGCACTGTGGGGCCACGGTCCAGCGGGTCGCGCGCCGTGCGGCGCAGCACCGCACGCACCCGCGCAGCCAGCTCACGCGGGCTGAACGGCTTCGTCACGTAGTCGTCCGCACCCGTCTCAAGCCCCGTTAGCCTGTCCTCTTCCTCCACCCGCGCCGTCAGCATGACGATGGGCACATTCGACTCCTGGCGCACCCGGCGACACACCTCCTGCCCGTCCAGAAGCGGGAGCATCAGGTCGAGGACGATGAGGTCGGGCGCCTCCTCCAGCGCGCGGCGCAACCCTTCTGCGCCGTCGTGCGCGGTCAGTACCTCGTGTCCGTCGCGCGCGAGGTAGAGGCCGACCAGGTCGACGACGCTGGGGTCGTCTTCGATGATGAGCACCTTGCTGGGCATGGATGCGCTACCTGGGGAGGGGTGTTTGCGCCCCTCGCCGTGTGTAGTCTATGCCGAGTCCCCGGGCTTCATCCGCCCGTGCCACCCATTGCCCCAGCCGCGCTTGGACCAGCCTGGCTTATGCGAAGAATGGGCCATCCGCTCGGTGAGACGCTCGGCCAGCTCATCGGCCTGCTCCTGCGTGAGGCGCCCCTCCTCGACCAGCCGGTCGAGACGGGCACGCACCCTTTCTGCCAGCGCCTTGGAGTGAGCCTGCTTCACCGCATCGGCCAGCGTTTCCTCGTCCACTCCGAGCAGCTCAGCCGCGCGCGCAACAACGCTGCCCCCTAACCCATAGTCCCGCTTGTCGAACCATCCCCACGGCAGCCATTCGGGGCGTGCGTCGAGCCATGCACGGAGTTCGCCGGCTTGCGCCGGTGTCATACGCCCCTTTTCGACAAGGCCGTCAAGCCGCGCTTCGAGGGAGCGCTCGCGCGCATCGTTCTGCGCCTGCGCAAACGCGTCGCAGACCTCGGTCGCACTCCTGCCGATGGTTGATGCGACCTCTTCGATGAGCGTTTCGTCCTTGGTGCCGCTGCCGCACGCGAGCCCGATGCTCGCCTTGTCGCCACCCCGCGCCGCAGTTGCGGCGGCCACGCCTCCGGCTATGGCCGTGGCGGCAAGCGCAGCCGCCACCGCCCATATCAGCCACCTCTTCCTGGGCATCGCTCCACTTCCGGTCCGTCGAATTCACGGTCTGCGGCGGAGATGGGGGACACCCCCGCCACGAACCGGGTGTCCCTGACTACTACACGTCGAATGTGGAGGCATTTTCGAAGACCTGCCCTTGCTTCACCCTGCGGCAGAGGAGGGGGCTTGACACTATTGATTCGATAGTTCGATTTGCTCGAACGAGAGGAGGTTGGCGCTATGCGATGGCTGGCAATTCTGGCAACGATTGCGATGCTGCTTGCTGCATGTAACGGGGGCAACGGAGGGAACGGCGGCACGACTCCCGTCGGCGGGAGCGGCGAAGCTACGCCGACCGGCGAGGAGGTGCGTAGCGAACCGACGCGCGTCGTCGTCAGCATCTACCCGCTCGCCTACTTTGCCGAGCGCATCGGCGGCGACCGCGTCGAGGTCACCACGCTCATCGGCGCCGGAGTGGAGGCGCACGATTTCGAGCCCACGACCTCCGACCTGCAGACGCTGCAAGAAGCCGACCTCGTCATAACCAACGGCCTCGGCCTCGAGCCCTGGCTCGACAACGCGCTGCAAGCGCTGGGTTCTCGGCAACCCGAACACGTCCTCGAGATCTCCCCGAGTGAGGGGGAGGAAGGCCATGGCGACGAGGAGGAGGACCACCACGGCGACGAGGGTGAGGAGGAGGACGACCACGGCGACGAGGGTGAGGAGGAGGACGACCACGGTGACGAGGGCGAGGAGGAGGACGACCACGGCGACGAGGGTGAGGAGGAGGACGACCACGGCGACGAGGGCGAGGAAGAGGGCGACCACGGCGACGAGGGCGAGGAGGATGGCGACCACGGCGACGAGGGCGAGGAAGAGGGCGACCACGGCGACGAGGGCGAGGAAGAGGACGACCACGGCGACGAGGACGGGCACGACGACCCCCACGACCACGGCGACGGTCCCGACCCCCACGTCTGGCTTGACCCGCTGCAGGCGATCGAACAGGTCGAGCGCATCCGTGACGCACTCATCGAGGTCGACGGCTCCAGCGCAGACAACTACCGCTCCGCCGCCGACAAGCTCATTTCTGAGCTGCGCACGCTCCACGACGATTTCGTCAGCGGCCTTGCCTCATGCCGCCACGAGAGCTTCGTCACATCGCACGCGGCCTACGGCCACCTCGCCGAACGCTACGGCCTGTCACAGCTGCCCATCACCGGCCTCTCTCCCGACGCCGAGCCATCGCCCCAGCGGCTGGCGCAGATCGTCGACGAGGTCACCGACCTGGGCCTGGGCTTCATCCTTGTCGAGCCCGTCCTGAGCGACCGGCTGGCGCAGACCATAGCGCGCGAGACGGATGTCGAACTGCTGCCCATCCACGCTATCGAAAGCGTGACGCAGAAGGAGTTTGACGAGGTGGGTGACTACATGGCGCTGATGCGGGACAATCTGGCAAACTTGCGGCGCTCGCTGGAGTGTAGTTAGACAACCCCGAGCGGGGGAGGGGACCATGCATGACCGGCATCACGACCCCATCCTCGAATGGCATGGCGCGTCCTTCGCGTACGGCGCTGCCACCGTGGTGGAGGATGTGACGCTCCAGATTGCGGCGGGGGAGTTCGCCGCCATCCTTGGCCCCAACGGCAGCGGCAAGAGCACGCTCATCAAGCTGGCGCTGGGGCTTGAGCGCCCCTTCGCCGGCTCGGTGCGCCTCTTTGGGCGCGACCCCCTCGATTTCGGCGACTGGGACAGGGTGGGCTACGTTCCGCAGGTCAGGAACGGCATCTGGAACGACTTCCCTGCCTCGGTCGCAGAGACGGTCTCGCACGGCTCATACCGCGGCTTTTCGCCAAGGGCCATCTTCGCGCGCTCCGAGCGTCCCGAGGTCATAGAGGCGCTGGAGGCGGTCGGGATGGCCGCGCTCCGGCGCAGGCGCATAGCGGAGCTCTCCGTCGGTCAGCAGCAGCGCGTCCTGCTTGCGCGCGCGCTCATCCGCAACCCCGAGCTGCTCGTGCTGGACGAGCCCACGGCGGGCGTCGACGTCTCGGGCGAGGAGCAGTTGTACACCGTGCTCCGCGACCTCAACCGGCTGCACCACACGACCATCGTGCTCGTGTCACACGACATTGGAGCGATGCTGCGCGAGGCAAGTACGGTGGCGTGCATGAACCGGCGGCTGGTGCTGCACGGCCCCGCGCACGAGTTGACGAGCGACGAGCTGTCTCATCTCTACGGCGTACACGTCGACGTGCTCGTGCACGACGCTCTGCACGAGCACCGGTAACCTCTAGCCGTGCCTGCCATCCTCCAGTACGAGTTCATGCTCCGTGCGCTGGCGAGCGGCATCCTGATCGGCACGCTCGCGCCAACGCTGGGCATGTTCATCGTCCTGCGCCGCTTTGCGCTGATAGCCGAGACGCTCTCGCACGTGGCGCTCATGGGCGTCGCGGTCGGGCTCATCACCCAGACCTTCCCCACGGTCGTCGCACTGGTCGCGGCCGCCCTTGGAGGCGTCATCATCGAGCGACTGCGCGCCCAGGGCAAGCTGCCGGGCGAGGTGGCCATGGCCATCGTGCTCTACTTCGCCCTTGCCGTTGCCGTCGTCATCATCGGCCTGGCCGACGGCTTCAATGTCGACCTGCTCAGCTTCCTCTTCGGTTCGATTCTGAGCGTCTCGCCGCTCGACCTGTGGATGCTGGCGGGGTTGACGGCCGTGGTCCTGCTCTTCGTCGGCTTCTTCTTCGTCGACCTGGCGCAGAGCGCCTTCGACGAACCGCTGGCACGTGTCAACGGCGTGCCGGTGGCCCAGCTCAACCTGGCGCTGGCGGTCCTGACGGGCGCCACCATCACGCTGTCGATGCGTGTCGTCGGCGTGCTCCTGGTCGGTGCGATGCTGGTGGTGCCGGTTCTGGTGGGACTGCGGGTTGCGACGGGCCTGCGCGCATCACTCGTCGTCGCGATCGGCAGCGGAGTGCTCAGCTCGATCGCGGGGCTGACGGTGGCCTTCTACGCCGATCTGGCTGCTGGCGGCACGGTCGTGCTGGCCTCGATGACGCTCTTGGCGCTGGCGCTGGCGTTCCAGCGGGTGCGGCGGCGCGGGCGCAGACTCTCCTCCTAGACCGCTATACTCTGCTCGCGGAGGCACAGGCGCTATGCCAGACCACGTGCTCGGCGTCGCGGCCATGGGCGGCGACGCGAACGACGTTTGCGACACGATCGCACACTTCGAGGAGATCGGGCTGCGCGCTGCGTGGCTCACCACTGGCGGCGCCAGCCTCGATGCACTCACCCTCCTTGCGGCCTCAGCGGTAGAGACGGATTCCATCTTGCTGGGCACGGCGATCGTGCCGACGTGGCCGCGCCACCCCGTCGTCACCGTGCAGCAGGTGCAAGCCATCGCGCAACTCGCCCCGGGACGCCTGCGCCTCGGCGTCGGACCAAGCCACGAGACGAGCATGTCGCGCATATTCGGCGTGGACTATCGCGCGCCGCTGGCCAACCTCTTCGAGTACATCGCAGTGCTGCGGGGCCTGTTGCACGAGGGCGCAGTCGAGTTTCGCGGGGAGCACTACACGTCGACGGCGGCCATTGCCTCGCCGATCCCGGACGTGCCCATCATGGCCTCGGCGCTGCGGCCCAAGGCGTACGCGCTGTGCGGAGCGATTGCCGATGGTGCAATCAGCTGGCTCTGCCCACCGAGCTACCTCGAGAAGGTCGCGCTCCCCGCGCTGCAACGCGGGGCCCAGGAGGCCGGCCGCGAGGCACCGCCGCTCATCGTTCATCTGCCGGTCTGCATCCACGACGACGCCGACGAGGCCGCCGCCGCCTTCCGCGACACGTTCGCCAGGTACCTCGAGATGCCGAACTACGCGCGGATGCAGGAGGTCGCCGGCTTCCCAGAAGCCCTGTCGGGCACCTGGAGCGCAGCGATGATCGACGCAATGTTCGCGTCGGGGAACGAGGATCGCGTGAGCGCGCGGCTCTACGAGGTGTTCGCGATGGGCGTGGACGAAGTCATCGCGCAGGTCGTCCCTGCCGGGCCTGACCACGCAGCATCGCGGGAGCGCACGCTCGACTTGCTCGCGAGGCTCACCCCCCGCCTATGACGTTCGGAAGCCGAGCTGCCGGCGCGCTCGCACTCGCCTGTATCGCCGCGGCTGCTGGCGGATGCCACCAGGACAGCGTCTTTGACGCCGTCGTCGAGGTCAAGCTTGGGAGCGTGAACGCGGAAATCGCCGTCGACGGCGCGGTGCAACTGGCCGACCTTCGCAGCCTCCGGTTCGGCACGGCAGGCACCGTCGAGGCTCTCCACGCCGCGGAAGGCGATGCCATCCAGGAAGGCGAGGTCATCGCCGAACTGGACAGCGGTCCGCTCGACGTTGCGCTCGCCAGGGCCGAGGCCGACCTGCTGGCCGCGGCGGACGCATTGGAAGAGTTGCGCGCTCCGCCGTCGGCAGTCGACCTCGAGTTGGCGGAGGCGGCCGTCGAGGACGAGCGAGGCGCGCTCGCCCACGCAGAGAGTGCGGTCGATGTTGCAACGGCGACCGGTGCCACGTCGATCGACGATGCGCGCGACGTCCGCGAGGAGGCGTACGAGGCGTACCGGTACGTCTTCCGCAAGTACTACGGCTTCCAGCCCTCCGACGACCAGATTCTCGATGCGCCGGCGGACATCCTCGCCTCCCGGGACAACCCGCCCGTGTTGAGGTACTGGGGCACGCTCATCCCGTCCGTCGCACGCCAGGGCGACATCGACGCGGAGTTGGAGGCGGCGTGGATGGCCGCGCGCGAGGCAGCCAACCGCCACGCCCGCGCCGTCTCCGACGATGGCAAGGCGCTCCTGAACGCTTCCAGGGCCATTACGCAAGCGCGTGCCAACCTGCGCGCCGCGGAGGAACGCCTGCAGGCGCTCGAAGACGGCCCTGACGCGGCGGCCGTGCGGAAGGCGGAGGCCACCCACGCGGCGGCGCAGCAGGCCGTGCAGGCCGCCACCGACGCGCTCACTGGCGCGCGGCTCACCGCCCCGTTCGACGGCACGCTGCTCGAGCTGACCATCGAGCCGGGCGACAGCGTTTCCCCGGCTGCCGTCGTCGGCCTCCTCGCCGACACGCAGCGCATGGAGGTTGTCGCACTCGTGGACGAGCTGGACGTGCTGCGTGTGGCCGTAGGGCAGCGCGCGAGCATTTCGCCCATCACCTCGCCATTCGATGCCTTCGAGGGAGTCGTTGCCGCCGTCAGCCAACTGCCCGCCCCGGGGCCGGCCGTGCGCTACCCCGTCACCCTCGCTGCCGAAACGGGAGGCCTGCGCGACGGGATGCGCGTCGCAGTCGAGATCGAGTTGGAGCGCAGGACGGACGTGATCGTTCTGCCCATCGGCGCAATCCAGCGCGACGGCCTCAAGTACGTCGTTCAGGTGGTGGACGGGGACGGATTGACGTCACGGCGGCAGGTGCGCATCGGCGCGTACGACCAGTTCAACGCCGAGATCACCTCCGGAGTCCACGAGGGCGAGCTCGTCGTCGACTTTGCAACGCCAACCGGCCAATCATCCTTCCTCCGCGACGGGAGGCCACTGAGGTAGACGTGGACGCACCGCTGCTTGCGCTGGATGGCCTCGTGTGCGGCGACGCCGGCGGCGTCGACCTGCGTATCGTGCGGGGCGACATGGTGGCGCTGCTCGGGCCACCCGCCTCCGGCAAGACGGCACTGCTGCGCGTCCTCGCATGCCTCGATAGGCCCAAGGCAGGTCGCTACGCGCTTGACGGCGTCGACGTCGGCGCATGCACCGACGATGCGCTCGCGCGGTTGCGCAACCGTCGTGTGGGCTCCATGTTCGGCAGCCCGCACCTCATCGACCGCCTCAGCGCGCAGCTGAATGTGGAGACCCCGCTGGAGTACGGTGGCGGGCGCCGCTACAAGGTGCGAGCGCGCGATGCGCTGGCGCTGGTCGGTCTGGGCGCGCCGCCGAGCAGGCGCCCGCCCGCGCTCTCGCCGCTGGACCGGCATCGCGTGGCGATTGCGCGCGCCATCGTCATGAACCCCGCGCTGTTGGTTGCCGACGAGCCGCTTGCGGGCCTGCGCGAGCGCGACGCGCTCGAGGTGATGGTGCTCCTTCAGCGCCTCAACACCAGGCGCGGCCTGACCATCGTGCTGTCGACGCCGGACCTGTCCGTCGCCGACTACTGCACGCGCGTCGTGGCGTTCGCCGGCGGGCGGGTGGCAGGCGAGCGTGCCGTGCGCGATAGGCGGATTGCAGCCACCGACCTGCGGCAGCTCGAGGAGGCTGTCGCGTGATAGGCGTGCGCTTCAAGATACTGCTTGCAGGTGCCCTGCGCGTCATGGCTGCGATGCCCGTGCGCTCGGCGCTGACCATCGCAGCCGTCGCCGTCGCGATCGCGGCGCTCGTGGGGCTGATGGCCGTCGGCGAGGGGACGCGCCGCGTCGAGGCGCAGCGCGTGGCAAGCCTCGGTCACGACCTCCTGTTCGTAACGCCAATCGCGGGGACGCTACGCGTCGACGACGCCGAGGCGCTGCTGGACGATGCGCGAGCGCCCGACATCGGACTCGTCGCGCCAGAGATCGTGCTGAGCGGCCACGCAGCCGCGCAGGACTTCGAGGTCGAGGTGACCATCATCGGCACGACCCCGGAATACTTCGTGCAGCGCGACCTGCGCCTGCGAACAGGACGCTACCTGAACGAGTTGGACGTGCTCGGCGCAAGCGCCGTCGGCGTCATCGGCGAGAGCGCGCGCGAACTGTCGCTGCGAACGGTGGCGCGGCGCGGCGTCCCCGCCGTCCTCAACCGTCGGCCCCTGACCGTCGTCGGGTTCCTTGAGCGCCAGGCGGGCGGAGCAAACGCGGCGCTCGACCGCTCCGTCATCGTGCCGCTGACCACGGCCCAGATGCGCTTCGCTGCCCCCGGCGCGGGGCTCACGCGCATCACCGCTCAGATCGTCCCGGGAGGCTCGCTGGAAGCGGCCAAGGAGCAGGCGCTCGAGGTGCTGGAGCACCGGCACGGCCCCCGCGACTTCGCAGTGGTGACGCAGGACGAGATGCGCGCGGAACTGCGCAGCGCAACCTATGTCCCGCGCAACTGGCTGCTTGCGCTCAGCGGCGCCACCATCGGGCTGGCCGCAATTGCCGTGGCCAACCTCGCGTTCAGCTGGACGTCGGAGCGCAGGCTCGAACTGGACGTGCGCCGGGCGGTGGGCGCGCGGCGGCGCGATATCGTACGTCAGCTGGTGGGCGAGGCGGCGGTGCTTGCATTCGTGGGCGGCGTGCTCGGCACAGCGCTCGGCCTGGGCGGAACGGCACTTTTCGACCGCCTCACCGTGGCGGAGGTGACCTTCAGCACGCCCGTGCGCTTCTATGTGGTGCCGATGGCTGCCGCCGTCGCGGTGGGCATCGGCATCATTGGCGCGCTCTACCCCGCCTACCGCGCTTCCCGCACCATGCCCATCGGCGCCGTGTAATCCGATGGGTGTTGGCAGGCATTGGGGGCTGCTGCCCATCCTGGCACCGGGCGTCTTCACCGCATCGTTCGTCGCCGCCGCGCTCCTGACGCCGGACTACAGCCACGTCAGCCAGACGGTGAGCATCATGGCCTCCCCGCACGCGCCCTATCCATGGGTCCTGGCCACGGGATTTGCGCTGTACGGCGCGTTCGTGCTGCCGTTGGGCGTGTCGCTGCGCGCGTGGCTTGCCCGCAGGGGGCGCTCCCGCGCCGGGGCGTTGGCGCTCGTCCTGGTGACGCTCTACGGCATGAGCGGCATCCTCGCGGCCATTCTGCCCACCGATCCGACGGAGGTGGTGACGCCGACGGGGGTTGCGCACGACGTCGTTGCGCGCGTGGGGTTCGGCGGGATCTGGTGCACGATCGCGCTCACCGCCTCCTTGGCGTGGACGCTGCCGGGCGAGCGCAGGGTCGCGCTCATCTCTGCTGCCAGCGCCGTCTCGACCGCCGGGCTGGCACTGGCGTTTCAGTCGGGGCTGTGGGAGGGCGTCGAGGGCGCGCTCCAGCGCGGATTCTTCGCGACGACCATCGCATGGGTGCAGGTCATCTCGGTCGTGTTGCGCCCGCGGAGATACCAGCATGCAACCTGACCGTTGGACGCGCTACCTGGCGCTGTGGTCTCACCCTGCGGCGGTGTGCTCCGCCACCATCCTCGTGACCGCCGCCTCGCTGGTGACGCCGGAGTTCAGCCACCTCGATGACCTGCTGAGCCGCCTGGCGTCAGACGACTCCCGGCACCCGTGGTTGATGCGCTCGGCCTACCTGTCCTACGGCGCGCTCACGCTGCCGCTGGGGTATGCGTTCTACCGGGGGCTCGGGCGCAATCGGCGTGCGGCCCTTGTCTGGCTGGCCGTGGCCTTCTACAGCATCACCAGCCTCTTGGGCGGCGCCTTCGAGACGGCATGGCCCATGCCGGGGTCATCGTCGCTGTCCGGGACCATCCACCAGGGCGCAGCCAACGCGAGCGGCATCGCGATATTCGCCATGGCGGTCTCCATCTACCTCGCCTCGCGGGGCAAACCCGGCTGGGGCAACTTCCCGCTGATATCGCTCATCGCTTCGCTCGCGGCGGCGCCGTTCATCTATGTCTTCTTCGCCGGCTGGAACCCGCACCTTGACGGGCTGTGGCAGAAGACGTTCTTCGTCATCGCGCTCGCCTGGATACAGCTGGTAGCGATGAAGCTCTACTGGACGGTCGACGGGCGCTACGCGAGCTCGCGCGCAGGCGCCTAGTCGACGTCCGTCCGGGCCGTCGCGTCCAGCGTCATCATCGTGTTCTCGCCGGCCAGGAAGGCCGCGCCGATGACCACGCGCGCCGCAGGGTTCGAGTCCGACGGGAAGTGCTCGTACCACACCTCGTTCATCGGCCGGATGTACTCCTGCTTGGTGACGTAGACGCGCACCTTGACGATGTTCTTCCACGTCAGCCCCTCCTCGTCCAGGAGGCGCTTCATGTTGGCGAAGGCGTCGCGCGCCTGCTCCTCCGGCGTGTCCGCCGTCGTGCGGTCGGGCCGCGCCGGGCGAATCGCCGAGTACTCGATGGTGTTGCCGACGCGCACCCCGTGCGGGACGTTCGGCCCGTGGGGCATGAATCCCTCGTACTGCAACAGTTCCTTTTCCGCCATCGCATGGACCTCGTTCCGAATGAGTGACCGCCCCTCCTCGGGGCCGGCCTGCGCAGGATAGCAGGCGTGCTGCCAAAAGCCTCTTCCGCCGGCTGCTATCCTTGCTGCGTGGCAATTTCAGCCTTCCATCCGCTGGTTCGTGAGTGGTTCGAGCGCCGTTTCGGCCAACCGACGGAGGCACAGGCCGCCGGCTGGCCTGCCATCGCCGAGGGACGCCACACGCTCATCGCCGCGCCCACCGGCTCCGGCAAGACGCTGGCCGCCTTCTTGAACGCCATCGACACGCTGGTGCGCGAGGGCGCGCGCCACGGCGCGCTGCCCGACGAGACCAGCGTCGTCTACGTCTCGCCGCTCAAGGCGCTGGCGAACGACATCCAGAAGAACCTCATCGAGCCGCTGGAAGGTATCGCGGCGCTGGCGCAGGAGCGCGGAACGCCGCTGCCGCCCATACGCGCTGCGGTCCGTACCGGCGACACCCCCGCCCGCGAGCGTGCGCTCAACGCCAGGCACCCGCCGCACATCCTCATCACCACGCCCGAGTCGCTCTTCATCCTGCTTACGTCCGAGAGCGGCCGCAGGGCGCTCACCAACGTGCGGACGCTGATCCTCGATGAACTGCATGCCGTCGCGCCGAACAAGCGCGGTTCGCACCTGTCAATCAGCGTCGAGCGGCTCTGCCGCCAGTCGGCCCGGCCCGTGACGCGCATCGGCCTGTCTGCGACGCAGCGGCCCATCGAGGAGGTCGCGCGCTTCCTCACCGGCTCCACCGACCGCGACGAGACGCCCGGCTGCACCATCGTCGACGTCGGCCACCGCCGCGCGATGGACATCGACATCGTCCTGCCCGACGGCTTCGAATTGGGTCCGGTAGCGACGCACGAGCAGTGGGCGCAGGCGCTCGACCAGATAGCCGAGCTGGTCCGCGCTCACCGGACGACGCTCCTCTTCGTCAACACGCGCCGCCTCGTCGAGCGCGTCGCGCACCTGCTCAGCGAGCGGTTGGGCGACGACCAGGTGGCGGCGCACCACGGCTCGCTCTCGCGCGAGACGCGCCTCGATGCCGAGCGCCGCCTCAAGGAGGGAGCGGTCAGCGTCTGCGTCGCGACCGCATCGCTCGAGCTGGGCATCGACGTGGGAGACGTCGACCTGGTGTGCCAGGTGGGTTCGCCGCGCAACATCGGCGTGGCGCTCCAGCGCATCGGGCGCTCTGGCCACTTCCTCGGCGGCATACCCAAGGGCCGCCTGTTCCCGCTCACCCGCGACGAGCTGGTCGAAACCGTTGCGCTGGTGCGCGCCATCGGCGAGGGCACGTTGGATGCGCTCTCGATACCCCCGTGGCCGCTCGACATCCTTGCCCAGCAGATCATCGCCACCACCGTGGGCGAAGAGTGGTGGGACGAGGACGACCTCTACGCGTTCGTCCGCCGCGCCTACCCCTACCGAGAGCTGCCGCAGGACAAGTTCGAGCAGGTGTTGACCACGCTCGTTGACGGCGTGGCCAACCGCTGGGGGCGCAACGGCGCGTACCTCTACCGCGACGGCGTGAACCGGCGGGTGAAGGCGCGCCGCGGCGGGCGCATCGCAACCGTCACCAGCGGCGGCGCGATCCCCGACACGGGCGACTACGTCGTCATGACCGAGCCCGACGGCGTCTTCGTCGGCACGGTGAACGAGGACTTCGCCATCGAGTCGATGGCGGGCGACATCTTCCTGCTCGGCAACACGCCGTGGCAGATTCGCCGCGTCGAGGCAGGTGTCATGCGCGTGGCCGAGGCGCAAGGACAATCGCCGACCATCCCCTTCTGGCTGGGCGAGGCGCCCGGCAGGACGCTGGAGCTATCGCGTGAGGTCTCGGAGGTACGTCGCGAGGTGGACGAGCGCCTGCTCGTGCCCGACACCGCCGTCGCATGGCTCATGGAGCAGGGCGCATCACGCGAGGCGGCCGAGCAGGTCGTCGGCTACGTCGCCGAGGGCAAGCGTGTCCTGGGCATGGTGCCGACCCGCGAGCGCATCATCTCCGAACGCTTCTTCGACGAGGCGGGCGGGATGCAGCTCGTCATCCACTCGCCATGGGGCAGCCGCATCAACCGCGCGTGGGGGCTCGCGCTGCGCAAGCGCTTCTGCCGCGCCTTCGACTTCGAGCTGCAGGCCGCCGCGACCGACGAGGGCATCAACATCTCTCTCGGCCCGCAGCACTCCTTCCCCGTCGAGGATCCTTTCCGTTATGTCAAGTCAGCGACCGCAGAGGGCGTGCTGACGCAAGCGGTGCTCCAATCGCCCATCTTCGGCATCCGCTGGCGCTGGGCGGCCTCGCGATCGCTCGCGCTGCTGCGCACCGTCGGGGGCAAGCGCGTTCCCACGCCCATTCAGCGGATGCGCGCCGACGATCTGCTCGCCGCCGTCTTCCCCGCCCAGGCGGCCTGCATCGACAACCTCCCCGCAGGTCAGGACGTCGAGCCGCCCGACCACCCCCTCGTCTTCGAGACGCTGCGCGACTGCCTGACGGAGGCGCTCGACGTCGCGGGCCTGAAGGAGGTGCTGGGGCGCATCGAGCGGGGCGAAATCGAGGTCTACGGCAAGGACACCGTCCAGCCGTCGGCCTTCTCGCACCAGGTCCTCAACGCCATGCCGTACGCCTTCCTCGATGACGCGCCGTTGGAGGAGCGCCGCGCGCGCGCCGTCACGCTCCGCCGCGCCCTGCCGGAGGACGCGCGCGACCTCGGATCGCTCGATCCAGAGGCCATCGCCAGCGAGTCGGCAGACGCCTGGCCGACGGCGCGCGATGCCGACGACCTTCACGATGCGCTCCTCACACTTGGCGTGCTGAGCGACAGGGACCTCGAGCGCCGCCCGGACGAGGCGTCCGCGCTCCGCATATGGCTCGACGTGCTCGAGGCGGCGGGCCGCGTCATGCGCCTGGCCGTCGGCGAGCGTGGACTGTGGCTCGCCACGGAGCGTTCGCGAACCATCGCCGCCGCCTACCCGGACGGCACGCTCAGCGCGCCCCCATTCGGCGCATACGAGCCCATCGAGCCGGAGGCGGCCGCCACCGACGTGCTGCGCGGCAGGGCCGAATCGACCGGCCCCTTCACTGCCGCCGAGATGGGCGATACGCTCGCGCTGCCCGCTAGCGCAGTGCGCACCGCCATCGCGCGCCTCGAGGCTGAGGGACTGGTGCTGCGCGGGCGCTTCCGCGAGGCCTCCGTCAACGGCGGCGAGGAGGAATACTGCGACCGGCGCATCCTCGCGCGCATCCACCGCAGCACCATCGGCAGGCTGCGCCGCGAGATAGAGCCCGTTCCCGTCGCCACCTACATCCGCTTCCTCCTCGAGTGGCAGCACGCAACGACCGGCAGCCGCGTATCCGGCGAGAGTGGGCTGCTGGAGGTGGTCGAGCAGCTGCAGGGCTTCGAGGCGGCGGCGCAGGCGTGGGAGCAGAGCATCCTGCCCTCGCGTGTCCGCGACTACTCGCCCGGCCTGCTGGACTCGCTCTTCTTCGGCGGTGAGGCAACGTGGGGGCGGTTTGCACGCCGGGCGTCCGGCCCTACCGCCGTCGGCCTCTCGCGCAACAGCCCGGTGAGCCTGGGCTTGCGCGACGACCTCGCCTGGCTGCTGGACGCGCCTCCGCCCGATGAGCAGCCGCTCTCCGGCGCGGCGGTCGACGTGCTCGACTACCTGGTGGAGCACGGCGCGTCGTTCCTGCCCGACATCATCGCGGCCGTGCGCCGCATGCCGAGCGACGTCGAGGACGCGCTGTGGCAACTGGTGGCCGCGGGCCGCGTGTCGGCGGACGGGTTCGGCGCATTGCGGGGCCTCATCTCCGGCGTGACGCGCCGCGTCCAGCAGGGCCGTCGAGGGCGATTCGCCCGGCGGCCGCGCACGCGCCTGCAGCAAAGCCGTTGGACCCTGCTGCGCGTCGACGAGCGCGCGCCCGCTCCGGTCGGCGTGGCCTTTGGCGATGCCACTGCACGCTCGGCAGCGGACGAGCAGGTCGATGCACGGGCGGCCCAGCTGCTGCGGCGCTACGGCGTTGTGTGTCGCGAGGTGCTGGCGCGCGAGCCGATGGCGCCGCCATGGCGGCAGCTGCAGCGCGCGTTCCGCCGAGCGGAGGCGCGCGGCGAGATCCGCGGCGGCCGCTTCCTCGCGGGCCTGGTTGGCGAGCAGTACGCGCTGCCGGACGCGGTCGACGCCCTGCGCGCCGTACACAAGCGCGAGCCGTCGGGCGAGGTCGTCCGCGTTTCCGCGACCGACCCGCTCAACCTCGTTGGCATCCTGACGCCCGGGCCCCGCACCCCTGCGCTCCCTGGCAACGAGGTGCTCTACCGCGACGGCTCGCCTCTCGCATCTCCGGCCGCCGCCGAAGCAGCGGGGGCCTAGGGCTCACCATACGAGGAGATCGGGCCGTAGATTCCCTCTGCCCAGGCAGAGGCGGGGATCCCTACGCCTTCCCCTCTGTGCCGCCGTCCACGTTGAGGTCGAGCGGCATCTGGGGGCTGTGGCCATTGACGGCGGCGCTGCGGGAGCCTCTGGCACGGCGAGGCGCCTTGGGCGGCGTCGGCTCGGGAGCCGGCCCCGCATCGGCGGCTGGCTCGGGCTCGGGCCCCGCCTCCGGCTCTGGAGCGGGCGTCGCCTCCGCCTGAGGCGCCTTCGTTTCGGAACCCGGTGCCTTGGGCGCCTCTTGCGTGGTCCTGGCCTTGCCGCGGGATGCCTTCGCAGGCGCCTTGGGCTTGGCGGGCGCGGCCAGCGTCGGCGTCTCGACTTCTTCGTCCCAGTCGCCGGTCTTGAACGCGCTCATCGAGATGACCAGGTCGTCATCGCTCAGTTTGGTCATGACCTTGGAACCCTGGGTCGTCCGGCCGATGGTGCGTATCTCCATGATGCGCGTGCGATAGACCATCGCCTTGGCAGAGCCGACGATGACCTCCTCGATATCCGGGCCGACCACGACGGCGGCGGCTATCGGGCCCGTCTTGTCGGTGATGCTCTGCGCAATGACGCCCTTGGCATCGCGTCCGGTGACGCGGAACTTGTCGACGTCGGTACGCTTGCCGTAGCCCTTGACGGTGAGCAGCAGCAACCGGTCTTGCGGGCGCGCGACGTCCATGCCGACGACCTCATCGTCGCCCTCGAGCCGGATGCCGCGTACGCCGCTGGCGCTTCGGCCCTTGCGCTCGCGCAGCACCTCCTCGGTGCTGCCGGGCTCCTTCCCCTCCTTCATGATGGGGAATTGCACGCCCTTGCCCTCGCGCGTGACCATGATGACGCTCATGTCGTCGTCCGCAAGGCGCGCGAAGAGGAGCGTGTCGTCCTTGTCGAGGTTCATGGCGGAGAGGCCGTTGGTGCGGATGTTGACGAACTTGTCGAGGTGCATCCGCTTCACCTTGCCCTTGCGCGTGGCCATGATGATCGACTTGTCCTCTTTGGGGTCGGGGATGTCGACGATGGCCGTAACGCGTTCTGATGGCTTGATGTCGATGATGTTCTGAACGGGGATGCCGCGCGATTGGCGCGACCCGTCGAGGGGCAGGCTGAAGATGCGCTCGCGGTACACCCGCCCCGAGTTGGTGAAGAAGTAGAGCCAGTGGTGCGTGTCGGCGACGACGAGCTGTTGCACGGCGTCGCCCTCGCGCGTCTCCTGGCCGCGGACGCCCTTGCCTCCGCGCCGCTGCAGGCGATAGGCGTCGATGGGCAGACGCTTGAGGTAGCCGCGGTCGCTCAGCGTGATCGCCATGTCGGCGTGCGGCGTCAGCTCCTCCATCGAGAAGTCGGTGGCCTCCTGGTCCCACACCTCGGTGCGGCGCGCATTGCCGGCGCTCTCCTTGCTCTTGATCGTCTCGTCACGGATGACGCCCATGACGCGTCGGGGGTCGCCGAGCAATCCCTCCAGGTCGGCGATGCGCGCCTGCAGGTCGTTCCACTCATCCTCGATGCGCTGGCGCTCCAGTGCGGCAAGGCGGCGCAGCTGCATGTCGAGGATGGCCTGGGCCTGCGTCTCGCTGAGGCCGTAGCGCTCCATGAGCCCGTTGCGCGCCGTCTCCACGTCATCCGACTCACGGATGAGTTGGATGATCTCGTCGATGTGCTCGAGGGCGATGCGCAGCCCCTCGAGGATGTGGGCGCGGGCGCGGGCGCGGGCGAGGTCGTACTCCGCGCGGCGCTGGATGACGATGCGGCGGAAGTCGATGTAGTGCGTGAGGGCGGAGCGCAGGGTGAGCACGCGCGGCTGCCCGTCGACGAGCGCGAGCATGTTGACGTGGAAGGCGTGCTGCATCTGCGTGTGCTTGAAGAGGTTGTTGAGCACGCGGTCGGGGTACATCCCCCGCGCCAATTCGACGACGACGCGCAGGCCCTCGCGGCCCGACTCGTCGCGCACGTCGGTCACGCCGTCCAGCTTCTTGTCCTTCACCAGCGTCGCGATGCGCTCGACCAGTGTCGCCTTGTTGACCTGGTAGGGCAGTTCGGTGACCACGATGCGCGAGCGGTCGCCGCGCTCCATCTGCTCGACCTCGGCACGGGCGCGAATGACGACGCGCCCGCGGCCGGTGTGGAACGCCTGGTTGATGCCCTCGCGCCCCATGATGATGCCGGCGGTCGGGAAGTCGGGCCCCCGCACGAATGCCATCAGGTCGTCTATGGTCGCGTCCGGGTTGTCGACGAGGTGAACGATGGCGTCGCTGAGCTCGTGCAGATTGTGGGGCGCGATGTTGGTAGCCATGCCGACGGCGATGCCTCCCGCGCCGTTGAGCAGCAGGTTGGGCAGCATCGCAGGCAGCACCGTCGGCTCCTGTGCCGAACCGTCGTAGTTGTCGAGAAAGTCGACGGTGTTGCGGTCGAGATCGGTGAGCATATGCTCGGTGATGGAGGCCAGGCGTGCCTCCGTGTAACGCATCGCCGCCGGCGGGTCGTCGTCCACCGAGCCGAAGTTGCCCTGCCCGTCGATGAGGGGGTGGCGCATGGAGAAGTCTTGCGCCATGCGCACGAGCGCGTCGTAGACCGGCGAGTCGCCGTGAGGGTGGTACTTGCCCAGCACCTCGCCCACGACGCCGGCGCTCTTCTTGTAGGAGGAGTTGGGGCGCAGGCCCATCTCATGCATGGCGTAGAGGATGCGCCGTTGCACGGGCTTCAGGCCGTCGCGCACGTCGGGCAGCGCGCGCGAGACGATGACGCTCATCGCGTAATCGAGGTACGCGCCGCGCATCTCCTCTTCGATGCGTACCGGCCGTATGCGTCCGCCCTGTATGACCATCTACCGACGCTCCTCGAATGCCACCGATTTACGCGTAGGGCACCCTAGCGTTTATAGCAGAAGCGGCGCCGTAGCCGAAGTGTGTTCGGCGTCAATACAGCGGCGTTTTCGCCGTACGACGCCACACTACGTTCCTCGGTACCAGATCGCCGGCAGCTTGGTCCAGCGCATGAACTCCACCAACACGATGTCGCCCTCGCTCAAGCGCTCACGCAGCCGCACGTCGAATTGGAAGCGGTACCCGGCAACGGGCGCGATGAGCGGCTTCACGGCGAAGATGCTCAGGACGCCCCGAGGCCCTATCGGCCCAAGATCGCCCACGCGGAACTGGCGCGGGACGAACATGTCGGCGGTTGCCATCATCGCCCGCACCAGCCAGAACACCGTCAGCCCGACGAGGAGCGCTCTGAAGATGCCCAGCTCGTTGACGAACGCCATCGCCGTCAGCAGCAGGGTACCGATGCCGAACAGCACGGCAGCGAAAGCGGGGCGCCACAGCCCAAAGCGCGCCTCCTCGTAGACGACGCGGAACTGCATCCCGCACTCGCGGCACTGGCGCTGCGGCGAGAGGTAGCGGTGCGTGCAGGTCTGCTTGTCAAGCAAGGCTCTACGCCCTTGCGCCAAGCCGCTCGAACGCCTCCGCGCGTTCGACGAAGCCCTCGAACAGGTGGAGGAAGTTCCGCGGCACCTCCCACTCGCGCTCGGGGTGGCACTGGACGCCGATGACCCAATCGTGCGCCGGGCTCTCCAGCCCCTCCACGATGCCGTCCACGGGATGGTACGAGGAGGCGAGCAGTCCGGGCGCGCGTTGCGCGTCGCGCAGGCCCTGGTGGTGCCATGAGTTGACGGTATAGACGGCGCCCAGGCCCACGATGTGGCCGAGCTTGCTTCCCGGCGAGACGTAGGCGGGATGGGTGACCGGCTCCTCCAACTCGTCCTTGTCCTCGATGTTCCCCGGCCCGTGGTCGGGGATGTCCTGGAGGAGCGACCCGCCAAATGCGACGTTGAGCACCTGCAGCCCCCGGCAAATCGCCAGCACGGGCATGTCGCGTGAGAGCGCGTCGCGGAGCATGGAGAACTCCACCTGGTCGCGCTCCTCCAGCGTCTCGACGTTGGCGTCGGGATCGATGTCCTGTCCGTAGTGCCTGGGGTGTACGTCGACGCCGCCGCACAGCAGCAGCCCCCCCGCGCCGCGCATCGCGTCGCCGATGCTCGTATAGGCATCGGGGGTTACGAGGCGGGTCGACGCGCCGCGCTTCTCCAGCGACGCGACGTAGGGCGCCGCCTCCCGCGCATCCGTCGCCGTCACCGCAATGAATGGCATGGAGCGATTATACGGCGTGGCGGCGCTCTCCTCTATCAGCCGTGGGGCGCTCCCGCCCCTAGCGCGCCCGGCGTTGAGCGGCTATCCTTACGCGCGCTTTCCCGTTAGGAGGACTCAGGTGGCGCCCAGGACGATGTTCGAGAAGATTTGGGACGCGCACGTCGTCCGCGAGGAGCCGGGGCAACCCACGCTCCTCTACGTCGACCTGCACCTCGTCCATGAGGTCACCTCGGCGCAGGCGTTCGACGGGCTGCGGCTCAACCAACGCCCGGTGCGGCGCACCGACCGCACCATCGCCGTCGCAGACCACAACGTCCCCACGGACGACCGCTCATCGGGCGACGTCCTGATCGCCGACGAGACGTCGCGCCTCCAACTCGAGGCGCTCGACCGCAACACCCGTGAGTTCGGCATCGAGTACTACGACATGTACTCGGAGAATCAGGGCATCGTGCACGTCATCTCTCCGGAGCAGGGGCGAACGCAGCCGGGGATAGTGCTCGTCTGCGGCGACAGCCACACGGCAACGCACGGCGCCTTCGGCGCGCTCGCGTTCGGCATCGGCACCTCCGAGGTGGAGCACGTGCTGGCCACCCAGTGCCTCTGGCAGCAGCGGCCCAAGACGATGGAGGTGCGCGTCGACGGCAAACTGCCGCCGGGGTGCACGGCGAAGGACATCATCCTTGCCGTCATCGGTCACATCGGCACGGCCGGAGGCACGGGCCACGTCATCGAGTACACAGGCGAGGCCATCCGCGCGCTGTCGATGGAGGGGCGGATGACCGTGTGCAACATGTCCATCGAGGCGGGTGCACGCGCCGGCATGGTCGCACCCGACGAGACGACATTCGCCTACCTGCAGTCGACGCCGCACGCGCCCAAGGGGGATGCGTGGGACGCCGCCGTCGAGGCGTGGCGCGCGCTGCCCTCCGACCCCGGCGCCATCTACGACAAGGTGGTGACACTGGACGCAGCCACGCTCAGACCGCACGTGACGTGGGGCACCAACCCCGGGCAGGTCACGACGGTGGACGGAAGCGTGCCCTTCCCCAGCGACTTCGCGACCGACCTGGAGCGACAGGCCGCCGAGAAGGCGCTTGCGTACATGAACCTCGAGCCGGGCACGCGCATCGAGGACATTGACGTCGATTGCGTGTTCATCGGTTCATGCACCAATTCGCGCATCGAGGACCTGCGCGCCGCCGCGGCAGTAGCCAAGGGCCGCAGGGTCGCGCCGACCGTCCGCGCGCTCGTCGTCCCCGGCTCCACCCGCGTGAAGTTGCAGGCGGAGGCGGAAGGCCTGGACGCGATTTTCACGGAGGCGGGGTTCGATTGGCGCGAGGCGGGCTGCTCAATGTGCCTCGGCATGAACCCCGACATGCTGATCCCGGGCGAGCGCAGCGCTTCGACCTCCAACCGCAACTTCGAGGGACGGCAGGGCCCCGGAGGGCGCACGCACCTCGTCAGCCCCGCCATGGCCGCGGCAGCCGCCATCGCCGGCCACTTCGTGGACGTGCGGGAGGTGTAGGTGGACGCTTTCGCCACGCACAGCGGGGTTGCGTTGCCGCTCGACCGCATCAACGTCGATACCGACCAGATCATCCCCGCACGCTTCCTGAAGAAGATCGACCGCGTGGGATTCGGTGAGTTGCTCTTCTACGCGTGGCGCTACAACGACGACGGCTCGCCCAACCCCGACTTCATCCTGAACGACCCCGACTATGCAGGCGCAACGGTGCTGCTGGCGGGCGAGAACTTCGGCTCCGGCTTCATCGCGCGAGCACGCGCCATGGGCGCTCCAGCAGTACGGCTTCCGCGCCATCATCGCGCCCTCCTTCGCCGACATCTTCCGCAACAACTGCTACCAGAACGGCTTGCTGCCCGTCGCGCTCTCTGCCGACGAGGTGGCGATGCTGATGCGCCGCGCCCAAGACGCTCCCGGCTACCGCCTCACCGTCGATTTGCAGGCGCAAACGGTGGACGACGGGCAGGAGTTCGAGGCGCACTTCGACATCGATCCCTTCCGGCGCGAACGGCTCCTGCAAGGGCTGGACGACATCGGCCTGACGCTCCAGCACGCCGACTCAATCGCCGCGTTCGAGGCGGCGCGCTCCGCCTAATTCCCGGCTCTTCCACGGAGGCCCCTATGCCCGCTTTTGACGTTCTCGTTCTCCCCGGCGACGGCATTGGGCCGGAGGTGACCTCGTCGGCGCAGCGCGTCCTCGATGCCGTCGGGCAGCGCTTCGGCCACACCTTCCGCTACGCCTACGACGACGTGGGCGGCATTAGCATCGACAGGCACGGCACGCCGCTGCGCGAATCGACGACCGCCGTGGCGAAGAAGGCGGACGCGGTACTGTTCGGCGCGGTGGGCGGGCCCAAGTGGGACAACGCGCCCGTCCGCCCCGAAGCGGCCATCCTGGGGTTGCGCAAGGCGCTCGGCCTGTTTGCAAACCTGCGCCCGTCAGGGTCTTCCCCGGCATGGAGGACTCGAGCCCCATCAAGAACGAGCGCGTAGCGGGAACCGACATGGTCATCATCCGCGAACTCACCGGCGGGCTCTACTACGGGAAGCCCAAGCGCCGCTACACGACCAAGGCCGGACGCCGCGCCGTCGATGCGATGGTCTACACGGAGCGCGAAGTCGTGCGCATCCTGCGCGTCGCCTTCGAACTGGCGCGCACGCGCTCCGGCAAGGTGACCTCCGTCGATAAGGCCAACGTGCTCGAGAACGGACGCATGTGGCGCGAAATCGCCAACGACGTTCACAAGGACTACCCCGACGTGACACTCGAGCACCAGCTGGTCGACTCCTGCGCGATGCTGCTGGTCACGCGCCCCACCAGCTTCGACGTGCTGGATGGGCAACATGTTCGGCGACATCCTCTCCGACGAGGCGGCCGTGCTCACGGCCTCGCTCGGCATGCTGCCCTCGGCGAGCCTCGCAGGGCTGCCTCAGGCCAACGCAAGCGGAGGCCGGCGCAGGGTGCGCGGCCTCTACGAGCCCATCCACGGCACGGCGCCCGACATCGCGGGGCAGGGCAAGGCCAACCCCCTTGGTACGATCATCTCCGCCGCCTTCATGCTCCAGTACTCGTTCGGGCTACCCGACGAGGCGGCAACGGTCAACCACGCAGTCGAAGGCGCCCTCGCCGAGGGGCTGCTCACCGCCGACCTCGCCACCGGTGACGCGCCGTGGGTGACGACCGAGCAGATGACCGACGCCATCGTTGCCGGGGTCGCCTCGGCGTGACCGGCGACGACTGCAGCGGCTGTCGCAACGCTCGCCGTGCGCCGCGCGCCGTAGGGTGCGCATCCATCAGGCGCTGACGTGGAAGCCCTTGTCGGGGTCGGCATTGCCGTAGCGGCGTTTGCTGCCGCCGTTGTTGGCGGCGTCGTCGGTATCGGCACCGCCATCGTGATGCTGCCCATCCTGGCGGCGGCTTTCGGGGTGCGCGAGGGCGTCGTCGTGCTGTCGGTCTGCATGACCATGGCCAACGTGGCGCGCGCCATCGCCAACCGCCGCGAGATCAACTGGCCAGTGGTGCGGTGGTGGGCGTTGGGCGCGGTGCCCGCCGCGGTTGCCGGTACGTTCGCGCTGGCCGTCGCCCCGCCGGGGCTGCTCGCACGCCTGCTTGGCGGCTTCTTCGTGCTCGTCGTCATCTACCGCCACATCGGCTCGCTGCAGCACTTCAGGATGCCGCTGCGCGCCTTCGTCTACGTCGGCGCTTCGCAGGGGGTGGTCAGCGCGCTCTTCGGTGCGGCGGGGCCGCTCGGCGTCCCCTTCTTCCTGGCCTACGGGCTGACGCGCGCGACGTTTGTCGGCACGTTTGGCGCACAGAACACCATCGCGAACAGCGTGCGCCTCGGCACGCAGCGCGGCCTCGACCTGTTGACGCTCGACCTCTTCCTGATAGGGATGGGCATCGGCGTCATCATGTTCGGCGGCATCTTCGTCGGGCGCTGGGTTGTCACGCGCATCTCCGAGCGCGTCTTCACCTACCTGATAGAGGCGGTGCTGGTGGCGGTCGGCCTGCTGTTTCTGATCCGCGGCGGGTAGGGGAGGCCGCGCCTCGTAGCATGCGTTCGTTGACACTGGCGCGTGGCGGCGCGGATAATCGCCCCTCGGGTGCCGCCTCCATCGCGCAACGAGAGGCGCGCCCAGGAGAGGAGACGACTATGCGGCCCATTGCCTTCCTGGACGGTGAGTACATGCCGTTAGAGGAGGCCAAGGTCGGCATCATGACCCATGCGCTCCACTACGGCACCGCCGCCTTCGAAGGGATTCGCGGCAACTGGAACGACGACGACGGGCGCATGTACATCTTCAAGCTGCGCGAGCACTACGAGCGGATGCTCCGCGGCTGCAAGATGCTCTGGATCGACCTCCCCTACTCCATCGACGAGCTGTGCGACATCACGACGCAGGTCGTCTCGCGCTCCGGCTTTCAGGAGGACGTCTACATCAGGCCGATGGCCTACAAGGGCGAGGAGAAGGTCGCCAACCTCAACCTCAAGGTGCTGGGCGACTCCTTCTTTTGCCTGGCGGTGCCCTTCGGCAACTACATAGAGTCCGACGGCGCCATCAGTTGCTGCGTCGCGTCTTACAGGCGCATCGACGACACCATGATTCCCCCGCGCTTCAAGCTGAGCGCCATCTACCTCAACTCCATCCTCGCCAAGACGGACGCACTCGCCACGGGCTTCGACGAGGCCATCATGCTCAACCAGGACGGCCACGTGTGCGAGGGCACGGGCGAGAACATCTTTATCGTCCACGGCAACCGCATCGCAACGCCGACGCTGGAGAGCAACGTGCTCCCGGGCATTACGCGCGAGACGGTCATGGCGTTGGCGCAGGACGAGCTGGGCGTGACGGTCGAGGAGCGCCTCATTGACCGCAGCGAACTCTACACCGCAGACGAGGTTTTCCTGACGGGGACGGCAGCGCACATCCAGGCAGTCGGCTCCGTCGACCACCGCTTAGTGGGTAGCGGCGGAGCGGGGCCCCTAACGCGCCGCCTGCAGGAGATCTACTTCGACATCGTTCGCGGCAATAACGAGCTCTATGCGCACATGTGCACCACCGCCATGCCGCAGGTCACGGCAGGCTAGGGCGGTGGCGCCCGTATAGCGCCTGTGGCGGCGCATGGAAACCGAATTCACGTTCGACTACTTGGTCCTTGTTGCGGTCAGCACGGCAGGCGTCGTGCAGATTGCTGCGGCCCGCAATGGCCTTGAGGGCATCCTCCTCTTCCGACGCTGGCCGCGCGCAACGGAGATCGCCGCCGCCACCGCCATCGTCGGCGTCTTCATCTGGTTCTTCTTCGGAAGCGGCGAGCGCAACCTGCCCGACTCCGTCGCTGGCCTCGACGGCGTGACGCAAGGGCGGCTATTTGCCACGAGCGCCGGCCTCACGATTGCGGCAATCTTCGTTCTTACCTCGGCCGTTAACGAGCGCTGGGCGCGCGACGCAACGCACGACGGAGGCAAGGGCCTGGAGGCGCTGCGCACGACGACCTTTGCGCGCGCGCTGCTCTCGAACCTGCGCTTTTGGGATAGGTCAGGCTGATGGACGCGGCAATCGTCGAGTGGCTCAACGCGGCCGTCGGCAAGTTCGGCCCCTTCGACAGGCTCATGGAGCTCTTGATGAGCGACTACTTCGTGCCCGTGCTGGGATCGCTGCTGCTGATCGCGCTCTGGTTCTGGGGCAGGGGCGTACAGCTCTATCAGAACCAGCTGACAACCGTGGCAGCGATTAGCGGGCTGGGGTTGGCCAACCTCGCGGTCTCACTCCTCAACGTCCACGTCTCACGCCTGCGCCCCTTCGCTGAGCATGACATCCTCATTGCCTTCTACGAACCGACCGACTCCTCCTTCCCCTCCAACAGCGCCGCAACGGGCTTTGCGATGGCGACGGCGGTCTTCGTGAAGCACCGGCCGTTGGGGCTTGTCTGCTACGCGCTGGCATTCCTATGGGCGTTCGGGCGCGTCTACGCCGGCGTCCACTACCCGACCGACGTACTCGCCGGCGCGGCCATCGGCATCGTAGCCTCCATCTTGGCCTGGGCGCTCATCTGGGCCTTGCGTATCATCCCCCGCGTCATCCTTGCGATGTTCCGCCGGCTCGTATTGGCCTAGGCCGTCAACGCGCGCTCGTATTCCGCAAGCATGCGCTCTGCTACCGCGCCCCAGGTGTAGCCCGCGGCTGCGGACACCGCGGCACGCGACATTGCTGCGATGTGCTCGGGGTCGCGCAGGAGTGCTTGGATGTGCGCGGCGTACGCGCCGGGCTCGCGCGATTCGACGAGGATGCCCGTCTCGCCGTCCGCGACAATGCCGCGCAAGCCCCCGACGTTGGCGGCAACGACCGGGACACCGCACGCCATCGCCTCGAGCGCCGCCAGCCCGAAGCTCTCATGGTACGACGGCGCCGCCAGGAGGTCGGCAGCCACGTAGTAGTCGCGCAGGCGCTCGTGCGGCACGGCATCGTGCCAGTGGACGCGCTCGGCTACTCCGGCACCGGCCGCTACCTCGCTGAGCCACGCCCTGCCCGCGTCGGCGGGATCGCCGCCAACGACGGCCAGGTGCACTCCCGGCAAATGCGCCAGCGCCCGGACTGCGATGTCGGGCGCCTTGTACGCTTCCAGCCTGCCGGCATACAGCACCACGGGCGGTTCGAGCGGCAGGCCGAGCGAATGCCGTGCCGCGTGCTTGTCACCAGGCGCGAATAGGCCGCAGTCGACGCCCGCAGGTACGACAGCGATTCGCTCGGGAGGCAGGCCGTAACACCGCTGCAGGGCACCCGCCTCCTCAGCCGTGAAGGCCATGATGCGCGATGCCGACTGCGCCATCTGCGCTTCCATCGCATGGCGCTCCGGCGGCTCCTTGTCGCCGAACGCAGCCTCCTTCGTCGCACCGTGCGTGTGGAAGGTGACGGCGTGCGGCACGCCGAGACCGCGTGCGACCTCGCTCCCAACCCATCCCGAGAGCCAGTAGTGGCTGTGGACGAGGTCGTAGGGCGCTCCACCGCACACGACGAGGTCGCGGATACCCGCCAGCAGGGCAGGAAGGTGGGCGGGCACTCGTTCTTTCGGCAGTTCGAGCGGGCAGCCTCGAACGTGGATGACGCGCGTACGCGGGCCGAGCGATGCCTCCTGCGGCTCGGAGGCGTCGTGTGCGCGCGTAAAGACGTCCACTGCCACGCCCAATTCGCCGAGGGCGAGCGACAGGTGGCGCAGGTAGACGCTCATGCCGCCCGCTGAGCGCGCGCCGGGCGTCGCTAGCGGGCAGCCGTGGACGGAGACAACGGCGACGCGCTGCACGGCGGCCATGCCTGACCCTAGCGACTGGCGCGCAGCGTGTACAGTGCAACGTCGCGCGCGCCCAAGTGGTGCTTGTAGGGCTCCGCGCCCCGCAGGAGGTCGTAGTATGTAAGCCCTTGCTCAATGGCCTCACGCAGGGTCAGGACCTTGAGCAACAACCCAACGCTGAGCGCGCCGTAGTCCAAGCGATAGCCGCTGTTGTAAAGGTGCCTGCGGCCCGCGTAGTCGAAGCACACCACGCCCGACACGCGCTCTCCCCCTACTTCCAGGAACTTCAGCCGCAGGTACCCAGCCTCCGATGTGCGGCGCAGTATGGTCCGGAAGAACGCCTCCCGCTCAGGCGCCATGAAAATGCGCTTCTCATCACTGCTCACTCGCATCAGCTCCAGGAACAGGGCGATGTCCTCGTCGAGCGATTGCGGCGTCGCGGCCACAACCCGCCACGGGCCGGCAGTATCGAGGCGGCGCAGCTTGCGCCGCAGCTCATGGCGGTCCTTCTTTCGAAGCGACGCCAGGTAATCGTCCCAGGTTGACGGCAGCGCAATGCCGGGCGATACGCCCTCCTGCTCGATGCTGACCTCGCATCCCGCGCGGCTCAAGCGTTCCGGCAACGCCTCAAGCGTATGCGACCCGTCCCGCAGCGACAGCAGTTCGAGGTGCTTCCACTCCTCAGCGAGGATGCAGCGCGCAACCTCGTCCCACGCATCGGCATCGTCGCTCAGGATGACGTCGTGGTAGTCGAAGAGGTCGCTGCCGCCGAGGAAGGCCAGCGTGTCGCCGGAGAGCATCATGGGAGCGATGGCCGACGGCGCGGCCTCACCGCCTATCGGCAAGAGCCGCAACTCCCTGCCAGGGCCGAAAGAGTCCCACCACGCGCGTTGCCAGAGCGGCGTGAGAAAGATGGAGGCGTGCGTCTGGCGCTCCGCAAGCGCCTCCCACTGCGATTGGAGGGACGCGAAGGTGGCAGTGCTAACGACGCAGGTCATAGGGCTCCGTTCGATGCATTATGCCCCTTTTTCGCCGGCCTCGGGCGTTGGACTGTTGAATGCGCTTGCCATCGAGGCTATCCCGCCCGCAGGCCCAACAGACCGGCGACCGCCTCGAACTCGGCGTTCGCCTCCTCTGGCTCGATGCGGGCGGCGTCCATAGCGAACTCGGGGTCTTTGAGGCCCGTGCCCGTCAACACACATACTACGTCTCGCCCCGCGAACCTATCGGAGGACGCAGCGAGTTTGAGCAGTCCTGCCACGGACGCAGCGGAGGCAGGCTCGCAGAACAGCCCCTCGCCGCGCGCAAGCAGTCGGAACGCCTCGACGATTTCGCCGTCGCTCACCGTTTCAATGGCGCCGTCCGACTCATCGCGCGCGGCCACCGCACCCGTCCAGCTCGCAGGATCGCCGATCCGGATAGCGGACGCGACGGTCGTGGGCTCGGCGACGGGCTTGCCCGTGACGATGGGCGCGGCACCCTCCGCCTCGAAGCCCATCATGCGGGGCCTGCGGCTCGCGGACCCGTCGGTGGCGTACTCGACGAAGCCGCGCCAGTATGCCGTGATGTTGCCGGCATTGCCCACGGGGATGCACACGTAGTCGGGAGCGTCGCCCAGCTCGTCGACTATCTCGAAAGCCGCCGTCTTCTGCCCCTCTATGCGGTGCGGATTGACGGAGTTGACGAGGCTTATGGGGTACGTATCGGCGATCTGGCGTGCGATGGCGAGGGCGCGGTCGAACTTGCCGCGCACGCTCACGATGTGCGCGCCGTAGGCCATCGCCTGGCTCAGCTTGCCGAGCGCGATGTCGCCTTGCGGCACGAGGACGATGCTCCGCAACCCTGCTGCTGCTGCGTAGGCGGCGGCGGCGGCCGAGGTGTTGCCGGTCGATGCACAAAGAACGGTCTCGTGGCCTGCCTCCAGCGCTTTGGCGACTGCCACGACCATGCCGCGGTCCTTGAAGGAGCCCGTGGGGTTGCAGCCCTCCAGCTTGAAGAAGAGCCGCCCAACGCCCGCCCGCTGCTCAATGGCGCGTGAGCGGACCAACGGCGTACCGCCCTCCCCCAGCGTCAGCGCCGGCGTCAGCGCGCTGACCGGCAGCCGCTCGCGGTACGCCTCTATCACACCACGCGGCACGCCTACCCCTTCCCCTCTTCTATCCGCACCACGTTCGACACCTCGCTCACCACTTCCAGCTCGGCGATGCGCTCCACGGCTTGGCGCACCGCCGACTCCTTGGCGTTGTGGGTCGTCGCGACGATTTCGGCGGAACCGTCGTACTGTGCCGGCTCCTTCTGGATGACGGACGCCAAGCTCACGTCGAGTTCGCCGAGCACGCCGGCCACCGTCGCCATGACGCCGGGACGGTCGATGGCCCGCAACCGGATGTAGTACTGCGTCTCGACCTCATCGATGGTTGCGATGCGCAACCCGCGGTCGAGCGGCGGCGCATCAAACGCGCGTGAGCCCGAGGCCATTGCCCGCGCTATCTCCACGATGTCGCCCACGACGGCGCTGGAGGTAGGACGCGGGCCGGCGCCCGGCCCTACGAACATCGTCCAGCCCACCAGGTCGCCCTCCAGCTCGACGGCGTTCAGCACGCCCTCGACCTTGGCCAGCGGCCTATCGACGGGAATGAACGCGGGGTGGACGCGCGCCTGCACCGCCCCGTCGATCAGGCGCCCGATGGCGAGCAGGCGAATCTCGTAGCCCAGCTCGGCGGCGTAGCGGAAGTCGGCCGTCGTCAAGCGCCGGATGCCCTCGTGGTATACCTGGTCGGCGCGCACGACGGTATGGAACGCCAACGACGCCAGCACCGCCAGCTTGTAGGCGGCGTCGACGCCGTCAACGTCCGCCGCAGGGTCGGGCTCGGCGTAGCCGAGGCGCTGCGCCTCCGCCAGCACGCTCTCGTAGTCTTGACCCTCGCGCGCCATGCGCGTGAGCATGAAGTTGGTCGTCCCATTGATGATGGCGTGAACGGTCGTCAGGCGGTTGGCCAAAAGGTCGCGCAGAAGAGGCGCAATGATTGGGATGCCCCCGCCAACGCTGGCCTCGAACCGCAGCGCAACGCCGTGCTCAGCCGCATGGGCGAGCAGATCGGGCCCGTGCTTGGCCATCAACTCCTTGTTGGCAGTGACGATGTGCTTGCCGCGATGAAGCGCGCGCTGGACCAGATCCAGGGCGGGCGTCTCGCCGCCGATCACCTCCACCACCACGTCGACGTCCTCGCCCGTCAGATCATCGGGCGAGGTGGTGAGCGGAACGCCTTCTGCGCCGTCGCGCGCCTTGGAGAGGTCGCGCACAAGGGCGCGTTGAAGGACGACCGGACGCCCCACGCGCGCCGCAATCTCCTCGCGCTTTTCGGCGAGCGCCTGCGCGACACCCAGCCCGACGGTGCCAAGCCCCATCAAACCCACGCGAATTGGCTCATCCACGATCACTCACCGATGTTATCCAATAGCCACTCACGCTGCGCCTGCCCGAAGTCCACATCTACGACCACGGCCAGGTATTGCTCACGGAACCACGAATCGGCGTCGTTGGCCGCCACAACCGTGTGGACGTCCTCGTCTATCGTCGCCTCCATCGGCCCGTCGACCACCTGGATGATGACGCTGCCAAACGAAGTGCCGTCAATGGGGCCGAGCAGGTCGCCGGGCATCGCGCCGAATACGGTCTCCTCGAACTCGGGGAATGCGCCGCGCGGCACCCACCCCACGCGCCCGCTCTCGTCGGCCAACACCCTTTCGATGTTCGCCTCGGCAGCCACGTCGGCAAACGCCTCGCCACCTTGGATGCGCTCGAACGCCGCCTGCGCGGCGCCGGAGTCACGCGCCACTATCCAGTCGATCAGCATCGCCTCCGCCTCGCGCGGCGTGATGCTCTGGAAGAATTCCGATACCTCTCGGCGCAGCACTTCACCGGCGACATAGGCCCGGTACTCCTCATCGCTCACGCGGAATGCCTCCAGCACTCGGTCGTACGCCTCCTGGGCCGCCCCCGACAGCGTCCCGTCCGTGCTCTCGGGGTCGAACTGCGCGGCCAACTCGAGGTCCACTTCCTCTTCCGTCACCTCCGCATTGAGGCCACTCATCCCCATCTGGCGCAGCACCTCGTTGCCCACGGCATGGTCGAATATGTTGTCGGGCGATATAGCAACGCTACTGCCCGTGGCGGCGGTCGTGCCGACCACGATGCGCGCGTAGGGAATCAGGTCGCGCAGCTCGATCTCCGTCTGGCCGACCTGCGCGACGACGTGGCTCGGCGTGCGGACGCGCGAGATGTAGAAGCCCGCGGCCACAACGATAAGCGCAATAGCAATGGCGGCAATGCCGAGACTGAGGACGGCGCGCTGATTCCGCCGCTCGGTGGAGCGCCGGTCGATGGTAGCAGCGGAGCGCGGCGCGTCGAAATGGCCGCGCTGTGCTCGCCTGCGCTGTCGCATGCCTATCTCTTCTTCTCTTCAATCCCCGCTCTCAAAGAAAGAGGGGCCGTGGGGTAAACGCTCTTACGTCGCCGCCTTGTCGCTGGGCGCGTCTTCCGTAGCAGCGGCCTCATCGGCAGGGACTTCTTCAGCGTCAGCGGCCTCCACCGGCTCCGCAGCTGTCTCCACGGCCTCTTCGGTGGGAGCGGCCTCATCGCCAGGGACTTCTTCAGCGTCAGCGGCCTCTACCGGCTCCGCAGCTGTCTCCACCGCCTCTTCGGCGGGAGCGGCCTCGTTGACCTCGCCTACCGTCGGGGGCGCCTCCGCCCGTTCAGCCGAGCGGTCACGCTCGCGCTCGGCATCGCGTTCGGCACGGCGCTCGCGGTCGCGACGGAAGCGGTCGGCCCGCGGGCCGTCGCGCAGCGTCAGGTCCATATGGCTATGGCTGCCCGTGTACGGCAAGAGCCCAACGTAGCGCGCACGCTTGATGGCGGTCGAGAGCATCCGCTGGTGCGGAGCGCACGTGCCCGTCTTGCGGCGCGACTCAATCTTGGCCCAGTCGGAGATGTAGCGGCGAAGGCGCTGCGGGTCCTTGTAGTCGATGGCTTTTATCTTGTCGACGCAGAAGGAGCAGACCTTGCGCCGCGGGAAAAAGCGGCGTCCGTCACGGCGGCGTGCGCCGCCGGGGCGAGTGGTCATAGTCGTTCTCTCTCCCTTAGCCCTGGGCCCTGCAAGGCGGCTGTGGGATTTGCCTGCAGGGGAGCGGCCCTAAGCCGCCCTAGAAGGGCAGGTCGTCCGGGGACGTGCCCGTGCCGACGCCGGCGGGCTCGAGGTCGGCTGCGCTGCCATACCCGCCGCCATAGGGGCTCTCCCCAGGCCGATCCAAAGACAGAACGTAGTTGGCAATGATCTCATTGCGGAACCGCGTCTGCCCGTCGGAGCCCTGGTAGGTGTGGGAGCGCAGGCGCCCCTCTACGTATACGCGGCTCCCTTTGGTCAACTGCTGGCTCAGGCGTTCAGCCAGACCGTTCCACGCGACGACGGTGAACCACTCCGTCTCTTCCTTGCGCTCGCCGTCTTGACCGGTGTATGTCCGGTTGGTTGCCACGCTGAAGGTCGTGACGGGGTGGCCGTTGGGCGTGTAGCGCATCTCAGGGTCGCGCCCCGCATTGCCGATGACCATAATCTTGTTGAGTGAGGCCATGTCGGTGGTCTACCTCCCTTCCGTCGCGTGTTGCTTACGAAACCGCCTCGACGGGTTCAGGCGCATCCTCAGCGGCGTCCTCGACCGGCAGCGCGGCTTCATCGTCGGACGATGCCTCTTCTGTCTGGACCGCATCGTCCTGGCGCACGAGCAGGTGCCGCAGCACGTCCTCGGCCAGGTTGAGCGCATTCTCCAGCACCGACGTTGCCTGTCCGTCGGCGTGCAGGTGAACGATGTGGTAGTACGCCTCCGTGTGGCCGACCATCTTGAAAGCCAGCCTGCGCCGCCCCCAAGCATCCTCACCCGTAATCTCGCCTCCGCCCTCGGAGACGGCGCGCCGTACGCGCTCCATGACGGCTAGCCGCCGCTCTTCGTCCACCTCAGGGTGGAGCACCAGCATCAACTCGTATCGCCGCAACTCTGCACTCCCCGCCGCCTCAGAGCGGCCTCAACCGCAGTATATCAGGGCGCCTACACCCCACAAACCCCCAGGTGTCGCTGCGCGCCGGGAGGCCAGCCCGCCGTCGCCGCTCCCGCCCCGCTACAATCCCCGCATGGCATCGCCCGCCGACTTCGGCATCCTTGTCCCCGTCCTCTGGAGCGGGCGGACGTACTCCGCCGGAGAATTGGGAGCGTTCTTTCGCGCGGCCGAAGAGTTGGGCTTCGGCTCGATATGGGTGCCGGACAGGGTGTTCCATCAGTCGGTCGCGATGCCGCACCCGCTCGTGACGCTTGCGGTGGCGGCGTCCGTCACGAAGCGCGTCGGGCTAGGCACCGCTGTGGTTATCACCGGCGTGCGCAATCCCATCGAGACGGCGCAGCTGGCCGCAACGCTCGACACGCTCTCGGAGGGGCGGCTGACGCTCGGAGTGGGGCTGGGTGGCCGCGACTACGAGTACACGGCGCTTGGCGTCGACGCGCGTCACCGCGTGAGCCGGTTCGTCGAGGGGTTGGAGGTGATGCGCCGCCTGTGGAGCGAGGAGCAGGTCACCTTCGAGGGCCGGCACTTCACACTGCGCGGTGTCAGCTTGCGGCCCCGCCCGGCGCACCCGATTGCCGTCCCATTCGGCGCACGGGCGGACGCTGCGCTGCGGCGCGCAGGCACGCTTGGCGACGGCTGGGTGCAGGGCGGCGCGGGCACGGTATCGGAGTTCCGCGATGCGTGGGCACTCGTGCAGGAATCGTGCGCCGCCTCCGGGCGCGATCCGAGCATGCTGACCTCCGGCAAGCTGCTCTACGTCAACCCCGGCGGAGATCGCGCAGAGGCGGAGGCGCAGGTACACCGCCTCACCGTCGCGTACTACGGTGAGGAGATGGGGATGCGCCAGACGCTCGCAGCCGGCGCCGCGGACGACATTGCAGGAGTCATTCGCGCGTTTCGAGAGGCAGGCTGTCAGACTCCGATGCTCGGCCTGCCCGAACCGGACATCGCGAAGCTGGCGTACCTTGCGGAAGCGGTAGCGCCGCTGGTGTAGTAGCACAAAACGGCCGTTTGCGTCGCCCCACGCGCGCGCCATATGCTCGCGCGATGTGACGCCCCTTCAGCGAGCCCTCTACCGGACCAGCCTCGTCGTCATCGCCCTGGCCGCGTCGGCGGGAATTGCACTCCTGTTGCTGAACGAGCCGCAGCCGGAAGGCGTACGCCTCGCTACCGAACCAGCTACCGACACGACACCTCTACCGACACCCACGGCAACGACGCTGGGCGCGCCGCGGCTCACCAACATCAACACGGCGAGCGCACCGGAGTTGGAGGATCTGCCCCGCATCGGCGAGGTGCTGGCCCAGCGCATCGTCGACTACCGTACGGAGTACGGGCGGTTCATGCGTCCCGACCACATCATGGCGGTGCGGGGCATCGGCCCGGCGACCTATGAGGCGGTGCGCGAGCTGATAACGGTGGGCGCGCCATGACGCGGGCTGTCGCCGTCGGCGCCGGTTTCGTGCTCGGCATATGGCTTAGCCGCGGCTGGCACGAGTCGGACTGGCTGGCCGCGCTGCTCGCACTGATCGTCCTTGCCGCCTACCTGCTGGCACGCTCGTTCGGTATGCGCGCCAGCGTCCCAGCGCTACTGGCGGCGGCGGTGCTGCTCGGCTTGGCAAGGGGTGGGCCGGAACTGCTCACGCCCCACGGCAATCTCCACCTCTTCCATGGGCGCACCGTCGAGGTCAGCGGCATGGTCTCCGGTACGCCGGCAGCGGTGGACAACCGCATCCGTGTAATGGTCGACGCAGACAGCGTTACCGTGCAGTCGGTAGCGCGGCCCGCCTCGGGGCGCATCTTGATGTGGGTCGAGCCGATCCCATGGATTGAGGGGCGCGCTCCCCCCTACCTGGAGCGTGGGGACAGGCTCATCGTGTCTGGGCGGCTCGATTCGCCGGAGGCGTTCGGCGCGTTCGACTACCCCGCGCATTTGGCGGCGCAGGACATTGGCGCAGTGATGAACGCGGGCTACGTCGCCAACCAGGCATTGCACGATGCACAGGGGCCGTCGCTGCAGATGCTGGACCGCATCCGTGTGCGGCTTGCCGATAACGTCCGGCGCGTCCTGCCGGAGCCGGCAGCCTCGCTGACCATCGCGATGTCGCTTGGAGTGCACGGGGGCCCCTCGCCGGAGGTGTCGGACGCTCTCCGCCGCGCCGGCCTGACGCACGTGCTGGCCATCTCCGGCCTTCACGTCGGGCTGGTGCTCGCGCTCACTATGGGCGCGGTGGCGGCGATTTGGGGGCGAAGGCAGCGGCTCTTGCTCTTCGCATCGCTATCCATGGTGTGGGCGTACGTGCTCCTGGCGGGAGCGGCCCCGTCCGCCGTGTGGGCCGGCGTCTTGGGCTCGGCGGGACTGGTCGCCTACGGCACGGGACGCGCTTCGCGAGCCGCCGTCGGCCTTGGGCTCGCCGCCGCCCTCATTGTGGCGCTGCAGCCGGAACAGCTGTGGCACCGGTCGTTTCAACTCAGTCTCACGGCGATGGCAGGTGTGCTGCTCATCGGGGGCCCCCTCTGGCAGCGCCTCTCGAAACGGCTCGCACCGGAGCAGTCGGCCGGCATGCCGCTGTTGCGACGCTTGGCGCGCTGGGCTGTCGCGGGCAGCGCCGTCTCGCTGGGCGCGACGCTCGGCACGCTCCCGCTCGTCGCCTACAGCTTCGGCGAGTTGTCCGTGCTTGCCAGCCTGACGACCTTCATCGTGATCCCTGTGCTGCCGTTGATCATCGCGGGCGGCATCGTCACGGGGATGCTTGCGGCGGTGTGGACGCCGCTGGCGTGGGTTGTGGGCTGGGCCCCTGCCCTAGGTGGAGCGTACGTCGCCGCAGTCGGCACACTTGTTGGCCAACTGCCCTTCGCGGTCATCGAGGCGGCGCCCGAGGACAGCGCCCTTCTGGGGGGCTACTACGCGGTGTTGGGCTTCGTACTGGCGCTCATGCACCGCCAGCGCTGGCAGCCGCCGCTAGCGCTGGGCCTGAGGTGGGTCTGGGACGGACCCGCAACCGGCTACCGCTCGGCGCTATTCATCGGGGTACTGGCGCTGCTCGCGACCTCACCCTGGGCGTATGCGGCGACGCGCGCTTGCTGGAGGTGACCTTTCTCGACGTGGGGCAGGGCGACGCCGCATACGTACGAGCTCCGTCTGGTGCCTCGCTGCTTATCGACGGCGGGCGCGGTTGGATATCGACGTGCTCAAGGTGGCCCACCAAGGCAGCGCGACTTCATCCCATCCGGAGTTCCTCTCGGCGGCAAGCCCCCTGATCGCGGTCGTCTCCGTGGGCGCCGACAATGAGTCCGGGCATCCCTCGTCCAACGTCATCGCCGCACTCGCCGCCGCTCCCAACGGAGTTTTCGCCACTGCCCAAGCAGGCGACGTCACACTGCGTACGGACGGCGCGTCGTGGTGGGTTGAAACGGAGCGGTAGGGGCGCGGACCCTAGACGTCGAGGTTCTTGACCTGGCGGGAGTGCGAGGTGATGAAGTCGCGGCGGGGCGCGACGACATCGCCCATCAGCATGTTGAACGTCTCGTCCGCCAGCGCCGCGTCGTCGACGCTGACCTGGAGAAGCGTCCGCATCTCGGGGTTCATCGTGGTCTCCCACAACTGCTCGGCGTTCATCTCGCCGAGTCCCTTGTAGCGCTGGATGGAGACGCCCTGGCGCTCCGCCTGGCGCTCCAACGCCCCGGCCAGTTCGTTCCACGCCAGCCCTTCAGCGACGCGGTTGTCGCGGCGCGTGATGGCAAAGGTGTGGCCGTTCACCCAGCTAGCGACGGGCGAGAATGCGCTGCGGGCGCGCGCGGCCGCCGGAGCCTCGAACAGGCGGCGCACGTCGATCTTGCCGTGGCCCTCGATCGTCAGCTCGTAGATGCCCTTCCTTTCGTTGACCCGCGCCTCGCAGGTGTAGCCCCGCGACTCCAGCCATGCTTGGAGCTTCTCCAACGAGACAACCCCTTCGAATTGGAGCCGATAGCGGCGGCCCTCGGCGCCTCGCATGATGTCGCCCACAAGCGCGGGTCCCACGCCGAGTATCTCCAATTGCGAGGCGAACGACTGGAAACCGCGCAGGTTCTGAATGAGCGCCTGCAGGTCGGCTCCGCCCCCGGAGACCTTGCCATCGGTGGAGGCGACGCCGATGTTGCTGTAGAGCTGCTTTGCGAGCCACGCATCCTTGGCCGCCTCGTCGAACTGGTACCGCACGCGACGCCCCTTGGCCGTGCGGTAGAGCGGCGGCTGGGCGATGTAGAGGTGGCCGTGGTCGATGAGGGGGCGCATGTTGCGGAAGAAGAAGGTCAGCAGCAGCGTCATGATGTGCGCGCCATCCACATCCGCATCCGTCATGATGATGACCTTGTGGTAGCGCAGCTTTTCCAGGTTGAAGTCCTCGCCCAGCCCTGCGCCTATCGCCGTGATGAGCGTGCGGATGGAGTCGTGACCGAGCATCTGGTCGGGGCGCGCCTTCTCCACGTTGAGGATCTTGCCCCGCAGCGGAAGAATCGCCTGCGTCCTCCTGTCGCGCCCCATCTTGGCCGAACCGCCGGCCGATTCACCCTCGACGACGAAAAGCTCGGAGAACTCGGGGTTGCGTTCGGAGCAGTCGGCGAGCTTGCCCGGGAGCGAGCCGCCGCCCATTGCGTTCTTGCGGATGACGAGGTCGCGCGCCTTGCGCGCCGCCTCACGCGCGCGCTGCGCCGTTGTGCACTTCTCCACGATACGCTGCGCCTCGCGAGGGTGCTCCTCCAAGTAGAACTCGAGGGCCTGCGCGACGACCTGCTCGACGTGGCCCTTGGTCTCGGCGTTGCCCAGCTTGCCCTTGGTCTGGCCCTCGAATTGTGGGTTTTCGAGCCGTACGCTCACAATCGCAGTCAGCCCCTCACGCACGTCGTCGCCGGAGAGGTTGGGTGCATCGTCGCGGACCAGCTTGCTCTTGCGCGCGAAGGAGTTGATGGCGCGCGTGAGCGCTGCGCGGAAGCCCACGAGGTGCGTCCCGCCGTCAACCGTGTTGATACAGTTGGCGAAGGCGAGGGTGGACTCGTAGAAGCCGCCGTTGTACTGGAGCGCAACCTCGACGCGGGTGCCTTCGATGTCCTTCTCCACGTACAGCGGGTCGGGCTGAAGCACCTCGCGGTTGTGGTTGAGGTGGCGTACGAAGGAGGCGATGCCCCCTTCGAAGTAGAACGTCTTGTCCTCCTCCGGGTGCTCCTCGCTCCGGAGCGATATGGACACCCCCTTGTTCAAGAAGGCCATTTCGCGGAAGCGCTGGAGAAGCGTCTCGCGCTCCGGCGCGACGACGGAGAAAATCTCGGTATCGGGCAGGAAGGTGACCGTGGTGCCAGTCCCCTCCTCCTCGCCTTCCGGCAGCGCCCCTTCGTCAACGACATCGGCGTCGGGCTCGCCACGGTGGTACTCCTGCGAGTGGATACGCCCGTCGCGGCGCACCTCGACCCGCATCCACTCGGCGAGCGCGTTGACGACGGAAGCGCCGACACCGTGCAGGCCGCCGGACACCTTGTACGCACCGCCGCCGAACTTGCCGCCGGCATGCAGGGTGGTCATGATGGTCTCGAGGCCTGACTTGCCGGTGGCCTCGTGCTTATCGATTGGGATGCCGCGCCCGTTGTCGCTAATGCGAATCAGGTTGGCGCTCAGTAGCTCGACGACGACGGTGTCGCAATGCCCCGCCATTGCCTCGTCGATGGCGTTGTCGACGATCTCATAGACAAGGTGGTGGAGACCGCGGTGGTCGGTTGAGCCGATGTACATGCCCGGCCGCTTGCGGACGGCCTCCAGCCCCTCGAGGACTTGGATATCGGAGGCGGTGTACTCGGTCTGCTGCGATGTGGCCATCGCCATGCTATTAGCTCCTGGGCGCGGGATTGCCTACGGGGTTGCGCCGCCTGCTGCCGCTGCCCCTGTACCATACACCCCTACCGGCGAAAATGCACCTGATTTTTGGGTGTCTTTTAGTACGAATGCTAGATGTTGTACGAAGAAATGGCCTCTGCAAGCCGTTCCAGCGCCGCCTTCCAGTACGCGCGGTGCTTCTCCACCTCGTCTGCGCTCGCTAGGCGCGAGTGCTGGATGGTGATGCGGCTGCGCCCCGGCCTGCTGGCGTAGTAGCCAATTTCCACGTTGGACGCGCCGCCCTCCTCCGCCCACATCAGCCGGGTCGACTTTTCCGGCGTGTCGCGGCGGAGCGTAAGCGGGGCGCCGGGCAGCCACCTACCGCGCAGCCCGGCGTCGGCGACCACGGCGTGGAGCGACGCCAGCGGAGCATTCAGCGTCTTACTCACGCTAACCTGGAAGCCACGCGTCGTCTCGTACTTGGCCCGCAGGCCGCGCGCTCGCTCGTACTCGACCGTGACCTGCTGGCACCACCACGGCGAAACGTCGTGCTCCGACCCCAGCCAGCGCGCGATGTCGCGGTGCGCCAACCGCTCGGCGCCGACGGCATCGAGCAGTGCAAACCACTCGTCGGGCGTCCGCCCCGTCGCGCGGCGCACCGCCTCCGGTGATGCCTCCGTTCGCCGCGCACCAGTCATCGCAGGCCTGATGCTTCGCTCACGCGTATATGGCCTTGGGTATCCGCCTCCAGGAGCGACGCAAAACGGTAGCCACGCTTGAGGAAGTAGTCTCCGCCGCCCTGATGCCGGTCCAGGATGCAGGCGACCAGCGTCACGTGGCAGCCCGCCGCCTCCACCGCGTTCACCGCGTGGATAAGGCTGCCGCCAGTCGAACAGGCATCGTCGAGGACGGCGACCGCCGCGCCCTCTGGCAGCGGCCCCTCGATGAGCTTCGCCGTGCCATGGTCCTTCTCGCCCTTACGGACGATGAAGGCCGGCAACGGCGGGCCTTCATCGCGCACGCTCAGCATGGACACCGCCGTCGCCATGGGATCCGCACCGAGCGTCGGGCCGCCGACAGCCACCGCGCCCGATCCGCGCACCAGCGGCAGCAGTGCGCGCCCGACCAGATGCGCGCCCTCGGCCGAGAGCGTCAGCAACCGCCCGTCGAAGTAGTAGGTGGAGCGCTCGCCGGACGAGAGGGCGAAGTCGCCGAACATCAGTGCCCCCTGCGTCAATGCCACGTCGAGTATCTCGCCTGCCAGCTCGCTCTGTGTCGTCGATTGCGTCATGGTGCCTCCCCGCTCTCGTTCGCCCATCGGGCCGCAGTGTACAGCCCCCGTTTGTGAATGTAGTCGGCAACCGCCTCAGGCACGTCCCCGCGGATTGGCTCGCCTGCGCGGACGCGCCGGCGCAGGTCTGTCGCACTCACGTCGACCGGCTCCATCCGCAATTCGATGACTCGCGCGCGAGCTCCGGGGGCGACGGCCTCCAGTTGCTCGAGCGGCGGCACTCCACCACCCCGCGCAGCCACGGCTAGCCGCGCCATCTCCAGGAGCCTTCGAGGCTCCTTCCAGCGGTGCACCGAGGCCAGTGCGTCTGCGCCAACGACGAAGTAGAGGTCGTCACCGGCCATCCTTCCTGCGCGCAGTCCATCAAGCGTATCGACGGTATAGGTGTCGCCTGGGCGCTCCAACTCTGCGGTGAGGACGTGGAGCCGGTCGATGCCGTCGATGGCCAGCTCCACCATGCGCAGGCGGTCGGCATTGGGTGAGCGAGGGGCGGCGCGCTTCATCCACGGCACGCCGGTCGGAAGCAGCCACACGCCATCCAGCCGCAACTGGGCGAGCGCAGCGCGCGCCAGCGCGAGGTGCCCGTTATGGATGGGGTCGAACGTGCCGCCCAAGAGCCCCCAGCGCATCGCCGCCTGGCCACCTCCGGTGCTCATCGTATACGACAGGCCTCTTTCGCTGGCCAAGTGTGAGGCTGGCGCGCCAGGAGTTACTCTACCCCCACTCCAGTTCCGCTGCGCCGATCCGGACGGTGTCGCCCATTTCCACGCCTGCGGCCTCAAGTGCGGAGAGGACGCCGGCGCGCGCCATCTCATCATGCAATTGCATCCGGGTCTGCCAGTCGTCCATGCCGACCGCGGCCACGATGCGCTCTATTGGCCAGTAATCCAGCACGAACTCCCCGTCCTCATTGCGCGAGACGCGCGGCGGAACACGGGGCGGGCGCGGGGCCGGCCCCGGCGGTTCCCGCGGTGGACGCTCTGGTTGAGGCGCCTCCGGCACGAGCAGGAACAGCCTCTCCAGAAGGCCCTCCAAGCCCTCACCCGTTGCCGCCGACACCAGCATCGGGGCGTGTCCGGCGACCTCCGCAACGTGTGTGTGCTGTGCATCGACCGCGCCACGCACTTCCGGCACATCAGCCCTGTTGACCACGGTCACGTACGGCTTGGCGCCAAGCCCGCCTCCGTATGCCTCTACCTCCGCGCGCACCTCCGCAAACTCCGCCGAGAGATCCGGCGCGAGCCCACCGATCAGGTGAATGACCGCACGCGCTCGCTCGACGTGCCGAAGGAACTCCAAGCCTAGGCCCCGCCCTTCATGAGCACCCTCAATCAGGCCAGGCACGTCCATCAGCACCAGCGCGCGGCCATGCCGCTCGACTACGCCTAGGACGGGATCCAGTGTCGTGAAGGGGAATTCGGCCACGCGCGGTTTTGCCCGCGAGACAGCTGCAAGAAGCGTCGACTTCCCCGCATTCGGGGCTCCTACGATTGCAACATCGGCCAATAGCTTCACTTCCAGCACGATGCGGCGCCCTTCGCCTCGCTCCCCCACCTCGGCCAATCGGGGCTCCTGGTTCGACGGCGTCGCGAAGCGGACGTTTCCCCGGCCCGCCCCACCGCCCTGAGCAACGCGCACCTCTGCTCCATCCCACGCCAGATCGGCCAAGGGGCGTCGTTCGCCTTCCACCACTTCCCACACCACGGTGCCAACAGGGGCCTCAATGGTCGCAGGCGCACCACGCCGGCCAGTTCGCTGACGCTTGCCGCCGCCACCGCCGGGTGCGGCCCCGACTCTCCCCGTTCGAGCAAGGTGGGCCAGTGTCCTACGCGAGGCTCGAGCTACAACCGTCACGTCGCCACCCACACCGCCATCACCTCCGTCTGGCCCCCCCTTCGGACGGAACTTCTCACGGAGGAACGAGACGGCACCACAGCCACCATCCCCAGCTTGCACTTCTATTTCTTTGATATCCAGCATTCTGTGCTTCAGTGGAGGAGTAGTAAGAATAGGGTAGCGTATGGCCGGGGAAAGAAGGTGTGGAAAACATGTGCTGGACTTGTATTCCCGGCATGGCCATCTGGTGTCGGGGTGTGGAGAATGCCGAGGGCCTTTTATCGGACAGCCTCGCCGTGATGAGTGGAGACTAACGGTGTAACCGTGGAGGTTGACGTGAAAGCCTGCCGCGGCGCACAATTGTCGCGCCGAACGCTGGCGTGAGGGCGAGGAGCGCGCGTGTACCAGAACGAGTTGCTGAAGGGGAGTACGGAGGCGCTCCTGCTTGCCTTGCTGGACGGCGAGGCCATGTACGGCTACCAGATCGTCAGGGAGATGGAGCGGCGCTCAGAGGGCTACTTCCGTTTCAAGGAGGGCACGCTGTATCCAGCGCTTCACCGGCTGGAGAAGGCAAAGCTCGTCGTCGGCAGTTGGGCCGACTCTGCAACGGGGCAGCAGCGGCGCTACTATGCCATTACGGTGGCTGGAAGGCGTGCGCTTGAGGCAAGGCACCGGGAGTGGCAGTCCTTCTCAAAGGCGGTGAGCCTAGTTATGGAGCCGGGCTCGTAGAGGGGCCATGGGCGACGCGACCTTCAGGTATTTTGCAGCACTGTGGGGCTCACTGCATGTGAACCCCCGCACGCGCTCCAACGTGCTGTACGAGGCATACGGCCATCTCGAAGAACGCACCCGCGAGCTTGCTCACGAGGGGGTTCCTGCTGAGGCCGCGGAGCATCAGGCGCTGGCAGACTTCGGTGACCCGCGCGAGATCGCGCAAGCCTACTACTCGGTCCACGCGACGACGCAAGGGCGCGACACGCTGTTCGCCGTGCTCCCGCACATCGGCATCGCCGCCATCTTCCGCTTCCACCTGTGGGTGGAGCTGTTCTGGGTCGCGGTTGCTGTGTCCATAGCCGTTGCCACGGCAACAGCGGCGTGGAGACGCGGGCTGCCGAACTGGACGGCCCCGTGGCTGGGCTATGCGCTCGTTCTGCCGGCGCTGACCTGGGTGGTTGCCGCCGTGGTGGTCGGCTATGGGGCATGGGCGTTCGTCAGCGGCGTCACGCCCCCGTTGTCGCTGGCGATGTACGTCGCCGTGGCGATGTGGATCCCCGTCGCAACCATCATCATCCTGACGGTTGCCCGGCGCACGCTCTCGTACGACTGGCTGGCGATATCGCTGGCCAGCCTGCCGTTGCCGTTCTTGTCCGCCTGGCTCTTCATGCTTCACTGGCAGGGGGGCGTCCTGATCCCCGATCGTGTGCGCGCACTGGAGATGGACACGGTGACGGCGATGGTGTTCCTCGCGCTCGCAGGCTTCACCGCGCTCTTCATGCGTATCGGGCGGCGCTCATGGAGGCTAGTTCTCATTCTCTCCCTGGTACCGCCGCTTGCTGCGGTCGCTACGCTGAAGTACCACTCGGCGGCGGATCTGGCGACGGTGATCGGTGCGATTGTGCTGACAGCGGTGCTCTTGGTGAGCCCCGTACTGCTCGACCCCGTGGATCGGGCGAGCCTGCGGTTGAAGCGCCGAGACGCTACCTCCTAGCCGATGCCCGGTGGCCCCATCGCCATCGTCGCCGATTCGACCACGTCGCTTCCAGCCACGCTAGTCGACGGCCTCCCGCTTTACATCGTCCCGTTCGAGATACACCATGGGCAGGACGTCTACCACGACGGACGCGACATCACGCCAGGGGATTTCTACGCGCTGCAGGCGCAAGGTGAGCCCCTGCCGACCACCTCCTCTCCACGGGCGGGAGCCTTCCTGGAGGCCTACCGTGAAGCGGCAGCGTACACCGACACCATTGTCTGCCTGACATTGTCAAGCGAGTTGAGCGCGGCGTACCGGACCGCGCTGGTCGCAAAGGAAGCGGCGAAGGACGAAATGCCGGAGGCCGTGGTTAGCGTCGTCGATAGCCGGATGGCAGGCACCGCAGAAGGGCTGGTCGCGCTCGAAGCGGCACGCGCCGCCGCAAACGGAGCATCGCTCGACGATGTGATGGAGGTCGTGCGCCGCCGCATCGAGGACACGTGGTTCGTCGGCTACTTCGACACGCTCTATTACCTGTGGAGGGGTGGGCGGCTGCCCCGCGCAGGCTGGTGGATTGGCAACCTGCTCAACTTCAAGCCTGTGCTGGAACTGAGCGCCGGCCGCATCGGCGCCATCGAACGTCCACGCAGCAAGGCGCGTGCCACGGAACGCGTCGCTGCGCTCGTCGGCGAACGACTGCAGGGGCGCGTTGCGCGCATCGCTGTCGCTCACTCCAACGCGCCTGCTGACGCCGCCGCAATGGCCGAACGCTTGGAGCGCGACCTCTCCCCTGTGGAGCTCTTCGTTACCGACTTCACCCCCGTCATAGGCGCCCACACCGGCCCGGGCCTCGTTGGTTGCGCCCTGCACCCCCTGGACACCCCGTAGCGGCGGTAGGCCGCTTGTGCGACACTCGCCTCGCACACCGGCACCAAGGAGCGCGAGCCATGACCACTATCGAGGTGACCAGCGGAGACATTACCGAGGCGCAGGCAGATGCCATCGTCGTCAACCTGTTCGAGGGCGTGACGGAGCCGGGCGGCGGCACGGGCGCGGTCGACGCAGCGCTAGACGGCGCGGTGCGCGCGCTCATCGCCGATGGCGAGGTCACGGGCAAGGAGGGCCAGTTCGCGCGCCTCCACACCAACGGACGATTGCCAGCCAAACGCGTGGTCGTTGCAGGGCTTGGCAAGCGCGAGCGGTTCGACGCGATTGCCGCCCGCTCCGTTGCCGGCGGCCTTGCGCGTTACCTGCGGCGCATCGGCGTCAAGAGCGCAGCCACGCTCGCCCACGGCGCCGGCGGCCTCTCGGTCTGGGAGGCGGGGGCGGCAATCGCCGAGGGCACGCACCTCGGCCTCTACGAATTCGCCCAGTACAAATCGAGGCGCAACGGCGACGACGACGGCAAGCAGCTGGAGACGCTGACCATCGTGGAGCAGGACAGCGCCAAGTTGGAGGCGCTGCAGGATGGCGTCGCACACGGCGCGATGCTGGCGGAGGCGGTCAACCTCTGCCGCGACATGGTGAACGAGCCGGCCAACGTCATGAGCCCCTCACGCATGGCCGCCATCGCGGAGGAGACGTGCGCCACGGTAGGGCTTGGCGTCGACGTGCTCGGGCGCGAGGAGATGGAGTCGCGCGGGATGGGCGCGCTGCTCGGCGTCGCTCAGGGCAGCGCCAATGAGCCGAAGCTCATCGTCATGGAATTCCGCGGCGATCCCGAGCACCCGGACAACAACATCGCCATCGTCGGCAAGGGCGTCACGTTCGACACGGGCGGCATATCGCTCAAGCAGGCTCAGGGGATGGGCGCGATGAAAGGCGACATGTCGGGCGGCGCGTCCATCATCGGCGCGATGCAGGCCATCGCGCAGCTGAAGCCGCGCATCAACGTATTCGGCATCGTGCCTGCCGTTGAGAACATGCCCAGCGGGACCGCGCAGCGCCCGGGTGACATCGTCGTCGCGATGAACGGCAAGTCGATCGAGGTGGACAACACCGACGCCGAGGGGCGGCTGATTCTGGCCGACGCGATCTCCTACGTCATCGCCGAAAAGGGCGCTAAGCGCGTCGTCGACGTCGCCACGCTCACCGGCGCGATGGTTGTCGCCCTCGGCAACGTGACGACGGGCGTGATGGGCACGTCGCAATCGCTGGTGGATGCGGTGCTGTCGGCATCGGGAGCGGTGGGTGAGAAGATGTGGCAGCTGCCGCTCCATGACGAGTACAAGGAGTTGATCCGCTCAAGCTGGGCGGACATGAAGAACACGGGTGGACGGACGGCGGGGAGCATCACGGCGGCGCTCTTCATCTCGGAGTTTGCCGACGGCGCTGACTGGTGCCACCTCGACATCGCTGGCACCAACATGACGGAGAAGGACAAAGGCCACCTCGTCAAGGGTGCCACCGGCGTTCCCGTCCGCACCCTCGTCCGCCTCGCCGAGGATCTGGCGGGATAGAGAAGGGGGCCAGGACGAAGCTCCCGTATCTTCGTTGACGCGCCGGCATGCCTTGCCTAGAATCGGCTGTATGAGAGAGGGGCCGCGGGTTTGAGCGTTACGCTGTCCACCGCGCTTACGCGATACCTGACATCGACGAGGCGGCAGGTCGAGGGCCGCGCCGCAGAGGAAATCAACCGTTTCGCCAGCGCAATCGGAAGGGATAAGGACGTCGAGGGCATCCTTCCACCCCAGGTTGCCGACTACGCGCAGGAGGTAGTGAGCGCGGGCGGGGATGTCCATGCGCGGCTGTCCCCGGTCAAGGACTTTCTCGCCTTCCTCAAGAAGCAGTACAAGTTGACCCACTCGCTCGCGCCGCACGTGAAGATACCCCGGGCCGCCGCTCGCGCCGCCGCTACCGCCAAGCTGGACGCGCCACCGCCCGACCGCGAGGCCATCGAGCTAACGCAAGAAGGCCGAGACGCCCTTGTCTCCGAACTGCAGGCGCTTAAGGGCAAGCGCGGCTCGATTGTCCAAGCCATACGCAGCGCGCGCGCGAACGGCGACGTCTCGGAAAACTCGCCGCTCGACGCCGCGCGCGAACATCAGGGGCAGACGGAGGCGCGCATTCGCAGCCTAGAAGAGACGCTGCGCATTGCAGTTGTCGTCGCGCCGAATGGCGAAGAGAGGGCAGGGGGCATCCGAGTTGGTGCCAGGGTCGGCCTGGAGGACACCATCAGCGGCAAGCGCCTCGAATACACCCTTGTGAGCGCCGCAGAATCCGACCCCCTCGGCGGCAAGCTGTCTGCCGACTCACCCGTCGGCAAGGCAATAGTCGGGCTGCGCAAGGGCGATGAGGCAACGATACAGACGCCTGCTGGCGAGCGCCGCTACCGCGTATTGTCGGTCGACGCGTAATGCGCCGCGCACTCAGGCGCGTTACCCGCATCCCTGTCTATCGAGCGGTCGTGAGGCCGCTCCTCTTTGGTTTGCAGCCGGAGCGAGCGCTGCACTGGGCTGACGCTGCCTTCGCAGTGCGGCCGCTGTGGCGCGCGCACGCATTCGCCCTCGACATGAAGCGGTTAGCGCAGCCTGCCAGCATTGCGGGTATCCCGCTGCGCAACCGCGTTGGCCTTGCCGCCGGTCTTGACAAGAACTGCCGCTATGTCGCGTCCCTGCGCGACTTAGGCTTCGGGTATGTGACCGTGGGGACGGTGACGCGCGCGCCGCGCAAGGGCAATCGGCGCCCGCGCCTGCTTCGCCGCACCCGAGAGCGCGCGCTGCTCAACGCGATGGGCTTCCCGAACGACGGTGTCGACAGGGCGCGGCAGCGGCTGGCGCGAGCCGGGCCGGGCGCGCCCGTCCTGGCAAGCATCGCGGCCCTGGGCGACGACGACACCGCGGCGTGCATCCACCGGCTGCAGGACGTGGTGGATGGATTTGAGCTAAACGTCAGCTCCCCCAATACGGCAGGCGTGCGCGAGTACCAGGAGCCGGAGGCGTTGCGGCGGTTGCTTGGCGTCCTCAACGCGCGCCGCACCAGGCCGCTGTTCGTCAAATTGCCCCCGTTCGAGTCGGACGCGACCCGCGACGGCGTGCTGGCGCTCGTACGCGTCTGTCGCGAGGCCGGCGCGGACGGCGTGACCTACGCCAACACGCGGCCCGAGCCGGATGCGAACCTGGCTATGGGCACAGGGGGGCTGAGCGGGCGTCCGCTATTCGCATCGCTGCTCGCGGCGCTGCCGGAGGTACGCCAGGCGCTGGGCCCCGACCTCGCGCTGAACGCGTGCGGGGGGATAGCGAGCGCCGACGATGCGCGCGCCGCGCTCGGCGCAGGCGCCGACACAGTGCAGCTGTACACCGCGCTCGTCTACGAGGGCCCTCGCGTCGTCGCCGACATCGCCGAGGGGCTGGCGGGCAACTAGCGCACCACCAACCCCGTGCGCCCTGCCAGTTCGACGAACCCCTGCCCGATGCGTGTTCCGTCGGAGGAGAGCACGTCGACGCCCGCCTCCCAATAGACGACGCCCAGGGCGTTGGAGCGGAACTCGGCCTGCGGTGCCAGCGCGTCGGCAATGGGGACCAGCTCGGCGTTGAGGTCCTCCGATGGAACCCGCACGCGCCACCGCGCATCGTACGACGCGCCGGTGTGAGGGCTGGTCCACGCCGAGTCGGGGGCAGGCTCGAATGCAAAGTCGCCCTCTGAAAGGCCCGTAACCTGCCCGTCGCGCTGCTGGAGTGTGCCATAGACGTCGATCGGTGCCCCTGACCCGTCGAACAGGCGCGTCAGCATGAGGTTGCGCCCGTCGTCGAACTGCATGCTCGCCCAGTCCCACGAGACGGCGACGGGCTGGAAGTCCCCCCACTGCTTGTCGTACCACGCAAGGCCGCTCACGCTGACGGGGCCGCTCGGCAGTGTGACAACCCCCCGCACCTCGAGGCGTGGCCGCGAAAAGTAGTACGTGAGGCCCGCGTCCTCGAAATCGACGAGGCCGTCGTCGTCATGCAGCAGCGGCTCGACGTCTCCGGTGAGGTCGAGATCGAAGCGTGAGCCCTCGACGCCGCCGCGCAAGGTGAACGACTCGCCGCCTTCGCCCGCAAATTGCCAATCTCCGATGGTGAAGTTGAAGCCGTTCTCGCGCCCTGGGATCGGCTGCGCCGTCGTCCGGAAGCGTTCCGCCTTGTGGTGTGTGCCGCCGGATGCTTCCGTCAGCCCGGCTTGTGCGACATAAAGCGTCCGCCCCGAAACCTGCTCTCTTACCTGGAAGAGGACGTAGTGAAGTGCGAAGCGCCGCGAGCCGCCCTCCTCCCCCGCATGGATATTGAAGTACCACCACTCCGTCTGAAAGTCGTGAGGTGCCTCGTCGGCGGGCAGCGAAAGCGGCGGCAGGCCGTGGGGCAGTGGCGATGGAGGAGGGTCACCGCCGCCACAGGCTGCCGCGCCGAGCACCGCAAGCCCCATTGCACCAAGCAGAAGCCACCGGCCAGCCCCAAATCGCCGCATCCGCATACTTGGTCACTATACCGCGCCCATTTGTTGCATCATGCATCCATGAACACCGCCGCCACATCGCAATCGTACGAGGGGCCGCTGGAGGGGGCGCTTGGGCAGCTGATGCGGCGCATCGTTGCGTGCCGCGCCTGTCCGCGCCTTGTCGCCCACCGCGAGCTCGTGGCGCAGCAGAAGCGCGCTGCCTACCGCGATGACGACTACTGGGGCGCGCCCGTCCCAAGCCACGGAGACTCGCAGGGCCGTGTCCTACTCGTCGGACTTGCTCCCGCTGCGCACGGGGCTAACCGTACAGGGCGGCTCTTCACCGGCGATAAGTCGTCCGACTTTCTTGCGGCGGCGCTGCACCGCGCGGGATTTGCATCGCAGCCCACGTCGCGCCACCGCACCGACGGCTTGACGCTCATCGATGCGTACCTCACGACGGTGGTGCGTTGCGTGCCGCCGCAAGACCGCTCGACAGCCGCAGAGCAGCGCACGTGCCGCCCCTACCTCGTTGAGGAGCTGGGCCTGCTGCCGGATGCCCGGGCGGTGGTAGCGTTCGGGCGCGTGGCATTCGACGGCTACCTGCGCGCGATGAGCGAGCGCAACGGAACCCGCCACCGCCACGAATTCCGCCACGGCGCCCGCTATGACCTCGGCTCCGGCCTACCGGCGCTCTTTGCCGCATACCACCCGAGTCCGCGCAACGTCAACACAGGACGCCTCAGCGCCGACTCGCTTGATGCCGTGCTAGCGGACGTGCGCGCCTGGGTGGAGGCATAGGAGGTGCGGTGGTGGGGAATGACTTCCGCGGCGCAATGGTGCAATATGCACACCCTGCGAGGTTCTCCGATGGCAGCGCGCAAGAAAGCCGACGAAGGCTCTAAGCGGAAGGCGACTGCTCCCTATGCCAGCCTGCTCATTGCGTTGAGTGATGCGGGCTACCTCAAGGCGCTGCCCCTTGAGGCCTTCCGTCCCCAACGTCGCGGAGGCAAAGGCGTGCAAGGTCAGCTGACGCGAGAGGGCGGCAACGTGCGGCAGCTCGTCGTTGCCGACACGCAGGACTGGCTCTACTGCTTCACCAACACGGGCCGCGTGTACCGCCAGCGAGTCTTGTCCCTGCCGGCGGATGCCTCGTGGCGGAATCCCGGCGGGATCGCGGAAGGCACCATCTCCATCATGCCGACCGAGCGGGTGACCGCCATGACCCCCATTCGAGACCCCTATGCGAACAAGTCCATCATCATGGCCACGCGCAGGGGGAGCGTGAAGCGGATGCACCTTGGCAAGTTCGTCAACATTCGCGCAAACGGGCTCGCGGCGATGAGCCTTCGCGATGACGATGAGGTGTTGCTAGCGCGCCTCGCTGACGACGACATGAGCACCATCATCGCTACGCGCGAGGGCAAGGCGGTGCGCTTCGCCCTCAGCGCTGTGCGCCCGCGCATTACGCGTGCTGCGGGCGGCGTGCGCGGCGTCCGCCTCGAGCCCGGAGACGAGGTCGTCGGCATGGACGTTGCGCGACCGCAAGACCGGTTGCTGCTCCTCACACGCAGGGGCTACGGCAAGCGCACAGAAGCAAGCAAGTTCCCCGTCACCGATCGCGATGCCGCGGGCGTGATTGCCCACACCGTCAACGACAAGACTGGTCAGTTAGCCGCCGCAGTTGTGGCCGACGCCGACGATGAGGAGGCCATCGCCGGCTCCGCCAGGGCGGTGGTCCTGCGTACGCGCATCGCGGAATGGCCTATTCAGGGACGCACCGCTGAGGGAGTTAGGGTGATGACCGAGCTGAGCGATGATGATCGGGCCGTCTCGATGAGCGCGTTCACGCCGCATGGAGAATCCTCGCCGGGCCGCCGCGCGAATCTGCTCCAACTGCCCCTAGACATGCGTTCGTAGCCTCACCAGGGGCCGGAATGGGTTGAGCGCCAACCGCGGGGAGGCCATCCTCCGTTGTACACGCACCGCCGCCTATGCTATCCTCTTCGGGATTTGGCGCAAGGCGCGCACGCGCTCGGGGATTTTGCGTGCCGCCCCAGGAAGCGAAGAGTAGCGAATGGTACAAGAGGCAACGACCGCCTCGGAGGCGGAGGTCGGCAGCGCGGACGAGTCCGGGCAGTTCGAGCCGTTGAGTATGAAGGCCTTGCTGGAGGCCGGAGTGCATTTCGGCCACCAGACGCACCGATGGCACCCGAAGATGCGCCCCTTTATCTTCGCTGAGCGCAACGGCATCCATATCATCGACCTCCAGCAGACGATGGAGTTGCTTCAGCAGGCGTGCGATTTCGCACGCCAGGTCGCGGCGAGCGGCAGGAAGCTGCTCATGGTCGGCACCAAGAAGCAGGCCCAAGACGCCGTCCGCGAAGAGGCGGTCCGTTCCGGCCAGTTCTTCGTCAACCAGCGCTGGCTCGGCGGCACCATCACCAACTTCACGACCATCCAGTCGCGCATCGACTACCTCGTGCGCTTGGAGGAACAGCAGGCACGCGGCGAGTGGCTGCACCTGCCCAAGAAGGAAGCGCTGCGCCTCAACAACCGCGTCCACAAGATGAACCGCTACTTCGGTGGATTCAAGGAAATGACTGAGTTGCCCGGCGCGCTCTTCGTCGTCGATGTCGGCCGCGAGGACATCGCGGCGGCTGAGGCGCACCGGGCCGGCATCCCCATCGTCGCCCTTGTCGACACCGACTGCGACCCCAACGTGGCCAACTGGCCGATTCCTGGGAACGACGACGCCATTCGCTCCATCCGACTGATCGCACAGCAAATTGCCAACTCGGCTCTGGAGGGCCACAGCGAGTGGCTGAACACTCGCGCAGGCTACAGCGCGGGCGAGGACGACCGCGAGCCGGAACCGCTCGAGAACATCGAGGCATTCGAGGCGGGCGAAGTAGTCGCGGCGGCGAGTGAGTAGGCGGCGGGCCGACGCGGTGGTCACGACCGAGGCTATCAAGACGCTGCGTGAAAAGACGGGCGCCGGCATCATGGATGCAAAGCGCGCCCTTGAGGCGGCGGACGGCGACATGGACGCAGCCGAGAGCGCCCTGCGCGAGCGTGGGCTTGCCAAAGCAGCCGCCAAGTCCGACCGCGTCGCATCCGAAGGTGTTATCGAGGCCTACATCCACGCAGGTAGCCGCCTTGGCGCGCTCGTCGAACTCAATTGCGAGACCGACTTCGTTGCGCGCACGCAGGAGTTCAAGGACCTGGCGCACAACCTCGCCATGCAGGTCGCGGCGATGTCCCCCGCCTACCTGGACGAGAACGATATGCCTGAGGGGGAGGCCCGCGAGCCGGAGGAGGTCTGCCTGCTGCGGCAGGCGTTCATCCGCGACCCATCGAAGACGGTGAACGATCTGGTCATAGAGGTGCGGGCAAAGGTGGGCGAGAACGTCCGCGTTGCCCGGTTCGCTCGCTTCGGGCTTGGCGAGTAGATCCCGCCTGGAGGTCGCGGGAATGTCGGCGGGGGGCTGGCGCAGGAACGACGGTTAGGGGGTGCGCAATGGCGACCGGGCAGGTACGCCGGGCGGTGCTCAAACTGAGCGGCGAGTCGTTGCGAGGCCAAGGCGCCGACGGCGTCAACTGGTCGGTCCTCCAATACATTTCCAGGCAGGTCGCCGAGGCGGTCGATACCGGTGTTCAGCTCGCGCTGGTCGTCGGCGGGGGCAACATCTGGCGAGGCAACGAGGCGGAGCAGAAGGGCATGGACCGCTCCACCGCCGACTACGCGGGGATGCTCGCCACGGTCATCAACGCCATCGCCTTGCAGGACGCGCTGGAGCGCGCGGGCGTCGATACGCGCACACAGTCGGCCATCGACATCAAGTCGGTCGCCGAGCCGTACATCCGCCGCCGCGCGATGCGACACCTAGAGAAGGGGCGCGTCGTCATATTCGCGGCCGGCACCGGCAACCCCTATATGACGACGGATACGACAGCGGCGCTACGCGCAGTCGAGATAGGCGCAGACCTGCTGCTGATGGCCAAGCACAACGTGGACGGCGTCTACGACGATGACCCGCGCCGCAACCCGGCCGCGAAGAAGCTGAGCTATCTCGACTATCTGGAGTTGCTCAATCGCGGCCTCGAGGTGATGGACAGCACGGCGACATCGCTTTGCATGGAGAACGGACTGCCCATTCGCGTCTTCGATATCTTCCAGGAGCAGGCGATGGCAAGGGTGCTGCGAGGCGAGCCACTGGGGACGCTCATCGCCGCACAGGCACTCGCCGTCTAGGCAATAGAGGGAAAGGGATGACCAATCAGACGCTCATTGACGAAGCGATAGCCGATGCCGAACGGCGTATGGCGCGCTCCGTGGCGCACTTCGAGGACGAGATAGCGTCCATCCGCACGGGCCGGGCCAACACTGCGCTGGTCGACCGCATCAGCGTGGATTACTACGGTGCGCCGACACTGCTCAACCAGATGGCGACCATCTCGACGCCGGACGCGCGCCTGATACAGATACAGCCATGGGACCGGACCCAGATTCGGGCCATTGAGCGCGCCATCATGGAGTCGGACCTCGGCCTCACACCCGGCAACGACGGACAGGTCATCCGCCTGCCAATCCCCGCTATGACACAAGAACGCCGTCAGGAGATGGTCAAGCGCTTGCGCCGTACGCTGGAGGAGACGCACGTCGCCATACGCAACGTCCGCCGCGATGTGCTCGAGTTCTTGCGCAAGTCGGAGAGGGACAAGGAGATATCGGAGGACGAGTTGCGCCGCGGCCAGGACCGCCTGCAAAGGACGACGGATGCCGCCATTCACAACGCCGATAAGGTTAGCTCGCACAAGGAGCAGGAACTGATGGAGGTCTGATGGCGTCTGCCGACCACAATGGGAGTGCCCCCTCGCCGGATGCTGCCCCCGTACCGCGCCACGTTGCCATCATTATGGACGGTAACGGGCGCTGGGCGGAGCAGCGCGGCCTCCCCCGCCTCGACGGTCACCGCACCGGCACGGAGAACATCCGCCCCGCGCTCCAATCGCTCGCCGAGAGTGGCGTTGCCTATGTTACCCTCTACGCCTTCTCGACGGAGAACTGGGGGCGCCCAGAGGAAGAGGTGTCGGGGCTGCTGCAGATCCTAGATGAGGTCATCGACGATGAAGCGGCGGCGCTACATCAGCGAAACGTGCGCATCCTCCATCTCGGCTCGCGTGAACGGCTGCCGCACGACCTCGCGCAGGCCATCGAGCGCGCCATCGCGCTGACTGCCGGCAACGACGGCCTGACCCTTTGCGTTGGTTTCAATTACGGAGGACGGCGCGAGATATTGGAAGCCGTGCGCGGTGTCGTCGTCGACGCCCGCGCGCCGGAGGACATCACGGAAGCAGACATCGCGCAACGCCTCTACCTGCCTGGCGTGCCGGAGCCCGATTTGCTCATTCGCACCGGTGGCGAGCAGCGGCTCAGCAACTTCTTACTGTGGCAGACGGCCTACACTGAGCTCTACTTCACGCCGGTGCTGTGGCCCGACTTCGACGCCGCGCAGGTCGCTCTGGCGCTGGAGCACTACGCGACCCGCCAGCGGCGATTCGGCAGGATACCGGCGAGCGGGTAATGGCGGGGCGTAGCGGCCCACCGCCTACCCACCGCCTCGCCGTTCGTGTACTCACCGCGCTCGTCGCGCTACCGTTGCTCCTCCTCGTCGTGTGGGCGGGCAATCCCTGGGTCGCCGTCGCCGCAGCCATCGCGGCGGTCGCCGCCGTGTATGAGGCGACTACGCTCGTACGCAATGCGGGGCGTGCCTCCAACTCCGCGCTGACAGGCCTCGCGATGCTGGGTGCGACGGCCTACGTCACACTGGCGCTGTTCGCGCTTGCGCTGCTGCGCGACGCGCCGTTCGGCCTGGATTGGGTGCTCATCGCCTTCCTCGGTACATTCGCGACGGATACAGCGGCCTACGCCGTCGGCAGGGCGATCGGCCGCTCCAAGATGGCGCCGTCCGTCAGCCCCGGCAAGACATGGGAGGGCGCGAGCGGTGGCCTGCTCGCCGGCGCAGGCGCCGTGCTCGGCCTCATCGCGCTTTTGGAAATGCCGTTCGCGCTCGGCCCAGCCATCGGGCTAGCGCTCGCCCTGCCCGTCCTGGCGCAGGTGGGCGACTTGGCCGAGTCGAAGTTGAAGCGCATGGCGGGGGCGAAGGACTCCGGCGCGCTCTTCCCCGGCCATGGCGGCCTGCTCGACCGTCTCGACAGCCTGCTTCCCGTCTTTGCCCTCGTGTACTATGTGGCGCAGGATTGGCCGTCATGAAGCGCATCGTCGTCCTGGGCTCGACCGGCTCGATAGGCACGCAGACGCTCGATGTCGTGCGCGCGCTGCCGGAGCATTTTGAGGTGGTCGGGCTTGCAGCGGGTGGTAACACCGAGCTCCTGTCGCGCCAAATCGCCGAGTTCGCCCCGCGCACCTACAACTGCGCCTCCGGCCCCGGCGATTTCCCTGCACCACCCTCATCCGAATGGGCCGACCTCGAGTCAATGGTCACCGCGCCCGATGTCGACCTGGTGATGATGGCTACGACGGGGAGCGTGGGACTAGGGCCAACGCTTGCCGCTCTACGCGCGGGGAAGGAGGTTGCGCTCTCCAACAAGGAAGTGATCATCATGGCCGGCGAGTTGGTCATGGCGACCGCTGCGGCTCACGACGGCCCCATCCTGCCTGTCGATAGCGAGCCGTCGGCGATCTGGCAGTGCATCCGGGGCGAGGCGCTCCCGGTCAAGCGCCTCATCATCACCGCTTCCGGTGGACCCTTCCGCACGCGACCCCTCGAAGAACTCGACGCCGTCACGCCAGAGCAGGCCCTCAAGCACCCCACCTGGGTCATGGGCAAGAAGATAACCATCGACTCGTCTACGCTAATGAACAAGGGATTCGAGGTCATCGAGAGCCGCTGGCTCTTCGACGTGCCGTTTGAGCAAATCGAGGTCGTCGTCCACGCGCAGAGCGTTGTCCACTCGATGGTCGAGTTCGCCGACCGGTCGGTGAAAGCGCAGATGGGGCCGCCCGACATGCGGCTGCCCATTCAGTACGCCATGGCCTATCCGGAGCGACTGCCCAGCGACGCGCTGCCGGTCTACGACCCGCTCGCCTACCCGTCGCTGACCTTCGAGCCGCTCGACCAGGCCCGCTACCCCTGCTTCGTGACGGCGCTGGAGGCAGGTAAGCAGGGCGGCACGTATCCCGCCGTCCTCAGCGCCGCCGACGAGGAAGCGGTGCGCCTCTTCCTAGACGGGCGCATCCCCTTCACCGGCATCCACCGCGTCGTCGCCGAGACGCTGTCGGCCCATGAGGGGGCCGGCGACGCGACGCTGGAGTCGATACTCGACGCCGACGAGTGGGCGCGACGCACAGCACGCGAAGTCGCGCTGGCTGCATCGCGCTAGCCGGCCATGACCGCCCTGTTGCTCTTTGCCGTCATTCTCGCCTTCCTCGTCGTCGCCCACGAACTGGGCCACTACGTCGTCGCGCGACTACGGGGCGTGCAGGTCTTGGAGTTCGGTGTCGGGCTGCCGCCCCGCGTGTTCGGCATCGAGCGCGGGGGCACCGTCTACAGCCTCAACCTACTGCCGCTCGGCGGTTTCGTGCGGATGCTTGGCGAGGACGAGGCGACGACGCCCAAGGACCCGCGCGCCTTCTCCAGGAAGGGACCCTATTCGCGGCTTGCAATCCTCGGCGCAGGTGCGGGCGTCAACGCGCTGCTGCCGATAGTGCTGCTCACGGTCGTCCTCGCTCTCCCACACCAAGTCGCGACCTCTGATGTCGTGATAACGGAGGTCGTCGAGGACGCGCCGGCCCATGCCTCTGGCGTTCGCGCGGGCGATATCATCCGCGTCGCCGACGGGCGCGAGATAGACCGATCGTCCGTGCTCCAAGAGGCCATCCATCTGCGCCTGGGTGCCGATTCTACGTGGGAGGTGGAGCGCGGCAGCGAGCGGTTCAGCGTCACGCTCCAGCCGCGCGTTGCCCCGCCGCCCGGACAGGGTGCGACGGGCATCCGCATCGTGAACGCGCGCGTGAGCGTCGCGGACGTTACGCCCGGCTCCGCGGCTGCGCGCGCAGGCTTACGCGAGGGCGATAGCCTGCTCCTGCTGCGCTCGGAGAGCGTGCTCACCCAGCGACTGCACCAGGTGCTCACCGAAGCAAGCGCGGAGGAGGCACTTGCCGCAGCATTGTCCGATGTGCCCGGCGTCGGGGCGCAGGCAGTCATCCTGCGCGATGACACGATCGTTACGCTTCCGCTTGCCGATGCGGGTGCCCTATCCGGCGCGACGCTGCTCGAGCGTCCGACGGAAAGCCGTAGCCAACCGCTCTGGGTTGCGTTTCCCAACGCCTTCCGCGAATTGGGCGACATCATGTTCGCCTTCCGCAACGAGATCTCGCGCATACTCGCCGGTGCGAGCCGCCTCGAGGTGGCCGGCCCTGTGGGTATTGCCCAGATAACGGGCGAGGTGGCCGATGCGGGGCTGGCCCCCCTTATAACGTGGACGGCCCTCTTGAGCATCAATCTCGCCATCTTCAACCTGCTGCCGCTGCCCGCGCTGGACGGTGGCCGCATGGCGCTGGTCTTGTTAGAATTGGCACGTGGCGGAAAGCGCCTTGCGCCCGAGCGCGAGCGTCTATTGCACATGCTCGGGTTTGCTGCGCTGATGGCCGTCGCCGTGATGATTAGCATCAATGACATACGCCGCCTCCTCAGCGGCGGCAGCCTCCTGGGAGGCTAGGGCCGCGAGGCATCGCCAGGGCGAGGAAGGAAGCGATATGGGCCGCCGAGTCACCAAGCCCGTTTTTGTTGGCGGAGTCCAAGTAGGCGGAGATGCACCCATCGCCGTCCAGTCCATGACCAAGACGGACACGCGCGACGTCGATGCCACGGTCGCGCAGATTCTCGAACTGGAAGAGGCCGGGTGCGAGATCATCCGCAGCGCCGTGCCCGATATGGAGGCGGCGCAGGCCCTCGGCGCAATCAAGGAGCGCATCCACATCCCGCTCGTCGCCGACATCCACTTCCACTACCAGCTCGCGCTCGAGGCGCTCAACCAGGGCGTAGACTGCCTGCGCCTCAACCCCGGCAACATCCGTGACGCCGAAAAGGTGAAGACGGTCGTCACCGAGGCCAAGGCGCGCCAGGTGCCCATTCGCATCGGCGTCAACTTTGGCTCACTCCCGCCGGTCGGCGCAATCGGCAAGACGCGCGGACAGCACCGCCACCGGGACGGCGTCAACCTTCTGGCGAAGGGCTCAGATGTTTCCGGAGAGGGCGAGATGGTCTCCGTCGTCGACCACATGGTCGCCACGGCGCTTTGGGAGATCGGCCTGCTTGAGGAACTGGACTTCGACCTCATCAAGATTTCGCTCAAGGCCTACGACATTGACACAACGGTAGAGGCCTACCGTAAGCTGGCGAGGATGGTGCCATACCCCTTCCACCTCGGCATCACCGAGGCGGGAACGGCCAAGGGGGGCTCCATCCGCAGCGCCATCGGCCTCGGCGTTCTGCTCTACGAGGGCATCGGCGACACCATCCGCGTCTCCCTCTCCGACGAGTCGGAGGAAGAGGTGGTGGTCGGCTGGGAAATCCTGAAGTCGCTCGACCTGCGCAAGAAGGGCGTGCAGATGGTCGCTTGCCCCTCCTGCGGGCGCGCCGACGTCGACATCCGCAAGCTCGCCAACGACGTCGATGAGCTGCTCAAGTCGCACACCTCCTCCATCAAGGTCGCCGTCATGGGCTGCGAGGTCAACGGCCCCGGTGAGGCGAAGGATGCCGACGTCGGCATCGCCGCGGGAGCAGGCCGCGCCGTCATCTTCCGCAAGGGCCGCAAAGTCCGCGTCGTCGAAGAGGCCGACATGATGACCGCCCTCCTCGAAGAGGTAGACGCCGTCACCGCCGAGACCGAAGAAGCTGCCGCCCCCGCGGCGGGGTAGACCAGACACGAGGTCGTAGGAGGGTGTGGTGAATGGCCCGCAGAGGCTACGGTGGGTCTCGGCGCGGCGGGTACAGGGGTAGAGGCCGCAAATCCGCACCCAAGCCTCCGGGCCAGATCAAGTCGAACAAAGTCGTCCAGTACTCCATCGCGAGCGAGGCGGCAATGTCAGGTGCATTGGCGCCGCGAACGATCCGCGTTGTCGAGCGGCGGAACATCGCCAAAGTGGCAAGATGTCGTGGGGAGACTGGCCAGTCGTTGGGATTAGGCCGTTGAAGCGGCGGGTTGCAGAGAGGGTTGAATCCGCCAAACTGCGCTCCTATCGAGCGGCCGGCGGAAGGAATCCGCGACACGCAACCAGCAACGGCAATACCAGCCCTGGTTGTTTGGATAGCGCCCCGAGGTGGAGTGAACCCCAGCGTCGGCTCCGTTCGTCCGAATGCTCTCGAATGGCGAACGCAGCCTACCCTTCCTGCTCTAGCTGGATCAGCGACAGGTGCGCGCCGGTAGGGTCTTGGATGAAGGCGAACCGTCCTACAGTTTCCACTTCCAAGGGCGGGTTGATGACCCTGCCTCCCGACTCCTCCACCAGCCGCAGCGCGTCGTCCAGGTCCCCCACAGCGAGGTAGATCGACCAGTTGGGAGGCACCGCCCCCCACTCCTCGCGAATTGCCATCATCCCCGTTGCTGGCTGCCCGTCGAGGTCGAAAAACGTGTACTCCTCGCCGTTCGGCATCGTGACTTGGTTGGCGTTCCAACCGAAAAGGTCGTTGTAGAACGCGGATGCCGCCTGCATATCGTTGGTGTAGAGCTCGGCCCACGCCAGCGCACCGGGCTCCCCGAACACCTCTGCGCCGATGCCCCGATTGGGCTGCCAAATCGCGAACACCGCGCCCGTGGAGTCCTGAACTATCCCCATCCGCCCTTCCTCGAACACGTCGAAAGGCTCGTATAGAACGGCGCCGCCCAACTCCTTCACTCGCTCCGCCGTAGTGTCCGCATCCTCCACGGTGAAGTAGCTCACCCACCACGGGCCTCCGCGCTCCTGCATGTCCTTCTCCCCCATGTTGTAGAGGGCGCAGCAGTTCCGGCCTCCCTTGGTCAGCGCGACGTAGGTCACGCCCGGCCCGATGGGCATGGCGTTGGCCTCCAAGCCTAGCAACTTGGTGTAGAAGGTCTGGGCCGAATCGATGTCCAAGACCGGCATGTCCGCCCAGCTGAACATCCCTGGCTGATGCGTCGTTACGTGCATGTCGCTCCTTCTCCTCCCCCTGAGGCCGTCGCGCTTCGCCTGCGGCAGGCCCTACAAGTTCAATATGTTCCCCGCCGCGTCTACGTCCAGCGTGCGGGGCGACGACGGCAGGCCGGGCATCGTGACGATGCTGCCCGCGACGGGGTAGATGAAGCCGGCCCCCACCGATGCGCGCACATCGTTGATCTCGAACGTGTAGCCCGACGGCTTGCCCCTCAACGAGGACTGGTGCGAGATGGAAGAGTGCGTCTTGGCCATGCACACCGGCAGGGCGCCCCAGCCGTTCGCCTCGAACCTCCTCAACTGCCGCAGGGATGCCGCACTCCAGTTCACGTCGTTGGCGTTGTAGACCGTGCGGGCGAGTGACAGCACCTTGTTCTGGATGGAGGCGTCCTCCGGGTAGAAGTAGGAAATTTCCGGGTGCGGGCCTTCCGTTGCCTGCACCAACGCCCCGGCCAGCTCCATGCCGCCCGCTCCGCCTTCGGAGAAGACGCGACTCTCGACGGCGGCAAAGGCCCCCGCATCCTCGCATCCTCGCTTCACGAGTTCCATCTCGCCTCGCGTGTCGCTGGGGAAGTGGTTGATCGCTACCACCACCGGCAGCCCCATCGCTCGCACCACGCCGATGAGGTGCGTCAGGTTCTCCAAGCCCCGCCTTACGGCGTCCGTGTCGGGCGCCTCCAGCTCACGAACGCCGGCTCCTCCGTGGTACTTCACCGCGCGCACCGTCGCCACCAGCACGGCCGCGCACGGCTCCAGCCCGTTGGAGCGCGCCTTGATGTGCATGAACTTCTCGAACCCGAGGTCTGCGCCGAACCCAGCCTCCGAGAGCACATAGTCGGCGTAGCCGAGCGCCAGCAGGTCGCCGACCACGGAGCTGCACCCGTGCGCGATATTCCCGAACGGTCCCGCATGCACGATGACCGGCTGGCCCTCCGTCGTCTGCACCAGGTTCGGCAGGATGGCGTATCGGAGCAGCGCCATCAGCGAGCCGACCGCATTCACCTCCTTGGCGGTGACCGGCGAGTCGTCGTCCCGATAGCCCACGACGATGCGGCTCAGGCGCTCGCGCAGGTCGTTGAGGTCGCGGGACAGCGCCAGCACGGCCATGATCTCCGACGCGGTCACGATATCGAAGCCCGTCTCGCGCAGTGGCGCGTTGGCGCTCCCGCCGAGCCCAGCGACGATGCTCCGTAGGGCGCGGTCCTCGATGTCCATAACCCGCCGCCAAGTGATGCCCCCCGGCCGGAAGCCGGACACCTGCCCCCGCTGCGCAGCGTTGTCGGTCAGCGCGCTTAGCAGATTGTGCGCTGAGCCGACGGCGTGGGCGTCGCCCGTGAAGTGGACGTTCACCTCATCCTGCGGCTCCACCAGCGAGAGTCCGCCGCCAGTGCCGCCGCCCTTGATGCCGAAGATGGGCCCCATCGAAGGCTCGCGCAGCGTCGCCGCCACGTTCAGCCCCATCCGTCCCATTGCCTGCGCCAGTCCGACGGTCGTCGTCGTCTTGCCCTCGCCGGCGGGCGTCGGCGTGATGCCCGTCACGATCACCATCTTGCCCCGCGTGCCATTCTCGCGGATGGCCTCCAGCGGTATCTTTGCCTTGAAGTGCCCCTGCGGGATAAGGGCTGCCGGGTCAAGCCCCAGGCTTGTGGCGACTTCTGAAATTGGCCTCATGCTCATCCTCAGCCGTCCACTCCGCGCGCAGGATAACCCGCGCAGGCGCGTTCCGCATTCCGGGACGGGATGGGCTGTTGGCGCCCGTGCTACAATAGTCGTTGATGCTTGGAAGCATCGTACGCAAGATCCTCGCCAAGCCTGAAGACCGGCGCGAGCCGGATGCTCCTCAAGCCCAGCGACCTACCGACGAAACGCCAGTAGCGACGGCGGATGGCCCGTCGCGCTGGCGCCGCCGGCGCGGAGGACGTGGGCGCAGCGAACCTCATGCGCAGCAGGCCGTGCCGCAACGCCCCGTCCGCCGTCGCACTGCGCCCGTGCATGCGCCATTGATCACGGGGCCGCAGCCGCGTACCGAGCGCTTTGGCGCCATCGCCGTATCGCCGCCGCTTGCGCGAGCGCTTCGCGACATTGGCTACGCGCAGCCCACCCCCATACAGGACGTCGTCATCGAGCCGATGCTTTCGGGCGCCGACATTGTCGGGCAGGCGCAGACGGGCACCGGCAAGACGGCGGGATTCGGCATCCCCATCGCCGAACTGGTGGATGATCGGGAGCCGCACGTCCAGGCCGTCGTCCTCGTGCCGACGCGTGAGCTGGCGCAGCAGGTGAGTAGTGAGTTGGGGCGCATCGCCAAGCATCGCGGGCTCGGCATCGCAACGGTCTTCGGTGGCGCGCCCATCAAGCGCCAGATAGAGCAACTGGCCGGTGGTGCGCAGATCGTCGTCGGTACCCCGGGGCGCATCATCGACCACCTCGAACGCGGCACGCTGCGCCTCGACAAGGTGCGTATCGCCGTGCTGGACGAGGCCGACCAGATGCTGGACATCGGCTTCTTCCCCGACATCCGCCGCATCCTGCGTGCGACGCCGCGCTCGCGGCAGACCGCGCTCTTCACTGCAACGGTACCCACGCAGATACGCCGCCTCATCTACTCCTACTTGCGCGAGCCGCAGTGGTACCAGGTAGGAGAGGAGTCGCGGCCCGTCGAGGAGGTCGAGCAGGTCTATTACGAGGTCGCGGGCCGCGACAAGCCTGAGGCGCTGGATGAAGTGCTGCGCGAGCACCCGGGCGAGCAGACGCTCGTCTTTTGCCGTACGCAAGGGGACGTCGACCGCGCGGTTCGCATCGTGCGCCGCAAGGGGCACTCGGTCGAGGGCATCCACGGCGGCATGCGCCAGAGCGAGCGCAACGCGGTCATGGAGCGCTTCCGGCGCGGCGAGGCCAAGCTGCTCGTCTCCACCAACCTCACCTCGCGTGGCATCGACGTGCCGACGGTGGAGAACGTGGTCAACTACGACATTCCCGAGTCGGTGGAGGAGTACATCCACCGCATCGGACGAACGGCCCGCATGGGTCGTCCCGGCACCGCCATCACCTTCCTCGGCGAGTGGGACATCGACCTCTTCGAGGCCATACGCAACCACGTTGGAAAGGAGCGCATAGAGCGCCGCCAGCTCGCCCTCTACGGGGCAGCCTGAGCGCCGCTAGTCCCCGATCGTTAGCGCCACCTCCTCGATCTCGCCGTCGACGATGCTGAAGTTGCGGATGTCGGGAGCATCCTGGTCCATCAGCGAGACCAGCATGTAGTAGGCGTCCGGCCACGTGGCCAGCCTCACGTCCGTCGCCGAGGGATAGGCGGCGGAGTGGGTATGGGAGTGGTAGATGACCTTCAACTCCCACCCGTTGTCCTCGATCTCTCGGTACACGCCAAACAGCTCCTTGCCGTCCATGCTGTAGCGGTAGGGGCTCTGCTCGACGTTGGTGATGCGGTAGTGCCTCACGGCCTCGTCGCCGTCATAGGCGAGGATGCCGCAGCACTCGTTCGGGTAATCCTCGCGCGCGTGCTGGATGATTGCCTCGGCGTAGCTCCGGGGTAGGTTCAACGTGGGGGTTCCGTCGCTGGCTGTCATGGGGAAGCGAACGTAGTCTACCAAAGGCGCGGCGCGCTGCTGCGATGCATAGGCGACCGTGCGCTCGCCCCACGTATAATGGGTGAGCACGCTCGACGGAGGTGGGCGATGGCCTACGGCATCACGGTGACGCACGATTCGGGAGGGACGCGCGTCGAGATTCGTTCGCAGAACCAGGCGGGCCTGCTCTATGCCGTCCCCAGCGAAGGCTCTTGGGTCGCGGCGCCGGAACAGTTGCACGCGCATGCGCTCGCCGGCTTCTTGCGCGAGGTCACGTCGCTCGACGACCCGCGCATCGCCGCCATGATGCAGAAGTGGGGCATCTATTACCGCGAACTCCCGCTCGACGAGGGGGACGAGGGTGAGGCGGCCGACGGTGGGGCAGGCGGCTCGTAGGCTGCGCTAGCCGGCGGCCACGGGCGCGCCCTCGACGGGAGGCGCCTCCGAGTTGAACAGCTCACGCAGCGAATCGCCCTCCACCGTCTCGTTCTTCATCAGGTAGCGCGCGATCTGCACGAGCTTGGCGTAGTGGTCTGAGAGCACCTGTCTCGCGTGAGTGTACGCCTGCAGGATTAGCCCCTGTACTTCGTCGTCTATCTCTTGCGCGACGCGCTCGGAGTAGTCGCGCTGCTCCGATATCTCTCGGCCGAGGAAGACCAGCTCCTCCTTCTTGCCGAAGGTGCGCGGGCCGAGCTTGCTGCTCATGCCGTAGCGCGTGACCATTGCGCGCGCCATCTGCGTCACCTGCTCCAGGTCGTTGCCTGCGCCGGTGGTCACCTCGCCGAACGCCAACTCCTCAGCCACGCGTCCGCCCAAGGCCATCGCCATGCGGTCCATGAACTGCGCGCGCGAAAGGAAGATGCGGTCCTCTTCCGGCACGGAGCGCGTGTAGCCCGCCGCCATGCCGCGCGAGACGATGGTTATCTTCTGCACGGGGTCGGCGTGCGGCAGTACGTGGCCGACGAGCGCGTGGCCTCCCTCGTGGTAGGCGACAATCTCCTTCTCCTTGTGCGAGATGACGCGCGTGCGCCGCTCGGGGCCCATGATGACGCGGTCGACCGCCTCGGCGAACTCATCGTATTCGATGGCATTCTTAGAGCGTCGCGCCGCCAGTATCGCCGCCTCGTTCACTAGGTTCTCGAGATCGGCGCCGCTGAATCCGGGCGTTGCGCGCGCAACCGCCTCTACGTCGAAGTCTGCGCCAAGGGGCTTGCCCTTCGCGTGGACGTTCAGAATCGCGACCCTGCCGTTAATGTCAGGCAGGTCGAGCACCACGCGCCGGTCGAAGCGGCCGGGGCGCAGCAAAGCGGGGTCGAGGATATCGGGGCGGTTGGTTGCCGCGATGACGATGACGTTCGTCCCGGTGTCGAAGCCGTCCATCTCGACGAGGATCTGGTTGAGCGTCTGCTCGCGCTCGTCGTGGCCGCCGCCGAGCCCCGCGCCCCGGTGCCGTCCCACGGCGTCGATCTCGTCGACGAACACGATCGCTGGGGCGTTGCGCTTGGCCTGGTCGAACAGGTCGCGCACCCTCGATGCGCCTACGCCCACGAACATCTCGACGAACTCGGAGCCGGAGATGGAGAAGAAGGGCACGCCTGCCTCCCCCGCGACGGCGCGGCTCAGCAACGTCTTGCCCGTGCCGGGCGGACCGACCATCAGCACGCCCTTGGGGATGTGCGCGCCCAGGGCCAGGAAGCGCTCGGGGAACTTCAGGAACTCGACAATCTCCTCCAGCTCCGCCTTCGACTCCTCGACGCCAGCCACGTCGGCGAAGTTGACGGTAGGCCGGTTGGCGGTGAGCAGCCGCGCGCGGCTGCGCCCGAAGCCCATCGCCTGGTTGTTCGTCCCCTGCGCCTGACGCATCATGAACAGCAGGATGGCGCCGAAGAAGATGAGCGGCAGGAACTGAATGAGGATGCCGAAGAAGTTGCCGAGACCGCTCGACCTCTTTACGTCGACCTGGATGCCCAACTCGGCTGGCTTTATGCCCTCTGCCTCTAACAGCGCAAAGACGCTGGTGCCGGGCTCCTTGGTGGCGACGAGCGACTGATTGGGCGCGTTGGCCTGCGTGATGATGAGGCGGTCGCCGTCGACCGTGATGCGGTCGATCTGGCGGTTCTTGGCCATGCTCAGCACCTGCGTGAGGCTGACCTCTTGCGCTTTGTCACCGGAGGTGAACAGCGTGAACAGGATGGCGATGACTGCCACACCGATGATGAGGTAGATGAAGGTGTTGCCGATTCGCCGGTTGTTTTCCATCGTTCCACGCAGGGACGCTCATCGCGCCGCTGCTTCTAGGTTACCGCAAATCCGACGCACGCCGCAAAAGCCGGCGGGGCTCTTACCCCGATTGACCACGTGAACACCCGCGCCTATCCTGCGCGACGCAACGCTCTATCGGAGGAGGCGAGCAAATGGTTACCGTTCAGGAGCTTCAGGCAGTCACGGACGAATCGACCAGCAAGGAGGTCGTCGCCGGCGGCATCCGCATCCACTACAACGAGGTGGGCACCGGCGATCCCATCATCTGCATTCACGGCGGCGGCCCCGGCGCAACCGCGTGGAGCAACTTCAAGGGCAACATCCAGGACCTTGCCCTCAACAACCGCATGATCATGTTCGACATGCCTGGGTGGGGGCGCTCCGAGTACCCGGACGAAGCCCTTGAGCACGAATGGATCGGCTGGATTGGCAAGGTCATCAACGACTTCATGGAGGCGCTAGGCATCGAGAGCGCCGACATCATTGGCAACTCCATGGGCGGGCAAGCCGGCCTCGGCCTTGCCGTCCACTACCCACACCGCGTCAAGCATCTGGTCATGATCGGCTCTCAGCCCACGAACGTCGTCTTCTTCCAGCCCACGCCTCAGGAGGCGCTGGACAACATCGTCAAGTTCTACCAGGGAGAGGGCCCGACCATCGAGAAGATGGAGCGACTGGCCAAGAGCCTGGTCTACGACTCCAGCCTACTCACCCCTGACGTCATCCAGGAGCGGTTCGACGCCGCCACAGACCCTGTGGCGTTGGAGCAAGCTGCGCGCCGCGCCAAGCAGCACCGCATCGACTACTACCCCTTTCTGGAGCAGAATGCCGCTCCCACGCTTCTTGTCTGGGGGCAGGAGGACAAGGGCGGCGCGCTGGAGGTGGGCCTGCTGATGCTCAAGCGCTTCCAGAACGCCCGCCTCTACGTCATCTCCAAGTGTGGCCACTGGGCGCAGGTCGAGTACCGTGAGGAATTCGACCGCGTCTGCCTCGAGTTCTTCCAGACGTAGGAGACGGGCGCACCCCTAGTAGTCGAGACCCGGGACGGGGTGCTGCGAGGTCAGTTCGGCGACTGCGTCGCGCACCTCCGCCTCCACGCGCTCGTCGCCGCGATAGTTGAGCGCTCGCACGATCAACGCCGCTACCCGCTTCGACTCCTCCATGCCGAAGCCTCGGCTCGTTATGGCGGGCGAGCCTAGGCGCAGGCCACTGGTGACGCGCGGCGGCTGCGGGTCGTTGGGGATGGCGTTCTTGTTCACCGTGATGTTCACGCGCCCCAACGCCTCCTCCGCCTCCTGGCCCGTCGTCTCCAACGGGCGCAGGTCGACCAGCATCAGGTGGTTGTCCGTCCCGCCTGAGACGATGCGCAAGCCTCCCGCCTCCAGCTCCTCAGCTATCGCCTTGGCGTTGCGCACCACCTGATGGGCGTAGTCGGAGAAGGACGGCGTGCTCGCTTCGGCGAAACAGACGGCCTTGGCGGCGATGGTGTGCATCAGTGGCCCCCCTGTCCATAGGGGAAGACGGCCCTGTCGACGTTGCGGCGATGCGCCTGTTGGCTCAGGATGAGCGCTCCGCGCGGCCCGCGCAGCGTCTTGTGCGTGGTCGATGTGACGACGCCGGCGTACGGCACGGGCGAGGGATGCGCACCCCCCGCGATGAGTCCGGCTATGTGCGCCATGTCCACCATGAGCACCGCGCCTACGTCCTCGGCTATCTGGCCGAACCGAGCGAAGTCGATGGTGCGCGAGTAGGCGGTATAGCCCGCGACGATGACCTTGGGACGGTGCTCTCGTGCTGCGCGCGCGATAACGTCATAGTCCAACTGCTCCGTCTCGGGGTCGAGCGCGTAGGAGACGAAGCGGTAGATCTTGCTCGAGAAGTTGACGGGGCTGCCGTGCGTGAGGTGGCCACCCTGGTCGAGCTGGAGGCCCATTACGGTGTCGCCCGGCTCCAACAGGGCGGCGTAGGCGCCCATGTTGGCCTGCGCCCCGGCGTGCGGTTGAACGTTCGCATGCTCCGCCCCGAAGAGCTCGCACGCGCGGTCGATAGCCAGTTGCTCCGCTACATCCACGTACTCGCAGCCACCGTAGTAGCGGCGGCCCGGATAGCCCTCGGCGTACTTGTTGGTCAGCGCGGAGCCCTGCGCCTCGAGAATGGCGCGGCTGACGTAGTTTTCGGAGGCGATGAGGACGATGTTGCGCCGCTGCCGCTCGACCTCTCGGTCGATGGCGTCGGCGAGCTGCGGGTCTAGTGTGGCTAGTGCGCTACGCGTGTCTGTCGTGCTCATCATCCCCCCTCGACTACATCATCAGTGTAGCACCAGCGGTTTGACACGCGCTTCCTGCTTCCCTATGCTCCGTTACTTACGAAGAGCATTCGTACGGGAGGCCATTATGGTCGTAAACTCCACACCTGACATCGAGCAGGACTCCAACGGCAAGGTGCCGTCGCTCAGCGGAGACATCCGGCACCTCATCCCCAAGATGGGCCTGCGCAACTACTGGTACCCCCTCGTCCAAGACAAGCGCGTCCCCAAGCGCCGGGCCATCCGCATCTCGCTCCTCGGCGACGACCTGGTCGTGTTCCGGGACAAGACAGGAGAGGTCGTCGCGCTAACTGACATCTGCCCGCACCGTGGTGCGCGGCTGTCGGAGGGAGACGTCCACTGGCCCGGCTACGTGTCCTGCCCCTACCACGGCTGGACGTTTGACGGCGACGGCGTCAATGTCGCGGTACTGTCGGAGGGTCCCGACGCCGCCATTTGCGGCAAACCGGGCACCGCAGCCACCAAGTACCCGACGCAGACCCTTAAGGGAATGGTGTTCGTCTGGGTCGGCAACGAGGCGCCCGCTCCAATTGAGGACGACGTGCCGGAGGAGTTCTTCGACAAGAACGCGCTCATCACCTTCGGTGTCACCTACTGGGACTGCAACTGGGAGGTCGCGCTGGAGAACTCGATGGACTCGCACGTCAACTACCTACACCGCAACGCGCTGGTCGTGCTGCGGGGCGAGTACATGCCGCGCGGAGCCCAGGGCGAGTCGCCCGTCTTCGTCGGCAATGGTTTCGGCGGCGAGGTAACGGCCTCACGGATGATGGCGCGGGGCGACAAGAACACCATCCAAGACTCCTACCCAGGCCTGGGCTTCACGTGGCCCAAGAGCCGCAAGCGGCGCTTCTGGACATGGGCGCTCAAGTGGAACGTCAGGGGCGCGCAGGCCAACGTTCCCTCGCCGCGCACCGCCCGCTGGTGCGGCGGACACCACCTGCCCGGCATGTTCCGCACCGAGTTCGCTTACGACCTCTACACACGCATGTGCGTGGCGGTGGCGGAGAACAGGACGCGCCTCTTCTACTACCACTGCACCTACCCCAAGAACCGCATCCAGCGCTGGTGGCAGACCTTCCTCTACTACACCTACCACCGCTGGATCATCGAGCAGAACTTCTCGATGCAGGACAACAGCGTCATGCTCAACCAGAGCTACAGCGCGCCCGAGGCGCTATCCGTCACCGACTCCGAGGTCGTGCAGTGGCGCCGGCTCGTGGTGACGCGCCACTTCGGCGGCCGCGGGGCGCCCTTCAGGTTCCGCAACCCCGGCAACGTGCCTGCGGACGAGGTGCCGATGTCGATGGTCTCGTTCACGGAGCTCTTCAAGATGATGCGAGGCGCAAAGTCCAACGGTGCCGCGTCGAATGGCGCAGCCACATCTACGCCCGCCTCCGAGCGCGAGGACGAAACCGTCCCCGCCGGGTAAGAGTCGACATTCTCGACGAAAGCGAGGGGCGGGCCGCTAACGGTCCGCCCCTCCTCTTGGCATCCACCCACGTGGCGCTGCCTTCACTACACCCCCGGCAGTCCCAGTCCGCTGAGGCTGCGCACCTTGCCGGACGATAGGCGCTTCATGACCTTTTGCATTTGCTTGAACTGCCCCAGCAGCTGATTGACGTCTGCAGGGGTCGTGCCGGAGCCGGCTGCAACCCGTCGGCGCCGGCTCCCCGTCAACTGGTCGGGGTGGCGGCGCTCCCACTGCGTCATGGACGAGATGATGGCCTCAAGACGCTTGAGCCGCCCGTCGTCCAGGGCGTCCGGCGACATCCGCGAGGATAGTGCGCGGAATCCGGGCACCATCTGCATCAGCGACGCGAGCGAGCCCATGTTCTGTATCTGCCGCAGCTGCTGAAGGAAATCGTCCAGGTCGAATTGGGCGCGGCGCACCTTGCGCTCCAGCTCCATTGCCTGCTCCGCGCTCACGTGCTCCTGCACGCGCTCGACCAGCGTTACCACGTCGCCCATACCCAGGATGCGCGATGCGATCCGCTCGGGGTGGAACGCCTCGAGCGCGTCTGCCTTCTCGCCGGTGCCAGCAAACTTGACGGGCACGCCCGTGACGTGCGTCACGGTGAGCGCAGCGCCCCCGCGGGCATCGCCGTCCAGCTTCGAGAGGATGAGGCCCGTCAGCCCTATACGCCCGTGAAACTCCTCCGCCGCGTTCACGGCGTCCTGCCCTGCCATCGCGTCGACGACCAGCAGCACCTCGGCAGGGTCGAGGCGGCGCTTCATCTCCTCCAACTCTGCCATCAGGTCGTTGTCCGCGTGGAGACGCCCGCCGGTATCGACGATGGCCCACGCCATGCCCATGCGCTCGGCTTGCTTCAGACCGTTGGCGGCGACGCGCGTCGCCTGGTCGGGCGCGGCGTTCTCGCGGTAGACCGGCACGTCCAACTGCTTGCCCAGCGTTTCCAGCTGGTCGATTGCGGCGGGCCGGCGCAGGTCGGCTGCGACGAGCAGCGCGCGCTGCTGGCGGCGGCGCAGGTTCAGCGCGAGTTTGGCCGCAGTCGTCGTCTTCCCCGAACCCTGCAGGCCGACGAGCATCAGGACGTTGGGCTTGGATGATGACATGGGCGCGAGGTCACGGTTCTCGCCGCCGAGCAACTCCACGAGCGCCTCATGGACGATCTTGACGACTTGTTGGCCGGGTGAGATGCCGCGCAGCAGCGCCTCGCCGGTGGCTTGCGCGCGGATGCGCTCGATAACCTCGCGCGCGACGCGGAAGTTGACGTCGGCCTCAAGGAGCGCGAGCCGGACCTCGCGCAGCGTCTCATCGACGTCCGCGTCGCTCAGCCGCCCCTTATTGCCAAGGCGCGTGAGGACGGACGTCAGCTTATCGGTCAGCGTCTCGAACACCGCTACAGGGTAGCATCACGGCAATGCGTTAGGAGAGCGGTTGGTTGACCGTGCGAAAGGTGAGGGACAGGCGTCGCTTGCGCTTGCGCTCGCGGCGGCCGCCCTCCGTGGCGCGCTTGGCGATGCCGTGCCTCCAGTGCTTCCGTGCCTCGCCCGTCAGGATGAGCACAGACCCGCGCTCCAGCATCTTTCGCGCCTTCACCTTGTCCTTGCCGATACGGCGCGAGAAGCCCATCTCCCACTCGTCGCCGAGCGAGATCGTCGCAACAGCTGGACCGAAACCTGGATGGTCGGAGTGTATGGCGATGCCCTGGCCAGGCTCGTACTCGTTGACGATTACCTGCTCGGGGGGACGCTCGAAGAGGCCGGTCTCCTCGTAGAGGCGCTGAGCGAGCGCCTGTAGCCAGTCGGGCAAAGGGCCGATACGCAAGTCGGCCGTGATAGTGCGCTCGGCATAGTGGTATCGCCAGCCATAGTGTTGTACGCGACGGCTGAGGTCGGTGAGCCACGCATCCTCGTTCGCGTCGATGCGTCTGATGTACTCAGCCTCCTCGTCAGGTGAGAGGAAGGAAGGCAGGTAGTGCAAGCCCGGCACCTGCTCTAGCTGCGCGCTGTCGGGTGCATCGGGAAGGAAGGAACGCTGGTCGGACATGGCTATAGAGTAGCGCTAAGCCCGCCGGCGCCCGAGGCTAGATGTCGGGGGTGGGGCCTCTCCCTCCCCATCCGCTACAATCCCCCTCACGCGTCTAGGGAGGTAAGCGCCGGTGCCGTTGTTGTATGAGAGTGCGCGCAGGGCGGCAACGCTGCCGGAGAGCGATGTGCAAGAGATCGCCGAGCGCCTGCGTCCCCAGATCGCCGGCGATGTCCGCGTCGACCGCTACAACCGTGCGCTCTACGCCACCGACGCCTCCATGTACCAGATGGAGCCCGTCGGCGTCGTCGTGCCGCAGTCGGTGGACGACGTTGAGGCGGCGGTGCGCACCGCCCGCGAGTACGGTGTTCCCATCCTTCCGCGCGGCGGCGGCACCGGCCTCGCGGGCCAGACTGCCAACCACGCGCTCGTCCTCGACTTCTCCAAGTACATGCGACAGGTGCTCGAGGTGCAGCCGGAGGAGCGCTGGGCGCGCGTGCAGCCGGGCATTGTCAACAATCACCTGAGCGCCGCCGTGCGCCGCTACGGCCTCATGTACGCGCCCGACCCCGTCACCAGCGCACGCGCCACCGTCGGCGGCGGCATCGGCAACAACTCGTGCGGCGCGCACTCCGTCATCTATGGCAAGACGCTCGACCACATCCGCGAGGTCAGCGTCGTCCTGTCCGACGGCAGCCGCGCACGATTCGACCCCGCAGGCGGCACGGAGCTGGAGCGGCGCATGTCGCAGGACACGCTCGAGGGCCGCGTCTACCGCGAGGTGCGCCGCATCGCCTACGAGCACCGTGACGACGTGGAGCGGCGCTTCCCCAAGATCCTCCGGCGCGTCAGCGGCTACAACCTCGACGACTTCACCAAGGATGCGCCCATGAACCTCACGCGCATGGTCGGCGCGTCGGAGGGAACGCTCGCCGTCGTCACCGAGGCCATGGTCAGCCTCGTCCCTGTGCCCAGGCTGCGAGGCACCGCCGTCGTCCACTTCCACGGTCTCGTTGAGGCGATGGAGGCGACGGTCGCGATACTCGAGCACGAGCCGTCCGCAGTGGAGCAGATAGGCGAGCTCATCATCCGCAACTGCCGCATCAACCCCGGCTTCCGCCACCTCCTCGACTGGGTCGAGGGCGAGCCGCAGAACCTCATCTTCATCGAGTTCTACGGCGACACGCTAGCTGAGATCGACGCCAAGCTCGCGCGCGCCAAGCAGGACTTGACGCAGCGCGGCCTCGGCTATGCCATCGTCACCTCCTCCGACCCCGCGCAGCAGCGGCACATGTGGGGGCTCCGCGAGGCGGGGCTCGGTCTTGCGATGGCCATCAAGGGAGACGCCAAGCCGCTGCCCTACGTCGAGGACACCGCTGTCTCCCCCGAGCTCTTGCCCCAGTACGTCGCGCGATTCGACGAGATCGTCCGACGCCACGGCACGGAGGCCGCCTACTACGGCCATGCCTCCACCGGCTGTCTGCACATCCGCCCCATCGTCAACGTCAAGACGGAGGAGGGGCTCGACAAGCTGGAGAGCATCGCTACGGAGGTGGCCGACCTCGTGCTCGAATTCGGCGGCTCCCTCTCCGGCGAGCATGGCGACGGCATCGTGCGCGGCGCGTTCATGGAGAAGATGTACGGGCCTGAGCTCTACGGCGCGTTCAGGGAGTTGAAGCAGGCGTTCGACCCCGACGGGATCATGAACCCGGGCAAGATCATTGAGACGCCCGGCATCCGCGAGTACCTGCGCCTCAGTCCCGAGACGCGCAACATGGAGGTCAACACCTACATGGACTTCTCGACGGACGGGGGATTCGCTGCTCACGTCGAGTTGTGCAACGGCCAGGGCGCTTGCCGGCGCACTGACGGTGGCATGTGCCCCTCCTTCATGGTCACGCGCGAGGAGGAGCACTCGACACGTGGCCGTGCAAACCTGCTCCGCGCCGTCTTGGCCGGACGCCTTCCCGCTGAAGACCTCACGGGCGACCGCCTCCATTCCGCGCTCGACCTGTGCGTCGAGTGCAAGGCGTGCAAGGCGGAGTGTCCCTCCAACGTCGATATGGCCAAGCTCAAGGCGGAGGTGCTGGCGAAGCGCTGGGAGACGCGGCGCGTGCCGCTGCGCGTGCGCGCCTTCGCCGACATCGCTCGCCTCAGCCGCATGGGGCAGGCGCTCGCGCCATTTACCAATGCGCTGTCGGCGCTGCCGCCCGTGCGGGCGCTCGTCGAGCGGATGCTTGGCGTCTCGCGGCGGCGCCCGCTGCCCCGCTTCGCGCGACGCCGCTTCTCCTCGTGGTTCGCGCGACACCGCACTCGGGCGGACGCGCCGCGCGGCGAGGCCGTCTACTTCAACGACACCTTCACCGAGTACATGCACCCGGAGGTCGGCCAGGCGGCGGTGCGCGTGATGGAGGCGCTCGGCTACTCGGTCACTCTCGTAGGCCAGCGTCGTTGCTGTGGACGCCCCGCCATCTCCAAGGGGCTGCTGGCCAAGGCCAAGGGCTGGGCAGAGGCCAACGTCGCCGCGCTTGCGCCCTACGCGCACCGGGGCGTCCCCATCGTCGGTACCGAGCCTTCCTGCCTGCTCATTCTGCGAGAGGAGTACCCCGACCTGCTGCGCAGCGAGGACGCCGCTGTCGTCGCTTCCCAAGCGTTGATGCTCGACGAACTGGTGCAGCGTCACGAGGCGGCGGACGCCCACGGCACGCCCTTATTCGCCGCCGCGGCCCCGGCGTCGATCCAGGTCCACGGCCACTGCCACCAGAAGGCTGTCGTCGGTGCCGCGCCAACCCTGTCTGCGCTGAATGCCGTCCCCGGCTACACCGCGGAGCTAATCGACTCTCCCTGCTGCGGGATGGCCGGCACGTTTGGCTTCGAGAAGGAGCACTACGACCTATCGCAGCAGATGGGCGCGTTCAAGCTCTTCCCCGCGCTTGAGGCCGACGACAAACGCGACTGGCACGTAGCCGTCTCCGGCATCTCCTGCCGCCAGCAGATCGGCCACTTCACCTCCAAGCGGCCCCGTCACGTGGCCGAATACCTAGCCGACGCGCTGAAGAACTAGGAAGATCGCGTCTCCCAATGGGTGGAGACGACCGAGGTGAGGGCTGAGAAATGTTCCCGCGCCTAGCGCGGTAGCAGCGCGTACTCCATCGAGTCGGTCAGGGCTTGCCACGACGCCTCGATGATGTTGCCGGAGGCGCCTACCGTGCTCCACGTGCGCTCGCCGTCGGTCGACTCAACGAGGACGCGGACGACCGCACCCGTGCCGCCCTGTCCCTGCTCTACTACGCGCACCTTGTAGTCGGTCAGCGTCACCGCTTCCAGCTCTGGGTAGGACTGCAGAAGGGCGAGGCGCAGCGCCTGGTCAAGCGCGTTCACGGGGCCGTTGCCCTCCGCCACCGTGTGCGCAAGCCGCTCGCCAACCCGGACCTTCACCATGGCCTCCGACAGCGACTCTTCGTCGCTTTCTTGCGAGCCACCGCGACGTCGCTTTTCCATCACGACCATGAAGTCGACGAGGTCGAACGGCGGCGCGTAGTCGTCGAGCGTGCGCTGCACCAGCAACCGGAACGACGCCTCGGCGCCCTCGTACTGAAAGCCCTGGGCTTCGCGCCGCTTGACCGCCTCCAGCAGGTCGGGGAGTCGCTCCTTCGGCACCCTCGCCTCCAGACCTTCCTCCTGCAGCTTGACCGCAATGTTGCCGCGCCCCGAGAGCTCGGAGACGACGATGTGGCCGGAGTTGCCGACGCGCTCAGGGTCGATGTGCTGATAGGCCTGATCCATCTTGGCCATCGCGGCGGCGTGGAGGCCGCCCTTGTGGCTGAACGCGCTGTCGCCGACGTATGCCTGGTAGCGATTGCGCGGCATGTTCGCTACCTCGCTCACGAAGCGCGCCGTCTCCGTCAGGTGCCCCAGTTGCTCGTCCGTCACGCAGTCGATGCCGAGCTTCAGCTTGAGGTTGCCGATAACACTGACGAGGTTGGCGTTGCCGCAGCGCTCGCCGTAGCCGTTGATGGTGCCTTGCACCTGCGTCGCGCCCGCTTGGACTGCGGCGATAGAGTTGGCCACCGCAACCTCGGCGTCGTTGTGGCAGTGGATGCCGACGCTCGCTGCGACCTCGCTCACCACGTGCTGCGTGGCAGCGAAGACGTCGACGGGAAGCGTACCGCCGTTGGTGTCGCACAGAATGACGTACTCGGCTCCGGCTTCTGCGGCTGCGCGCAGGCATGCGAGCGCGTACTCGGGGTTTTCGGCGTATCCGTCAAAGAAGTGCTCCGCGTCGAATATCACGTCGCGCCCTTCCGCGCGCAGGTGCTCGATCGACTCGCGGATCATCGCCAGGTTCTCTTCAAGCGAGGTTTCGAGGACGCGGGTGACCTGCATCTCCGACGCCTTGCCGACGATGGTGATGACAGGCGCGCCGGACGCGAGCAGGGCGCGTAGGTTCGCGTCGGCCTCCGGCTCCGAGTTGGCGCGTCGCGTCGCCCCGAACGCGACGAGGGATGCGTGGGCAAGGTTGAGGGCGCCCGCACGGCGGAAGAACTCGTCGTCCTTGGGATTGGCGCCCGGCCAACCGCCCTCGATGTAGTGGATGCCGAGCTGGTCTAGCCGCCCCGCGATGCGCAGCTTGTCCTCGACGGAGAGGCTAATCCCTTCCATCTGCGACCCATCGCGCAGGGTCGTGTCGTACAGCGTGACGTCCGACATGGCGTGCCTACTAGTTTACCGTATGGCCGCGCAGGCGACCGCGCAGGCTGGCAGGGTCAGAGTGAGGCGGCTACAATGGCGGCGGCGCGGGCGTGACGCAGTGGTAGCGTACCTGCTTCCCAAGCAGGCTGTCGTGGGTTCGAATCCCATCGCCCGCTCCAGCGTCTCATCCTCCATAATTGCCCCATGACCTTTCGCAGTGGGTTTGTGGCCATCGTCGGACGCGCCAACGTGGGCAAGTCGTCGCTGCTGAACGCGCTCGTGGGACACAAGCTGTCCATCGTCAGCGCCAAGCCGCACACGACGCGCCACAAGCTGCTCGGCGTGCTGCACGGCGAGGGCTTTCAGGCCGCGTTGCTCGACACGCCGGGCTTCCTGCGCAAGGGGCGCGACGAGCTGGATGCGGCGATGGCGCGGCAGGTGGCATCCGCCTTCGCCGAGGCCGACCTTGCCGTGCTCGTCGCGGAGCCGCGCATGCCGGGCGACGTCGAGCGGCAGTTCATGGAACAGCTGCGCGAGTCGCGCGCGCCGGCGCTGCTCGCGCTCAACAAGGTCGACACCACGGCCAAGGCGCGGCTGCTGCCCATCATGGCGGCCTACACCGAAGCGCACCCGTTCCGACAGATCGTGCCGCTGAGCGCGCTCACTGGTGATGGTGTTGGCACACTGGCCGCCGCGCTGGCCGCCGTGCTGCCGGAGCAGGAGGCGATCTTTGCGCCGGAGACGCTGACGGACAGGCCGGAGGAGTTCTTCATCGCCGAGGCCATCCGCGAGCGCGTCATCGAGCACTACCGCGACGAGATCCCCTACTACGTCGCAGTGGACGTGGAGGAGTACGCGCGGCGCGGCGCGGACGAGCGCGACCTGGTCCGTGCTGTCATCTACGTTGACGCGCAGTCGCAGAAACGGCTGCTGATTGGGAGCGGTGGGCAGGCACTGCGCGCAGTGGGCGTAGAGGCACGAGCGGCCATCGAGGAGCGGCTCGGCCGGCCGGTGTACGTGGAGTTGTGGGTGAAGGTCGCGCCCAAGTGGCGCAGGAAGGCGGGGTTCGTCGCGCCGCGCACGTCCTAGGAGTCGTCGGCCTCGGTGCCGCCGAACTGGTCAACGAGGAAGCAGCCCGCGCCGTACTCCTCCAACTGCCGTAGCGCTTCGAGGACGGCAGCCTGGGCGATGTCTTCGCGGTTGACCTTGCGGACGCCGTGCTTGCGCCGCAAGAGGCGGCGGATGTCCTCGACCGCCTCGACCGCCTCGGGCAGGAAGCGGTAGGTAACCTTGACGCGCTTTGGAGCCGCGTCGACCTCTACAGCAGTGCGGTCGAGCGCCTCCAATTCGGCATGCACCTCCTCAGCGGAACGCAGGATGGTGCGGCGACCACGGCTCTCGAGCTCGGGGAATGCAAAACTTGGCCGCTTGCCCTTAGTAGCCATTGATGATCTCCCTAGCGACGTTACGGTACTGCTTAGCGCCGTCGACGTTCTGACGCCACAGCACGAGCGGCGTCTGGTAGCCGGGCGCCTCGATGAAGCGCACGGACTGGCGGATGACATGGGGGAAGAGCCGCAGCCCCTCGCGTTCCGCGAACTCACCCAGGTACTGGTAGACCTCGCGCCCGTTTACCGTCCTCGCGTCGTAGCGCGTGGCGAGGATGCCGAGGATGTGCAGGTTGGGGTTGGTCACCTCTTTGACGCTCTCGACCGTGTCGAGCAGCATCCGCAGCCCCCGCAGCGCCATGTACTCGCACGCGATGGGAATCAGTATCTCGGTGGCAGCGGTCAGGCTGTTGACGGTGAGGATGCCAAGGGAAGGGGGCGTGTCGATGACGATGACGTCGTATAGTTCGTGTAGCGGCCTAAGGCGGCGTTGGAGCACCGTCTCGGCAGCGAGCGCCTGCTTCAGTTCGATCTCCGCGCCGGCCAGGTCGATGTTGGCGGGGGCGAGGTCGAAGCCGAAGTTGGTACTGACCAGCACGTCGCTCACCGCAACAGCGGGCTTGACGAGCGCGTCGTAGACGGAGCGTTCGAGGACAGTCGTGTCCATGCCGAGGCAGACGGCGTCGCCGCCTTGCGGGTCCATATCGACGAGGAGGGTGCGCTTGCCCTGCTCGGCAAAGCAAGCTGCGAGGTTGACGGAGGTGGTCGTCTTGGCAACGCCGCCCTTCTGGTTGGCGACCGTGAGTATCATTGGCTGCCGCGGGTCTGACATAGGCACACCGGTATGCGGTGGCAAGGCTATATGCCGGATTTCTTGTTGTCAAGAATAGTTGAATTCTGAATTGCCAGAAAAACAGCAATCCTGCATAGCACGCAATTCGAACACCCGCTATGATTGATGCAGCGCCAAGCAGGACACCATGACGACCCTCATCCCCAAGTGCATGAGCACGCAGCACCCCGACAACGCCTTTGTTGCTCCCTACTCGTCCGGCGGCGTCCTGAAGGGCGAAGGCGAGATCATGGAGGCGGTCGAGGTCTTCAGCCTCGGCTGCGACGAGCAGATGTGGGACTCGGAGGGTAAGGAGGCCGACAACCAGGTCGTCCAGAAGCTCCTCACCGGCCACCCCAACTTCTTCCAGCGCCAGCGCCGCCTGGGGACGGACTGCATCCTGACGCTGCGCGTGCCCAATCCGCGCATCGAACTGGAGATGCGCAAGTCGATGGTGGAGGCGCTGCAGAGCGTTCCCAAGGCGTGGGACGTTGCGCACGAGTTCTACGGCGATGACATCGACGCGCCCATCCAGGAGATCATCCTGCCCTTCACGACGTCGGCGGAGGAGTTGGCGCTCGTAGACGCCTACTACCGGACCTTCATCGTGGGTCAGGAGCGCCAGCCCTTGCGCGGCAACACGACGGTGCAAGACTGGGTGGGCGAGTTCTTCCCCAAGCGCGTTCGGGTCATTCCTCTCATCGAGGATCTTGACCATATGACGACGTGCGACGTGATCGTGCGCGACTTCTTGAAGACGACGGACGTTCCGTACCAGCGCGTCTTCCTGGCGCGCAGCGACCCCGCGCTGAACTTCGGCGTGGTGGCCGCCGAGTTGATGCTCAAGATAGGGCTGGCGCGGCTGGACAGGCTGGAGCACGAGGTGGGCATCCCGCTCTATCCCATCATTGGGGCGGGTGCGGTGCCGTTCCGGGGACACCTGAGCCCGCTGAACGTCGAGCGCGCCTTCCGCGAGTACCCCAGCGCGCACACCTTCACCATCCAGTCGGCCTTCAAGTTCGACCATCCGTCGGAGCAAGTGGCGGCGGCCATTAGCCAGATCATGGCGCGCGAGCGCACCCGGGCGCAGCCGATCGATGAGGAGCGCGCGCAGGCCATCATCGCCAGGACTTCAGCGGCCTACCAGGCGCAGGTTCGGGCGTTGACGCCCATCATCATGGAGGCGTCCACGCAGATACCCAAGCGGCGAGAGCGCAAGCTGCACGTAGGCCTATTCGGCTACGGGCGCTCGCTCGGCGGCAACGGCGATGACGTGACGCTGCCGCGCGCCATCGGGTTCGCCGCATCGCTCTACTCGATCGGTGTGCCCCCGGAGCTTCTCGGCCTCGCCGCGCTCGATGCCGATGACATGGCGTTCGTACGCGAGGCATACCCCTCATTTGACGACGACCTTGCTGCGGCGCTGCGCTACGCCAACGAGTCGCGCATTCGCGAACTCCTGGGCGAGCCATACGTCAAGATCGCGTCCGGCTATGCGGAAGAGCGCGACCGCGTCCACGAGGGCCTAACGACGGCGATATGGGCGGGCCTTCGACAGTCCGCCACCGTCAATGTGCCGCACTACATCGAAGAGGCCGCACAGTTGCGCCGCTTCCTGGGGTAGCCTTACGGCTCGTCCTGCAATGAGGCGCTTGGGTGGCGCGTGCCGCTACCCAAGCGGCCACACCTGGAAGTCGCGGTAGCGGATCCTGTAGTCCGCCGCCGCGGTCTCCGGGAGCATCCCGCTACGTACGAACACGGTGCGGGTGCCAGCCCCCGCGCCGAGGTCGACGCGCGCGACGGCCTTCCCGTTCAGGTAGACCTGGGCTGAATTGCCGACGACCGCCAAGAGCAGGTGATTGGTGGTTCCTGCCGAGCGGTCGAACGCCACGTGCCCGGAAGTGACCACCTGCCAAGGGAACGTGCTCTCCCTGGCGAGGTGGAGCCAGGTGCCGTCGCTGCCAACGACGAAGCGCTGTGTCGCGCCTAGCTCAAATCCGTAGTCCCACGGGCCGCTGGTGTCGGGGGTAAAGAGCGTGACGCGGGCGACGAAGTCTCTTGCACGGCCGCCGAATGCTGCACCGCCGCTATTGATGATCTCGGACCCTGCGATCGGGATATTGGGAGGCGCGGCCCTGAATTCATGCACCGACGTCGAGCTGCCCTCCGAGCGATTCTCCGGTAGGTATCCGACGACTGCGCTGACGCTGCCGGTTGGAGAGCCTTCGCTGAGGTCGAGCTCGGCAATCAGAACCTCATCGACAAACAGCCATCCCTGGTGCCGTGACGCGACGAGGAACAGCCTGTTCGCGGCTAGCGCACCTCCGAGGCCGGTGCCGAGGCGGATCCCAGGCGCCGGACCCTCGGCCAGCAGACGACGGCCTCCACCGGCTTCCTCGAGGTAGTGGAACCAGCGGCCGACCGAAGTGACGCCGACTACATGCGCGCCTTCGGTTCCAAGGGCGCGGAACCGGAAACCGTAGTCCCACCCGCCTTCCGACGGGAGATAGGGATTCCTGAACGTTGCCGCCATGCCCACATCGGCGCCCCAGAAGCCCAGAGGAAGGCTGCTGACCGTATCCGCCGTATGCGGCAACGCGCCGCGCACCGGGCCGACCGCGCCGGTGTGGGATCTGCCGGCTCTCAGCTGCGGCAGCGCCTCCGCGACCGTCTCCGCCGATATGGCGAGGCCAACGCCCTCTACCGGTATGCCCGACCGCGTGCGTCTAATGACGCAGTGTTGATGCCGACAACTTCGCCTGCAAGGTTGAAGAGCGGGCCGCCGCTGTCCCCCGGATTGATGGGCGCATCGGTCTGGACGTAGTTCACGCCGTCGGCTTCGTCGTGGAAGGTGCGCGAGATGACGCCGCGCGTAATGGTCGCCTGGCTGACCCCCAACGGGTAGCCCATCGCGAACAGGGAGGCGCCGGACGGCAGGGTGGCGGTGTCGGCGAGCGGCACGGCAACGAAGTCTTTGGAGCAGCATATCCAGGCCAGGCCCAGGTCCTTCGCAACGCTGCGGCCCAGTACCAACCCGTCGTAGTCGGTGTCGTCACCGACCCGGATGGCCACGTCGTCGCTGTCAAGGATGACGTGATCGCTGACCACGACGAAGGCCCCGTCGCCGGGCCCTACCTCCACGATGACGCCGGAGCCCCTGCGCGAAGAGACGGTGACTTTGACGACGCTTGGCCGCACCCTCGCCGCTGTCGTCGGGATGTCGACCAGCGGGGTGGGGGTTGGCGATGCTGCGGCTGTCGGCCTTGGGGTTGGCGTCGGTGAGGGAGTAGGCGTTGGTGTTGGCCGAGGGGTTGGCGTGGCAGTGGGCGTAGGAGTAGGTATCGGCTGGTTGCGCAACGCTTCATTGATGAGCGCCTGCACCGTGGCTTCGATGTTCGGAGGAGGTGCAGCTTCTGATGGAGGTGTCGGCTGATTGCGCAGCGCCTCCGTGACGACGGCGCGAACGGTCGCTTCGATATCAGGTGGGGGTGTGGAATCGGTCGCAGGCGCGGAGCAAGCACCCAGCGCAAGCACTGCGAGCATCAGCGCGGCCGCGAACCTGGCGGCCTGTGTCAACGGCCCACCCTTACCCAACGCCATGCCCCGCTGCCATGCGCATAGGATACCCTTCAAACGGCCCTTCCCCTGCGGCAGCTACACCAAGTTCGTAGGTGCGCCGGAGAGGTAGGCGCCGACGTTGTCCACGGCGCCCTCGTTGAGGAACTCCATGCCCTCAGGCGTGTTGTCGGCGGCGTGCGGCGTGGCAACGACGTTCTCGAAGCGAAGCAGCGGGTGCCCCGACGGCAGTGGCTCTTGCTCGAATACGTCGAGGCCCGCGCCCATCAACCGCCCCGCCTCCAGCGCGCGCACCAGCGCGTCCGTGTCGACGACGCCACCGCGCGCGACGTTGACGAGGACGGCGTCGCGCTTCATCAGTTCCAGCTCGCGCTCGCCGATGAGGTGGCGCGTCGCATCGCTCAGGCGGACGTGCAGGCTGACGACGTCCGCCGCCGCCAGCAGTTCGTCCAGTTCCACGAAGCGCACGCCAAGCTCCTGCGCACGCTCAAGCGAGGGGTTGAACGTCCATGCGATGACATCCATGCCGACGGCTCGCCCGAGCCGTGCCATCTGCGTGCCCGAATGACCGGCGCCGACGACGCCGAGCGTCTTGCCGCGCAGGAAGACGTTGCGCCCTTGCCGCCATTCGCCTTGGCGGATGGCGGCCGTCTCCTCGGCAGTGCGCCGGGCGACGGACAGCATCAGTGCCAGCGCATGCTCGGCGACAACCCCCGCGGTGCGCCCCGGCACGTTGGCCACAAGTACGCCACGCCGTCTTGCCGCAGCCAAGTCGATAGAGTCGGTACCGATGGCTACGAGGCATATCAGCCGCAGGTTGGGTAGCGCGGCGAAGGCGTCGTCTGTCCAACGCACGATAACGGGGGTGATGACGACCTCCGCATCCCTGGCACGCTCGATCTGCTCTCCCAAGTCGCCTGGCACGTCGTCGTAAAACGTCAGGTCGCCGAGGCCGCGCAGCCGTTCCAGCTGGGGTGAGCCGAGCCACTGCGGGGGACGGTTGGCGATGACGACGATACGGCGACCTGACGCCATCGTTAGCTCGCGCGCTCGAAGAGGGTGGCGACGCCCTGCCCGCCTCCGACGCACAGTGTCGCGAGGCCGAGCCGCCCGTCCGTCCGCTCCAATTCGTCCATCAGCTTGACGGCCATGATTGCGCCGGTCGCACCGAGAGGGTGGCCGAGCGAAATGCCGCTGCCGTTGACGTTGGTCTTGGCCTCGTCCAAGTCCAATTCGCGGATGACGTAGGCTGCCTGCGCAGCAAACGCCTCGTTCAGTTCGATGAGGTCGATGTCGGCCAGCGAGGCATCGGTGCGTTCCAGCAGGCGCCGCGTCGCCGGCACCGGCCCTGTGCCCATGTAGGCGGGGTCAACGCCCGCGACGGCGCGTCCGACCCACCGCATGCGCGGCTTGAGGCCGTGCGCCTGTGCCCAATCGGCGGACGCGACCACGACGGCGGCTGCGGCGTCGTTCATGCCGGCTGCGTTCCCCGCTGTCACCGTGCCGCCGGGGCGAAAGGCCGGCGCAAGCGCCGCAAGCCTCTCCATGCTCGTGTCGGCGCGGGGATGCTCGTCGCGCCCAACGACATGCGCTGGGCCGCGTGCGGGCGTTACCTCGACAGGCGCTATCTGCGCTTCGAAGTACCCCGCCTCCTGCGCGGCGACGGCGCGGCGGTGGCTCTCGAGCGCGAGCCGGTCCTGTGTCTCACGGCTCACCTCGTAGCGCTCCGCAACGTTCTCCGCTGTCACGCCCATGTGATAGTCGTAGATGGGGCACGACAGGCCGAGCGTCAGCGCATCGATGAGCGTTGCGTCGCCGTAGCGGAGCCCCGTGAAGCGCGTGCTGGGCAGGAGGTGAGGCACGCTGCTCATCGACTCCGCACCGCCAGCGACGATGACATCAGCATCTCCGACCATGATGGCGTGCGCGGCGAGGTTGATGGCCTCCAGGCCTGACGAACAGGCGCGGTTGACGGTCATCGCAGGCGTCGTCTCCGGCAAGCCCGCACCGAGCGCCGCCTTGCGCGCCATGTAGCCAGAATCGCCCGCCTGAATGACGTGGCCCATGATGACCTGGTCGACGGCCTCCGGCCTCAGGCCGGCACGTTCGACGGCGGCGCGGATGGCAACAGCGCCTAGCTCGGACGCATCCATCCCTGCGAATGCGCCGCCGAACTTGCCGATGGGCGTCCGAGCGCCCGCGATGATGACGACTTCGCGCATACCCACCTCCGTGCGCCGATTGTCCCCGCGCCCTGCGCCGCCCGTCAACGGCCTCCCGCCCCTAGCAGCGCCGCAAGTTGCCCGGGGGTGTCGACCGCGTAGTGAGGTTCGGCGCCCTCAAATTCGGGGCCAGGCGAACGGCCGCCCCAGCGCGCGTGGCATACCCACGCGCCCGCCGAGCGCCCTGCGCCGAAATCGGACGTCGAATCGCCCACCATCACGGCGTCGGTGGGTGCACAGGCCAGGTTCTTCAGCGCGCGTTCCACCGGCTCTGCGTCCGGCTTGAGGCGCGTCACGTCGTCCGCGCTGACCACGACGTCGAAGTAGCGCAGTAGGCCGCTTACCTCCAATTCGTAGGTCGCGCCCAATCGCGCACCCTCGAAGTTGCGGTAGCCCGCCTTCGAGGTGACGACGCCGAGGCGCCGCTCCGCCCCGGCAAGCAACTCCAGCATTTCGGCGATACCCTCAAACGCACGCACCTGCGATGCCTCCCGGAGCGCGTAGGCGTGGCGATACGCCTCCATCAGGCCGAGGTCTCCGCCGTGCGCTCGCTCAACCTCCAGCAGTACGCTGTCGAAACCGAAGCCGTTGTACCGCTCCATGAACGCGTCTGCCCTCGGCTCGGTGACACCCGCGTCGGCGAAGGCGCTGGCAATGGCGCGCGTGCGCGCCGAGTAGGTGTCGAGCAGGGTGTCATCGAGGTCGAACAGGACGGCGCGGACGTGGGCGAGGGGCGCCGCCACGCTAGGCCGACTCCGGCCCGGCGGCGGCAGTCATCACGGCGGCCAGTTCGTGTGTGCGGCGCGTGCCGATGAGGCGCTCACGCCCATCCTTGGTCCTAAGCAGCAAACCTTGCCTGCCCCAAACGGTGTAGCACCACCCGTCGCTGATGAAGTCGCGGCGCAAGCCCCACCCGCCGTAGCGTAGCGGGTTGAAGCGCAGTACGTGCCAAGCGACGAGGTCGTCAAAGGCCACGCTGCGCCACGTGCGGTGGATGGGCGCAAAGCGCCAGGCGATGGCATCGCCGCGCACCTCCAACGCCACGTAGCCATACAAGAATTGTGCGACGAAGTAGGCGGCGACGGGATACATGATGAGAGCGATGACGATGAGCAATCCATCGGGCGCGGGGTTGGAGCCGAACGGCACGCCCGCAACGAGTTGGCGCATGATGCCCCATGTGTAGAAGCAGGCCCCAAGGATGGTCGCGAGCACCACAAGCACGTAGGGCCAGTGTGCTGCGAAGCGCTGCGTCTCGTGGTAGCGGGGCGCTTGCATGCCTACTCGCTAAAGGCCGCGCCCAGCCCCGATGCATCGCTCATGGGTCCGGCCAGCACGTCGTCTCCCTCGATGCGCACTGAGTAGGTGGGCTGGTCGGCGAGCGCCGGCCCGACGCTCTGCTTGCCGGTGCGCACATCGAACCGCGCACCGTGGAGCGGGCAGACGACCTCGTAGCCGTCGAGCGTCCCGGTGCTCAGCGTGCCGCCTGCGTGGGAGCAGAATTCCTCCAGTGCGTAGAAGCACCCTTCGACGCGGGCGAGAAGGATGTGCTCAAACCCGCGCCGCACCAGGCGCATCTGCCCGTCCTCGAGATCGCGAACCTTTGCGATGCGGGTGAATTGGTCAGTCATCGTTCTGCAAGCACCGAGGAACTCATTTTACCCCGGGCCGCTAGCCTAGCTCATCGGTTATCTGCGAGGTGTAGCGGCGGACGCTGGCGGCGAGGTGGGGGTGGTCGGTCAGTTCGGGGTCACGAGCGAGAATGGCATGTGCCTCGGCGCGCACGTCGGGTAGCAGGCCTCCATCGTCGAGGCGCGCCATCCGCAGGGTGGGCAGCCCCGATTGGCGCGTGCCGAAGAAGTCGCCTGGGCCGCGCTGCCGCAGGTCCGCGTCTGCTATCTCGAAGCCGTCGTTCGACTGCACGATGACATCCAGCCGCTGTTGCGCGTCCTCGCTGTGCGACTCCGCCGCAAGCAGGCAGAAGGACTGCTCAGCCCCGCGCCCGACGCGCCCGCGCAACTGGTGGAGCTGGGCGAGGCCGAACCGCTCGGCGCCCTCAATGAGCATCACCGTGGCGTTGGGCACGTCGATGCCCACCTCGATGACCGAGGTCGCCACCAGCACGTCGAGCTGGTGCGCGCGAAACTGCTCCATGACCGACTGCTTCTCTACAACGGGCATGCGCCCGTGCAGCAGCCCCACGCGAAGTGAGCGCAGCGGCCCGTGGCGCAGGCGTTCGTACTCTTCCGTCGCCGCGCGAGACTGCACCGCCTCCGACTCTTCGATAAGGGGGCAGACGACGAACGATTGGTGTCCGTGCTGCGCCTGAGTCACCAGGAAGCGCTCCGCGCCATCGCGCAACTCCGGCCGAACGAGGTGCGTCTGGATAGGGCGGCGTCCAGCGGGCATCTCGCGGATGGTCGACATCTCGAGGTCACCGAAGAGCGTGAGAGAGAGCGTGCGCGGGATGGGCGTGGCCGACATGACGAGCTGGTGCGGCTCGACATCGGGCGATGCGCCCTTGGAGCGCAGGGCGGCGCGCTGGGCTACGCCGAAACGGTGTTGCTCGTCCACTACCGCCAGTGCCAGGCGCGGAACTTCCACATCTTCCTGTATCAGCGCATGCGTGCCGATGAGGATGTCGAGCGTGCCGTTGCGAACGCGCTCGTAGAGTCCGCGCCGCGCCTTTGTGCGCGTAGATCCGGTGAGCAGGCCGATGCTGATGGGCTGCGGGTGCGGGTCGACGTAGACGGTGAACCAGTTCGACTCGCGCGCCGATTGCGTAAGGCCGCCCAGGAGGCGCTGCACGCTCAGGTAGTGCTGCTCGGCCAGCACCTCCGTCGGCGCCATGATAGCGCCCTGGTAGCCCCCGGCAACGGTTAGCAGCAGCAGCGCGAGCGCGACCACCGTCTTGCCCGAGCCGACGTCACCTTGGAGCAGGCGGCTCATGGCGTGCTCCGATCGCCCCATGTCCGCCATCGCCTCGTCGAGCGCCCGCTTCTGGTCGCCGGTCAACTCGAATGGCAGCGAGTGCAGGAAGGATTCGACGACTTCGCGCTTGCCCTGGAAAGGCACTGCGCCCTTGGGCTTGCCTTGGACCTGCCGCCGTGCCGCGCCCGCCATGATGTAGACAAGCAGCTCATCGAACGCGAGCCGGTATCGCGCCTCCTCCTTCGTAGCCCAGCTGTCCGGGTAGTGCGACTGGAGAAGCGCCTGGTCGATGGGCATGAGGCCGTGGCGGTCTCGGACGTCGTCTGGCAGGGGCTCGTCGATGGGGTTGGGGCGGCGGGCGTCCTCCGTGCCGAATATGGCGTCGAGCGCCTCGTGCACGATGCGGCGGGTCGTCCGATCGGCGATCTTTTTGGTGCCGGGGTAGACGGGTACGAGGCGTCCCGTGTGGATAGCCGAAGCGGTGTCGGGATCCTCCATCACCTCCCATTCAGGCGACTCCATTTGCGGTCTGCCGTTGAAGACGGTCATCTTGCCGCTGAGGACGAGATGCGCCTTCCCCTTAGCCTCGCGCTGAGCCCGGGTCAAGGCGCTCTTGAGGGCATTGGCGACCCACCATTGGCCGAACCAGATGACGTGCAGAGTACCGGTGTCGTCACCGACGACGGCTTCGGTTGCGTGCAGCCTGCCCTTCCGGCCGAGTTTTAGTTCGTGGGCGTCCCACAGTTCCACGACAATGGTCTGCTCGACGCCCGGCGTCAGCTCCGCGATGGTGCAGCGCTGCGAGTAGTCGATGTGGCGATTGGGGAAGAGCCAGACGAGGTCGCGTACCGCTTTTACGCCTAACTTCGCCAGCCGCTCCGCTTGGCTTGCGTTCACCGAGCGCAGCGCGACAACAGGCGAATCGAGGTCGATAGACGGTGGCGCAGGTTGGCGCCTGGGCGCATTGGGGCGTGGCGCACGCGCGCGCTTCGGTGTGCCTGGCGTTGGCGTAAGGGCCGACAGCAGCCGCTCCACCTCCTCCGCCCAACGCCGCCGCCGTTCGACGTCCAGCGCGCCGTAGTCGATGTTCAGCATCCCGCGCTCCGCAAGCGAGCGGACGGCGGGGTGCAAGGTGTCCCGGCTGATCGTTGCCAGAAAGCGATCGAGGCCGCCGCCGACGACGCAGTTCTGGAAGTCTTTCGCCCGCTCGAGCGCAATGATTTTGCGGAGCGCGCGCAACCTGTCCATGGGGTTGGCGTAGGCCATGGAGCAACCCTAGCGCAGCCGCCCAACTCGCGCCATGCGGATCTGGCCTAGCCCTTCTCCTCCAGGCTCTCCGCCAGCAGTTCAAGCAGGTCCTTGGCCGACTTGGCCTCGGAGGCACCCTTGGCGCTGATGCCCTCCTCCATCATCTGCAGGCAGAAGGGGCACGAGACGCCCACGGTGTCGGCCTGCGTTTCGAGAAAGTGGTCGGTGCGAATGTGGTTGACCCGCTGCCCCTCCTCCTCCATCCACATGCGCCCGCCGCCCGCGCCGCAGCAAAAGCCGCGCTCGCGGCACCGTCCCTCCCCCATCTCAACCAGCTGGAGGCCGGGAATGGCGCGTGCTATCGCGCGGGGCGGCTCGTACACGTCGTTGTGACGGCCGAGGTAGCACGAGTCGTGGTAGGCCACGCTGCGTTCGATGGGAGCAAGCGGCTTGATGCGCCCGCCCGTCACCAACTGCGCGACGTACTCGGTGTAGTGCTGCACCTCGAAATCGCCGCCGAATTGCGGGTATTCGTTGCGCATGGTGTTGAAGCAGTGGGGGCAAAGGGTGAGCACCTTCCGCACGCCGTAGCGCTGGAGCGTCTCGATGTTGCGGCGCGCCAACGTCTCGTACAGGTACTCATTGCCCAGCCGCCGTGCGGGGTCGCCCGTACATGCCTCCTCGTTACCGAGTACGCGGTACTTGACTCCGGCGACTTTGAGGACGGAAGCCATCGCCTTGGCAACGCGCTGCGAACGCTCGTCGAGCGCGGCGGTGCAGCCCACCCACAGCAGCACCTCGTGGTCGGGATCGTCGGCCATGCTAACGGCGCCCGCATCCGCCATCCAATCGGTGCGCGTCGCCTGCGTGCCGCGCCACGGATGGCCGCGCTGCTCCATCGACAGAAGCGCCTCCATCGCGGCACCGGGTGTCGACGCCTCCTCCATCGTCAGGAAGCGGCGCATGTCTACGATGGTGTCGATGTGCTCGATGCCCGCGGGGCACGCTTGGACGCAGGCCCGGCACGACGTACACGCCCACAGCACCTCGTCGGTGACCGCGTCATGGACGAGGTGTGCGTCGGCGTCGTGGCCGCGGAGCAGCGACGGCGACTGCGCCGCCATGTGCGCCTTGGCGTCTTGGATGAGCTGGCGCGGCGACAGCGGCTTGCCGCTCGCCCACGCCGGGCACTGATCCTGGCAGCGCCCACAGTTGGTGCAGGCGTCGAGGTCGACCAGTTGCTTGAAGGTGAGGTCGCCGACTGCGCCCGCTCCGAAACGATCGAGCGCCATCAAGTCGCCCATCGGACGCAGCGCGCCCTTGGGGCGCGTGACGCTCGCGCGCATGAAGATGCCCAGCGGCGCGACGAAGACGTGCATGAGTAGATTGAAGCGCCACGCCGCATAGACGAACGTGGCCGACATCAGGGCAGCATGCGCCCACCACAGCGCAAAGTGAGCCGCCTCCATGTTCCATACGCTGGCGCCCGTACTGCGCATCGCAAGCGCGGCTACGTATGAGATGGGCGACCACGGCGCGGCGCTTGGGTTGTAGAGCACACTCGCCGGCTCCATCTCCGTCGCCGCCATTCGCAGCGCTTGGAGGAGAAAGCCGCTCACGGCCATCGCAAAGAGCAGGGCGAGCAGCACCCCGTTGTCGAGCAGCGTGTTCAGCCGCTCGGGGCGCTGTACGTAGCGCCGGTACGCGGCGATGGCCAGCCCGCTCATCAGCGCTAGCCCCGCCAGGTCCCACACCAGTTCGAGTTGGAGCGACCAGCGGACGGTCGGCACCACCCAGTCGAGGTAGTACTCGGCGTTGAATTCGATTGCGCTCAGCGTCGTTGCGACGAAGAGCAGCAGGATGCCCCAGAAAATCAACGCGTGCATGAGCCCGGGCAGCCGCTCGCTCTGGACGAAGCGGCGGTGGCCGAAGGCGTCGACGAAGAGCCAGCGAACAAACGCGCCCAAGCGAACGCGCCACCCGCCAAAGTCGGGGTTGCCGCTGCCAAGCCGCCAGTAGCGCGACCGGTGCCACAGCCCCCACAGGATTGCTCCCAACGCGATGACGCCCGTCAGGTAGACAACGGCCCCGAGCGGGTAGCCGATGTTCCAGAAGTCGATACGTCCGTTCAGCGGATCGGGCATCGCGCCGGAGTCTAACGGCTCGAGCGGCCAAGCCCAAGACGGCGCGGGGCTGCTTGACGCGCGCGCTCACTGCTGCCTAGCATTGGCGCGTTGTGGGCGATTACTTTCGGCAGTACGGCTTCCTGCTCATTCTGACTGTAGTCGCGGTGGCCGTGCCTGCTACAGTGCTGGGGCTGTCGTTTCTGGCGAGCCGTTTCCGCATCCGCCCGTTCCGCCCCAATCCCATCAAGTACGCGCCGTACGAGTGCGGCATGGAGACGATCGGTGAGGCGCGGTGGGAGCGCTTTAACGTTCGCTACTACCGCTACGCCCTTCTCTTCGTGCTCTTCGACGTTGAGGTCGTGTTCCTGTTTCCGTGGGCGACGCGCGTCAACGCACTCGGCTGGGCAGCGTTCGGCGCCGTTGCCGTTTTCATCTTCGTCATGACGGCTGGGTGGGCGTACGAGTGGGCGCGCGGCGGCATGGACTGGGACGATTCGGGCGCGCGCCCCCAGTTCGCGCCCTCAAGGCAGGAGGTTGCCGCCGAGCCCGAGCCGCTCGCTGCCTGACTTGCTGCTATCCCGCTGACAGTTGCTCGCGTAGCTCGCGTTTGAGCACCTTGCCGAGGTCGTTGTGCGGGAGCGCGTCGACGAACACCACCTGCTCAGGACGCTTGAAGCGCGCCAGCCGCTCGGCTGCCAGGTCGAGCAGCGCGTCCTCCGTCGGCGCGGCGCCAGGCTTGGCGACGACAACGGCGACGACGCGCTCGCCCCACGTCTCGTCGAATATGCCAACGACGGCGCACTCATCAACACCGGGGTGCAGGTAGAGCACGTTCTCCACCTCCTCCGGCGAGACCATCTCGCCTCCGCGCTTGATGAAGTCCTTGGCGCGCCCCCGCAGGTAGATGTAGCCGTCTTCTTCGATGTAGCCCAGATCGCCCAGGCGCAGCCATCCCCCTGGAAGCGCTTCGGCGTCCGCCTGCCAGTAGCCGCGCATGAGGCGTGGGCCGCGCGCGGCCAACTCGCCCGTCTCACCGACCGGCAACTCGCGGCCCTGCTCGTCTATGACGCGCACTTCGACGTCGGGCAGCGGACGGCCGATGGACGTAAGGTGTTTGCGCCGCAGCGCGACGACCTCCGGGGCACCCTCTAGCACGTGGTCCTCCGGCGGCACCATCGCAATCGTGGAGCCCGTCTCCGTCTGTCCGAATGCATTGATGAAGTGCACGTGCGGCAGCGCTGAAACTGCACGCTCCAGCACCGTCGGCGGCATCGATGCGCCTCCGTACGTCAGCACCTCGAGGCTGGAGAGGTCGTAGTCGCCGAACCCGGGGTGGTCGATGAGTTGCTTGAGCATGGTGGGGACGACAAGCGCGCGCTGGACGCGTTCGTTCTGTACCAGCGCCAGCCACTCGCGCGGCTCGAATTGGCGCTGCACGACGATGGTGCGCCCGCCGTACACGCCGGTAAGTGCGCTCTGCAATCCTGCAACGTGGTACAGAGGCAGTGTCAGCAGCATCCGCTCCTCTGCGTCGGGGTCGGGTGGCTCGACGCTGGAGAGCATGAAGGAGGTGAAGGAGTTGTGGGTGAGTGGCACCGCCTTGGGCTGCCCTGTCGTTCCGGCCGTAAAGAGCAGCGCCGCCGTCTCGTCCGGCTCGCCGGCGGGGAAGTGAACCTCGTCGTCGCCTACCGTATCGAGCAGCGCCCCATAGGCCGACCATCCAGGCGCAGGCGATTCGCCGAATGCCACGCGTACCGTGTCCTCAAGCGGCGCGTGGATGCCGTCCAGCGCCTCGGCATAGCGTGCGCCGGCGAATAGCACCCGGGGCGCGGCGGTGCGCAGTGGAGAGGCCAGTTCCTCGCCCCGCCCGCGGAAGTTGAGTGGCACGTAGAGCGCGTCCAGCCGCGCGGCGGCAAAGTAGACCTCCAGGTGCTCCGGCGTGTTGACGTCGATGACGGCGATGCGGTCGCCGCTCTCGACGCCCAGTTGCGCCATCGCATTGGCGAGGCGGTTGGCGCGGTCAGCCAACTCAGCGTACGTCCGTATGCTGCCGTCATAGAGCGTCGCTGGGCGCTCGGGCACGATGGCGGCGGCCAGCGTTAGGATGTCGTGGCTATGCACGCGCGACCTCGGCGAGTCGTGCCTCCAGCGCAAGCGCCTGCGCAAGCGGCAGTTCACCCCCCTGGATAATCGCGCGCTTGGCCAGCTGCACCGCGTGCCACGGAGCGTCCATCACGCGGTGCAGCGTCGCCATGCCCTCGTCGTCCAGGCGCTCGCGGCGTACGACGCGCGATACGAGGCCCATCGCCACCGCCTCGTCCGCCGTCACGCGCCGGCCTGTCAGCAGCAACTCCAGCGCGCGTGCCTCGCCGACGATGCGCGGGAGCATCTGCGTGCCACCGGCTGCTGGAAGCAGCCCGAGCGACGCCTCTGGCATGCCCGCGATGAGGTCATCGGACGCGACGCGGATATCGCACAGGCACGCGAGTTCCAGCCCGGACCCGAGACAGTAGCCGTGGAGCGCGGCGACGACGGGTTTGTCGAGCGTGGCGAGCAGCCCCCAAACATCGCGCTCGCGCCGCACCTGCCGCGCGACGACTTGGGACGGTGTCGTACCAAACTCCGACAGGTCGGCGCCGGCGCAAAAGCCCTTGTCGCCCGCGCCGCGCAGCAGCAGCCCGCCTATGCCGGGGTCGTCGCGCGCCGCACAGAGCGCCTCATGGAGGTCGTCGCGCATGGCGGTATCGAACGCATTGACGACATGGGGGCGCTCCAGGGTGAGCACCGCGGCGGCGCCTTGTACCTCGAAATCAATCGTGCTGAACCCGCTCATCGTCCCTCGAATTGCGGCGGACGGTGCTCGCGCCACGCAGCCAGTCCTTCGTCGCGATCGCGCGTCGATTGGAGGAGGACGCTCAGGTCGTGCTCCGCCGCTAGGCCTTGAGCGAGCGGCAAGTCGCGCGCCATGCCGATGGCATCCTTGGCGTAGGCAACGGCCAGCGGCGCAGCAGCGGCAATCGCAGCCGCGACCTCGCCGGCAAGTGCGTCGAGGGTGCCGTGAGGCGCGACCATTTGGACGAGGCCCATGGCCTGGGCCGTACGCGCATCGACGACTTCGCCGGTCAGCACTAGCCTCAGGGCGTTAGCGCGCCCGACGATGCGCGGGAGACGCTGCGTGCCACCGTTTGTAGGAAGCGTGCCGTGGTGTGGTTGGCGCATAGCGAATGTGGCGCGCTCATCCGCGAGCCGCAGGTCGCACGCAAGGGCAAGCTCCAGCCCCCAGTCGTGGCACGGGCCGGCGACAGCTGCAATGACAGGTTTGGTGAGCGCTGCAACCGCCGCTACTGCGCCGATCTGCGCGTCGCCCCCTTCGTTCTCCGGGAAGCCGCCCCCAAGCACCACAACGCGGAAGCGCTCGTCATCGCTTGCGGCGCGTACGGCGTCTGCCCAACGTCCCGCAGTATGGCGCACGTCGACCCTGATGACTCCCGCCGCGAGCTGCGGCTGTTCCTGTCCATTCTGCATAGCGCGCCGATATTCCCACCGCCCCGCGAGGAGTGTCAAACCGCGCCAACCGCGCCCCTCCAGTGGAGGACCGGTGAGAAGCGGGGCCGCGTTGACGCAATTGGGGGTGCTCGCCTACTCTCGCCCCACGACACGCAGGAGAAGAGCATGGCCCTTGAGGAGTTGGACGGAATACTGGCCGAAAACAACATCGCCGTCGCCACGACGTTCCGGCGCGACGGACGCCCGCAGCAGAGCCTGGTCACCGTTGGCAAGTACGGCGGCGGGCTAGCCTTCACCACCACTACCAGCCGAGCCAAGGCGCACAACCTCGCCCGCGACACGCGTTTCGCGCTCATGCTGGTGCGGCCCGGATGGCGCGGATACGCGGTACTCGACGGTGACGCGGAGGTGCGCAGTGCCGATAACACCGACGCCGAGCAGTTGCGCGTCGAACTGCGCGAGGTCTACCGGTCCGCCGCTGGCAAGGAGCACCCCAATTGGGATGAGTACGACCGCGTGATGCGCGACGAGGGCCGCGCGGTCGTGTTGCTGCGGCCGGGACGGCTCGTGTCGATGAACGCGCCCTAGGAGCCGCGCCGCGTGAGGTGGTCGACGTCGAAAGTCATCTTCTTGGCGAACGACTCGGAGGCGGGCTCCTCGACACCCCACGAGAACACCTTGGACGGTTCGAGGTAGTACGCGCGGCTGCCGTCGACGATGGTCCCGGTCGGGATGAGCGTGCCGCGCACCTCGACGCCCTTTATGTTGCCGGGGCCGCTTTCGTCGCCGATGCCCTCCTCCGTGTCCCATACGCACGCCACGCGCGGGTTGCGGTCGATGACGCTCCTCTTGTAGGAGATATCGAAGTTGAAGCCGCCGACGATGATGCGGTCGCCGTCCAGCCGCGTACGCATCGGCACGCAATGCGGCGCGCCGCTCGGCGTCGCAACCGCTAGCCGGTAGAGTGAGGTGTTCCTGACGTAGTCCAGTTCCGCCGCGCTAAGCATCCGTAGCCTCCTCGGGTCTACGCAGAGGCTAGCGCATGCGCGGGCAATGGGGTAGGGGCAGGCGCACAGTCCCTACAGTACCAATTCGTCCAGGGTGAGGCCGTAGTCTAGGGTGACGGCGCCGCGGACGACGGTGATGAGTACCGAGTCGCCGACCTTGTAGTGGAACAGCATCAGGCGCCGAAGGTCGCTGAACTTCTCCACCGGATGACCGTCGATGGCGATGATGACGTCGCCCACCTCGATGCCTGCCATCTCAGCCGGGCCGTCTGGGGCGAGGCCGCGCACCAGCAAACCCTTATCGACCGACAGGTCCTCTTCTGCGGCGGTCACGGGCGTCACGTCGTCGATGCTGACGCCGATGCGCGGCCAGATGACGCGCCCATTCTGTATCAGTTGCGCGGCTACGGGGATGGCGGTCGTCGTCGCGACCGCAAAGCCGATGCCCTCGGCCTCTTGGCCGCTCGCGAGCTGTCCGCGAATGATGGCCGTGTTGATGCCGATGACCTCGCCCTCGAGGTTGAGCAGCGGCCCGCCCGAGTTGCCCGGGTTGATGACCGCGTCCGTTTGCAAGAGGTCGTGCAGAACCACCCTCGGGCTCACTTGGAGTGAGCGGTCCTTCGCGCTGATGACCCCGACGGTCAGCGTGCCCTCGAAGCCGAGCGGGTTGCCGATAGCGATCACCCAATCGCCGATGCGGACGTCCGTCGACAGCACCAGCGGAGTCACGGCAAGGTCCTCCACAACCCTCGGGTCGAACTCCAGCACGGCAATGTCGGTCGAGGGATCTGCGCCAACGACCTCCACATCCACCTCCTGCCCCGACGGGAAGACGATATCGACGGTGGTGGCGCCCTCGACGACGTGGTTATTGGTCATCACATGGCCTTCCGAATCGAAGACCACGCCGGAACCGGAGGAGAACCCTTCCGCCGTCTCCCCGTCCGCGTCGGTGCGTTCGACGAATGCGCGCACTAGGACGACGCTCGGTGATACGCGCTCGGCGACGGCAGGGATGTTGTGCAGCCCGGCGATGACCTCCGTGGACGGCAGGGGGAACGCGCCCCCGTCCGTGTGCACCGGCGTTTCGGGTGCTGGCGTAGCGCCCTGTTCCACCACGGTCGGCTGTGTCGAGATGCACGCGCTCGCGACGAGTGCGACGAGCACGAGTGCGGCTGCACCAAGCGTGGAGGCTGTCGGTCGGCGTATCAAGGCGTCGTCCTGTGCATCTGTCCGGTAGGGCTGGGCGGTGAGCGCTAGAGTTGGTCCAAGGCCCCCCGCTGCTTCTCGAAGAGGTGCGCCAATCCGCCCTCCGCCAGCGCCAGCATCTGCTCCATCTGCGCACGCGAGAAGGGCTGTTCCTCGCCTGTTCCCTGCACCTCCACGAATTCTCCCTTGGCGGACATAACGACGTTGAAGTCGACGGTTGCGTCCGAGTCCTCCTCATAGCACAGGTCGAGCAGAAGCTCGCTGCCAACCATGCCGACGCTCGTCGCCGCGATGGAGGCGCTCAGCGGGACATGATGCAGCACGCGCTGGCGCACCAGCCCGAGCATCGCCTGGTGGAGCGCGACGTACGCACCCGTGATCGCAGCTGTTCGCGTTCCCCCGTCGGCCTGCAACACGTCGCAGTCCACTGTAAAGGTGCGCTCCCCTAGCTTGTCCAATTGCGCGACGGAACGCAGGGAGCGCCCAATGAGGCGCTGGATTTCGTGTGTTCTGCCGCCGCCGGATGAACGCTCACGACTGGTGCGGGTGAGGGTGGAGCGGGGGAGCATGCCGTACTCCGCCGTTACCCATCCCTTGCCGGAGCCGCGCAGGAACTGAGGGACGCGCTCTTCGATGCTGACGGCGCACACCACCCGCGTCTTGCCCACCTCGATGAGGACGGAGCCCTCGGCGAATTCGAGGTATGAGGGATGAATGGATACAGGGCGCATGTCGTTCGGCGCGCGGCCATCGATTCGTGCCATCGTCAGGCTCCTAGGATCAGCCTATCGATGGTATCAGAGCACTCCCCGACCGCGCCGGCAGGGCTAGCGCATACATGCATGCGATATGTCGAGAAATTGTGGGACGCGCGCCGGCGTATCGTGCAAGATTGCACGCGCGTTGTATTGATAGTGCTACGGCTGCGCCCTATGCTGGATTTGGGGTGCAGTGCCACTGGTGGCGCTTATTGCTAACCGCATGAAGTCTCGAATCCTCTTTGCCGTACTTGCAGCGTTGTTGATAGCGCTGGCCGCTTGCCGCGACGGCGCCCCCCCGCAGCCGACTCCGACACCGGCGCCGCCGACGCCGTCTCCTACGCCCACGGCGACACCGACTCCTTCGCCGACTCCCACCGCTACTCCCACAGCGACTCCGATACCGCCGACGCCGACGCCAACGGCCACACCGACTGCGACGCCGACGCCCACCGTCAGAGATGCCCAGATGTACGCCACGATGTCCGCCGTCCGCCTGTCGCTTGGCGAAAGGCGCTGGTCCGGCGTGCTCATCGACTCGCGCGGCTACATCCTCACCACCTCGAGCAACATGGGTCAATCGCCCCTCGTCGACTACGAGACCGACGGTGGGCAGTCCGGCCAAGCGTGGACTATCGGGCGCAATGACACGTGGGACCTGGCACTGCTGGAGGTCATTAGCGGCCAAGCCGGGTTCAACCTCTCAGACCGGTTCGGGTCGACCACGCCCGGCATAGGAGATGACGTCCTCGTGTTCGGCTATCCGGCGACTGAGGGTTCGGCGCTTGACCAGCGCCAGGCGAACGTACTGGGCGGCGAATCCGACCTCAATACGGGCATCAACTACTTCCAAATACCAGTGCCCATTCCTGCGGGAGTCGAAGGAGGCTCCATCTTCAGCCGGAACGGCCAGCTCCTAGGCATTCGCATGAGCGATAGGTTCATGGAGGAAATCGGCATCGGGAGCACAGGGGAGTCGTTCGGTGTCGGCATCGACTCGCTGCAGACGCTGGTGCTTCCGCAGTTGTTGGGTGGCCTCGTCAACCTTGGGCCTCCACCTGCCCTCGGTAACGATGCCGCGCCGCCGCCGCTGCCCACGATCTTCTCAGGGACGGTACGGGTAGACAGCGGCATCGCGCAAGCGGGGCAGTTCCCCGTCTATGCGCGGATCAGCAAGCCTGGTCAGCCGGACATCTGGGTCAGGGCGGATATAGGGGCGAACGGCAGATACCACCTGCTGGTTTCCGCCACCAGCACCTACAACAACGCGTCCATCGAGTTCTGGGGCAACAGGGTGAAGTCCTCACAGACACAGACCTTCACGACGGGCTTCAAGCAGATCTCCTACGACCTGACCTTCCCGCGCTAGCCGGACAACCCTCGCGCGATAACACCCGCGACGTCGTCGCGCGTCACTTCCCCTTGCGAGGCGTGCGCTAGATCGCGCACGGTCACGATTCCCGCCTCCAGTTCGTGCTCGCCAATGATGGCAGCGTGCACCGCACCTAAGGCCGACGCATAGCGCAACTGCGCGCGCATGCTGCGCCCTGGCGCAACGACGGTGGCGACGCCAGCAGCGCGCAGTTCGGCGGCAAGGCGCACAGCCTCCGCCCTTGCGCCCGCGCCTACGTGGATGACAACTGCTGGCGGCGGTGCAGCACCGGGGTCGACGCCTTCGCGCTCCATGTTCAGTATCAGCCGATCGATGCCCGCGGCGAACCCGATGCCCGGCGTCGGGGGACCCCCCAGTTGCTCGATGAGGCCGTCATAGCGCCCCCCTGCGCACACCGCGCTCTGCGCTCCCTCCACCGCGGGATGTACCTCGAACACGGTGCGTGTGTAGTAGTCGAGTCCGCGCACCAATCGTGGGTCGGTGCGGTAGTCGACGCCGGCAACGGCCAGCAACTCTCGCAGCGCGTTCCAGTGCGCTTGCGCCTCGTCGCCCAGGTAGTCGGCGCTGCGCGGCGCATCTTCCAAGAGAGGCTGGATGCGCGCGTCCTTGGAGTCGAGCATCCGCAGCGGGTTGGTGTCGAAACGGCGCCTGTCGTCGGCGCTCAGCCCATCGACTGACGGAGCAAAGTGCTCCCGCAGCGCCTCCAAGTACGGTGCGCGGTCAGCAGCGTCGCCGATGCTGTTCAGCACCAGCGTCATTCCGCCCAGCCCCAGCGCCTCGATGGACGACATCGCCAGCTGGATGATCTCGAGGTCGACGGCCGGATCGGGATCGCCGATGGCTTCTGCGCCGAACTGGTGCAACTGGCGGTAGCGTCCCGCCTGCGGGCGGTCGTATCGGAACATCGGCGCGTGGTAGTAGAGGCGCACAGGCAGCGTTTGGTTGTGCAACCCATGCTCCACGAAGGCGCGGCATACCGCCGCTGTCCCCTCCGGGCGCAGCGCGAGCGACTGGCCGCCCTTGTCGGCAAATACGTACATCTCCTTGGCCGCGATGTCCGTCTCCTCCCCCACAGCACGCAGAAAGACGTCTACGTCCTCGAACAGTGGGGTGTCGATGCGCTGGTAGCCGAACACGCGGGCGCGCTCCGCAAAGGCGCGTTCGACGAATCGCCAGTAGGGCTGGCGCTCGGGGAGGATGTCGTAGGTACCGCGAGGTGCTTTGTACATGGAGGCAGTGGCGCGGCCTTGCTCGCATTCACCAGGCCGCCATCACTCAGATTATAATGGGCGTCGAAGGTCGGTCCGATAGCCATGCAGCCGCTGCTAGAACGAGTAAGTGAGTACCTGCCGGACGACAAGGCGGACCTCGTAGCACGCGCCCTCGAGTACGCCGACCGCATGCATGAGGGCCAGATTCGCCGCTCCGGTGGACCCTATATCGAGCATCCCGTCGCCGTGGCCTCCTATCTCGCCGGCCTGTCGCTCGATGCCACCACCCTTGCCGCCGCCCTGCTCCACGATGTGGTCGAGGACTGCGGTATCTCACTCGACGAGATACGCCGCGAGTTCGGTGACAGCGTCGCAACGCTCGTTGACGGTGTGACCAAGCTGCAGCGTCTTGATCTGCTTGCCGATGGCGCCGATGCACGGCTCGTCGCCGACCATCACCAGGCCGAGAGCCTGCGAAAGATGCTCGTGTCGATGGCGGAGGACATCCGTGTGGTCCTGATCAAGCTTGCCGACCGCCTGCACAATATGGAGACGCTCCACGCGCTCGACGCCGACCGCCGCGTCGCGATTGCGCAGGAAACACTCGATATCTACGCGCCGCTTGCGCACCGCCTCGGCATGGGCGAAATCAAGTGGCAGCTCGAAGACTTCGCCTTCCGCTACATCCAGCCCAACCAGTACCGCGCGATATCGAAGCTGCTCGCCGCACGGCGCGGCGAGCGCGAGGACTATGTGCGCCAGCTCACCGACATCCTCAAGCACGAGCTGGCCAGCGCAAACCTGGATGCCGAGGTCACCGGACGCCCCAAGCACATCTACAGCGTCCATCGCAAGGCGCAGGCATACAGAGCGCAGGGCAAGGAGTTCGGCGACATCTATGACCTCTTTGCCGTCCGCATCCTCGTTCCAACCGTCGCCGACTGCTACGCCGCGCTCGGCGTCGTCCATGCGCTCTGGCGTCCCGTGCCGGGCGAGTTCGACGATTACATCGCCAATCCGAAGGAGAATCTCTACCAGTCGCTCCACACGAGCGTGCGCGCCATCGGCGGTGTGCCTATCGAGGTCCAAGTGCGCACCCACAAGATGCACCAGCTCGCCGAATACGGCGTGGCGTCCCACTGGCGCTACAAGGAGGGCAACTCCGCCGACGGGCGCTTTGAGGAGCGCATGACGTGGCTGCGCCAGCTGCTCGAGTGGCAGCAGGACCTGCCCGGTACGGAGGAGTTTCTGGAGTCCGTCCGCACCGATATCTTCAAGGACCAGGTATTTGTCTACACCCCCAAGAACGAAATCAAGGAGTTGCCGGCGGGCTCGACGCCCATCGACTTTGCCTACCGCATCCACACGGAGCTGGGCCATCGCTGCATCGGCGCGAAGGTCAACGGCAAACTCGTTTCGCTCGACACGCCGCTGCACAGCGGCGACACCATCGAAATACTCACCAGCAAGGCCGCTCGCGGCCCCAGCCTTGATTGGCTGAACACCCACCTCGGCTTCGTTCACACCGCGACCGCGCGCCAGGCTATTCGCTCTTGGTACCGCAAGCAGCGCCGGGGCGAGAACGCCGAGCGCGGGCGCGAACTGCTCAAGAAGGAACTGCGTCGCCTCAACGTCCCTGCAGGTGAGGAGGAGGTCGCCAAGCTATTCGGCCTTGACAGCGTCGAAGAGTTGCACGTCTCCATCGGCAGCGGCGTCGTCTCCATCGCGCAGATAGCGGCGCGCCTGTCGGCAAGTCAGGAAGACAAGCGCGCCGCCACTACGCTGGCTTCCTCCCCCGAACAGCCCTCGACGGGCGTGTCGGTCTTGGGTCTGGGCGGGTTGCTCTCGCGCATGGGCGCATGCTGCAACCCGCTGCCCGGCGACGAGATAGCCGGCTTCATCACGCGCAACCGCGGCGTCACCGTGCATCGCCAAGACTGCCCCAACCTGCGCGCCGGTGTCGACGACGACCGCCTCATCCCCGTCTCGTGGGGCGCATCGCCTGCGTCCCACCCCACCCGGATCGAGGTGACGGCGCTCGACCGCGTTGGGCTCCTGCACGACATCACCGGCACTGTCGCAGGCGAGGGTGTGAATATCAGCGGCTCGCAGACCACCGTGGGCGACGACGGCACGGTCACGATTGCCTTCAGCCTGCACGTCTCCAGCATCGAACAGCTGAGCCGCATCTTCTCGCGCATCGAGGCGGTGAAGAGCGTAACCGCCGTCCAGCGCGTCGCCCACCGCCCCCCTCCCCGCACCAACGCCAAGCGCAACGGCCGCTAGGCAAGAAGTGCAGCCTCCGCTCTTGGCGGAGGGTTAGCCCGAGAGCCTTTCGGTATGCCCTATAATGGCCGGTGCACATTCGGCAAGGAGAAATCAGTAGTGCCCGCAAGAAAAACGGCGCGTGTGCAAGAGCGCAAGCGCCTCGTCAATCGAAAGTTCCGCTCCGGCACGCGCACGGCGGTGAAGAAGGCGCTGGCTGCGATCGAGGCCGGCAACGAGGCCGCATCCACGATCGTGCAGGCAGCGTCTTCCGCTCTTGACCGCGCTGCGAGCAAGGGCATCGTCCACCGCAACAACGCGGCACGCCGCAAGTCGCGGCTCATGAAGCGCTTGGACAAGGCGCAGTAGCCATCCTTCCGTCCTCCGCTGCACTGGCCTGTCAACATGGGGTAGCGCGCGGATGAATGCGTCTCTGCTGGTAGGCGGGCTTGTGGCGGTGGTGGCGGCCATGCTTTCACTCCCCCTGCGCTCGCCCTCAGACTCGCTCTTCAACACTGCCAGTGTCGTTGCAGGCGTGCTTGCGCTGTCCGCCGCCAGCGGCGCGTGGAGGCAGTGGGCTTGGGCGCGGCCCCACTCGCTGCGCTGGTTTGTCGGCGGCCACCTGCTCGGCTTCATCGTCTGGGTGCTCATTGCAGTTGCACTGGAGAGCCAGTTGGAGCGTATGATTTCGTTTACCGTTCCCATTGCCGCGCTCACGTTTGGCTCGCTGGCGCTGCTGACGCCCTACGTATCGGGCGCCGCCGTCGCTGAGCGCAGGCTGGCGGTGCTCGCGGTGCTGCTCGTCGCAGTTGCTATCGGAACAGGCTTGGCACGGCACGGCGACGCTGAGAGCGGACGATTGGAGTTGCCTCCCCGCTCGAGCGTTACGCTCGCGGGGCAGGTGTAAGGGAGCGAATCGATGCGGCTACTGCCGAGAACCGCGAGGCTGTTCAGCGCTGCCGTCGTTCCAGCCATATTGCTGGCCGCAGTGGCATGCGGCGGCGACCCCACCCCGACCCCCACACAGATCGCGCCCGCCGATACGCCTACCGTCGCGCCCCCTGCGCCTCGCACAATGGGGCAGGTCGAAGGCGTTGTCTTCAATGTCGGCGATGGCTCGGAGGCCACCTTCACAGTTCGTGAAGAGTTGACGACCGTGCCGCTGCCATTCGACGCTGTCATCCGCACGGAGAGCCTCAGCGGCGAGGTGCGGCTCGATGGCGGCGCCTCAGAGATCACCATCGACCTGCACAGCATGACGAGCGACCAGTCGAACCGCGACCGTTACATTCGCTCCGTCATGTTCCCCAGCGATCGCTACGCGACGATAAGCTTCGGCGACTTGACGCCGCTGCCTGCAGGCTTTAGGGACGGCGAAGAGGTGACGGCGCAGGTGGAGGGCACGCTAACGATCAAGGGCATAGAGACGCCGCTGACCTTCGACGTTGAGGCGCGCGATGACGGCGACGTGGTGTTCGTGGTGGGCCGAACGACGTGGACGTGGGCACAACTCAGCTTGCCCGTCCCCAGCGCCCGCATCGTCGTCAGCCTCGCCGACGAAGTGCATACGGAGGTTCTTCTCTCGCTCAGCGTGGACGCCGGGTAGCGCTCGCACGTTTGACGCATGCGCGTCCGCGCACTAGCCTACGGCCCGACCCTTCCGCTGGAGCGCGCTATGATTTACGACCTGCGCACCTATACGCTCAAGCCGGGCTCCGTGCCTGAGTACGAAGAGTTCTTCGGCGAGGCGCTCGCGGTACGTGAGCAGTACTCGCGCCTCGGCGGCTTCTGGCACACCGAGGTTGGCATCCTGAACCAGGTCATCCACATTTGGCCCTACGACAGCCTTGCCCACATCGAAAGCACGCGCAAGGCGCTCGCCGCCGACACTTCGGGCAGGTGGCCTCCCGGGGGTGGCGACATGATCCTCTCCATGGAGTCGGAGTTGCTCGCATCGACCCCGTGGATGCGCGAATGGACGGGCCCCCAGAAACTCGGCAACTACTACGAGTTGCGCACCTACACCTACATGCCCGGCACCATCGGCGAGGTGGTCAAGCGGTGGGAGAAGGCAGCGGAAGCGCGGGAGAAGTACTCGCCGCTAGCCGGTCTGTGGACCAATGCCTCCAATCTCAACAAGCTCTACCACATGTGGCCCTACGACAGCCTGGACGAGCGCACCCGGCTGCGGGCGGACTCGGCGGCGAATGAGGAGCACTGGCCTCCGCAGCCCTCGACCACTGGATGGATGCTGCGCCAGGAGAACAAGGTGCTGATTCCCGCCGAGTTCTCACCGATGCATTAGCCAATGCGCGTATCGCGGCTGCTCTCCAAGACTCTGCGCGAGGAGCCGGGCGAGGCAGAGACCATCAGCCATCGGTTGATGCTGCGCGCGGGCATGATGCAGCAGGTCGCCGCCGGTGTGTACTCGTACCTTCCCCTCGCCCTCCGTTCGCTCCACAAGATAGAGCGCATCATCCGAGAGGAGATGGACGCCGCGGGTGGCCAAGAGGTGCGCATGCCGGCGCTCCAACCCCTCGAGCTCTGGCAAGCGACAGGGCGCGACGCATCCGTTGGCCCCATCCTCTTTCGCCTCTACGACAGGCGCGAGCGACCCCTCGTTCTCGCTCCGACGCACGAGGAGGTGGTGAGCAGCATAGTCAAGGTCAAAGCCTCCTCCTACCGCGACCTGCCGCTGCTCATCTATCAGATACAGACGAAGTTCCGCGACGAGCCGCGCCCCCGCGCCGGCTTACTGCGGGGGCGCGAATTCGACATGAAGGACGCCTATTCCTTCGATGCCGACGCCGAGGGTCTAGACGCCTCCTACGACCGTGTCACCGAGGCGTATCGCAACATCTTCCGCCGCTGCGGGCTGCCGACGATTGCGGTCGAGGCCGACAGCGGCGCCATCGGCGGCAAGGACTCCCACGAGTTCATCATGCCCGCCGAAAACGGTGAAGACGTTGTGCTGGTGTGCCAGGAAACGGGCTATGCGGCCAACGTGGAGCGCGCGGTGTCCGTACCTCCCAGGGCGCCGGAGGGCGAGCCGCTGGTGCTCGAAGTGGTCGACACGCCGGGTGTGCAGACCATCGCCGCACTCGCAGAATTCCTGCACATCTCGCAGGCACAGACGCTCAAGGCCGTGTTCTACCGTGCTGACGATACCACGCTCCTCGTGACCATCCGCGGCGACCTAGAGGTGAATGAGGTCAAGCTCAAGAACCATTTGCGCGCCAACGAGTTGCGTTTGGCGACGGAGGAGGAATCGCGCGATGCGGGGCTGATTGCAGGTTACTGTTCGCCCATAGGCCTGTCCGGCGTCCGCACGCTTGGCGATACGTCGCTGCTCCAGGGAGCAAACTTTGCAGTTGGCGCCAATGTCAAGGGCAAGCACTATCGCAACGCCAACTACCCGCGCGACTTCAGCGTGGACGAAGTCGTGGACATCGCGACGGCGCAAGAGGGGCACGGCGCGCCAGGCGGCGGCACGCTCAGGGCCGTGCGCGGAATCGAGGTCGGCCATGTCTTCAAGCTCGGCACTTTCTACTCCGAGGCGCTCGGTGCCGATTTCACCGACGAGCGGGGTGCGCTTCAGCCCATCGTCATGGGCTGCTACGGCATTGGCGTCTCGCGCGTCCTTGCCGCCGCAATTGAGCAGAACCACGATGAGCGCGGCATCGTCTTCCCCGCTCCCATCGCGCCTTACGACGCGCACCTCGTCGCACTGAACGTCGAACAGCCGCAGGTGAGCGCCGCCGCCGAGCACTTGTACGCTCGATTGCGCGATGCCGGTCTCGACGTGCTCTACGACGACCGCGAGGAGTCGCCAGGAGTCAAGTTCAACGACGCCGATCTCATAGGCCTGCCTGTGCGCTTAGTCGTCAGCCCGCGCAACCTGCGCGATGGCGTCGTCGAGCTGCGGCACCGTCTTGACGGTGCCACACAAACCGCCGCTCCGGACGATGTGGCGGAGCTGGTGCGCGCGATGGTGCGCTAACTCCATTTCGCCCCGCGCGCTAAACTGTGCGCTGAGGCTGGTATTCCCTAGGAGGTCTTACGTGGCTGAGCAAGAGATAGGGCTGTTCGAGGCGCTCTACTCCCAGCGGGCGATTCGCTCGCTGAAACCGGACCCGGTGCCGGACGACGTACTGCGCCGCATCGTCGAGGCGGGCACCAAGGCACCCAGTGGCGGCAACCGCCAGATGTGGTCCTTCATCGTTGTTACCGACCCTGCCTTGATCGGCCGCATCGCCGAGTTGGCCAAGGAGCAGTTCGGCCACATGTACGAGCAGGCGTTGGCGCGCATGCAACCGGGCGATGAGATGCCCTTCCCGCGCCTCAAGCCGCTCGTTGAGACGTTCGAAAAGGTGCCGGCCATCATCTTCCCGTGCAACGTCCGCCCGGAGGGTTCGCCCAAGCCGACCAGCCCCATGGCAGGATCGTCCATCTACCCGGCGGTGCAGAACATGCTGCTTGCCGCACGTGGGCTCGGCATCGGCTCCGTGCTCACGATGCTCGGCCTCAGCCACGAGGATGAGATACGAGAGTTGCTCGGCGTGCCCGACAACGTCGACTTGATGGCGACGCTGCCGGTGGGCTACCCGGACAAGGAACGCTACGGCTCGACGACGAGGCGTCCAGTGTCAGAAGTGGCGCACTGGAACCGCTGGGGGGCGCACAAGGAGTAGCGACTGGCGGTCACTGCGCCTAGCACGCCATGCCTAGTAGCAGGGCGTTTCGCGTGTCATTGGCGGCGGGATGGACGACGCCCCCGTTCTCAAGGTGTTGGCGCAACGCTCCCTCGAGGAAGGCGAGCATGCCTTCTTCGAGACTGGCAAATGCGCGCTCGCGCACCTCTTCCTGATAGGGGTAGGCTTGCGCCTTCGCGGGGTCGAGCTTGTCTGCGAGGAAGACGACCCGGCCTACCGGTGCAAGAGCCGGATGGCCGGTGGTGTGCCAGTGGACGCTCTCCAACACCTCAGGGTCGTCGATAGCGCCGTCGTTGCGCAACCATGCTGCGCCGACAGGCCCGTGAAGCAGGACGGGGTTCCGGCGATCCAAGTCGCTCACACGCAGCCCCAACCTCTCTGCCTCCTCAATCAAGTGCCCACCCGGCAGGTGGCGCGCAACGTCGTGGGCGGCTGCCGTCAGGTCGGCAACTGCCGCATCGGCGCCATGCGTTGCGGCGAGTGAGCGGGCGATGGAGCGCACACGCTCGATATGGTCGCGCAGTCCGGTGGGAAGTGTGGCAAGGCGTGATTGAAGCGGCGCGGGCAGGCCGCTGTTCAGCGCCATGGCTAGCCGAGACTGCCGAGTGGCCGACCGCCGAGGACGTGAACGTGGAGGTGCGCTACCTCTTGTCCTGCATTGGCGCCTTGGTTGGCAACGAGGCGGTAGCCGCCCTCGGCAAGACCAGCGGCGTATGCAACCTCGACCGCCGTGGCGAAGCAGCGTCCCGCAAGGGCGCGCGAATCCCCATCGGCGTCGGCAAGCGCGCCGACATGTTGCCGTGGGACGACGAGCAGATGGACGGGGGCTACGGGATGGATATCAGGAAAGGCGACCACCTCGCCGTCCTCATAGACCTTAGGGGAGGGCACGTCGCCAGCGGCGATCTTGCAGAAAATGCAGTCGGGCTCCGACACGGTGCTAGGCGCCGTCGCCGACGGCGAGGCAGGTGACCGTGCGCCCGATGCCGCCGATGCCGTGGACGCGGCTGGTGACGACATCGCCTATGGAACTGAGGTCGGGCGCCTCAATCGTGGCGATGACATCGTACGGGCCGGTTACGACGTCAACGGAGACGACTTCGTCTATGTCAGAGAGGCCGGCAACAACATCCTTGGTCTTGCCGACCTGCGTTTCGATAAGCAGGAATGCGCGTGTGTTCGCCATAACCCCTCCGCGTCGCGGCGATACTTCTTCCGGTGCGACGGTCGCCGAGATGATACCAACGGGTGGCTGCCATTGCTAGGATGAGCGCTTGTGAGCACCCCTCCTCCCTCCTTCGCCTCGGATGCCGCCCATATGGGGTTGCAGTTGAGCAATGCGCACGTAGGGGCGTTTGCGGCGTTTCATGACCAACCCACCGAATGGAACGCGCGCCTCAACCTGACCTCGCTTGCCGCCTTGGACGATTTCTGGCGCGCACACGTCCTCGACTCGCTCGCCGCACTGCCTGCCATCGAACGGTGGGTGCAGGGTGCCCCGCGCATCATCGATGTGGGCTCAGGCGCCGGGCTGCCGGGACTGGCCCTGAAGATCGCGCGTCCTGCCTGGGCGCTCACGCTCGTCGAGGCGACGGCCAAGAAGGCCGCGTTTCTCGTCGAGGTGTTGGGCACCCTCACGCTGACGGGCGCCGACGTGCTGGCTGAGCGTGCAGAGGCCGTGGCGCACCGCGACGCCTACCGCGAGCGGTTCGACGTTGCGACGGCGCGCGCCCTCGGTCCACTGCCTACAGTGCTGGAGTTGACGCTGCCGTTCGTGCGAGTGGGCGGGCTGGCCATTGCCTACCGCGGCGCGGACGCATGGGCGTCGCAGAATGAAGGGGTTGCGCTGGAGCGGCTGGGTGGTCGCCTAGTCAGCGTGGAGCGTGCTCTCGTCCCCGGTCTCCGCGCTCGCCACCTCGTGCTGGTAGAGAAGGTGCGCGCAACGCCGACTGCGTACCCGAGGCGTGCCGGCATGCCGGCCAAATCGCCACTGCGTGCTAGGGTGTGAGCCGCTCCCGCACTGCGTTCCACACGGCCTCCGCCACCTCTGCCTCGGTGAGCTCGGCAGAGACAACGCGCCAGCGTACAGGGTCGGCGGCGGCGAGGCGCAGAAAGGCGCGCCGGACGCGGCGATGGAAGCCCAACCCCGCGTCCTCGAATCTGCGGCGCATGCCCAACGCATCGCGGGTAGCGGCGCGGGCCTGCGCATCACGAGGGTCGAGATCAAGCAGGATGGTGAGCGAGGGCTCAAGGCCGCCGGTGGCGATGCGGAGCGCTGCTTTGACGTGGCGGTTCGCGATACCGCGCCCGCTGCCTTGGTAGACGCGCGTCGAATCGGCGTAGCGGTCGGCGATGACGGTGGCGCCGTCGGCCAACGCGGGCGCGATGACGCGGCGCACCACCTCTGTGCGCGCAGCCGCAAAGAGCAGCAGCTCCGCCTCCGGCGTCAACGGACGAGACCCGTCCTTCAGCCACGCCCGCAGATATTCGCCCAGATCCGTGCCTCCCGGCTCGTGGACGATGACGATGCGGCGCCCTTCGGCGCGCAGCCGGGTGGCGAGCAACTCGACCTGAGTGCTCTTGCCAACACCGTCGCCGCCTTCAAAGGAGATGAACAGGGGGCCGCTCAGCTATCCAGGATGGTGACGCGGCGCTCCGGCTCTCGCCCGACGCTGACGGAGCGCCGCCGCGCGCGCTCCGCCACACGATGCTGAATGCGCCGCACGAACGCACTTTGCGGGGCGAGTTCGACCGAGTGCTCACCCCTTGAGATGCGTTCAATCCCTGCTTCTGCCTCCGATACTGCCTCGGCGACCGTCGCATCGTCGGTGGTCGTGTCCAGGTCGACGAGGCTGCGCAGGAAGTAGCGAATCTGGTCGAGGGCGTTGCGCCGCAGCACGTAGACGGGCTTGCCCAACCCCTCGGCAGCGAGAATGGGCCGGGGCCGCCGCCGGTAGTGCGCTTTTGTGGTGACGACCACGTCCGCACTATCCGGCGTATCCACGGTGACGACGCTCAAGCCGGACATGCGCCCCTCCGACGCCAAGCGATCGGTGCTGACGCCAAAGGGGAAGACGCGCAGCGTGCGATTCGCCTGCGCAGGTGCATCGCCGCTCGGCTCACGCACCTGCGTTGCGGGAGCAGGTGGCGCGTTCTTCGGAGCAGCGGCGTGGCTGCGTTCGATGGCACCGTCGGGCATGAGTGTGCGTATCTCTGGCATCGCCGTCTGCCCCCGCAGCACGCGGTCGACGGTCTGTGCGACGTCGTGGTGGACGGCGACGCGCGCCCAGCTCTGAATCTCGGCCAGCGCGTCGAACGTAGGCGGAGCGCGGCGCTCTAACACTGTCTTTTGCGTGCGCCGACGCCGCGCTTCCTCGTCGCTCAGCGTGACGGTGTGGATCCCGCCGACGAGGTCGGCGAGCGTGGGGTTGGCGAGCAGGTTTTCGAGGGTGTTGCCGTGTGCTGTGGCGATGAGCTGCACCCCCCGTTCGGCGATGGTCCGCGCTGCTAGTGCCTCCGCCTCCGTCCCCATCTCGTCGATGATGATGACCTCAGGCATGTGGTTTTCGACCGCCTCGATCATCACGGCGTGCTGGCGCGACGGCATGGCCACCTGCAGGCGGCGGGCACGCCCGATGGCGGGATGCGGGATGTCGCCGTCACCCGCAATCTCGTTGGACGTATCGACGATGATGACGCGCTTGTCGGCGCGGTCGGCGAGGACCCTCGCCGTCTCGCGCAACATCGTCGTCTTGCCGACTCCGGGACGCCCGACGAGTAGCACGCTCTTGCCGGAGAGGATGATGTCCTCGATGGCTCCGGCGGAGCCATGGACGGCGCGCCCGACGCGGCAGGTGAGGCCGACGACGGCGCCGCTGCGGTTGCGGATGGCTGAGATGCGGTGGAGCGTGCGCTCAAGCCCGGCGCGGTTGTCGCCGCCGAACTCCCCCACGAGCACCGTCACGTGCTCTAGGTCGGCCTCCGTCACCTCATCATCGGCCAGCGCGACAGCTCGTCCGGCAAAGCGCGCCTCTGGCACGCGACCCAGGTCGAGGACTACCTCGAGCAAGTCGTCGTCGCTTTGCTCGCGTGCGACGGCGCCGGCAAGGCGCTGAGGCAGGCAATCGAGCAGCATCGCTAGCTCACGCTCGAAATCGGCCACGCTGTCCTCGTCTGAGGCATCCTGCCGCGCTGTCACCTATGGTCCTCCTTTCTGCGCTATGCCTTGGCCATCGCCAGCGCAGGCTCGACGACCGTCTTGGCGGTCGAGCGCGCGGAAACGGCGAATCGCTCACGTGGCGCGGCGCCGTAGTTGCGGAGCGCCGAGCCGAGATGCGGTTGATACGAGGGGACGAGCCACGCCGCTTGGGCGTGGCCCCATGCCAAGCGTCCCGCGTCTGCAATGAGTGCGCCCGAGGCGGCCATGTCTGCCGTGCCGAGCAGCGCCTCAACGACGAGCACCTCGCCGCTGTGTGCGAGCCGCAGCCATGCGCTGAGTGCGTCGACGCCGTCGCGCACGTACGCTCGCGCCTTGCCAATGGGCGTGGACACAGAGTCGCGCCACTGCTCGAATGTCATCCCTTCCGCCGCGCGCACCGGCGTGGGGACGACGGCATTGTAGAGGCGGAAGAGGCCGTGCGCGTCGCCCTTGGCCGTGGGGCGCAGCAACGTCCCGCCCAGGCCGCGCGCTAGGGGGTGCGTCGTGCGGTAGATGTCCTCAGCATAGAGTGGCACGAAGCCGGCGGCATGCGCAACGCGCGCCAACGCGCCATCGGGGTCGGTACGCAAGAACAGGCGCTCCCCTCCCGCCACTGCGACTCTGGCTGCACAGGCGTCCATCAGTTCGGAGGCCGAGGCTAGGCCGCGGTCGTTGGCGTACAAGTGCGCCACCTCCCATGAGCGGACGCCCGAGCGCGGCCGCAGGACAGCGACAGCGTCGATGGCTGCGCCGTGCGTGAGAACGACGGTCCGCCGTGCTACCGGCGCCATGCTCCAGCGCGCGATGCTGCCAGACGATATCGGATCGGGGCCGTGCACGAGGTAGTCAAGTGTGCGTGCGAGGTCGCGGCTTGGCAGCCGCCCCGGCAGTGCTTGACGTGGCGCGTCCAGCAGGCGCAGCCCTCGCACGCTCATACGGCTGCTTCCATCATCGACAAGAAAAGTTGGTGAAAGCGCGGGTCCCGCGTCAACTCGGGGTGGAACGCCGTCGCGAGAAGGTTGTCGTGGCGTACGGCCACCACGACTCCGTCGTCTAGCGACGCGAGCGTGTGGATGCCATCGCCGACCGCGGTGACAGTCGGGGCGCGGATAAAGATGGCGTGGAACGGATCGCCCATCCCTGCTACATCGAGGTCGGCCTCGAACGAGTCGACCTGCCGCCCAAACGCGTTGCGGTGAACGGTGACGTCCAGCAGCCCCAGGGGCTCGGGGGCCGGCTCGATAAGGCGGTTAGCGAGCAGTACCATGCCGGCGCAGGTGCCCCAGATGGGTTTCCCGGAGTGCGCGAAGGCCCTCAGGGGCTCGCGGAGCGCATAGGCGTCCATGAGCTTTGCCATCGTCGTGCTCTCGCCGCCGGGAATGATGAGCGCGTCGATGCCTGCCAGGTGGGCGGGCAGGCGCACCTCGCGATGGGCGGCGTTGAGCGAACGGAGCATAGCCGCGTGTTCGGCGAAATCGCCCTGCAGCGCCAGTATGCCGACCGTGCGCGCTCGCGTCACCAGCTACCAGCCTCGCGTCGCGAGCAACTCCTTGGACTCGATGGAGCGCGCGCTGATGCCCACCATCGCCTCTCCCAGCCCACGCGATGCCTCGGCGATGACCCCAGGGTCGTCGGAGTGCGTCACCGCCTTCACAACCGCCTTGGCGCGCGCCGACGGATCGCCCGATTTGAAGATACCGGAGCCAACGAAGACGCCGTCAGCGCCTAGCTGCATCATGAGCGCGGCGTCGGCGGGCGTCGCCACGCCGCCAGCGGCGAAGTTGACCACGGGCATGCGCCCCTGATCTTTGACCGCACGGACAAGTTCCAGTGACGCGCCAATCTCCTTGGCGAACGTCGTCAGCTGGTCGTCGGGCATGCCGGAGACCAGTTTGATTTGGCTCTGAACGGTGCGCATGTGGCGGACAGCCTCCACCACGTCGCCCGTTCCGGCTTCGCCCTTCGTGCGGATCATTGCCGCGCCCTCGCCAATGCGCCGCAGCGCCTCCCCAAGTCACGGCAGCCGCACACAAAGGGTACGGTGAAATCATGCTTCCAGATGCGGTAGTCCTCGTCCGCAGGTGTCAGCACTTCCGATTCATCGATAAAGTCGACGCCCAGCGATTGGAGCACCTGCGCCTCGACAAAATGGCCGATCCGGCACTTGGCCATGACAGGGATGCTAACCGCGCCGATGATGGCGTCGATGAGCGTGGGATCGGACATGCGGGCGACACCGCCCTGCGCCCGAATGTCGGCAGGCACACGCTCGAGCGCCATGACTGCGCAGGCGCCCGCGTCCTCTGCGATGCGCGCGTGTTCTGGCGTCACCACGTCCATGATGACGCCGCCCTTCAGCATTTGCGCGAGCCCTGACTTGACCTGAAAGGTGCCCGTCTCCCTGCCGTTCGTGCTCATGCCTCTCCTCCCGTCCACAGTATACGGTGCGGGGGCGCGATTCGTCATGCCCGGCGAATTCGCCCGTTCCTGTCGTAAGTTCGCTTGACAAGAATAGAACAGATATCCTATATTTGTATATCAAGGCATAGAACTTAAGTTCCGGACAGCACGATGCACAGACTTACGAGCTACCAGACGCACATCGCCAGGGCTATCCTCGGTAGCGTCCTCGCGGAGCGTGGCGAGACCTTCACTGTCGAATTGGCCAAAGGAGCTGGCCTGCGCGAACTGTCGGCGCAACTGGAGTTGCTTCTCCTTACACTCAACATCCACGCTGGCATCCGTCTGGCCAAGGCGATGCCGCAGCACGACCCCAGCCATGCACGCCGCCTCGTCGAGCGCATCGGAGAGGGCGCGTCTACCGACCGGTGGGCCCCACGCGGCAGGACTGTCCGGCTGGGCCGCGCCGAGCAGCGCTTCGTGGCTCCTAACGAGCTCCCCTCCCTCACCGGCGCCCTCAGCCTCATCGAGGTGACGGACGCCGAGACGCTTGACGACCACGTGTTCGACAGCGTCATCATTCCAAAGGCCCAGGCGTCCGGAGCGACGCTCGTCCTCTACGGGCGTCCGCGCGACGGCCGCTCGTGGTTCGAGCGGGCTGCCGAACGCAATCGAACGGCGGAGGCCGGCGGCACTACGCGCCACTTCCGCGTCGATTCGACGCGGGCAACGGCGGAGCTGCCTCACTACGCCGGTACCATCGAAGCTGCACGGGCTCGCCTGAGCGCCGACCATCCGGACTTCGTCCGCGCCTACGAATTGCGCGCCGTCCACGCACTTGCACCCCTGTTGTCGGAGCGCCAGCGCGAGGCGGCAATCGGGGCGCATCACCGCCAGCACGCGGCATCCCCCGGCGTCCGCTACGCCGCCTCCGTCGTCGTTTCACATTTGCAGGCCCCGCCACGCGACACGGCAATGCCCGTCATGCTCAACAACGCGGCAACCGCCGTCGTGACCATCGCTGCGGTCTACCCGCGCGGCACGGCCAAGGTCGTCGAGCACCGCTGGCTGGAGGCGCGGGACTCCGTGCGACTTGCGTGGGATGTCGCCAAGGTGCTGCGCGGCACGTGGCACTGCGAGCAGGTAGGTGTCTCGGTCGACGGCGGCTCGGGCGCTGCCGAATTTACACACTTGTTGGATCAAGCAATGGGGCATGGGCGTGTTGCCATGCTGCGTGCGCTCGATGTAGCGCAACTCAGCGCGCTCGTAGCCGCTCTTGGCACCGGTGCGCTGGGCGTCTACGCCACCGACGGTTCCGTCGAACGCCGTGCGCTTGCCCACGAGATGCGGGAAGCCCGCGTCGATTGGAGCGGTGCAGCTGCGCCGCGCATCCACTTGCCTGGCCAGAGCGCGGGCTTCTTGAAGGGCTTGCTGCTCGTCGGCGCGCTAGCACAAGACGCTTCCTATGTGGACCCCGCCGTCCAGCCGTCGGTCGGCCGCCACCTTGCCCCGCTCGCCTCATGACCACACCGCAGCCCTTACTCAGAGGCTGAAAGATGGAGGACGGTCAGGACTGCCGATTGTTCGATGGATAGCAGAGCCGCAAGGACCCAGAAGAGGAGACAGAGATGCGCATTTACAGCACCACCAGCAGACGAAGGCACGAACCGGCAATTGATGGGCTGCCGGAGCATCAGCACTTCAGGGACACGGGCTGCGAGGCGTCGCCCTCATGCTTGGACTGCCCACTACCGCAGTGCAAGTTCGACAACCCAGTGTGGTACCAGAAGTATCGGAAGCGGGGCCGCGACGAGCAGATTTGCGAGGCCTACATGCAGGGGCTGACCATCTTCGAGGTCGCCCGCCGTTTCGATGTGAGCACGCGGACCATCCACCGCGCGCTTGCACGGCTGCGCCAGCCGGCGGCGGTAGCCGCGTAGGGGCCCGCGCGACGCCTTCAACCTTCCGCGAAACCGCATCCGCGCAAACAGCGGGGGCCCACTCGTGCATCGAGCAAGCCCCCAATCTGTCGGTTGGTCGGGGTGATTGGATTTGAACCAACGACCTCCTGCACCCCATGCAGGCGCGCTTCCAAGCTGCGCCACACCCCGGCACGTATACCACACTAGCACAGCGCGCAATCCTGCTACAACGTGGCCGATGAGCCGTGCGCTTGGGCTTCCACGGCAGGCTATTCGTCGTGAGAAGCGCGCTCCGGTGGACCTGCTACGGCGCCAGTCTGCTGACGCATCCTCCCAAGTGCGGTGCTGCCACTTGCTACTTGCGTCCTCGCTGCGAATAGCCTTGTACGGACACGAAGCACTCGCACTTACCCCGAGGAAGCGATGACCGTAGCGGACGACATCAAAGCACGCCTCGACATCGTCGACGTCGTAGGCAAGTACGTCCCGGATCTGCGCCAATCGGGCCGCACGTGGAAGGCTCGCTGCCCCTTCCACCAGGAAAACACGCCCTCCTTCGTCGTCTTCCCCGACCGGCAGACGTGGCGCTGCTTTGGCGCGTGCGCGACGGGAGGTGATGTCTTCTCCTTCGTCATGCGCGCCGACAACACCGACTTCTCCCAGGCCATGCGTTCGCTCGCTCAGCAGGCAGGGGTACCTCTGCCCGAGCGCCGTCCCGCAGCCGATGCGCCGCGCAACCCGCTATTCGAGCTGAATGACGTGGCACAGCGCTTCTTCCGCCAATCTCTCGATGCAGACCGGGGAGCGCTTGCCCGCGACTATCTGCGCGCACGGGGGGTCAGCGACGAGGCCATCGTCACCTTCGGCATTGGCTACTCACCTACCACCGGCGACGCGCTGCTCAAGCATATCGAGAGCCTGGGCCTTGCACGTGAGTTGGTGCTGAACGCCGGCCTCGCCATCCCGTATGACGACGGCGCGCGCGACATGTTCCGCGGCCGCCTCATTTACCCCCTGCGAAACGATGCGGGCGAGGTGGCGGGTTTTGCAGGACGCGCGATGGATGATGCACAGCCCAAGTACCTCAACACGCCCCAAACCGCCGTCTTCGACAAGGGGCGGATGCTCTATGCGTACGACCGCGCAGCAGCGGACATCGCCCGCGAGCGCCGTGCGGTGGTCGTCGAGGGCTACATGGATGTCATCGCCGCACACCAGCACGACTTCACCAATGTCGTTGCCTCAATGGGCACGGCCCTCACGCCGGCCCAAATCGAGTTGCTGCTGCGGCGCGCCGACGTCGTCGTGCTTGCACTCGACGCCGACCCCGCCGGGCAGGGAGCGATGTTCCGCGCTCTGCTGGAATTGGCCCAGCGCTCCGCCGATGCATCCCTGCGGCGAGCATCTTCGCGCTGGAGCGCATCACCCTTCGACGCCTTCCGCGTCGCCTCGCTCCCAAGCGGCAAGGACCCGGACGAGCTGATACGTTCCGACCCGACGTTATGGAGGCAGGCAGTCGACGGCGCCGTGCCTCTTGGCGACTTCCTGCTTGATGCGGCACCGGATCAGATGGACGTATCGACTCCTGCGGGCAAGGCCGCGGCCGCCGAGGCGCTGCGCCCCATCCTCTACGGTGTCGAATGGACGGAGCAGGACCGCTACCTCCAGCGCCTCGCGCGCCTGCTGGACGTTGGGCCCGCGGTGCTGCGCGCACGCATCGGACGCTCCAGCGCGCGTCCGCGACGCGCTCATTCCGCGCCCGTAGCGGCGACTGACGAGCAGTCAGAGGCTGAAGCGGTCTTCCACCGCCTCGACGGCGACCCGCTCGATGAGCAGACGCTCTCGCTGCTGCTCCAGCACCCCGATATCATGGAGCGCTCCGCGGAGGTCGGGGTCGACCGCTTGCGGCGGCCGGAGAGCCGCGCGCTGTTGAGCGCCCTGCACGAGGGTGGTATAATCGACGATATCCGTCAGCGACTGGACGATGACTTGGCGCAGCACCTCGACCGGCTGATGGAACACCCGCTCCCTCCGATGGATTTCAAGCAGCGCACTGCCGACTTCGAGGCGTGCTTGCGCCGATTGGAGGAACGGCACTTGCGGGAATTGAAAGCGCAGGAGCGCGCAATGCTTGCCGATGACCCCTCTTCCCCCGAAGTGGCTGAGGCACTGCACAGGCAGGTCATCGAGACGAATGAGCGGTTGCGCGCCCTCTTCACATCGGGCGTCGCGACGCCATAGCGCGCCCCGGAGCGAAAGGACGGTACTGTGGCAACCCGAAAGCAACAGACCACCGCAAGTCGTGAACCTGATGAGAGGCCCCTGAACAAGGCTGGTCCCGGCACCGCCACCGTCGACGAAATCACGGGCATCGCACAGGCAGTCGCCGTGGTAGAAGCCTCTCCTCAGACCGAGGAAGGCCAGCACGCCGCCGCCGAGGCCGAGGCGGTCCAGAAGGACAAGAGCAAGGAGGAGCCTGCCGAGGACCTGAACGAGGGGTCCGAGCTCATCGATGACCCTGTGCGGATGTACCTGCGCGAGATTGGACGCGTCACGCTGCTGACCGCCGCCGATGAGCGCCGCCTGGCCAAGGAGATTGCCGCCTACAAGCACGTCGGCAAGCTGCGCCTAGAGCTAGAGGAGCAGACACGCCGCGAGCCTCGCTCGGCCGACACCGTGCGGGGGCTGCTAGGCCGCATCCCCGACCACATCCCGCTGATCGACGCCATCGCCAGGTATCTGGGCATGAAGCGCCCCGTCACGCTTGGCGCTCTCGTCCACGACGAGCGGCTCCGCAGCGCTATCGACGGCGAAATCAGCCTCGAGATGCTCGAGGTACTGAACAAGCGGTTCAAGCGCGAAGAGGCGGTTCAGCTCATGCCCGATGTCGTGCGCCTCTCCCTCGACACTAGGACCGTCCCAGACGAGGCGGTTGAAGCACTGGGCGAGGGCCTCAAGCTCAAGGACCTCGCCGACGCGCTTGAGGACGCCGACCTTGCCATTTTGCTCGACTCCAACGAACTGGTGTTCCGGGGCTACTACGGCGCTGTGCTGCGCGACGGCGAGCGCTCCCAGAAGCATCTTGCCGAGGCCAACTTGCGCCTCGTCGTCAGCGTTGCCAAGAAGTACATCGGGCGGGGCATGTCGCTCCTCGACCTCATTCAGGAGGGCAACATCGGCCTCATTCGCGCGGTCGAGAAGTTCGACTACCGCAAAGGCTACAAGTTCTCGACCTACGCGACGTGGTGGATCCGCCAGGCCATCACCCGCGCCATCGCCGACCAGGCGCGCACCATCCGCATCCCCGTCCACATGGTTGAGACCATCAACAAGCTCATGCGCGTGAGCCGCCGCCTGGTCCAAGAGTACGGCCGCGAGCCGACGACCCAGGAGATTGCCGAGGGCATGGAGGTGCCACCCGAGCGCGTCCGTGAAATCCTCAAGGTCTCCCAAGAGCCCGTCTCTCTCGAAACGCCGATCGGCGAGGAGGAGGACTCGCACCTGGGCGACTTCATCGAGGACCGCAGCACACCCGCCCCCTCGGACGCGGCGACGTTCCAGTTGCTCCGCGAGCAGGTCAGCGACGTGCTCGCGACGCTAAGCGAGCGCGAGCGGCGAGTGCTGCGCTTGCGTTTCGGATTGGAGGACGGACGCAGCCGAACGCTGGAGGAGGTTGGGCGCGACTTCGGTGTCACGCGCGAGCGCATCCGACAAATCGAAGCGAAGGCCCTCCGCAAGCTCCGCCACCCCACACGCTCCCGCAAACTGCGTGACTTCCTGGAGTAGACGCCGCCCTAGCCAGTGTGCTCCGCAGGTGGTATAAGTGCGGCACTACCCGACCTGCGGAGGTGGTTAATGACCACGACGTCCAACGTACTTCAGCTATCGAAGGAGGTGGTGGCGCGCCCCTTGAACGAGTGGCCGCCCGTATCAGCCGAGTTGCTTGGTACCCAGACGCGCATCGTCCAGGGCAAGCAGTTCCGGCATCGCGTCATCGAGTGCGGCGATTCCGGCGAGCCCCTCATCCTCATCCACGGAATCGGCGGCCACGCCGAGACCTACGCGCGCAACCTACACAACCTCGCCGCCAACGGCTTCCACGTCTACGCCATTGACGCGCTGTACCACGGCTTCTCGACGCACCTGCCCTATGATGACGAGAACCGCACGCAGCGCCAGGCCGAGGCGCTGGTCGACCTCATTGACGCGCTCGGCTACCCGTACGCGCACGTCGAGGGCGAATCGATGGGCGGCGCGATTACGTTCGAGTTCGGCATGAGGTTCCCCGAGCGTGCCGGAAAGCTGGTCATGAACACCGGCGTCGGCGGCATCAACTGGAAGAAGACCGACTTCCCTCAAAACCCCGGCGGCGGCGACACGCTGGCCGAACTCTCCCGCGCCTCCATCCTCACCCCCACTTTCGAGACGGTGCGAGCGCGCATGGAGTGGCTCGTGGCCGAGCCTTCGCGTATGACCGACGAGATGGTCAACATCCGCTTGCGCCTCTACTCATTCCCCGACGTCTACGAGTCGATCAAGCGCGTCTACCGCGTAGACGGCGCCGTTCGCGACTGGACGCGGACGTTTGCCTACGAGGAAGAGGACCTGCAGGATTTCAAGCCGGACGGGCTGGTCTTCTGGACGGAGAAGAACCCGGGACAGGGTCCGGCCTTCGGCGAGTACGCGGCCAGTAAGATTCGCGGCGTCAAGTACTACAACATGCTCGACGCCGCCCACTGGCCTCAGTGGGAGAAGCCCGAAGAGCACGACCAGGTGCTCATCGACTTCATCCTCGGTTAGCGACGATTCGGCACCGCACGCGGTGGGCGGCTCTCTGCCCAGGGGCCGTCCGCCATGCGCGTCGCGCATACTTCCGCCTCAGGAATCGGCCATGCCCAACCCCGACTACGCTGACCTTGTTCGCGGCATCCCCGACTTCCCGCAGCCGGGCGTCCTCTTCCGCGACATCACTCCGCTATTGGGTGACGCTGAGGCGTTGCAGCGCGCTATCGATGATTTGGCTGCGCCCTACCGCAATGCCGGTATCGACAGGGTCGTCGGCATCGAGGCGCGCGGCTACCTGCTGGGCGTCCCACTTGCCCTAACCCTGGGCGCGGGATTCGTCCCCGTACGCAAGTCGGGCAAACTACCCCACGAGACCTACAGGGTCGAGTACGTTCTTGAATACGGCGAGGAGGCCATCGAAATGCACCGTGATGGCTTGCTCGCCAACCACCGCGTGCTCCTCGTCGACGACGTTCTGGCCACCGGCGGCACGCTGGCGGCGACCATCGATCTCGTGTGCCAGGCCGGCGCCCAAATCGCCGGCATCTCCGTCCTCATCGAGTTGGGCGCCCTCCAGGGCCGCTCCCGCCTTGGCGCGCACCCACTCACGGCGGCGATAAGGTACTAGCCGCGCGGCGTACGTCCCATTTGCGACATCTGGCCGTTGTGCGATGGCGCGTGAGCGCCCTAGCATGGCCACACGCAGCGACGCCGCTACCCCCGATCGGCGCAGCGCGGTTACTGGAGCCCCGGCAAGGTTCCGAAGTGGGACGGCAGCCGGGGCTCTTTGCATGTCCGCCGCCCGGGATGCAGGCGCACGCAGGGCCATGAGCACGTCAACCATCGCAATCGACCACTCGGATCAGGAGCGGTGAGCGCGCGACTATACGTGCATACTGGTGGGCCGCAGCATATGGAGCGGCGTCGAGGACGGGCGATTCTTCACCTCGGTAGTGCTCACTCCGACGGCGTTCGCACACAAGGTGGAGCTCCCTTACCGCAGGGGTTTCCTACGCTCGGCTGCGCCGCACACCGCGCTTCGGCACAACATCACCGGTAAGGAAGGCCCTGCGGCCTCTCTCCCCGACCTCTCCAGCCGGAAGGGGGTTGGGATGAGGGGGATTCGTGATTCCTGCGAAAGCAGGGATGAGGGCCGTCCACATGCAAATCTTTAACCCCAGCCTGAACCCTTTCCACGGGAGAGGGCGGGAGTGGGGGGTGCCTATGGGATATAGCCGCTTAGATCCGCCCTGCGCGCTGGAAGGCCTTGCCCTCCGTTGCGATGGTGGGCGCTACTACTAGCTCGGTGCGCTCGTGGAACTCCTCTATGGTCTGTGCGCCGACCATCGACATGCAGACCTTGAGCGCGCCCATCAGGTTGTGCGTCCCGTCGGTGCGGTGGCTCGGCCCGAAGAGGACCTGCTCGAGAGATGCCTCCACGCCGACGTTGATGCGCGTGCCGCGCGGGAGCGCTGGATGCGGGCTCGCCATGCCCCAGTTGAAGCCGCAGCCCGGCGCCTCCAGCGTCTGCGCGAACGGTGTGCCGATCATGACGCCGTCGGCTCCCGCTGCGATGGCCTTGCACAGGTCGCCACCCGTGCGAATCCCGCCGTCGGTGATAACCGCAACGTGCTTGCCGGAGCGGGCGGAGTACTCGTCGCGCGCTGCCGCGCAGTCGAGCGTTGCACTCACCTGCGGTACGCCGACGCCCGTAACGTCGCGCGTCGTGCATGCCGCGCCCGGTCCGACGCCGACCAGCAACCCGTCGATGCCCTGCTCCATCAATTCGAGCGCCGCACTGTAGGTTACGCAGTTGCCGACAACGACCGGAACTCTGATGAGCGGGATAAGCTCGGAGAAGCGCAGCCCGTGGTAGGAGTTGGAGATGTGCCGCGCCGTGGTGACGGTGGACTGGACGACGATGATGTCGGCGCCTGCCTCGACCGCGACCTGAGCCAGCCGCTTAGCGTTCTGCGGAGTGACGGAGACGGCGGCAACCGCGCCCGTCGCCTTGATATCGGCGACACGCTGCGCAACGAGCTCATCGCGCAACGGCTGCGAGTACACGCTCTGCATCACCTCCGTCACGCTCTCGCGCGGGGCAGAGGTGATGGCTTCGAGCGCCTCGCTGGGGTCGTCGTAGCGGGAGTAGACGCCTTCAAGGTTCATGACGCCAAGGCCGCCCGCCTTGGCCATTAGGCCGGCAAAGTTGGCATCGACAATGGCGTCCATCGCCGAGGCGATGACGGGCGTGGTGAATTGGAAGGGGCCGATTTCGAGGATAGTGACCGAGAGTTCGGGGTTGGTCGTGATGTCGCCCGGAACTATCGCCACCTCCTCGAACCCGTATGTCCTGCGTAGCTCAGTGACCTGGATACGAGCCGGTGAAATCACGGCGCCCCCTCCGCATCAAGGTGTATTCAGTCACGCTAACACCCTCCGCAAAAAAACGTCAAGTGTGGCAATGGAAACCTCATTAGCACAAATTGGGGTCTGTACGAAACGCATCCACAACATGTTGTAGTTAGGGTGTCGGCGCAGGCCGATCCGCTCTGTTGACCCTCATGCGCACACCGCGATAAAGTCAGAAAACTACGCTACGAAGACGGCAGCGCGCTCATGGCAACGGACGCCATCACCCTGAATCAGCGTCGGCAGGCGATTCTACGGTTGCTTGTCCACGACTACATACGCACCGCTGCGCCCGTCGCGTCGCAGCAGATCGTCAAACGCCACTCGCTCAAGGTCAGCCCCGCCACCATCCGCAACGACATGGCGGAGTTGGAGGAGCGCGGCTTCATCGTCCGTCCCCACACCTCCGCTGGCGGTGTACCTGCCGACCGCGGCTACAGATTCTACGTCGAGCGCTCGACCGAGGCGGCGCAGCCCTCGCCCGCATTCGAGCGCCGCGTACGCAACGAGATGGCGCACCTCGACGCCGCCGACTTTGAGGGCGCCGCTCGCACGGCGGCCACCGTGCTCTCCGGGGCGCTGCACAATGTCGCCGTCGCCGCGCCGCCCGGCCTGCGCGATGCGCGAATCAAGCAACTTCACCTCGTCCACCTCTATGGCAGTCACGTTCTGCTCGTGTTGGTGCTGCACGAAGGCCATGTGCTGCAGCACACCATCCATGCTCCCGACGACGTCACGCCGGAGGAACTGGCGCAACTCTCCAGCCTGTTGACCGATAGCCTGCGAGGCGCGGCAACCGATGATGTGCAGACGGTATGGGCGTCGCAGCGGGGCGCCAACGACTTCGCCGATGCGGCGGTGGACGAGGCAAGCCGCGTGATGCGCGTGCATGCCTCGTCCGCCGCCGAACACCCTTTCGTCGCCGGCCTGCGCCACATGCTCAGCCAGCCGGAGTTCGTCGAGGGCAGCCACGCGCGTGAGGCCGTCGCCGTGCTGGAGGACGAGGCGACCCTGCGCGACCTGGTAGCGGAGCAACTCCGCCCGGGCGAGGTGCGGGTCATCATTGGCTCCGAGAACGCCAACAAGCACCTTCACCCATACAGCCTTGTGCTCTCACGCTACGGTGGAACGGGCAGCGAGTCGGGCGCCGTCGCCGTCATTGGCCCGACGCGGATGGACTACGCCACCGCCATTGCATCCGTCCGCCTCCTGGCCGACGTCATGGGCGAGTTGGTGCTGGCGCTAGACGAGTCAGGGGCGTAGACCCGTGCTCGCAGGTTGAGCAATCGATGACTACCAAAATCGACTACTACAAGGTGCTGGGTGTAGCGCGCGACGCCAGCGAAGAGGAGGTACGCAAGGCGTTTCGGCGCAAGGCGCTCGAGTTTCACCCCGACCGCAACAAGTCGCCCGAGGCTGCTGAGCACTTCCGCGAGGTCAACGAGGCCTACCAGGTGCTCAGCGACCCAGAGCGGCGTCGCCAGTACGACCGCTTCGGCCACGCGGGCACCGGCTCCCGGGCTGGCGGCTTCGACGGCTTCGGCGATGTCTTCGGCGGATTCGGCGACATCTTCGACGCCTTTTTCGGAGGCGGCGCAGCGTCACAGGCGACACGCCAGCGCAGGGGCCGCACGCTGGAGGCGCGCGCCACCATCGCCTTCGAAGAGGCCGTGTTCGGCACGACCAAGGAGGTGCAGGTCACGCGCATCGACCGCTGCAACCATTGCAGCGGGTCGCGCAGCGAGCCTGGCCATCCGCCCGCGCGCTGCACCGCCTGCAACGGTACGGGGCGGGTGCGCCGCGCCGCGCGCGCTATCTTCGGTCAGTACGTGACCGAGGGCGCCTGCTCCGTCTGCCATGGCCTCGGCGACGTCGTCACCTCGCCCTGCTCGAACTGCAGGGGCGCCGGAAGCATCCGCGCCACGCGTACGCTGCAGGTCGACGTGCCTGCCGGCGTCGACGACGGCACCGTGCTCAAGCTCGTCGGGCAGGGCGACGTCGGCGAGAATGGCGGACCCGACGGAGACCTGCTCGTCGAGGTGGGTGTGCAGCGGCACAAGGTGTTCGGACGTTACGGCACAGAAATCCACTACCAGCTCGACCTGACCTTCCCGCAGGCAGCCTTGGGGGACGAGGTCGAGGTGCCGACGCTCGAAGGAACGCGGTGGCTCAAGGTGCCGGCGGGAACGCAACACGGGTACGAATTCCGGCTCAGGGGGCTGGGCGTGCCGAACATCCAGTCGCAGAAGCGCGGCGAACAGGTCGTGACCGTTCACGTTCAGACCCCTACCAAGCTCAACAAGGAGCAGCGCCGACTCATTGAGCAGCTCCAGGCCTCCTTCAAGAAGAACGGCGCGCACGACGGCTAGCGCCGACGTAGCCCAGGGCGCGCGCCCCAAGCAGCCCTGGCTCGAGCTCTTCGTCACTGTTCCCTTCGAGTACGTCGAGCCCATCGCCGCCCTCTTCCAGCGCCATGGCAAGGGAGGCGCGGTGATTGAGGAGGTCGCCTCCTACAGCCCCGACGAAGGCGAACCTCGCCCGACGCCCGAGGAGGCGACACTGCGCACCTATCTGCCCCAATCGTCGCGCTACCGGCGCAGCCGAGAGCTGCTCCACATCGGTGTCAACCTCGTCTCCCAACTGGCAGGCACACAGCCGCTCCAGGAGCGCGAGGTGCACCAGGACGAGTGGGAGGGGGCGTGGAAGGCGCACTTCATGCCGTTGCGCGTTGGGCGGCGCATTGTCGTTACGCCTCCATGGGCAAGGCACGAGCAGCACGGCGGAGACCTCACCGTCGAAATCGACCCCGGCCTTGCGTTCGGCACAGGCCATCACCCGACGACGCGGCGCGTGTTGGAGTGCATGGAGCAGAGGGTGGCGCAGGGCATGCGCGTCGCTGACATCGGCGCGGGGTCGGGGATACTGTCGATCGCCGCTGCCCAGCTCGGTGCGGGGGCTGTCGTTGCCCTTGAGCTCGACGCCGTCGCCGTGCGCGCCGCGCGCCGCAATGTCCGCGCCAACGCCGTTGACGCGGTCGTGCAAGTCCACCTAGGAACCCTTCCACACGAGCGCATCGCCGCAGGCGCAGCTGATGTCGTGGTGGCGAACATTAGCGGCACGGTGCTTGTCGCGCTCGCCGAGCCGTTGCGGGACGCGCTGCGCCCGAGCGGCGTCCTCATAGGCTCCGGCATTCTCGCCTCACGCTGGGAAGAGGTGGAGGCGGCGTTCGCCCGCGCCCACCTGCGCCTTGTAGAGACGCACACGGACGGTGACTGGGTAACCGTGGTGTACAGGAAGCCCTAGCGGCCCCCTGTTACATCACTCTCTGTCCCAGCTTGCGCTCCGTCCCCTGCACGATGCGCTGGATGTTCTCGCGGTGCATCCAGATGATCGTCACGCCGCCCCCTAGGGCATACCAGAGGTAGGGTGTAGGGTGGGCTTCCGTGGCTACCATCACGGCGAAAGCGATGACCACGGCGGCGACCGATAGCACGGAGCCGAGCGAGACGAAGCGCGAGATGCCGACGACGGGCAGGAAGACGCCCAAACCCACCAGCGCCATCCACGGATCGAGCGCCGACGCCGTCCCCACGCCTGTCGCAATCCCCCGGCCGCCGCGAAAGCCGGAGAAGAGCGGCAGGATGTGGCCTACTATCACCGCGAACGCCACGCTGGCGTGCAGCCACGGGTCGTCGGAGAGGAGGCGCGCGGCGATGACGGGCAGTATGCCCTTGCCCGCGTCGGCGATGAGCACTCCCGCAGCGGCGGGCCAGCCGGCCGCGCGCAGCACGTTGGTCACGCCCGTCTTGCCGCTGCCGTAGTCGCGGACATCGACGCCGCGCAAGAGGCGAACCACCACGAGCCCCCATTGCGCGCTCCCCGCGCCGTACGCAATGGGTATCAGCCACCAGTAGTCCACGTCATCCCCTCTTTTGCGGCGGCGGATTGCGCGCGGCGTCGCGCCCCGTCCGGTGGCCGCCGATGACGTGCAGCTTGCCCTTGCCCCGGAATTCCAGACGCAGGTGGTTGCCCTCGAAACCGAACGCATCGCGCAGCGCGTTCTCCAGGTAGCGCTCATAGGAGAAGTGCATCAGCGAGGGGTTGTTGCAGTAGAAGACGAAGGTGGGTGGGCCGACGGCCTCCTGCTTGACGCGGTAGATCTTGAGCGCGCGTCGCCCCTGCTTTGGCGGCAGATGACGCCCGACGGCATCCATCACCACGCGCATCAGCCGCGACGGGGGCGTCCACGCCATCCTCTCGTCATACACAGCGAACGCTGTCCGCAGCAAATGGTCGGTACCCCGTCCTTGCGTGGCCGAGGTGACGACCACAGGCGCGTATTCCATGAAATGGAGGCGTGAGAGCACGGCGCGGCGGGCGCTGCGCGGGTCGACTTCCTCTCCTTCGCCTTCGAGCAAGTCTGCCTTGTTGACGGCAACGACGACGCCCTTGAACGCCTCCATGACCTGGCCGGCGATGTGCAGGTCCTGCGCCGTCGCGGGCTCTGTCGCATCGAGCACGAGAATGGCGACGTCGCAGTCGTCGATGGCGCGGATGGCACGCAGGACGCTGTAGCGCTCGATACCGGGCTCCACGGCCCCGCGCTTGCGCAGTCCGGCGGTATCGACGATGACCGCCTCGCGCCCCTCGAACCTGAGTTCGCCGTCGACGGCGTCGCGTGTCGTCCCAGGCACGGCGCTGACGATGGCGCGCTCTTCTCCCAGGACGGCGTTCGCCATGGATGACTTGCCTACGTTGGGGCGCCCGACGATGGCGAAGCGCGGCAGCCGCACTGTCTGCGCTTCATCGCTCGACGGCGGCAGCGTGACTACGACGCGCTCGAACAGGTCGTCGATGCCGGTGCGGTGAATGGCGCTTACCAGGACGGGCGGACCCATCGCCAGCTCGTGCATCTCGAGGGCGAACGCTTCCTGGCGCTGCCCGTCCACCTTGTTGGCTGCGAGGATGACAGGGATGGACGTCTCGCGCAGGCGCTGGGCTATGGCGCGGTCAGCATGCGTGGCGCCTGCGACTACGTCGACGACGAAGACGACGGCGTCCGCCTCCGCAAGTGCTGCCCCCACCTGCGAAGCGACCTGCGCCTCCATCTCCTCGTCCGGCTCCGGCACGAGGCCACCGGTGTCGACGAGCAGCAGCCGGCGCTCTCTGTACTCGACGGAGTCTGTGACGCGGTCGCGCGTCGTGCCGGCGACATCGGACGTTATCGCCTCGCGCCGGCCCACCATCGCGTTGAAGAGACTGGACTTGCCCACATTGGGCCGCCCGACGATGGCGACAAGTGGCGTGGTGGGCCTGGTGCGCGTGCGCGCGGCGGTGGCCATGGAGCTTGCTCCTACAGGTTGCCCGCGGAGAGGTGGCGCATGACCGCCTTCTGGGCGTGCAGGCGGTTCTCAGCTTGGTCGAAGGCGACCGACTGCGGATGGAGCAGCATCCCTTCGGGCACCTCTTCACCGTAGTGTGCAGGCATGTCGTGCATGAAGAGCGCGCGCGGGCCTGCAATGGCGAGCAACGCCTCGTTCACCTGGAAGCCCTCGAACACGCGGCGGCGCTCGTCCCCTTCTGCCTCCTGCCCCATGCTCGTCCACACGTCGGTGTAGACGACGTCCGCGCCGCGCACGGCCTCACGTGGGTCCGTGAAGCACTCTACGGAGCCCTTGCCGCCGTAGCGGGAGCTGATGAGCGCCTCGTACTCGTTGCTGAGGCCGTAGCCCTCGGGCGACGCGATGCGGAATGCCGCGCCTGCGGCGGCGCACGCGAGGCCGAGGCTATTCGCCACGTTGTTCGCGTCGCCCACATAGGCCACCACCACGCCCTCCAGCCGTCCGAGGTGCTGGTGGATGGTCGTCACGTCCGCCAGCGCCTGGCAGGGGTGCTCAACGTCGGAGAGCGCGTTGATGACCGGCACGTTCTGAGGGTCTGCGAGCTGGTGGAGTGTGGTGTGGCTGTCGACGCGGGCGACGATGAGTGTGCACCACCGTTCGAGGACGCGCGCTACGTCCTCCGCCGGCTCGCGCACGTTCAGCATTACCTCGTCGCGGCCGACGTAGACCGCGTGGCCGCCCAATTCGTACACGCCGATGTCGAACGATACGCGCGTTCGTAGCGACGGCTTCTCGAACAGCAGCGCGACGCTGCGGCCTGCGAGCGGCTTGTCGGCGAGTGCCGCCGACCGGTAGGCCAGCGCCGTCTCCACGATGCCGCCGACCTCCGCGTCGGCCAGGTCTTCGATAGTCAATAGATTGGAAGCCATGCGCAGGAAATGGTACTATATCCATGTAGCTGCGCCGCCCCGGCGGGCAGGGGAGGAGAGAGTCTTAATTGGGGGAGCAACGGCGCATCACGAAGGGGCTGCCCACCATCGCTGCGTTGCTCATCCTCGGGCTGCTGCTTGCCGTTGCATGCGGCAGTGACCCCACCCCGACGCCCACTCCGACGCCCACTCCGGGCCCCACCCCCACTCCGACTCTGACCATGTCCGAGCGCGATGTAGGCGGTGCGGTTGACAACATCGCGCCGGAGTTCACCGGCATTGTCAACTGGATAAACAGCGAACCGCTCACCATGGAGGGGCTGCGCGGGCAGGTGGTGCTCATCGACTTCTGGACGTACACCTGCGTGAACTGCATCCGCACCCTGCCTTACATCAAGGACTGGCACGCCAAGTACGCAGACGAGGGGCTGGTCATCATCGGCGTCCATACGCCCGAGTTTGAGTTCGAGAAGGTGACCGAGAACGTGGTCCGCAGTGCGCAGGAATTCGAGCTGACCTACCCCATCGCGCAAGACAACGACTTCCGTACGTGGCGCGCCTACTCCAACCGTGCGTGGCCGGCCAAGTACCTGATTGATGCTCAGGGAGTGGTCCGTTACTCCCACATCGGCGAGGGCGCATACCAGGAGACGGAGGAGCAGATACGGGGATTGTTGGGAGAGATTGGACGCGACCTCTCCGCCATCCCCGTAAACGATACGGAGGCGCCGCGGTTCGACCCGCGAGCGTATGTGTCGACTGACCCGGTGGAGCGCATTACGCGCGAAATCTACGGCGGATTCCTACGCAACGCCTCCAGCAGTGGCATCTATATCGCACACGAAGAGTATTACGACGAAGCCGAAGTGGTCCGCGATTACGAAGACCCCGGCGTCCACATCAACCAGTTCCTCTACCTCCATGGCCCGTGGGAGAACGGACTGGAGTCCGTCCGCCACGCGCGGGCGACCACCGACTTTGAGGACTACATGATCCTGCGCTTTCTCGCTACGAGCGTGAACGCGGTGTTCGATCCTGCCGAGGTCGGCTCCTACGAGGTGCAGGTGGAGATTGACGGCAGGCCGCTCACCGAGGAGGAGGCGGGCGGCGATCTCGTCGTGGAAGATGATCGCTCCTACTTCGTCGTCAACGAGCCGCGCATGTACGCCATCGTCGAACTGCCGGAGTTCAGCAACCACGTGCTCAAACTCTCCAGCAACTCCGACCAGTTCGCGCTGTTCGCCTTCACCTTCGGCGCCTACCCTGACGGGCCGTAGCATGAGCGGCCGTTGCGCCACCGCCGCTGCCCTGCTCCTCGCGCTTGCCGCGCTACTGGGAGCGTGCGCCGCGCCGCCGCCCACCCCAACGTCAACGCCGCCGCCCCAAGTCGCCGCCGCCGAGGCGCTCTTCGCCACCACCGTCCTGCGCCAGGGGTCGCAGCGCATCTCGTTCTTGCTGGTGACCGGCCAGGACATCGTGCGCGCCCCCAGTGCGACGGTCACCGCGACGCACCTCGACGGCGACGGCAAGACGGTCACCGCCGAGACGACCTTCCACGGATGGCCCTTCGGCGTGCGCGGGGCCTACTCGGGCGACATAGCCTTCGATCAACCGGGGCGCTGGCAACTCGATATCGTTGCGGCGGACGATGGCGTGGCGCCTGCGCGCGCTGTTATCGAGGTGGCGGAAGAGAGCAGCGTCGTCGACATCGGCGCACTCCCGCCCTTCGCCAACAACCGCACGTTGGAGGACGTCGAGGACATCGCCGAGCTCACCAGCGACCCAACGCCGGACCCGCAACTCTACACAACGACCATCGGCGAGGCGGTGATATCGGACAAGCCGTCGATCATCGTCTTTGCGACGCCCGCCCTTTGCACGAGTCCGACGTGCGGCCCGCAGGTCGATACAGTGTCGGAGGTGCGCGAGGAGTTCGGGGAGCAGGCCAACTTCATCCATGTCGAGGTTTACGAGAACCCCGCCGACATCCAGGGGGACCTTACGCGAGCCGTCTACTCGCCGCTGGTGGAGCGCTGGGGCTTCACCGGCATCCCCCACTGGACGAACGAGTCGTGGGTGTACCTGCTGGGTCGCGACGCCCGTATTGCCGCCCGTTTCGAGGGCTACGTGACGGCAACGGAGCTGTCGGAAGCGCTACGCGCCGCACTGTAGCGCGCCGCTACGCGCGCGATTGACACCGTTCGCGGCTGCGCCTATCGTCACGCGGTACGATTCCCCGCAATGGCCCCATCGCCGACGCGGAGCGCCGCAGCGCCGGTCGCGGCAGCGTAGGGAACGTTCCGCAATCGCGACCAAAGAGGGCAGAGAGATGGCAAGCCTAGAAGGGACGCAGAGCTTCGAGAACCTGAAGAGCGCCTTTGCGCGCGAGGCGGAGGCCAACCGCCGTTACCTCTACTTCGCGCGCCGCGCAGACATCGAGGGCCACCCGGAGATCGGTGCCCTCTTCCGCGACCTCTCTGAGGCCGATACGGACCACGCCTTTGGGCACCTCGACTTCCTGAGGGAGACCGGTGATCCGGTCACGGGCGGGGCGATCGGCACCACCGAGGCCAACCTCAAGTCGGCCATCGAGGGCGAGACGTACGAGTACACGGAGTTGTACCCCGGCTTTGCCAAGACAGCGCGCGACGAGGGCTTCGATGAGCTGGCGGTGTGGTTCGAGACGCTGGCGCGCGCGGAACGCACGCACGCCGACCGCCTTGCCAAGGGCGCCGAGGGCCTCAGCCTCGACTAGCGCTCTCCGGCGACCGGAGAGCGCTGCTGCCGCATCCTCGCCGCGCCGGTGAACGCAATCGTGCAGCACCCCGCATGGCCTGCCTCTTGGTCATTCAGGCGTGTTCCTTCATCAATCCCGCGAGAGCCGAAACCCGAATGGGTTTGCGCCAGCCCCCTGCTCCGGCCCTCTCGCGCCGGGAGAGGAAGTAAGGGCGCGGGTGGAGGCAGGTGCAAGACGCTCGGTCCACCCGCTAATGGACGTTCCTTGTTGGAACGACTGCCAAGGTAGTAGCCTGCACTAAGCCTATCCAATGCGGGCCTGCAATGCGGGCGGCCCGCAACCCGTAAGGGGGCACGCCGAATGGCATGTCGAGTTGGGATCACTACGGACATGGAAGCGCGGAGGAGGTATTGGGAGGGCCAGCACCCAACGCTGCAGGACTGGCAGGTCATCAGCCTGCACTCCACCAAGACGGCGGCCCAAGGGGCCGAGAATCGAGCGGCCACGAGACATGGGTGCGAATCGGGTGATGGTGGTGACGGCCCTGAGGTAGCTACATGGTACGTCTACTTCTTCACGTACTAGGTCATGAGCCGGAACTCGACGGCTCACTCCGCCGCCCATGGGCGGCGCATCTGAGGGCGATCCCCCTTTCACCCCCCGCGGGCGTCTTGCATCAGCAACGGGATTCTTGAATCAAGAGAAATCCTCTCTGCTGAGGCAGCCAGCGCCGAGTAGGCGCCCTACGCGCGCTTGCTGAGTGGCCTCACCGGCCCTGCCAACAAGGGTGCTGCTCGAGCGTTACCTGCCCGATATCGCTCCATCGCTGGCCAGTGGCGTAGAGAGTGGAGCTAAAGGCGCCTGCCGCCGATGCCGAAGCGTGCGTGCGACGCTGCTTCCTCGCGCGTATTCCGCACGCGTTCGAGGCGATGGCGCCCATCGAGCCGAACACCCTTGCGCGGGAGGAATAACGTCCGCTGCGCCCAACGGAGCCGCACGTCCTACGCCGCCTCGCCGCCTTGTGGTGCGGAGGGAGCGTTGGTAGGGTTGCCGCGCGATGCGAATGGTCCAGGCGCCCACCGCCGCCCCGCTGCTTCTGGTGCTCGCGGCCTTTGCGGCGGCGTGCGGCGATGATGGCCCCGCAGAATCGCCGGAGCAGCCTCCGTCAGAGCGTCTCGCCGACGCGGCGGCGCGGATGAGCGAGCTCGCCTCCGTCGAGTTCACGCTGACGCACGAGGAGGGACATACGCCACTCTTCGCGGGCATCGAACTGCAGCAAGCGGAGGGCAGCGTCCATCTCCCCGACCGTGCTGCGGTGCAGGTGGAGGCGAGGGTCAGCGCGATCAACGCGTTCATCGAAATGGAGATCCGCGTCGATGGAGACGACGCGGCAATGACCGACCCGCTCTCCGGCGTGCTATTGCCCGTAGCGGCGAGCGAGCTGCCCTTCAACCTGCACGACCTGGGAGAAACGCTTGGCGGCATCCTGCTCGCGCTCCAGGAGCCGGCATATACCAGTACCCATACGCTCGACGGCATCGCCTCGCGCGGCATTGCAGGTGGCATCGCGGGCGCGGCGATACAGCCGCTCATCCGGGGCGCGGATGCGTCGTTGACGCCCCGCATAGAGGTCTGGGTGGGCAGCGATAGTCTCGTGCGCCGCGTGCGCATCGAGGGGAGCGTGCTGACCAACGATCCTTCGCCGGTCGTGCGCATCCTGACCTTCACGGCGTTCGACCAAGCGCAACCGTTGGAGTAGCAACCGATGGGCGGCGTCCCAGGCGCTACACCCACCCCACGTGACACGCTGCGCGCGTGGACGCCGCTGGCCATCGTCAGCGGAGCGGTGCTGACGGCGGCGCTCGACCAGACGGTCGTCGTCACGGTACTGCCGGAGGTGATGGTCGGCCTGAAGGTTGCTCCGACCGAGCTGGATCGTGCCGCGTGGATCATCACGGCCTACCTGCTTGGCTTTACGGCGGCCATACCGCTTACGGCGCGGCTGGCCGACATTTACGGTCACGCGCGGCTCTTCCGCATATCGCTGCTCGTCTTTGGTGCAGGCTCGCTGGCGGCTGCGCTCGCGCCGGGCCTGCCGTGGCTGATCGGGGCGCGCGTCGTGCAGGCGCTCGGCGGCGGCGCGACCATCCCCGTGGGCATGGCGATGGCCGTCCACGCGTTCCCGGGCACGCGGCGTGCCATCGCCGTCGGCATTATCGGCGCATGCGCGGAAGCGGGCATGGTGCTCGGCCCGCTCTACGGCGGCGTGATAACAGAGTTGCTTGGCTGGCGTTGGGTCTTCTGGCTCGACGTGCCGCAGGCGGTTCTACTCATCTGGGCGCTGCGCGGCTTTGCGTCTGCGCGGGTGTCCGGCGCGCGCATGGACTACGCTGGGGGCGCGCTGCTCGTCGCCGGTTTGACGCTGCTGGTCTACGCGATGGCCCAGGAGTCGGTGTTCGACGCCTCTTCACCGCTGCCGTTCGCGCTCTTGGGCGTGGGGGCGCTGATTGCAGGTGCGCTCGTGCTGGTGGAGCGGCGCGCGGTGCAGCCCATGCTGCCGCCGCCGTTCTTTCGCTCGCGCCAAGCGCTGGCCGCTCTACTGGTGAAGTTCTTGGTCGGCGCGTCGCTCATCATGGCAATGGTGACAGTGCCGCTGATGGCGAACACGGCGCTGGGCCGCACTCCACTCGAGGGCGGCCTGCAGCTGATGCGGATGACGGGCGCGATGCCGATAGGGGCGCTCGCCGGGGGCTACCTCTCCTCCCGCATCGGCGAGCGCCCGGTCACGATTGCGGGGTTGTCGGTCGGCGCCGTCGGCGTCTTCTTGATGAGCGGGTGGACGGCCGATATCGCCGACCCCGTCATGACGCTGCACCTGGCGACGGCGGGCCTAGGTTTCGGGCTGGTGATAGCGCCCGTCTTCGTGACGGCGATGGACGCGGCGACGGCGGAGTATCAGGCGACGTCGGCCTCGCTGGTGATGGCGGCGCGCATGGTGGGAATGACATTCGGCATGGCGACGCTGGCAGCGTGGGGAGTCGGCGAATTTGAGGAGGCGACGGTGGGCCTGCACCTGCCGCTGCCCTCGACCGACCTCAGTGCATCGGAGTACGAGGCGCGGCTCGACGTCTACCAGTCGGAGATCTCCCACGCTAGCATCGCGCTCTTCCAGGACTTCTTCCGGATTTCGCTGGGGCTGCTGCTCGGCGCGCTCCTGCCCTCAGCTGTGCTGCGAGGACGGATGCTAGGCCGGCAGCGTGCGCTCTAGCGGCGGGACGGGCGTCCAGCCGAAGGGCGCCGTTGCAACCGGCGTATCACGCAGGACGGCCACCGGCGCCGTTGCGGGTGGCTCTTCCGGCTCGATGCCGTGCTTCAGGGCGAACAGCCGGTGGAGCAGGGCGGGGGCATCGCGCCGCGCCTTGCCGCTCAACAATGGTTGACGCAGGACCGCACCCGCCGTGTAGAGCAGCAGCTCGCTCTTCGACCCCCCCAGCAGGTGCTCGGAGAGGATGAAGATCGCCATGAAGATGGGGATGCCCGCGAGGGGCACGGTGAAGAGCGCCGCCTCGAACACCAGCCACGAAAGGCCGCCGAGCAATGCGGCAGCGGCGAAGAGCGCCCCTGCCTGCGCCAGACCCTTGGCGAGGTCGGAGCGCTCGATCAGCTCGGCGCTACCGACGTCGTGGAGGGAAAGTGCCATGACGGTGGTGCGCTGCCCGCTCGAACTGGGGCGAATTGCGCGGTGCGTGGTGAGCGTGAGCCCGCCTGGCCCGGCAGGGCGATCGAGCAAGCCCTTGTGTGCGTCCAGTGCCACCTGGAAACGCTCGCCGGCGAGCGTAACGATGCCTAGTGCAAGGGTTTCGGGCGCGGCGGTCGTCACGGTGCTCCTGGCGCAGCCTACCGCAGCCTCAGCGTGCGGTACAAGGTGCGCACGGTTCCTAGCCTTCCACGAGTTGCAGCACTGCATTCCTGCACGGCATCGCGGCCTGGGCGCCGGGGACGGTGGCGCAGAGGGCGCCAGCGGCCATGCCCCAGCGCATCGCCTCATCGAGCGGACGGCCTTCGGCGAGGGCAACGGCGAGCGCACCCGCAAACGCGTCGCCCGACGCTACGCTGTCCACCGCCTCGATTGCGTGCGCTGGGAGGTAGGCGCATTCGCCGTCTAGCGTCGCGTACGCCGCGCCCTGCTCTCCGAGCGTGACGATGGCCGTTGGCACGCCGCGCTCGACCAGCGCCGCTGCCGCCGCGACGCCCGAGTTGGGGTTGTGCACCTCGGTACCGAGCAGGGTGGACGCCTCCGTCTCGTTGGGCGTCATCACGTCGGCCAGCGTGTACGCCTCCGGCGGGAGCGGACGTACGGGCGCAGGGTCGAGCAGCACCGACACCCCCATCTCGCGCGCGAGGCGTGCAGCGGCGAGGCTCGTCTCCGTCGGCAGCTCGAGTTGCAGCAGCAACATGTCCGACTCGGCGAGGGCGGGCCGAAGGCGCTCGACGTCTGACGCATCGCACCGCTCGTTGGCGCCGGGCACGGCGATGATGGTGTTTGCGCCGCCCGTGGCCACGGTGATGAGTGCGACGCCTGATGCAGCACCAGGGTCGGTGAACAGCAAGCTGGTGTCGATGCCCTCGGCGCGGAGCGCGGTTCGCAGTTCGGGGCCGTAGGGGTCGCTGCCGACGCGCCCCGCGAACACGGCATGCGCGCCCATGCGGGCGGCGGCAACGGCCTGGTTGGCGCCCTTGCCGCCGGGCGTGGCGACGAACGCATCGCCGAGCAGCGTCTCACCGCTCTCCGGCAGCTGAGCCAGCGAGACGACGAGGTCCATGTTCACCGCGCCCAGCACGGCGATTCGGGGGGAGTGCGAAGCTGTCATGCCGCAATCCTACGACAGCGCGGCAGAGCCCATCAGGAGTGTGGGTCATGGAGTCCGCCCCAACAGCCGCGTGGTAGCATGGGCTTTCCCTATGAGCCACTCCCCCTCCTCCAGGCCGGTGCGGCAACGCATCTTTCACGGCTGGTGGATTGTCATGGGGACGTGGGTGCAGATGAGCATCCAGTCCTCCTTCGTCTTCCTCTCCTTTGGCGCGTACGTCGATAGGCTCGAGATACATTTCGGCTGGTCGCGCACGGCGATAGCGGGCGCGTTCTCCCTCTCACGCATCGAGAGCGGACTGCTTGGGCCACTGCAGGGCTACTGGGTCGACCGCTACGGGCCGATGCGCATCATCTGGATAGGTTCGCTGCTCACCGGCCTCGGCTTCCTGATGATGGCGGCAATGCAGAACATCGTCCACTTCTACATCGCCTTCCTCATCGTCGCGATCGGCGGGAGCCTTGGCGGCTTCCTGACCCTGAACACCTCGGTTGCCAACTGGTTCATCCGCAAGCGCGCCCAAGCGATGGGTATCGCGCAGACTGGTCTCGGCTTCGGCGGCGTCATCGCGCTCGGCATTGCCTGGCTGCTCGATTCTGCCGGCTGGCGCTGGACGTTCATCGTCGCCGGCATCCTTCTCATCTGTGTCGGCGTGCCGATATCGCGCCTGTTCGTTCACCGACCCGAGGACCGCGGGCAACTGCCCGACGGTCGCGACCCAAGCCAGCAGAACGAGCCAGCGTTCGGGTCGCGCGCATCAGGGGTCGAGTTCAGCGACATCGACTTCACGCTGCGCGAGGCGATGCGCGACCCGTCGTTCTGGCTGATTTCGTTGGGCCATGGCACCGCGCTCCTGGTCGTTTCCAGCATGCAGGTCCACCTCATCCCGCACCTCACGGACATCGGCTGGTCGCTAGTGGCGGCGGGCGCGATGGTGCCGGTGATGACCTTGGTGAGCACCATCGGACAGCTGAGCGGTGGATTCCTGGGCGACCGCTACTCAAAGCGCGGGATCGCGGCCGCGTGCATGCTGGGCCACGCTTCGGGAATGGTGCTGCTGGCGCTGAGCCAGACAACGTCGATGATCTTCTTGGCAGTGGTGCTGCACGCGATCGCCTGGGGTGCGCGCGGCCCGCTGATGACGGCGATTCGCGCCGACTACTACGGGCGCCGCAACTTTGCCAAAGTGATGGGCACATCGTCGCTGGTCGTGCAGTTGGGCACACTGAGCGGCCCGCTGATTGCTGGCGCCGTCTTCGACGCAACCGGCGCCTACACCATCGCCTTCCTGACGTTGGGGACGCTGACGGGTATGGGCACCTTGTTCTTCCTGCTCGCGCGCAGGCCCCCGGCGCCGGCGCGGTACGGGAGGTAGGGCGCGCCCCCTGCGCTTGACGATGCGCGGCGACGCTACTATTGTGGCGCCACGCACCAACAAGCATCACGGGGAGGATGCGATGACGACCGTCTTCGAGAGCAAGGAGAACACTGCTTCGGCGGCCACGGACACCAGCCAATCCCCTTACGCCAAGGCTGTTCTGGGCTTCAAGAACTACTGGTACCCCGCTATCCCCGAGCATGTCATTGGCAGACTGCCCAAGCGCATTATTTTGCTGGGCGAGCCCATCGCCTTCGTTAAGCGCGGCAAGAAGGTCTTCGCCGTGCAGGACGAGTGCCCGCATCGCGGTGCGCGCATGTCGCTCAGCAAGGACGAGTTCCCAGGCACCGACACCCTCTCATGCCGCTTCCACGGCTGGACTTTCGATCTCAAGAACGGCTCGTGTGTTGCTGTGCTGACCGATGAGAACTCGCCCGCAGTCGGCAAGGTGCGCCTACGCGTCTTCCCGACGGAGCAGCGCAACGGTTTGGTCTATGTCTGGATGGGCCGTGGTGATCCGGTGCCGCTGGAGGAGGACATCCCCGCACTGCTGCTACACCCTGATGCCAAGGTGAAGGTGCGCTATCGCCAGGTCTACGGCAATTGGCGCCACCATGCTGAGGGCTCCGCCGGTGCCCACTTCTTCATGCTCCACCGCGACGCTATCGCGCTCCTCTTGCACCGCCTTGCGCAGGGCAATCGCACGCACACGTCCGAGCTGCAGGAGAAGTGCCCCGTCGACGAGCGGATGTACCTGCTGGAGACTTCGCGCGACTTGAGCTGGGACACGGAATTCCCCGGCCTCGGCCACTGGCCGCCCAGGCGCCCCTGGCGTTTCAGCACGCCACCGAACAGGCGCGGGCGGAAGGGCACCTCTACCTCCGTCCACGGCATCAAGTACATCGGAATCGCCCTGCCGGGCTACCTGCGGGTGCGCCACTTCCCCAAGAATGGCGCGGTCTACTACGAGTGGTACATCGCCATCGATGCCGACCACTACCTCTACATGCAGGTGAGCGCGCACTTCCCCAAGAACATCGTGGAGCGGCTATGGATAACGCTCTGGTACAACATATGGGGCGGGCCGATGCGCAAGGGTCGTTTCAACGACCAGGACAAGTCGATGGTGCGCGACGCCACCGACTTCGAGAAACGCATGGGCCAGCACAAGCCCACCCCGCTCTTTCGCCCCGACCTCTTTCCGCGGCTGTGGATACAGATGTGCAACGAGTACGCACGCGGGGAGGGGTGGAAGGTGAGCGACAACGCACCGCCCCCCCGCGCGCGAATGGAGGAGCTCCCCCTCTACGTCGAGCCCGACGACGACGCCCTCCGCGCCGCGCCTGCCCCCACACCGGTGGCGGAGGACGCTGCTGAGAAGGAGGCTTCGGCGGCAGGGTAGCCTGTGGCGCGCCATGGGTAGCTTCTACGACCGCATAACGCCGGAACAGGAGGCGCTGATCAGGGAGGCGCGCGTCTTCTTCGTCGCCACCGCAGATCCCGGCCTCGCTGAGGGGGCAGAGGGTGCCGGGCCCATCAACCTATCGCCCAAGGGTGGCGTGCCGCTCCACGTGCTCGACGAGCATCGTGTCGCCTACCTCGACTACGTGGGCAGCGGCAACGAGACCGCGCGGCACTCGCTCGCCGGCGGGCCAATTACGGTGATGGCGTGCGCGTTCGAGCGCTCGGATGCGGGCATCGTGCGCCTGTATGGGCGCGCCGATGTCGCCCCGCTCGGCGAATCGCCGCTTGCGCCGCTCTTGCGCGAGTCGCCCGCCAGCAGTATCGCACTGCCGGAGCGGCAGGTAGTGACCGTCCACGTCGAGCGCACGAGCACCAGCTGCGGGTACGGCGTCCCGGTCATGGCCTTCGCCGCCGACCGCACCGTTTCTGACCGGGGCCGCCGCTACAAGGAGTCGCGTAAGACCGCCCGGGCGCGGTAGGGCTGCTGTCTGACCCCGCGCTCCTCTCCGAGTGTGGGGAGGGGGAAAAATCCCTTCCCGAAATCCCGCAATTCCCCTCTTGCGCCGCGACGCTTGGAGCATGGTAGCGTTCCGTGCCATGGCCGTATTCGGTGGTTTGGGGAGGCGCCCACAGTTCCGCCTTCGGCCTGTTCACTAACCTGCTCGGAGCCGCGCTCAATGTCCAGCGCTACAGTCAGCCGCGCTGCACGGGTCTGGGAGGCCGCGCTTGGCCGCCTCCAACTCCAAGTGCCGCGCCCCATGTTCGACACGCTGCTGTCGGGCACCACGGGCGTCGCCATCGAGGACGGCTCCCTCGTCGTTGGCACGCCGTCACCCTTGGCCGCCGAATGGCTGCGTGAGCGGCTCCTCGGCCAAATCCGGGCTGCCGTCGTCGCCGTCTCACGCACGCCCTACGAAGTCACTTTCCGCCCGCCCTCTTCCTCCCGCGCTGTTGGCGCGTCTCCAGACGATGATGAACCCGCTGTGCCCCCTGCCGACGTGCGCTACACCTTCGACTCGTTTGTTGTCGGCCCGTCCAACCATCTGGCATTCGCAGCGGCAAGCGCCATTGCGGATAACGCGCGGAGCTCATACAACCCGCTCGTCATCTACGGCACGTCAGGGCTGGGCAAGACGCACCTATTGCGCGCCATCACACACCGTGCGCAGGTCGCCGGGCGCTCGCCCTTGTGCGTCACCAGTGAAGAGTTCACCAACGACTACACGTCGGCAATACGCGAGCGGCGGGTGGCGGAATTCAACCAGCGCTACCGCGGGGCCGACCTGCTCTTGGTCGACGACATCCAGTTTCTCGGTGGCAAGTCGAGTACGCAGGAGACCTTCTTCCACATCTTCAACGTCCTGCACGAGCGAGGATGCCAGATCGTCGTCACCGCGGACCAGGACCCCACTCGCCTGCCGCTGTTCGATGAGCGGCTGCGCTCGCGCCTTGAGTGGGGGTTGCAGGTTGACATCACCAAGCCGACGGAGGAGACGCGGCGTGGCATCCTTGCGCGGTGCGCCGTCCGCCGCGGCCTCGATGTCCCTGGCGACGTGTTGGACGTCCTCGCCAGGCACCCCGTGCGCAACGTGCGCCAGTTGGAAGGCGCGTTCAACCGCATAGCGGCCCACGCGCAACTCGCCAACGCTCCCCTCAATGCGGAGCTGGTAGAGAGCGTGATGGAGCGCGAAACGCGGCCGTCACCGCCCTCTACCCCCGAGGCCATCATCGATGCCGTCTCGAAGCACTATGGGCTGATGCCCTCGGAACTGGCCGGGGCGCGCCGCGACCGCGCCAGTTCGACGGCGCGCCAGGTAGCGATGTACCTTCTGGCCGACCGCCTCAAGCTCTCGCCCGCTGCGATAGGCCGCCTCTTTGGTGGCCGCGACCGTGCGACTGTGCTCTACTCCGTCCGCAAGGTCTCCGAGCGCCTTCACACCGACTCCGCTCTCCAACGTGCCATTACCACCGCATTGGACGTAGCGTAAGCCGCCCTGCCGCGCGGATGGGAGGGACTACCCTCCCATCTGCTGCCTGCCCTCGAACGCGCGAGCCAGCGTGAGGTCGTCGGCGTATTCGAGGTCTGCGCCGACGGGCAGACCTCGAGCTAGACGGGTCACCTCTGGCACCAGGGCCGAGATGAGCTGCTGCACGTACATGGACGTTGCCTCCCCCTCCACATTCGGATTGGTGGCGAGGATGACCTCTTGCACTTCGCCGTTGGTCAAGCGTGGCAGCAGTTCGCGGATGCGCAGGTCATCGGGCGTAATGTGGGACATGGGGTCCAGGACGCCGTGCAGTACGTGGTAGAGGCCACGGTAGGCGCCCGTGCGCTCCATCGCAAGCACGTCCAGCGGCTCTTGCACCACGCAGATGCGCGTTCGGTCGCGCCCGGGGTCGGCGCACGTCGTGCAAGGGTTGCTCTCCGTGATGTTCTGACACTCCGAGCAGAAGGTGGTGCGCTCCTTGACCGACGCGATGGCCTGCGCAAGCGCCTGCGCCTCCTCTGGCGGCATCCGGATGAGGTAGTAGGTGAGCCGCTGCGCCGACTTGGGGCCGATGCCCGGCAACTTGTGAAACTGCTCGATGAGGCGCGCAACCGGTGCTGCGAGCGAGGGATGCTCCTGCGTCATCGCACCCTACGTCAGGCCGGGGATGTTTAGGCCGCCGGTGAGTGCGCCCAATCGCTCGTTTGCCATCGTCCGCGACTTCTCCAGCGCCTCGTTCGCGGCGGCCAACACGAGGTCCTGCAGCATCTCTACGTCGGCGGGATCGACCGCATCGGGGTCGATGACGATCGACTTGAGCGCCTGCTTGCCGGTCGCGACGGCCCTGACCGCGCCCCCTCCCGCCGATGCCTCGACCGTCGCCTCGTCCAGCTCGTCTTGCGCCTTGGCGAGCGCCTCCTGCAGTTGTTGTGCCTGCCTGAGCAGGTTCTTGCTGGATTGGCCGCCCGGTGGCTTCCACTTCATACGCCCGCCTCCTCGGTCACTGGGATATCGTTCGCTGCCCTACGGTTGTTCGGCGTCCGGCTCGCCCTGGATGACCTGGCCTCCGAGGCTCATAGCGGCGCGCACGAGGTGCCCGCCCTGCTGCGGCTCGGCTTGCGCTGATTGGCCGCCCTGCGCCAGCGTCTCGACGCGCAGCGTGTACTCGCCGCCGAGCGCCTCGTTCAGCACCTTCTCGACGGCGAGGCGGCACTGCGGGTCGTCCAGCTCTTCCTGCAGCCGCTCGCTGTTCGACTGGTGCGGGAAGCGGATGACCAGCGAGGAGCCGTCGATGTAGTGGTCGCGGGACGACCGCAGCAGCGCGCCAACGTCGTAGCGCTTGCGCGGCACGCGGCCGAGCGATTTGAGGATGTGAGGCCACTGCACAGCAAGTTCCGTGCTCCGCGGCGCATCCGGGCCTGGCGTTGACGCCGCGCCGTTGTCGGGTGCCTGTGGGCGCGGGGGGGCAGGCGGAGGTCCGCTCGTGGGCGCAACCGGCCGTGCCGAGCCGCCGCCAGCTGCAACGGCGGGCGGCGGCGCAGTGGCGCGGGTTGGGGGCGGCGTGGAACGCTCGGACGACGGAGCCGCTCCGTGCGTATACGTGATTTGCGGTGCTGGCTCGATGCTCAGCTCCACTGTCGCCAATTCAAGAGGCAGCGGTGAGGGCTGGTCGCGCCGCAGGTCGACCGCGCCGAATAGCCGTAGCGCGCGCATGATGTGCTCGAGGGGCACGCGGGCGGCGAGGCCGCCGATCTCCGCATGCGCCTCCTTCGACAGCTCGATGCCGTCGCGCACTCCCGTCTTGAGCAGCAGCGCTGCGCGCAGCAAGTCAACGCTGATGCGGTGCAGCGGGCGCAGGTCCAGTCCCTCGGCGGTGGCCATGTTGAGCACTTCAAGCGCTTGGTTGGTGTTGCCGCCGAGCAGGTGCTTCACGAACGCTATCGCCCGCTCCTCGCCCGTCAGCCCCAGCATCTCCCGCACCTGCGCGACGCCCAGGTGGACGCCATAGGAAGTGATGAGCTGATCGAGCATGTTGGTGGCATCGCGCAGGCTGCCTCCGGCGGCGCGAGCGAGCGTGTGCATCACCTCTGCCTCGGCATCCACACCTTCGCTCTCGGAGATTTGGACCAGCTGTTGTGCCACGTCAGCTGTGGAGATGCGGCGAAAGTCGAAGCGCTGGCAGCGCGAGACGATGGTCGTCGGCAGCCGGTGCGGTTCGGTCGTTGCAAGGATGAAGACGGTGTTGGGCGGCGGCTCTTCCAGCGTCTTGAGAAAGGCATCGGCGGCGTTGCCCGTCATGCGGTGCGTTTCGTCGATGATGTAGACCTTGTAGCGCCCGAGCGTCGGCGCAAAGCGCGTGCGTTCGATCAGGTCGCGTATCTGGTCGATTCCGCCGCTGGATGCGCCGTCCAGCTCGATGAGATCAACGAAGTTCCCCTCATCGACGGCGCGGCAGTTCTCGCACGTGCCGTCGGGATCGCACTCTTCCTCGGCCCGCCCCGTGCAGTTGAGCGCCTTGGCGACGACGCGTGCGGTGCTGGTCTTGCCTGTGCCTCGCGGGCCGCAGAAGAGGTAGGCGTGCGCGATGCGGCCGGACTTGATGGCCTGGCACAGCGTCTGCGTCACCGCCTCCTGCCCCACGATGTCGCTGAAGCGAGGCGGACGCCACTTGCGGTAGAGCACCTGGGAGGTCGTCATGTGCGCGCATCCGTCCTCTCGCTGGAGATGGCGCCGAGCGCCTGCTCCTCGAGACGCCGCATCGCAGCAGCTTCCTCCGGCTCTGCGTGCTCGTGACCGAGCAGGTGCAGGACGCCGTGAACGATGAGCAGGGCAGTCTCCCGTTCTACGGTGGCGCCGTTGGCGGGCGCCTGTCGTGCCGCCTGCGGTTGTGAGATGACCACCTCGCCGAGCGACTCCTCGCCGGGGAGAGGTGGAAACGCGGCGTCTGACGGTGTTGGCGCGTTCTCGCTCGTCGCCCCGAACGCCAGCACGTCCGTCACCTCGTCGACGCCTCGGAAGCGGTTGTTGAGGTCGCGCACCGTTTCGTCGTCGGCGATGACGATCGACAGCGCGCTACTGCTGCCGGGGTCGGCTATATCGAGCGCCGCCTCCGCGACGGAGCGCACCCACCGAGGCTGCGCCTGCGCCCGAAAGCGGGGGAAGACCTGCACCTCTATAGCGCGCCGCATAGTGGAGGCCATTGCGCGTCATCATACCACCCGCCGGCACCCTTTCCACCTACCAATCGTCGGCGCTGCCGGGCTCCGGTCTGCCGTAATTCGGCCAGTCAACACGGCGCGCGGTGAGCGTGATGATGCGCTTGGTTGACGCACGCACGCGCGCCCACTCGGCCACGCGCACACCGCACAGCCACGCGATGCCCTCGCGCGATTCGACGACAGGCAGCGCATCGCGGAGCCGCCTCGGCACCTTGGCGTTCACCAGAATGTCCTGCATCCTCACCGGCGTATCGAGGCCCGAGGGCTGCATGCGGTCGCCGCCGGCGCGGCGTCGCACGAGCAGCGGCCCTGTCAGCCGTTCGCCGTCGACTGTCACCTGCCAGCGTGACTCGGGCGCGCCGGCGCGGCGTACGATACTCGAGTCGAGCACCCAACGGCCGGCGCGCACGCTGCCAGGGACGGCGAGCAGCACGGGCTCCGCCGGTAGCGATTCGCCTTCGGGAGTGTTCGTCTCGATGGCACAGCGGCGCTGCTCGACGACGAACCGCGCGCCTCGCCGGAGGTCGATCGAGCCACCCTCCGCAAGCAGCGCCTTCGCCGACGCGAGCTGCCGCGCCGACAGCGCCGCGCCTTCTGCAGTAAGGTAGCGCCACGCCGCTTGCAGCACGCGCGCAAAGAGCGGCGGCGCAAGGCCTGCAAGCACCGCCGTATCCCACGACACGCGCCCCGGCGAACGGCGCTCAGTGCCCCGTACGGCATCGGCGGAGAGGCGCTCGAGCAACGCGTCGTCCTCGGCTGCCTTTTGCGCGAATGAAGCGAGCGCAGCGATGGCGCGAGGGTTGATGGCGCTCAGCCCCGGCAGCACTTCGAGCCGCAGCCGCCCACGCGCGTTCCCCACCGTGCGGTTCGTGGGGTCGGCGATGGGTGCGTATCCGGCGGCGGCGCACGCGCGCTCAGTATCGCTGCGGGAGAGGTCGAGCAGCGGGCGCAGCAAGCGCAAGGACCGTCCCTCGATGCGGCGCGTTGATATCTGCTCCATGGCGCTCGCGCCGCGCAACCCTGCGCCCCGCGCAAGGCGCAGCAGCACTGTCTCCGCCTGGTCGTCGCGCGTGTGGGCGACGCCCACGCCAAAGGCGTCGTGGCGCGCGGCAACCTCGGCAAGGAAGCGGTAGCGTAGCTCGCGCGCCGCCGCCTCCAGCGAAAGCCCGCTCGCCTCGGCGTGGGCGCGGGTGTCGCCTATGCCCGCCTCGAACGCCGCGCCTGCCTGCGCGGCCAGCGCCTCGACCTTGCGCCGTTCTGGCGCCTGCGCGCGTTTGCGGAGGCCGTGCTGAAAGTGTGCGGCAATCAGCGGTGGGCGAATGTCGTCGGGCAGCGCGGCTGCGCCGAGGAGCAGGGCCGCCGAGTCCGCCCCGCCCGACACGGCGACGACCAGCGGGCGTTCTGCTTCCCAGCCGCTGCCGGGGGCTCGCAATGCGACCCCGACGGCCTCGACGATGAGACGCAGCGCGTCGTCGCGGGACACGGCGCTACTCCGCAGGCGAGGTTGGCGGGCGGCGTACGGTGACGCGAGCGATGCGCACGCCCCGCATCTCGACGACTTGCAGGGCGTGGCCGTCGACGATTGCCTGATCGCCCTCCCTGGGCACTCTGCCGAGCACGTCCAGCACTAGGCCCGCGATCGTCTCGTAGTTACCCTCGGGCAGTTGCAGGCCGAGCCGGTCGTTGGCCTCCGATACGGCGAATCCGCCGTCGATTTCGAAGGTATCATCCATTACGGCGATCACTTCTTGCGTGGCTGCCTGCTCATCATCTCCCGTGGTCGGGCCGACGATGCCCTCGGTAAGGCGCTTGAGCGTGACGAGGCCAGCGATGTCGCCGAATTCGTCGGCAACCATCGCGAGCTGGTAGCGCGCCTCTTGCATCTCGCCGAGCAGGTCGCGCACCTGCTTGGTCTCGGGCACGAAGTGGACTTGCCGCAACTCGCCGACGGCGCGGTCGTCGAGTGCGGCCCCCGCCGCCATACTCCGTACGACGTCTTTGACCGACAGCAAGCCGAGCACGTCGCCGTTGGACGCATCGCGCACGGGGAAGCGCGTGTGAGAGTGCTCGCCATAGAGTCGCAGGAAGTCGGAGACGGTCGCGTCGTTGTTGACCCAGACGATTTCGGGGCGCGGCGTCATCACCTCGCGCACGCGCCGGTCGCCGAACTCGAACACGCGGTGGATCATCTCCGCCTCCCCGTGCTCCAATTCGCCCTCCTGCCTGCCGAGGCTCACCATCGCCTTGATTTCGGCCTCCGTGACGGCTGCGCGCTCACCGCCGATGGCGGACGCCACGAGCGTGCCGACGAACTGGAGCAGGACGGAGATGGGCTTCAGGACGAAGCTGATTGACTGGATAGGGATGGCGACGATGATGGAAGCGCGCTCCGGCGCGCGTGCGCCGACCGTCTTTGGAATCGTCTCGCCGAAGATCAGCAGGATGGCGGTGACGGCAACGGTGGCAACCAGCACTGCGGTGTTCTCATCGTCGATGAGCGCGATGGCGATGGTGGTTGCGATGGCGGCGGCGGCGGTGTTGACCAGGTTGTTGCCGAGCAAGATTGGCGGCAGCAGCCGCTCGGGCCGCTCGATGAGGCGCGCCACGCGCCGAGCGCCCGGCGCTCGGTGCTCCAACATCGCCTGAATTCGCACGCGCTGCACCGACAGCAGGGCCGCCTCCGAGCCGGAGAAGAAGGCGGAAAGCACGACGAACACGCCTACGAGGATGTAGCTAGCAAGACCAACGTCATCGGACATCGTTCACTCTTCGCGCCCAAATCGCGCCGCACCATGCCGTCCGGCGATATTAGCACGCGGCCACCGTGGCCATTCCTGTGACAGCAGGAATTTGGCGCACCGATCGCTAGAGGGTGCGCTGGCGGAGAAACGCGCTACTTCTAACCGCTACCAGGGCAGAGGCGAACAAGGTGTTTGGAACACGGCCGTTGGGGCGTGAGCGACGCTGATTTGCGCTCGGGCGACGAGGAAGACCATTCGAGAGTGTCCCATATGGTCTCATTTCGCCGGTAGCGGGCCTGCCCAGAACTCGATACGGAGAGGGGCGTTCGGCCTCGCAGCGGCGCGCAGTGACAGCGTAGGGGCACGGGGCGTCATCGTGCAATGAGCAGAAGGCAGGGGGTGTGCGACGGCACGCTCGCACCTTTGTGCACCCTCCCTCCATCCCCTGCCTGACCCGCGCAAAGGTCTGACGGTGAGGGCGATTGGCCCGGTGTTACCATTAGCCTGCTATGCGGATCCTTGGCATCGAGACGTCGTGCGATGAGACAGCGGCGGCGGTTGTGGAAGACGGGCGCCACGTCCTCTCCGACGTCGTCGCCTCGCAGATAGAGGTGCACGCGCGCTACGGCGGAATCGTGCCCGAGGTAGCCTCGCGCCAGCACCTGCTCCAGATCATCCCCGTCATCGAGCAGGCGCTGGCGGATGCGGATGCGACGCTGGACGACATCGACGCCGTCGCGGTGACGCGCGGGCCGGGCCTTGCGGGCTCGCTGATGGTCGGCGTCAACACGGCCAAGGCCATCGCACTGGCACGCGGGCTGCCGCTCACGGGCGTGCACCACATCGAAGGGCACATCTACGCCGCATGGCTCGACTTCGACGACCCGGCCGAAGAGCCGGGCTTTCCGCTCGTGGCCCTGATCGCGTCGGGGGCGCACACCCACCTCTACCTGATGCGCGGCCACGGCGCCTACACGCTGCTCGGCCAGACGCTCGACGACGCCTCGGGGGAGGCGTTCGACAAGGCGGCGCGCATCCTGGGGTTAGGCTTTCCGGGGGGCCCCGCGATACAGGCGGCGGCGGTCGATGCGCCCACGTCCGCGCCGTTGCCCCGCGCGTGGCTGAACGGTGCGCTCGACTTCAGCTTCTCCGGCCTCAAGACGGCGTTGCTCCATCGCGCACAGGATGCGGGAATCCATTTGGAGTCACCGGACGACACAGAGGCGGTCGCGACGATGGCGCGCGCGTTCCAAGAGGCAGTGGTTGACGTGGTGTCGGCCAAGGCAGCGCTTGCGGTGGAGCGGACCGGCGCGCGGGGGCTGATAGTGGGCGGCGGAGTCTCCGCCAACGGGCCGCTGCGCGCGGCGTGCAGGGAGCGCGTCGATGCGCCCGTTCTCATCCCCACGCCCAAGCGCTGCACCGACAACGGGTCGATGATTGCCGCTGCAGGCTACTTTCGTTTGACTGAGGATGGTGCGAGCGACGCCACATTCGACGTAGCACCGTCGCTGGCCATTGCGTGACGTGGTGTACGTTGGACGCATCGTTGCAGCGGGGAGAACGAGAGCCGGGCGCAACGCCGTGCTCTACCGCGTCTCTAGCCGCTCCTTTCCCAACCGCGAGGCGGTTGAGACAGAGGGCGCGATTGCGATAGTGCCGCGCGAGGGGACCGAGGCGGACGTGCGCCGTAGTCCCTACATCGCCTACGCCGCGATGCGCCTCGCCGGCGATTGGTGCGTCGCGACCAACGGCAGCCACACCGACCCCATCGCGGAGAAGATTGCGTCCGGCATGGCACCGCGCGACGCGCTCGTCCTGGCATTGCAGACGCTCGACTACGAAAGGGATGCGCTCAACACGCCGCGCATCGCCGCAGTCCTGCCGCGGGCGGGCGATACGGCCTGGCTCGGTATCGTCCGCGACGATGCGCTCGCCGTAGCAGCGGTGCAACTTCAAGCGGGCGCCGCGCACTACCTTGCGACGTACGAGGCGAATGCTGTTCGCGCCGAGCAGAGGTCGGTGTTCGACGCCGCCTCGGCGCATGAGGCAGCGCGCTACGCTGTCGAGGGAGGTGCGTTCGCAGATTTCGAACATCCCGTTGCGGCAGCGGCGGCGCTCGCCACGGACGGCGGTTTCGAGTGGGGGACGTACCGGGTCGATTGAGCGCAGCCGCTAGAGCAAGCGCAGCAGCCGCGGATTGGGCGGCGCAGGCTCGGTTTCCTGCTGCACGGGCCTATCGCTGATGGAGCGTATGGCAGGCCTGAAGGACATCGGCTGCGCCGCCGCGATATAGCCCCCGTCGTGGAACATCCCCACCGGCGCCCCTTCGTCCAGTAGCGACGCGATGCGCTCCGGCGAGAGAAAGCCCGAAACGATGACGATGGTGTGCTTACATCCCAGGCTGTCGAGCCGCTCGCGCACCTCATGCACCGTCTCGGCGGGCACCTGCTTGCCGCCGGGAACGCGCGCCAGGCGGACGGCGTCGAGGCGGTCGCGCATGAGCCGCGCGACCGCGACCACCTGCTCGACGATGTCGCGGCGCGGGTCTACGTAGGCGATGCGCTTCGCGTCGGGCGGGACGGAGCGGTCGAACGCCTGCAGCGCACGGTTGGGGTCGCCGATGATCTGGAGCAGCGCGCCGCCGACCGAACTCACGGGCTGCGTGTTGGTGAGGCGGCCGCCGAGCGCGGTTGAGCCGCCGGCGCACCCCCCCACGACGGCTGCATAGTCCATCACGGGCGCGACGGTGGGATGGACGTTGTGCGCGCCGACGTTGACAACGGGCACACCGTTCGCCGCCTTGACGAGTTCGTAGGCAGCGCTCGCCCAGCCGCTGGAGTGGGCCAGGATGCCGGTGATGGCCGTCTCGTAGAGGCCGAACGACGAGTAGGGGGCTCGGACGGTCAGGCAAACCTCGCCGCGCGAGATGCGAGACCCCTCTTCGACCGCCCACACCTCGCGGTTGCCCGCAGCAGTTACGGAACTGAGGACAGCCTTGACCTCCTGCGTGCCGCACAGTGTCCCGTCGCCGCCCGCCGAGAACTCCATCAGGACGACGGGGTTCAGTCCCTCGCTGCGGAGGATGCGCTGGGTGCGGTGCAGGTATACGTCGGCGGTATCGCCGGTGATGAGGGAGGGCCGGACTTCGAAGTGCGTGTTCTGCGGAATCATTGGCGTCTTGCGCTAGCGCATCATACCAAAGGCGCGCGGTCAACCCTGCCTCTTCACCTGTGGGATGCCGCCAAATCGCAGGCGCAGCAGGCCTCTGATGTCTTCGAGTGCGGTGCTCGCTATCTTGACGCGTGTGTCGGGGTCCTCGCGCCAGGTGACGGGTACCTCCTTGATGTGGAAGCCGCGCTTCTCCGCGATGAGCAGCAACTCCGTATCGAAGAACCAGTGGTTGTCGACAATCAGCGGTAGCACGGCATCGGCGGCGCCGTGCCCGAGTGCTTTGAAGCCGCATTGCGCGTCCGATAGGTGCGTCCAGTGCACCGCCTTTATCAGCAGGTTGTAGGCGCGTGATATCGACTCGCGCTTCAGCGAGCGCGTCGTCTGTGAGCCGCGCATCAACCGGCTGCCTGTCGCTAGGTCGTACCCTTCGTCGGCGATTGCGCCGATGAGCGCCGGGAACGCCGCCAGGTCGGTCGAAAGGTCGACATCCATGTAGGAGACCACATCGGCGTTGCTTTCCGACCACGCCCTCTTGAGCGCCCGCCCGCGCCCGCGCTGGTCAAGGTGAATGTAGCCGACCCTGTCCGACTGCGCTGCATAGGCCTTCGCAACCTCCAGGGTGGCGTCGGTCGAGCCGTTGTCGGCGACGACGATTCGCCACTGGTACTGCGACATCTCGCCTTCGAGGAAATTGCTCAGCGTGTCGATGCACCTGGGCAGCGCATGCTCCTCGTTCAGCACCGGGATGACGATGTCGAGGGTAGCCATCAGCTGTCTCCGCCGAGCGCTGAGCGCAATGCACGCGCCACTTCGAAGGGGTCGGCGGCCACGACGCTTTGCGCGAATAGCTCCATGCCGCCAAAGTCGCTCGTCCGGCTGTTGAGTGGCCCCCTGTCGATGATGCGGGCCACGACGGGAAACTCGTCCCAGCTGGCGTCCCCCCCGTGTAGCGGAGGCATTAGCACACCGACGTTGAACGACTGCACGCCAAGGCCGTCGATGAGCGCACGCAGCAGCCTGGCGAGCGAGCGCCCGTGCTCGGGTGAGAACTGCGGCAAGCGCACCCACACCTCGCGCTCCTTGAGTGGTGTCAGCACCGCGATGGCCTGCGTGTCATCGACGCGTATGCCCAGGCGGAGGGCGTCGTGCACATGCCAGAGGTCAGCGAAGTAGTTTGCGCCGTGTGCCTGCCGGTAGGTGTCGGCGTCAGCGCGCAAGCGCTCCACCTTGGCATAGTGGCGGTTGCGGGCCAGGGAAAGCTGGGCATGGCCGTGGACGAGGGATCCTCCGGCTCGCCACAGGCAGTTCCACATCAGGTAGGGGTAGCGCGCGTCGGGATCAGCCGCCTGCGCGGCATCGAACCAGCGCAGCGCCAGCTCAACGTGCCCTGCGACGGCATCCGGTGTGAAGGAGAGTGGGTCAGGCTCGCCGAAGACGATGAGGCTGTGGTGTGCGTCGTAGCGCGCGACGTTGGCCGCCGTCACGCCGTGCTCGTTCGCGACGCGTCCGAAGGTGTCCTCCGGCGTCGATGCTGGCGGGTCGGCAAGCGAGTCATTTTCGAGACTGCGCGTTATCTCATCGTCGGCAGAGGCAGGGCGCGCTTGGACAGGGCGCAGTGCGCGCAGGCTGTTGAAGAGCGCGCCCTCCCCCGTTACGCGGTTGTCGATGCGCACGAGCGTCTGCTCCTCCACGTTCGCAACACTGCCGAATTGCTGCTCTACCCACGACGTCATCGTCTGCGGGACGCGCAGGCGGCTGGTGGTGACGTCGATGGAGTAGAGCCGGTCAACGACAGCGCGCGCCTCCGTCTCGAGCGCGTCGATTGCTCTCCGTATGTCAACGATGGTCTGTGGCGCCACTACGTCCGGTCGGCTTGGGCGAGGGTGGGCTTTTCGAGGTCGAATTTGCCGAGTTGCAATTGGACGGGCACGGGGTAGTCGCCGGTGAAACAGGCGTCGCAGTAGCCCGTGCCCGATGGGTCCCCAGAAACAGCTGTGTGCAGCTGCTCGACGGTGAGGTAGGCGAGGGAGTCAGCACCGATGCGCTGGCACACCTCGTCCACCGTGCGCCCGTCTGCGACGAACTCGCCCTTGTGCGCCATATCGACGCCGAAGTAGCAGGGGTGGCGGATGGGAGGTGCACAGACGCGCATATGCACCTCTGCGGCGCCCGCGGCGCGCAAGAGCGCAATGATGTGCGGTGTGGTCGTCGCGCGCACGATGCTGTCGTCCACGACGATGATCCGCTTGCCGGCGAGCACCTCGGGCAGAGGGTTGAACTTGTTGCGGACGCCCAACTCGCGGAAATGCTGGTCGGGCTCGATGAAGGTGCGCCCGACATAGCGGTTCTTGATGAGGCCGAAATCGAGCGGCAGTCCCGATTGGCGCGCATATCCGATCGCCGCTGAGTTGGCCGAGTCTGGCACAGGGATGACGATATCGGCGTCGACGGGATAGGCGCGCGCAAGTTCCGCGCCCATGCGCTCACGCGCCACGTGGGCGAGCCGTCCTTCCAGGATGGCGTCCGGGCGCGCAAAGTAAATGTGCTCAAAGACGCAGTGCGCGGGCGACTCTCGCGGTGTGCTGCAGGGAATGCTCGTCAGCCCTTCCACGTCGATGACAACGGTCTCCCCCGGCGCGATCTCGCGGGCGAACTGCGCGCCGACGTGGTCAAGCGCGGTGCTCTCGGACGCGACCACCCATCCGTTGCCATAGCGACCGAGGCACAAGGGCCGAACGCCGAGGGGGTCGCGAATGGCGACAAGGGCGTCGCGCGTGGCGATTACGAGCGAGTACGCTCCTTCGAGTTGGCGTATCAGGTAGTCGGCTCGTTCGCCCCAGGTCTCACCGGGCGCCCATGCGAGCAAGTGGGCGATGGCTTCGGAGTCGGTGCCGGTGGCGCAGGTGACGCCATGGTTGTTACGCAGTTGGTCGCGCAACGCCGCCGAGTTGATGACGTTGCCGTTGTGTGCCAGGGCCAGTTCGATGGCGGGGCCCTTGGAAATGATGGGCTGCGCGTTCATGGGGCTGCTCGAGCCCGTTGTTGAGTAGCGCGTATGGCCGACAGCTACGTGCCCGGGCAACCGCTCGAGGTCATCCTGGCGGAAGGCGTTAGAGACGAGGCCCATGCCGGTGAAGTTGCGCAGCGTGCGACCGTCGCCGGCGGCGATGCCGGCGCTCTCGTGGCCCCGGTGCTGTAGCGCGAAGATGCCATAGAAGGCGGCAAGCGCCGCCTGATTGTCCGTCGCGCCCGGCAGGTACACGCCGACGACACCACACTCCTCGTGGACAACGTCGCCGTCTGCCATGCGGGTGCTGACCAAGAAGAGTCCTCCCTGCCACGGGCGAGTATACGCTATCGGCGCTCGCTCTCCCAACCCGTTTTCTACCGCCTTCCTCGCCTGCGCCTTGCCGGGCGCTTGCGGCGAGAGGGGTCGGCAACGGACGCAGCGGGGTTCGGCGGCGCATCATCAGCCTCCTTGACCTCGAAGTGTGCGAAGGCGCGGCGGAGGCGGCCTACGGCGAACGCCAGGCCCAATTGGATCGCTACGAGGCCGAGCCATCGCGCGGCTTGCGCAGCCATCGCCGCCGCAGAGAACTCGTTCAGGAGCACCAAACCCTCCCACGAGGCGAGGGCGCCATGCGCGGCGGCGAGCACTGCCAGGGCAATCGCCCAGCGGCGACGCTCTTCCGGTGGCGAAGATATGAAGCGCACGCCGAGCCATACCAGCAGCGCCAGCTCCACCGTCGCGCGCGCGGCCGCCGCTAGTGTGAAGAGCGAGGCATTCGCGAGCGCGAGCTCTGCGTCCGCCTCGAATATCGGGAAGCGCATCGCCTGCGTCAAGACGAATAGCGTGACCGACCCCATTCCCAGCGAGACTCCGTGGCGCATGAGGCTTGCTGCCAGCACGAGTGCCGTTGCGTAGATGAGCGCATACGCACCCAGAGCGGCAAGCCCCTGCAACGGATCAGGGTCGCGTGCGATGAAGCCCGTGGTCAGCAGTACGATTGCGCCTTGCGCTCCCGCCGCCCACGTCAGCAGCCCGAGGGGCAGGCGGCGCTGGTAGGCCCACATCCCACCGGCGACAAGACCGATGAGTATGACGACGCCCGGCGGCGTCAGGTTTCCCCACTGGGGCAAGGCGTCTAGGCGCGACCAGCCCCACGCGATGAAGGAGGTCGCGAGCAACGCGATGAAGGGTGCGGCGACAGCCAGTGTCAGCCGCTCAGTACGGACGACGTAGCGGGCGCCTGGGGCTGCCTGCGGCTCCTCCATCGGTATGCGGCTCCGGCGCTATGCCCTGCGGCTGCGCGGTCTCTGCGATTGGCGCGCCGGCGGCCGGTCGTCGATGGGCGTCACCACGATGTGCCGCTCTGCACCCTCGCCGTGGCTCTCCGTCTGCACGCTCGTGCTGTCGGCCAAGTGCATGTGGAGAATGCGCCTATCGGCAGGTGTCATGGGGTCGAGTGCGACGGGTCGCCCTGTACTCGCGACACGGCCCGCGACGCGGTCGGCCAAGCGGCGTATCTGCTCCTCGCGGCGGCCGCGGTAGTGCTCGACGTCGACTAGCACGGGCGCGGCCTCCTGGCTCGCGAGCACGGTGTTGACGATGAGCTGCATCGCCCGCAGCGTCTCCCCGCGACGCCCTATCAGCAGCCCCGCATCCTCGCCCTGCACGTCGATGACGGCGGGGTCGTCCGGGCCGCCTCCGGCAGAGCGGATAGCGGCGCGCGCCTCGACCTCGAGGTGGCGCAAGAGGTCGTTGACGATGCCAAGACCGCTGCCCGCCGCCGCGCCGTCGCCCTCAATGCGGCGTGCGCGCACCTGCGCCGGCTCAGCTCCGATGCCCAGTATCCCTGTGCGGCCTCTGCTAATGACGTCGACGGCGAGTTCGCCGCGGCCGACGCCGAGTTCGATGGCTGCCAGCTCGATCGCCTCGTCCAACGTCCTCCCCGAGACCACGATGCTCTCGTTCTCCATCCTTGAACGCCTCCTCGAACTCAGGAGCCACTGTGGCGGTAGTGGTAACAGTTGTCGGCGCTGGAGCGCGCTCTCCGCCACCCGGCAGCACTGAGCGCAGGCTGCCCCATCCCGTCACAAACCCCTGGATCACGATGCCGACGATGTTGGACACGACCCAGTAGATGACCAGTCCGCCGGGAAAGAACAGGCTGAAAACCCCGAACATGACGGGGAACATGAAGGTCATCATCCGCTGCGTCGACTGCTGCGCCGGGTCCGCCGAGCGCACCTGAATCATCTTCTGCTGCACGAACATGGTTATGCCGGAGAGCGCCACAAGTGCCAGCCCCAGCACGTTGCGATCGCGCGCCGGCTCGATCGCCAGGTCCATCCCCAGGAACTCGCGGCTGACCGGCACGGCTGCGTCGAGCATCGGCAGCCACGAGTAGAGCTTGTCCGACAGCCCCGCAAGGTTTTCCGGCGTAAAGGGCAGCACGTTGTTGATTGCCCAGAACAGCCCGATGAATATCGGCATCTGGATGACGAGCGGCCCAAGGCACCCGACGGGGTTTACCCCCATCTCGCGGTACAGCTTCATCATCTCCTGCCCCCGGCGCTGCGGGTCATTCTTGTAACGCTCCTGCAACTCGCGCATCCGTGGTTGGAGCGATTGCAGCTTGCGCATCTGGCGCGTCTGTCGCACTATCAGCGGATAGGTCGCGCCTCGCACCAGCAGCGTGAAGGCGATGATGGCGATGCCGAGGTTGCTGAACAGCAAGACGTACAGCAGCATCAGGCTGTTCGTCATCGGCTTGGTGACGATCTCGTTCCAGAGCAGCCCGAGAAACTCCATGCGCCGCTACCTGCCCTCTCTCACGTCGCGCTCCCAGAGGAAGTCGCGTTCCACCACGTCGTAGGCGCGCACGCGCTCATCGAGTCCGTGGACGAATACGACGTTGCCGTCGGCGGCCAGCGGCGCACGCACACGGGCGCCGACCCGCTGGTCCCACGTCCGCTGCCCCGAGTCCGACTCCAGTACGACGAGGTTTTCGTCGTCGGAGGCCACGACCACGAAGTCGCCAACGACCACGGGCGCGGAAATGATGGGGCCGATGTCCTCCTGGCGCGGGTAGATCCACGCGATCGACCGCGTCTCCAAGTCCATTGCGTACAGACGCCCGTCGAGCGACGGCGCAAAAATGCGTGTGCCGTCCGTCGCCGCCGATGCCCAGAACCAGTTGTCGGCGTTGAACAGCGCCGTTGGCGTTCCAGTCTCCAGGTTGACGGCGTAGAAGGTGCGCCCGAATGTGCCTAGGTAGGCGGTGTTGCCGATGATGAGGGGTGTCGCGACAATGCCCCCTCCCAGGTCAGCAGGCTTGGGCCACAGCGCCCCGCACGTCGCCACGTCGATGGCGTAGAGGCCGCGGGCAAGATCGCCGAAGTAGGCCACGCCGTTCACGACTGCGGGCGTCGTCCACACCGGGCCGATGGGTGCGGCGCCCGGCGCGGGGAAGGTGCAGATCTCGCGCAAATCCTCGTCGAAGACGTACAGGCGGCCTGTGTCCGCCGTCTCCTGTGCTCCCACGATCAGGCGCCCGTTCGAGACGACGACGGAGCCGACGAGGTGCTCACTGAGCTCATCGCCCGTGATGTTTGCTCGGTTTTCGACTGTCTGCAATTGGGCGGCATCGAGCGCGTAGACCGTGCCGTCGAATCCGGCGGCGTACACCACATCCCCTACCACCGTCGGCGCACTGTAGAAGCCAGGGAAGGCGTCGGTCCGCCCTGCCGCAGGCGCTTGGAACGAGCTGACGATGCGCCCCTGTCGTTCAAGGTCGAGCGCGACGAGGTCGCCCTGGCGTGTACCGACGTAGGCCATGCCGTCAGCGACCGTGACGCCCGACCATGACTGCGACGGCGCGGTGCGCGCACCGACGCAACCGGTGGCCACGAGCAGCGCAACCGCCAGCGCCGCAGCCCCAACGCCGCGCCATCCGGCTGCCCCCGCAGGCAGGGTGCCTTCCCCTCTCACGTACCGTCCTTTACGACTTCGCCGCAGCGGAGCCTGGGTCATTTGCTTCTATGGCACAGGGTCGTAGCCCTGCCCACCCCACGGGTGGCAGCGCGCGAGGCGCCGCAGCGCGAACAGACTTCCGCGTATCGCGCCATGCCGCTCGACCGCCTCGTGCGCATAGTGGGAGCACGTGGGCTGGAAGCGGCACGCGCCAGGCCACACGCTCGAGAGCGAGTGCTGGTAGACCACGATGAGCCTCACCATGAGCGTGCCGATCATTCCCGCACCGCCTTCTCCTCGGTTCGCGCCGCACCGATGACGCCGCACCTACGCCCCAACTCCAGCAACGCCGCGCGCAGCGTAGTGTACGACGCATCAAGCGCTGCGGGGCGCGCTATCAGCAGCACGTCCCAACCGGGATGTACGGGTGCGCGCCGCGCAGCCTCACGAAGGCGTCTTCGGACGCGATTGCGCGCGACCGCTCTCTTCGACACGCGCTTGCCGATGATGAATCCGAATCGCGGGTAGGGCAGCTCGTTCGGCGCGACCCGCATGATGATACAGGGATGGGCGCGAGATGTGCCGCTTTCGCGAAGGGATTCGAAGTCTGCCCTGCGCCGCAACCGGCGCTCACGGGACAGCGACTCCTGCGCCATGGGCGGTCGCGGCCGCGTCAGACCGCCAGCGCGTGACGCCCCTTCAGGCGCCGCCGACTCAGCACTCTGCGCCCGCCGGGCGAGCGCATCCGGCCACGGAACCCGTGAACACGGGCGCGACGGCGCTTCTTTGGTTGCCAGGTACGCTTCGGCATAGTTGAGGGATAGGTGCAAGAGTGCGGCCAATTTCCGCAGGCCAGTATACGCACGGCCGGCTCAGGGTGTCAAAGCGCCTCTCCCGCTTGCACCGCACGACGATGCGGTGCTACAGTGTGCGCAACGGCGACGACGGAGCCGAGTACGCGCGATACGCGGCGGCAAGCGAGCCGGGCATGGTGTGAGCCGGTACGCTGCGGTGCGCGGAATATCTCTCCCGAGCCGTCACCCGAAAGCCCTCCCCAGCGGAGAGAGGTGAGTAGACGTGGCCGGGCAGGCCGCCCGTTATCCCGGCAGGGGCGTGATGGCGCCCTGACGAGCGCCCTGGCAATCGCCGGGGAACAAGGGTGGTACCGCGGGTCTTGCCCGTCCCTTACCGAGGGGCGGGTTTCTTTTGTGCAGCGAAGGAGTTGCGAGTGGCGGACGGGCGTTTCGAGGCGGTGACGGGGCAGGTCTCCTTCCCGCAGCTGGAGGAGGAGGTGCTTGCGCGCTGGCGGCGCGACGACACGCTCCACGCCACGGAACGAGCGCGCGAGGGTGCACCGCTGTTTGTCTTCTACGAGGGGCCACCGACGGCCAACGGGAGCCCGGGCATCCACCACGTGCTTGCGCGCTCTTTCAAGGACATCATCGTCCGCTACCGCACCATGCGTGGCTATCGCCCGGTCCGTCGAGGAGGGTGGGACACGCACGGCCTTCCGGTCGAGCTTGAGGTTGAGAAAGAGCTGGGTCTTGCGTCCAAGCAGGAGATCGAGGCGTACGGGATCGAGGAGTTCAATCGCAAGTGCCGTGAGAGCGTCTTCCGCTACGTGAAGGACTGGGAGGCGCTGACCGAACGCTCCGGCGTCTGGCTCGACATGGGCGACGCCTACGTTACCTACGACAACGCCTACATTGAGAGTTGCTGGAGGATCTTCCGCAGCCTGTGGGATCAGGGGCTCATGTATGAAGGCTTTCGCGTTACGCCTCACTGCCCTCGCTGCGTCACCAGCCTCTCGTCGCACGAGGTCGCGCTCGGCTACCGCGACGACGTGCCGGACCCCTCCATCTACGTGCGCCTCCCCGTGACCAGCGACGGCCCGGCGGGCGCACTCGGCGGCGCAAATGGTGTATCTCTGCTGGTGTGGACCACGACGCCCTGGACGCTCACGGCCAACATGGCCGTCGCCGCTGCGCCACAGGAGCACTACGTCGTTGCCGAATCGATGGGCGAGGGGCCGGCGGAGCGCGTCGTCATTGCGGCAGCGTTGGTCGAGCAGGCCCTCGGCGGCGGCTGGCGCGAGACAGCGCGCTTTCCAGGCAGCGACCTTGCAGGCGTCGGCTACCGCGCCCCCTATGGCGGCCAGCCCGCGTCAGAGAATCTGCACCGCGTCCTCATCGCCGATTACGTGACGGTCGATGACGGTACAGGCCTTGTCCATACGGCCCCTGCGTATGGCGCCGAGGACGCGGAGCTGGGGCGCTTCCACGGTCTGGAGACCTGCCACAGCGTCGACTTGCACGGCGCGGTCGGCGACGGCTACCCGGGTGCGGGGAAGTTCGTCAAGGACGCCGACGCCGACATCATTGCCGACCTTGAAGCGCGCGGGCTGCTGTTCAGCAGGGGCGTCATGCGCCACACCTATCCCTTCTGCTGGCGCTGCGACACGCCGTTGCTCTACTACGCCAAGGCGTCGTGGCACATTCGTACCACGGCGCGCAAGGATGAGCTGGTTGCCGCCAACCAGACCATCAACTGGTACCCCGAGCACGTCAAAGAGGGGCGCTTCGGCGAATGGCTGCGCAACAACATCGACTGGGCGGTTTCTCGCGAGCGCTACTGGGGCACGCCGCTGCCCATCTGGCGCTGCGCCGCCACCGGCTGTGGCCACGAGCACTGTGTCGGCTCGCTCGATGAGCTGCGCTCGATGGCGACTGCGGAGACACGGGCGCTCAGTGACGACCTCGATTTGCACCGCCCCTTCGTCGACCGAATCGAGCTGGCGTGCCCGCAGTGCGGCGGTCCTATGCGGCGCGTGCCCGAGGTAGCCGATGCATGGTTTGACTCCGGCGCGATGCCGTTCGCGCAGTGGAAGTACCCCGTCACCTTGCCGGCGCCCGGCGGCGGCAGCCTGACGCTGGACGGCATCGACTCGCTGCGCCAGAGCGCCTACTATCCCGCCGACTACATCTGCGAGGCGGTCGATCAGACGCGCGGCTGGTTCTACAGCCTGCTCGCGCTCTCGACGCTGGTGGACGGGCGCGCATCCTACCGCAACGTCATCTGCTTGGGCCTGATCCTCGACGAGAAGGGCGAGAAGATGTCGAAGTCGCGCGGCAATATCGCCGATCCGTGGGAGGTCATCGGCCGGCACGGGGCGGATGCGCTGCGCTGGTATCTCTACACGGCGGCGTCCACCGGGTCGGAGCGCCGCTTCTCGGCCAACCTAGTCCAGGAGTCGGTGCGCCGCTACCTCCTCACGCTCTGGAACACCTACGCCTTCTTCACGACCTACGCCGCGATCGACGGGTTCGTGCCGGAGGAGCACGCGTCGCTGTGGGCGGCCGCGCTCGGAGACCCTGCACTTGCCGAACAGCCGCCGAACGAGCTGGACCGCTGGGCAATCTCCGAGCTGAACGCGCTCGTGCTGGCGGTTACCGAGTTGCTGGACGACTATGAACCGACGGCGGCGGCGCGGCGCATTGAGGACTTCGTCGACGTGCTGTCCAACTGGTACGTGCGGCGCGGCAGGCGGCGCTTCTGGAAGAGCGAGAATGACGACGACAAGGCGTGGGCGTACGTCACGCTCTACACGTGCCTGACGACGCTGGCGAAGCTGACCGCGCCGATGACCCCGTTCGTTGCCGACGCGATGTATGCGAACCTCGCCCCTGCCGGTGCGCCCGCAAGCGTGCATCTGGCCGACTGGCCCCATGCGGACGCGGCATCGGTGGACGAGCGGTTGGGCCGGGCGACGCGGCTGGCGATGCGTATCGCCTCGCTCGGGCGCGCGGCGCGCTCGAAGCACGGCATCCGGGTGCGCCAGCCCCTCGCCCGCATCGTCGTCCAAGCGCAGCCCGACGATATGGTGCTGCTGCCGGGCATCGAGGCCCAGGTGGTCGACGAGCTGAACGTGAAGTCACTCGAGCCGGCAAGTGGCGAGGTGCGCTACAGCGTGCGTCCCAACCTGCCGCTGCTGGGCCCGCGCTACGGACGCGACTTGCCAGCCGTCCGCGCGGCCATCGAGTCGGCCGATCCCTCGGCGCTCGCAACGGTGCTGCGCGAAGGACGCGCGGCGCAGGTCGGCGGGTTCACGCTCGAGCCGGACGAAGTACTCATCAGCGTGGAGGATGCGCAGGGGCTGGAGATGGCGTCCGAGGAGGGCGCGCGCCTCGTTATCGGCGTCGACACCGTGCTCACGCCCGCGTTGGAGAAGGAGGGCGCCGCACGCGAACTCGTCCACCGCCTGCAGAACCTGCGCCGCGACGCGGGGTTGGCGATCGCCGACCGCATTGCGTCCTACGTCGGCGGCGCAGACGGTGCGGTGCAGAGCGTGCTGAAGGAGTACGCCGACTACATCAAGGCGGAGACGCTCAGCCTGTCGCTGGAGGCATCGGAGCCGTCGGAGAGCGCGCACACGACGAAAGCGGAGATAGGCGGTTCCGTGCTGCGATTGGGCGTCGTCCGCATCGTCGATGCGTAACCAGGCGTTAGCATCCTGACAATCCTCACAGGCGAAGGTGTGCGGTACTGACCGTGAGTTAGGCGTTTAGCACGGGCACCCCGCCCACAGATCGAGCAGACGGAGCAAGTCGTAAGGGGTACGCCAAGGCTCAGCTAGTACGGGCGGCAGCTGGTCGCCCGTGTCCATTCTCCCCTCCGTCATTCCTGCGAAAGCAGAAAGCTGGATCATCAATCGCAAAGGCTCCTCCGGCGCACGCCCCCGCCATGTCACGCAGGTCGCCGCCACCGCCGCGAACACCAAGGGGTGGGTGCTCCCTGTCAGCGAAATGCCCAACATTCGCAGAATTGACAATGGGAATTGGCGCCCGTGCCCTGCTCTACTCCTGCGCGGCCTCCAGCTGGCGCGTGGAGCGCATGGCGAGCGGCAACACTGCCATGGCGAGGCAGATGACGGCCAGCGCCCAGATGCTGAGTGCGTAGCTGTTTTGCCAGTCGAAGAGGATGCCCATCATGAGCGGGCCAATGAACCCGGCGCCGAGCGTGCTGCCGTTCAACAGCCCAATCACCTGAGCGCCGGCGCGATTGCCGAAAATCACCGGGCCCAGCACCGAGCGCATCGGAATGTTCGAACCGAATGAGATGCCAAAGAACAGCACCATCGGCAGCCCCAGCCAGACCGTGCGCATGTCAACGAACTGCGCGTAGACCAGGCTGCCTGTCATCAAGAGTGAAGAGGCCACCATCACCACGCGGTAGTCGTAGCGGTCCATCAGCGCGCCCGCTCCGATGCGTCCCACTGCGCTCAGCATGAACGTCAAGGTGACCATCACGCCCGCCCGCTCGGCGCTCAGCCCAAAGTCGTTCACGAAGAACGGCACCTCGTGGTTCAGAAAGCCGGACGTTCCGATGAACATGCCCGCGAGGTAGACTGCGGCGAGCCAGAAGGAGCGGTTGCGCACGATCTCGTGCATCGGCACCGGCGAGAGGGGCGCGCGTAGCCGTTGCCGCTCCGGCGTGTCTTCGGGCTCCTCCGGCGGGTCGCCGTCGGGGCGCAGTCCGTAGGGCTCTGGGCGGTCGCGCGCGATGAAGGCCATTAGTGTCAGCAGCACCATCAGCGCAACGCCGTATCCCGTGACGACATTGCGCCAGCCAAACATGCCTTCGAATACGGCATTGGGCGATACGAGGACGGAGCCTACCGGCGGACCGAGCACGGCAAGGCCGATCGCAAGCCCCCGCTTGCGCCGGAACCAGCGCGAGAGGATGAACGGCCACGTCACAGCGTGGCTGACACCGGATGTGCCGATGGCGATCAGGATAAAGAAGATATAGAACGTAACCATGCCTACGGTTAGCTGGCCGAGCGCAACGAGGCCAAGCCCGACGGTGAGCGCGCTGAAAAAGATGATGCGCCGCGCACCGAAGCGGTCGACGGCGAAGCCCACCACCGGCGAGACGATTCCCGATTCGACCTGTCTGATTGCGAGCGCAACGGAGATAGTTGATCGGCTCCACCCGAAGGTCTGCTCAATGGGGATGACAAACGCACCAAACCCGGCGAAAACGACGCCGGTCAGCAGCGCGTTGGAGAATATGCTTGCCGCGACGATGTACCAGCCGTAGAAAATGCGGCTCGTGCGGGTGCGCGGAGGAGTCTGTTGCGCCTGTGGTGTGTTCGGGTCGATGGGAAGGCCGCCGGCGCCGGGCCTACGATTCGTCCGCAGGGGAGCGCATCTGCCCGAGCGCGCTCTGCGCCGCGGCCAGTCGTGCTACCGGCACCCTGAATGGCGAGCAGGAGACGTAGTTGAGGCCTAGGTCGTGGCAGAAGGCGATGCTCATCGGGTCGCCGCCGTGCTCCCCGCAGATTCCGACTTGCAGCGAGGGGTTGGCGTGGCGGCCCTCTTCCGTCGCCATACGCATCAGCCGCCCCACGCCGTCGCGGTCCAGGCTCTCGAAGGGATTCCACGGCAGGATGTCCGTCTCGACGTAGTGGCGCAGGAACTTGCCCTCGGCGTCGTCCCGGCTGTAGGCGAACGTCATCTGCGTTAGGTCGTTCGAGCCGAAGGAGAAGAAGCTTACCTCTTGGGCGATGGCCTCCGCCGTTAGGGCCGCGCGCGGTACCTCAATCATCGTGCCGTAACGGAAGGGTACGCTCGCGCCTGCCTTGTGCAGGGTAACGCGCGCTACATCGCTCAGGCGCGGGCCGAGCCAGCGCAGTTCGTTGACGTGGGAGACGATGGGGATCATCACCTCGGGGTGAACGTCGACGCCCTCCTTGGCGAGTTGCGCGGCGGCGGAGAAGATGGCGCGCACCTGCATCTCATAGACCTCCGGCATTGTCAGCCCCACTCGCGTGCCGCGATGGCCAAGCATCGGGTTGCTCTCGGCGAGGGCATCGTCATGCGGTGCAAATTCGTGCAGGGGCGCGTCGAGTAGGCGAATGGTCACCGGCAGCCCTGCCATGGCCTTGAGAATGCCGTAGAAGTCCTGCGTCTGGAAATCCTCCAGCGCGGCCAATTCGCGGTGGAACGACTCGACGGCGTCCGACTCGTGCAGCCGCGATTCGGATTCCGCGAGCCGCTCAGCGAGGGCGTCGCGCTGGCTCGCGGGAGCCCCGTCCGACTGCCCGCGCAGCGAATCAACTTCGCGCTGCAGGCGTGACGCCTCCGGGCCGACGTGCAGGAGTTGCTGGACGTGGGGTAGGCGTTCGGGGTCGAAGAACATGTGCTCCGTGCGGCACAGCCCGACACCCTGCGCGCCGTTGGCGCGTGCGCGCTCGGCGTCCTCGGGTGTATCGGCGTTCGCCCACACCTGGAGCGAGCGAACCTCGTCAGCCCAGTTGAGCAGCCTGCCCAGGTCGCTCAAGTCCTGGGGCCGCGGCGTCTGTGTTGCAAGCTCGCCGACAAAGACCTCGCCCGTCGCGCCGTCGACGCTGATCAGGTCGCCCTCGTTGAGCGTCCGTCCGCGGGCGATGACTGCACCGTTGGCGAACTCAAGCTCCTCGCAGCCGACGACGGCGGGCTTCCCCAGTCCGCGCGTCACGACAGCCGCATGGCTCGTCATGCCGCCGCGCGCCGTGAGCACTCCCTCCGCCTTGATGATGCCGTGGACGTCGTCGGGGCTGGTCTCGTGGCGCACGAGCATCACACGCTTGCCCTCTGCCGCCAAATCGACGGCGCGGTCGGGATCCATGACGATAATGCCGGAGGCGGCGCCGGGTGAGCCGCCGAGCCCCTCGGCGAAGAGGCGGCCGCCTTCGACGGCTGCCGATTTGGCGTCGGGGTCGAAGCGGGGCATGAGCACCTGCACCACATCTTCCGGGTGGATACGGCCCAGCGCCTCACTCGGTGTGAGCACACCCTCATCGACGAGGTCAACGGCGATCTTGACGGCTGCGGAAGCGGTGCGTTTGGCGGTCCGCGTCTGCAGGATGTAGAGCTTGCCGCGTTCGATGGTGAACTCGATGTCCTGCACGTCGCCGTAGTGTGCCTCGAGGTCGCGAGCGGTGCGCTCGATATCCTCGTAGAGGTCGGGCCCCTGGTGGCGCACCTCATCGATGCGCGACGGCGTGCGTACACCGGCGACAACGTCCTCGCCCTGCGCGTTGGTCAGGAACTCGCCGAATAATCGCTTGTTGCCTGTAGCGGGGGAGCGGGTGAACAGCACGCCGGTGCCGCTATCGGTGCCAAGGTTGCCGAACACCATCGCCATTATGACGCACCCCGTGCCGATGTCGTGCGGGATGCCGTGGAAGTCACGGTAGGTGATGGCTCGCGGGTTGTTCCACGAGGTGAAGACGGCCTCGATGGCCTGCTTGAGCAGCACCCACGGGTCGCGGGGGAGCGACTGCCCCGTCGCCTCGACGATGATCGCCTCGAACTGTGCGACCAGCTCCAGCAACGCCTCGGGCGGTAGTTCGTAGTCGAAGTGGAGGTCTCGATTGCGCTTCGCCTCCTCCAGCAAGTCCTCAAAGCGTGCCTTGTCTATACCGAGAACGACGTTGCCGAACGCCTGAATGAAGCGGCGGTATGCGTCGAGCGCCGGGCGCTCGTCGCCCATCATCTCCGCGAGGCCGCGCCACGTGTCTTCGGTCACGCCCATGTTCAGGATGGTGTCCATCATGCCTGGCATGGAGACGGGTGCGCCGGAGCGGACGGAGACGATGAGGGGGTCGGACGGTGCGCCAAGAGTACGCCCCAGTTCGCGCTCGAGCGTGTGAACATTCTCGACGATGGACTCCCAGAGCCCCTCGGGGAAGGCGTGGCCGCGCAGGTACTCGCGGCAGGCCTCGGTGGTGATGACGAAACCAGGGGGCACGGGGATGCCGATGCGGGCCATCTCGCTGGCGTGGGCGCCCTTACCGCCAAGCAACTGCACCATTTGCGCGTTGCCCTCCGCCAGGCGGTAGACCATCTTGCCGCCTGCTACCGTCGCCATTCCTGTTCCCGCCTCCCTGCGAAAATCGTCAAGGCGTGTGCCCCGTCCCTAATCAAGAGAGGAGGGGCTCCCCGTCGCGAGTATAGCATCGGAATCGGTTAGTGGCGGTTACTCGAGTGGCAGGAGGGCGGCGATGCGAGCCATGACCTCTTCCGTCATTTCGCGGAGGCGTTCGCGCGATGGGCGTCTTGCGCCGGGATCGAGCGTGAACGGCTCGCCGATGTTCACGCGCACCCGCGTCAGCGGGAAGGCGATGCGCACGTAGTTGTTGATGCGCTCGCTGCCCGTGATGCCGACCGGAATGACGGGCGCGCCCGTGCGCGCGGCAAGGTAGCTCAGCCCGTCCGTCGCCGGACCCAGACCCTCCGCGCGGTTGCGCGTGCCCTCCGGGAAAACCAGCAGCGCCTTGCCCTCGACCAGGGTTGCCTGGGCCCAGCGCACCGCGTCGATGTCGCGCCCGTCGCGGTCGACTGGATAGACATGCACGTTGCGCAAGAAGTGCCCGGCGATGGGATTGGCGAACAGCTCGCGCTTGGCCATGAACCACACGGGGCGCGGGAACGCCTCGACGATCAGGGGAGGGTCGGCGTTGGAACGGTGGTTGGCGGCGATGATGAGCGGCCCCTCGCGCGGCACGTGGTCGCGCCCGACTACCTCCAGCCTCCCGAAGGTCGGCATCATGATGCGCGCTGCCACCTTGCCGATCCGATAGTAGAGGTCGACGGCCACCGCCCTACTCCTGTGCGATGCCCTGCAGTACGGCGTCGACCACCTGCTCAAGGTTCAGCCCGCTCGTATCGACCACCACCGCGTCCTCCGCCGCCTTGAGCGGCGAGTCGCAGCGCTGGCTGTCGAGGCGGTCGCGCTGCTCCAACTCGGCCCGCACGGCCGAGACGGTCATCGTGCGGTCCCCGTCCTCGAGCTCGGCGTGGCGGCGGCGCACACGCTCGGAAGCGGGTGCATCGAGGTAGACCTTCTTGGCGTGAGGTGCGACGACGGTGCCGATGTCGCGGCCCGCCATGACGATTCGGCCCTCTTCAGCGATGCGCCGCTGAAGGGCGACCATTGCACGGCGAACAGGGCTGATTTGGGAGACGAATGACACCCGTTCGTTGACGGGGCTGCTGTGCAGCAGGCGCGTCACGTCGCGCCCATCGACGTATACGCGTTCGCCGACCTCAATGTCCGCCGACTCCGCCGTGCGCGCGATCGCTGATTCGTCGGATATGTCGATGTCCCCCTCGACGACGAGGAGCGTGACGGCGCGGTACATGAGCCCGGTGTCGATGAAGCGGTAGCCGAGCCTCTGGGCGAGCGCCCGCCCGACGGTGCTCTTCCCCGACGCAGCCGGCCCGTCGATGGCGATGATGGGCGGGCAGGCGGTGGAGGAGCCGGCAGGCGGTGGTGCGTCCACGGGCGCCATCATCAGCCACGTCGCCCCTGCGTGCAAGGGAGGGCCGGCGTGGCAGCAGGGACCGTGAAAAGCCAGCATGCTAGCAATCAGCCGGCCTCCAGGGATGCGCTCCAACGGGTGAAGTGCCGGACACCTGCGGCGATGCTGATGTCCACGACTTGACTGGGAGCCAAGTCGAAGGGGTCCGTTGGGCCTAACGTAGTTCCGTTTGAGGGGTGGACTTCAACCGTCACGCCGCGCAGTGCGGCAGGCGTGGTGTTTTCCACCGTGCCTGTGAAGGCGTTGGCGGGCAAATCGTACGAAAGGGTCATCTGCGCCCCATCGCGGAGTAGGTGGAGAGTATCGAAGGGGGTCAAAGTCGGGAGGAGGCTCTGAGCCCTCACCCAGCGGCGCATAGCGGTAGACGCCGGGCTCGGAGTCGCTGCCACAGCCGAAGAGGCTGGGTCCGATAGCCCCAATGGCGAATAGGATTGCGACCACCGTCCGTTGCCGGATTGGTTGCTGCACAATCGTCCCAGGAACTTGAGAGAAGTCGCCCGGCAGCTTACTTCGTGCAGGGCTTGACACCGCTTGTGCATTGCTTCACAAATCATGTTGACAATGTTTCACAATGTGGAATACTATCCATCATCCGTCACCGGGGTGCGGCCCCGGTGATACGCGTTTACGGGCAGCGACCATGAACGGACACAGCGACCCAGCCGCGTACGTCCTGCGCACCGCCAAGGACAACGACGTCAAGTTCATCCGGCTCTGGTTCACCGACATCCTCGGCAACCTCAAGGGATTTGCCATCACGGTCGCCGAGCTGGAGAGCGCACTTGATCGCGGCATGGCCTTCGACGGCTCGGCCATAGAAGGATTCGCGCGCGTGGACGAGTCGGACATGATCGCGGCGCCCGACCCGACGACCTTCTCCGTGCTGCCCTGGCGCCCCCGGCAGAATGCCGTCGCGCGCATGTTCTGCGACATCACGCGGCCCGACGGCGAGCCATTCGAGGGCGACCCGCGCAACGTCCTCAAGACCGCGCTTCGGCGCGCGTCGGAGCGCGGCCTCACCTTCATGGTCGGCCCCGAGATGGAGCACTTCTACTTCCGCTCCGCGACTTCCACCGAACCGCTCGACGAGGGCGGCTACTTCGACTTCACGCCGCTCGACACGGCGACGGAGTTGCGGCGTGAGACGGTGCTTACGCTCGAGGAGATGGGTATTCCCGTGGAGTACAGCCATCACGAGGCGGCATCGTCGCAGCACGAAATCGACCTGCGCCACACTGATGCGCTGACGATGGCTGACTCCGTGATGACGCACCGGCAGGCGGTGAAGGAGGTGGCGATGCGCCACGGCGTCTACGCCACCTTCATGCCGAAGCCCATGGCCGACCAGAACGGAAACGGCATGCACGTCAACCAGTCGCTGATGCGCGGTGAAGAGAACGTCTTCTATGCAGCAGAGGATCCCTACCACCTGAGCGACATGGCGCACCGCTACATCGCTGGGCTGCTGCGCCACGCGCCCGAATTGGCAATCGTCTGCGCGCAATGGGTGAACTCTTACAAGCGGCTCGTGCCCGGATTCGAGGCGCCCGTCTTCGTTTCGTGGGCGCCGGTGAATCGGAGCGACCTCGTGCGCGTCCCCGCGTACCGCCCGGGCAGGGAGGCGTCGACGCGCGTGGAGTTCCGGTTGCCCGACCCGACGTGCAACCCCTACCTGGCCTTCGCGGCGATGCTCACGGCAGGACTGGAGGGCATCGACAACGCCTACGAGCCCGTGCCGCCTGCGCCGTCCGACGTTACGCGAATGACGCCGGAGGCCCGCGCGCACTTGGGCATCGGCGCGGTGCCGGGGAGCCTGTACGAGGCGATCGAGGCGGCAGAGTGCAGCGTGCTGCTGCGGACGGCGCTGGGTGAGCACACACTCAACAGCCTGCTGCAGAACAAGCGCATCGAGTGGGAGCGCTACCGCGCCGCCGTCACCGACTACGAAATCAAGCGCTACCTCCCGGTTCTCTAGCCATGGGAGGCCAGCCGCGTCTGAGGACGCTCTACGATCCTAGATTCGAGCACGACGCGTGCGGAGTCGGCTTCGTGGCCGCCATCAACGGCACGAAGAGTCGCACGGTCCTCGACCGGGCCCTGGAGGCGGTGGAGAACGTCACGCACCGCGGCGCCGTCTCCGCCGATGCGAAGACGGGTGACGGGGCGGGGGTAGTTGCGCAGATTCCGCCCGCCCTGTTCTATCCCGTAGCCGAGCAATTCGGCTTCACGCCGCACGATGAGGGCGACCTGGCTGTCGGCGTGGTCTTCCTTCCGCAGGATGAGACGGCGCGTGCGCGGACCATCGTCGAGCGCACCGTCAAGGAGCAGCGGCTCCTCTTCCTCGGCTGGCGTGAAGCGCCGGTCGACCCTTCGGCGCTCGGAGAGCAGGCGCTTGCGACCATGCCGCGCATCGAGCACGTACTCGTGGGCAGGCCACCCGATCTGACGCTGGAAGGCTTCCCGCGCCGTCTCTACCTTGCGCGCAAGCAGGCGGAGCGGGCGTTCGTCGACGAGGGCATCGCCGCCTACGTGGCGTCCTTCTCCAACCGCACCATCGTCTACAAGGGGCTGCTGGTCGCGCCGCAGTTGCGCGCCTTCTACCCCGACCTTGACGACCCCGCGTTCGAGACAGCACTGGCGGTCTTGCACCAGCGCTACAGCACCAATACCTTTCCCAACTGGGAGCTGGCGCAACCATTCCGCACGCTGGGCCACAATGGCGAGATAAACACGCTCCAGGGCAACCGCAACTGGATGCGGGCGCGCGAGCCGGAATTGCGCTCGTGGCTTTGGGGCGACGACGCTGAACTGCTGGCCCCCGTCCTGCAAGAGGGAGTCAGCGACTCTGCCAGCCTAGACAACGCGCTCGAGCTGCTGATGCTCTCGGGCCGCGACGCGCTGCACGCGATGATGATGCTGGTGCCGGAGGCGTGGGAGAACATGCCGCGTATGGAGCCATCGCTCCGCGCCTTCTACGAGTACCACGCTACGCTGACGGAGCCATGGGACGGCCCGGCGGCGCTTGCCTTTACGGACGGGACGATTGCCGCCGCCGTACTCGACCGCAACGGCCTGCGCCCCGCGCGCTACAAGGTGGGCGACGACAACATCTTCGTCATGGCCTCCGAGGTCGGAGCGGTCGAGATGGACGACGCGCACGTGGTGGAGAAGGGGCGTTTGGGCCCCGGCCAGATGATTGCGGTGGACACGGCGTCCGGCACACTCTTGCGTAACGATGAGATCAAGGAGCGCGCCGCTGCAGCGCAGCCCTACGGCGATTGGCTGGAGCGCCGGCTCTACGCGCTCGGCGAAATCGAGACGCAGCGCCCCAGCGTGCCGGACCGCGACGAGCTCGCGCGCTTGCAGCGCAGTTTTGCCTACACGACGGAAGAAGCGCACCTCATCCTGCGCCCCCTGTACGCGCAGGCGGTCGAGCCCGTCGGCTCGCTCGGGGATGATACCCCGTTGTCGATTCTGGCCGCCAAACCGCGCCTCCTCTCCAGCTACTTCAAGCAGCGTTTCGCACAGGTCACCAACCCGCCCATCGACCCGCTGCGTGAGCAGCTGGTCATGTCGCTCTACACCTACCTCGGCCCGCGCGGCTCGCTCTTGGAGGAAACGGAGGATCATGCAGGCCTGCTGCGCCTCGATGCGCCCGTGCTGGCAGATGCACAACTCGCCGCTGTGCGGGAGGACGTTGCAGGCCTCGGCGTAACGACGCTGTCCGCTCTGTATGGGGTGGCGTCGGGCGGCGCGGGGCTTGAGGGCGCGCTCACGCGATTGAGCGCCGAGGCGGAGGCTGCCGTTGACGACGGTGCGGGGGTGCTCATCATCTCCGACAAGGGAGTCGACTCGGCCAACGCTGCTATCCCGATGCTGCTCGCGGTCGGCGCCGTGCACAACCACCTCATTCGCGCTCGCAAGCGGATGCGCGCGTCGATAGTTGCGGAAACAGGAGAGGCGCGCGACCCCCACCAGGTGGCGCTGCTGATTGGCTATGGCGCAAGCGCCGTCAATCCCTACCTTGCGTTCGCGACCGTCGTCGACCTCATCGAGGTGGGGCACGACGCCGACATCCCGACCGTAGTGGCGCTAGCCAACTACCTGCGCACCATCAACAAGCAGTTGCTCAAGATCATGTCCAAGATGGGCATCAGCACGGTCAGCGCCTACCACGGCGCGCAGATATTCGAGGCCATCGGACTCTCAGGCGAGGTCATTGAGCGCGCGTTCGCCGGCACGCCGTCGCCGATAGGCGGCATCGGTTTCGACGAAATTGCCGCAGCCGTCCAGCAGCTGCATACCGAGGCATTCGCGGCCGACCTAGCGAACGGAGCCAAGGGCGATGGCCTCGTCGACCATGGCTACTACCGCTACCGTCGCGGCGGCGAGCCTCACGGCTTCTCGCCCGGCAGCGTGCGCGTCCTGCACAAGGCGCTCGAGGAGGAAGGCACGGGGCAAAGCGGGTACGACCAGTATGTGGAGATGATGCATAACCAGGCGCCGATATCGCTGCGCGACCTCTTGCGCATCAAGCACGAAGCAACCCCCGTACCCTTGGACGAGGTTGAGCCCGCCTCCAGCATCGTCAAACGCTTCAACGGCGGCTCCATGTCGTTCGGCGCGCTCAGCATCGAGGCACACCAGGGCATCGCCAGCGCCTACAACATGATGGACTCCAAGAGCGGCTCGGGCGAGGGCGGTGAGGATCCGCGCCGCTTCCGGGAGTTGAGCGGGGGCGTGCGCACGGGCAGCCGCATGAAGCAGGTCGCGAGCGGCCGGTTCGGCGTCACGCCTGAATATCTGGCGCTCGCCGACGTGCTCGAAATCAAAATGGCGCAGGGCTCCAAGCCCGGCGAGGGAGGCCAGCTGCCGGGGCACAAGGTGACGGAGATCATCGCGACGGCGCGGCGCACGCAGCCGGGCGTCCCCCTCATTTCGCCCCCACCGCACCACGACATCTACTCCATCGAGGACCTCGCGCAACTGATATACGACCTGAAGGCGGTCAATCCACGCGCGACGGTGGCCGTCAAGCTGGTGGCTGAGGCGGGGGTTGGCACGATTGCGGCGGGCGTCGCGAAGGGCTACGCCGACTACGTGCTGATATCGGGCGGCGAAGGCGGCACGGGTGCATCACCCTGGGTCTCAATCAAGTACGCGGGCTCCCCGTGGGAGTTGGGCGTCGTTGAGACGCAGCAGGTACTGGTCGAAAACGACCTGCGCGGGCGCATCACGCTGCGCACCGACGGAGGCCTGAAGACGGGCGAGGACATCGCAATCGCCGCCATGCTCGGGGCGGAGGAGTTCGGGTTCGGCACCGCCGCGATGGTTGCCGTGGGCTGCCAGATCGCGCGCCAGTGCCACCTCAACACCTGCCCCGTAGGAGTCGCGACGCAAGACCCTGAGCTGCGGGCGAAGTACTGGGGCGCGCCGGAGATGCTGGTGCGCTACATGTTCTTCATCGCCGAGGAGTTGCGTACCGTCCTCGCTTCCCTCGGCGTGCGCAACCTCGACGATATCGTCGGACGCTCCGACCTGCTTGAGCAAATCCCAGTGGAGGGAGCACCCAACGCGCACACCATTGACCTCAGCCGGCTGCTTGCCCCGGCCGACCCCACTGGAACCCGGCCCGTGCGCCGCATGCAAGAGCGGAATGACCGCCCGGAGGACAATCTGCTCGATGACGTGCTTCTACCGCAGGTGCGCCCGGCAATCGAGGGGCGACAGGCGGTCAAGATAGAGCGCGAGATCCGCAACGTCCACCGCACCGTCGGAGCGCGTATCGCGGGCGAAATCGCGTACATCCACGGCGACTCCGGCCTGCCCGAGCACTCCATCGATCTGCGATTCCGGGGCTCTGCAGGCCAGTCATTCGGCGCGTTCCTCCTCGACGGCATGCATCTGACGTTGGAGGGGGAGGCAAACGACTATGTGGGCAAGGGGATGCATGGCGGCGAACTCGTGCTCCGGCCGCCTGACGACGCAACCTACCACGCGCACGACAACGTCATCATGGGCAACACTGTCCTCTACGGCGCGACGGGTGGGCGCCTCTTTGCAGCAGGGCGCGCGGGCGAGCGGTTCGCCGTACGCAACTCGGGCGCATGGTCAGTCGTCGAAGGCGTCGGCGATCACGCCTGCGAGTACATGACGGGCGGCGTGGTCGTCGTCCTTGGCCCAGTCGGGCGCAACGTCGGCGCTGGCATGTCCGGCGGCGCGGCATTCGCACTCGACATCGACGGCTCGCTGGATTGGAAGGTGAACCTAGAGATGGTGGGCATCGAGACGGTGGATGATCCGGAGGACGTGGGTCTGCTGCATACGCTCATCCTGCGCCACCACGAAATGACGCGAAGCGCTCGTGCTGAGGACATCCTGGACAACTGGTCGAGCTATCTGCCGCTGTTCCGCAAGGTGACGCCGCTCCCGCACATCGCCCCACCGCCCCCGCGCGAGCAAGAGCGCCAGCGCCGCGATGCCCTGCTGGCTGTAAGCCAGCGAAGAGGCGCGTAGAGCGCATTCTACGCCCGCGTCGGCGTGTCCTTGGGTTGCGCGTTCGTCTGTGAGGTAGGGCGAGCGCCGAGGTAGAAGTAGCGGAAGGCTTCCGCATACTCCAGGCCCGGTTCTCCGGCGGAGCGGCGCGCCATCACACGAATCCACTCGTCGAACTCCGGCGACGGATTGCGCACCTGTGAGGCGTGTGCGCGCAGTGCCTCCGCCTTCTTGTCCAACGTTTCGGCGATGTCTATCCACACGTTGGCGTCGTATCCCCGCGCGCCGATGTAAAGGTGCTCCACGATGTGCGGTTCGAGACCCTCGTCGTGGTGCAACTCCGGCCACATGTGGAAGTCGCGCGCAGACGGGAAGACCGCGTCCATCGCCGCCTCTCCGACGGCGCGGTGGTCGGGATGGTTGAGGTAGTTGCCGAACCAGCGCATCGTCGGGTTTTCGGTCACGACTGCCGTCGGGCGGAAGAGGCGAATGAGCCGCACCAGATCGCGGCGCAACTCCAGCGTGTTCTGGAGCATTCCGTCCTCGTAACCCAGAAACTCGACCTGGCTGACGCCGAGGATGCCGCAGGCGCGCCGCTGCTCCTCCTCACGCACTCGCGCGAGTGCGGCCGTGTCGGCATCCCTGTCGGAAGTGCCCTTGTTGCCGTTGGTCGCGATGACGTAGACGCCCTCTCGCCCCTCACGCGTCCATTTGGCCATGGTGCCGGAGCACATGAATTCCGCGTCGTCCGGGTGGGCGACGACGACCATGATGCGCTCGCCCGGCCCCATGTGCTCCTGCGGGGGTAGTGTCATGCTTGCTCTCCTCTGCGCTGCTAGATGGCGAGGCCGCCGTCCACCCCGATAACCTCGCCGGTCACGTAGGACGCATCTTCCGAAGCGAGGAATGCAACGACTCCGGCGACGTCGTCGGGGGTGCCGAATCGGCCGAGTGCTATGCGGCCGAGCACGCCCTCGCGGAGTTCGTCCGAGAGTGCCTCGACCATTCGCGTTTCGATGAAGCCGGGGGCGATGGCGTTGGCCGTGACTCCGCGTGATGCCAGCTCCTTGGCCAGCGTCTTCGTCAGGCCGATGAGGCCGGCCTTGGCTGCCGTGTAGTTGGCCTGCCCCGCGTTTCCCGCCACGCCGACGACGGACGACATGTTGATGATGCGACCCCATCGCTGGCGCACCATGTGCCGCGCCGCCGCCCGGCAGCAGTAGAACGCCCCGCTCAGATTTGTGCTCAGCACGGCGTCCCAATCGTCGTCGCTCATGCGCATGATGAGCGAGTCGCGGGTGATGCCGGCGTTGTTGACCAGCACGTCGATCCCGCCAAGCACGTTGATTGCGCCGTCGACGAGCGCTGCCGCCTGCGCCGGGTCTGCTACGTCGCCTTCCAGCACGACGGCTGTACCGCCGTTCGCGCCGATGGCCGTTGCCGCCTCTTCCGCCTCCGCGGCGCTGCTGCGGTAGTTGAGCGCGACGGCGGCGCCCTCCCTCGCGAGCCGCAGCGCGACGGCTCGCCCGATGCCGTGACTCGCGCCTGTCACCAGGGCGCGCCTGCCGCCCAGCTTACCCATCGGCGGCCGCTCCTTCTGCGCGCGCCAGCACCGACGCGAGTTCGTCGCGCATCGCGCCGATAACGCCGTGCGAGTGCACGTCGGCAGCGCGCTTGATTGCGTTGGCGATGTGCTCGGCGCCCGAGCGCCCATGCCCGATGATGACGACGCCGTTGACGCCGAAGAGCGGCCCGCCGGCGTGCTCGGCGGCACCTGCAAGGTCGCGGATCGCTTGCACGGCGGGCGAGCCTGCGCCGAGCGCTTCGCCAAGGTAGCGCCCCGCCGCCTGGGCCAATCCCTCCGTGTACTTGAGCAGCACGTTGCCGACGAAGCCGTCGCAGACCAGCACGTCCACCTTGTCCATGAAGACCTCGTGCCCCTCGACGTTGCCAACGAAGTTGGGGACGCTCGCCTTGAGGAGGAGGTAGGCCTCCTGAACGAGGCGGTTGCCCTTGCCCTCCTCCGAGCCGACGCTGAGCAGGCCGACGCGCGGCGACTCGATGCGCTGGTATGAGCGTGCGAAGGCCACCCCCAGCGCCGCGAAGCTCAGCAACTGTGAGGGTCGGCAGTCTATCTGCGAGCCGAGGTCAATTATGGATGTGCGAGGAGCCAGCGCGATGAATGGACCGCCGAGCGCCGGACGGTTCAGCCCCTCCATCAGTCCGAGCGCGAGGACGGAGGCGGCCATTGCCGCACCCGTCGAGCCCATGCTGACCGCGCCGTTGGCCGCTCCCTCCTTGACGAGGCCGACAGCGACGGCGATGGACGCGCGAGGGTTGGTGCGGAGCGCCCGCACAGGGTTCTCACCCTCCGGCACCACGCCGTCCGACGGCACGACATTGATGGCGAGCCCAGCGGTGTCGTGCTTGGCGAGTTCTGCGCGGACGGGAGTCTCGTCGCCGATCAGCAGCACGCGCAGGCCTTCGCGCGCGGCCAGCACTCCGCCGAGCACCTGTACGCCGGGCGCGGTGTCGCCGCCCATCGCATCGAGCGCAATTACGGGGCCGCTGTCGCTAGCCATCACCTGTACCTACCGCCGCCGTGCCGGTGATGACATCGACGCCGTCCTGGTTGCGGACCACGACGTCGTAGACATTACCGCCGCCCTCGCGGAGCGTGCCGACGGCTTGCACCTCGTCGCCGGGAAAGACAGGTGCGCGAAAGCGGACGTCGAGCGCCCCTGCATGCAGCCATCGCTCGCCGAACGCAGCGGTCATCATCTCCGAAATGAACGCGAGCACCAGCATCCCGTGAGCAATGGTGCGCCCGAACATCGTCGTGGCGGCGAACTGCTCATTGAGGTGCAGGGGGTTGTGGTCGCCGCTGGCGTCGGCGTAGAGGTGCAGTTGGTCCTGGGTAACGACGCGGGGCGCTCCTGCAAGCGCGGGCGCACTCATGCGTCGGCCTCCTTGATGGTGATGGTGGCGCTACCGGTCATCACCGGGGCGCCGCCATCGCTGGCGACCTCGAATTGCAGCACAAGGAAGCGCACGCCCCGACGCACGGAGTTCTGCGACATTGTGGTCGTGCACGTCGTGGGGCGCTCGAGCGCGAGGGGTTGCATGAAGGCCAGCTGTTGGGAGACATGGATTGCGCCAGAGGGCAGCTCGACGGCGCGCATTGCCGATTCCATCGCCAGTGCGGCGACGGCCATTGCCGGGGCAACGCCCGCCTCGTCGTAGAGCGCAGACCGGTCGCCGACGGCGTCGCGGTACAGCGCCGCGCGTTCGCGCGATATTGTCAACGGTTCTCGCGCGAGCGTCGTACCGGGTTGAATGGCGTCGAAGTCCAATCGTGCACCCAGGGAAGGGATGGCGGGTGGGATTATAGCGGTAGGGAAGCCTCTACGTTCCCCCGAAGTCGGGCTTGCGGCGTTCGAGGAAGGCGCGCACGCCCTCGTGAAAGTCCGCGTGCGCCGTGGCCGATTGCGGTAGCGCTAGCCGCTCCGGCGGTACGTCCGATGACGCTCCGTACGCCTCCAGGTCGGCCAGTACGCCCTTGTGGAGCCGGTGCGAGTTGGACGAGAGCGCCGCGATGTCGTCGACTAGGCCTGCCACGTAGGCGTCGAAGTCGTCGTCAGAGACGACGGTGTTGGCAAGGCCCATCGCGTACGCTTGCGCGGCGTCGACGGAGCGGCCCGTGAGCAAGAGGTAGGCGGCATGCCCAGGGCCCGCGAGCGCAGTCATGCGCTGCACGAAGCCGTGTCCGATGGCCAGCCCCATCCGCCCGGCGGGTATCCCGAAGGACGCGCTGGTGGAGGCGATGCGCAGGTCGGCGCTCAGCGCCAACTCGAAGCCGCCGCCAATGCAGTAGCCGCGCACGGCGGCGATGGTCGGTTTGCTGAGGCGCGCGAGGGCGTGGCACGCCGCCTCGAACGTCTCGCGGTATGAGCGCGCCCCCTCGGGCGTACTGCGCGTCTCTCCGAATTCCGCAATGTCGGCACCGGCGGAGAACGCCGAATCGCCTGCACCGGTGACGACCACGACGCGCACCGCATGGTCGGGTTCCAGTGCATCGAAGGCCTCGACCAGCTGGCGCCACATGGCGAGCGATACGGCGTTACGGCGCTCGGGGCGGTTGAGCACGACGCGTGCGACGGGGCCGTTCCGCTCGATCAGGACATGCTCGGTCACGGCGTAGCTCCGCCGTGGCTTAGGCGTTCACGCCATGCGCTGGCCAGTTCGGGGGGGTCGAATGGAGTAAAGCAGGCCTCACAGACGTAGAAGACCCCGTTCCACTCCAGTTCGCCGTCGCACAACGGACAATCGTTTGGGATGCTCTGCACGCTTCGTACTATACCGCTCCCCAACCTCGCCGCAACAAGCCTTGTATTGAGGAGCATCGCCTTGGCCGCTCCCACACGAGGAGCAGGCACAGAATGAGTGTCCTGTACAATCTGTCTGTGGGTGCGCGAGCCGTTTTGAGTGTACGGAGTGAGAGTTGAGGCGCCCCCGCATCCCCGCGCTCCGCGAGCGCGACTTCCGCCTCCTTACCGGCGCGTCCATTCTAAACGGCGCCGGTATGACTGGCGAGCTGGTCGTCGTTTCGTGGATCGTCCTTCAGTGGACCGACAGCGCATTCATGGTCGGGCTGACGCTCGCCCTCTTCTTCCTGCCCATGCTGCTCTTTGGCCTTCCCGGCGGCGCGGTTGCCGACTGGTTGGACCGGCGTCTGCTGCTGCGCTACCTCGATGCAGGCCTCGCCGTCATCCTTGCGGGCATAGGGCTGCTGCTGGCGTTCGATTTGCTGGAAGTCTGGCAGGTGCTGGTGCTGACCCTCTTCTCGGGTGCGTTCAAGGCGCTCTACCAGCCGTCGCGCCTCTCGTACGCCTACGACATTGTCGGGTCGGGCGCCTTGGTCAGCGCCATCAGCATGGTCACGCTGGCGACGCGCCTCGGAGGGTTCGCCGGACCGTTGCTTGCGGGATCGCTCACGGAGCGGGCTGGCCCTGAGTACGCCTACTTTGCGCTGGCGGGGATGCACGCGCTGGCCGCTGTCGTCATATCCCTGAGCCGCACCCGCAGCCGTGACGCGGGGCAGCGGCGTGAGCCCATCTTGGCCAACCTGCGCCAATACGCCACCGAGATGCGCACCAACCACACGCTCCTGCTGCTGGTCGGCTTGACGGCCGCGGTCGAGGTGTTCGGCTTCTCGTACTTGACGGCGCTTGCGCCGCTTGCGCGTGACGTCCTCAACGTCGGCTCCGAGGGATTGGGGGTGCTGCACTCCTCTCAGGCGGTTGGCGGCATACTCGCCATTCTGTGGATATCGACACAGGGCGAGGTAGCGCGCAAGGGGCGCACGTACATCGTCCTGCTGGTGCTCTTCGCAGGGTCGCTGATGCTGTTGGGCGGCTCGCGCGTCTTTCCGCTGGCTGTCACCGCGCTGGTGATGGTGGCAGGGGCCGCGGCGCTGTCCGACATCCTGACCCAGAGCCTGATGCAGCTGAGCGTCGCGACGCACCTGCGTGGGAGAGCGATGGGCTCATGGGTGTTTGCGATTGGCTCTGCGCCATTCGGCCACCTGCAAATGGGCGCGCTTGCGGGGTATCTCGGCGCCTCGGCCGCGCTGCTGATCAACGGCGGCGGACTGCTGGCGATTACGGTCATCGCCGGGGTGTTCGCGCCGAGGCTGCGGCGCTTGTAGAGGCTGAGGTCGTCGCCTCTCCTCCGGGGAGAGGCTGCTGCGCGCGCCAGGGCGGGTGAGAGGGCGCGCACATTGACGGAACGCGACCCCAACCCTCTCTCGGTGGGCGAGGGAAGAGAGCTACCGCCGGAAAGCTACCTTGCGGAAGGCCTCCGCGTATTCGTAGCCGGTGCCGGCGGAGCGCTCGGCGGCACGCCGCGCCCACGTCTTGATGAACTCTTCCATGTCGTTGCGCGCCATCGAAAGCTGGCTCTTGTGCTGCGACAGCGCCTCCAGCTTGGTGCTGAGCGTCTGGGAAATGTCGATGGCCACGTCGGGGTTCTCGCTGCCCCACAGCAGCATCGTCTGCACCGAGTGCGGGTTGAGCCCTTCGGCGATGTGCTCCGCGTAGTGCAGCACATCGCGTGAGTAGGGAAAGCAGGCGTCCATCGCCACCTGGCCGGAGATCCGGTGGTCGCGGTGGGTGTGGCTCTGGACGCGCATGGGGTCGATGGCGAGCACTACGTCGGGGCGGAAGCGGCGAATCTCGCGCACAAGGCGCCCCCGAAATTCGCGCGTATCCTCCAATTCGCCGTCACCGTAGTCGAGCCACGCCAGTTCCTGGACGCCGAGCACCTCGATGGCCGCGTCCTGCTCGGCACGGCGAGTCTTGGCGAGCCGTTCGGGTGTCATCTCGCGGTCGGACGTACCCTTGTTGCCGTTGGTGCAGACGACGTAGAGCACCTCCGTGCCTTCGCTGATCCACCTGGCTACGGTGCCGCCGCATCCCGACTCGCCGTCGTCGGGGTGGGGAATGACCAGCATCGCGCGCTCCGGCGTATCGAATGAGTCCATGGGCTATATCATACGAGACAACCGCATCTCGCCTGTTGCGCCATGACCGTTACCATCCGGCCCTTCACATGGGACGACCTCGACGCACGCGTCGCGCTGCTGCGCGAGCTGGGCGTGACGGACGCTGGTGCTGATGCGCTGCGGCGCGAGTACCTGCAGCCCGATACCCATCCCGAGCGCGATTCGTTCTGCGCCGTAGACGGCGAGCGGCATGTCGGCTACCTAGCGCTAGTGGTGGAGGCGCCGATTGCGCGAGGAGTGCTGGTCGGCGGCGTCGCGCCCGATCGGCGTCGCGCCCGCATTGGAACGCGGCTGGTGGACGCTGCGGCGTCGCATGCGGGCGCGCTGGGGCTGAGTGTGCTGCACGTCGACGTCCCTGAGAGTGCGAGCGACGTGATAGCGCTGTTCCGCCTGCTGGGATACGAGCACGTGCGCACGCATGCCCACATGGCCGTCGACGTGCAGCAGCGCAGCGATATCGTGCTGCCTGAGGGTGCCGTTGCCCGCCCATTGCGCCGCGATGAGATAATGGAGTTGACGGCGCTCCAGAACGCGGTGTTCAACGGCTCGTGGGGATATAGCCCCAATACGCCGGAGCAGCTCGATTACCGGATTTACACCCTCATCGCGGAGCGCCCGGACGACGTGGTGGTGTTGGAGATGGAGGGTCGCATTGCGGCGTACTGCTGGTGCCGCCGCCGTGGCGAGGGCGAGCCAGGGCTGGTCGGGATGGTCGGCGTTCTGCCCCAGATGCAGGGACGCGGCCTTGGCAAGGCGGTGACTGGCGCAGGCCTCGACCTGCTGGTGGACGCCGGCGCGCGCCCCATTGAGATTACGGTGGACGCGCAGAACGAGCCCGGCGTACGTCTCTACCGCAGCCTTGGTTTCCGTGAGATATGGCGCTCCGTGTGGTACGAGCGCCTACTCCGCTGAGAGAGCGGCCTACCCCTCAGACTCCTTCGCACGGTGCCAGAGGGCGCGCTTGGCCTGGGCGTCCAGCGACGACAGCGTTTGGCCTTGGGCGCGCAGGGACAATTCCATGTGGCGGAAGCGTGAGGAGAAGCGGCGGTTGGCGCCGCGCAAGGCCGCCTCGGCGTCAACGCCCATGCGGGCGGCTGCGACCGTGACCATGAACAGCACGTCGCCCAGCTCCTCCTCCCGGCGTTGCGGCGACTGCGCCTCGCGCACCTCCGCCACCTCCTCCGCGAGCTTGTCGAGCGCGTCGCGGTCGCTCTCGAAGTCGAAACCGGCACGCATGGCGCGGTCGGCGACGGCTTGCGCGTAGGCCAGCGCCGGCATCGACTTGGGCACGCCGTCGAGCATGCTGCGGTCGGCCTGTCCCTTTGCCTCGCGCTCCCGCGCCTTGAGCGACTCCCACTGCCCGAGCGCCTCCTTCGCCGAGGACGCTTGCGCATCGCCGAAGACGTGAGGATGGCGGCGCACCAGCTTCTCCGTCAGGTGGCGCACCACGTCGTTCATCGTGAAGCGCCCCGCGTCGGCCGCGATTTGCGCGTGGAAGATGGGCTGAAACATCAGGTCGCCCAACTCCTCCACCATTGCCGCCGTATCGTCCGAATCGAGCGCCTCGACGGCCTCGTACACCTCCTCCAACAGCGTATTGCGCAGCGATTGGTGCGTCTGCTGCAGGTCCCAAGGACACCCGGCGACGGGGTCACGCAGGCGTCGCATGACGGTCAGCAACGTGTCGAATGATTCAGGACGGGATAGGTCGAGCGGCTCGCTCACGGGCTGCCTCCGATGTGGTGTCGTAGTTGGGGGTTTGGCTATAGTGGAACGCGTGAAGGCAGATGCTGGCAAGAGGCGCGACGTCGGCTGGCGCATCGCTGGAGTGGTTGCGCCCGTCGCGTTCGGCCTGCTGCTCGTCACCTGCAGCGTGTGGCTGGTGGCAGGCAATACTCGGCTGCACGATCAGCTGTTCGAGCGCCATCGCGTCACGGTGACGACGGGCCTCTCCGCCGATGCGGTACGCGACGTCAATCGCCAAGTAATCGACTACTTCGCCTCCGACGCCGAGCCGCTGTCCGTAACGACGACGCTGTACGGCGCGACGGACGTGGCACTCTTCGACGCCTCCGAGGTCTCGCACATGGCCGACGTAAAGCAACTGCTGCTGCGCACCTACCGCGTGCTGGGGGCGTCGGCGCTGTTCCTGCTCGTCTTGCTGGCCGGGGCCCTCATCGTACGTCGGGAGCGCGCCGGCGAAGAGGTGGCCACGTGGTTGCGGCGCGGTGCGCTTGGCACTGCAGCTGCCATCCTGGTAATCGGCCTCGCCACCGTAGTTGCCTTTGGACCGGTGTTTCGCCTCTTCCACCTGCTCGGTTTTCCACAGGGCAACTTCACCTTCAATGCGAGCACATCCTATCTGGTCCGCATCTACCCGGCGGGCTTCTTCCAGGACATGGCGCTCATCATCGGAGCGTTGACGCTCACCGGCGCAGCACTGGCATGGCTCGCGGCGCGTGCCTACATGCGACGGCGCAACGCCGCGAGCCAGCGAGAGGCTGGAGCGAGTGAGGCTACTCCGAGAGCCTGAGGGGCGGGTAGCGGTCGGTCATCAGCCCCCTGTAGGCGTTGACGCGAATGCCCCAGCGGTTGACGCCCAAGAGGAAGTCGAACAGCCCTTGCGGGTAGCTGCCTGTGAACAGCTTGGCGAGGACGACCACCAGCAGCACGAAGACGGATACGATGCCGAGAGCCCCGAGGACTATGAGGTGGGGCAGCAGCACGATCCAGATGATGAGCGGGCACTTCAGGAGGAGGTGCAGCCGGCTCAACCGATCGGGATACTCGACCGTGAGCCCTGCGGGGTAGTCGCGCTCGGCGTCATCCGCCATGCTCAAGGGCGGGTAGCGGTCTGTGCCCAGCAGGCCGTAGCTGTAGAAGATGACACGCCATTCCCAGCGCATGATGTTCAGCGAGAAATCAAACAGTCCTCGTGGGAAGCGCCCGGTGAACAGGATAGCTACGTAGGCGATGAGGTAGATGATGAAGTCGACGGCGCCGAGGACAGAGAGGATGAGGACATGGGGAATGACCAGCAGCCACTTCACAAGAAACATGAAGCGGTTGGTGTGGGGGTCCAACTCGCCGCGCACTGAAACGGGGTATGCATCAAGCATCGCAGTCCTCCCCTACCACGGTAGCCTGGGACCATTATAGTTCCGCCGTGCGCCCGATGGCCCGGCGTTCGCTGGCCCGGGATGCGCGCCTGTCTCTTCCGGTTCCCCTTGAAAGGGGCTGGCCAGCGGTTTGGTCCCCTAGAACTCGGCAGGGATGACGACGGCGTTTTCCTTGTAGATGGTCAGGTAGACCTGCTGGTCCGGGTCGAACTCCTGCGACGTCGGAGGAGTTCGGACGCGGAGGCTGTGGCCGGCTACGTCTACCAGGTACTCCATCGCGCTGCCCAGGAACGCGCCTGTCTGTACGGTACCCGGGACGGTGCTGCCCGCGCTCTCAGTCGTCATGAGGATGCCCTCGGGGCGGAGTGCGACGATGACGTCCTGGCCCGCAGTGAAGGTGAGGCCCGGCGAAGTGCCGACGATCGTCCCGAAGCCCACGTCCACCGTCACCGTGTCGCTGTCGACCGACTGCACCTTGCCGTCGAGGACGTTGCCGGCGCCCATGAAGTCAGCCACGTGCTGGTCACGCGGCGATTGGTAGACATCGCGCGGGGAGCCGACCTGAGCGATGACGCCCGTGTTCATCACGACGATGCGGTCGGACAGGACGAGCGCCTCCAACAGGTCGTGGGTGACGTACAACGCAGAAAGGTGCTGCCGCTGGAAGAGCTCCTTGAACTCGAGGCGCATGTCCTCCCGGAGCTTGGCGTCCAGGTTGGAGAGCGGTTCGTCGAGGAGTAGCAATTGGGGCTCGCGCACGAGAGCGCGGGCTACCGCGACGCGCTGCTGCTGGCCGCCGGAGAGCATGGTGGCGCTGCGATCGGCAAGGTCAGGGATGCGCACGAGTTCAAGCGCGGCGTGGACGCGCTCACGGCGCTCCTCCCTGCTGAAGCGCGCCTTGCCCACCTTCAGTGGATAGGCGACGTTGTCGAAGACGGACATGTGGGGCCAAATAGCGTAGGACTGGAAGACCATGGCGATAGGGCGGTTGTGTGTGGCGGTGTTGGTGCTGCTGTCGAAGACGGTCTGATCGCTGATGGTGATTTCGCCACCGTCGGGCCGCTCAAGGCCCGCAACGCAGCGCAGCAGGGTCGTCTTGCCGCAGCCGCTCGGACCGAGCAGCGTGACCACCTCGCCGTCAGCAACTTCAAAGGAGACGCCCTTGATAGCCTGGACATCGCCGTAGTCGGTCTTGTAGATCTTGACGAGTCCATTGACGTTCAGCATGCCATACCTCCCCGCGGATGGCCTCAGAAAGCCTCGCGCAGGCACCGTTTGCACCCTTACTGAGGCGGCGCATTGATACAACACATGGGGCGCGCGCGTCAAGCCGCGCGCGGGGCATCGCGGCCCACCAAGGGGCGATGCCCGTTTGCAGAGAAGAGGGCGAATAGCCACTTCTCTGCTTGTGCGATAGTAGTCGCGCTTCGCTATGGCAACGCTAGATCGCCGTCTGGTGACGACCCACCTTCCGCGCCTTGCGCTCAGCGCCGGTTCACGGCTAACGGGCGACCGGACGATAGCCGCAGGGGCGGTCTTCGGCGTGCTGCTGCTCGTCGGCGTGCCCTTCCTGATGCTCGTCTTCTCGTCGGTGCGAGGGGGCTACGGCACGCTGCCGTTCGAGGACGTGGCCTACTTCACCGCGGACAACTTCCGTGACGTATTCGGCCGGCCGGTGCTGCTGAAGACGCTGCGCGACACCTTCTTCTACGTTGGTGGCGCGGTAGGGCTGGCGGTCGTCGTTGGCTTTGCGCTTGCCTGGCTGGTGGAACGCACCGACATCCCCCTTCCGAGCGCTATCTTTGCGTTGATCATCATCCCGTTTCTCATTCCACAGGGAACGATCGTCGGCAGCTGGGTGGAGTATCTGCGGCCTCGGACAGGCGAGGCGAACGTGTGGCTGCGCGACACGCTCAACCTGGGGACGGACACCGGCCCGCTCGACCCCTTCAACATGCAGACGATGGTCCTGTTTCAGGGCTTTCTGCTCGTTCCGATCGTCTTCCTGGTGCTCACGGCGACGTTGCGGAACGCGAACGGCGCGATGGAGGAGGCGAGCCGCACGTCGGGCGCAGGCTTCATCTCCACGGTGGGCCACGTCACGCTCCCGCTGTTGCTGCCGGGACTGTTTACCGCGCTCGTCTTGGGCGTCTGGCTCACCCTCGACTCGACCTTCGTGCCCTTCGCGCTTGGCGGGCAGGCGGAGGCGTCGCTGCTGAACTTCCGCATATGGGCGGCACTGAACCCGCTCGACCAGAGCTTCCCCGGATACGGACTGGCGGCGGCGTACTCCGTCGTCGTGATCGTGGGGCTGCTGTTGCTCTTTGCCCTGTACGCGTACGGCACGCGCCGCTCCGACCGCTACGCGACGGTGACAGGCAATACGATGCGCGGCCCGCGATTCGAATTGGGAACGTGGGCGCTGCCGGCCATCCTGTTCGTCGTTGCATACCTTGCACTGATGTGGGGGTTGCCGGGCTACCGGCTGGTGCGCGGCAGCATCGTTGCCGGCACATCTGGTTACACGGGGCTGCTGACCAATGCGACGTTCCTGGAGGCACTGCGCAACAGCGCGATCATGTCGATAGGGAGCGCGACGCTCGGGACTGCAGTCGTTGTGCTGGTGGGCTGGACGGTGGTACGCGGGCGCATCGGCAAGTGGAAGGCCGGCCTCGATGTCGTTGCCACCTCGTCGCTCGTCATTCCGGCGGCGATGGCAGGAGTGGCGTTCCTGCTGGTATTCCTGACGCTGCGGGGGCTGCCGCTGTACGGGACACTGTTCGGCGTGACCTATGCGCTGGCCTACCGCATGGCTATCCCCTATCGCATCACCAACGCGGGCATGCGGCAGGTGGGGCGCGACATGGAGGAGGTGTCGGCCACGAGCGGGGCGTCCCCGCTGACGACACTGTGGCGCATCACGATGCCGCTAATTGCGCCGGTGGTATCGATTTCGTGGGCCATCTTTTTCATTTTCGCCGTGCGTGAGACGACGTTGACGCGTTATCTGGCCTTTGACGATCCGACGCTGGTGACGGGGCTGCGCTTCCGCGGCTGCCGCCCGGCTCGCAGGCGGCGGCGACGGTGCTGACCATCCTGTTCGTGCTCGGCATCATACTAGTGGTCAGGCTATTGCTCTTGCGGCGTGCGCGGCTCACCTGACGTGTCACGGCTTACCTGCGTTAGCGCAATTGCAACGCTGCTGTGCATGCTGTGGCTAACCGCGTGCAGTGGAAGCGGCGCAACGCCAACGCCGACGGTCCCCAACGCGCCGCCAACGCAACGCCCATCCCGACGCGCTCGCCTACACCCACGCACACGCCGGACCCAACACCAGCACCAACCGCTGCGCCTACGCCCACGTATACACCGACTCCCTCTCTGCCGGCTACATCGATGCCGCCCGGCGAGGGCACGTACGCCTCGTGTGCCGACGCGGAGGGCGCAGGTGAGCCACGCCCAGGCGCAGCGCCCGTGATGGGGACGGGGATGGCGTGGTATGCGAGAGGTAAGGACGGTGCGGCAGCTTGGCGAGGCTGCCACCTGAGGGATAGGTGTGCGATATGAAGCGTTCGACCGTCCAACGCAACGCACTCGCACGCATGCGCGTCATCGTGCGGTACGTGACTGCGCTAGCTTTGGTCTCCGCGCTAGTAGCGTGCAACGCTCCCTCAGATGCTCCAATGGAGCCCCCTGCAGCTCCTACCACAGTGCCGACTAGAGTTTCCGCTGGCAGTGTGCCGGTCATTTCCGTGGAGGAGTACATCACGGGCCTCAACGTGCCTTGGGATCTCGCCCTTACGCCGGACGGGACCATGCTTTTCACGGAACGCTCCGGCAACCTGTTTGCCCGGCTCACTGGGGGGAGGGTGCAGCGGATTACGGCGGACATGAGCGACTTCCGCGCTTCGGGGGAAGGCGGGCTAATGTCCATTCTTGTCGACCCAGGATTCAACTCCAACAGGCGGTTCTACACCTGCCAAACCCACCGTGACCCTCGGGAGGTACAGGTTATCGCATGGACGGTCAATGACGACTACACAGAGGGAGTTCGTGTCAACGACCCGCTTGTGGGGGGCATGCCGGGCGGGGGCAGGCACAGCGGCTGCCGGCTTCGCTTCGGACCGGACGAGTACCTTTGGATCGCCACGGGAGACGCGGCGACAGGAACGGCACCGCAGGACCTGAACTCGTTGGGCGGCAAGGTGCTTCGCGTGGACGCGTCGACGGGCGCGGGCGCTTCCGACAACCCATTCCCTTCGGCACCGCTGGTCTATACCTATGGGCACCGAAACCTGCAGGGCCTAGCTCTCCGGCCCGGCACAAGCCAGATGTGGTCGGTGGAGCACGGACCGAATGCCGACGACGAGATCAATCTGCTGACCGCCGGCGGCAACTACGGTTGGGATCCGGTGCCTGGGTATAACGAGCGCGTACCGATGACCGACCTCGTCAAGTTCCCGAGTGCGGTAGAAGCGCGGTGGTCGTCAGGCAGGACGACGCTGGCGGTTAGCGGAGGCGTCTTCCTTGAGGGCACGCAGTGGGCCGCTTGGGAAGGACGCTTCGCCGTGGCAGCGCTGAGGGACATGGAGCTACATCTCTTCGAGTTCGATAGCGAAGGCAATCTGCTGAGCCACATCTCCGTTGCCGAGCTGAATGGGACCTACGGGCGACTCCGCTCGCCTGTAGTGGGGCCAGACGGCGCGCTCTACATCACAACGTCCAATCGCGGCAACGACAAGATTTTGAGGGTGACAGCAGCGACGTCTCCGTGATCGTCTCTCTCGGTGCTGCCATGCGCTAACATGGCTCCTGACAATCCAAACGCCTCGAGGAGAGTTCCATGCCAGACCCCGTTGCCTATTTCGAGATGGGCGGTCCTGACGCGGCCGTGTTGCGAGACTTCTATGCCGGCCTGTTCGGCTGGAGTATCGAGGGCGTGGCCTCTCCCGTTGGCGCCAACGACTACTACTTCGTCTCGTCGGCCGAGGGCGGAATCCCCGGCGGCATCATGCAGACGGGCGAGAACATGCCGCCCAACTACCTGATGGTCTACGTGCGCGTCAACGACCTGCAAGCGTCGCTGGACGAGGCGGTAAGTCTGGGCGCGGAGGCGCTGCTGCAACCCTTCACGCTGGCCGGGGACGCGGGCAGCATCGCCGTCTTCCGCGACCCTGCCGGCAACGTCCTGGGCCTGCACAAGGGCTAGGCTGCCTTCGCCTAACCCACCTCCGCTATCCTTCCACCCCAGTCGGTCTCGCGTTCGTAGGTGGAGGTCGCGCGAAGGACGAGCCCATCGGCGAAGGCGCGGCCGACGAGCATGAGGCCCAGCGGCAGGCCGTCTGCCGAGAAGCCGCACGGCGTCGACGTTGCGGGTAGGCCATTCTGATTGAAGATGCGCGTGAACATCAGCGCCGACTCGCGCGTCAGCAGCCTGCGGCCTCCGATGTCGCGCTCCAGCACGCCGTGCGCCGCCGCCGGAGCGATCGTCGTCGGCATGACGAGCAGGTCCATGTGCCGGAAGGCTGTCGTGAGCGCGCGGCCCAGGATCGTCCGGACGCGCTGCGCGTACATGTAGTCGCGCCCCGAGATGAAGTAGCCGCTCTCGATGCGCCGTCGCGTGCGCTGGTCGTACCTGTCGGCGTGCGCGCGGATGCGCTCGCGGTGCAACTCCGCCGCCTCCGCCGTGATGATGAACGAGCCCAGTTCGCCGTAGTGCAGCTCGGGGATGTCCACATCCTCCAGCGATGCATCCAGGCGCTCGAAGACGGTGAGCGCCGCATCGAACGCTGCGCGCACCTCTGGGTCGATGGCGTGCTCGGCGAGGAACGCGCGCGGCACGCCGATGCGCAGCCTGGCGACGCCGTCGTCGATGCCCTGCGTGTAGTCCTCGCGCTCGTGGCGCATGGAGCCCGGGTCGTCCGGGTCGTAGCCGGCGAGCGCGTTGAGGACGAGCGCGACGTCGCGGGCGTTGCGGGCCATGGGCCCCGCCGTGTCGAGTGTCCACGACAGGGGAGTGACGCGCGCGCGGCTCACCAGCCCGAAGGTGGGTTTGATGCCCGTGATGCCGCTCCACGAGCAGGGGATGCGGATGGAGCCGCCGGTGTCGGAGCCGAGCGCGAAGGGGACGGAGCCCGCGGCGATGGCCGCCGCCGAGCCGCTGCTGGAGCCTCCGGTGTAGTGGCCGTGCTTCCACGGGTTGTGCGGCGGGCCGAAGGTGTCGTTGCGGCCCGTCGGATCGAATGCGTACTCAGTGGTGTGCGTCTTGCCGAGCGAAATCGCGCCTGCCTCGTTCATCAGTTCCACGGCGCGCGCATCGCGGTCGGGTACGAAATCGGCGTCCACCGCCGAACCCGATGTGGTGCGTACGTCCTTCGTCCAGTAGATGTCCTTGGTGCCGTAGGGGATGCCGTGGAGCGGGCCGCGGTAGTTGCCCGCGGCGATCTCCGCTTCCGCGGCCCTGGCCTGCGCGAGCGCCTGCTCGCTGGTGCGCGTCACGTAGGCGGCGACGTGCGGTTCGACGGCGTCGGTGCGCGCGATGCACGCCTCGACCACCTCGACCGGCGAGACGTCGCGGGTCTGGAGAAGCGCGCCGAGGTCGGCGACGGAGAGGCGGGCGAGGTCAGCGGAAGCGCTCACGACTGCTCCTCCAGCATGCCTGTGGGCAGCGTCCGGTACGCCTCGCCGGGATCGACGGAGGAAGCGTCCACCTCGTGCAGGCGTTCGAGGCGCTGGAGCAGCCCGCGCGCCTCGGGGTAGACCCGGTCAAGGTGCTCCGGGTCCGTATCGAGCCCCAGGTGTGCCGCCCACGCATCGAACAGCGACCGCGGCAGGAAGTCGTCGTCGTGCACCACCGCGCACCCCCCTGTTGTCCAGAGTGCGCGCAGTATAGCGCGGCCTCCCCGTCATTTCGGCCACCTGTTGGGGATGGGGTGGACCGCAGCACGCAACCTGTGCGGCTAACGTGCAGGCCAAGACGCCGAGATTGGCGCCCCGCGCTGGTATCATGGCCCAGTAATGCTGATCCGCGACAGAATTGCGGCGCGCGTCACCGATGCGGTGGCGCGTGCGCAAGCGCAGGGGCTGTTGCCTGCCGCCCATATCGCAGGTCCTGCCGTCGAGCGCCCGCAGAAGAGCGAACACGGCGACTTCGCATCGAGCGTTGCGCTGCGGCTCGCGCGCGCCGCGCGGATGCAACCCCTCGAGATCGCCCAGCGCCTCGCCGACCTCGTCGAGCCGGACGCCGCCGTCGCCAGCGTTGCGGTCGCGCCCCCAGGCTTCATCAACTTTGCGCTTCGCGACGATTGGCTGTGCGCGCAGGTCGATGCGATCGTCGCCGCCGGCGAGTCTTACGGGGATGTTGACATTGGCACGGGGAAGCGCGTGCAGGTGGAGTTCGTCAGTGCCAACCCCACGGGACCGCTGCACGTCGGCACCGCGCGAGGGGCCGTTCTCGGCAGCGCGCTTGCCAGTGCCCTCGCCGCCGCCGGGTATGAGGTGGCGCGCGAGTACTACGTCAACGACGCCGGCCAGCAGATGCGCCTCTTCCACCAGTCGGTGCTGGCGCGCTACGCCCAGGCGCTCGGCGACGCCGAAGCCGCAGTGCCCGACGGCGGCTACCAGGGCGAGTATCTCGCCGAGCTGGGCAGGTCGCTTGCGGACGAACACGGCGCGCGCTTCATGGACGGCGACCGCGAGCAGGCGGCATCCGCGATCGGCGAGCTGGGTCTGGAGCGGATGCTCGACAACATTCACGCCGACCTCGATCTCATCGGCGTGACGTTCGATCACTGGTTCAGCGAGCGCTCGCTCTTCGCCGACGGTCGCTACGAGCAGACGATGGGGCTGCTGCGCGAGCGCGGCTACACGGCTGAGCGCGATGGCGCGCTGTGGTTCACGTCATCGACGCTCGGCGACGACAAGGACAACGTGCTCGTTCGCTCGACGGGTCAGCCCACCTACTTCGCCTCCGACATCGCCTACCACTACGACAAGTTCGTGCTGCGGGGCTACGACAGCGTCATCGACATATGGGGCGCCGACCACCAGGGCCACGTGCCGCGCATGAAGAGCGTCATGGAGGCGCTGGGCATCGAGTCGGATCGGCTGACCATCCTCATATCCCAACTCGTCACGCTCAAGCGGGGCGCCGAGACCGTCAGGGCCTCCAAGCGCACGGGCGAACTGATAAGCCTCCGCGAGTTGGTCGAGGAGGTGGGGCCCGATGCCTGCCGCTACTTCTTCCTCGCCCGCGCCGCGGAGAGCCAGATGGAGTTCGACCTCGAGCTGGCGAAGCAGCAGTCGGCGGACAACCCCGTGTACTACGTGCAGTACGCGCACGCGCGCATCGCCGGCATACTGCGGCAGGCGTCCGAGCGCGGCGTGGTGTGGGATGACGGCGACACGTCGCTGCTGACCCACGAGGCGGAGCTGGCGCTCATCCGCAAGATGATGCAGCTGCCCGAGGTGGTGGACGGCATCGCGCGGACGCTTGCGCCGCACACGCTGGCCCACTACGCCGTCGAACTGGCCACCGCGTTCCACTGGTTCTACGACCACTGCCGCGTGCTCTCGTCGGAGCCCGGGACGGAGGCCGTCTCCCAGGCGCGCCTCAAGCTGGTGCAGGCGAGCAAGGCTGCGCTCGCGCGCACGCTCGCGCTGATGGGGATGTCCGCCCCCGAGGCGATGTAAGGCTCGTTGAGGAGGTGCGCACGTGCGGTGCGCCAGTTGCGGGACGGAAGGCGTCGAGGGGGCGCGCTATTGCCACAGCTGCGGCAGGCGCCTGCCGCAGCAGCCGGAGCCCCAATTTGGCGCGTCGCCGTCAGGCCATCAGCAGTCCGACCTTCGCTCGACGCCGCCTCCGTTCGGGGCGGAACGGCCGGTGCACCACGTGCCGACCAACCTCGTGTGGGCCATTCTTGCCACGCTGTTCTGCTGTCTGCCCGCCGGCATCGTGTCCATCGTCTACGCGGCGCAGGTCAATGGCAAGCTCACCGCCGGCGACCTCGAGGGCGCGCTCCGTGCGTCGAACAGTGCGAAGACGTGGGCGCTGATATCCGTTGCCCTTGGATTGGTGGCCGGAGCCATCTTCCTCGCGACTGACCCCCTTGGGGGTCCGCGGGCGGTATAGGGTTGGAGCAGTGACAGCCACGGGGAGCGCATAGCGTGTTGTTCGTGCGGACGGGTGCGACGCCTCCGCTGCCGCTGTGGCGCGTTCCGGCAAGGGCGGGCTACCCGCTGCTGGCGCTGCTCGCGGCGGTGGGCACGGCGCTGCTGTACGCCATCGACCCGCGCGAACCAGGGACATACCCCCTCTGCCCCTTCCTCGGCGTGACGGGCTACCACTGCCCTGGATGCGGAACGCTGCGCGCGCTCCACATGCTGCTGCACGGTGACCCCGTGGGGGCGCTGGGCTACAACGCGCTTGCGGTGTCGGCGCTGCCGTCGGTCGTGTACACCTACCTGCGTGGCGCGCTGCGTACGGTTGGCGCGGGCGTGCTTCCGCGCGTGTTCGTGCCGTCGCGCTGGATATGGGCGCTGCTCGTGGGCGTGCTCACCTACTGGGCGCTGCGCAACGTGCCCCTGTGGCCGCTCAGCTGGCTCGCGCCCTAGGCCCCCTGCACCACCGGTCGCATCCACCGCCGCAGCGCGCTGACGAGCAGCGCAACGGCGGTGAAGACGGCCATGACGATGAAGCCGAACTCGATGCCGGCGCCCGCTGCCGCGGCAGGAAGGTCGAGCAGGCGCGCGTCCTCGGTGCTGACGCCGGCGGAGCGCGACGAGGCGAACACGAACGCCGCGGTCGTGACCGTCACCCCGCTCGAGACGCCCAGCAGCCGCACCATCGAGATCATGCTGGACGCCGTCCCGATATCCTCGCGCGGCACGCCCTCGACAACGGCAATCTGGTTGCCCGGCTCCCAGAGCACGAACCCGACGCCCGCGACGAAGAAGCCGAGCGCCGCAGCCCATATCGGCGCCTCCGCTGCGTAGAGGCCCAGTAGCAGCGCAGCGCCTCCCAGCACCAGCAGCCCCGAGATGATGAGGCGCTGCACGCCCAGGCGGTCGGAGAGCCAGCCGCTCACCGGCGACATCAGCACGCGCGCCAGCGGATAGGTTGACGTGATGAGGCCGGCCTGTGCGAGGCCGCCCTCCGTTTGCGTCAGCACCAGGAACGCCGCCAGTATCGGGATGGCCGTCTGCACATGGTAGACGAGCAGGTGCGTCACCAGGCCGACGGTGTAGGAGTGCGCGTGCGCCAGCAGCCGGAAGTTGAAGACGGGGCGCTCCACGCGGCGTTCCACCAGGACCAGCAGCGCGCCGAACAGCGGGGTCGCCGCGCCCGCCGCCAGCGGCAGCGGATGCGTCCACCCCAACCGTCCGCCCTGGTTGATGGCCAGCGTCAGGCTTACCAGCGTGAGCGCGGAGACGATGACGCCGAGCGTATCGAAGCGGAACATGCCGCCCTGGCGCGGCATGCGCAGGAAGATGATTGCCATCGCGAAGGCCGCCAGGTGGAAGGGCAGCCGCAGGTAGAAGAGCGCGTGCCAGTCGAAGTGGTCGAGTATCAATCCGCCCAGCGGGGGGCCGAGGAAGTAGCCGAGGCCTGCCGCCATCCCCTGGAAGCCCAGGCCGATGCCCCGGTGGCTTAGCGGCATGATGCTGACGATCAATGCGGCAGCCGGCGCGACGACGAAGATGGTGCCAAGCCCGAATACGGCGCGCGCCACGAGCAACTGCGGCAGGTTCTGGGCCAGCGACGAGAGCACCAGGCTGACCGTCGTTATCGCCAGCCCAGCGGTGAGGATGCGGTCGCGGCCCACGCTGTCGCCGATGTTGCCCGCCGTCAGCATCAGGCCTACCGAGACCAGCAGCGCCGTCACCGCAACCCACGCGATCTGCGATGCGTCGACGCCCAGCACGTCGGAGAGCGGGCCGAGCGAGAAGTTGACCAGCTGGATGTCGAGCGTCGTGGTGAAGGTGGCGATGCAGATGGCGCCGAGCGCCAGCCAAGCTTGCAGCGGCGCGCCAGTGCGGTTGGCGGCGGGCCCTCCGGGTGCTTCCGCTCCTAGCTGGTCAGCCATGCGACATGGCCGTGCAGGCCCGCGGGATGCTCGCGTGCGGCGAACGCCTCGTACTCACGGCGTGCGTCGGCGACGGTGGTGTCGGCGCCGTGCCCCGGAAAGATGCCGTGTCCGTCCGGCAGCGTGAGCAGGCGCGTCGTGATCGAGCGCACCAGGTCGGCGAACGCCTCGCCGCTGCGCGTGTATCCCGGTCCGCCCGGAAACAGCGTGTCGCCGGAGATGAGGCAGTCGTCCGTCACCATGCACACCCCGCCCGGCGTGTGGCCGGGGGTGTGGAGCAACCGGATGGGCTGCGAGCCCACGAACAGGTCGGCGCCGTGCTCGAGCGCGAACGCCGGGGGCTCCGGCAGGCGCTCCGCGTCGGCGGGGTGGACGGCCACCGCGAGGTCGGTCAACCGCTTCAACGCACCGTAGCCCGCGATGTGGTCGGGGTGCGAATGCGTGATGAGCGCCGCCTTCACGTGGAAGTCGCGCGCCTCCTCCAGCAGCCGGTCGATTTCGTCCGGCACGTCGACGATGTATGCCTCGCGCGTCTTCGGATCGGCGATGACGTAGCCGTTGTTGTCATACGCGCCCATCGACGGGACCTTGAAGAGCTGGACGTTGCCGTCGTGTACGAGCGCCATACCGCGCACCTCCTCGGGTGCATCAGGATAAGCGCGGAAGCGCATGCACGCTACAATGGTGCGCACCATGGAAGTAGCGCCCGGCATTCACCAGATTGCGGTTGGCAGGGGGCCGTTTCCCGGCTTCCCCGCTCCCAACGTCTTCCTCATCGCGGGAGCCGGCGCATCGCTGCTGGTCGATGCGGGTTGGGGCGACGACGACGACCATGCCGAGCGCATGGCGGCCATTGCCGAGGCGGACGCGCCGCCGATTGCGCATGTCCTCGTCACCCATCGCCACGCCGACCACGCAGGCGGTGCGCTCAAGGTGCGCGAGGCAACGGGTGCGCTGGTGCTCTGCCACGCCGGCGACCGCGAGGTCATCGAGCGCGACCGTCTCGGAGGCGCACAGGTTGACATGGTCGTGGAGGGCGGCGAGCGCTTCGACCTCGGCGGGCTCAGCATCGACATCCTGCATGCGCCGGGCCACACGCACGGGTGCCTTGCCGCCTACGTTCCGGAGCGGCGCGCCCTCTTCGCATCCGACACCGTCATGGCCGTCTCGACGACCATCGTTCGGCCCGGCGAGGGGGACGTCGCCGACTACGAGCGCACGCTGGAGCGCTTCATGGAGTTGGATCCCGAGCGCATCTACACCGGCCATGGTCCCGCCGTCGCCGACCCGCCGCGACGCCTGCGCGCCATCGCCGACCACCGCCGTGAGCGCGAGGAGGCGCTGATCGAGGCCATGCGCGACGGCCCGCGCGCCGTCCTCTCGCTGCGCGACGAGGTGTACGGCCCCCTGCCGGAGCACCGCCAGCCGCTCGCGGAGGCACAGGTCATCAGCATGCTTGCCAAGCTGGAGGCCGGTGGTCTTGTGCGGTCCGTCGGCGACGGCCTCTACGAGCGCGCCTAGCTGCCCCTGCGCGGTGATAGACTCGAGTCCATGAGCGCTGTTCCCTATAGCAAGGTCTTCCCATCCACCGCAGCCGTCAACGATGCCGGGCGCCTGACCATCGGCGGTTGCGACGCTGTCGAACTCGCGCAGGCGTATGGTACGCCGCTGTACGTCTTCGACGAGGCGACGCTCGCCGGCGTTGCGGGGGCGTTTCAGGACGCCTTCGGCTCGCGCTACGATGGCGCGGAGGTCGTCTACGCCTGCAAGGCCTTCATCAATGTCCCCCTCGCCAGGCTGCTTGCGTCCTACGGCCTCGGGTTCGACGTCGTGTCGGGCGGCGAGGTTGCGGTGCTGCGCGCCGCCGGAGTCGACCCCGCGCACGTCTACTTTCACGGCAACAACAAGTCGCCGCTCGAGGTGCGCGAGGCCATCGAGTGGGGGATCGGCCACGTCGTGCTCGACTCCTTCCACGAACTGGAGGTGGTGGACGAGGAGGCGCGCCGTGCCGGAATCGTGCAGAAGGCGCTCATCCGCGTCTCGCCGAGCATCGACCCGCACACGCACCGCCACACGACGACGGGCACGCTTGACAGCAAGTTCGGCTTCGCCATCGAGACGGGGCACGCGGAGGAGGCCGTGCGCCGCGCCGTCGCCGCGGCCAACATCGACCTACAGGGGCTGCACTTCCACCTGGGCTCTCCCATCTTCGAGCTGGAGCCGTACGACGACGCAGTGCGCGTGGTGATGGAGTTCGCCTCGATGATGCGCGAGGAGGGGTTGCAGCTGCACCGCTTCAGCCCCGGCGGCGGCTACGCCATCGCCTACACCGACGCGGACGACCCGCCGCCGCCGTCCGCCTACGCCGAGACCATCGTTGGCGCGCTGCGCGAGGCGTGCGCGCGCTACGGCTTCGATGCCCCGGCGCTCGTCATCGAGCCGGGACGCTCCATCGCCGGTCCGGCAGGCGTCGCGCTCTATACCGTCGGCGCGATCAAGGACATCCCGGGCGTCCGGACCTACGTGTCCGTGGACGGAGGCATGGGCGACAACGTCCGCCCCGCGCTGTACGACGCGCGTTACGTCGCCGTCGCCGCCAACCGTGTCGAGGATGCAGCCGACTCCACCCTGACCATCGCCGGGAAGTACTGCGAATCGGGCGACGTGCTCATCCGCGACGCCGTGCTGCCCGCGCTCACGCCGGGGGACATCGTGGCCATTCCCGCCTCCGGCGCCTATGCCCCCTCCATGGCCTCCGACTACAACATGAACGGTCGCCCCGCCGTGGTGCTCGTGAAGGACGGCAAGGCGACGCTGCTCCGGCGCCGGGAGACGTACGCCGACCTCATGGTCACGGACGTCGTGTGAGCGGCATCTCGGTCCACGGCCAGCCGCCGGCTGTCAGGCTGCTCGAGCGGGCCATTCGCGACGACCGTCTCCACCACGCATACCTCTTCACCGGCCCTGAGCACGTCGGCAAGACCACGCTGGCGATCTCCTTCGCGCAGGTGCTCGTGTGCGCGCCGAACGACGAGGCATGCCGCAGACGCGTCGCCGCGAACAACTTCCCCGACGTCCGCATTCTGGAGGTGGGTGGTGACGAGGATGGACCGCGCGCCGCCATCGGCATCGATGCCGTGCGCGACCTCATCTCCGCCGCGCACCTGCGCCCCTACGAGGGTCTGCGCCAGGTCTTCATCATCCAGGACGCGGGCCGAATGACCGTCGAGGCGGCCAACGCGCTGCTCAAGCTGCTCGAGGAGCCGCCGCCCGATGTCGTCCTGCTGCTGCTCGCCGAGGACGGGGAGAGCGTGCTTCCGACCGTCTTCTCACGCTGCCAACTCGTCCAGCTCCGCCCGATGCCCATCGCGGAGGTTGCCGCCGTGCTGCGCGACGAGTTCGACGTGGACGCCGAGCACGCCGACAGCCTCGCGCGCCTATCGAGGGGCTGCGCCGGCTGGGCGATTCAGGCCGCGAGCGACCAGTCCTTCGTCACGGAGGCACACCAGCGTATCGAGCGCATCGTCGCCGTGATGGAGGAGGGAGTCGAGGGCCGCTTCGCGTTCGCCGACGAGGTGGCGCGCCGGTTCGGCCGGGAGAGCGACCGCGCTGACGGCAGGGCGGAGCTGCACGCGTGGCGGCGGTGGCTGCGCGACGTCATGCTCGTCCAGCAGCACAGGAGCGAGGACATTGTCCACACCGCCTGGCGCGCAACGCTGGAGCAACATGCGCGCGGCATGAGCACGGCAGACGTCGTTGGATGGGCGCGCGCCCTCGACCGAACGCTGGACGCCATTGAGCGTAACGCGAATGTGCGTCTGGCGTTGGAGGCGATGCTGCTGGAGGCGCCGCGCCTGCAGGGCGGGCCCGTCGCCTAGGCGCTCGCAGGCGCCTTGGGACGGCCCATCCAGGGGATGTAGTCGCTCCACTCCTCCGGCAGGTGGCGGAACATGAGGTGGTGGTAGGGATTGGCCTTGGGCGCGCGCGGCTCCTGAAAGAGCGCCATCCCCGCCTCCTTGGGCGTACGGCCCGCCTTGCGGTGGTTGCACGCAACGCACGCGGTCACGACGTTGTCCCACGCGTGCTTGCCGCCCCGGAAGCGGGGCACGACGTGGTCGAGCGTCAGCTCGCCCCGCTGCCTGCCGCAGTACTGGCATGTGAAGCCGTCGCGCCAAAAGACCTCGCGCCGCGATAGCCTGCGCGTGAAGATGGGTCGCTTGACCATGTGCACCAGCCGGATGACGGTGGGGATGGGGAAGGCGTCGCCGACGGCGTGCAGCTCGCCGCGCCCGTTTTCGAGCAGTTGCGCCTTCTCCTTGAGAACGAGCACCACCGCACGCCGCACGCCGCAGATGTTGAGCGGCGCGTAGTCCTGGTTGAGGACGAGTACCGGGCTATTGACTGCGGCTTGCATGCACGAGCCCATCATAGGCTGCGCACCATCGCCCCGCAACAGCCCTACACCCACCTACACGCCGGTCACCGGCCTGCTGCTGCGTCCACCGCCGCGCGCACTTCGTCGAAGGCGCTGGGGAGGATGGCGCGGATGGAGTCGGAGCCGTCAACCACGGCCGTTGCCAGCACTGATTCGGCGATGGCGTCCACGCCCGCGCTGCCGGGGATGAGGCCGACCGCCCAGACGACGGACGCCCCGAACAACAGGCCTACGATCGCGCCGACCGCTGCACCGCCGACCCTGTCGACCCAGCCGAGCATCAGGAGGCTGAGCATCTTCCGGAACATCCAGCCGGCCAGCCAGAAAACGAGCACGACCACGGCCACGACGACTGCAAACGCAGCCGCTTCCTGTACGCGCTGGTTGTCGAAGATGCCGAGCGAGTCGGCCACCATCTCGTAGGACTGCCCCGCAATGATGATGCCGGCGATGACGCCGACGAGGACGATTACGCCTCTAGCGAGGCCGTTGCGGAAGCCTGAGTAGGTGCCCGCCAGCAGCGGGATGAGGATGACGATATCGAGCCAGTTCATGGTCTCCTGCTACCGTATCGCAAAGCGGATGCCGCTTATACGGCATAGAGAGGCCGCGCGCGGGTAATCAGACGCGTCTCTTGCTCAAATGCCTGCCGCGCGAACTTGGGCAGGTGGAACATCCCCAGGTGCGCCTCGCCGTCGTAGTAGCGCAATTCGCCCGCTAGCCGCGTGGCGATTCGTGCGTCGACCTCCGCCGGGCGCATGGATGCAACATCCGGCACGCCGCCGCCGCCGACCACGAATCCCCACGACGTGCCGAACGACGGCATGTAGATGGAGTAGGCGCTCACCCGTTCGAAAACGGAGGAAGCGGTGTGGCGGATAGCCGTGAACGTCTCCGACACGTTGGTGGGGCCTGCGGGGCCCGCCTGCGCCACCATGAGCCCACCCGCCCGCAGCCGCGAGCGAACCAGCCGGTAGAACTCCTGCGTGAAGAGCAGGTACGCAGGCCCGGCCTCCAGCGGGTCGGGCACGTCGACGATGATGAGGTCGAACGGCGCGCTGTGCGCCTCAAGGTAGGCCAGCGCGTCCTCGTACAGCAGCGTGAGGCGAGGGTCGTCGAACGCGCCCTGATGGTGCAGCGGCAGGTGCTCGCGGCACAGCTCGACGACCGCGCGGTCGAGGTCGACCATGACGACGTCGCTGACGCTGCGGCAGCGCAGCGCCTCGCGCGCCGTCGCCCCCTCGCCGCCGCCGGCAATGAAGACACGCTGCGGAGCGGCGTGCGCCATCAGGCTCGGCTGCACCAGCGCCTCGTGGTATACCCACTCGTCCGCCTCCGACGACTGCGTACGCCCGTCGAGGACGAGGGCGCGCCCGTAGGGCTCCGTCTCGATGACGTCGACGCGCTGGTACGGCGTCCGGCCGGAGTAGAGGGTGCGGCGGATGCGCTCGGCGAGGTAGAGGGTCGGCTTGACCTCCTCGAAGTACCAGTCGCCGTCGTGGGGCAGACGATCCATGTGGCGCGGACTAGCCGCCTGTAGGAGAGGGCTCGGGGGAGAGCTGCGGGAGCGCTCCGCGCGCGATTTCCTTCGTTTCGTGGTCAACGCTCTCAAACGTCTTGACCAGCAGGTTGATCGCGGCGTGGGGGCTGAACTCCTCGCCACAGGTGAAGATGTCGATGGCAGCGTAGCCGTACTCGGGCCAGGTGTGGATGCACAGGTGCGACTCAGCGATGGCGATGACGCCGGTCACCCCCTGCGGACTGAACTTGTGAAATATGTGGTCGATGACGGTTGCGCCCGTCTCGCGTGCGGCCCCCAACAGCGCGTCGCGCACGAACGCGATGTCGTCTAGGCGGCTCCGGTTACAGTCACGGAGTTCGAGTAGGACGTGCTGACCAAGGTAGTTCAATCAAAGGGCCCCCTTCCCCAATTAGGAGCGCGCGCCAGAAGAGGCCGCAATCGCACAGGATAGCAGCGCCTATCCCTGCTTCGCAAACCCTTTTCCCGAAATGCCAGCTACGGTGCGGCCGCCGCCCGGGTGATGGCTTCGACGCCCGCCTCTGCGAGCAGCGCAGCCATGCGCTCCGCCTTGGCGCGATGGTGGATGGTTACCAACTCGTGGGCGTGCTCCAGCGCCTCTGCGACGGCCATCGTCGGATTGTCAACGGTGAGCAGCGGCACGTCCTGGGCGAGCGCGCGCTGGTAGACGTACTGCTGCGGCTGTGCCGTGGCACTGAGGATGAGGCACGCCATCGGAAATTGGAGTGCCGACATCTGGATGTCGATGCGCCCGCCCCGCACGAGCACCGCCTGGTTCGCGAGGCGCCCGAAGTAGTTCCCGCCCCACTCGGTGATGAGGCCGCCGATGACGAAGTGCTCGATGAGACGCTCGGTCTCCTCGGGTTTGCAGAAGAAGGTCGCGCCCAGGTGCTCGCCCACCTGCCCAACGCTCGGCGCGAGCAGGAGCCTGTCCTCGGGCACGACGGCAAGGGGTGGGGCGCCCGCCTCCTCGAGTGCGCTTGCCAGAACGGTTCGAGCGGAGTGGCCACCGTAGCGCGACAGCCGGTTCACGACGACGCCCGTGAGCCGCTCTCCGAATGCGCTTCGCCACTGCCCAGGATGTTCCGCCGAATCCGCAAAGGGCACGACGCCGACGACCGCCGCATCGAGCCGCTCCGCCAGCGCCGCCGATGCGCCGTTTCCGCCCGCCAGCGGCAACCCGTCGAACACGACGACACTGGCGTCGGCCTCGCGCTCGCCGCCGTTGAGCGCGGTCAGGAACGCGGCGTCGGCATCATCCTCGCGGTGTGGCGCCGGCTTGACCGCGACGGCGCGCACGCCCGCACCCCGCAGGGCGAGCGCCAGCCCGGCTGCGACCGCGGTGCTGCCCGCTCCGGGGTGTGCCCCTGCCACGTAGATCGCGCGCATCACGCTGCGAGTATAGCAAGCGCGCGCTAGCACGCCGTGGGGAGAGCGGCGACGAAGCGGGCGGCGGACTGGAGGCGGCGCACGACCCGCTCCTTGCCGAGGACGGCCATCGTGTCGAACAGCGGCGGAGCGGCCTCGCGGCCTGTTAGCGCGACGCGCACCATGCCGAACAGTTGGCCCGTCTTGATCTCCAACTCATCCGCCAATGCGCGGTAGGCAGCCTCCAGGGTTGGCGCATCCCACACCTCGACGCCTTCCGCCGTACGCAGGGCGGCGGCAACAGCCTCCTGCGTGTCGTCGCGCACCATCCCCTTCTGGATGATGCGCAGCGGGTTGTACCTGGGCTGCTCGATGAAGAAGAAGGACAGCGCGTCGGGCGCCTCGCTCATCGTCTTCAGGCGCTCCTGCTCCAACGGGACGATGCGTGCCAGGTAGCTGCGGTCGATGGGACGTGCAACCTCGTCCGGCAACCCGGCCTCCAGCACGGGCGCCAATTCCTCCACCATGTCGCTGGCGGTCATCGCGCGCATGTACACCCCGTTCATCCAGTCCAGCTTCTGCAGGTCGAATATGGCCGGAGAGGGCGCGACGCGCTCCAGCGTGAAGTGGCGCACCAGGTCGTCGCGCGACAGCACCTCCGTCCTGTCGTCCAGGGACCACCCCAGCAGCGCGAGGAAGTTGAGGAGTGCGGCGGGCAGGTAGCCCTTGTCACGGAACTCGAGCGCAGAGGCTGCACCATGGCGCTTCGACAGCTTGGAGCGGTCGGGGCCGAGCACGATGGGCAGGTGCGCCATGACCGGCATCTCGTAGCCGAGCGCATCGTACAGCAGGCGGTGGCGCGGCAGGCTCGGCAGCCACTCCTCGCCGCGCAGCACGTGCGTGATGTCCATCAGGTGGTCGTCGACGATGTGTCCAAGGTGGTAGGTGGGGAAGCCGTCCGACTTGAGCATGACGAAGTCGTCCAGCAGCGACAGGTCGAATGCGACGTCGCCGCGGACTGCGTCGTGGACGGTGAGCGCGCCCTCGAGCGGGACTGCGAAGCGGACGACGGGGTCCGGGTTGAGCCTGCGCACCTGCTCTCGGCGCTCGGGGTCGCGGCACGTCTGGTCGTAGCGCGGGGGTTCCTTGCGCGCCTGCTGCCCCTTCCGCATCTCGTCCAGGCGCTCCGGGGTACAGTAGCACTTGTAGGCATGGCCTGACGCAAGCAGCGCCTCGGCGGGCTCGGCGTAGACGCCCAGCGCCTGACGCTCCGACTGCACGTAGGGGCCGTAGTCGCCGCCGACCTCGGGGCCCTCGTCCCAGTCGAGGCGGAGCCAGCGCAACGCCTCCATGATGCGCTCCTTCGTCCCCGGCACCTCGCGGCTCCTGTCGGTGTCCTCGATGCGCAGGATGAATGTGCCGCCCGTGTGGCGGGCGAGCAGCCAGTCGAAGAGCGCTGCGCGGATGTTGCCGACGTGCGGCTCCCCCGTTGGGCTGGGCGCGTAGCGGACGCGGACGGGAGCGTTGGTGGCCATGCGTCTAGTGTAGCAGTGCGCTAGGCGCTCGCCTCCAGGGTGTCGAGCGCATGCTGCAGGTCGGGCGGTAGGGGTGATTCGAACTCGCGCTCATTCGCCCCGTCCGGCGGCAGGCGGAAGACGAGCCGCGCCGCGTGCAGGAAGTGACGCCCCACCAGCCCCGACGCCCTGCCGTAGAGCGCGTCGCCTACGAGCGGGTGGCCGACCTGCGCGAAGTGGACGCGGATCTGGTGCGTGCGCCCCGTCACGGGCCGCGCCTCGACGAGCGTGCATCCCCGGTAGCGGCGCAATGCGCTCCAGTGCGTCACGGCGGCGCGCCCGCCGTCGACGACCGCCATGCGCTGGCGGTGGCGCGGATGCCGCGCGATCGGCGCGTCAATGGTGCCGCTCTCATGGCGTGGCGCGCCTTCCAGCAGCGCCAGGTACGTCTTGCGCACCGTGCGCTCCTTCAGCTGGTGCGCGACCATGGCGTGTGCACGCTCCGTCTTGGCGACGACGATCAGCCCCGACGTGTCCTTGTCGAGGCGGTGGACGATGCCCGGACGCTGCTCCCCCCCGACACCCTGTATGCCCGGCGCCAGCGCCAGCACGGCGTTGACCAGCGTCCGATCAGGATGGCCCGGGCCGGGATGGACGGGCAGGTCCGCCGGCTTGTCGATCACCAGCACGTGCTCGTCTTCATAGACCACGCCGACGGGCATCCGCTGCGGCACGATGTCGACGGGCGCGGGAGGCGGCACCCTCACCTGCACCACGTCGCCTGCACGCACGCGCTGCGAGGGCCGCGCAGGTTGTCCGTTCAGCAACACGTGGCCCCTTCGCACCAGTGCGGCGCACCGCGAGCGCGTCAGGTCGGGGCAGCGCTCCGCCACGAAGCGGTCGAGGCGCTCGGCGTCTGCCTCCGCTTCGAATTGCCGGGGGCCGCTAGTCGTCGTCGCCATGGGTCGGTGCTGCCGGCAAGCGCGCATCCAACTCCGGCTCGGCCTCGTCGCCGGTCCGTTCGGGCGCTGCTGTCTCACGCGCCTTCAGGCTCAGGATGAGCAGCGCGATGACGCCAACGACGATGGCGGAGTCGGCTACGTTGAAGATGTACCAGGGCCCGATGTCGACGAAGTCGGTCACGTAGCCGTGGGCGATGCGGTCGATGAGGTTGCCGATTGCGCCCGAGAGCATCAGCCCCAGGCTTGTGCGCACCAGGAGGTTGTTGCCCACGGAGCGGATGAACCAGACGATGACGACGATGCCCACGACGGAGGCCACGGTGAGGGCGAGCGTCTGTCCGCCGAACAGGCCGAACGCGCTGCCGGTGTTGGCGACGCGCGTGATGCGGAAGAACCCCTCGCGCGGCCAGGACTCGCCGAGGACCAGGCTCTCCATCACCACGAACTTGGTGGCCTGGTCGACGGCCAGCACCACGGCGACCAGCGCGAAGACGTAGACGTTGCGTTTCAGGAATGCGTTCACGCCTCTCAGTTTATCGCGCGCCCCGCCGGCAGCGTTGCGCTAGAATCCAAGCGCCCGATGCTCCAAGGGAAGAGGCCGCTCATGACCACAACGACTGACCCCATCGACCTGCGCAGCGACACCGTCACGCTACCCTCGCCGGAGATGCGGCAGGCTATGGCCGCCGCGGAGGTCGGCGACGACGTCTACCGCGAGGACCCGAGCATCAACCTGCTCGAAGAGCGTGCGGCGGCGGTCACCGGCAAGGAGGCCGCGCTCTACGTCGCCAGCGGCTCCATGGGCAACCTCGTGTCCGGCCTCTCGTGGTGTGCGCGCGGAGACGAGGCCATCGTCGGGCGGATGGACCACATCCTGATGAACGAGGTCGGCTCGCTCGGCACGTTCGGCGGAGTGCAGATTCGCGCGGTCGAGACGGACCAGCGCGGTTTCCTGCTGCCCGATGCCGTCGAACGCGCCATCCGTCCGCCGCGCGGCTTCTTCCCCCGCACCGCGATGGTGAACGTGGAGAATACGCAGAACCGCGGCGGCGGAGCGGCGTTCACCTCGGACGAGATCAGGTCGGTCGCCGATGTGGCGCACGCGCACGGCGTCCACGTCCACATGGACGGCGCGCGCATCTTCAACGCCTCCGTCACCACCGGCGAGAGCGTCGCCGACCTGGCGGCCAACGCCGATTCGGTCACCTTCTGCCTCTCCAAGGGCCTCGGCTGTCCCGTGGGCTCTGTCGTCTGCGGGTCAAGCGACTTCATCGACCGCGCGCGCCACCACCGCAAGATGCTGGGCGGCGGGATGCGGCAGGGCGGCGTGCTCGCTGCCGCCGGCCTCTACGCGCTCGACCACATGGTGGAGCGCCTGGCGGAGGACCACGCCAACGCTCGCCGCCTCGCCGACGGCCTGCGCCAGGTCGACGGCATCCGCGTCATCTACGACGACACGCCCTCTAACATGGTCTACTTGCGCCCGGTAGGGATGTCGCCTGCCGACCTGATCGCGCGGCTGCGCGAGCGCGGCGTGCTGTGCGGCGGCCAGGAGGACTGGGTGCGCATGGTCACCCACTACGGCATCAACGCCGAGGACATCGACGAGGCGCTGGAGGCCATTGCCAGCGCCGTCAGGTCGAGCGTGGCTGCGGGGTAGGAGCTGCCGTTCGCCCTGAGATCGTTGAAGGGCGCCCTCTATACCGCTCCTTCGGTCAGAGGCCGGAGTGCCGGGGCGCGGCGGGTAGGGGGAACGCTGCGCAGAGGATGGGGCCCTCACCCCGGCCGTCTCCTGTCGAACGGGAGAGGGCCTTGTGCGCAGAAAAGGAGCCGGAGCGGCCATATGACCGCTCCGGCTTTTGTGTCCAGCCTGCAGGCGGACTCACCATCGCCTCCGCCGTATTGTCCGGGCGCTATGTCCGGAGGCTCGGCACCGCACCGCTATGCGGAGACGGGCGCTTGCGAGCATGTTGGCCGGCGGAGATCCCGGCTTCCGCTTGCCCCCATCGACCCCCTGCCGCCATCAAGGCCTTATGGGCGACCTCGACGGGGGCCTGGGTCAGGGTAGTGCCACCGGTGGTTGACGACGTACAGTCGCTCTGTACCCATCGGCGCCCCCTTCGGCGATGTACCCCGGCCCATCACCGGAGCCGAGTTCAATGTACGCCCGCAGACCTCGCGAGTCAACGGGGTGCGCTGAACCCGCCCCTAGTACCAGCCCTGCTCCTTGAGCGCACCGCGCAGGTAGGCGATTTGGCCGATGTGCTGCACATTGTCGCCGAGCACGAGCGCCAGCATCTGCACGACCGTCATCGGCGGGGCGCCGGGGCGGAACGGCTCCTGCTCGACCGCCAGCGCGTCGGCGGTGAGGCCCCCGACGTAGACGCTCGTTCGCGCGCGGACGGCATCGTAGTAGCCCAACAGCGTTGTGGCGTCCACAGGGTCGAACTCGTGGACGTTCGCCGGCGTCCATTGCGGCACCTCGCCCTCGATGCCGAAGCGCGCGGCCCAGCCGTTGGCGTCCCACTCCGTTTCAACTCCCTGAAGGCGCGAGATGACGCCGTCCTGCACGCGGGTGAGGTGCCACGCCATCCAGCCGATGGGGTTGCTGCCGGGGCCGGCTGGCTGCGCGCGCAGTTCCTCCGGGCTCAGGTCGTCAAGCGCGCGTTTGAGCGCGCCCTCGGCGCGGGTAAGCGCCATGTCGAAGAACTCGTTCGCTTGCATCGTGCCTCCTTGGCGCGGGCTAGAAGCTCTGCCAGCCGTACCCGCCGAACAGGCCGCGCAGGTATGCGATCTGGCCCGCGTGCTGCGTGTTGTCGTTGACGACACTCACCAGCCGTACGGCGACCGTCGGGCGAGGGTCCCACTGCGGTTCGTCCAGCACGCGGTCGAGGTCGTCGGGCGTGAGGCTGGCGAGGTACTGCTGCGAGCGCGCACGTACGGCGGCGTGGTAGTCAAGCAGCAGCTCGGACGACGGCGCCCTGAATGCGGCGACCTGCTCCGGCGACCAGCCGAAGCCGAAGTCGTTCTCGGCGGGCATGCCGAAGCGATCGTGCCAGCCCTCCTCCAGCCATGCGTAGCCGCGCTCTGCAAGGTTCATGAGGTGGTCGTCCTGCACGCGGGTCAGGTGCCAGGCCAGCCAGCCCATCGAGTTGGTGTCGGGCGAGGGCTGCCGCGCGAGGTCGTGAGCCGACACTCCGGTCAGGCAGCGGTCGAGGGTGCCCTTGATGCGGTCGAGTCCGTCGGCAATCAGCAGCGCTCCTTCCATGATCCCCTCCTTTCGGCGGCGGCGGTCTAGATGGACAGCCAGCCGCGCCCCTTGTAGAGGCCGCGCAGGTAGGCGACCTGCCCCGTGTGGTGGAGGCAGTCGAATATCACGTGCTGCAGGCGCTCCGACAGTGGGACGGTGCCGTCGCCCATGATGGCGGGCACCTGCCGCGCAAGGTCCTCGTCGGCCAGGCCGTCCAGGAACGTGCCGGTGGCGGCGCGAACGGCGCGATAGTAGTCGAGCAGCAGTTCGATGCTGGGGACGCGAAGGGCGGCGGCCTGCTCCGACGTGTGGCCGCGTCCGCGGTCGAGCGGCTCAAGGCCGAGCGCGAAGCGGTCGACCCAGCCCTCCGTCAACCAGACGTGCTGCTTGTCGGTCATTGCAGAGACGTGGTTGTCCTGCACGCGTGCGAGGTGCCAGACCAGCCACGCGATGCTGTTGCTGTCGGGGCCGGGCTGGTGGTGGACGTCGTCGAGGCTCAGCCCGTCGAGTGCGCCGGAGATGAACGAGTCGTTTCTCTCCAGCACCTGCCGCACATACTCCGCAACGTGTCCGCCCACGTCCGTCCCTCCGTCAGTCAGCGCTGCCCGCAACCATAGCAGGCGCGGCCCGGGTGGAGATGGATGACCTCCCGTACAGTCGGTTCCGTCACTGCGCAAGTCCGAGTGCAACGCCCGACATGCCCGGCGCGTGGCTGAGCGGCAGCCGGGCGCCGCCGCGTGGCCGGGGGCTTCCCCCTCGCCCGGCCCCCTTCCCAAGGAGAGTGGATTCCTTCACGCCTCCGGGAGAGGTCGCCGCGCTTCGTCGCGGGTGTGGAGCCCTACCCCTCCACCAGCACGTTGTCGATGAGGCGGACGGAGCCGAGGCGCGCGGCGGCGGCGAGCATCCCGGTGCCCCGTCCGTCCCACGGCGCCATGGTGGCGGCGTCGACGAGGGCGACGTAGTCAACGCCGCTGAACGCGGGCTCGGCGGCAAGGCGCTCGGCGGCGGCGTCAACCGAATGCAGCACATCGCGGGTCGCGCGCCAGCGCCCGGCGCCTGCCATCAGCGCGGCGTACAGTGCAGGTGCCGCAGCGCGCTGCTCGGGCGACAGGTGCGCGTTGCGGCTGCTGAGCGCCAGACCGTCCGGTTCGCGCACTGTTGGAATGACGCGCACCTCGACGGGCAACTCCAGGTCGGCGACGAGGCGACGCACGACCGCGACCTGCTGCCCGTCCTTCTGTCCGAAGTAGGCGGCGTCGGGCGCGATGATCGACAGGAGTTTGGCGACGACGGTCGCGACTCCGTCGAAGTGGCCGGGGCGCGCCTCTCCCTCGAGCGGGAGCGCTGGGCCGCCCACATGCACGGTGGTCGTTGAGCCGGGCGCGTACATTGCCTGCTCCGATGGTGCGAACACGGCGTCCACGCCCCCAGCGGCGAACAGCGCGAGGTCACGGTCAGCGTTGCGAGGGTAGGCGGCGAGGTCGGCAGCGTCGTCGAACTGCGTGGGGTTGACGAACAGGGACGCGACGACGGTGGCACAGGTATCGCGGGCGGCGCGGACGAGCGCCAGGTGGCCGTCGTGCAGCGCGCCCATCGTAGGGACGAGGCCGTGCGGCCGAGGGGCGGCCGCAACGAACGCCCGCGCCTCATCGACGCCGCGCAGCACCTCCATCAGTCGCTCGCGGACGCGCCGTCGAGCGCGTCGTCGAGCTGCTGCGCGACCCTGGCGTCCAGCTCGAACGACTGGTCGGCGCCGGGGAAGTGGCGCGAGACGACCTCCCCCCGGTAGCGCGCGAGCGCCTCGGCGATGATCGTGTTGAGGTCGGCGTAGTCCTTGGCATGCTTGTAGATGCGGCCCTGCACCAGCCCGAGTACCTCGTGGAGCACCTGTATCTCCCCGTCGCACTGCGGCCCGGCGCCGATGCCGATGGTCGGTATCGACAGTCGCCTGGTGATGCGCGCGGCCAGGTCGGCGGGGACCGTCTCGAGGACGACGGCGAATGCGCCTGCCTGCTCCAGCGCCTCGGCGTCGCGGACGAGGCGCACGGCGTCCTCCAACGTGCGTCCCTGCACGCGGTAGCCGCCAAGGCTATGGACGGACTGGGGCGTCAGGCCGATGTGCCCCATCACGGGCACGCCCGCCTCAACGATGGCGCGGACGGTGGCGGCCATGCGCTCGCCTCCCTCCAGCTTGACCGCCTGCGCGCCCCCCTCCTGGATGAGGCGTCCCGCGTTGCGGAGGGCCTGCGCCGCACTCTCGTGGTAGGCCATAAAGGGCATGTCGGCGACGACGAACGCCTGCTGCACGCCGCGCGCGACCGCCGCCGTGTGGCGCACCATGTCGTCCATCGTCACCGGTATCGTGCTGTCGTGGCCCAGGACGACGTTGCCGAGGCTGTCGCCGACGAGGAGCAGCGGAAAGCCGGCCTGGTCGACGAGGCACGCGGTGGGATAGTCGTAGGCGGTGATGCAGGCGATGCGCTCGCCCGCCTGCTTCATCTCCATCAGTCGCGTTGTGCGCATCCGCATCATGCTCCTCCTGTCCCCACGTCGGATGCCGAGGGATGCTCCGGTGTGCCGGTGGCGTTGCGAACGGCGGCCACGATGGCGCTGGCGACGACGGTAGGCGCGAGCGCGTAGAGGCGCTGCACTTCGTCAGGCGCGTCGACGGCCAGCGTCGAGAGGGCGAACAGAGTGTCGCCGTCGTGTAGCAGGTGTGCGGGGCGCACGGCCAGCGCGACACCGTCCTGCGCGACAGACGCCAGGCGGTCTGCCTGCGCGCGGTCCAGCCGTATGGACGTGGCGACAACGCCAATCGTGGTGTTGGAGAGCGGCTCGATCGTGGCGGGCTGTGGGGTGCGTGCGTAGTCGGCTGAGGCGTAGAGCTGCACGGAGTCGCGCGGGCGTCCGTCCTCACCGCGCGGCCCGGCGATGACCGCGCCTGTTGTGGGGTCGACGACACCACCGATGGCGTTGACTGCGGCGAGCGCAGCGATGACCGCGCCGCCTCCCAGGTCGATGCTCGCCGAGCCGATGCCGCCCTTCATCGCGAGCGCTCTGCCGAGCGCCTTGCCGACCGTCGCGCCCGTGCCTGCGCCCACGCTGCCCTGAGCGACGGTGTCCGTGGAGGCGGCTGCCGCGGCGCGGTAGCCCTCGTCCTCGCCCGGGCGCACGCCATCGCTGCCTCCGAGATCGAACAGGATGGCAGCAGGGACAATGGGGACGATGAAGTTGCCGACGCGGTGGCCGATGCCCTGCTCTTCAAGGTAGCGCATGACGCCGGTGGCTGTGGCGAGGCCGTAGGCGCTGCCTCCGCTTAGCGCGATGGCGTGGGTGAGCTCGACGGAGGTGCCGGGCTTGAGCAGGTCGGTCTCGCGGGTACCGGGTGCGCCGCCCCGCACGTCGACGCCGCCGATGGCGCCCGCGCGCGCTAGCACAACGGTACAGCCGGTGCGGTGCGCGGCATCAGTGCAGTGCCCGACCTCGATGCCGAGGACATCCGTTAGGGTGCCGTTCATGATCAGACGCTCACCTCCGCAAGGGTAGATGGCGGACGAAAGGCTATCGGCGCTATGCTGCAGCGTCAAGGGCGGATATGCTGCGGTATGCGGGTGGAGGTTCGGGGGCGCGGGTTGGAGGGGTGCGGGCTTGAAAGTGCGCGACGAGGACTTGGGCGGTGCATCGGAGCCTGGGGGCGAGTACTGGGAACGGGAGTACAGGGCCAAGAACAACCGACTTGCCCTTGGACTGCTGCGGTCGGCAACGGTTGCCCTCTTCGTCGGGATGGCGCCCATTCTGGTGGTATTGGCCGTCTACAGTTCCCCACTGGTAGCAATCGCCGGCCTGTTCGGCCTTCCCGTGCTCATGGCCATCCTGAACCGCATGCATCGCAACCTGCTGGAGCGCTCGGAGGTCGAAATCGAGGACAGGTTGGCCGGTTGGCCGAAGCACGATGCGGTAGAAATCACCGGGTATACGGACGAAGGAATGCCGCTCTACTCGACGAAGATTCCCCCCTGGCAGTCGAGGGCCTTCCTGGTTGCCGGCTACTTGATGGCGATAGGTACGATCCTGATATTCGCGCTGGCCTACGAAGCGCCGCAGTAGCGGGCGGGCAGGGGCGCGTGGTTGGGGCTGCGTGTGAGCTGGAACCGGCATAGCCGGGTTCTGGGACTGGGACGGGCCAGGGCCCCGCGAATTGCTCCCGTATTTCATCGCCCTTTTCGCTGAATCGGTTGCCTGATTGCGCCATTCCCGGACTTCCTGGTTCCCCATCTCCGGCGAATCATGGCCTCGATTCCCGTTGTGGAATGGAGTCGTTGAACCATCCTGCCGATGAGGGGCCGTACCACACGTTGCTCTGCGACCTGCAAACGTTCGGTCCGCGGGCGCAGGGCGGCTAGGCGACGGGGGCGTTGAGGGGGAGCAACAGGCAGGGCTCGCCCCACTGCTCGGCATCCTCGAGGTCCCAGGGCGAGAGCGAATCGACGTGCTTGAGTCGGATGCCCTCGCCGCCGCCGTACACCAGCAGCGCCCACCCCTCGCCAGAGTCGGCAACGGTGGCCGCGTACGCGGAAGTCGGACCGCCGCCGTCCCATCCCGTTACGGCACACGGGCCGGTGGAGCCGTCGGGCCTGAGCGTCGTGACCTGCGAGACCTCGCGCGGCTCGTCGTCGGCCTGAAACATCTTGACGACCGCCCATGGCGAGTTTTCTCCGGCCTCGACGTCGACCTCGATGTAGGGCGCCATGTGGGGACTGTAGCACAGGGAAACAGGCAGCCGCGTCGTGGTAGAATGCGCGCTTGGAGCGCAGGGGCGGCGCATCAGGCCCCTTGACAGGAGTTGTGCAACCCGTATGGCGGTTACTGATTGGGTACAGGTCGCCAAGGTAGGCGATCTCAAGGACAACGACATGATGATGGTGACCGCCGGGGCTGACGAGATTCTGCTTGCCCAGGTCCACGGTCAGTACTACGCCATCGACAACTGGTGTACGCACGCCGGCGGGATGCTCGATCAGGGCTTCCTGCACCCCGACCAGTGTGAAGTTGAGTGCCCGCTTCACGAAGGCTATTTTCATCTCGAAACCGGTGCCGCCCGCTTGCCTCCGGCTGAGGAGGACGCCATCGCTTACGCGGTCAAGGTCGAGGGCGACATCATCTACGTCGGGCCCAGGTAGGGCCCGGGCCGCACCGCGCCAAAGGGACGCTTGCAGAGCCCTCCCGCCTACACACGCGACTACTCGCAGGACGGCGAACCGCTGTTTCTCGTCGGCGATATACTCGGCGGCTACGCGTCGTGGAGCGCGCACGCCGAGCGCCTCGCCGACGCCTGGCGCGTCATCGCCACCTCTCCGCTCATCGTTGCCTACGCTGCGCAGGGCCAATATGCGCCCGCGCCGTGGAGCATGGACACGGAGGGAGAGGCGCTGAAGGCGGCTCTGGACGAGCGCGGCATCGAGGCCGCGCACGTCGGCGGATGGTCGCTGGGCGGCGCTGTCGCCCTCAACTTCGCCATGGCACACCCCGAGCGCGTGCGCAGCCTCCTGCTGGTGGAGCCGCAGGTGCGTTGGGTGCTGCGCGCGACGGGCAACGGAGCGCTGGCCGACGCGGATAGGGCGGTGTTCGCACACTTCGGTAGCCTGACGGACGTGGACGAGGGCGCGCTGTCGACATTCCTGCACCGCGTCGGGGCCGTGGCGCTGGACGAGGACGCGCGCGAGTCGCGCGCATGGCGTCTGGCGTGGACGAACCGTCTGGCGATCCGCTACTCGCCGCGCATCGTGGAGCACGCCGGCGACGCGGCGCTGCTCGCAGACGTGCACGCTCCGGCGCTGCTCGTCCGCGGCGAGCGTACGACGCCGCCCGATACCGCCATGACGGATGCGCTGGCCGGGCTGCTCCCCTCCGCTCGGTTGCACATCCTCCCCGGGGGCCACACCAGCCACATGACGTCGATGGAGTCGTTCCTGGCGGAGTTGGAGGGATTCTTGAGGGGTGACGCACCGCCGGCGCGAGGGTGACGAGAAGGGAGCCCGCGGCCTTCGCCCCTCCCGCGGAGAGAGGTCGCCGCTATAGCGGCGGGTGGGGTCACGTACCTGTGAGAATCCCGCCCCACCGCTCCCGATCAGGGCCCTTCACCCCGGCGCTCTTCCATCGGGAGGGGGTGGAAGCGGCGGCTCATCCCACCGCCAACCCGGCAGCCAGCGCTATGCCGCAGTACCAGTGGAGGGAGGCGGTGCGGACCATGACACGGTGCAGGTCGCGACGCTCGGCGGCGCGCTGGAGCAGGGACGCGGCGATTGCGGCCATGGGCAGCGTGACGAGCGCGACCAGCGCCCAGAGGGACAGCACGCCACCCGCCACCATGCCGCCGATCGACAGGTACGCCGAGGCCAGCAGCGCACCGTACGCCCAGCGGCTACGCCCAGGGCCCAGCAGACGCGCCAACGTGCGCTTGCCGCTCGCCTGGTCCTCCTCCGCGTCGCGCAGGTTGTTGCAGTGCAGGATTGCGGTGACCAGGAAAGCCACCGGCAGCGAGGCACCGAACGACTCCAGCGTCACTTCCTTCGTCTGTACGAAGTAGGCGGCCATCACCATCAGCACGCCCATGAACAGGAAGACGGTCGGCTCACCCAGGGCGCGGTCGCCGATGGGGTAGGGGCCGGCGCTGTAGAGGTAGGCAACGGCCATCGACACGACGCCGACGGCCACGATGAGCCAGCTCACCTGCGCCGCGATGTACAGCCCCGCTGCCACCCCGCACCCGAACGACACGGCCAGCCCCAACAGCACCGCGCGCTCCGACAGCTCGCCTCGCTGCAGCACCTTGTGCGGAGCAAGGAACTTGCCGGTGCTCCCGTGACGGCGGTGGTCTGCGTACTCGTCCGTCAAGTTCGTCCCTATCTGGATGGCGATGGAGCCGGTAAGGGCGAGTGCGAAGAGCGCCCAATCGAGATCCCAGTCGAGCGCATCCGACGAGGCGGCGAGAGCGGTGCCGACGAGGATGGGGACGATGGACGCCGTCAGCGAGAAGGGGCGCGTCGCCCAGAACCACGAGCGCAGCGCCGACGGTTGGGCCACGGTAGCCATCGCTCCCCTACCAGGGCTGATGGCGAAAGGCCGAGAAGTCGGGCTTGCGCTTCTCGACGAAGGCGTTGCGCCCCTCCTGAGCCTCTTCCGTCATGTAGAACAGGCTCGTTGCCCCGTGCGCGATCGCCTGCATCCCGTAGACCCAATCGGAGTCGGCGTTGAAGGATGCCTTCAGGAACCGCAGGGCGGTCGGGCTCTTGTCCAGCATCTCGTTCGCCCACTTGATGCACTCGTCGCGCAGCTGGTCGAGCGGGACGACGGCGTTGACGAGGCCCATCTGCAGCGCCTCCTGCGCCGAGTACTGGCGGCACAGGTACCAGATCTCGCGCGCCTTCTTCTCCCCGACGATGCGCGCGAGGAAGACGGAGCCGAAACCGGCGTCGAACGAGCCCACCTTGGGCCCCGACTGACCGAATATGGCGTTCTCGCTGGCGATGGAGAGGTCGCAGAGAACGTGCAGGACATGGCCACCGCCGATTGCGTATCCGTTGACGGCGGCGATGACCGGTTTGGGGATGACGCGGATTGTGCGGTGCAGCTCGAGCACCTGCAGGCGCGGCGTCCCCGATTCGTCGTTGTAGCCGCCGTGCCCGCGCTGCTTCTGGTCGCCGCCGGAGCAGAAGGCCTTATCACCCGCGCCGGTCAACACGACCACGCCCACGTTGTCGTCGTGCCACGCATCACGGAAGGCGTCGATCATCTCGTCGACGGTGCGGGGCCGAAACGCGTTGCGCACCTCCTGCCGGTCGATGGTGACCCATGCGATACCGTCGGCCTTGTCGTAGAGGATGTCGGTGTAGTCGCCTGCCATGGTGCCCTCCTGGAGTCCGCGTGAACGCGCTGGCATGGCAAGTATACGCGGGCGGCGCGCACCCTATCTCCCTGCGGCCTCCGAGCGTACGGCGAGCCCGACCCCCAGGAACAGCAGCGCGCCGCCGGGCAGGATGACCCAGCCGGGCCACTCACCGAGGACAGGGATGGCCAACAGCGTGGCGATGACCGGCTCGGCGCGCGTCGACATCGCCACCATGGCGGCCGAGGCGTGGGCGAGCGCCCAGTTGAGCGCGGAGTGGCCGATGGTCTGCGGCACCAGCCCTGCGAGCACCATCCACAGGTAGGCGTCGGGGCTCAGGCCGGTGAACGTCGCGCTCGATGCCACGGCGCTTGCCAGCAACAGCAGCGCCGCCACGCCGTAGACGATGCTCACGTAGGGCAGCAGCGGTATGCGCCAGCGCACGTGGCGACCGACCAGCAGCACCCCTGCCATCGCCACCGCTCCGGCAAGGGCGAGCGCATCGCCGCCGGGGTGCGTATCGCCGCGCTCACCGCCCAGAGCGAGCACGAGCCCACCGCACAGGCTGAGGACCAGCGCAGCCGCCATCACGACCCCTGTGCGCTCGCGCAGGAGCACCTGTGCGCCCAGCGCTACGAATATGGGCGTCGTCGTCACCAGGAAGACGGAGTTGGCAACCGAGGTGAGCTGCAACGAGGTGACCCACGTTCCGAAGTGGGCCGCAAGAAGGGCTCCGCTGAGCACAAGCCACGGCACGTCGCGGCGCCCTATCGCGGCGAACTGGTGGCGCGCGGTGCACAACGCGAGCCCGCCGACGGCCATCGCCGCAACGCTCATCCGCATGGCCGCGATGGTCATCGCATCGGCGTCGGCGAGCCGTATGAAGATGGCCGCCGCGCCGATGGCGGCGATACCCACGGCGAGGACGCCGTAGAGTACGGCGGGGGACGCGGCAGCGGACGCCGGTCGCTCCATGGTCGGCGCTAGGCGTCTTCGACGACGATGCGCAGGCGCTTGTTGATGCGCCCCTTGCTCTCGTGCCCCACGACGCGGATGCTCCCCACCTCACCGGTGGAGGCGACGTGAGTGCCTCCGTCCGCCTGGATGTCCAATCCCTCGATGGCCACAACACGCACCTCGCGGATGGCGGGGGGCAGCAGGTTGACCTTGGTGCGTATCAGCTCGGGGTGACGGTCGGCATCCTCGCGCGGCATGAAGGAGATGCTGATGGGGCGGTCGGCGGCCAGCTCGTCGTTGGCGCGCTGCTCGATTTGCTGCGCGAAATCGGTGCTCATGCCCTCCAACTCGAAGTCCATCCGAGCGGCCAGCGGCGTCATGTTGGAGCCGGTGACCGATGAGCCGTAGTCGCGATAGATGACGCCGCAGAGGACGTGCAGGGCGGTGTGCGTGCGCATCAGGGCATGGCGACGCTCCCAATCAACCTCGCCCTCGACGGGCGTGCCCGTATCCGGGGCGGGCGCGCCCTCGAGCCGGTGCCATATCGACGCACCGTCCCGGCGGACCTCGGACACCGTCCACGTCGTGCCGTCCGCGCCGAGCGTCCCCGTGTCGGTGGGCTGGCCGCCGCCGGTGGGGTAGAAGAGCGTACGGTCGAGCGCCACGGTATCGCCGTCAACGCTGACGATGGTTGCATCGAACGTGCGTGCGTAGGCGTCACGCAGGTAGAGGGGGTCGGTCGTCATGCTAGCCTGCCTGGACGCCTGCGGCGCTCGTGAGACGCATGACCTCGTCGACGTTGGGCGCTTCGTCCAGGCGCCACACGGCTTCCAGCAGCGCGCTGGCCTGTGACGGGGGAAGAACCTCCGTTGCAAGGTCGCTGAACTTGCGCTGGAGCGTCTCGTCCGACATGGGGTTTTGGGGCGAGCCGGTGGCGTGCTCCACGAACGTTTCGACCGTGCGTCCATCGGCCAGGTCGATGGCGACGTGTGCCTGGTCCTCGGCGACGGTCTCGTCGACCTGCGTTGCGATGATGCCGCGGAGCCGCGCGATATCGGGGTCGGCCACCTTGGCGTCGGTGAACTGCGCATCGTGCCCGGCCCCGTCGGCGAGGGCGGCGGCGGCGCAGTGGCGGTAGGAGAACTTGCCTTCCAGCCCTCGGCTCACAGCCGGACGGCCCATCAGCTCCTCGACGAGCGGGTGGACGCGCAGGCGGATGGCCGTTACCTGCTCAGGCGTGATGGCGTGGGCGTTGCGCAGTTCGATGACGCCGTCCTGTATTGGGTGGGAGACGACGCCGTTGGCGTACGGCTTGAGGCCGTTGTTGGCCAGTTCCCAGTGCTCGCCCAATGCGCCGGTCAGTCGCTCCTGGAAGTGGCCTTCTGGAGCGAGCACGGCCCAGAACCCGCGACGTCCGCCGAAGATGTCGGCGGGGCCGCTGAATCCCGCCGCTGACAGCTCCGCCGCCTGCACGCCCTGGGCGGCGGCGTGCGCGGGGTGCAGCGCCTTGGCATCTGTGCCCAGCATCTCGCGTACGCCTGATGCGTGGGTGCCGGCGACGCCCAGCGCGTCAGCGGCGGCCTCGGCTCCCGCCCCGAGGAGGCGGCTTGCGCCCGCGGCCGAGCCAAAAATGCCTGCCGTGCCGGTGATGTGCCAGCCCAGATCGTAGTGTTTGGGGTGCGTCGACATCGCGACGCGGCAGGCGACTTCCGCGCCGATGGCGAATGCCGCCAACGTGTCGAGACCGGATGCGCCGCTGTCCTCCGCCACGGCGAGCACCGCCGGCCATACCGGCGCACTGGGGTGCAACACCGTCGGCAGGTGGGTGTCGTCGTAGTCCTCGAGGTGCGCTAGGTAGCCGTTGACCAGCGCGGCGTAGTAGGTGCCGGTACGACCGCCCGAGGCGATCAGCGTAGCGCGGCCCGTGCCACCCTGCCGCCGGACCCACTCGAGCATCCGCGCCGCGGGCTCATAGCGTGAGGCCGACAGCGAGATGCCGAGGAGGTTGAGGAGCGTGCGCTTCGCCTCGCGCAGCGTCCAATCGGGGAGGCTGCGCGTTGGGGCATTCACGATGAACGTCGCGACAGTCTTGGTAGCACCGGTCGCCTGGGACATGAGGCATCCTCCGCGCCGAGGTGGCGGCGCCTAGATTACCACCGAATGGACCGTGCGACGGCTAGGCAGCGCTCGCGGAGCGGGGCTGCTCGCCAGCGGAGACCGCGCCGATGCCGTGACGGACGGTCTCCAGGGTCGAGGCCAGCTTCTGCTCCAGCTGGAGCAGGATCTCGTGCGCGTACTCATCGGCGCCATTGCGGCGTGCGACTGCGTTGGATTCTGCCTTGGCGATCAGCTGGCGGGCCTGCTCTTCGGCTTCCTGGATAATGCTGTCGGCGCGGCGCTTGGCCGATGCAACGAGCTCGCTCTCCTCGACGAGCATGCGCGACTCGCGCTCCGCCGTGGCACGCAGGCGCCGGGCGTCGGTGGCCGACTGGTTGATGATGCTGTCGCGCTGCTCCAGCACTTCGGTGGCCTCTTGGACGCTCTGCGGCACGGACAGCCGCATCTGGTCCACGACCTCAATCAGCCGCTCAGAGTCGATCATGGCCTTGCCCGTGATGGGCATCCGCTTGGCATTGGCAGCCAGCGACTCCAGCTTGTCGATCAGGTAAATCATATCCATGGCGCTTCTCTCCTTCGATTCCTCTAGTAATGGGCTTACGGGGAGCCCCCCAGCCGCTGCCGCACCTTGACGACAACGTTCGGCGGGGCGAGCCCCTCGATTTCTCCACCCAGGCGGGCCACCTCCCGCACGAGGCTGGAGCGTATGAATTGGTGCTCCAAGGCGGTAATCAAGCAGACGACGTCGATGCCCGGGGCGAGGCGGCGGTTCATGAGTGCCATCTCGAACTCGTGCTCGAAGTCGGCGTTCTTGCGCAGCCCGCGGACGATCGCCTGCGCGCCGCGCTCCTTTACGAAATCGACCGTCAGCCCCCCGAAGGTTGTTACCTCGATGTTTGCCAGGTCGGCTGACGCCTCACGGATCATCTCCACACGCTCGTCGGCGGTGAAGGTTGCAGGGCGCTCTGGACGTGCGAAGACGGCGACGATGACCTGGTCGAACAGCTTCGATGCGCGCTGCATGATGTCGAGGTGCCCCAGGTTGAGGGGGTCGAAGCGACCGGGGTAGACGGCGGTGGTCACGCTGCATCCTCCGGGCTGTAGAAGGCCAACGACGAATCGCCGTAGCGCCGGTCGGCGGAGAGACGCAGGCCGCCGCAGTGATCGGGCGGCGCTACGCGTGAAGAGTGGCCGACCATGAGCGTGCCGTCGCCTGCAAGCAGGCCCAGCTCCGCAAAACGGGCGGCGAGCGCTTGAGGGAATGACGCGCTGTAGGGAGGGTCCATCAGCACGTACTGGAACGGACGGGCGAGCCGCTCGACGGCGCGTTCGGCGTCCAGCGTAAGGACGGTTGCGCGCCCGGCGAGGCGGGCGGCTTCGAGGTTGGCGCGGATGTCCTGGGCCTGCCGTCGGTCGCGCTCGATGAAGGTGGCATGGGCGGCGCCGCGACTCAACGCCTCGATACCCAGCGAGCCCGTGCCTGCGAACACGTCGACCACTCGTACGCCCTCCAGCCCTTGCGGGGCGAGAATGCTGAAGAGGGCCAAACGCACGCGATCGGTCGTCGGCCTGACGCCTTGCGCAGTAGGCGAGCGTAGAGGCGTTCCCCTTGCCGTCCCGCCAGTTACGCGCATCACAGCCCTGCCGGCTCCGCGCCCTCTTGGCGGCGTGCCGCCTGCCCTCAGTAGTGAGGGCTAATGCTAGGAAGGGCGGCGAAATTGGTCAATTGGATAGACCTGTATCTAAAAATGAATCTATACAAAATCCGAAAAATGCACCGGCAGAGCTGCACATCACCCCCCTCTTCTACCGGGACAGGGTTGGGGTGAGGAACCCTGTCTTGCCTTGGCGTGCCCCCTCGACCGCTGCGTATGGCGCCTCCCGTCTCCTCTTCCAGGAGGTGGGAAGGGGCTGCGGGGCCGGGGCGTCCCTCCCGCACTCCTGCATCAATTCCCTCGTCATCCCTGCGCAGGGGGGACCACACAGCTTGTCGGGCGCTGGGGGCGCGGATCGTTCGTTGTACACGTCGGTGAAGAGGGCGATCTAACCCTTGCGCCGCGACCGCACGTAGCGAACGAATTCGAGAACCTGCTTCCACTCCTCGTCGGTCAGGTCGCTGATTTCATAGAGGCGGGCGAGGTCGGTCTGCTGGATTGGCGTCTCGTACTCCTCCTCGCTGATGTAGCCGGCGATGACCAGCAGCTGACCAAGAGGGATGCCGAGCGGCTTGGCGAGCTTGCGCAACGTATCGGGCCGGGGCATGGCACCGCGCGTGAAGAGCGCGCTGATGACGCTGTGCGGAATACCCGCCTGCTGCGCCAGCCACAGCTGCGTCGTGTCGCGTTCGCGTAGCCATTGGCGAATGAAATCGGCCAGTCCTGCGCCTGTCGTTTCCACGTCATGACTATACACCCACATGACAATAGCGCCGGCGCGGCGCCCAGTTGTCGTGCAAACATCAGGACATGTCGCACAGATGCAAAACTGGCTCCCCTTTAACTAGAACGGATGTGCCAAATGGCACTGGCGCAATGCATGCTCCTGCGCCATCATGGAGGGTGTCTGGTGCGACTGGAGAGGGACATGCAAGTACAAGAGCGTTGGTGGGAACTGCCGAAGATGGGGTACAGGCCGCAGTACTTGGAGCTCAAGTATCGCTTGCAAGAGCAACAGCCATCGGAAGAGGTACGGCGCGCCGAGCTGTTGCTGATGCGGCTGGACCGGCCCATCGGGCGCTAGCGCCTGGCAACGAAGGGGCGGCGCATGCCACTCATGCGCGATGAGCGGCATGCGCTGGTCACTGGTGGGTGTGGCGCACGTCTCCGGCGCGCCGCATGCGGGGCTGGGGGGAGCTCAGCCCGTGGTTCTCGAAGCCCCTGCGCCTAACCCTTCACGATTCGGGCGAATCGCCGGCGGCCTGCGCGCAGGATGGCGCCGAAGGCGATGCTCGGGCCATCCGACGCGGCGCGCTCGCCATCGATTTGCACGGCTCCTTGCTCGATCAGGCGCGCTGCCTCGCTGCGGCTCGCGGCTAGGCCTGCCGCCACGAGCAGGCGCGACAGATCGACTGTTGCACGCTCGCAGCCGATGGCCGTAACGCCCGGCGTGGCATCCGTGACCGCGAACTCCGGCACATCCGTCGGAACCTGGCGAGCCTGGAAGACGCGTTCGAACTCCGCCTGCGCCAAGGCTGCGTCGTTCGGGCCATAGAAGTGGGCCACCAGTTCCGCGCCGAGTGCCTTCTTGGCGTCCATAAGCGCCGACCCCCGCCCCTCTCCTCCCTCCTTGAACGCTGCGCGCACCTCCGCCACCTCGTTGTCGGATCGGTCGGTCAGCAACTCGTAGTAGAGGGGGACGACGTCGTCGGGCAGCGACATGACTTTGCCGAAGATGTCGTCCGGCGTGTCCTCGATGGCGATGTAGTTGTCGAGCGACTTGCTCATCTTGCGCACGCCGTCGGTGCCGGGAAGGATGGGCATCGTGAAGATGACCTGGGGTCGCTGCCCCACTCGCTCCTGCAGTTCGCGTCCAACGAGCAGGTTGAATAGCTGGTCGGTGCCGCCAAACTCTACGTCGGCCTCGATGGCAACGGAGTCGTATGCCTGCAGGAGCGGGTAGAGCATCTCGGTAACTGCGATGGGACGCTGTGCGGCGTAGCGCTGTCCGAAGTCGTCACGGTGCAAGAACTGATTGACGGTGAAGTGCGAAGTGAGGCGTATGACATCGGTGAGCGTGAACTTCCCGAACCACTCGCTCTGGTAGACGGCGCGCGTCCTGTTGGAATCCATGACCTTGAAGAACTGGCGCATGTACGTTTCGGCGTTCTTTCGCACGTCCTCCGCACTGAGCATCGTGCGCATTTCGGACTCCCCCGATGGGTCGCCGATCTGGGCCGTCCAGTCGCCGACGATGAGGATGAGCTCGTGGCCGAGGTCCTGCAGTTGGCGTAGCTTGCGGAGGCCGACGACATGGCCTACGTGCAGGTCTGGCCTGCTGGGGTCAAACCCCATCTTCAGGCGCAGCGGCTTGGCCTCTTGCAGCCGCTCGATGAACTCTTGGCGCGGCATGATGTCGGCGACGCCGCGATTGAGGATGCGGTCGAGCTCCTGGGGCGATGGCTTGCGGGCGGCCACTAGCGCGTCTCAACCCGTGCGGATGCGGCGCCGAGCTCCGAGCGCGTGGCCTCCACGTCGCGCGCTATCTGTGCCGCAAGCGCGTCCGCGGAGGAGAAGCGCTCCTGCTCGCGCAGCCGCGTGACAAACTCCAGCCGCACATCCTTGCCGTAGAGGTCGCCGCTGAAATCGAGCACGAATGCTTCCACCACGCGTGGGCCGTCCTCGTGAAATGTGGGCTTGATGCCGACGCTCACCGCCGCTGGAAGGCGCGCGCCGTCGATGTCGGCCCACGCCGCATAGATGCCGTCCGCGGGCAATGCCAGCACTGGCGATACGCCAAGGTTGCACGTGGGGTAGCCGAGCACCGAGCGGCCGCGCCCCTCGCCCTCGACGATCGGTGCGCTGAGCGTGTAGGGCCGGCTCAGGATGGCGGCGGCTCCCGCAATGTCGCCTGAGGCCAGGCTTGCCCGTACCGAAGAGCTGCGCGCTGCCGTGCCGCCAATTTCCAGTGGCTCGACGACGCGCACCGTGAATCCGTGGCGCGCTCCCAACTCGGCCAGCACGTCCGCCGTTCCCTCTCTGCCGCGTCCGAGCGCGAAGTCGGGCCCGACGACCAGATGCCGCATCGACAGCTCGTCGATGAGCGCAGCAACGAACTCCTCCGCGCTCCACTGCGACAGCTCGTGCGTGAAGGAGATGGGAATGACGGTGTCGACGCCGGAGGCGCGAAGCAACTCCATGCGCTCCGCAACCGGTGTCAGCAGGACTACGGGCAGTCCAGGCTTGAGGACGGTCAGCGGGTGGTTGGAGAAGGTGAGCACGGCACTCGACAGCTCAAGGCGCGCGGCGTCGTCCCGCAACGCCTTCAACAGATGGAGGTGGCCGCGGTGCACGCCGTCGAATACGCCCAGGGTGACAGCGGAAGGGCCGGAGCGGTGCGCCCCGGCCCTCAGTTCTTCGCGCGGCGCCGCCATGACGCCCTATCCGGCGGGAGTCAGTTCGAGCGCGGCGTGCGCCTCGAGCAACAACGTCTCAGTCTCGTCCCAGCCGATGCACGCGTCCGTCACTGAAACGCCGTAAGCCAGCTTCGACAGGTCATCCGGCAGGTCCTGGCGCCCCGGGAAGAGGTGGCTTTCGACCATCAGTCCGGCGATGTCGTGGTTGCCTGCGACGCGCTGCTCAATGACTGCGTGGAATGCGATGGCCTGCCGCCGGTAGTCCTTTTCGGAGTTGGCGTGGCTGCAATCGACCATCAGCTGGACGGGCAGGTTGGCATTGCGCAGCATGTCCTGCGCATCCGTCAATGCGCTCGCTGCGAAGTTCGTGCCGCTGTGCCCGCCGCGCAGCACCATGTGCCCGTACGGGTTGCCGCGCGTCTCGACGACGCAGGTGCTGCCCTGAAGGTCGATGCCGAGAAAAGCGTGGCCGGAGCGCGCTGCCACCATTGCGTCTATCGCCGTTCGCAAACTCCCGTCCGTGCCGTTCTTGAAGCCGACGGGCATGCTGAGGCCGCTGGCCATCTGGCGATGCGTCTGGCTCTCCGTCGTGCGCGCGCCGATCGCCGCCCATGTGATGAGGTCGGCGATGTACTGCGGGGTGATGGGGTCGAGGAACTCCGTCGCCGCCGCAAGGCCCTGCTCCGCCAGCCGCATCAAGATGCGCCGCGCAGCCGTCAGGCCTGCGTCCATGTCGAATGTGCCGTCGAGGTGCGGGTCGTTGATGAGGCCCTTCCAGCCGACGGTTGTGCGCGGCTTCTCGAAGTAGACGCGCATGACGACGAGGAGGCGGTCGGCGACGCGGTCGGCCAGCTCGCGCAAGCGCCCGGCGTACTCGAGCGCAGCCTGCTCGTCGTGAATCGAGCACGGCCCGACTATGACCAGCAATCGGCCATCGTCGCCGGTGAGGATGCGCCGCACGGCCTCGCGCCCCTCGGCAACCGTCTGCATGGCGCGTTCGCTCAGCGGCAGACGCGCATGCAGCTCCGCCGGTGGTATCAGCGGAACGATCCGCTTTATGTTGACGTCACTTATGGGCTGCTGTGCCATGGCGAGACTTACGAGGTGCGCGTGCTTCTTGCCCTCAATCTGTGTGCGCCTTTGAGGTAGAGGTGCACCAGTTCCTGTTTCGACCTATCCGTGTTCACCCAGAGCAGCGCCCTGATGACCATGGGCGTTGCGCCGGGAACGGGGATTTCGTGGGCGCTCATGAGCGCCGTGTGCTCCCACCCCATTCCGATGCGCGCCGCCGCCGCTGGAAACTCCGCGTCTAGGTCGGTCGTAGTCGTGAAGAATATCGCAGCAACGTCCTCTTCTTCAAGGTCGTTCGCTTCCACGAGCCCCTCTAGCAGTTCCTGCGTTGCGCTGAAAATGGCGTCGCGTGTGTTCGCGTCGGCGGTCGTTGCGCCACGCAATCCGAGGCAATGGCTCATGCGGCCCCCTGTCCCGCGGCGTTTCGTTAGCGGTGTCCCGCAAGTTGCGCGACGAATGCCGCCGCCTTCGCTGCCCGCTCGCCGGGCGGCGCGGAGTCTATCACGCCCGTGAGAGCGCTGCCGACCACTGCCGCGTCCGCCACGCTCGCAAGGGCCTCCACGTGCCGACGCTCCGATATGCCGAACCCAACCGCAGTGGGGACGTCGGTATGCGCGCGGACGCGGGAGAGGAAGTCGGGGAGGGCGCTTGGCAGCTCGGTCCGCGCACCGGTGACGCCGGTCACGGAGACGCAGTAGACGAACCCCTGCGCGTGCTCGCATGCTGCGGCGATACGCTCGTCCGTGCTCGTCGGCGCTAGCATGGAGACGAGCGCCATGCCGTGCGCTTCCAGTGCGGTGCGCAGGGGAGCGGCCTCCTCCGGCGGCAAATCGGGTACGATCAGCCCGTCCACCCCGGCCTCCGCGCAGTCGCGCGCATACGCCCCGGTGCCATATGAGAGGATGGGGTTGTAGTAGCCCAGGAAGAGCAGCGGTGCGCGCACCCCCGAGTCACGTAGGCTCCGCGCAGCATCGATGCAGCCGTGCGGCGTCGTTCCGTTGAGCAGCGCACGGTAGGCCGCCTGCTGGTGCGTGGGGCCGTCGGCCAGCGGATCGGAGTACGGCACGCCCAGCTCGATGATGTCCGCCCCTGCCGCCTCTATCGCCGGCACGATGCGCTCCGCGTCGCCCGCCTCAGGAAAGCCGATGGTAACGAACGGAATCAACCCGATGCGCCCCTCGTCGCGCATCCTGTCAAACGCCCTGGCAATGCGCTCTGCGCCACGCACTGATGAATCTGCGGTCATGGGACGCATTATAGGGGTGCGGGAACCAGGTCCTCTCGGGCGGCTACTCGAGAATGCGGCTGAAGCGTGAGGCGATGCGAGCTCGGTGGCCACCCGGACAGCGATCTGAGCATCCGTCCCTGCAGGGTGGGTGGGCTCCTGCCCCCTGATGTCTGCAATCGGAGCACTCCCACCGATTCTCGATCGATACGATGGACCACCCTGCGGCAGCGTCGCCACGGTGCCGGCCCCGAAGTCGCCGCCGGCGTGCGCGGTGTCTACCTGTTCCAGGAGAGGATTAATGCTCAAGGCCTCGGACAGCCGGTCGGGATTGCTTGCCGGCCACGGCGTAGCGTCCCATGCCTCATCCACCTACGCCCTACGTACATCCGTGTCCTTGAGGTCGCCGCAATCCTGTGCCTCCTCTAACCCACGCGCGACGATATGAGCGCGATGTTGAAGGCCGCGTTTGCAGCGATGGTTGACCACAGACCTCCGAAGCGGTAGCCGGCGGCGAGTATCAGTCCAGCGCCGAAGCCGAACAGCACCAGGCCAGGCCCGCCGCCGATGTACACCAGCGCGTACAGTGCCGAGGTGATGGCTGCCCCAGCGCCAAATCCCAGGCGACGTCGCAATCCTTGGAGCGCGAACCCGCGGAAGAACACCTCCTCCGCGATCGGGCGCAGCGCGACTACTCCCGCGATGAATGTGATGTGGTGGCGGTCTGCCGCCCAGACAATCGGCAGGTCTTCTCGCGGCGCCGGCAGCACGGAGAGCGCGCTTGCGATGTAGTCGTATCCGATCCACAGCAGTCCTACGGCGGCGAACGCCGCAAGCGCGATGCCGAGCACATCCCACCTGATTGCTCGGAAGCCGAGAGCCGAGGCCGGGCGCTCCAGACGCCCGGGGCCAAGCACAGCCGCGAGGAACAGCAGCGCGCCGTTGGAGAGATACAACCAGACCGTGACGCCCGAGCCCTTGACCGATTGCTTGCCAGTCCAGGTCCCTTCCGGCGAGACGATCATCCACCAGAAGATGAAGAAGGCAGCAGCTGCGAGACAAACGCCGAGCGCAACCTGTGGCGGGCCCCACAGCTGCGCGCGCACGCGGTCGTTCGACAGCATGCGCAGGTCGTCATCTGCCGGCTCCAATGCCTCCGCTGACGGGTGCCTCATACGCCCACCTGCCCGTAGAAGGCTGCGAAGTTCTGTGCGACATGCGCCACCACCACCGGCCAAATCGACCCTGTGCGCCAGAACACCCACGCAAAGAGCAGCCCACTGAGAAAGGCGGGAACAATCACCGCAAAGGTAGCATGCGCCAGGGCAAAGAGCGCCGCGCTCGCCACGATCGCCGACCATACGCCCCAGCGCGAGGCGAGCCCCGCGAACACGAAACCGCGGTGGAATACCTCCTCCGACAGGGGCGCCAGGAGGACGACGGTGATGAACACGAAGAACAGCGTCAGCGCCGGCGCGTCGGCGCCCAATCCCAGTTGCTCCGCTAGGGTCGGAGGCAGCAGGTCCGGCGAGATGGACTCGATGACGGCAACGTAGACGTAGCCGATGAGCAACGATACGGCCAGCGTGCCGAGTGCCCATGAGGCGGCGCGCCCGAGAGGCATCGACGCGAACCCCAGCGCTGCCATCGATAGGCCATATCGCCGCGGCCCGAAGAAGTACGCCAGGCCCAGCGCCCCGACCTGCAAGAAGATGGTCGAGAAGATGAGGAGTTCCGGCGATATATCCGCTTCCACCGCCTGCCCCTGCACATCCCCAAGGGCGCCTGAGCTGGCGAGTTGCACGGCTACGATCAGTGCCGGCACCAGGAAGAGGCCCAGGAGAACCACTATGCTGAGCGCAACCTCGCCTGGGCCCCATGGCACGCTGAGGGATGCGCGCTGGGGCTGCGCGTATTGTTCCTGCGTCGGCTCCGTCGGCAAGCTGCGCAAGTCCATGGCGCGGCCATGCTAGCAGAGGGTAGATGGACAGGGGCTGTGGCAATTGACGGTTGATGCTCCTCCGGTTGCCTGCAGCGCTTCCCGTCTATCCCCACTGTTTCGCTGGTGGAGTCGAGACCGCCACGAGGGCGGTCCCTGTCCATCGAAGCAGGAACTGCTCATATGCACCTGCGTTTGCGTCGCCCGCTTCAACCGCCACCGCCGTGCGATGCAGCGCAACTCATTCAAGTGGTTGAACCTGTGCAATCCCTTCGGGGCGCTCTTCCCGGATGACCCCGGTACCATCCGGACGCCGCAAAGCCGGCCACGTGCGCCCGCGTGCATTCCAGAACTGCAGGGAGACTGTCAGACAGCATCCACGCCTGGCAGTGCTCGTGGCGTGTTTGACACTCCGTGCGGCGAATTGCTACAATTGCGCCCGTCGTCTAGTGACGATTCCGCAATGAAGGGGAGTAGTAGGGGCCACCGCACCTCAGCGAGCCGGCGACTGGTGAGAGGCTGGCGGCAGCAGGTACTCCGAACTCGCCCCGGAGCGGCCAGCCTGAAGCAGCAGTAGGGCGGCGGAGCGCACCGTTACGGCGCAAACCGAGGGCTCTCTTGCAGGAGATGCGAGGGGGAACGTGGGTGGTACCGCGGGCACTTTGTCCCGTCCCATGCGCTGGGACGGGATTTTTGTATGCGGCTGCATGTGAGGTAGCATGCGATTGAGCGGCGGACAGATAGTATGCGAGGCGCTGCTGCGCGAGGGTGTCGACGTGGCGTTCGGCCTCCCGGGCGGTGCCATCCTGCCTCTCTATCAGGTGCTGCCCGAGTACCCTCAGTTCAAGCACGTGCTGGTCCGCCATGAGCAGAACGCCGGCCACGCTGCCGACGGCTACGCGCGCGCAACCGGCAAGGTGGGTGTCGCAATCGCCACCTCGGGGCCCGGTGCGACCAACCTCGTCACGCCGCTTGCTACGGCGATGATGGACTCAGTCCCGATGGTCGCCATTACGGGGCAGGTGCCGCGCGGAGCAATCGGACGGGACGCTTTTCAGGAGACGGACACGACCGGCATTACGCTGCCCGTCACGAAGCACAACTACCTCGTCATGGACACAGCGGAGTTGCCCGGCGTGCTGAAGGAGGCGTTTCACATCGCGCGCACCGGACGCCCCGGCCCCGTGCTCATCGACCTCCCGCGCGACGTGCAGACGGATGTGACCGAATTCGACTATCCGGACGAGGTCAACCTGCCCTCGTACCAGCCCACGATGGAAGGGCACAGTCAGATGGTCAAGCGCGCGGCCCGCCTCATCCGCGAGGCGCAGCGCCCGCTTATCCTCGCCGGTCATGGTGTCGTCATCTCGGGCGCATTCGCAGAGTTGAAGAATCTCGCCGAGAAGGCGCAACTGCCCGTTGTCACCACGCTGCTCGGCATCAGCAGCATGAACGAGGATCATGTGCTCACCCTCGGTATGCCCGGGATGCACGGTTGGGCGCATATCAACTGGGCCATCGACCGCGCCGACCTGCTCATTGCCGTCGGGATGCGCTTCGACGATCGCGTCACGGGCCGCATCAGCACGTTCGCGCCCAAGGCCCAGGTTATTCACATCGACATCGACCCTGCAGAGGTCGGCAAGAACGTCCGCGTGACGGTGCCCATCGTCGGCGACGCCAGGCGCGTACTGCACGCACTTGAGCGCGAGGTCGAGCCGCAGACGCACACCGAATGGCTGCAGGAGATCGACCGCTTGCGCGATGAGCATCCCTCGGATCGCTTGCCAGAGTCCGACCGCCTGCTGCCGCAGTACGTGGTTCGCGAGATATCGGACGCGACCGATGGCAATGCCATCGTCGTCACCGGCGTCGGCCAGCACCAGATGTGGGCCGCGCAGCACTACCGCTTCAAAGAGCCCAATTCGTGGATAACTTCCGGTGGCCTCGGCACCATGGGCTTTGAGGTGCCCGCTGCAATGGGCGCCGCAATCGGACGTCCCGACAAGGTGGTCTGGAGCATCGCGGGCGACGGCGGCTTCCAGATGACCATGTCAGAGCTGGCTACCATCGTGGAACACCGCGTGCCCGTGAAGTTCGCCATTCTCAACAACAACTTCCTGGGCTTGGTGCGCCAGCTCCAGGACCTCTTCCACGACCGCAATCGTGTCGCCGTTGAGTACAGCGGCAACCCCGACTTCGTGCGCCTGGCCGAGGCGTACGGCATCTGGGCCGCCCGCGTCACCGACCGCGCCAAGGTGCGCGAGGCCGTCGACGATGCGATGGCCGTCGATGGGCCAGCGCTCATCGACTTCCGGGTCGAACCGGAGGAGAACGTCTATCCTCACCTGCCCGCGGGCGAGAGCGTGGCGGAGATGCTCGAAGGGCCGCTCGAAGAGGGAGAGCGCGCATGGCGGTAGACACCAGGGCCGAGACCCACACCATTACTGCGCTCGTCCAAGACAAGCCGGGCGTGCTCACGCGCGTCTCCGGCCTCTTCCGGCGGCGCGGATTCAACATCTCAAACCTCGCCGTTGGACACAGCGAGGTGCAGGGCCTCTCGCGCATGACGTTCGCCGTCGAAGGCGATGACTACGTCGTCGAGCAGGTGACCAAGCAGCTCTACAAGCTCATCGACGTCGTGCGCGTGCACGATATATCGCAGGAGAGCATCGTTGCGCGAGAACTGGCGCTCATCAAGGTACGCACCACCCCGCAGACGCGCGCCGAAGTGCTGGAGATAGTCGACATCTTCAGAGCGCACGTCGTCGACGTCGGCGCGGGCGTCGTGATCGTCGAGATCACGGGCGACGAGGAGAAGGTGAACGCCCTCATCCAGCTGATGAAGCCGTTCGGCATCAGGGAGATCATGCGGACGGGCAGCGTGGCGATGTCGCGCGGCGCCCCCGCGACGGGTTCGCGAAAGCGCACCCTCGAAAACGTCGATCAAAGTGCGCCTGACGCCGAGGTAGTGCCCTAGCGGCGCGGGCGCCGACAAGGACCACATGCGAATTTAGGAGGGGACGGGATGGCAACCATTTACTATGAGAAGGACGTGGACCCCGGGAGGCTGCAGGGCAAGCGCGTCGGGGTCCTGGGCTACGGGTCGCAGGGCCACGCGCACGCTCTCAACCTGCGCGACAACGGCGTCGACGTCGTTGTCGGCCTCTACGAGGGCTCGTCGAGCCGAGCCAAGGCGGAGGCCGAGGGCCTGCCCGTCGGGTTGCCGGAGGAGGTGGCCAGGGGGTCCGACTTCATCATGGTGCTCGTCCCTGACCACGTGCAGCGCTCGCTTTACGAGAGCGCCATTGAGCCCCACCTCGACTCCTCCAAGACGTTGATGTTCGCGCACGGCTTCAATATCCACTTCCGTGAGATCGTACCGCCCGACAGCGTCGACGTCTCGATGATTGCGCCCAAGGCGCCGGGCCACCGCATGCGCGAGATCTTCACACAGGGATCCGGCGTTCCCGCGCTCGTCGCCATACAGCAGGACGCCAGTGGCGAGGCGCTGCCGAACGCGCTCGCCTACGGCGCTGGCGTCGGGTGCATGCGCGCGGGCATCGTCGCGACCACCTTCCAAGAGGAGACGGAGACGGACCTGTTCGGCGAACAGTCGGTGTTGTGCGGCGGTACGTCCGCCCTCGTCAAGACTGCTTTCGAGACGCTCGTCGAGGCTGGCTACCAGCCCGAAATCGCGTACTTCGAGGTGCTGCACGAGCTGAAGCTCATCGTCGACCTGATGTACGAGGGCGGCCTGAAGTACATGCGCTACTCGGTGAGCGACACAGCGGAGTTCGGCGACTACAGCCGGGGACCTGTCGTCATCGACGACCGTGTCCGCCAGTCCATGAAGAGTGTGCTTGCGCAGATCCAGGACGGCACATTCGCGCGCGAGTGGATCGCGGAGAACCACGAGGGGCGCCACCGCTTCGACCAGCTCCGCGAGCAGGACGCCAACCACCAGATAGAGGAGGTTGGGGCGCGCCTGCGCGAGATGATGTCCTTCCTGAAGCAGAAGTAGAGACTTCGATTACGCGGCGTAGGAGCAAGCCAGAGGACGCGGAGTAGGGCAATGGATGACAGAGTTTTGATCTTTGATACAACACTGCGCGACGGCGAGCAGTCTGCGGGGACTGCAATGACCGTCGAAGAGAAGGTGGAGATTGCCAGGCAGTTGGAGCGGCTCGGCGTCGATGTCATCGAGGCCGGCTTCCCCGTCTCCTCACCCGGCGATTTCGAGGCGGTGCAGCGCGTCGCACGTGAGGTGCGCACGCCCATCATCGCCGCCCTTTCTCATGCAAAGGAGGGCGCCATCGACCGCGCCGCCGAGGCGCTCCGCGACGCCGCGAACCCGCGCATCCACGTCTTCCTCTCCTCCTCTGACAACCACCTGATGAACCAGCTTCGCAAGAACCGGGAGGAGGTCGTCGAGATGGCGGTCACCTCCGTTCAGCGCGCGCGCGCCCATGTAGATGACGTCGAGTTCTCCCCCATGGACTCCAGCCGCACCGACCGCGAGTTCCTCGCCCATCTGGTCAAGGCGGTCATCGAGGCAGGTGCGACGACCGTCAACATCCCCGACACCGTCGGCTACGCCGTGCCTGCCCAGTTCACCGACCTGCTGGCCTATCTCATGGAGCAGGCGCCCGAGCTGGGTGAGAGCGTTCGCCTCTCCGTCCACTGCCATGATGACCTGGGCATGGCGGTCGCCAACAGCCTTGCAGCGGTCAAGGCGGGCGCGCGGCAGGTGGAAGGGTGCATCAATGGCATCGGCGAGCGGGCGGGCAACTGCGCGCTGGAAGAGGTCATCATGGCACTGCGCACCCGCAGCGACTACTTCGGCGCCGACACCAGCGTCAACACCAAGCAGCTCTTCACGACGAGCCGCATGGTCAGCCAGATCACCGGATTCCCCGTCCAGCCCAACAAGGCCATCGTCGGGCGCAACGCCTTCCGCCACGCATCCGGCATCCACCAGGACGGCCTCATCAAGGAGCGCTCTACCTACGAGATCATTGACCCGAACGCCGTCGGCGTGCCGCGCAGCGAGCTCGTTCTCGGCAAACTCAGCGGCAGCCATGGCCTGCGCGCACGCCTCAACGAGCTGGGCTATTCCCCGACCGATGACGAGATGGCGTCGCTCTACGAGGAATTCAAGGAGCTGGCCGACAAGAAGCGCGAGGTCACCGACCGCGACCTCATCGCACTGATGAGCGGCCACGCCGTCGCCATCGATCAGACCTACAGCCTCGAACACGTTCAGGTTACCTGCGGCGACCGCGAGGTGCCGACCGCAACCGTTGTCCTAACCGACAACGAGGGCGGTCAGTTCACTGACGCCGCCACGGGAACAGGGCCGGTCGATGCCGTCTACAAGGCCATCAACCGCATCGTTCACGTTCCGAACGAACTCACGGAGTTCAGCGTCAACGCGGTGACGGAGGGCATCGATGCCATGGGCGAGGTAAGCATTCGCATCGAACAGGATGGGCGCACCTACATCGGACGCGCCGCGGACACCGACATCATCGTCGCCGCCGCCAAGGCCTACATGAACGCCCTTAACCGCCTCATCTCGATGGGCGACACCACCAAGACGCCGGAAGCCGCAGGCGCGGTATAGCGCTGCTGACCACAACACAGAGGCCCCGCTCCGGCGGGGCCTCTGTGTTGGGCTGTTCGGCGGGCGGCGCTTAGCCGGCGGCCGACAGCGACTCCATCCGCTCCTGTACCTGCATCTTGAGAGCCGAAATGTCATCGATGCCGATACCGGATGCGCCGACGGCCCTGTTGTCGTAGAGCAACTCGCCGTCGACGTAGACCTCGAAGCGGCCCCCTCCCACCGGCGTGAGCGTTATGCCAGCGCCGGAGCCTAGGGCGTTGTAGAGCTCGGATGCCGTCCAGGCAGCCATCGGTAGCTTTCCTCAAGGGAGGCAGTAGCGGATGTCCACCTGCACAGCGCCCGCTAGCTCTTCCGTCGAGCGGTCGGACATTGGAGACCTCCTGTGTGATTTGGCGTCTATGCTAGCAGATCCCGCAAGTGCGCAGGCAAAGAGTGGCGCGCGACCGCGTAAGCAGGCACAATCACCCCATGCCCCCACCCACGGTCAACCTCATCGGCATCGAAGGCCTGCCTGAGTGCAAGGCCGGCGACGACCTCGGTGCTCTCATCGTCGACGCTGCCCGTGCGCAAGGCACGCCACCGGCGGCCGGCGACGTGCTCGTTGTCACGCAAAAGGTCGTCTCCAAGGTGGAAGGGCGTGTCGTCGATCTGCTTGATGTGACGCCTTCGGCGTTCGCGCGTACATACGCGGAGGCCTGGGAGAAGGATGCGCGCGTCGTCGAGGTCGCCCTCCGCGAGGCAGTGCGCGTCGTGCGCATGGACGGCGGCGTGCTCCTGACCGAAACGCGCCACGGCTTCCGATGCGCCAACTCCGGCGTTGACGCCTCCAATGCGGGCGGGAGTGAGCTTGCCGTTCTGCTGCCGGAGGACCCCGATGCGTCCGCCCGAGCCATACGCGCACGTGTGCGCACGCTCGCCGGGGTCGATGTTGCAGTCGTCATCAGCGACACGTTCGGCAGGCCGTGGCGCGAGGGTGCGGAGAACGTCGCCATCGGCGTAGCCGGTCTCGAGGCGCTGCTCGATTACCGCGGCCAGTACGACGCGGATGGACGCGAGCTCCACTCGACGCAAATCGCGGTGGCAGACGAACTGGCGGCCTCGGCCGAACTCGTGACGAACAAGCTGACACGCGTGCCTGTCGCGCTGATTCGCGGCTACCCCTATGCCTCCAGCGACGCCGGCATCGCGCCCCTCATTCGCACGCGCGAGAATGACCTCTTCAGGTAGCTCTCCTCACTCGAGGCGAGGCGGAGTGCGCGGCGCAGCGCCCCACCCATTTGCTACAATCTGCGCACTCCTCGGGAGGGCGCAGCGGCATGGCGACGCAAATGGGGCAGAAGGTCAGCTACGGTGACGGCGCACCTCAGTTCATGGTAACGCGCGGCGGGGACGCTGACCTCGACTACGAGACCGGCGGCGACGGCTTTCAGCTGGGTAAGCGCTACGAGTCAGAGGCGTCCGGCATCACCGTCCTCTGCACCAAGCCCGGCCCCGGCCGCCTGAGTGTCGGAGGCGAGCCCCTCACGTTGATGGCGCAAAAGAAGCTGCCGTCGTCCGACTAGAGAGCACCTACCCCGGTCCTACCTGACGCGACGCAGAACGGCGACGACCTTGCCCTGCACCTCGACATCTTCGGCAGGGACGATGATGGGCGACATCGTGGTGTTGGCCGGTTGCAACCGCACGTAAGGCCCATCGCTGTAGAAATGCTTCAGCGTCGCCTCTTCACGCGACTTGATCCATGCCGCCACCATCTCGCCGTTGCTGGCCGTCCGCACCGGGCGCAGCACTACCAGGTCGCCGTCGTCGATGAGCGAGTCGATCATCGACTGTCCCTTCACGCGCACAGCGAATAGTCCGCGGACGTCGCGCGGCGCCAGTTCAGGCGGCAGCGTCACGCGCTCCGTGGCCTCCGACTCCCACACGTCCGGCGTGGCGACGGGCAATGGCTCGCCCGCGGCGATGTTCGCTACGACGGGTATCGCGCGCACTCCCATCGCGGCCGATGACGACTCGCTGCCGATCAGTTCGATGCCGCGTGAAATGTCGGGCGCACGTCGGATGTAGCCGTCGCGGGAGAGGATGCGCAGGTTGTAGTCCACTACCGATGTCGAACTGATGTTGCACGCTTCCTGGATGTCGCGCACCGACGGCATGAAGCGGTGCTCTGCATGGTACGCGCGGATGTAGGTTAGGATGCTCTCTTGCCTGGCCGATAGTCGTGCCATGGTTCGCCTCGGAACAGATGTGCGACTACCGTAAGTGGCCTGTGAGCCGCCGTCAACGTGCAATTGTCACGAGAATCGCTGCGTGCTCCGCATGGAAAGGCCGTCTCCGCGTAGGCGCGGATGCACAATTTGTAATCTGCACTTTCAGGCTATACGCTATGCGCGGCGCGAACTTGAGGGGGTTCGCCTGCCGGCGCGAGTCCCGCGATCGCATGACAAGAGGGTTGTTGTCTTGGCGGGGACAGCACGAACGCGCACTTTTCCACTTCCCTACGGGCCCGTCACTGTGGCTCGCGCGCAGCAGGAGAGAACCCTCGCCCTGGCTGTACAGTCGGGCATGAGGATGGAGGGATAGACGAATGGCGACGGCGAAGTTGGGGAGCATCGATGCCGTGGACCTCAAGGAGGTTTGGGCAGACGAATCGGCGGATTTTACTCCATGGTTGGCCGGCAATCTGGGATTGCTCGGAGAGTCGCTGGGCCTTGAGTTGGAGCTGGAGCAGGTGGAGACATCCACAGGGGTCTTCTCGCTCAACATCCTGGCCAGAGAGACCCAGCGCGGCGTGCTGGTGGCGGTCGGAAGCCAGCTGGATTGGTCGGATCACAGGCATTTCGGCCAACTCCTCAGCTATGCGGGAGCACACGGCGCGCGCATCCTGATTTGGGTTGCGCCGTATTGGTCCACCGACCACCTGGCGGCGCTCGAATGGCTCAACCAGTGGACGTCTGACGACATCGAGGTCTACGGGGTTGAGGTGCGGGCCATAAAGATTGGCAACTCCGCCTCCGCCCCCCAATTCATTCCCGTCGTCTACTCCAGCGGCTGGTCGAAGTGGGTAAGGAGAGCGATGGGTGGGCGAGCGAGGGACGCGCGTTCCATGACCAGCGTCGAGCAGCGCTACCATCAGTTCTTCCAGCCGCTGATGGAAGCGATGCATCGCAAGGGCATACACACCAGCCGGGCGAACCCCCCTTACGGCAACTACGACTACACCGTCGGCTCGTCTCGTTCAGGAGCGGCCCACTATTGGGTCGGCTTTTACAGGATGAATCGTACCGCCGAGATTTACGTCTGGATTGACAACGGGGACAGGGAGAACAACGGCCACATCTTCGATGCACTGTTTGAAGACCGCGACAGCATCGAGAAGGAGTTGGGAGCCAAGTTGGACTGGACGGGACAACCCAACAACCGCTTCTACGCCACGATCGGCATCTCCCAACCGGCCACCATCGATGACGCCCCGGCTCACCTGGTCGAAGTTCGCGATTGGATGCTGGAATACATCCCCAAGTTCAAGGAGACCATCGAGCCGCGGCTGCAGAAGGCGGTGGCCAGCCTGCCCAAAGTCGCCTAGCAACCCGCGGATTCGTGCGCCACGCCCCCGTCGCGGCCTTCGCGGATGGACGGAGGACAGGGGTGAGCACTGGCGACCTGACCACCCGCGCCGCTAGAATGGAAGTGCGCGGACTCCGCCGCGTACAGGAGCGCATGCCATGTCCGACCAGCCGCAGTACGATGTCGTCATTGTAGGAGGTGGCGGTGCGGGCCTCGCCGCTGCCATCTACTCCGTGCGCGCCATGCTCAAGACGCTCGTCATCGAAAAGACGGCTGTCGGTGGCGAGATCCTGAAGACGGGCGAAATCGAGAACTACCCTGGTTTCCCCACCGCCATCACCGGGCCCGAACTGGCCAAGCTCTATGAGGAGCAGGCCGTGCGTTTTGGCACGGAGTTCACCTACGACACCATCGTCGAGCTCGACGTTGAAGGCCCCGTCAAGCGCGTGATCGGCGAGGAAGCGGAGTACACGACCCGCGTCGTCATCATCGCCACGGGCGGTGAGCACAACAAGCTGGAGGTGCCGGGCGAGGAGGAATACGCGGGACGCGGCGTCTCCTATTGCGCGACCTGTGACGGCAACTTCTTCCGCGGCACCGACGTCGTCGTCGTCGGTGGGGGTGACGCGGCGCTCGATGAGGGGCTCTACCTGACACGGCTCGTCAATCACGTCACCGTGATACATCGCCGCGACCAGTTGCGCGCCAGCCGCATCCTTCAGCAGCGCGCATTCGATGAGCCCAAGATGGACTTCATGTGGGACAGCGTGGTCGACCGCATCCAAGGCAACGGTGCCGTTCGCTCGGTCTCCATCCGCAACGTCAAGACGGGCGAGACCTCCGACATCGCCGCTGAAGGCGTATTCATCTACATCGGCTTCCACCCTGTCAGCGACTACCTGCGCGGCATCGTCGAGCTGGATCTGGCAGGGCATGTGAAGACCGACCTCCAGATGCAAACCTCTGTTTCCGGCGTGTTTGCCGCTGGCGACATCCGCCAGTTCTCCGACCGCCAGTTGGGGACAGCCGTGGGCGACGGCATCACGGCGGCGATGGGCGCCTACCGCTACATCCAGGAGTCGGCGGAGGCCTAACGCGTGAATTCGCTTCCTCGGAGGCGAGCCAGCGATCCCGTAATGGCAGGAGGTAACGGATGCCACTAGGCTGGGCAATCGTCAGCACCGGCAGGCACCCCGACCAGAAGATGGCGCCGGCGATCAATGCGGCCGGTGCGCGCATCGCAGCAGTCGTGAGCCGCACGCGCGAGCGCGCCCGCGAATTCGCGGACAAGCACGGCGGTGATGCCGCCTATGACGACTACGACGAGATGCTCATCGACCCCGCTGTGGACGTCGTCTACCTTGCCTCGCCGAACCACCTGCACGCTGAGCAGACGCTCAAGGCGGCGGCGGCTGGCAAGCATGTGCTGTGCGAAAAGCCGATGGCGCTGACGCTGGACGAGTGCCAGGCGATGATTGACGCATGTGAGCGCGCAGGCGTGCGCCTTGGCATCGGCTTCCACCTGCGCCACCACCCGGGGCACCAGCGGCTGCGCGCCCTCATCGCCGAGGGTGCGCTCGGCACGCTATCGCTGTCGGAAGTGTCGTGGGTGCGCGGCGTGCGTGGCGAAGTCGCGCCCCCTCCGAGGCCTCCCGGTCAGGAGTGGTGGGAGGACCCGTCGAAGGCCGGCGCAGGCGTGATGATGGCCACCGGCGTTCACTGCGTCGACCTGCTGCGCTTCCTGACCGGCCGCGAGGTGACGGCCGTGACGGCGCTGAATGACGCCCACGCCGCCTCGCCCCTTGAGCAGCTGATAGCGATGCTGCTGCGGTTCGACGACGGGTCGGTCGGCGTCGTGAAGACAAGCCGCCGCACGCCTGACTACCCGCATAACGACGTCGCGGTGTACGGTAGCCTCGGGCGCTGCACCGTCACCGGTAGTGTGGACACGACCCTGCAAGGGGAGTTGACGATCGCGTGCGCGTCGTTGGGGATGACGCAGCGCTTCCGCCCTCCCGATTCGCTGGCGATGTACACGAACCAGGTGATGGGGTTCGAGGAGGCGCTGGAGAACGGCGATCCGCCGCTGGCCACCGGCCAGGACGGCCTGCGCGCAGCCCTGATCACCATCGCCATGCGCCAGTCTGCCTCAGATGGCAGGGCGGTGGAAATCGGGTAACGGTACCCTCCGTCACTCCTGCGAGAGCAGGAATTTGAACGCCACGCGCCCAACCTACCGCCACCACCGCCGCCGCTCTTGCCTCTTACCGCCTGGGGCGGGAGAGGGCGCAACGGGGCCAGGGCCTTGCTCCGCCTGCACGGGGATGACGAGGAAAGATAGAAAGGGCCCCGATCAGGGGCCCTTTGACTTGGCTGGCTAGGGACGTACCTTCTAGTGCTGGGCGCCACAGCCGCAGTTGCCGCCACAGGCGCAGCCGCCGCCCGACGGCGCAATGTTCGGGTTACTGATGACGAACCCGCTGCGCATCAGGCTGTCCGCGTAGTCGATCTCCGCGCCCTCGATAAGCGGAACGCTGTCGGTGTCGACGACCACACGGACGCCGTTCTCGTGCATGACCATGTCGTCGTCCTTGGGCGCATCCTCGAGCGCAAGCATGTACTGTGCGCCATGGTGGCCGTTTGGGACGACGATCACGCGTAGGGCGGCATCGGGCAGCCCCTCTTCCACCAATATTCCCTTGAGCCGGTCGGCTGCGGCATCGCTTATGTTGATCACGTGGTTGCTCCGCGAACGGTCTGTGCGGTTCAGCCTACCAACCTCGGGGCGGCTGGTCAACCATCGCGAAGGCATCTATGGCGTTGGTGCAGGTCCGGGGGCTTCTCCCGCCTCCGCCTCTGCGAACGCAAGAGCGATCGCGTGGGCCAGGTCTTCCGGTGTCCCTTCTCGCCTGGCTGACGTGTAAGCCTGTTCGTACGCCTCTGCGTGTGCCTCGGCGTTCTCGTTCGTTCTGCCGTCTCGCTTGGCGTCAGCGTATGCAACGGCGTAGATGCCCGCCCTCTCTAGAGGCCACATTGCCTGGCCGCGCTTTGCCCAGAACCCTTCGTAGTAGTCCAGGGCGTAGGTGTTGCGGGCCTCGCCCGTGAGCCCTTGCTGCGCTGCAGCATAGTACCCGCCCAGCGTGAACTGAGCGATGCGGAGGGCGTCCCCCTCCAGGAGGGCCATGTCCACCCGGGCATGCGCGAAGTTGAAGGCGTACCAATGCGCCGCGTCCAGGGGCTCATCACGCCCCTCGGCTCGAGCAATGCTGAAGGCGCGGGCGTAGGCTCGCGCGTAAGCAGCAGCCCACGCAACAACTCTGTTCTGACTCGTGAGCCCCTGTTCCGGTTCTGCCCTCCACTGGGCCTGCACGTAGCCGTTCATGTAGCCCTGAGCCTGCGCGAATCGTTCCAGCAAGTTTGGCGAGCTGGACTGCTCGTAGCCGCGGATCGCTGCCTCCGCCAGTTCGGTGGCCCGTTCGTCACCGGCTTGCAGGTAGCGGTTGCCGGCGTAGATGGACGCGTACAGATGGGCGGCAACTCCATCTCCGCCGGCCAGCGTGAATGCCGACGCATAGTGTTCGGCGAACGATTCCTCCGAGTCGGTCTCCTGATCGAAAGGCCACTCGATGGCATTCCTGCGAACCGTTTCACCGGCGCTGCCCAGCGCGCTTACCACCGAGCCGTCCTGGATCTGCGCGAACGCGGCGGCATAGTCCTGAATCACTGCATCACCGGCAAGTTCCCTGCCGCTGTACGCAGCACGCGTGGCGTGCAAGAGGAGCCCGCTGGCATAGTCTCGAGCGTCCGAGTTGTCCAACCCCAGTTCCTTGGCATCGGCGAATGCTTTCGCGTAGGTCTCAGCCTCCGCCCCTTCCAGTTCTTCCGTTCTGGCGTTACCGAGACCCACCAGGTACTCCGCGGGGATTTGCGTCGGTGTAGGGGTGGAAACAGGAGTCGGCGACGCAGTCGCGGTGGGCGTGGGATCGGGGGGCGGCGTAGCAGGGGGGGTGGGGACGGCGTTGGCGTGGCAGTAGGGGTGGGGGTCGGAGTTGCGGTCGCGGTGGGGGTCGGAGTCGGTGTGGGCGTGCTCGTCGGCGTCGGAGATGGAGTCTCGGTAGGCGGTGGCGCACTCGTGGGAGTGGGTGCTGGACTAGTGCAGGCAAGGGCACCGACCAGGACTATGGCAGCGAATGCGAACCTCTTCAAGGGAACTCTTTCGTGACGTTGTTGGTGGCACTACTTTTCAGGCCGCCCGCCGGTCTATGCAAGCCGAAGGGGAGCACCGCGCCCTGTGATCGGAAGGTTGCTGAGCATGCCCAGGCGAATGTCTAGGCGCTGGGCATTATGGAGAGGGCGAACTTGGAGTGTCAATTCGGACGTTCCACCACGCCCAACTGGGCTATTCCGCAGGCGGGGGCGCCGCCGGGGGCGGTGCTAAACTTGGAGCGCTGTGCGGGGGGTTGCGTCTATCTGCGCTGCGGCGGGCGCCGCGATGGGGATGGTCGGCGCGTTGCTTGCAATGTTCGTCGGCACCGTCGGGGTCTTCTCTGGCGGCGGCGACGATGCGGGCAGGCAGTTTCTGGGCGGGCTGATCGCTGCGCTTGCCGCTGCAGGAGGAGGCGGGACGGCGTTTCTGGCCCTCTTCAAGCCGCGCCTCGCCGCCCTCTTGCTCCTCGCCGCCGCCGTTGTCGGGCTTGCGGCGGCGACACTCTACTTCGTACTGGGCGCGGTGCTGCTCCTTGCAGGGTCGTACATGGCATTCCGTGCGGACGGTTTGTCCAGCGGCCCCTAGTTCGGGCCTGCTACGCCTAAGAGAGAGGGGGGGCCGACTGCTCGGCCCCCCTCGTCCTACGCGTCAGTAGGTGCGCGCTAGCGCGCGCTGGAATAGTCAAAGTCGCGGTTGGTGGCGATGTATTCCTTCCACTGCTCCGGCACCGAGTCTTCGGCGAAGATGGCCGCCACCGGGCACACCGGCTCACAGGCGGCGCAGTCGATGCACTCGTCGGGGTGGATGAAGTACTGCCTCTCGCCCTCGTAGATACAGTCGACCGGACAGACGTCTACACATGAAGCGTCCTTAAGGTCGACACAGGGCTCGGCAATGATGTACGTCATGCTCGATTCAACCTCCTCGGTGCTCAACGCTCGGCGGTGCCGGAACGTCGGATAGTGTACAGGTGGGCGCGCATGCTATGCAACGGCGCCATTGCCCGAGATTAGGGTGCTGGGACCGCCGGGATTCTTCTTGATGGATAGATTGACGAACGTCTCAGTCCGCCGCACTCCCGGCACGCTTCCCACCTCCGACCGGAGGAAGCTTGCCAGTCGCTCCGGTGATGGAAGCGCCACCCACAGGAAGACGTCGAAGGCTCCGGTGGTAACTGCGGCGTACTGCACCTCTTCCAGCTGCGCCAGTTTGGAGGCTACGGGGTCGACCTCTCCTGGGTCGACCTGCAGACCAACGAGCGCCGTGGTGCCACGTCCCAGTTTGGCGGGGTCGGGAATGGCAGTAACGCGAATGACACCGTCTTGTACCAAGTTTCGGAAACGCCGCCGCACCGTCCCTTCGCTCACTCCCATCGCCGCTGCCAGGTCTATGTTGGACGTGCGGCCGTCGGACTGCAGCAGCGAGATTAGCTGATAGTCGAGATCGTCCATCCGTTCCTCATCCGTGCAATATATGGAATTCGACGCAACGATTATAGCGTGTGCGCCACAAATGGTCATTTCGCCGCCGTAATTCGCAGCCATCCCGCCTGGGCCGGAGGGGGGAGATTGGCCCAACACAGCAGGTGGCGCGCTCTCCATCCTTCAGCGCGCCGCTCCCTCGCCATTCCCGGACGTCCGTCGCTGGTGCTGCGAAAGCAGGAATATGGCGCATGCCTGCTCTTACCCCCTCTCCTGCTGAGTGGGAGGAGGGCGGGATAGAGGGTCTTGTCCGCGCAGGAACGACGGGGAGAGCGTCCCTATGCGCCCGCTTTGAGGTATGTGCCTGGCGACATCTCGAACGCCTTGCGGCAGCCTGGTGCGCAGAAGTAGTACGTCTCACCCGCGTGCTCCGATGTGCCGCCTGGAGGGGACGTGCGGTCTACCTCCATCCCGCACACCGGGTCTATGGCAGGCGCGGCATCGCCGAATATGGCATCCAGTTGGGACATGACTGTCTCCTTATTGCGGCACGATTACAGTGTGGTGCGCCACCGCCAACCCCGCAGGCGCAGGCTGTTGGTCAGGACCGACACGGAGCTGAGAGCCATCGCGAGCGCGGCCAGGATGGGGTTCAGGAAGCCGCTGTCCCCGAGCGCCCAGCGCAGGCCTTCTGGCGTACCGCCGCTGCCGAACGCTGCGTACAGCACACCGGCGGCCACGGGGATGAGCGCGACGTTGTAGCCGAATGCCCACCCGAGGTTCTGCCGAATCGCGCGGACGGTGGCGCGCGACAGGCCCAGCGCCGTCGCGACGCCTCGCAGGTCGGAGTGCATGAGCGCGGCAGCTGCGGCCTCCAATGCGACGTCCGTGCCCGTGCCGATCGCGATTCCGATGTCCGCCTGCGCGAGCGCCGGCGCGTCGTTCACGCCGTCACCTACCATCGCGACATGGTTGCCCTCGGCCTGGAGGCGCGCGATCTGCCGCGCCTTCTCGCCCGGCAGCACCTCGGCGAGCACGGTGCCGACGCCCAGCTCCGCCGCGATGGCGTTCGCCGTCGCCTGCCGGTCACCCGTGAGCATGATGACCTTGATGCCGGACGCCTGTAGCTCTGCGACGGCCTCCTTGGCCTCTGCGCGCGGCGTGTCGGCGACGGCAAGCAATCCCACGAGCGTCTTGCCGCGCACCACGGCGATGGGCGTGCGCCCCTGCTCCGAGAGCGTCTGCGCATCGTCGAGTGTTGCCTCGTCGAGCGTGACGCCGGCCTCTTTCATCAGGCCTACGCTGCCAACCGTGATGTAGCCCTCGCCCACGCGTGCGCGTGCTCCGCGCCCGGGCGCTGCCTGAAAGTCGCTCGCCCCCCTGGGCGCGACCCCCCGTGACAACGCGCCATCGACGAGGGCTGCTGCGATGGGGTGCTCGCTCAGGCGCTCGACCGACGCCGCGAGCGATAGCAGCTGATGGGCGCTCACACCGCGGGGCAACACGTCGGTCAGCACGGGCTTGCCGCGCGTGAGCGTACCGGTCTTGTCGAGCACGACGACGTCGACACGGTGCGCCTGCTCTAGCGCGGCGGCGTCGCGGAAGAGCAGGCCATGCTCCGCTGCACGCCCCATGCCCACCATGATGGCAGTGGGCGTTGCAAGCCCCAATGCGCACGGGCAGGCGATGATGAGTACCGCGATGGCGTTCAGCATCGCGAATTGGTAGGCGGGGGACGGTCCCACCGCGAGCCAGACGATGAAGGTGGCTGCCGCCACCGCGAGGACGGCTGGGACGAAGACGGCGGCGACGGCGTCGGCGAGGCGTTGAACGGGCGCGCGTGTGGCCTGGGCGTCCTGCACCAGCCGGATGATGTTGCCGAGCGCCGTGTCGCTACCAACGCGCGCCGCCCGCATGGTTACGCTGCCCAGGCGGTTGACTGCACCACCGTAGACCGGGTCGCCCTGCACCTTGTCCACTGGCAAGCTCTCGCCCGTCAGCATCGACTCGTCCATTGTCGAGCTGCCGCTCAGCACGTTACCGTCTGCAGGAACCCGCTCGCCGGGGCGGACGAGCAGCTCGTCGCCCGGCGTGACCTCGGCAATGGGCATGTCGTGCTCCTCGCCGTTGCGGATGACGCGGGCAGTGCGTGGCTGCAGGCCAATGAGCGCGCGTATCGCGCCCGACGCCCGCCCCTTCGCCCGTGCCTCCAACAGGCGCCCGAAGAGGATGAGGGCGATGATTGCCGCTGACGTATCGAAGTAGGTGCCCGCGCCATACGGCAGCGAGAGCAGTCCGCCGAATAGCGTGACGACGGCGCTGTAGCCATAGGCCACGCTCGTTCCCAGGGCAATCAGCGTGTTCATGTTGGACGTGCGGTGCTTGAGCGCACCCCACCCCCCGGCGTAGAAACGCTGCCCCGCCCAGAACTGCACTGGCGTCGCCAGCGCCCACGCAACGAGATTGAGCGCTGTTGCGCCGATCACCCGTTCGATTGGCGGTGTCAGCATCAGCACCATGATGGCGACTGCCGCGAATGCGCTGACGATAAAGCGCGACCGCAGCCGCCTGACCTCTTCGGCGCGCGATAGCCGCTCGAGGTCGGCTTCCATCGCGTCGGTGGACTCCGTCGCGAGTACGTCGACCCCTGCGCTGCGTACGGCATCGCCAAGCGCATCGGTGTCGACCGCGCCGCGCACGACACGGACGGCGACATCGTCCGCTGCAGGGTTGACGGCCACGGAGGCGACGCCATCCAAGCGGCGTACCGCAGCCTCGATGGCACGGGATGCATCGGCGTCGAGCGGCCCTTCCACCTGCAGCCGCGTCTCCTCGAGCCCCATGCCGTAGCCGACCGCAGTGACGGCGCGGAGCATCGCGTCGATGCTGGCAACTCCGGCGTCGTAGCTGATGCTTGCCGTCTCAGTCGCGAGGTTGACGGCTGCGCCGTCGACGCCGTCGATGCGTTCGAGGGCGCCCTGTACGGTGCTCACGCAGGCGGCGCACGTCATCCCCATGATGGGCAGCGCGACGCGTCGCGCCCGCGTGCCGTGGTTCGACGTATCGACCGCCATGGCCTACCGTTGCGCCACGCCGTAGAGCTCCACCAGCTCTCCGACGACCTGCGTTTGGCGCCCTTCGCGGAGCGCGTCGGGGACGCAGGTGTTGAGGTGGCCCTCGAGCAGCAGGGCCTCCAGCTTTTCGATGGCGCGCCGAACGGCATGGGTCTGCTTGAGGACGTCGACGCAGTGGGTGTCGTTTTCGACCATGCGCTTGACGCCATCGAGGTGTCCGGTCAGGTAGTTGAGGCGCTTGAGCGCATCCTGTCTGGTTTCCGCTTCCATCAACCCTCACCCCCCGGGTAGGGGTTTAGTATACATGACCACGCCGACCTCCCGCTATACTCCGGGCTGATGCATTCTGCTGTGGGCGTTGGGATCGCGATGGCGGGGGCGCTGGTACTGAGCGGCGCACTCGTCGTGCTGCTCGTCGCAGTCGCGGGTCTCTCGATAGGCGCCGGACTCGGCTTGCTCGCCGCTCTCGACATCGTCATCGTGGGCGGAGGCTACGCGCTGATACGCCGCAGCGCCCGTGCCGGGCAGTAGGAAGCGGCCCCTAAAACGGCATCCACCAGACGGGGTGCCATTCGTTGGAGTGCTTGTCGGTGGGCAGGTGCTTGCGCAGCGCCTTCTCCATGCGCACCTCGAGGTCGGTGTCGCGGAGGCGTTGCTCTGGCTCGCCTGTCGGTGCGAAGGGCGTGAAGCGACCTATGCGGTACTGATATATCCAGTACTGGCGTCGTTCCTGCCACGTGAAGGGAAAGACGACGCCGACGATGCGCCGCTCGAATCCGTGCCCCTCCAACGCGCGCCCCACCGTCTGGGTGTCGCGGGTCAACGACTCCAGCGACGGGCCGCGCACCACGACCCACTGCATACCCATGTTGTCACTGAAGATGTCGTAGCGCAACCAGTGCGCCTGCGGGTCAGCGTCGAGCAGGCGCCGAAGTTGCTGCTCCGCCGAGTCGGGCTCCTGGCCGCTCTCCGGCTTGGTGATGAGACCAACCTGTCCGCCGTGGTGCGTATCGAGCTCGTTCTCGAGGAAGAGGCCGATGCGCGCCATCACGCCGATGGCCTCGACCCACGACTCCGGCGCCCTGGGCAAGCGGTTGAGGAAGGACGCGTAGTGTGCTGGGCGCATCGAAGGCTACGCCAGCCGGACGTCCTCGCGTGCAAGGCGCTGGAGCGCGGCGACGCGCTTCTCCACGTTTGGGTGCGTCGAGAACAGCTTGGCGAGCCCGTCGCCCACGGCGGGGATGATGAAGAAGGCATTCATCGACTCGGCGCGGCGCAGGTCCTCCGTGGGCACGCGACGCGCGTTGCCCGAAATGCGCTGCAGCGCCGCCGCCAGATCGAGCGGGCGCCCGGTCAGGTAGGCGGCGCCTCGGTCGGCAGAGTACTCGCGATAGCGCGACAGCGCCGCCAGGAGCAGTTGCGAGAGGAACCAGACGATGGCCGTGACGAGCAGCGCGACGAGGATTGCGCCGTTCTGCTGGCGGTTACGGAAGCCTCCGAACATGCCGGAGAAGAAGAACACCCACATCAGCGTCGAGGCGATGACCGCAAAGAAGGAGGCGTAGGTCATCACCTGTACGTCGCGCGTACGGATGTGGCTGACCTCGTGCGCCAGCACGCCTTCCAGTTCTCGGTCGTCCAGCAGGTTGATCAGTCCTGTGGTGACGGCGACGGTGGCGCTGCGCTGGCTGCGTCCCGTGGCGAACGCGTTGGGCATGGGGGAGTTCGCGACGGCGACCCGCGGCATCGGGATGGCGGCGGCCTGCGCCAGGCGCTCGATCCTGTCGTAGAGCGCTGGTGCTTCCTCCCGCTTGACGATGCGCGCGCCCAATGACATCAGCACCATCCGGTCGGACAGCCAGAACTGGAAGAGGACAATGGCGCCGACGATGGCGATGGTCCAGATCGCGCCGGCGAGGATATTCATCAGGACGAACAGGAAGATGGCGTAGACCAAGCCGAGCATCAGCATCGTGAAGGCCATTCGCACTTGCAGCGAACGGTCCGGCGGTATGCGTTGAGGTATGCCCATGATTGCTACTCCTGCGCCTGCACGCCCATTCGGCAGCGCGCAAGGTGCCACATCGCGCATGATAGCGGAACGCAGCGCGCTGCGTTCAGCGTAGAGCGGCAATAGCGCGCCTGAAGCCGGGCATCGCTCCTTCCAGGTCCCCGTCGTCGACGCAGAAGGAGATGCGGAAGTAGCCCGGCATCCCGAAACCGCGCCCCGGCACGACCAGCACGCCCTCACTGAACAGCGCGTCCACCAGCCGCAACTCATCGTCAACGGGCGAGCGGGGGAACATGTAGAAGGCGCCGGCGGGCTTGACCACGTCGTAGCCCGCGCCCACGAGACCGCCGTAGAGATAGTCGCGCTTGCGCTCGTACACGCCGGCGTCGATGCCGGTGCCCTGCAGGTCGCGGACGATACGCTGCATCAGGCTGGGCGCGCTGACGAAGCCAAGGACGCGGTTGCTGAATATCAGCGCATCCATCAGCTCTCCTGCCTCCGGCAGATCGGGGTGGACAGCGGCGTATCCGATTCGCTCGCCCGGCAGGGCAAGGTCCTTGGAGTGGGACGTCACGGTGATGGTCCGCGTGTAGGCGAGCTGCGGGAAGGGATAGGTGAGGCCGTCGAACAGAATACGCCGATAGGGCTCGTCGCTGATCAGGTATATCTGCGTGCCAAAGCGCTCGGATGCGCGCGTCAGCACGTTTGCGATCGCCGTGAGCACGTCGGGGTCGTACACTGCGCCGGATGGATTGTTGGGGGAGTTGAGCATCAGCGCGCGCGTGCGCGCCGTCACCTTGGAAGCCAGGTCGGTAAGGTCGGGCTGGAAACGCTCGCCGCAATCGACGATGACGGGCGTCGCGCTGTGGTTGTAGCAATAGAACAGGTACTCCGCGAAGTAGGGCTTGAGTATCAGCACCTCGTCGCCCGGGTCGCAGAGGGCGTGGAGGACGCAGTTTATCGCGCCGCCGGCTCCGACCGTCATCATGACGTGCCGAGCCTCATAGGAGATGCGGGTCTCGTCGCGCAGCGCGGCGGCGACCGCGGCACGCGTCTCATCGTAGCCCGCATTGGGCATGTAGCGGTGCATCCCGGGGGCGGAGCTGTTGGCCAGGCGTTGCAGTGCCGACCGGAACTCCGTCGGCGGCTCCATCACGGGGTTGCCGAGGGAGAGGTCAAAGACGTTCTCCGCGCCACGCTCCTTGCGCAGCTCGATGCCCGCCTCGAACATGTGGCGAATCCAGGAGCTCTGCTCCATCTGTCGCCGTACGCTGTCCGCAACGCCCATAGCGTGGGAGGGGGGTGCCCCTACCCCAGCATCCCCTGGACAGTCGCGCCGATCTGGGCCGGTGAGGGGATGATGCGACAGCCGGCTTGCTCCAGGGCGCTCATCTTTTCGCTGGCGAGAGCGGCCTTCCCGGTGACGACCGCACCCGCGTGCCCCATACGCCTTCCGGGGGGCGCCGTCCGCCCGACGATGAGCGCGGCGACCGGCTTGTACACGTGCGCGGCGATGTACTCCGCCGCCTCCTGCTCCTTCATCCCACCGATTTCGCCGATGAGCACTATCGCCTCGGTCGCGGGATCGTCGTTGAACAGCTGGAGCACGTCGACGAAGGTCGTTCCGGAGACTGGGTCGCCGCCGATGCCCACGCATGTCGATTGGCCGATGCCCAGCTTGGTCAGCTGGTCGACACCTTCGTACGTGAGCGTGCCGGAGCGCGAGACGACGCCGACCTTGCCGGGTGCATGGATATTGCCGGGCATGATGCCGACCTTGCAGTTGTCGCCGGGGCTGATGAGACCGGGGCAGTTGGGGCCAAGCAGCCGCGTTGGCTTTCCTTCGAGGTAGCGCGTGACCATGATGGAGTCGCGCACGGGTATGCCCTCCGTGATGCAGACGACCAGCCCGACGCCCGCGTCAGCCGATTCTAGGATGGCGTCTGCCGCAAAGGACGGAGGGACGAAGATGAGCGCCACGTCGGCCTGCGTCTCATCGACGGCCAGGCGGACGGAGTTGAAGACGGGCACCCTGTCCATGAACATCTCGCCGCCCTTGCCCGGGGTGACACCCGCGACGACGTTGGTGCCGTACTGGATGCACCGCTCGGCGTGGAAGGAGCCCTCCCGCCCCGTGATTCCCTGCACCAGCACGCGCGATGCGCTATTGACCAGGATGCTCATCTATCCCTTGCCTCCTATCGCTGCCGCGGCCTGCTCCAGGGTGTCGACCATGACGGGCTCGAGGCCCGATTCGGCGAGGATCTGCTTGCCTTCGTCGACGTTGGTGCCGAGCATCCGCACGACCAGCGGAGGGCGTCGCTCAGCCTTGCCGTAGGCGTCAACGATACCGCGCGCCGCGATGTCGCAGCGCAGGATGCCGCCGAAGATGTTCACCAGCACGCGCTCGACCTTTTCGTCGCTGACCATCAGTTGGATGGCCGTCGATATCTTCTCCTCGCTCGCGCCCCCGCCGACGTCAAGGAAATTGGCGGGCTCGGCACCGGCGAATTTGACCGTGTCCATCGTCGCCATCGCGAGCCCCGCGCCGTTGACCAGGCACCCGACGTTGCCGTCCAATTTGACGTAGGCGATATCGGCCTCGGATGCCTGCACCTCGAGCGCGTCCTCTTGCGACGTATCGCGCAGCCCGGCCTCGGGCTCGTGACGGAACATCGAGTCGTCGTCGAACGACACCTTGGCGTCCAGTGCCAGCAACCGCTCGTCGTCGGTCACGACAAGCGGGTTGATCTCCAACATCGACAGGTCCTTCTGCATGTAGGCGCGGTAGCATGCATCGAGCATTGCGATGAATGGGCGTGTGAGCGATGCGGGAATGCCGAGCCCCGCCGCGATGCGCCTGCCCTGGAATGGCTGAAAGCCGATCGCAGGGTCGATGGTCTCGGTCAGGATGGCCTCGGGGTTGGTCTGCGCGACCTCCTCTATCTCCATTCCGCCCGATGCAGAGGCGATGACGACGGGGCGCCTGTCGCCGCCGGTGGTGATGCTGAGGTAGAGCTCGCGCGCGACGTCCAGCGTCTGCTCGACCAGGACGGCGCCGACAGGCGCGCCCTGCGGCCCCGTCTGCGGTGTGACGAGCCTCGAGCCGATGAGCGCCTGCGCAATGTCGGCGGCCTCGGCAGGACTGCCGGCCAGCTTTACGCCGCCGGCCTTGCCACGCCCCCCGGCGTGGACCTGTGCCTTGACGACGACGCGCCCGCCGAGCCGCGCGGCGGCCTCCTGCGCTTCGTCCGCCCCCCTCGCGACGCTCCCCTGCGGCACGGGCACGTCGTAGCCTTCCAGCAGCGCCTTCGCCTGATACTCGTGGAGTTTCATGCCATACACGTCCCCAAATGCATGTGATAGGAGCCGCGCCGGATGATAGCAGACGGAAGCCCCAAGCCCACCCCGTCGCACCGTTGAGCCCACACTCCCACCAGGAGAGGAGGGGGTGCTTTGCGGCGGTTGCGCCGGGTGAGGGATTTGCGCGCCTGGCGTTCGGATTCCTGCCTTCGCCGCTAATGACGCGCGGGGGCGCGGGGATGACGAAGAAGACCGTATACTCCCGCGGGGGGCGCGATGCCAGAGATACCGGACCTCGAGGTGGTGCGCGATTTCCTGAACGAACGGCTGCCCGGCAGGACGGTCGAGCGTGCGGAGGTGCTGCGTCCCGCCATCATCCGCTCGCACGCCGCTGCCGACTTCTCGCAAGACGTCGTTGGACGCACGTTCGGCGAGGTCACGCGCTACGGTAAGGACCTCTTCTTTCCCCTCCATCCCGATCGGCTGCTCGCGGTCAACCTCATGCTGACGGGGCGCCTGCAGTGGACGGAGTCGCCGTCCAGGCGGGTCAAGCGCACCTACTTCCTCCTCGGCATCGGCGAGCACGACCTGCGCTATATCGACGAGCGGCAGATGGGCCTCGTCTACTACGTCCGCCCAGATGAACTGCACGAGCGCGTTCCGCGCCTGACAGGGCTTGGTCCTGACGCGCTGGACGGCGGGCTGCCGCTCGACGAGTTCACCGCGCGGCTGCGGCTCTTCAGCGGCGAGATCAAGGGCATCCTTACGCGTGGCAGGTTCGTCGCGGGCATCGGCAACGCCTATGCCGACGAGATCCTGTTCGACGCGCGCATATCGCCCTTTACCAAGCGCCGCGAGCTGTCAGACGATGACACGCGCCGCATCCACGAGTCGATTCCCAGGGTTCTGTTGGGGGCCCGCGAGGTAGTGCGCGAGCGCATGCTGCCGAACATCGACGCGAAGGTGCGCGACTTCCTGCGCGTCCATCGCAAGGGCGGCGAGCCCTGTCCGGTGTGCGGCGCCACCATCAGCGAGATCACGGCCAACCAGCGCATCACCTCCTACTGCCGTCATTGCCAGCCCGGCTCGCTGCTCAAGGGAGTGCGCGAGCATGCGGCGAGCAGAGCGTCGTAGTCGTGGCCAGCCGCATCATTGCCGCGCCCGCCCTCTTCGACTTTGCCCTTACGGCTGCGCATCAGACCTACTACCGTGGCCGCGCCGGTGCCGACGTATTCAAGGACGGCGCCTACTGCCGCGTGCTATGGCGAGGCGATGACGTGCTGGCCGTGACCGTGCGCGACGCGGGCGGCGGCAAGCTCGAGGTCTCCGTGCCTGGCGACGATGCGCCCGATGGCACGCTCGACTACGCCTGCGATGAAATGCGCCGGTTGCTCGGCTTTGACGCCGACCTCGAGGGCTTCTACGAAGCCTGCGCGAACGACCCTGTGCTGGCGTTCGCGATCGACTCGCTTCACGGCCTGCGCCCGGCGCTCAGCGAGACAGTCTTCGAGGCTCTGATTGCAGCGGTTGTCGGCCAGCAGATATCGGGCGCCGTGGCGCGGGTCATCCGTGAACTCATCGTCCATACCTTCGGCACGCCCGTCGACATCGGCGGTGAGACGCTGTACGCCTTTCCCAAGCCGGAGACCATTGCAACTGCGAGCCACGAAGAGCTGCTGAAGATGAAGCTCAGCAACCGCAAGGCGGAGTATGTGCGGGACATCGCGCTCAAGACGCTCGACGGCACCATAGATGATGCGTACCTCGCTGCCACGGACGACGAGGAGGCCATCACGCACCTCATCTCGTGCCGGGGTATCGGTCGCTGGACGGCGGAGTGGATGCTGCTGCGCGCGCTGGGCCGCCCCGACGTCTTCCCTGTCGGCGACCTCGCCCTCAAGCGTGTGGTGTCGGAGCAGTACTTTGACGGGGCGGCGATCACGGACCAACAGCTCGCCGATTTCGGCCGCGACCATTGGGCGCCCTACCGCGGCCTCGCCACCACCTACGTCTTCGCGAACCTCCGTCGCGAGCGCGCTGCCGCCAGCGCGAAGAGGACGGCGACGGGAGACGCGCTGGGATGAGCGGGGTGGTTGACGAATGGTGCGCTAGGTTTCTGCGAGAGCGGGAATGGTGGTAGGGGCAGGGGTGTACCGCCGGGGTGGAGTGCGTTGAAGCAGGGCATGGCGTAGCCTGCGTGTGTAACGGGAAAGCGGAGCTACCATGCAGCAGGCGGACTTTGTACGCGTGGAGCAGCGGGTCGTGATTGCGCGTCCCGCATGGGAAGTGTTTACTTTCGTCGCGAATGCGGAGAACGAGGTGCTGTGGCGGCCTCGCGCGCTCTACGTGCGCAAGACGTATGACGGCCCGATGGGCCTTGACGCCACCTACTGGTACGTTGCCAGGCGTTTCGCCGGGCGCTCGACAGGCCTGCTCCGCGTCACCGCCTATGAGCCCGATACCCTGGTCACGTTTGCTGGCTCGTTCGACGGCGGGCGCCAGCCGACCGACACCTATGGCATCGACACGGTCGCGCCGGGCACGCGCGTCGCGGCCATTCGGGAACTGCGCGTCGGCAGGATGGGCCGCCTTTTCCGCCCGCAACTCTTCTTCAACATGAGCAAAGAGGCGCACGACGACCTGGGACGCCTCAAGCGTTTGCTCGAGGACCCCGCCCGGATCGCCGCCCCATTCGACGCCCTGCGAGGGTAGGGGCTGCTGCCTCCACCGAAAGCGAGCACGCGGATGTCATTGACATCGTTGGCCGCTTTGGTACCTTGAGCTGTGCCCAGCGTATGAGCTAGCAATGGCTTCCGGTGACCAGAATAGCGACCTGCGCCGCACCCCAAGGGTGCTCGGCAGCCTCGAGTCGCGCATCATGGAGCAGCTGTGGGCCACCAACGCCCCGTGTTCCGTTCAGGACGTCGTTGACGCGCTCGGCGGCGGCCACAACTACAAGACGGTCATGACCGTCCTCAACCGGCTGGTGGCCAAGCAGCTGCTCACACGCGAATTGGACGGGCGCGCCTACCGCTACCGCGCACCCAACAGTCGTACTGACTTCATGCGCTCTGTCGCCGACGAGATTGTGCGCAGCTACGAGGGGGCCTACGGCAGTGAGGGGATGCCGCACCTTGTGCGCGCCATAGGCGCATCAGCGCCGCCACCGCAATCAGCACCGCGGTCCTCGCCTGCACTGGACGATGCGGAGGCAAAGGGGCCGCCGCCCGTCGCCATCCTACTGTCAGCAGTCGTCCTTCTCGAACTGCTGCGCATCCTGCTCGCGCGGCGCAGCGGCTAGCTGCAGCAGCGCTCAGCGGCGCGGCTCCCATCGGAAGAAGCGCAGCGTAACCAGCAGTCCGCCCACCAGCCATCCGGCCATGATGAGCAGGTGCGCCCACTCGAATGCGGTGCCCGTCGCGAACGGGTCGAAGGCGGAATGCAGCGCCAACGCCATGTGACGGACGGGGAACACGTCGGCGAGGGTGGTGAGCCATGCGGGCGCGTCGTCCAGCGGGATGAACACGTCAGAGATGAAGAGCAGCGGAAGGATGGACGCGTTCACAATCGCCGGGGCCGCGTCGGCGTTCGGGATGATCGCGGTGACGGCGAGCCCCAGCGTGCAGAAGGTCGCAGCCGCGACCGCGAGCGTTAGCAGCAGCGCGGGCATCGTGTCGGTGGGGATGTCCACCCCGTAGAGCAGCGTGCCGGCTCCCGTGACGATGATTACCAACAGCACCGCCAGGAGCACCGCGTGCAGGATCTTGCCCGCCAGGTATGACCAGTTCGGCAATGGCGTTCCCCGTATGCGCTTCAGCAGCCCGCCGTCCCGCGAGAATGCGATGCCCATCGCCACATTGGTATACGTGGCCCCCACGAGTGCGAAAACCATGATGCCGGGCACGTAGAAGTTGGAGAGGTTGGACGTCCGGCCGCGCTCGTCAATCACCGCCTCGCTGCCGAAGATGAGGTTGAAGATAACCAGAAACATCAGCGGGAAGATAATGGTGAAGAATGCGGCGGCGGGGTTTCGCCAGAAGGCGCGGTTCTCGTAGCGGACCTGCCGCAGCGCGAGCATGATGGAGTTCATCGCTACTCGCTATTCCCGCCGGATTCCCCGACCAGTTCGATGAAGAGTGATTCCAGCGTGGGGTTGGAAACGGTCAGCTCCTCCAGTTCGATACCGTGCTCCACCGCCCAGGCCGTCAGCATGTGCAGCGTACGCGTCGGCGAATCGGTCGCCAGCGAGTAGACGCCGCCGGGGCCAGGGGCTGCCTGCAGTTCGCGCGGGAGCGAGGGTGCGCCGTCGGCCAGACGGAAGCTCACGGTCGTTGCGCGGTCACGAAGGGCCAGTTCGCCGGGCGGGCCCTCAGCAACGATCTCACCCTGCACCATGATGGCGACACGGTCGGCCAGGTACTCGGCCTCCTCCATGTAGTGCGTCGTCAGCAAGACGGTCTTGCCCAGCGCCTTGAGTCCCTGCACCATCTCCCATGCGCCGCGCCGGGCCGACGGGTCGAACCCCGTCGTGGGCTCGTCCAGGAAGAGCAGCTGGGGGTCGCCGGCCAGTCCAACTGCCACGTCCAAGCGCCGCTGCTGCCCTCCAGAGAGCTTCTTGACGCGCGTCCGCCGCTGCTCCCGCAACCCCACGAGGTCCAAGAGTTGCTCCAGCGACAGCGGGTGCGGGTAGTAGCCGCGAAAGAGGTCGATGGTCTCCTCCACCGAGAGGTACTGCTCTACCCCGGTGGACTGTAGGACGATGCCCACCCGCTGCTTGAGCGCACGATCATTCGTCTCAGGGTCGTAGCCCAGCACCGAGACCTCGCCGCCGCTCCGTTTGCGGTGACCCTCAAGGATCTCGACGGTCGTGGTCTTGCCGGCGCCGTTGGGACCGAGCAGGGCGAACACCTCGCCCGCCGCCACGTGCAGGTCGATGCCGCGTACGGCCTCGACGTCGCCGTAGGCCTTCCGCAGGCCACGGACGTCAATGGCCCATTCAGAGGCTTGTTGTTTGCGGGCGCTGGTCAACGTTACCGTCTGCCGGTGCGCCTACTCTTCCGGTTCGGACGCCCACCCCATCTTGGCGCGGGCGTGGCGGCCCATCTCCTCGTCCTGCTCCGACGTTCCTCCACTGATGCCGAAGCAGCCGATGAGCTCCTTGCCCCGGAAGATCGGCGTGGAGCCGCCGGAGGCGACGATCTTGCCGTTGGTGAAAATGGCGGAGTTGATCATCATCTGGGGGTTGCGCTCCTGAAACCAGCGCCTGATGGTCAGGCCGTCGGGGAAGCGCGGGCTCATGGTGCGGAACGCCGCCACCGTGAACGCCTTCGCGTAGGCAATCTCCGCCGTCAGCCACCCCGCCTCGTCCATGCGCTCCAGTGCGAGCAGGTGCCCCTCAGGGTTCACCACCGCCATGGAGACGGGCACCTGCATCTCCAGCGCCTTCTCCCAAACGTGCACGAAGAACTCGCGGCACTCCGAAACGGTGACCCAGCCGTACGGCATGACGATTGCCTCCTAGGGCGCGATGCTATGCGCGCACCGCGCCGGCAATTCTAGCAGGGCGGCTAGCTGCATGCGCTCGCGTAACGTCGCGCTAGGCCGTCTGCCCGCCCTGGCGCGCGACGATGCCGGCCTGCTGCTCAACCGCCTTGATGATGGCTTGAGTGCCCTCGTCGCCCAGGCCCTGCGCCTCCAGCGCCGTCAGCAGCGCCCGTGCGACGGCGGTCGTATGCAGCGGTACGCGCCGCTCGTCTGCCGCCTCCATGATCAGCCGCAGGTCCTTCTGCTGAAGGCGGACCATGAAGCCGGGTGCGAAGTCGCCTGCAATCATGCGCGGACCGAGATTGGAGAGTTGCCACGAGCCGGCCGCACCGCCAGAGACCGCCTCGATGGTGCGTTCGAGGTCTGCGCCGTGCGCTGCCGCGAACACCAGCGCCTCCGCCACTGCCGACACCGTTCCTGCAACCAGCACCTGGTTGACCAGCTTGGTCGTTTGGCCCATGCCTGAGGGCCCCATGTGGGTAACGCGCTGCCCCATTGCGGCGAAAAGGGGGTTGCAGCGCTCGAAGGCCTGCGCGTCGCCGCCGACCATGATGGACAGCGTGCCCTGCTCAGCGCCCCACGACCCGCCTGAGACCGGTGCATCCAGCATGGCGATGCTCCTGGCCGAGAGCCGCTCCGCAAGCGCGCGCGTCGCGCCTGGCGCAATCGTGCTCATATCGACGAGCACGCTCCCCTCCCGCATCGCCGCTGCAAGCCCGCCCTCGCCTTCGACCACGCTCAGTACGTCGGGGGTATCGGGGAGCATGGTGACGACGGCGTCGGCGCGCTCGCCCACCTCTGCCGGCGATGCCGCGACACTGATGCCATGCTCACGCAGCGCCTCCGCCTTGGCGGCCGTGCGGTTGTAGGCGATGACCTCAAATCCCGCCCTGGCGGTGTTGCGCGCCATCGGCGCTCCCATGATGCCCGTGCCAACGAATCCAACAGTCCTGAACTCCGTCAAGTCCACCTCCGTTGTACGCGTTAGCCTATCAGGCTGCGGTGGTGTGGGGGCCCACGCTGGACCGTTGCTGGTGTACCATGTTGGTGATGCGTTTGACCAGCCTCATCGCCGCTACTGCCGTCGCTCTGCTGGGCGTGCTCGTGGCTGCCTGCGGCTCGACCGAGACTCCCACGCCCACCCGCGCCGTGAGTACGCCAACCCCCACGCCCGTGCCGTCCACAGACAACGGCGCAATGCCGGCGCAGGGGTGGCGCACCGACCTCACCGTCGGCGCGTCCATCGGCGAGGTCGCGCCCGATTCGACGCTCATGCTGCCGGACGGCAACACGGCCTCATTGCAGCAGATCGCCGCAGGGCACCCCCTGCTCATCTACTTCTTCGAAACGTGGTGACCGACGTGTCGCGCCGAGGTTCGGACGCTAAGCCGAGTATTTGAACCCAGTATGGACGAGGTGGCGGTCGTCGTCGTCGGCGTTACCGACAGGAACGACACCCTCGTCAGCTATCGCGACGAGAACGATCTTGGCGACTGGATGGTCTTTGTCGAGTCGACCGATGAGATGATTCGCGACTACGCCATTCGGCAGCAGGCGACCAAGTTGGCTGTTGGGCGTGACGGCGTCATCATCGAACGCAAGCCCTTCGGTTCGAATCCGGAGGCGTACTGGCGGGGCATTCTAGACCAGTTGCTCGCGTCGCCCGGGGCAGCAGCCCAGGCGCCTGTCGAGCCCGAGCCGACCACGGCGCCCATAGTGGCCGCACAGCCTGCCACACCGACGGCGGCCCCGTCGACTGCCGAGCCTGCGAACACCGCTACGACGGCGCCTGCCGACCCCGAGCCGACGGCGACGGCGACCGCGACCGCTGCCGCACAGTCCACCACGCCCCCGACAGCTGAGCCCACAGATACTCCTGAGCCCGTAATGGCGCAGGGCTGGCGTACCGATCTTGCGGTCGGCGGCAACATCGGCGAGGTCGCGCCCGACACAATGCTAACGCTGGTGACCGGCGAGACGACCTCCGTGCAGCAGGTTGCCGCCGGCAGGCCGGTGCTCGTCTACTTCTTCGAAAGTTGGTGACCGACCTGCCGCGCCGAGGTTCGGTCGCTCAGCAGTGCATTCGCACCACACCGCGATGACGTGGCCGTTGTGGCTGTAAGCACCGGCGATTCTGCCAGCCAACTGACCGCTTACCGCGATCAGAACAGCATTGGCGACTGGGTTGTCTTTGCCCGGGCGCCTGGGATATGGCGCGAGTACGCTATTCGCCAGCAGTCGAGCAAGGTGGCCATCGGAAGCGACGGCGTCATCCTGGAACGCAGAGGGTACGGCGGCAGCACGTCCTGGCCCGGTATTCTGAACCGGTTGCTCGAGGCGTAGCGCGCTGCTTACGCCGCGGCAGCGTGGGCGTCGTCCGCGGCCACGGCGGTGCGCATGGCGGTTATCGCTACCTCTATTTGCGCGTCGTCAGGCCGGCGCGTGGTGAGCGCTTGAAGCGCAAGGCTCGGCGCCGACAGTGCGGCGACGAACGCAGAGGTGCTGTGGCGGGCGTTGAAGCGAATGACCTCGTACGAGATCCCCGCTATCACCGGTATCAGCACGATGCGCGAGGCTATCCGCAGTGGCAGGTCAGGGGTGCCAAGTAGCGCGAAGATGATGATCGATACGATCATCACCGTCAGCAGGAATGCCGTGCCGCAGCGAGGATGCGCGGCGGGGAAGCGGCGCACATTCTGCGGCTCAAGCGCCAGCCCCGCCTCGTGCGCGTGGACGGCCATGTGCTCGGCGGCGTGGTAGGCGAACACGCGGCGTATCGTTGGCATCAGCCCAATCACACCCAGGTAGGCGAAGAAGATCGCCAGCCGTATCACGCCTTCGGCGGTGTTGCTGAGGATGCTGGAGTCGGTGAGTCGGTCGACGACACCGGCAGTGATGACGAGTGGCGCGATGAAGAACAGCGCTATGGCCAGCCCGATGGAGGTTGCCAGTGTGAGCGCGATGGCCCACGGCGAAATGGGCTGGTCCTCCTCCTCTTCCCCGGCGGCGACCTGCGCGGAGAAGGTAAGCGCGCGGATGCCGGTAACCAGCGTCTCGAACAGGATCAGCGTACCGCGCACGAAGGGAATCTTCCGCCACATGCCAGCAACCCACGTAGGTACCGGGTATGAGGTCGTCACGATATTGCCGTCGGGACGCCGGGCGGCTACTGCGACGTAGCGTGCACCGCGAATCATGACGCCTTCGATGACGGCTTGGCCGCCATAGGCGAATGGAGTCGTCCCGTGCTGTTGTGGTTGGCCGGCCATAGGGCGTGGGCGTAGTGCTACTGGAGGTTGAAGCGCCGCCGCAGTCGCTCGACCCGCCCCTCAGTGTCGACGATGCGCTGCTCGCCGGTGAAAAAGGGGTGGCAAGCGCTGCAAATCTCGACGCGAATGGACTCTTTGGTCGCCCCTGTGGTCCACGAGTTGCCGCAGGCGCACGCGACGCGCGCCTCGGGGTAGTAGGTGGGGTGAATCTCAGTCTTCACGATGCGGTTCCTACGCCTGTGCTATGCCGTTGGGGACAATGTTGGCGCGCTTGGAGCGGCCCGTGGCGTGGTCAAATTGGACGACGCCGTCGGTGAGTGCAAAGAGGGTGAAGTCGCGCCCCATGCCAACGTTGCGGCCGGGATGGACTCGGGTTCCGCGCTGGCGCACGATGATGGTGCCGGCGTGCACCTTCTGGCCGCCGTAGCGCTTCACTCCCAGCCGTTTGCCTTGGCTGTCGCGCCCGTTGCGGCTGCTGCCGCCAGCTTTCTTATGCGCCATCGGATGTCCTCCTTCGCCTCCGCTGCCTGCCACGCGCAGGCAACTCGCCCGTGGCGATGTTCTTGATGGCGAGGCGGGTCACCTGCTGGCGGTGGCCTTGCTTGCGCGAGTAGCGCACCTTGGGCTTGTACTTGAACACCGTCAGCTTGTCCGCCTTGCCCTGCGAGACGATCTCGGCAACGACCCGCACGCCCTCGACCGTCGGCGCACCGACGCGGACGCCATCGTCGTCTTGCACCAGCAGCACGCGATCCAACTCGACCGTCGCGCCCTCGTCGCCCGCGATCTTCTCGACGGTGATGAGGTCGTCCGGCTCGACGCGGTACTGCTTGCCGCCGGTTTCAACGATAGCGTAAGGCATGGGGTGGTTGCGCCTCCCGCGCACGAACGACTAGTTTACGGCAGGTCGGCCTCCAGCGGCAAGGGGGAACAGGGGTGGTGCCGGCGTGCGAGCGCTCGCCCCTGTACAATCCCCCAATCGGAATCGGAGGTGGCGCATGGCTGTAAACATGGAGACGGCGACACTCGCAGGCGGGTGCTTTTGGTGCACTGAGGCGGTGTTCGAGGAGGTGCGGGGCATCGAGAGCATCATCGTCGGCTACGCCGGCGGCCACGTCGAGCGGCCCTCGTACGAACTCGTCTGCACCGGCACGACCGGTCACGCCGAGGCTGCGCAGGTCACCTTCGATACGGCCGCCTTGTCGTATGAGGACGTGCTGCGGCTGTTCTTCGCCACGCACGACCCGACGACGCTGAATCGCCAGGGGAATGACGTAGGCCCGCAGTACCGCTCGGCCATCTTCTGGCACACCGAGGAGCAGCGCGAGACGGCGGAGGCGGTCATCGCCGACCTGACGGCGCAGCGCATCTTTCCCGACACCATCGTCACCGAGATCGCGCCGTTCGGAATCTTCTACGAGGCGGAGGAGTACCACCAGCAGTACTACCGCAAGAACCCATGGGCAGGCTACTGCCGCTTCGTTATCGACCCCAAGGTGGCCAAGCTGCGCAAGGAGCACTTCGAGGCGCTGCGGGCGTAGCAGGGGCAGTTGGGAATTGGCTGGGGATCCAGGATTCGAACCTGGCCTACCTGATCCAGAGTCAGGCGTTCTACCGCTAAACTAATCCCCAGCAGGCCATCACAGTCTAGCAGAGGAGGCGCTCGCTCCCGCCCGTCGCTCCTATGAGCAAGCCCTTCATCCCGGCCCTCTCTCGGCGGGAGAAACAGGAGAGCGCCTTCAATGGTGCTTGCGCAGGTAGTGGAGTATCTCCATCATGACCTTGGTGTCTACCTCGTTGTAGGCGGAGATCTCTTGCATGAGGGGGATGTCCCTTAGGGAGCCACCCAGGCGCTCGGCCTCCTCGTCGCACCACCACGCGCCCGTCATCGCTCCCGAGCCGTCGATATTCGTGCCGCCCCAGTCGGTAGCGATAAGGCCGTGGGAGCGCAGCGCACCCGAGAACTCCTTCAGGCCGAATCCGAGCGCGCCACGCACGACAACGGGCTGTTCGCGTACCACTTTGGCCAGCAGGTCGTACCAGCACAGATTCGGCCACGCGCGGTCGGGGTGACGCTCGCGCGCCATGTCGTACCAGGTCTTCTCTGCGTGCGCCCAGTGGTGGAGGCGGGGGGCGTCACTGCCGCCGAGCTCAACCTGCACCCGCGCCATGTGCGCAAGCCATTCGTCGATCATCGCGGCCTCGGCGGCCTCCGTCAGCCTTTCGGCAATGAAGCAGCGGAAGACCCACTCGCCCCCCTGCACGTGGCCGCAGCCGACCATGAAGATGAGCGGATGACCGTTTTGCCTGGGAATACGCGCAAAGTCGTCGTTCACGCCCAGTACGTATTCGAAGTCCACGAAGAACTCGAGGGCTGGTGTTGCGCGCCACTCGTCCTCCGCAGCGCTGACGTGTGCCGGACGTACGGGCGGGCCGTCCGCGTCGTGGTTCACGTCCAAGATTGCTTGCAGCCTGGGGCCGGTGGTGCCGCCGGTCTTCACGCCCAGGGCATTGAGGTTGGTGCGAGGGTCGCGCCACGAGGTGATGCCTGCGGCATGGGCTTTCGCGCGTCTGTCGAGTCCAACCTGCCATAGTTGGGTGAGTTCGCCCAGCTGCCTGGCGATGCAACTGGTGGCAACGCTCCAATTGAAGCCCTCATTGCCGGGGGTGGGCCACAATTCGGGGACGGAGGGCACGGGCAGTGGCGACCATGCGGCGCCTTCCTTGCGTACGCGGCGTTGCCAATCGCAGGCCTGCTCGACCATTTCCTGCACCGACACGCCGCGCTTATTCACGGCGCTGGTATCCAGGTCGACGGGCGCAAGCCGCTCCAACGCGTTGGTCGTGCGCTGCTGCCCCCTCCCGAGGTCAACGCCTCGTCCGAGCAGGAATGCGTAGCGGGGTGCGTGGCCCTGCAGCCGCCCGAGTGCGCGGTTGTACACGTGCAGTTGCGCCTTGTATACGGGCAGGGAGCCGCCATCGCCCAGGGTCCCCCTGGTTGTCAGGCTGGGAGTTGCGAACTTGATGTCGAGCACGATGTAGTGCCAGGGCTCGCCCAGGTCCGGGGCGACGGTGTGTGCGTCGACGTACTGCGCGTCGGCGGGGAAGAGGCTGGCAAACTGGTCGGAGCGAACCAGCAGGTCGGCAAGGCCGTAGGTGCGCGACTCAGCATCGCGAAGAGGGACTTGGTGGAGGATCGGAACGCCTTCGCGCATCGCCTCGAATGTGCGCTTTGCGGCGTCTAGGTCGCGACCTTCACGCCAGTCTTCCACGATCGAACGTACGTCCGTGAGTGTGCGCAGGTGCTCGACGATGGCCACCTCGAACTCATTGCCCTTGTTCATGATGAACTTCCCGAAGTCAAGCCGCTCATCATAGGTGGGCAGCCTGTCGTCGCGGACGTATCCGCGCTCTTCGCCATAGAGGTTGAGCCAGTCGGAGAGCGTCGATTGGCCGATATGGTTGCGCATCTGCGTGGCTGACACCCAGTCCTGCCAGTCGGCGGAGGTTTGCGGGATGCTCGTCTCGCCGCTGGGGGTTGTCGTAAGGCTTTCAAGTCCCATGCGCTTGCGGCCTCCTAGCGTAGCGCCTGACTTTCGCCGACGGTGCGGTGGAAGCGCAAGGGGCGCATGACCCGTACCGATACGCGATAATGGGGCAGCGGGAGGGATGGCAGAGCGGCCGAATGCGACGGTCTTGAAAACCGTTAGCCTGAAAAGGCTCGTGGGTTCGAATCCCACTCCCTCCGCCAGGCACCGCACCCCCCTCCTCGTTCCGGCGAAGGCGTCGGCTAAACTCGTGGCTACGTTGCCAACGCAGGCGCAACACGGAGGCATCGCATGACGCAGACGCGCTATGAGACCGTGGCCTGCAATTTGTGCGGGTCAGAGGGGCATTCGCCGCTGCACCTTATCAAGGGCTATACGGTCGTGCGGTGCAGCGAGTGCGGCCTGGTGTTCATCAATCCCCGCCCGGCCGCAAGCGAGCTTGCGACAATCTACAACGAGGGCGACTACTACGGCGGCGGCAGCGAGTACGACAATCTGCGAGTTGGCTACTCCGACTACATGGCGCTGACGAAGCACCTGCGGTTCGTGGTAGGCGAGCTGCTGCGTCCGCTCAGGGGAACGACGCCTGGCGTGGCGCTGGATGTCGGCTGCAGCATGGGCATTGTGCTGGACCAGCTGCGCCGGCGAGGCTGGACGCCCTACGGCGTGGACGTGTCTGCGTACGCGACGGAATATGCTCGCCGCAATTTCGGGCTGGAGGTCTTCACCGGCACCATGGACGACGTGGCTCTCCCGTCCGACAGCGTCGACCTCGTGACGCTGCTGCTCACCATCGAGCACCTGCCGGACCCGAAGAGCGTGTTGCGGTCGGTCCATCGGCTGTTGAAGCCGGGCGGGGTGCTCATCGTGGGGACGCACGACGTGGAAGGGCTGTGGCCTCGGTTGATAGGGGCTCGCTGGCGCCACTACAGCATGCCAGAGCACGTCTACTACTTTTCTCGTCGCACGCTGACGCGGATGCTGGCCGACGTCGGGCTCGAAACGTTCCGGGTAACCGAAACGGCGACGCTGGCCGGCGTGGTGGATGCAGACGATACCAACGAGGGGCTCTATGCGCCGGTACGCCTCCTGCACAAGACGCGGCTCCTGGGCCCTTCCGCGCCGCTCCTGCGCGTGATGCACCGGGTCGCGCGGCGCTTCGATTGGTCGGACGGCGTGACGGCGTACGCGCGCAAGGGATGAGCCATATCTGGGTCGGTGGCGCTGGGAGCACGAGAGGCCGCCATGTCAGTGGGCCAACCCTCGGGCGAGTTGGGGGCTTCAGCCCTCTCACCTGCGCGTATGACCGGACGTGCTTCATTTGCTTCCGGGAAGCGCCAGTACGATGCGGCATCGTGGAGGAGATCGTTGAGGCCACCGGCCGGAGCGCCGACCATCTCAATGCCGGAGGCATGGAGTAGGTTCGGAGAGTGTTCGCGGATTGCGCGGCCCACGTCACCCGGGATAGCCAAGGGCGCGAAGGCAGGCTACCCCCCGCCTTCGCCTGCGCGCTCCCCCTCAAGCGCGTTTCGCCCAATGGACAGGTAGGACAAGGAGTGGGACAGGTTACAATGGCTACAACCCAAAGGAGGCTGTTGTGTCCATACGGGATTTAGCGCCGGATGGTCGGCTCGTCGTCAAGCAGAGAATCGAAGGCCTGGAGGCCATTACGGGCATCGAGACGAGAAACCGTTACGAAGTGCTAACACCTGCCGGGCAGACGGTGTTGTGGGCCTATGAAGAGTCAGGGGGCTTGAGCAGGGTCTTCCTGAAGCGAAACCGGCCCTTGACGCTTCACATCGTCGATCTGGATGGCCGTGACATTCTGGTGGCGAGCCGCAACTTCTTCTGGTTCTTCTCGCATTTGAGATTGCACGATGGCAATGGCCGGCCCATCGGCGCAATACGCCGCAGGTTCAGTTTTCCGACTCGGAGGCTGTCTATCGAAGATGCGCACGGGCGCGCTGTGGCTGAGGTTAGCGGCCCTCTGTTCAGGCGGTATACCTTCACAGTCATTCAGAACGGTCAGGAGACAGGCAAGATCACGAAACAGTGGAGCGGCGTTGGTAGGGAGATGTTCACCGACGCAGACACCTTCCAGGTGGAGTTGCCGGCCATGCACGGTGACGATGACTTTCAGGCCCTTGTCTTGGCTGCCGCATTCGCAGTTGACCTGGACTTTTTCGAGAGCAAATAGCCGGGCCTCAACGGCGATGGCGGGGGCGCGCCGTCAAGCGATCCTCCAGAGCGGTGAACCTGCGTGTGGCCGTGCGCCGGTGCGGCCCGATGTGTTTTCCTTGATCCCGAGAGACTAGGACGTCCCGCCGTCTATGCTCCCACCCGTGAGCAGGAAGACGATGACGTTCAGAACGGCCACCGGGATGAGGGCAAGCAGGATGACGAAGAACGCCCTCCAGGTGGACGTGTAGTCCAGGGTCTGACGCACGGCGACGAGCGTGGCTATGAATGTCCAGACGAATGTTACCAGGCCGATGAGCAGGCCGATTGCCGGGATGAAGACAAGCACGTTCAAGATGCCGGGAGTCTGGGCGAACCCGGTGCCGCGCGCTATCTGTCCCCAGTTGGCTTCGGTGTGCTCTGTCTTCAGTATCGAGGCCCCAATTACCCAGATCACGAGCGCCCACAGCGCCCAACCCGCCACTCCTCGCACGACGCCGATGCCCAACGCTCTCACTACGTCGACATCGCCCGTGCTCGCCAAGAGCTGGCCTACGATGGTTGCTATGGTGACAATGACCACCACGAGGAGCGCTTGTACCATGGCGCTCTGGTCGTGCTCCACCTCTTCGTAAGTGGTCGCCTTCAGTTGGGCCGCGCCCAGCATTCTGCCTAGCATGGGGGCTCCTCGCCTAAGAAGTATTTCGGATTCAGGGCGCTGCGGCGGGTTGCCGTCGCCCCGTGCCATGGTACTACGCCGCATCGCTAGGGGGAGTGGGGTTGGGGGGCGAGTATGCGCGGGTCGTTCGCAGACGGCGGGAACCTGCGCCGTGATCGGGCAAGCCGCCACGGGGCGGTTGCCATTGCATGAGTTTGCCTTGGCGGCCGTACCGGGCAAGCGACCCTCCCGCCAGCACGCCGGCTGAAAATTGGGATGGGGAATGGGCAGGACCAACCTTGGCCACCCTCGCAAACGCTCTGTTCAGCAACGCGCCCAACCGCAACTGCACCCGGCCCTACGGAGTTGTCCCACCGCTGTTGTATATTGGCGCGGTGGAGCCCTGGCATTCCCTGCTCACCCCTAGGAGGCGCGCATGGCTAGCGAATCGCCCGCGGAGTACACGAAGGTCTGCAAGGTGTCGGACGTGCCCGATGGAGAGGGACGCCCGGTGACGGCCGCCGGCGGCCCGTGGCGCGTGAAGCCGATGGCCGTCTTTAACGACGGTGGCTCCTTCTACGCTACCAACTACGTCTGTCCCCACATGGGCGGCACGCTTGGCGCCGGCACCATCAAGGATGGCATCGTCACCTGCCCGTGGCACGGCTGGATGTTCAACGCCGCCACCGGCCAGGGCGAACGGAATGCCCACACCATAGCCACCTATGAGCTGAAGGTAGAGGGCGACGACGTACTGGTCGGCGACGTGAAGTCAACGTAGTGGCACGCTTCGAGGGCAAGGCGATCATCGTCACCGGCGGTGCCAAGGGCATAGGCGCGGCAACCGTCCTGCGATTCGTCGATGAGGGCGCGCGTGTGTTGCTGGCCGACGTCGATGACGGTACGGGTGTGGCGCTGGCCGAATCGCTCGGCGACAGGGCGGTCTACGTCCATGCCGATGCCACCGTCGAGGCTGACGTCGCTGCGATGGTCGAAGCTGCGGTCGCGCGATTCGGCGGCGTGGACATCTTGGTCAACAACGCGGGCGCGACCACGGGCAAGGCGCTCGCCGACATGACCGAAGCCGAGTGGCAGTGGGAACTGGACATCAACCTCAAGAGCTTCTACCTCTGCACAAGGCTCGCGCTGCCGCGCCTGCTTGAGCGCTGCCCGGGCGCGAGCATCGTTAACGTGTCATCCGTCAATGGAATGATGGCCATCGCGCAAGACGGCTACAGCGCGGCAAAGGCGGGCGTTACCTCGCTGACGCGCACCATCGCCGCCACCTACGGGCCGCGCGGGCTGCGCTGCAACGTCGTATCACCAGGCACGGTACGCACCACCATCGGCGGTGGGCCACGCGATGAGGGCTACTGGGAGCGCGTCGGTGCGCTCTACCCCCTGCGCCGGGTCGCTGAGCCCGGGGAGATCGCGAGCGCCATCGCCTTCCTTGCCTCCGATGACGCCTCCTTCATCAGCGGCGCGAACCTGCCGGCCGACGGCGCACTCACCTCGGGCACAGACATCTTTGGCCGCCTCGCCAAAGGGGCGCGCATTGTCGAGGAGAGGTAGGCCGCGCCGCATGGCCGTACGCATCGCCGATCTATGCCCGGACAACGAGGCCGCATGTGAGCAGGCCGCCGCGCTGCTCGTGAGCGAGGTCTCGCCCCACAGCGCGGCCTATCACACCATGGAAGAGGCGCGCAGCGAGATAGCCGATGTGACCGGCCCTACGCGCATCAGCCGCGGCGCCTTCGACGGCAACTCGCTCGTCGGCATTTGCTGCGCGCAGCCCTCCTATGACGGCCACGTCTGGGAGCTGCACCCCCTCGTCGTTCGTGCCGACCGCCAGGGAGAGGGCATCGGCATGGCGCTGGTGGAAGACATTGAGGAGCACGTTGCTGCGCGCGGCGCGCTAACCCTCTTCGTGGGTACCGACGACGAGGACTACCGCACCTCGCTCGGCGGCGCAGATCTCTACGACAACCTGCCGGACAAGCTGGCGCGCATCGAGCCGGGGACGCACCCCTTCGGCTTCTACCGCGCCGCAGGCTTCAGCACCATTGGCGTCATGCCGGACGCCAATGGGCGCGGCAAGCCTGACATCTTCATGGCCAAGCGCATCACACCCACCAGACCGGTGACGGCGCGCGGAGGACGCTAGCGTGGCCTTCCGCGCGGTCATATTCGATATGTTCGGCACGCTCGCCGACGAGCCGACGGCGTTCTACACCGGACTGAATGAGCGCGTCGCTGAGATAGTCGGCGCGGACGCCGGCGAGTTTGCCCGCATCTGGCGCGAATCTGCGTCCGAGCGAATGCGCGGCATCTTTGCCACCGGCGAGGAATCGCTGCGCCACGCATTCGGGCAATTGGGCGTCGATTTCGACGAAAGCCACGTTGCGCGGGGGACGGCGCTGCGCCGCAAGGCAACCGTGCGCGCGCTCACGCCCCGCCCCGACGCGGCGCCCACCATCGCCACCTTGCGGGAGATGGGGCTGGCCGTCGGCATGGTCAGCAACTGCACCATCGACGTCGCGGAGGTTTGGGAGGAGGGCGGTATCGCGCCGCTCATCGAGAACCCCGTGCTGTCGGCGGCGGTGCGACTGGTCAAGCCGGATGCGCGCATCTATCGCCTCGCTTGCGAGCGCCTCGGCGTCGAGCCGAAGGACTGCCTCTACGTCGGCGACGGCGGCGATTACGAATTGCACGGCGCGCAGCGCGTCGGAATGACGCCGCTGCTCATATGCGTGCCGTACGAGCCGCCCGAATCGGTATCGTACAAGCAGGAGGCGCTGGAGTGGAGCAGGGCGACGGTCAGCTCGCTCAGCGAGGTGCCGACCGCCGCCCGTATTGCTCTCTAGACGCGCACTCCGGGGATCAGTTCGCCCTTCAGCGCAATCACGTCGGCAGGTACGACGCTGCCGTCGAGGTCGACGAGCTCGGGGTTGACGGCCTTGCGGTCGGACACGCCAGCCCACTCCGCCGTCTCCTTGCTGACCTTGCCGTACTTGAAGAACTCAAGCAGCGCCTGGTTGAACATTTCAGGCTGGTCGGACTGACCTTGGTGGCCGCACTCGTCGGGGTAGAAGAATTGAATGTTGTCGAACCCGACGTCCTCCTGCATCCAGCCGTTCTCCAGGGGGATCAAGACATCCTGCTTGCCGTAGAGGTAGATGCCCGGAATGGTCATGCGGTTGAAGCGCTCCTTGGTGGTCATCTTCTGCCGCAGGTTGGGCTCGGTCTGGAGCAACTCGCGTGCTGCGACCTGCGAGTTGTAGGAGTCCTTGTTCCGCAGCGCCGCCATGTTGCGCATGGTGATCAGCTCCGGCCAAATGACGCCCTCTTTGTAGATGATGCCCTCCATCAGCACGCGCATGCTCTCCTCGGTGCCGTCCCAGTCGGGTCGGACGTAGCCGGGGTTGGGCGTGAACTTGCCGTCCTTCGGCTCCACGCGTCGCGAGGGGTCGACGAGGTCACCGACGCCGCCAGCGATCAGCGCGAAGCTGAGCACGCGGTCGGGGTGCGTGGTGGTGAAGATGACGGAGTTGGTGCAGCCCATGGAGTTGCCGGAGATGTGCGCCTTGTCGATGCACAGTGCGTCCATGAAGTCCTTGATGAACTGCACGTGGCTCAGTGTCCCCAGCTTCGGCCAGTGCTCCTCACGTGTGTCCGACAGCCCGAATCCGGGCATGTCGGGACAGTAGACGCGGAAACCGTTCGCGCCGAGGAACGGCGCCATGAAGCGCCAGCCCGCCGTACCGGACGACCCGTTGATGCCGCCGTGGAGCAGCACCACTGCCGGGCCGGTGTCGCCGGCCGTCATGTAGTGCGCCTTTGCGCCGTTCGCCAAGCGCACCCACCGGCTGGCAAGCCCCGGAATGTGGACGATGCCCTCCTCTGTCAGCCCACGGCTTCCAGTTTCAGGACCAATTTCCGTGACCATGCTCTATCCCTCCTCACAAGGTGTGGCGATTCTACTCCTTTCGAGCGATGCGTGCGCAACCAGCCTTCCCGAGCCCCACTAGCCCGCCCTCTCCGCTGCGCTAGAATCGCGGCATGGCACTTGTCGGGTATGTCTCGGACCATCGCTACGTCGCACTTGCGGGCGTTCACGTCGAGCTGCTGGGCGCGGACGGTGCATCTCTCGCATTCGCGTCCCGTGCTTCAGGGTCGCTGCACGCGGACCCGCCGGCAGGCGACTACGTCGCGGTGCTGAACAAGGATGGTTACGGCGCAAAGCGCGTGCCGATTGCGCTGCCTGCCGCCCAGCCGCACCAATTCAGACTCCTGCCGGATGTGCTGTGGGGCTATGCGTGGCCAAAGGCCGTGTGTGTCGGGGAACGCGCCGAGTTCCGCGTCCACTCGCCGGAGCAGTACCGCCTCGAACTGTGGCGCTACGGCCGCGAGAAGGCGCTCGTCATCCCGCTGGGCTGGTACGACGAGCACGGGCCGCGTGCGACCGTGCAAGTCAGCCCCGATGGCGACTACTCGCAGACGGGCGTGCGCTGGAACAGCGTGGGCTATGCCAATCCCGATCACGTTCAGTACGTCACAGCACCGCCGCGCACGGGCCTCTACTACTTTCAGGCCAGGGGCGAGTCAGGCGCATTCTTCTCATTCCCCTGGGTGGTCGCGCCGGAGAGGCCGTCGGCGCCGATTGCCGTGCTCGCAGGCGACCTCAACTGGAACGCCTACAACAACTTCGGCGGACGCTCCAACTACGTTCACCCCGAGGGGATGCCCGCCGCGCCCACCGCGAACGCGCGCATGGAGCTCGATCGTTACTTGCATCCTGAGCGCGCAGGCTATGTCGTCAACGACTACGCGCCACTCTCGCTCGACCGCCCCGAGCTCATAAACCACGTTCCGGAGGGCGAGCGCATCACCGACCCCATCGAGGGCCGGGCACCGAACCACATTGCGCCCGCGGAGTGGCGGCTGCTTGGCTGGCTCGAGCGTGAGGGATTCGCCTACGACCTGTACGCTGAGAGCCAGTTTGCCAGAGGCATGCTCGACCTCGACTCATACAAGGTCGTTATTACTGGCCCGCACCCCGAGTACTGGACGCGCGACATGTACTTCCGCCTGAAGAAGTGGGTGCACGAACGCGGCGGACGCCTGCTCTATCTTGGCGGCAACGGCGTCAACTGCGAGGTTGAGCTGGTCGATGACGGGAGGGCGGTCGTCCACCACAACGGCGTAACGGAGGAGGTGACGCGCAACTGGGAGAGCCGCTTCCACGCGCGCGTGGAGCCGGAAGCGAGTTTGCTCGGCGTGGTGTATGACAAGCGCGGCATCATGACGGCTGCGCCGTACGAGGTGCGCGACGCCTCCCACTGGGTATTTGAGGGCACGGGGCTGGAGGATGGGCACCGCTTCGGCGAGCGCACGCAACACATGCGCATCCCTGGCGGCGCCTCCGGCCATGAGACGGACAAGATATCGCTCGCCAATTCACCCCGGAGCGTGCGGTTGCTGGCCAAGGGCCTCAACCCGAACGAGGGCGGTGCGGAGATGGCCCTGTACGAAACGCCGAGCGGCGGCGCCGTCTTCGCCGCCGGGTCGATTTGCTACATAGCCGCGCTCTGGCCCGATGACGCGGTTTCGCGCATCACCGCCAATGTGCTGCGACGGATGCTGCGTTAGCTGCACGTCATCATCCCGGGGGAAAGCACTCACCTGCCGCAACGGGCGAGCCCTCCCCACGGGGGAGGGAAGAAGGTACCTACGCCGTCCGCAAGAATGCCGTAACCCACGGTGATACAGGCTGGTGCTCGAGTTCGTCTAGGGTGCCGACTTGGACGATGCACCCCTCATCGATCATCGCCACGCGATCGGCCATGGCGCGCGCATCCGCCATGTTGTGCGTCACGTACAGCGTCGTCGCGCCAACATCGCGGTGAATCGTCTTGATCTCCTCGCGCATGCTCACCCGGGCGATGGGGTCCATGTTGCTCATCGGCTCGTCCATCAGATAGACGGATGGCATCGCCGTGAGCGCACGGGCGAGCGCGACGCGCTGGCGTTCCCCACCGGAGAGTTCGTCGGGGCGCCGGTCGTACATCCAGCGTTTCAGGCCGACGCGGCGCGCGACGCTCCCGACGCGCTCGCGTACCTGCTCGACCGCCCACCCGCGGACCCGCAATGGGAAGCTGACGTTGGTCCACTTCTGCTCGTCCAATACGCGCATGTGCGGCCAGAGTGCAAGCGTCTGGAAGATCATCTGCACGTCGCGCTTGCCGACGGGGACATCGTTCGCCCAGCGCCCGCCGATGAAGATGTCGCCAGAGTCGGGCTCGTCAAGCCCCGCGATGCAGCGGAGCATCGTCGTCTTGCCGCTGCCTGACGGGCCTACGACGACCATGAACTCGCCCGAGGCAACACTCAGCGAGACGTCATTGAGTACCGGGACTCCGTCGTAACGCTTGGTTACGTTGGCGAGCCGAACGTCCACCACGGTGGCACGCCTAGGCGGCGAGGTGTTGCTTGAAGAAGGCGAGCGTCTTGTCCCACGCGTCCTTGGCCGCATCCTCGCGCCACGAGCCGCGGTCTTCGCACATGAAGCCGTGGCCCGCGCCGTCGTAGGCGTGGAACTCGTGCGCCTTGCCCAACCGCGTCAACTCCGCATCGATGGCCGCTACGTCGCCGGGCGACGGATTCTGATCCTCGTTGCCGAACAGCCCGATGATGGGAGCAGAGATGTTGGCTGCCTTCTCGATAGGGCCGCCCTCTGCATTGATGCGCCCGCCGTAGTAGACCGCTGCGGCGCTGATCCCCGGCACGGAGGTTGCCGCGAGGAACGACACGCGTCCGCCGAAGCAGTAGCCTGTGATGCCGATGCGCCCCTGCAGCGCCTGCGGGTAGCCTTGGATATAGCGCACCAATGTGCTCAGGTCGCCGACGAGCGCATCGTCGGTGACCGTTCCAGCCAGCCCACGCGCCCTGTCCATGTCGCTGTACGGCACCTCCATCAGCCGCCCGGAGCGGTGGAAGATGTCGGGAGCGAACGCGACGTAGCCCTCCTGGGCAAAGCGCTCGGAGATGCTGCGGATGTTGGCGTTCACACCGAATATCTCCTGGATGACGATGACCGCAGGGTGCGCCGCGTCGTCGTCCGGGCGGAAAACGTGGGTTGCCATCGTGTCGTCGCCAACCTTTATGTCGACCACTTCTTGCACCGTCGCCATCCTTGCCTCCTTGGTATGCCCGTGCCCTAGCACCTACTACTCGTCGCCTTCGTCATCATCGTCCTCGATGACGGGGCCGTCGTCATCCGGCTCCTCTTCGTCAGCCTCAAGGTCATCTGCAACGGCTACGCCGAATCCGTGCTCCTCGAAGGCGGTCTCGCCACGATCGCCGTTGACGATCCCGCCCGGGTATTCGGCGAGCAGCCCCTCGACCTCGGAGACGCCATTGGCGCCGTCCTCGAGGGCCATCGCGATGGGCTCGAGCGGCAGGCCGAGCAGCTCTCGCCCCGCTTCCGTCACGTCGAGCCTGGCCGGGATGAGGCGGCCGATGATGACGTTCTCCTTGAGCCCCCGCAAGTAGTCGACGTCCCCGTTGATGGCCGCCTCCGTGAGGACGCGGGCGGTCTCCTGGAAGGACGCCTTGGCGAGGAAGGAGTCGGTGTTGAGGGACGCGCGAGTGACGCCCAGGATCTCGGGTCGTGACGTTGCGGGCTCACCGCCCTCCGCCAGCTTCTTCTCGTTGATACGCTGGAACTCGTAGCGGTCGATCAGCTCGTTCGGCAGCAGGTCGGTGTCGCCGATGGTCTCGACGCGCACCCAGCGCAGTATCTGGCGAATGATGACCTCGATGTGCTTGTCGCTTATCGTCACACCCTGATTGCGGTAGACGGTCTGCACCTGCTCGAGCAGGTAGCGCTGGGTCGCCTCCGTCCCCTCGATGCGCAGGACGTCGTGCGGATCCTTGATGCCGTTGGTTATCTTCTGGCCTGCGTGAACGGTGTCGCCCGTTCGCACGAGGCGCTGCGTGCCCGGTTCGATGGCGTGGTCGCGTGTCTCCACCTCCACGGTGTCGATGTCGATGCGCCCGTCCAACAGATTGACGTTGCCGGAGACACGCGCAAGCAGGTCGGGGCGGTCGGGCAGCAGGCCGTCTTCCGCCTCTCCTCCCTCCGGCGCCGCGGCGGCGACGGCAAGCGGGCTGCCGGCGTCGACGCTGTCGCCCGTCTGCACGGTGGGCGTGTAACCCTCTGGAACGGCGTAGGTGTCGGTGTAGGGGAAGGAGTTGACGACACGGACGACGGGCGTGCTTGCAACGGGCGGCTTGTAGATGGGGTCGTCCCGGTCAATGGCGCCGCCTTCCTCGCCGGCCTCCAGGCGGTCGGAATCCTCGAGGTTGCCGTTGTCGAAGACGAGCGCATTGCCGCCGATTTCGGCGAGGCGGGCCTTGCCGCGTGGCGCGCGCGCCTCGAACAGCTCCTCCACGCGAGGCAGGCCGGACGTGATGTCGCGGCCCGCGACACCGCCCAGGTGGAAGGTGCGCATGGTGAGCTGCGTGCCGGGCTCGCCGATGGACTGCGCGGCAATGATGCCGACGGCATCACGCAACCGCACGATTTCGCCTGACGCAGGGCTTTCGCCGTAGCAGGCCTGGCACAGGCCGTGCGCCGCTTCGCACGTCAGCGGACTGCGGACGTACACCTCCTTGACGCCTCCCTCCTCCAGGCGCCGCGCCTCCTGCGCGCTCAACAGCACGTTTGCGTCCGCCAGGATCTCGCCGGTTGCCTGGTCGGCCACGGGAGCGGCGGTCAGGCGTCCGGTGATGCGCTCTGAGAGCGTTCCGACCATCACGTCGTCTTCCGTCGATTCGGTGTAGACCCAGATACCGCGGTCGGTGCCGCAGTCCTCCTCGAGGACGATGACCTCCTGGGCGACGTCGATGAGGCGGCGCGTGAGGTAGCCGGAGTTGGCTGTCCGCAGCGCGGTGTCGGTCAACCCCTTGCGGGCGCCGTGCGTCGAAATGAAGTACTCCTGGGTTGAGAGGCCCTCGCGGAAGGACGACTCGATGGGCAACTCGATGATGTCACCGCGGGGGTTGCTCATCAGGCCGCGCATACCGGCCATCTGGCGGATCTGCGCCTTGTTGCCTCGCGCGCCGGAGTCGGCCATCTTGTAGACATCGCCGAAGTTCGGCAAGTCGTTCTCGATGGCCTCGTCCATCTTGCTGGAGACGTCCAGCCAGATGTTGATGGTGCGGTGGTGCTTCTCGGAGAAGGTGATGAGGCCGTCTTCGTACTGCCCCTCGAGCTGCTCCACTTCCTGCCAGCCGCTCTGCACGAGCTCCTGCTTGCTCGTCGGCACCTTGATGTCGGTGATGCCGATGGTCATGCCGGAGACCGTGGCGTAGTGGAAGCCCATCTCCTTGATGGCGTCCAGCGTCTTGGCCGTCTCGTCCCCCGTCAGCCGGTGGACGTCGGTCACGATGTCCTTGAGTATCTTCTTGTCCACGCGCACGTCGTAGCGGCGGAACTCCTCCGGCAGGACGCTGTTGAAGATGACGCGCCCCGGGGTGGTCTCAAGCCAATCCCCGTTGCGGCGTACATGCACCTTGGCCTGGAGGTCCAGGTGGCCGGCGTCGTAGGCCAGCATCACGTCTTCCAGGTCGCGGTATCGCGAGCCCTCGCCGCGCGCCCCTTCCTCGATAGAGGTCAGGTAGTAGCAGCCGAGGACGATTTCGTACGTCGGCGCGACCAGTGGTTCGCCGGAGCTGGGCGAGAGCATGTTGGCCGTGCTGAGCATGAGGCGCTGCGCCTCTTGCACCGCCTCGCGCGACAGCGGCAGGTGGACGGCCATCTGGTCGCCGTCGAAGTCGGCATTGAAGGCGGCGCATACCAGTGGGTGGATCTGTATCGCGCTTCCCTCAACCAGTTTGGGCATGAACGCCTGGATGCCGAGCCGGTGGAGCGTCGGCGCACGGTTGAGCAGGACAGGGCGGCCCTTGATGGCCTCCTCGAGGATGTCCCACACCTCCGGCTGCATGCGCTCTACCATGCGCTTGGCGCTCTTGATGTTGTGGGCGAGCCCCTGCACTACCAACCTGCTCATGACGAAGGGCTTGAAGAGCTCCAGCGCCATCTTCTTGGGCAGCCCGCACTCGTGCAGTTTGAGGTCGGGACCGACCACGATGACGGAGCGCCCGCCGTAGTCGACGCGCTTGCCCAGCAGGTTCTGGCGGAAGCGTCCCTGCTTGCCGCGCAACAGGTCCGACAGGCTCTTGAGTTTGTGGTTGTGACTGCCGACGATGGCGCGGCTGCGCCGTCCGTTGTCGATGAGGTCGTCCACCGCTTCCTGGAGCATCCGCTTCTCGTTGCGCACGATGATTTCGGGCGCGCCGAGATCGAGCAGACGACGCAGGCGATTGTTGCGGTTGATGACGCGCCGGTAGAGGTCGTTCAGGTCGCTGGTCGCAAAGCGCCCCCCGTCCAGCTGCACCATCGGGCGCAGGTCAGGCGGGAGGACGGGCAGCACGGCCAGCACCATGCCTTCGGGCCGGTTGCCGCTCTTGCGGAACGCCTCGACGACACGGATGCGCTTGACAGCCTTCTTGCGCCGCTCGCCCGACGTGGTGCGGACCTCGCGCTCCAGGTCGTTTGCCAGCTCCGACAAGTCGATGGCACGGAGCATGTCGAGGATGGCCTCCGCGCCCATGCCGGCCTTGAATGCGTCCGGGTACTGGTCGTGCAGGTCGCGGTAGTGCGACTCGGTCAGCATCAGCCCCGGGCGCAGGCTCTCCAGCTCGCTGACACGCTCGCTGAGGTCCTTCTCCTTCTGTTCACGCAGCTCATCGGCGTCCCTCATCATCATGGTGAGGCGCGCCCGGGCCTCTGCCTGCTCGCCCTCGTCCGTCGCCGCTTCGATGGCTTGTTCCAGCGCCTGTACCTGCTCCGAGTAGTGCGTTTGCAGCGCATCCATGTCGGCGCGGTGCTGCTCGCGGTAGACGTCGAGGGTGTGCGTACGCATCAGCCAGTCGACGGAAGTGACGACGTACTGCGCGAAGTAGAGGACACGCTCGAGGTTGCGCGGCGACATGTCGAGCAGCAACCCAAGGCGACTGGGAATGCCCTTCGCGAACCAGATATGTGCGACAGGGGCGGCGAGGTTGATGTGCCCCATACGCTCACGGCGTACCTTGGCCCGTGCGACCTCCACGCCGCAGCGGTCGCAGATGACGCCGCGATAGCGAATCTTCTTGTACTTGCCGCAGAAGCACTCCCAGTCCTTCGTCGGCCCGAAGATGCGCTCGCAAAACAGCCCGTCCTTCTCAGGACGCAGCGTGCGGTAGTTGATGGTCTCCGGCTTCGTCACCTCGCCGTACGACCATTGCTTGATCTGTTCCGGTGACGCTAGCGAAATGTGAATCGCGTTGAAGTCGCTCGCCGTCGTCATGTTGTTCTCGTTTCTCCTCAGCGGGCTTGCAGTATCCCCGCTCGATTGGCAATTCGACCGCCGCTATTCCTGCTCGCCTTCCTCGGCCTCCTCCACCTGAGGCCGTGGGAAGCCCTTGCCCAGCTCCGCCCGCACATCGGGCGTGACCGCCTGGGCCTCTTGCTCTTCCAGCGTCTCGAATCCGTCGTCCCATCCCGGCGTTTCTGCCTGCGCAGGCGTTTCGTCCGTACCGCGCTCCTCCTCTTCCTCCGCATCCCTGAAACGCGGCGCGAGCGAGAGGCCGTAGCCTTCCTCGTAGCGCAGCTCCACCGCGAGGCCAAGGCTCTGGAGCTCCTTGACCAGCACGTGGAACGATTCCGGCACACCGGGCTGGAACACCTCCTCGCCCTTGACGATGGACTCGTAGGTCTTCACCCGCCCGATCATGTCGTCCGACTTGAGGGTGAGCATCTCCTGGAGGTTGTAGGCTGCGGAGTAGGCCTCGAGTGCCCAGACTTCCATCTCGCCGAACCGCTGCCCGCCGAACTGCGCCTTGCCGCCCAGTGGCTGTTGCGTGATCAGCGAGTAGGGCCCCGTCGAGCGCGCGTGGATCTTGTCCTCCACCAGGTGGATGAGTTTGAGCATGTAGATGTAGCCCACCGTCACCGGGTTCTTGAACGGCTCTCCGGTGCGCCCGTCGAAGAGGATGGACTTGCCTACAACAGGCGGCGCCTCGTTGCTGCGCTTGGACGCCTGGAGGGCCGCTTCGTAGAGGGCATCTCCCGTGAGTCCGCCTGGCTCCGGCACGCCGGCATCGGGATGGCGCTCCCTTAGGTCAGCGAGCCACAGCGCGAGGCAGGCGTCGATGGACGCCTGTTCGTCCGTCTCACCAAAGACGGTGTCGCCATCGAATCCGCGTCCGCTAACCCACTCGCGAGCGGCGCCCCAATTCGGCTCGGGGCCGTTGCCGTTGCCTCCGAGTGCGCCCGCCTGCTCCACCAGCCACGCGCGCGCCAGCGCTGCCTGTATCGCCCCGTCATCCGCGCCGTCGAATACGGGCGTCATGACACGGTAGTTCAGCTTGTGCGCCGCCAGGCCGAGGTGCGTCTCCAGCACCTGGCCCAGGTTCATGCGCGACGGCACGCCAATGGGGTTGAGGATGACGTCCACCGGCGTTCCATCCGGCAGGTAGGGCATGTCCTCGACCGGCATGATGCGCGAGACGACGCCCTTGTTGCCGTGACGGCCCGCCATCTTGTCGCCTGCGGACAACGTGCGCGTCTGCGCTATCCACACGCGCACCATCTTGTTGACGCCCGGCGAGAGGTCGTCGCCGTTCTCGCGCGTCAGCACCTTGACGTCGATGACCTTGCCGCGCTCGCCGTGCGGCACGCGGAGCGAGGTGTCCTTCACGTCGCGCGCCTTCTCGCCGAATATCGCGCGAAGCAGCTTCTCCTCTGCCGTCAGTTCCGTCTCCCCCTTGGGCGTGATCTTGCCTACGAGAATGTCGCCGGGGCCGACCTCTGCGCCGATACGGATGACCCCCTCTTCATCGAGGTCGCGCAGCGCGTCCTCGCCCACGTTGGGAATGTCACGCGTGATCTCGCCCGGCCCCAGCTTGGTGTCGCGCGATTCCACCTCGTACTTCTCAATGTGAATCGAGGTGAACTTGGAGTCGCGCACCACCGACTCCGAGACGATGATGGCGTCCTCGAAGTTGTAGCCGTCCATCGCCATGAACGCCACCAGCGCGTTCTGGCCCAGCGCGAGGTTGCCGTGGTCGGTGGACGATGAGTCGGCCAGCGGGTCGCCAAGCCGGACGCGGTCGCCCACGTTCACGATGGGCCGCTGGGTCAGGCACGTTCCCTGGTTCGACCGCACAAACTTCAGAAGCATGTGGTCATGTGTGCGGCCGTCGTCGTCCACCACCGCTACGTTCTCACCCGTGACGGACGAGACGGTGCCTTCTGACGTTGCGAGCACCATCTGTCCGCTCTCCTGGGCGACGCGCTGTTCCATGCCCGTACCAACGAGCGGCGCCTCGGCACGGAGCAGCGGCACCGCCTGGCGCTGCATGTTGGACCCCATCAACGCGCGGTTGGCGTCGTCATGCTCCAAGAAGGGGATCAGCGCGGTCGATACCGACACGATTTGCATCGGTGACACGTCGATGTAGTTGATGGTTGCAGGCGCCTTCTTGGTGTAGCGGCTCGTGCCTGCTGCTGCGCTCTTGCTGTCGCGGCATTCCACCCGGTCCTGGTCGAACTGGCTCTTGGCGTCCAGGCTCGAGTTCGCCTGCGCCACCACGTACTTGTCCTCTTCGTCCGCCGACAGGTAGACGATGTCCTCGGGGTCGCTGGTCACGTACGCCTTGACCTTCAGGGGGCGCGGCTTGAGCGCTGCGATCTTCTTGGACGCCGCTGCGGAGATGGGATGCCCTGTGCGCGCGAGACGTTTGCCGTCTGCATCCAGCACGTCCTCCAGCACCGTACGCCCCGCGATATCGCCGCTATCGGACGCTATCTCGTGACGCACGCAGCGGTAGGGCGTCTCGATGAAGCCGTACTCGTTGATGCGTGCGTACGTCGCCAGCGAACCGAGCAACCCGATGTTCGGCCCCTCCGGCGTCTCGATGGGGCAGATGCGCCCGTAGTGCGAGTCGTGAACGTCGCGTACGTCGAATCCCGCGCGCTCGCGCGAGAGGCCGCCCGGGCCCAGTGCCGACAGGCGGCGCTTGTGCGTCAATTCGGCCAGCGGATTGGTCTGGTCCATGAACTGGCTCAGCTGGGAGCCGCCGAAGAACTCGCGCACCGCCGCCACGACGGGGCGGATGTTCACCAGCGCGCTCGGCGTTGCGTTCTCCTGGTCGAGGATGGTCATGCGCTCCTTGACCACACGCTCCATGCGCATGAGGCCTACGCGGAGCTGGTTCTGAATGAGTTCGCCCACTGCGCGCACGCGCCGGTTTCCGAGGTGGTCGATATCGTCCGCCTCCTCCTCCCGGTTGTTGATGCGGATGATGGTGCGGATCATCGCCAGCACGTCCTCACGCGTCAGCGTCCGCGTCGTCGACGCGACGTCGCCGGCAAGGCGACGGTTCATCTTGTAGCGCCCAACCTTGCCAAGGTCGTAGCGGCGCGGATTGAAGAAGAGGTTTTCGATCAGCGTGCGCGCCGTCTCCACGCTCGGCGGTTCGCCCGGGCGCAAGCGGCGGTAGACCTCAAGGAGCGCCTGATCGGTCGTCTTTACCGGGTCGCGCTCCAACGTCGTCCGCATGTAGGGGCGCTCCGGGTTGGTGTCGAAGTCCGCGAATGGCTGCAGGATGTCCTCGTCACTCTCGAAGCCCAGCGCCCGCAGGAGCGTCGTGACCGGCACCTTCCGCTTACGGTCGACCTTGACGTAGATGAGGTTCTTTTGGGTGGTCTCGAACTCGAGCCAGGCACCGCGGTACGGGATGATCTTCGACTGCGCCGTACGGATGCTGGCCGTCTCTTCCATCATGAAGTAGGCGCCGGGGGACCGCACGAGCTGTGAGACGACGACGCGCTCGGCGCCGTTGATGACGAACGTGCCCGTCCCCGTCATCTGCGGCAGGTCACCGAAGTAGAGCGTCTGCTCCTTGATTTCACCCGTCTCCTTGATGACCAGCTTGACGGTGACGTACATCGGAGCCTCGAAGGTCGACTCCCGCATCCGGCAGGCCTGCTCGGTGAGCTTGGGCGTGCGGAACTCGTATTCGCCGAACTGCAATTCGTATCGCCGCCCCGTTACGTCCTGTATCGGGTTCACTTCGTCCAGCAGTTCGCGAATGCCCTCGCGCTTCAGCCAGTCGAAGGACGCGATTTGAAGCTGAACGAGGCTGGAGGGCTCCAGCACGTTGGGCAGATGCGCGAATGATTTGCGCTGTTCGAAGGGGCGGGCGAAGGTGGGCGTTGCCAGCGTGGCCATCGAGAACTCCTTGGTCTGCTACCTAATCGTCGTCAACGGCAAGAGGGCCTAGTGATGAGCTAGGCCAGATGAGAAATCGCTATTGTGTGAGGCAGAGTTGCGGGCGCGCTTCAGCGGAGGGCATACCTCTCCCGAATAGCGTAGCCTACACACCTTGCAAATGGATGTCAATACTCTTCACAGCGCTGATTCAACAAACCCTTCCGGTTCAAAAGCTGCGCAGGTGCCCCGATAGTCGCAGATGGCGCCCGGTGGACTGTGCCGTGCTGGCCGAATGGGAGGATGCCTGTGACCGTCCCCATGGCCAGGTCCGAATCCGGCCTAATCGTGCTGCAGGGTGGCGCAGATCCAGGTGGGGGAATGCGTTCATCTCTGCCGGATCTCTCCCTTGCTGGGCGCTCAACGGTTACAAATACCCTCCGCCGGCATGAACGCCGCATCGAATGCCAATCCCGCCGCCCCATCGCCTCGGCCGAGGCGATAGGCGGGGCTAGCGCCCGAATCGGATGTACCAGTAGACGAAGAGCAGTGCGGCCAGCACGGACAACCCCAGGCCGATGAGGGCAAAGGCCGTGTCCACCACCACGCCCAGGCTGGTAAAGAAGGTGGCGGCAATGGCCATGAGTGACACTACACCCACGACTTTGGCATCTTCACGCTTCATGACAACCCCACTATCTGACACTCAGGTGCCATCTCGGACGCCGTGCCCGCGCGCTCTTCACGCAAGCGCGCTCTGACCAGGAGACTGTGCACCAAGGCTATCCCTATGGCACGTCCATTGCCTGCAACCGACGCACGGTCAGGTAGGCGAATACGACGGTGGCGAGTATGGCCCCGGCCACCGCCGCAGGCAGTTCGATGGAGCGGTTGGCCAGCTCGCTGAATGCGCTCTTCTCCATTCCGTGCATCACGCCGATGATGTAGCTGCGCACACTCAAGTAGCGCAAGCCTTCGACGAAGGTCACGAGCAGCGCCTCCCAGAGCAGCACATAGACCAATCCAAAGCCGAGTGCGCGTGTGCTCACGAGGCCCGCCCACGTGAATATCGACCCGTAGGCCGCCGCGCCCAAGGCCGCCGCAACACCCGCCGCAACTGCTGCAGACCCCACGCTCTCTTCGTCGCTCCCCAGCACGGCGACGACGATGGCGACGAGCACGGCCAGCGGCGCCGTTACCAACACCGTCGCGCCCAGCTTGGCGAGCACGATGGACAACCGCGAAACGGGCTTCATCGTGAGCAGGCCCAGCGTACGGTCCTCGACCTCGTTCCCGAACGCCGTCGTCGCTATGGTCATTACCGCTATCGGCAAGAAGGTTGCGATGACCAACGGGTCGAGCACGCTGCTGATCAGGTCTTCGCCACCCGCCAGGGCGCTGATGGCAATGGCCGTGCCCAGCGGGACCAGCGCAAACACGACGATGACTGCCAATCGCTTCAGGCTCGCCGCCTGCCGGAGTGACACCATGAGGAGGGCGCCGCTCACCGCTGCACCACGTAGGTAAAGACGCTCTCCAGTGAGTCGTCCAGCGGCTCCACGCGGTAGAGGCGGCTGCTGACCTCTTGCGCCAACCGCGCGACCACGCTCTGGAACTCGCCGATGTTGCCCGTCTGGACGTCAATCGCGCCGTCGGCGAGCGATACCGACTCGACGGCGGGGTTGCCCACCAGCGCTGCCGCCATTTCGCGCTGCTTGGAAGCCACCACGCGCACCATGAACGGACGCTCGTCCAGCTTCTCACGGATGGCGCGGTAGTCGCCGGACGCCGCCAGCTTGCTGCTCACCATCAGCAGGATGCGCTCCGCCAGCGTCTCCACCTCCTCCAGGATGTGCGAGGAGATGAGCACGGTCTTGCCGGAGGCGGCGAATCGCTGCACCATCTCGCCGAAGTGGAGGCGCTGGCGCGGGTCGGTCCCGTTGAGCGGCTCGTCCAGTATCAGCACCTCCGGGTCGTGGACGAGGGACGCGGCCATGCGGATGCGCTGGCGCATGCCGCGGGAGTAGCCCCCGATGCGCCGCCCCTGTGCTTCCACCAGGTCGACTGCACGAATCGCTTCGTCCACCGCATCGCTGTTCTGCACGCCCTGTAGACGCGCGGCGAACGTCACGAACTCACGGCCTGTCATGAAGGGGTACAGCGCGTCATGCTCCGCCATCACGCCGATGCGCCGGTAGAGCTCCGGGTTGCCGCGCGATGGCTCTCCCAGCACCCGCACCTCACCCTCCGACGCCGCTGCGAGTCCGGCAATGATGTGCAGCAGCGTCGTCTTGCCCGCGCCGTTCGGCCCCAGGATGCCGGTGATGCCCGGGTGGATGTCGAACGTCACGTCGTTCACCGCCACCACGTTGCCGTACCACTTGGACACAGCGTTCACCTGGATGGTGGGCGATGCGTGTGTCGTCATAGGGCCAGCCTCCTGTAGCGTCGCCACAGCAGCAGGCATGGCAGTAGTGTCAGCGCGATGTAGGTTGCGACGGGGAATGCGGCGTTCAGCTTGGCCACCTCGGTGGCCGACGGCGCCCCCGGCTCTGCGTCGAAGATCATGTCGCTAATGTTGGCAGGCGTCTGAAAGAGGTTGGCCAGCGCAACGTAGGGTGCCGAATCGCCGATGACGGGCGTGCATTCGATCTCCCGAGTAACCTCGCCTCCTTCCACTGCTACCGTCTCAGTACAATCCCCTGCGATGAGGCCGTCGGTGAAAATCGAGGAGACGAGGAAGGCGCCGATGACGAGTGCGGCCACGTATGCGCGCCGCGAGACCACCGTCGTTACAGCCAGTGGGATTGCCGTGATGAACAGCGCGTATACAACGCCCGCTGCAAGGAAGCGTGGGATGTCCAGCCAGTTATCGCGCACATACTCCAGCTGCTCGTCTGCCGTAAGGATGAGGCCCGCTTGCAGGATGACCTGGCCGGAGTACACCAGCGCCAGCACGACGATGAAGAAGGCGAGGAAGCGCGCCACAAGGTAGTCGGTCGAGGTCAGCGGACGCACGAGGTAGAGTTGCAGCACGTTGTGCTGGCGGTCGGACAACAGCAGCTCGGGCGCCATGACTGCCCCAAAGATGACCAGCAGCGTGCCCACAATGGCGTAGTAGTCGGACGGGCCGGGCACGAAATCGCCTTCGGGCACGATGGAGAGGATGAGGACGAAGACGAGCGCAGGGGAGATTGCGCCAAGGAAGAGCAGCACGGGCAGTATCTTGGCGCGCCCGCCGCGCCCAATGCCCAGGAGCGTGCGTACGCCGTTCTCGAATACCGCCCGCCGCGCGCGGCTACGGCCCTCTCTCGGCCCATCGTACGATTGGTAGCCGAGGTCATAGATTTCTGCCTGGCCTTGCATCGTCATGCGGGGCCGTCTCGGAAGATGTCGGTGAGCGTCCCGCGCTGCGGTGTGAGCCTGCGCAACCGTGCGCTCGATTCAACCACAGCATCGCGTATCAGGTCGTACTCCGCGTCGCCAGCTCCCTCGACGACAAGCATGTGCCCTCTCTCGATGGGCACCACGCCCTTGGCGCGCAGCGCGGCGGTGAACTCATCACGCCTGTCGGCGATCTCCACCAGCAGCGACTCCGTCTCCGCCGTGAACTGCGCGACCGAACCCTGGCGCGAGACGGCGCCCGATTCCAGCACGACGACGGCGTCCGCCACCCGCTCCACATCGCCCAGCAGGTGGGTCGAGAGCATGATACTGATGTTGAAGGCGCGCCTCGTGCGCTTGATCAGGTCGAGCATCTCGTCGCGCCCCGCCGGGTCGAGACCCGCCGTCGGCTCATCCAGCAGCACCAGCACGGGGTCGTGGACGAGCGCCTGCGCCAGCTTGACGCGCTGCATCATCCCCGTGGAGTAGCCGCCAAGCGGGCGGTAGCGCTCCTCCTCCAGCCCAACGTGGCGCAGGGTGTCAGCGGTGCGCATACGTGCGAACGCTGGGGGCAGCCCGCTTACCTGCGCCATGTGCATCAGGAACTCCGTCGCCGTCACGTTGGGCGGCAGCGCATCATGCTCCGGCATGTAGCCGACGCGTGCGCGCCCGTCCGGCGAGCCGTACGGCTCTGCGCCCATAATGGTCGCGGTGCCGGACGTGGGGCGAATCAGTCCGAGGAAGAGTTTCATGGCCGTGCTCTTGCCCGCCCCGTTGGGCCCGAGCAGGCCGGTAATGCCGGACTGCACGCTGAAGGTCGCGTTGTCGAGCGCGATAGTGGGTCCGTAGTGCTTCGTCAGCCCGCGCGCTTCAAGTAGATCAGCCATTCAGGGCATTGTACCCGTGCTACATGTTGCGTGCAGCGATCCACCGTCGCAGGCCCGTCATCTCGGCCACGTTGATGACGACCGTGTCGACGTCTATCCAGAGCGAGCCGGTGTTGGAGAGGCCAGACCTTCCCCCACAACAGGACGTTCGGGTATGCCGATCACCGGAAGCCGCAGCCGTCTAGGGGGACTGCCGCTGTCTTGAAAGGCACGTGCACACTAAGGAAGCGTGCCGTGCCCGCTCCGGCCTCGATTTCGGCGTCGTGCACCGCTTGTTCGAGTAGGCGGCGGCCAGGCTTGCTCCGGCCGTGGGCGTTCTCTAGGTCCACCGTCGTGTTCGGCGGCACCGCTCGTGATGCCCCCGTTGCTGCTCGCTGGCGTTTCGCTTCCTACACCCTGCCTGCTGCTCTCCAGATGCGCACGCCAATCATGCCGGTAAGCACGATGTAGAGCGTGTCGATGTACGCCCAGAGGCTGCCGATGGACATCTCTTCGCCGTTTGCCACCACTGTCTGCTGCACGTGGTCGTTCAGCTCAGCCGACCACTGGAATGCAAAGGCGAGCAGGAGGGCCATGGCGGAATAGAAGGGAACGTTGACATCGAGAAAGCGCCGTGCGTCATTCCCAGCGCCTTCGTCTGCTTCCAGTTGATTCTTGCAGTAGAGCGCGCCGCCTACCGTGATGATGACACCGGCAGCCATGAGCCAGTTGATAACCGACCATTCAGGCTGATCGACGCCGAGGATGAATTTGACGGCCACTAGCAGCGCCACCAGCACCGCGTAGACGGAGAGCAATCTCAGCAGTATGGCCATGGTTGTTATCTCCTAATGTCCGAGGCTCAGTGTTAGGCCTTCAGTCCACCGGTCGTTTTCAGGCGGAACGCCACAGCTGCCTGCCGGCTGCGGCCAGTGCCAGCGGTATGCCAACGTCCAGGAAGTTCCAGACCAGCCAGTCGGCGCCTCCGGTCTCCCGCAGCAAGTGGGACCAGTTCCAGAAGAAGAGGATCGCCACGGCAAGCGTGCCGTAGAAGATGGCGTTGACGCTCGTGAATCCCGGGAGGTCTCCACCTTCGCTCCGGTCATAGCGCTGCTTGTGAACGAACGCGCTGACGATGCCGATGAGCAGGGCAACAGCCATGAAGTAGTCCAGAATCTCCCAGATGGGATACGGCTCATCCCCACCAGGGTGGTACCAAGCGACGGCAATGAAATGCACTGCCACCGCGAGCCCCACGAGACTGAGGTAGACGGATAGGAGACGTATAGCGATCGGCATGAGTGGCCTCCCTTGCATTCGTTGACGCGGGAATACTCCGTGCAGTGCCGGGGTTGCCCGCGCACGAGTATAGGAACCCCGTAGAACAGGCCCTATGGCTTTCGCATTCCTGTTTCGACGGGTGTTGTGTCGTTGACGGGCGGGACGCGCGGCTGCTACTGTAGGCGCATGGACAAGCGCTGCTGTCCCACGATGCGTTAGGGCCGCAACCGCCCCACGGCGGTGCTGCGCCCTGTGACGCTCTCGTTCATGGGGCGCTTTTGATGTCAGACCCATGCTCGTTGGTGAAGCCAGCGTCAGTGCAACGGCAAGGAGCCCTTATGGCCACCTCCTCTCAACTTGGTCTGATGGACAACACCAAGGGTGTCATCCCTTACCTCGCGGTCGAGCCCGACGAGTTTGAGGCGGAATTGGCCCGCCTGCGAGCTGGTGCCATTGATGAGACGACGTTCCAGCCGTGGCGGCTGCGGCGCGGCGTCTACGGACAGCGCCAGCCCGATGCGCAGATGATGCGCATCAAGTTTCCCGGCGGACTCGGAACTGCCGACCAGCTCGACGCGATGGCCGACGTCGTCGAGCGCTACGCCCCACTCAAGAAGGGGCATATCACCACTCGCGAGAACATCCAGTTGCACCACATCAGGCTGGAGGATGCTGCGCCTGTCATGCGCGTGCTCGGCGAGGCGGGCCTGAGCACGCGCGAGGCGTGCGGCAACACCGTCCGCAATGTCATCGCCGACCCCATGATGGGCGTCGACCCCAGGCAGGTCTTCGACATCACCCCTTACCTCGTCGCCTTTGTGCGCCGCTTCGTTCGCCATCCCGTTACGCAGTCGATGCCGCGCAAGTTCAAGACGGCCTTCTCGTCGGGCGAGCACGACCCGGCGCTCGTTGGGATGCATGACCTTGGGTTCGTGGCGCGCGTCCGCGACGGCGTCAAAGGCTTCAAGATCGTCATCGGCGGCGGCACCTCCATCATGGCCAAGGAGGCCGCGACGCTCTACGAATTCGTCCCCGTCGATGACTACCTGCGCGTCTCGGAGGCGGCGCTGCGCGTCTTCAATCAGGCCGACGAGCTGCGCCAGAACAAGATGATGGCGCGCATCAAGGTGCTCATCCACCGCAAGGGCATCGACGCCGTGCGCGCCCTCGTTGAAGAAGAGCTGGGGAAGGAGTGGGCGCTCGAGGGCGACTTCGACCCGGCACCCCTCATGGCCTCCGCGCAGGAAGAGCCGCCGGCTCCTGTTCCCGATGCGGCCGCGGGCAGCGACGTCAAGGCGTACATGCTCTGGAAGGAGACGAACGTCTTCGCCCAAACGCAGCAGGGCTACAACGTCGTCTACGCCAAGGTGCCGCTTGGCGACCTCTCACCCGAGCAGTTCCGCGCACTGGCCGCACTCGCTCGTGAGCACGGCTCCTCCACCATCGCCCTCGGCGCCGAGCAGAACATTGCGCTGCGCTGGGTGCCCGATGGCAAGCTTCACGATGTCTGGAAGGGGCTTGAGCGGATCGGCCTCGGTGATGCAGAGGTCCACACCATTAGCGACGTGACTGCCTGCCCGGGCACCGACTCGTGCAAGCTGGGCATCACCTCGTCGATGGGCCTCAACCGCTCGATCACCGACGCGATGGCCGGCTGGAACGGCCTGCTGGAGGACCCGCTCGTAAAGAAGCTGCACATCAAGGCTTCGGGGTGCCCCAACGGTTGCGGACGCCATCACCTGGCGCACATCGGCTTCCAGGGCGCATCGATCAAGGGGCCGGATGGCAACCAGATACCGGCGTTCGAGGTCTACCTGGGCGGCCACTATGACGAAGGCCGGCTGGCCTACGGCAACCGCGTCAAGGTCAAGGTGCCCTCCAAGCACGTCCCTTCCGCCGTGCGCCGGGTGCTCGACTACTACCAGGACCAGCGCACGCAGGGTGAGGAGTTCAACGACTTCGTCCACCGCGTGGGGCTCGACGCATTCGAGGCCATACTCGCCGAGTTCAAGGAGATAGGACCACTCTCCAAGGATACGCTCGACTTCTACATGGACTGGGGCAAGACGGTGCTCTACAAGCTGGAGCGCGGCGAGGGCGAGTGCGCGGTTTAGCACCGCCTCGCGGCGGTTTCGCCGCCGCCATAGCGTTCGGTGGAATTGCCCTACTGTCCGCCCTCTCCTGCACCACGCCCGACGACGGCGATGAGCCCTTGCCGACGCTGGCTGCAACCGCGACTCCTACGCTTGCTCCGCTGCCAACGCCCGCCCGCTCGCTCGACATCAGGACGGTGCTGCCCAAGGATGCCATTCCCGCCATCCTCAATCCCGTATTCGTCAGCGGCGTGGATGCTGACGCTCAAATGGTGCCGCAGGACCTCGTCATCGGCGTCTCCATCGACGGCGACCACCGCGCCTACTCCACCTCCCAGCTCTCTTCCCACGAGGTCGTCAACGATACTGTCGGCGGCAGACCCATCGTGGTGACATGGTGACCGCTCTGCTTTACGGGCATGGTCTTTGCCCGCGAGATCGAGGGGCAGGAGCTCACCTTCGGCGTATCCGGTAAACTGATCATGAACGCCGTGGTGCTCTACGATCATCAGACCGACACGCTCTGGAGCCAGTTCCTCACCGAAGCGGTCGAGGGGGTGCTCGCCGGTACGAAGCTGGAACTGCTGCCCGCGCAACTGACGACGTGGGAGCGCTGGTCGATGGAGCACCCCGACACGCTGCTGCTCGATCGATCCCTCTCCGGCGGCCCGAGAATCGACCCGTACTACGACTACTACCTGCGCAACGCAGCGGGCATACAGGGCGAGACCAATCCCGACGACCGCCTTCCGCCGAAAGAGCTGGTCATCGGCCTCGACTGGGGCGAGACCGCCCGCGCCTACGACTTCAGCTCACTCCGATCTGCTTCCGTCGTCAACGACACCTACAATGGTGAGCCCATCGTCGTCGTGTTTGACCCCAATTCCGGCGCGAGCGCGGTCTACAGCCGCACACCTGCCGATGGACGTTTCCTGACATTCGAGCCTGACCAGCAGGCTATGCGCGACGCCGAAACCGGCTCGACGTGGTCGCTCCTCAGCGGCTCGGCTAGCGCGGGTCCGCTGAAGGGTGAACGCTTGCAGCAGCTCCGCTCCTTCGTCTCCTTCTGGTTTGCATGGAGCGACTTCTACCCGGACACCGAACTGTACGCGCTGGAGGACGGGGCATGATCCGGCGTCTTCGTCGAGGCGCCCGCGCCGCCCTCCTGGTGCTCGCGCTGGCGACCGTCGGGGCTGCCTCCGCCTGTGGTGGCGGCAATGGCAGCAGCGACGCTGAGATTGGCGTCCCCGACGTGACCATTGTCGCCTACAACAACCAGGACGTCTTCGGTGGCGATGAGGTAAGCCTCCATCGGTTGATCGAGCGCACGGACAAGCCGATCGTCCTCAACTTCTGGGCGGGCTTGTGCCCTCCCTGCCGCGCCGAGATGCCGCACTTCCAGGAGGTCTATGACGAGCGTGCTGACGACTTCCTGCTCGTCGGTTTGGACATCGGTCCCTTCATGCTGCTCGGCACGCGCGAGGACGGCCAGGCGCTGCTCGACGAGCTGGGCATCACCTACCCCTCGGGCACCACGTTCGAGGAGACGGTTGTCCGCGATTTCGAAGTGCTCGGCATGCCCACCACCATCTTCCTGACCGCGGACGGCGCCGTCCACCGCAGCTTCTCCGGCCTGCTCAACAAGGAGAAGTTTGTAGAGCTGCTGGAAGAAGTGCTCTAAGACTTCCTGCGCATCCCCGCCACTCCCGCGCTTCAACTCCGTTGTTAAACGTTCTCCGCTAACGTTTAATTGGATGCGCGGTATTCGACTTCTGGTAACGGGGTAGCGTCGGTGCGGCGTGAGGCAGCAGGGCGATACGAGACGGTAGGCGTCGAGGGCGAGGAGGTGCGCGCCTTCGTCCCGCATGCGCTGCCGCCGTCGCCGCCTGTCGCGCTTGATGGGCCGCTGCAGCAGGCGCTCGAGGACGCGACGCTCGCTATCGGCAGGCTCGACGGCGCCGCAATGCAGCTGCCGGATCCGGGCGTCTTCATTGACACCTGCGTCCGCAAGGAGGCCGTACTGTCCTCGCAGATCGAGGGGGTCGAGGTGTCGCTGTCTGACCTGCTGCTCTACGAGGTGGACGGGACGCTGGCAGCGCCGGCCGCTGCAGCTGAGGCTGCCGGCAGCGTAGCCGCCTTGCAGCACGGACTATCCCGCCTGGAAGAGGGGATTCCGCTGTCGAACCGGCTGCTGCGTGAGATGCATGCGGTCCTGTTCGCGCACGACGGGAACGCGCAGCGCTCACCCGGTGAGTTCCGCCGAGTCCAGGTGTGGGTTGGCGGGCCGAACCCTGCCGCCGCCCGCCACGTCCCGCCGCCGCCCGCTGCCGTCCCCGATTGCATGGGGGCGTTGGAGTCCTTCCTCAACGCTCGCAGCTGGGGCTTGCCGGTGCTGGTGCGCGCAGCGCTGGCTCATGCCCAATTCGAGGCCATCCACCCCTTCGTGGAAGGCAACGGCCGCATCGGGCGGCTGCTCGTCACGCTCGTGCTGTGCAAGGCAGGAGTGCTGCGCCAGCCGCTGCTCTATCTGAGCGACTACTTCCTGCGGCGCCGTGGCGACTACTACGACCTGCTGAACGCGGCGCATGGCTCGGGCGATTGGGAGGCATGGCTGGCCTACTTCGTCGATGGCGTGCGTGAGACGGCTGAGCACGCAACGGAGGCGTCGCGGCGGCTGTCAGAAGTGTTCGCGGATGACGGCGCGACCATCGAGCGCGACGCAGGGCGCCGTGCGGCATCCACCCTCAGGCTGCACGAGGCGCTGAAGGAGTGCCCGATTCTCTCGATCACCGAGGCGAGCAAGCGAACGGGGCTCTCATTCCCCGCCGTTTCGTCGGCGATGATGGTGCTGGAGCAGTACGGCATCGCCCGCGAAATCACCGGTCATGCCCGCGCGCGCATATTCGCGTACGAGCGGCACTTGAACGCCGTCGGGAACTAGCCCCGGCTACTTCCCTTCCCCGCCGTCCGGGCGCTCGCCGCGCGTCATTCGGGTGATGGGGTCGAGCAGGTTCGTGAACTCCATGGGGAAGATGTACTTGGTCGACGGACTTGCGCCGATGTCCTTCATCGTCTCCATGTACTGCAGGCTCATCGTGCGCGTGTCGGCCTGGCTCGCGGCGGTGTTGATGCGCTCGAGCGCCTGCGCGAACCCCTCCGCGCGCAGTATCGTCGCCTGACGGTCGCCCTCTGCAGTGAGGATGGCCGACTCGCGCGCGCCTTCTGCGCGCAAGATCGCGCCGCGCTTCTCGCCGTCGGCACGATTCACCTCCGCATCGCGCTCTCCCTCCGCTTCGGTGACGGCTGCGCGCCGTGTGCGCTCCGCCGACAGCTGGCGGTTCATCGCGTCTTGCACGTCGCGTGGCGGCTCGACCTCGCGTATCTCCACGCGCGTGACCTTCACGCCCCAGTTCACCGTTACCTCGTCCAGCTTCACCTGCAGACGCGAGTTGATCTCCTCGCGCTTGGAGAGCACCTCGTCGATCTCCATCTCGCCGATGACGGCGCGCAGGCTGGTCATGGCGAGCGCCTGCGCCGCGGCCTCGAAGTTGCTCACCTGCAGTACCGTATCCTCTGGCCTGTCCTCCAGCACGCGCATGTAGACGAAGAAGTCGATGTCGATGGGTGCGTTGTCGCGCGTAATGCTCGTCTGACGCGGGATTGGAATCGGCACCTCGCGCAAGTCTGCCCGCGTCGAGCCGTTGTTGATGAATGGCCACAGCCAGCGGAGCCCCGGGCCGCGAACGCCCGAGTATTGCCCGAACGTGAACACGATCATGCGCTCGTACTGCTTTACGACGTTTACTCCCCAGACCATTTGACATCCTCCTTAGCGTCGCGCTCTCTTCTCTCCCTACGTTCCAGTCCCTTCCACTACAGGGGTGACGAGGAGCGTGGCTCCGTCCGCCCCGACGATGCGGACCTCAGTCCCGCGTTCGATGCGTCCACCGCCTACCAGCCTGGCGCGCCAGTCCTCCCCGTGAACGAACACGCCGCCTTCCGGCGACAAGGCCGTCTTGGTGCGCCCCGTTGCTCCAACAAGCATACGCCGCGCAACGGCAGGATACTTGCGCCGCCGCGCCGTGACGATGTTGTAGACCACTAGCCCGCCGCCTACCGAGACTATGCTCACGATCGGGATAAACAGGGCGAGGTTGATCGTCTGCCCACCCCACACGGGCGTCGGCGTTCCGAAGTGGAGCAGAAGGAGGACGGAGCCTGCGACGAAGGCAATGATCGCCGCGCCTCCCAGCACGCCGAATCCATCCACGTTGAGCTCGCCGATGGCCAGCAGCAATCCAGCCGCGATGAGCGCCGCGCCCAGCCACTGCGACGGCAGGTTGACCAGCCCAACGAAGCCCAATCCCATCAGCAGAGCGCCTGTCAGACCAGCGACGATAGTGGAGAAGCCGCTTATCGCCTCCACCCATAGCAGCACCCACCCCAGCGTCAGTAACAGGTAGGCAATGCTGGGGTCCGCAAGGAATGACTGCATCCGGCTGAGCAGCGTGGGGCGCACCTCCGTCACCGTGAGGCCCGTTGTCAGTAATGTCACCGTCGTCTCGCTGCCGTCAGCCGCTTTGACGGTGAAGGCGCGCCCGTCAATCTGGCGCAATAGGTCGGGCACGTCCACCGCTACCAGGTCGACGATGCCGAGCTCGGCGGCCTCGGAGGCGCCGTAGGCCTTGGCCTCGCGTACTGCTTCCTCCAGCGCGCCGGCGTTGCGCCCTCGCAGGCCGGCGACCTCGCGAATGAACGCCGCCAGGTCCTCCGTCGCCTTGCCCTCGAGTGTCTCCGGCAGGTCCTCGCCAGTTGCGTCAACGGGTGAGGCGGCGCCAATGTTGGTGCCCGGCGCCATCGCCGCAACGTGCGCCGCGGCTGTGACAAACGTTCCCGCCGATGCCGCGCGGGCTCCCGCAGGCGAGATGTAGGCGACGGTCGGCAACTGGGCGTCGAGCAGGCTGGTGACCATATCTCGCATCGCATCAGCGCGCCCGCCCGGTGTGTCGATGCGCACGATGGCTACGGCCGCACCGTTCTCTGCCGCCGCCTCCAGCGCACCAGCCAGGAAGGAGGCGGTCGTCGGGTTGACGGCATCGTCCAGGTGAATGAGGACGGCTTCGCTGCCGTTTGACTGGCCGCGCACGAGGCCTGTTAGCCCGGCAATGAGCAAGGTTGCGGCGACCGCGGCGCGGAGCGCCAGCAGTAGCCGCCTGCGGGGCCGGGCCGATAGCAGTGACCTCACGCCTATAGTGTAACGGCAACCGCCCGTGCGGGCCCCCGGTGGTATACTTCTGCAGCAGCCCCCTCCTTGGGGGCTTTGTGGTGTAAGGCCATGGCGAACGACAGGCTTACGACCATCATTGCGCGCAACGCCGAGATCGAAGAGATGCTCGGACTGCCCGATGTCGTCTCCGACCCTGAGCGGGTCGGCAGGCTTGCCAAGGAGCGCGCGGAACTGCAACCCGTCGTGTTGCTCTACGAGCGCCTTGAGGAGGCGAAAAGTGCGCTCGTGGAGGCTGCCGCTCTCACCAAGGACGACGACCCCGACCTCGCGGAGCTGGCCGAGGCGGAGCACGCCACGCTATCGGAGCGCGTCGCGGCGTTGGAAGGGGAGCTGACCCAGGCGCTAGCGCCTAGGGACCCGAACGACGACAAGAAGGCCATCGTGGAGGTGCGCGCAGGGACGGGCGGCGACGAGGCGGCGCTCTTTGCCGCCGACCTCTACCGTATGTACACCCGCTACGCCCAGGAGCGCGGCTGGCGCGTCGACGTCGTTAGCTCCAGCATTACCGAGCAGGGCGGCTTCAAGGAAATCGTCTTTGAGGTGGACGGGCGCGGCGCGTTCGGGCGCCTCAAGCACGAGAGCGGGGTGCATCGCGTCCAGCGCGTGCCTACCACGGAGGCGCAGGGGCGCATCCACACCTCCACCGCCACCGTCGCCGTCCTCCCCGAGGCGGAGGAGGTGGACGTCGAGATTGCGGACGCCGACCTGCGCATCGACATCTATCACTCGGGCGGCCCGGGCGGCCAGAATGTCAACAAGGTGGCCACAGCGGTGCGCATCGTTCACTTGCCCACCGGCCTCACCGTCACTTCGCAGGACGAGCGCTCGCAGCTGAAGAACAAGACCAAGGCGATGACCGTTCTCCGTTCCCGCCTCCTGGAGCAGCAGTTGCGTGAGGAGCAGGAACGCACCGGCCAGTTGCGCCGCTCGCAGGTCGGCACGGGCGAGCGCTCCGAGAAGGTGCGAACGTACAACTTCCCGCAGGACCGCCTGACCGACCATCGCGTCGGCCTCACCGTCCATGGCCTCGACGACATACTTGCCGGCAAGCTCGACCGCGTCATCGCAGCGCTTCTGGAAGACGAGCAGGCGCGGTTGCTCGGAGAGGCGGTCGCGTGACGATGGTGCGTGTGCTGCTCCGCTCGACGGAGCGGCGCCTCACCCGTGCGGGCATCGCTGACGCGCAACTCGAGGCGGAGCTGCTTCTCATGTGCTCCTTGGGCATCGACCGCGCCGCCTTGTATTCGCGTTTGGGTGACGAGCTGGACGACGCGGGGTGCGAAGCCGTCGATGCGCTACTCCAGCGCCGGCTGCGTCGCGAGCCCATCGCCTACCTGTTGGGCCAGCGGGAGTTCTACGGCCTTGACTTCATGGTCGCGCCAGGAGTCCTCATCCCCCGCCCCGACAGCGAGAGGCTGGTAGAGGAGGCCTTGCGCCTGCTGCGCCCCCCCGGCGAAGCATCCGCCGTCATCGCCGACGTTGGTTGCGGGAGCGGGGTGCTCGGCATCGCGCTTGCCGTCGCGCTGCCCGGCGCGCGTATCCACGCCATCGACATATCGGAAGCTGCGCTCGACCTGACGGCGCGCAACTCGGAGCGCCACGCCGTATTGGCACGCGTGCATTTGCACCATGGCAGCCTGCTGCAGCCGCTGCCGGAGCGCGTCGATGCCATCGTCGCCAACCTGCCCTACGTGCCGGCGTCGCAAGTCCCACTCCTGGAGCCGGAAGTGAGCCGCTATGAGCCGCGCGAGGCGCTCGACGGCGGCGATGACGGCCTCGACCTCGTGCGCGCACTCCTTGCATCCGCACCTGGCGCTCTGCGCGACGGCGGCGTGCTGCTCTGCGAACTCGAGCCGTCGCAGATGGCGGAGGCACAGGCGGCCGCGAGCGTTGCGTTTCCCGAAGCGCGCATGCTAGCTGCGCATGACCTAGCGGGCCGCGAGCGTGTGCTGGTCGTCGAGACCGCGTAGGCCGCAGCCACTCTCAATCCGCGCTATGATGCGCGCATGCAACAGCCCCCCCAACGCTCATCGCAGCAGCAGTTCGGCGCGACGGCGGCGAACTACGTCACCAGCGCAGCGCACCGCACAGGGGACAGCCTGCGCCTGGTGGAAGAGGCGTTGGCCAAAGACGGGCGGCGCTTTGCCACGGCGGTCGATGTTGCCACCGGCCCCGGCTTCACTGCATTCGCCGCCGTGCCGTTTGCCGACACCGTACTCGCTACTGACCTGACGCGTGAGATGCTGACGCAGGTGACCCGCGTCGCCAAGGAGCGCGAGATCAAGGGCGTCGAGCGCGTTCTCGTCGCCGCCGAGTCGCTGCCCTTTCGCGATGCCTCGATCGACCTGCTCACCTGCCGTACCGCCGCTCACCACTTCCTCGATCCCGACGCATGGCTTGCGGAGGTCACGCGTGTTCTCGAGCCGACCGGCGTCTTCGTCTTCTGCGACACCGTTTCGCCCGAAGATAGGGCTATCGCCGACTGGATGAACGAAGTGGAGGAACGCCGCGACCCCAGTCATGTCCGCAACCGTTCACCCATCGGCTGGCAGCGCTCCGTCGAGGCGGCCGGCATGCGCGTTACCGATACGGCAATGACCAGGGTCTGGCTGGAGTTCGTCGACTGGTGCGCGCGCGCGCACGTGTCTGAAGAAGAGACGCGCGCGTTGGAGGTCGACTTTCGCGACGTCGGGCCGGACCACGTCGCGGCGTTCGCCATGGAGCGCGACGAGGACACGATCAGGTGGGGTTGGGACGTGCTGGTGCTGCGTGCCGAAAAGCCCTAGGCGCCGTTCAGCATCGCGCGTTGCGCCTCCGCAAGGCTCGCACCCGCCGGTAGTTCGAAGCCCTGCGCCAGCAGGGCTTCCTCCAGCGCCGAGAGGAACAGGAAGACGTTCGTTTCCGTTGCGTTGTAGCCCATCAGCCCCACGCGCCAGACGGAATTGGCAATCTCCCCCAACCCGGAGCTGATCTCGAGGCTGTGGTGGTCGAGCAGATGCTTGCGGACTGCCGCCGGGTCGACGCCTTCCGGGACGTTGATGGTCGCCAGCGACGGCAGGCGGTTCGCCTCGCCGGCGAACAGGCTCAAGCCCATCGCCTCAAGGCCGGCCTGTAGGCCGCCCGCGGCGCGCGCATGCCGCCGCCAGCTATTCTCGACGCCCTCTTCCAAGAGCACGCGCAACCCCTCTCGCAGCCCGTAGAGGTTGCTGATGGGTGCCGTGTGATGGTAGCCACGCAGTTCGAAGTAGGAGCGCAACTGGTTCATGTCCAGGTAGTAGCTCTGGACGGGCGTCTTACGGAGCCGGAGCGTCTCGACCGCCCGGTCGCTCAACGTTATGGGTGCGAGCCCCGGCGGGCATGCCAGGCACTTCTGTGTGCCCGAGTAGGCCACGTCGATGTCCCACGCGCCCACCTGCAACTCCACTCCGCCGAGCGAAGTAACGGCGTCGACGATGACGAGTGCGCCATGCTCGTGCGCGACCTCCGCCACGGCCTTCACGTCCGAGAGGACACCGGTGGATGTCTCGGCGTGGACGACCGCGACCGCCTTCACCGAGTGGTGGCGCGCTAGCTCGTCGCGGATGCGCTCAGGCGAGGCTGGCTCGCCGTACGCAAAGTGCACCGTGGCGACGTTCGCGCCCGCCCTGCGCGCTATTTCGGAGAGACGCTCGCCGAAATAGCCGTTGGCCGCGACCACCACCGTGTCGCCCGGCTCGACGATGTTGACGATGGCGGCCTCCATGCCGGCGGTGCCGGTGCCCGAGACCGGCCATGTGAAGGCGCTGCTGGTGCGGAACACGACGCGCAGCATCGCGTTCACGTCATCCAGCACCTGCAGGAAGTCGGGGTCCATGTGGCCGAGGAGCGAGGCGGTCATCGCACGGATGACGCGCGGGTGGACGTTGCTCGGGCCTGCGCCCATGAGCACACGCGCAGGCGGCACAAATTCCGACTGGTAGCGTTCCATCACCCGTCCATACGGACCGCAATCATCATGCGGAGCAGGGGGATCTGGCCTGCCCTCCACTACTGATGGGGCGGCCGGTTGCGGAGTATAGCAGCAGAGCACCAGCGCGGTTAGCCCCGTCCCGAGCGCCTGCCGGCTCCGGTTGCGCAGCGACTACCCGCACCGCGACGCGGGCAGCAGACAGGATGGAGAAACGAGGGTTTTGGGGGATCATTTTGAACTTTTATACAACGTTTAGTATCTGGCTATAGACTAGATACAATCGGCTTGAATAATCCCGTCCGCCAATGTTGATTTATACGTCTATAGACTGCTAAACAAGAGTGTAAATTGATTCCAGAATTCGGAAAATGCTTAGAAAATTGATTGACTGTTTCTTATATAACAACTAATTTTTGCCGTGCTCGGTTTAGGTAATCCCGCCCCATTGGGGCCCCGCCAGAGGAAGACGATGGAAGGTCTTCACACGCCGGTTTTGAGTATGCAGGTGTTAGATGCCATGGCTCCCCGTGATGGTGGTGCCTACATCGACTGCACGCTCGGGAACGGCGGTCACGCTGCGCGCATCGCCCAGGCCTGTGCACCCACCGGCAGGCTGCTCGGCCTCGATGCGGACGCCGAGGCCATCGACGTCGCGGCATCGATGCTGGCGCCTTACGGCGAGCGAATCCGCATGGTCAACGCCAACTTCCGCGACCTCGGGAGCGTCGCTCACGCGGAAGGATTCATTCCGGCTGACAGCGTCCTCTTCGACCTCGGCGTCTCGTCGCGCCAACTGGACGTCGCGCGGCGGGGCTTCTCCTTCCGGCGGAGCGAGCCGCTCGACATGCGGTTCGGGCAGGGCGGGGGACCGACGGCGGAAGAGATGGTCAACACATTGGACGAGGGCGCGCTGGCCGACTTGCTGTACCAGTACGGCGAGGAGCCACGCTCCCGAAGGATCGCGCGCGCCATCGTGCAGGCGCGGCCCATCACAGACACCGCGCGGCTGGCGGAGACCGTAGCCCGTGCTTCTGGCTACCGGCGCGGTCGCACCCACCCCGCCACGCGCACCTTTCAGGCGCTGCGCATAGCGGTGAACGACGAATTGGGCGCGCTCCGTGCGGGGCTCGCGCGGGCCGTCGAAATCCTGGTCGAGGGCGGGCGCCTCGTCACGATCGCCTACCACTCCCTCGAGGATCGCATCGTCAAGGCCTTTGTCCGCAACGATGCACGCCTCGAGCCATTGACCAAGCGAGTCGTCAAGCCCGAGCCAAGTGAGATTGCAGCAAACCGGCGTAGCCGCAGCGCGCGCTTGCGCACTGCTCAAAAGATCGCGTCGGAGGAGGCACGTACAGCATGATGAACCGAGAGACGCTCTATACGGCTATCGACGTCGGTACGACCAAGGTCGTCACCCTCGTTGCCCGGGTCTCGCCCAACGGCGGCGTGGAGATACTCGCCGCCGGATACTCCACCTCGTTCGGCATGCAAAAGGGCCTGGTCGTCGATCCTGACGAACTGAGCAGGTCCGTTCGCCAGTCGATCGCCGATGCGAAGGAGGCTTACGGCAAGCCCTTGCCGCCAGCATTCGTTGGCGTCACAGGCGCGCACTTGAGCTGCGTCAACGTCGAAGCCAGCATCATGCGCGACGACGGCGACCAGGCAGTGTCCGACTCCGACGTCAACAAGCTGCTCAGCTCGTCCTTTGAGGCGAGGCAGGTAAGCGCTGCGCGGCGGATGGTGCACATCATTCCGCGCACCTACGTCGTCGATGGAACGGATGGAGAGGTGGGCGTGCGCAACCCCATCGGCCTCAACGGCACGCGCCTGAGCGCCGAGTCGCACGTGGTCCTGGGCGACCGCGAGGAACTGCGCAGCATCGCACGCGTCGTACGAAAGGCAGGCATCCCCGTAAAGGGCATGGTGCTCGAGCATCTTGCCAGCGCCGAGTCCGTCCTCACGGCCCACGAGCGCGAGGTCGGCGTTGTCCTGGCCGACAGCGGAGGCGGCACGACCGACGTGGCCATCTTCACCGACGGGGCGGTCTGCTACACCTCAGCGATCCCGATTGCCGGCTTCCACTTCACCAACGACCTTGCGCTTGCGCTCGGCTTGGCGCCCGAGCAGGCGGAGGAGGCCAAGCTGCGCTACTCCGCCGCCGTTGCCGACAACAAGGAGGTGGACCCGCACGTCTCCGAGACCATGAGCAAGCTCTTGAACGAGCGCGCGGAGGAATTGGTGCGGCTGATACTCGGACGCGTCCGCGACGCCGGCTTTTCGCGCGTACCCTCGGGCGGCGTCGTCTTGACCGGCGGCACTTCCAAGCTGCCGGGGCTTGCCGAACTGTTGGCTGAGCATGGGGCATGCTCCGTACGCCTCGGAGCGCCCACCACCACGCTAGGCGTCCCAGCCGCAATGAAGGACGCATCGTACTCCACAGCAGTTGGGCTGCTCCTGTGGGGAATCCGACACCAGCACACGGGCGCCGTGGCGCTCGACACCTCCGCGCCGATCTCGATCGGCAAGCGGATGCGCAGCTGGCTTGGGGGCAGGCAGTCGGACCACCGGAGCAAGGTGCCTGCCTGAGTACACCACCAATCGCGGCCCGAGCCGAAGCGGTGGGCCGCCGTCAACGCAGGGAAACGAACGCCAGGAGCAAAAGGGTAAAGGAGAAGGAAGAGATGAATATGTACGGAGTGAATCATTTACCCCCCGCTGACGGGATGGCCCAGGTCAAGGTCATCGGCGTAGGCGGCGGTGGTTGCAATGCGGTCAACCGCATGTACCGGGAGCGTGTGCCGGGAGTCGAGTACCTAGCGGTCAACACCGACACCCAGCACCTGCTTCGCTCGGAGGTGCCGGTCAAGATCCGCATCGGTGACAAGCTCACCCGCGGACTCGGCGTCGGCGGCGACCCCTCAATCGGCAGGGACGCAGCCGAGGAGTCGCGCGAGGAACTCTACGAGGCAGTGCGCGGCGCCGACATGATCTTCATCGCTGCCGGCATGGGCGGCGGCACCGGCACGGGCGCCGCCTCCGTCATGGCCGAGGTGGCCAAGGAGACAGGAGCGCTGACCATCGCCGTCGTCACCAGGCCCTTCAGCTTCGAGGGGCGCAAGCGAGGCAAGAACGCCGACGACGGCCTCGCCCTTCTGCAGGAGCGGGTCGACACCCTCATCGTCATCCCCAACGACCGCCTTACCACGATGTGCGAGGAGGAGGTCACGGCTGAGCAGGCCTTCAAGGTGGCCGACGACGTGCTGCGGCAGGGCGTTCAGTCCATTGCCGAGCTCGTCACCGTGCCCGGCGAGATCAACCTCGACTTCGCCGACGTCAAGACCATCATGAGCGGTGCGGGCCCCGCATGGATGGCCATCGGCACCGCCAGCGGCGAGGACCGGGCGGTCGAAGCAGCTCGCAACGCCATCAGGAGCCCGATGCTCGATGTGAGCATCGAGGGCGCGCGGGGCATCCTCTTCAACATCACAGGCGGCAACGACCTTACGTTGCGCGAGGTGCAGGCCGCGGCCAACACCATTGGCCAGGTCGTCGACCCTGACGCCAACATCATCTTCGGCATGGTGCCCGACATGAAGATGGAGGACGAGGTGCGCGTGACCATCATCGCCACCGGTCTCCCGACCGCCGAGGCAGGCAGCCTGTTGACGCGCGACGACGACTCCATCTCCTCCTTCCTCCGCAGTGCGCTGGGAGAGGAGGCGGAGATGGACCTGCCGCCGTTCCTGCGCTCGGCAAGGTCGCTTCGCATCTAGCCGACAGCGCCGACAATCCCCTGCAGCGCCGCTGGTACAGCCTCCTTCCATGCGCTGCTTACCGAGCACTGTTCCCTGGGCCGGCAACGGGTCGGCCCAGGGGCAGGCTCGGTGGAAGAGGCCACTCTCCCCGTCCTGCTCTCTCCTCTCCCCTCTTGGGAGCGAGCAGGGGCTCTTTGTGCCGCTCCCGCCGGAGGGTCAGGGCGAGAGTCCCGAACACCTTCAGATATTGCGGCCTTGTTGCTAAACCCCTACGCCCAACCGATTTTTGCAACAACTGAGGATTTTGTCGAAAAAAGCCCGCATGAGGACGCTAGGTCATGCTTGATTCGCCCAGTACGCGGCTACGGATGCGTTTGACGGTCGCCCAGACTGGCCCGGACCCACGCACCCACTACTGGTACAGGGCGGGCAAGCGCGATTATCGCCGCCTCTGCGACGACACTCAATGGACTTGGCATAGGCGGTCTGCGACCTTCTATGATGTTTGTGGGCGTTGCCGAAGGATGCATCAAGACGACCGCGAGTTTGGTCGCCGGGCATTCAGCCTGACGTACCGTCAGACCGGCGTCTTCGGCCTCGGGCCAGAAGAATCAGGCGAACAAGACATTGACGTGATGCGACCAGTCCCGATGCTCACATTTGCGAAGTTCTACGCTAAGGACGCTGCAGACCGCGAGAGGCACTTTGCCGAGCGTGGTGAGGGTGGCCCATCCTACTACCTTCAACTGGAGGACCATTTGCGCGTGCGTCATTGGGAGACAAACGACATCGACCAGTTGGCCTGCAGCGACCCGTCAGAGGCCCTTGAGTCCCATGACATGCGCACGAGCAGGAATCAGGCAAAACGCGAGCACTACTGGGCTGTCCAGGAGTCATACGCAGCGCTGTGGCGCTCTGGCAACGCCAGCTATTTCAGGGTCGATCCTGTCGAGTTGTGTATAGGGGGCGGCGCTGGCCTGCGCATCGAGGTAGACCCGGAGGTAGGGCTGCGCCCCAGGATATGGATACCGACGGGGGCATTTGACGACGATACGCCCTGGATTCTGAAATTGTGCTTCGACAAGGAGATGCCCGGTCCCTCCGCCTTGACTGCCTTGCTCTACCTGCTTGCCGAGGGGCGCTACATGAGCGGTGGGCGCCGCAGATGGGACGGCCTTGCACGGCTTGGCGTCTGGGATGTGCGCAGGTCGAACATTATCAGTGTGGGACTACCGGACTACATCGAGGACTCGATACATGAGGCTGCCGACGAGTACTTGGCCCTCCGGGAGCGCTATAGCGGCTCTTGAGGCGGTTCTTCGGTGGAGCCGCCGAATTCAGGTGTAAGCCCCCAGTCGTACATCGCACGGACCAGCACACAGAGGTTGTGGCAGGGGGTAGTTTTGTAGAGGGCGCCGGGTGCGTCAATCTCACAGCGAAGAGGCGGATGCGCTGACGCGCTTGGCATTTTTCATCAAGCGGTCGATTTCTTCATCAGGAGCGACTTTTGCATCACCGCCCAGATATTGCACTAGATATTGGGCACATAGGTTCCATATTCCAAGCATGTGGTGGAATCAATGTGCGCACCACTTGACAGACGCTGCTGCTGCTGTGATAACTAGCAAATCCCTCAAAAGCGGGGGAGCGGCGCTGGTATCTGGTAGCCGCGGCACGTTTACATACAATATATTGGCGTACACGACCTGAAGATGTGGCGGCCCCCGTTCGCCTCAACAACGGCGGGGGCCGCCCAACAGGGTGACTATGCACTGTCCGCATTGTGGCGACCCCGACTCCCGAGTCACCGACTCGCGCGATACCGGCAACGAGATCAGGCGCCGTCGCGAGTGCAACGCATGCGGTGCACGCTTCACTACCTATGAGCGCATTCAGCAGGAGGTGCTGCTCATCGAGAAGCGCGACGGGCGGCGCGAGGAGTTCCTGCGCGAGAAGCTGCTACGCTCCCTCCGCCTGGCATGCGTCAAGCGCCCGTTGCCAACGGGAGCGGTCGACAAGCTGGCTGATGAGATCGAGAGCGACATCCGCCGGATTGGCCGCGCCGAAGTAAAGGCGGCTCGTATCGGCGAGATCACCATGGAGCGCCTGCGTACCCTCGACCCCGTCGCCTACCTGCGCTACGCAAGCGTCTACCGCGACTTCGCCGACCTTGACATGTTCATCCGCGAGATACAGGCGCTAGAGTCGGTCGAGGCGAGTGGCGAGATCGACGATACGGGTCAGTTGACGCTGATTCCCAACGAATCGGCGGCGCCGCCCAAGCCCAGGCTGCGGCGGGGACGCAAGCCCAGCATCATGGTTCCATAGCCCTAGGCAGGACCGCGCAATGTAGAATTGCGCCATGGCCACTACCCCCCAGCTGAGTGACAATGCGCTGCGCATCCTCAAGGCGCGCTACCTGCTCGCCGGCGAATCGCCCGCGGGCCTCTTCCGTCGCGTGGCAGACGTCGTTGCAAGTGTTGAAGAGGAAGGTCGGGCTGCGTGGGCGGAGCGCTTCTACGAGATGATGGCATCCGGGCGCTTCATGCCCAACTCCCCGACGCTCTTCAACGCAGGCACCGGGCAGGGCACGCTGTCGGCCTGCTTCGTGATACCCATCGAGGACACGATGGAGTCGATAATGGCGGCAGCCACCACCACCGCCCTAGTGCAGAAGTACGGAGGTGGCACAGGCTACTCATTCGGGCGCTTGCGCGGCCGCGGCTCGCATATCTCGACGACCCACGGCGAGGCGTGCGGCGCAATCGCCGTGCTGGAGATGCTCTCCAACGTATCCGACATGATTACACAGGGCGGCAAGCGCCACGGCGCCAACATGGGCATTCTGCCCGTGAGCCATCCCGAGATACTTCAGTTCATCCACCTGAAGGACGATAACGCAACCGCTCAGAACTTCAACGTATCCGTCGCCATCACGGACGCCTTCATGGAGGCGGTTGAGCGCGACTCGCCCTGGCCGTTGATACAGCCGCACACCGGCGAGGTTGCCGAAACGGTGGAAGCGCGCGAGGTATGGCGGCAAATCGTCGACAGCGCGTGGCGCACCGGCGATCCGGGCATCTACTTCATCGACCAGGCCAACCGGCGTAACCCCACACCGCACCTGGGGGAGCTCGAGAGCACCAACCCCTGCGGCGAGGTGCCACTGCTGCCGAATGAGGCTTGCAACCTCGGCTCCGTCAACCTTGCGGCATTCGTCGTCGGCGGGCGCATCGAAACGGATGCACTGGAGGCGACGGTGCGCACCGCCGCCCGCTTCCTTGATGACGTGGTCAGCGCCAGCGGATTCCCTGTCGACGCGGTCGCGCAAGCGGTGGCGAAAACGAGGAAGGTAGGGCTCGGCGTCATGGGCTGGCACGACGCGCTCATCCGCCTGGGCGTCCCGTATGCGAGCGACCAGGCGCTGGCTCTGGCGCACGACGTGATGGGGCGCATCGACGAGGCTGCGGCCGAAGTGTCGGCGGAGTTGGCGCATGCGCGCGGAGCGTATCCCGCATCCCGCGACGGTCGCTACCGGAACGCAACGCGGACGTGCATCGCGCCCACGGGCACGATCAGCGCCATCGCCGGTTGCTCATCCGGCATCGAGCCGCTGTTTGCGCTCGCATTCGTCAAGAACGTCCTCGACGGCCAAAGGCTCAGTGAGATCAACCCCAACTTCGAACGCGTTGCCCGCGAGAGGGGGTTCTGGAGCGAGGAGTTGATGCGGGAGGTGGTACGTACTGGTTCCGTCCAGCACATCCAGGGTGTCCCTGATGACGTCAAGGCACTCTTCGCCACGGCGATGGAGATTCCCTACGAAGCCCATGTGCGCATGCAAGCGGCCTTCCAGGCGCACACCGACCTCGCAGTCTCCAAGACAATCAACATGCCCAGCGACGCGACATGCGACGACGTCGAGCGTGCCTACGCGCTGGCATACTCGCTCGGCTGCACGGGCATCACCGTCTACCGCGACGGCAGCAAACCGACCCAGGTGCTGGAGACGGGTGAGCGCGCCGCCGCGCCAAGCGCGGAGCTCGCTAAGCGCGAGCGCCCCAAGACCATCATGGGTGTAACCGAACGGGTGCGCACCGCCCACGGCAACGCCTATGTCACCGTTAACTTCGACGCATCGGGCCGGCCTTTCGAGGTGTTCACCGCCATCGGCAAGGCGGGCAGCGCAGATCAGGCCTACTTGGAGGCGGTCTCGCGCCTCATCTCCCTCAGCCTGCGCTCGGGGGTTTCCGTCGCTGAGATCATCGATCAGCTGCGTGGCATCACGAGCGATCCGGTTTGGGATGGAGGACAACTCGTCACCTCTGCACCTGACGCCGTAGCGCGCGTGCTCGCGATGCACGCGCTCGGCGCAGGCGAGACAGACTACGAGGAGCGCCTCATGCGCGCATACGCCGCCCAAACTGCGCTCCCGATGGACGTTGGTGCAAGGCCTGAGATGCTCGTGGGCCAAGGCCGCTGCCCTCTGTGCAACGGCGCCCTGGTGCGCCGGGAGGGCTGCGTCGCCTGCCCCAGTTGCGGCTGGGATAGGTGCGAGTAGACACTCCCGCCGCTTCTTGGTCCCTCTCTGGCCATCTCCGTGTAGACAGACTCTGGGCTCTGGCGCGGCGCGCCCATCAGTCGCCGCGCGTGCCGCTCCGGTTATCACGGCTCCACCCCCGTTATCTGGAGGCTTGCATGAGTGACCGGTTTCGTTGGCTGCTGGATGCCGATATCTGCCCGATGCAGAACCATACGATGGACGTGGTCCATGTGCGGAGCATCGCGCGGACGCCTGGCGTCGTCGGCATTACGCAAGCATTGACCCTCAGCAGAGCGCTGGTGACCTGCAACCAGGGCTTTCGGGGGAGTTGGCGAGTTCCGGGCGGTCATCCCGGTATCGTCATCCTTGCATCGCCGCCGCTCGACGGACCGGAAGTCGAGCGCAACCTCCTTCACATGGAGTTGCGATTGCAGCAGTACGAGTTGTCGCTGGACAACAACCGATTCGTCTTGGAGGGCGATCACACGGTCACGAGGCTGACCGACGACGGACGCGAGGTAGCCCTCGATCCATGGCGGTTGGTGACCGTCGCCGCGACCTCCATCGCGCGCACCTAGGGGTGCGCCACTCATACCGACACGCCCCGGCCCTGAGCCGGGGCTCCCGGGCTGCCCTTCTCCCCAAAGGGTGTCCCTCGTTCCCTCCTCCGCAGGCCCCTTCCGACGCGCCACGGGAGTGGGCCACCGGGCCCCGACGGCACTGCCTCGGGGCCCTTTTTTTGCCCGCTGCCTCCGTCAGCAACATGAGGAGACCGAGAGGGCGGCGCTATACTAAGCGGTGCTATGATCGACACCCCCACGGTGGCCGTAACGCTGGGTGACCCTGTTGGAATTGGCCCGGAGGTCGTTGCCAAGGCGCTGGCCGACCCGTCGCTGCGGACGCTGTGCAACCTCGTCGTGGTCGGTGACCCGGATGTGCTGGAGCTGGCGCTGCGGCGGTGGGGCAATGGCCTGCATGCTGCTCCGATGCCTGCGCCTGGCGCATGGCTTGGCCCCACCTCCGTGCCCGTCATCGACGCGCTGGGTGACGGCGACCTGAAGTCGCTTCCGCCGGGGCAGCTTTCGGCTGCAGCGGGGCGGGCCGGGGTGGTGTGGGCCAAGCACGCGGCCGAACTCGCATGGCATGGAGAAGTGAACGCCGTCGCAACGGCGCCGATCAACAAGGAGGCGGCGCATATGGCCGGCTACGAGGCAGTCGGCCATATGGAGATATATCAGGAGATGACGAATGCGGCGCAGGTGGCGACGATGCTACTGACCGACGGGTTGCGCGTCGTTCACCTCACGACGCACCGGTCGCTGCGCATAGCGTGCGACTACGTGACGCGCGAGAACGTGCTGGCCAAGTTGCGGCTCACGGATGAGCTGTTCAAGGCGCACGGTTTCGAGCGCCCCCGCATCGGCGTAGCCGCGCTCAACCCGCATGGAGGTGAGGGTGGGCTGCTGGGGCGCGAGGATGCGGAGGAGATAGCGCCGGCGGTCGAGGATGCGCGCGCGGAGGGCATCGAGGCAATCGGCCCCGTCCCTGCCGACAGCGTGTTTCTCCAGGCCATCGACGGCCGCTACGACGCGGTGCTTGCGATGTACCACGATCAGGGACACATCGCCGTCAAGGTCCACGGTTGGGAGCGGAGCGTTACGATGAATCTGGGGCTGCCGTTCCTGCGCACCTCCGTCGACCACGGTACGGCGTTCGACATTGCGGGCAAGGGCATTGCCAACGCGAGTGGCATGGTGAGCGCTATACGGCTCGCTGCGAATGCTGCGTCGGGTCGCGGGCTGGTGCTCGAATGATTCCAGGTGACCGCGTCTCAAGTGCCGCATTCATTGGCGGGGGTGTGATGGCGGAGGCGATGTTGCAACGCACGCTCGCCGACGGCATCCTTTCCGCCGACCATGCCATCGTCGCCGAGCCGATTGCAGTCCGGCGCGAACACCTTCACGCTACCTATGGTGTTGCCGTAACGGACTCCAACGCCGAGGCTGCGAACGGCGCGCGGCTCGTGGTGCTCGCGGTCAAGCCACAATCGTTCGACGAGGTGGCAGCTGACCTCGCCGGGTCGCTGACGGATGGGCAGATTGCCGTCTCCATCATGGCGGGGGTACCCCTCGCTGCGCTCACCGAGCGGCTGCGTCACGACTCAGCCGTGCGTGTGATGCCGAATACTCCGGCGCGCATCGGTCACGGTATGTCAGTCTGGACCGCCACCGCGCCGGTCGAGGTCGGTGCGCGGGCGCAGGTGGCGGCAATGCTCGATGCGCTCGGCGAGCAGTGGTATGTCGACGACGAGGACTTCATCGACAAGGCAACAGCCATCTCAGGCAGCGGGCCTGCGTACGTGTTCCGCTTCGTGGAGGCGCTGCTGGATGCCGCCGTCGACATGGGAATACCAAAGGAGCCGGCTCGCCTGATGGTCGCACAGACGGTCGCGGGCGCTGCTCGGCTTGCTGCCGAGTCGGGCGAATCGCCTGCGCGCCTGCGCGAGATGGTCACCTCCCGCGGCGGGACGACGGAACGGGCTCTGAAGACGCTGGAAGCACGGGGATTCGGGCCAATGATGGAAATGGCGGTGCAAGCCGCCTATGAGCGCGCCAAGGAATTGGGGGGGCGAAGCTGATGGACTTCCTGATTGCCATCATCGACCGATTGCTGCTTGTCGTCTGGATACTGTTGCTGATACGCGTGGTGCTATCGTGGATTGTCGTCTTGGGTGGCGTGCGCAATGAGTTCCTTATGCGCCTGAACTACGCCGTGGTTGTGATGACCGAGCCGATGCTTGCGCCCATCCGTCGTATGCTGCCACAGACGGGGGCAGCCGACTTCTCGGTGCTTATTGCCTTCGTCCTCATCCTGTTCATCCGGCTTGCCATAAGCAGGATAGGTTAGGTATTTGCTGATAGGTTTGTAGGAAGCCCTCCTGTGGGTCAAAGAGGTTTCCGTTTCCTTAGTATGCCGCGATGGCCAGGGTGTTGACGGCCGCAGTGTAGGACAGTGCCGCTAGGGTGAGAGGCGCGCTGTCAAGCGTGACGGTGGCCACGAACAGGAAGGGCAGCGCCAGAGCGACCCCGACCAACGTGGCGTGCTGCAGGCGGATGCGGTAGCGGGTCATCTTGTCCATGAGGGTATCAACTGGATGAGGATTAGCGCCTCAATGCCAGTCAGGGCGGCCAAGCCGAGGATGTAGGGCACGACGGTGCGCATGATTTCGTGCTCTCGGCCGGCGAGCCCCGCGATTGCCGCGCCGACGAGCACCTTTGCCGGGGCCATAGACGAGCCGACGGATGCACCGATGGATTGGACGCTCGCGATGGTCACCTCGCCGATGCCGAGGCTGCGTGCCGTCTCCACTTGTAGAATGCCGAAGAGAACGTTGGAGTTGGTATTGCTGCCCGTCATGAAGGAGCCGAGCAGGCCGATGAAGGGCGACACAAGGGGAAACACAGGACCGGACGCTCGCGCGACACCCTCTGCCAGCAGCGCGGTGAGGCCGGTGTCTGCCATGACCACGGCCATCATCACCATCGTGCCGACGCCGACGGTGGTGGAGATGGATTGCGTGTAGGTCAGGCGAGCGGTCTCCCACGCCACGCCGTGCTTCCAGTGGCCGCGCACCACCAGCACCACCATCGTGAACGCCACGGAAGCGACGATGAGCGGCGCGGGATGGTTCAGCAGGCGAATGATGGCATAGTCCGCGGCCGGTGGCACGACAAAGCCGTCCGCGGTCACAAATCCGGGGTAGTCGAGCCCCCAGCCCAACGAAGAGGCGGCGCTCTTGATGGGGCCGATCTGCGAGATAATGCTGAGCGTCACCAACAGGTAGTAGGGCAAGAAGCCCAGGTGGAAGCTCATACGCCTGCGCTCACCGGACGCATCGGGCGTCCTTTCGGGGATTGCGCCGTCGGACACGGGTACGGGTACGGCACGGGCCCTGAGTAGCCGGGTGCGCGCCCCCAGGGCAATGCCGACGATGGCGGCCATCCCAGGCACGGAAGACGCGACCTGCGGCGCGCCTGCCTCCGCCATGGCCCACATCGCCAGCGCCATCACGCCGCCGACGGCGAGGATGAGCGGAGCGCCTCGCCTCGCCGCCCCGAGACCGCCCTGAATGTGCGCTACGAGGAAGCCTGAGGCGATCGTCACCACGGCAAAGAGCAGCGCCATGTGCGGGCCTATGGCGTCGCCAGGAATGCCAGTCACCAGTTGGATGGTGTAGTAGGACGAGCCCATCGAGCCGAAGGTAACCGCCCACCCGTGGCCGACCAACACCATCGCGGCGGCGCGCGCGGGCGCGAAGCCCATCATCACCAGCAGCGGGGTTGCCACGGCGACGGGCACGCCGAATCCCGTCACCCCTTGGATGAAGGATGAGAAGCCCCAGCCAATGAGGAGCGCCTGGCCCAGTTTATCCTCGGTGACGCGGGCCATGGTGCGGGCAATGGCGTCGATGCCGCCCACGCGGTCAACGAGGTTGTACATGTAGACCGATGCCCAGAGGATGGTGAGGACAAAGAGGGCGAGGCTAAGGCCCTTGGCGCTTGCGATGGCGGTGCTCTGCGCACTGCCCCCGAAGTACCAGAGGGCGAGTGCGGTCGCGATAAGCCAGGAGACGGCGCCGGCGCGAGGCGCACTCCAGCGCAATCGCATGATGGCGACCAGCAGCACCAGCACCGGCAGTAAGGCCAATAGCCAGTTCAGGGGAGTGAGTGCGGGACCGGTCATCGAGGTGGAAGCATAGGCGCGATCGGCGCGCGGGGCCAAGGGCGGCTGCTAGAATCGGCCTGCGATGCCCCTGTTTTCCACCACGCTCGCCGAGCGCCTTGCAAAGGGCGAATTCACCGTTACGCTCGAGTTGCATCCCCCGCGCGGGTTCGACATCACGTCAACGCTGGAACGGCTGCAACCGGTGCTGCCGCACGTTGATGCGGTGAATGTGGCCGACAGTCCGCGAGCACAAGGACGGATGAGCGCGCTCGTCGCCGGTTCGCTAATCCAGACGCGGCTCGGGGTAGAGACCATCCTGCACATAGCCATCCGTCACCGCAACTCTCTGGCGCTGCACTCCGACCTGCTCGGTGCGCACGCGCTCGGTGTGCGGAATGTCTTCGTCGTTCTGGGTGACAAGCCGGCGGGTGGCGACTATCCGCTGGCGACGGTCGTTAGCGACGTGACGTCGTCGTCGCTGATTGAGCTAATGACGTTGTTCAACAGCGGAATGGGCGCGAACGGGCAGCCCATCGAAGCGCCGACATCCTTCTTCGTCGGAGCGGCGCTCAATCTCAATGCGGAGGACTTGGACGGCGAGTTGCGCGTGCTGGAGCGCAAGGTGGAGGCGGGAGCGCGCTTCCTGTTGACGCAACCAGCCTATGACGCTGAACGCATCGAGTCGGTGGCGCAGCGGCTTGGCGGCTTCCCGCTGCCCGTGCTGCTCGGCGTGCTACCGCTGCGCACGCTGCGTCACGCGACTTTCCTGCAAGAGCGCGTCCCTGGTATTGCGGTGCCGCCCGACGTGTACGAACGCCTTGAGCGCTCCAGTGACGTGGCAGCCGAGGGCATCGCGCTGAGCCAGGAGATCATCAACGCATCGCGCAGCCGCATAGCGGGTGCCTACTTCATGCCGCCGTTCGAGCGCTACGCCATCGTGCAAGAGGTTATGGCTGCGGTGGCACGCTAGCAGGGCTGCGGGTGGGGATATACTGAGGTGGCGTGCCGGGGCGTCCACGCTGCTTTAGTGGGGCCGTAGCTCAGCCGGGAGAGCACCTGCTTTGCAAGCAGGGGGTCAGGGGTTCGAATCCCCTCGGCTCCACCACCATCTCTTCTCTCTATGCTTCAGTGACCTGCCCCCAAGGCTCGTACTCGCCGCTAGATTCGATCGGCAAGACATGGAGCGGCCTCTGCCTTTGGCCTAGGCGGCATGTGAGCCGCTGGACATCCCGGCAGTATTGCTGCTAGGTAAGCGCCTGCCGTGGCGGCTTTGCCCGCTAGTCCCACTACGCACAACTTCTTGCCAATGTCAGCATTGCGGTCAAATGCCATGCTCTCTGTGTCGAGTACCTCCGGCTGAAGTGCCGCAGCCTGCGAAGCCGCTCGAGGCGCAGGCAAGAAGAGAGGGCCTCTCCCGACACGAGAGGCCCTCTTCAATGCGCTTCCTGTGGAGGAGGCGTGTTACCAGGAACGGCTACTCGAGCGCGGCCGCTCGGCGCGGGGCTTCGCCTCGTTGACCGTTAAATTGCGCCCACCGAGTGCGGTGCCGTTGAGCCCTTGGATGGCTGCTCTAGCAGCGTCATCATCCTCGATCTCGACAAAACCAAAACCACGGGAGCGGTTCGTCTCACGGTCGGTGATGACAGTAGCATCGGCGACGGTACCGTAGGGTGCGAATGCATCCCGCAGGTCCTGTTCATCGGCATCGAAGCTGAGGTTGCCTACATAGATCTTCATAGCGGTTCTCCTCTGTTGTTGTATCCGTCGACTGCCGGAGGAACCGCTGGTGCTCAGCGTGTCGGCCCGAGGGGCAGGGGTAACTCACGATATCTCTGGACCCGTACAGTTTACGCCAACTGGCTCCACGATGGATAACGAGGTTGAGGCTGACTCGCCCCGGGGCTTGCACCACCCGCCATTTTGGACCGACAGGACGTGGGCCACCGCCCATCTTGGCTCCACGCAGGGCGGTGGCTGTCGGCCTCCCTTGTGGCGTCTCTGATCGGGCTGGCCCCTGCACGTGCTAGTCAGACCAAGCAAGTCAGTAGTCACCACTCTTAGGCATTGGCAGAACTGAGGCCACATGTCATGACCCGCTTTTGCCCAAGAAGGAAGGCTCAGGAAGGTGCGACGGAGTGACTCTCCGATTCCGGCAACAGCTTGGCCGCACCGTTTCTTCGCCGTGATCCCAATTGCCACCGGAGTAAGACAGCGACTGGGTCAGATCAGTTTGCTCACATGCTTTGAATGGCCTTTGAGGTTGCCATGGCACATGGTCGGAGATGTGTGATCCACCATAGCAACAACCCCCAGAACGGCATAAGGTAGTAGCGGCAGGTGTCACGAGCCATAGGATTTGGTGCCGCGTGCCTGTCCTTCGTCCACTGCTTCAGCAGCATGTGCAGGGTGAATCCTGCCGCAACAAGCGCCCCCGTTGCCCAAATGATTTGTACTACTGCAAGACCTCGGTGAAACCCAGTCGAATAGTAGGGGTTCTCTTCCAACGACAGCCGGACACTTGATATGAAGAACACTACTAGCAGACCCACAATGACCAACCAGATACCGTAGAGGCCACCGTAGGCCATTTGCACCGTACGGCACGATGGCGCTTTGCCTGAAAGGAGCTTCATGGAATAGATCCATGGAATGAGAAGCGCTGTGGACGACAAGAAGCCAACCTGCCCATACTGCACCAGCTGGCACTCAGAGACGAACTCGGTATCGTCTTGGCTGTCGGACCGCGAGGCGGCATGGCGTTCGAAGGTAACGGTTGATCGGGATATCCCAAATGCAAACGGAGCCCATAGCGCCCCGATCAGTCCCCCCGAAGATGATCAGACAACCGAGGGCGAAGAAGAGTGGCCCGCCGATTTCTTCGAGTGTAGTCATGTACCCATTGGCCTTGCGAGGCCGGTTGCGTGTCGGTCAACTGTGGCCTTTCCTCAGCCCCCAAACGGTTGGCGGGCCAGCCTGAGGCCAGGCGTCTCCTACGCCTTGCGTCGGCTATACTAGGAGGTGTGGCGCAGATGCATTTGCATGAGATCTTCAGCGGTCATCACGTCTGCTAGATCACCTTCCCTGGGAGCATTTCGGGCATAGCGGGTCCAGGATGCAGCCGTCCGTAACTCTGGAGGATATCCGTCAGGCCCAAGGCGCCACCGGGCATCTGGTACTCAAGACACCTATGCTGCCCGCGCGCTCATTGAGTGAATTGGCAGGGTGCGAGCTTTTCCTGAAGGCCGAGAACCTCCAACGGGCCGGCTCCTTCAAAGTCAGAGGCGCCTACAACAGGATTGCTGCCCTAAGACCAGACCAGAAGGCCAGGGGTGTGATTACTGCAAGTGCCGGCAACCATGCTCAGGGAGTCGCCTTGGCGGCTAGCCATCTCGGCATTCCATGCACCGTCGTAATGCCCAAGGGCGCCTCCATCCCCAAGGTGGAGGCCACGCGGAGCTATGGGGCGACGGTTCTCCTCGAGGGCGATGGCTTCGACCAGGCGCAGCTGCATGCCCGGAGCATGATGCAGGAGCACGATTTGACCTTCATTCACGCCTTCGACGACCCCGCCATCATCGCCGGGCAGGGAACGATTGGCTTGGAGATGCTCGAACAAGTCGGGGACTTGGACGCGGTAGTCGTGCCCGTAGGGGGCGGAGGCTTGATATCAGGCATTGCTTTGGCAATGAAGGAGATGGCGCCAGGCGTCAGGGTGATAGGCGTGCAGGCTTCCGCTGCCACGGCCGTTTTCGACTCGTACAAGGCGAATCAGCGCATCGCTGTCCAGCAGGAGGCAACCGTGGCCGACGGCATCGCCGTCGGTACGCCGGGTGAGCTCACCATTCCCATGGTGCTGCGCTACGTAGATGACATGGTGGTAGTCGAGGAGGAAGAGGTCACCCAGGCCATGATGCTTCTCCTGGAGAGGAGCAAGGTGCTCGTGGAAGGGGCTGGCGCAGTCGGACTCGCCGCGGTGCTGGAGGGGAAGATACAGGTCGCGGGAAAGAGGGTGGCGCTGGTGCTCAGCGGAGGCAATGTGGACTCGCACCTGATCGCAAAGGTGGTGGAACACGGGCTAGCCCACGCAGGACGCTACCTCGTGCTGCGAGTCATGTTGGAAGACCGCCCCGGCCAGCTGAGCCGACTGTTGAGCATTGTATCGGGATGCCAGGTGAACGTGCTGGACATAGGCCATCTCCGGCACGCCCCGACGGTGCACTTGGGGCAAGTAGAGATTCAGCTTACGCTCGAGACGAGGAACTACGCACACGCTGAGGAGGTATGGGAGAGGCTGTGCAGCGCAGGGTACTCGCCTTATGAGAGCGAGTCGGTTGGCGGCCCCGCCTCACACCTGGAGCGCAGGCCGGCTCACTAGAATTGGGGGCTCAAGGCTTGTCCTTGCCCGCATGCGCCATCGTACGCGTTTGCCCTTGTGAGGCTCGAACTGTCGCGCAATTGCTAATGCATCCTGCTTCCACTAGCCTGCGTGAAAGCTGGGGTGGGTGGCTCAGACTCATGCAGTTCCGCCAAGTACGACGCTGTCACCGGTGGCAAACTACGCCTTACGCCGTTAAGGTTAGTGACTTGCCCGATACTAATGATCTCGTGCGTACGGGGGCCTAGGCAAGCATGGAAATGCCGTCGGTTTACAGACAGGGGTACGAGCGGGCGCACGCGCTTGACCCTGTGCGGACAGACAACTACATAGCCCACACCATGATTGGCGACCCTCTGGCCGACCGGATGATGGAGGAACTGGCGCCGCTCGGTCAACGGGAGACCGGAAGACTGATTCAGAAGGCAATGGATGCGGAGCGCGCAAGCGAACTGCGCGATGCACCCGACGTGATGCGCGAGTTCTTTGCGGACTCTGAAAGAATACCGGAGTGGCTAGACCTATCGGCGCTTGGCCCCGGCGTGCGGATGTTCCATCGCAATTCCAATCTCATCGTGGGGGCGATGGCGGGTGGAACACTGGTTGAGGGCTTCGCCACCAACATTGCGAAGTCGTTTTTTGTCACCGGACGGCTGCGCGATCAGGGTGCCCGGCGCCTGAAGCAGAACAATCGCCATATGGTCGAGATATTCATGCCTGGGGGCTTGGAACGCGTCGGCGATGGATGGAAGTTGTCGGTGCGGATTCGGTTGATACATGCGCAGATTCGCCGACTTCTCGATGGCTCGGAAGATTGGCCTGCGGAGGAGTTGGGGATTCCGATTAGTGCCGCGCATCTGGGGCTTGCGATAACGGCTTTCTCGGCGCGCGCGCTCAAGCACCTGAAGAGCCTAGGGGGGAAGTTCAACGACGAAGAGCGCGCAGCCTTCATGCAGGTCTGGCGCTACACCGGCCACCTGATGGGCATTCCAGAGTCGATACTGTACCGCGACGAGGCGGAGGCGTTGGAGATTTTCAAAATAGGCGGGCTGTGCGAGCCCCCAATCGACCCCGAGTCGGTCGTGTTGGCGCACTCGCTCATCAACTCTGCGCCGGTCATAGCGGGCATTACCGACCCTGAAGAGCGACGCAAATTGGCCAGCTATGTGTTCCGCGTGTCACGCGCGCTCATCAGCGCCCCCTTGCCGATGAGCTGCGCTATCCGCGCTTCCCTACGTTCGGCGTCCTGTGGTGGTTCCGGATGCAGAATCGCTACAACGCCTTGCTGAGCAAGATTTTCAGAAGCCGGGCGCGCGACAACAACAAGATGGCCTCCCTATTCAACGTGTCAATGTTCGACGAAAGGGGGCTTACCTACCACTTGCCCGACCACGTGTACGCTGAGCAATCGTCGCGCTGGTAGTGCGCGTCCACACTCCCTGGAGCCCTCGCGCTCAGATCCTGTTGCTACGGTCAGATAAGAGTATTCACCATTAGGTGTAAGGTGTATCCTTACGTGCACAGTTCCAAAGTGGACGCTAGTCGTATGAGAAGGGGGTCAGCAATGAAGATGTGGCGACGGTTGCTCGCAGGAGTCGTGGCAGCCGCCCTCCTAATGGTTATCGCAGCGTGTGGTAGCGACGAAGAGCCACGGGAGAATACGCTGAGCGAGATTCTCGACCGAGGCACCCTCATCTGTGGCATCAAGGCAGACACGCCTGGCTTTGGTGTCCTCAATCCGGATGGGACGGCGCAAGGCAACGACGTTGAGTATTGCCACGCCCTAGCCGCTGCCGTGTTCGGCGACCGGAGTAAGGTGGAGTTCAAGGAAGCAACGTCGGCCAACAGGTTCGAGTTGCTGGCGGCCAAGGAAATCGACGTGCTCATTCGCACGACGACCTGGACGGCCAGCCGCGATGCCGACCTGAACGTGGCGTTCGCACCGACGACCTTCTACGACGGCGCAGGCATCATGGTGAAAGCAGACGCTGGCGTCTCGAGCGTGACGGAGCTGGCCGATGCAACCATCTGCATTTTGGACGGCACCAGCACCCAGGGCGCAGTTTCCGACTTCTTTACCGAGTCCGGGCTCACGTACGAAGAACTAACCTTTCAGGCGAACCCCGAACTGCGCGCTGCGTTCGTCAATGACCAGTGCGACGGGTGGTCCTCGGACAAGTCGCAGCTGGGTGGCCACCAGTTCACGCTGGCTGCGGACGGCGTCAACGCGGTAGTCCTGCCCGAGACGCTGTCGAAGGAACCGCTGGGTCCGAGCGTGCGAGACTACGACTCCGAATGGGAAGACGTAGTGCGCTGGGTGGTCAACGGGATGATCATCGCCGAGGAGCAAGGCGTCACGTCCGGCAATGTCGGCGCGATGGCCTCGAACCCGCCAAACAACACGGTGGCGCGGCTGCTCGGAGTCGGGTTCATGGGCGGCGCAGCGGCCAACCTGAACATCGGTCACGGCAAGATCCCGCAGACGTTCATGCAGGACGTGATCGGACAGGTGGGCAACTACGGTGAGGCGTACGAGAGCACGCTGGAGCAGGTGGGCCTGACGCGGGCAGGATCGCCCAACGCGTCCTACCTGAACGGTGGACTCATCTACGCCCCCCCGATGCGCTAGGCGGCGCGCGCGACAAGGCGACGATGGCGTATGGGTATGAGCGGGAACACTCCCGCTCATACCCATACACCCGTGAGGGGGACTGGACTGCATGGCGCGATTCCTCGAAGCAATCTGGTACAGGAAACACACGCGCTACCTTGCGGTCAACGTGGCTGTGGGAGCGGTAGCGGCAATCATCGCTGGCTACATCCTCTTCTCCGTGGCCACCAACTTCTTCGACTTCGACTTTCTGTTCGGGCCGTACGGCAGCCCGGACCGCAGCGCCATCCTCGCAGTACTGGAGGTGGAGGCGAACGACCCGCGCTGGCAGGGGATGCTGAAAGGCGCGGGCAACACCATTTCCGTTGTCATATTTGCCATCGCACTCTCCTCCCTCTTGGGGCTCGCGATAGGCGTGGCGCGGCTGTCCACCAACCCCATCGTCAACAGGCTCGGCCGCTTGTACGTCGAGCTGTTCCGAAACCTGCCGCTGCTGCTCATCATGTTCTTCTTCGCCTTCGGCGTGTTCCGGGCGCTGCCAGGGATAGAGGAGCGCGTGGGCTTGGGCGGGGCGTTCTATGTGAGCAACCGTGGCCTCGCACTACCGTGGCTTGAGCCGGTCCAGCCATGGTGGTGGCTCTGGCCGCTGTTGCTGATAGCGGGCGGCGCGCTGGCGCTGCGCATCCGCGCGAGGCGCGCGCAGCATGAGGCGCAGACGGGAGAGAGCACGCGTCCGAATAGGTGGGCGCTAGGCATCTTCCTGCTCGTGGCCGTTGCGAGCTACTTCGTCCTCGTCCTCCCCTTGCAGATAACGCTGCCGGAGGTGGTCACGTCTGAGGCGGGATTCCTGTCTTATACCGGGGGCACCCTGTTCGGGTTGGGATACATGAGCGCACTGGTGTCGCTCACGCTCTACTTCAGCGCATTCATTGCGGAAATCGTGCGCGGATCGATACAGGCGGTGCCGCACGGACAGGTTGAGGCGGCGGTCTCGCTGGGGCTGTCCGCATACCAGCGCTTTTCGCTCATCGTGCTCCCGCAGGCGCTACGCATCATGATTCCGTCGCTAAACAATGAGTACCAGAACACGAACAAGGACTCGACGCTGGCGCACGCGATTGCTTACGGGGAGATCGTGCTGATTTCGAACCGGATAGTGAACAACTCCGGCAATCTGTTGCAGACCTACATATTCATCTTCTTCGTATTCGTGATGACCAACCTGCTCATCTCGTTGATTATGAACACGATAAACAAGCGGGTGCAGGTCAGATGACGTCCATGGCCGCGCAGCAGGCAGGGTTGTCGCACCGCTTGGCGTGGGCGCGAGCCAACCTGTTCAACACGAGGGCAAATGCTGCGCTCAGCATCGTAGCGCTGTTGGTGTCGGCGCTCGTCGTGTACCTATTGCTGCGCTTCGTGCTGTTCCAGGCCAACTGGGGCCTTGTCGCCATCAACTGGCGGCTCTTCTTCATAGGCAGCTATCCGGGGGACGAGACCTTCCGCATATGGATAACGGTCTTCGTGGCGGCGGGGTTGGTAGCGATTACCTATGGCCTCTGGGGCGGCCGTCTGCGTCCCTACATCGTTACGCTTGGCGCGGTAGCCGTGCTGATGCTCACGCTCGGGTTGGGTGCGGACTGGCGCATCGAAGAGCAGCGGTTTACGGAGGAAGTCCGCTCGGAAAGCGGTGAGACGACCACCGTGAGCGGCACGGAGCGGATACTGGTGGGTGACCGTGGCTGGGCGCCGTCGTGGTTGTACGCGGTGTCGCTAGGGCTTGCGGTCCCGTTCGGGACGACGTGGGTACTGCTGGCAGCGGCATTCGCGGTGCTGATGGTCGGTGCTTGGGCCAGCAGGCGCCTGACGCGGTGGAGGCGCAACCCGATCGTCCTGCAGGCGCTGGGCGCGGCGTGGGTGCTGATCATCCCGCTCGCCGTAGTACTGCAGATTGGCGTATCGAGCACGCACTGGGAGAGTGCGTTCCTCGATATCATGGTCTTCGCGGTCGGAGGGGTATTCTCCTTCCTCATTGGGTTGCTGCTGGCGTTGGGGCGCACGTCGCCGTATCGGGCGGTCCGGATAAGTTGTGTGACGTATATCGAGATCGTGCGCGCGGCGCCGTTGCTTGTCTGGCTGCTGCTGGCCACATTCGTGAAGGACGAGTTCGGGCCCATCGGCTCGGCCTTCAGCAACATCGACATCGTATTCCGCGTGATGATCGTGTTCTCGTTCTTCGGCGCGGCGTACATCGCGGAGGTGGTGCGCGGAGGATTGCAGTCGATACCACGCGGGCAGCACGAGGCAGCGGAAGCTATCGGGTTGTCAGCGGCGCAGAAGTACACGTTCATAATCCTGCCGCAGGCGATAAGGGCGGTGATCCCCGCCCTCATCGGGCGATTCATCGCGCTGTGGAAGGACACGGCTTTGCTGGCGGCGATATCCGTCGTGAATACGTTGGAGAAGGCGAAGAAGGTGCTCGGCGGCCAGACGGATATCGCTGAGGGTGCGTTCTTCGAGATATACATCGTCGTGGGACTGGTCTACTGGGTCGTCTCCTACCTCCTCTCGCGAATAGGAGGAGAAGCGGAGAAACGGCTGAGGGTCGGCGTACGCTAGGGACGCCCGGAAGGGGGTGGGCATGGCGAAGGAGAACAGAGGCGAGCTGGTGCGGCTCGAGGGGGTAGTGAAGCGCTTCGGCGACTTCACCGCGCTCAACAATGTGGACATCTCCGTGCAGGAGGGCGAGGTCGTCGTCATCATCGGACCCTCCGGTTCCGGCAAGTCCACGCTGCTGCGGACCATCAATCAGTTGGAGCAGCATGACGAGGGCCGCATCGTCTTCGATGGGATGGAATTGACGGATGACTCGAGGACGCTGGCCAAGATACGTATGGAGACCGGGATGGTCTTCCAGCAGTTCAATCTCTTTCCGCATGTGACGGTGTTGCGCAACATAACCCTCGCGCCGCAGAAGGTGCGCCACATGCCGCAACACGAGGCGGAGGAGTTGGCGCTCCAATTGCTGACCCGCGTCGGGATACCGGAGCAGGCGGACAAGTTTCCCGGGCAGCTGTCGGGTGGACAGCAGCAGCGGGTGGCCATCGCACGGGCGCTGGCGATGAATCCCAAGCTAATGATGTTCGATGAGCCCACGTCGGCGCTCGACCCCGAGATGATCAACGAGGTGCTGCGCGCGATGGGCGAGCTGGCGGCCTCAGGCATGACCATGCTCTGCGTTACGCACGAGATGGGCTTTGCGCGTAACGTGGCTGACCGCGTCGTCTTCATGGATGAGGGGGAGATAGTCGAGATAGGCACATCGAACGACTTCTTTCAGAACCCGCGGGAGGCGCGCACCAAGCTATTCCTCGACCAGATTCTGACGCACTAGCGGCGGGGGTAGTGGCGGCTTGCGTGCGCACGCTCTACGGGCTGGTGTCGGTCGTCCTGCTCATCGCAGTGGGCGCCTGCGGTGCACAAAGCCCCTACAACGGCGCGCTCGTCGCGGGCGAGTTCATTGTTGGTGACAACCGCGTGCCCTTCGTCCTGTTGGACGGCGAAGGCACGCGTCTAGAGGGTGCCCAGGTCACCGTGCGCTTCTACCGTCGCGACGGCAACGCTCGCGAATTGCGCGCCGAAGCGGCGGCCGACTATTACGAGGTTGAAGGGATAACGCCACACGTCCACGAGGACGGATTCGTCCACCAGCACATGGACGTACGGGGTTACTATGTCGTGCCGCGCGTGCGGTTCGACGAGCCTGGCGTATGGGAGGCGGAGTTCGAGTTGACCGCCGGCGGCGCGGAGACAGACCGCAGCGCAGTATTGGCTGTGCAGGCCGGCCCGCGGGCCGTCTCGGTAGGCGAGCCTGCGCCGCCGACCCGCAACGCTACGCTGAGCCAGACCGGCGATTTCACGGCGCTATCGACGCGAGCGGTTGGACGGGATAACTTGCACGAGGTGTCCGTTGCCGAAGCGCTGGAGGCGGGCAAACCGTTCGTCGTCGCGTTTGCGTCACCGCGCTTCTGCTCCACCGGCGTTTGCGGGCCGGTGACGGACGTGGTGGCGGAGCTGCAAGGCGCCTACGGTGAGCGCGCGGCCTTCATTCACATCGAACCATGGGATTTGCAAGTGGCGCGAGAGAATGGGCGGCTCGTGCCGGCGGACGCGATGCGCGAGTGGAGGCTGCCGTCAGAGCCATGGGTGTACGTGGTGGGCTCGGACGGGCGAGTAGGGGCGCGGTTCGAGGGCATCGTGTCGCGTGGCGAGTTGCAGGACGCGCTTGATGCGGTGCTCGGCCCCTAGCCGAGACTGACGCTGACAAGGCGCCCGATGCCGTTGGAGACTGCGACGGCAACGGCAGCAAGCACAACCATTTCGAGGGCTTTGACGGCGATGCGTCCTGACGTGAGGGATGCACGCCACGCGCTGACGCCGACAAGCGCGCCTGCGGTGAGGGCCAGTGAAGCGACCAAGGCTGCGACTCCTTCGGCGAATATGTAGGGCGCGACGGGGATGAAGGCGGCGATGGCGAAAGAGAGAGCCATGACCGCGGCGGAGCGGTAGGGGTGCGGGGGCTCGTCGGAAAAGCCTAATTCGTCGGTCATCATCACCTGCACCCAACGCTCACGGTCGCGGGAGACGGCATCGACGACCTCGTCGAGGAGTGGTCCCGTAATGCCCTTGAGGCGGAAGATCTGACGTGTCTCGGCGAGTTCCTGCTCGCGCATGTGCTCGATTTCCCACCGCTCGCGCCCTTCCTCAGCCATTCGAAACTCGCGCTCGCTCTTGGTGGAGACGTAGGCACCGAGCCCCATGGAGATGGCGCCGGCAGCGAGCCCGGCGATGCCGCCCAGGAGGATGAAGCTGGGGTCGGTTGTGCCGCCTGCAAGCGCCGCGACGAGGGCGACGTTGGAGACGAAACCGTCGTTTGCGCCGAAGATTACCTCGCGGAGGATGCCACCCTCAGGGCGATGCGCCTCAGGGTGGCGGCGCAAACTGGCGCTCTCCGCCCACGGGAAGATGGCGTTGCGGATGCGGCGAATGACTCTATCGAGGCCTGGCTGCACGCAGAACTCCGTGCACGTCAGCGGGCGAGGCGCTCGGTCATCAGGCTCATGGGTGCGCCTGCTTCCTGCATCTCGTCCACGTAGACGCGCCAGGCGTCGTCCATGAGCCTCCGGCCCTCGGCATCGTCCATCACAAGGGCGCGGCTTACAACCCCGCTAAAGCGGCGGAAGGCGGCGTTCCTGTTCTGGTCGTACTGACGCAGGGCGGCGTTGACCAGTTGACGGACCTCCGCGTCCATCGTCACCTCCGTAGGCGTGGCGTCGCCTTGAGGCTAGCACACCCCCGGCTATAATCGTGCTGGGTGTAAGGGGGAGGCGAACGCAATGGTGCAGCAATCAGGACTGGCGCAGGGCGAGCGCAGACCCATCGAGCGGAACCTCGCCATGGAACTCGTGCGTGTGACTGAGGCGGCTGCTATGTCTGCCGCCGTTCACATGGGCAAGGGGGACAAGGAGTTGGTCGACCAGGCAGCCGTGGACGCGATGCGCTTCACGCTGGACGGCGTAAGCATGGACGGCGTCGTCGTTATTGGCGAGGGCGAGAAAGATCAGGCGCCGATGCTCTACAACGGCGAACGCATCGGCGACGGCTCGAACCCGAAGGTGGACATTGCCGTCGACCCCATCGATGGGACGACGCTGCTGTCGAAGGGTTTGCCGGGGTCGATAGCGGTCATCGCGATGTCCGGGCAGGGGACGATGCACGTCATCCGCGAAGTCCACTACATGGACAAGATAGCGGTGGGGCCACAGGCGAAGGATGTCATCGACCTCGAGGCGCCAGTGCGCGACAACCTGGAAGCCATCGCCCGCGCGATGGGCAAGCGCGTGGCGGAGGTGACGGTCGTTGTGCTCGACCGTTCGCGCCACGAGGGCTTGCTGCAGGAGATTCGGGAGGCAGGGGCGCGCATCAGGCAGATATCGGACGGTGACGTGGCAGCGGGGATACAGGCGGCGCTGCCTGACTCCGGCGTCGACGTGCTGATGGGCGTTGGCGGGACACCCGAGGGCGTGATAACGGCGGCGGCGATTCGGTGTACCGGCGGCGCCATTCTGTGCAAGCCCTGGCCGCGCAATGAGGAGGAGCGCCGCATGTGTGAGGAGCGTGGGGTGGATGTCGACCGCATCTACACCACGGAAGAGCTGGTGGGCGGCGAGGACGTGTTCTTCGCCGCTACGGGCGCATCGACGGGCGAAATGCTGCGAGGCGTACGCTTCCGCGCCGACGGCGCGACGACCCACTCGCTGGTGATGCGCTCACGCTCCGGAACCCTGCGCTGGGTGGAGTCCGTTCACGACTTCAGCCGCCTCGACAAGGTGCGCTTCCAGCAGTAGCCGCGGGTGGCTCCTGCAGGCTAGGAAGCGACGCCAGCGGAATACCGCCCCTGCCGTGCGGCGGCGGTCAGGCGGCAGCGGTTGAGGAATGCCTCTTGCGCGGCTTCCACGTTCTCCGCTTTGCCCGCCCACGCCTTCTGGGGCGCTGCTTGCAGGCCGCGCCCGTAGGAGTAGGTGAGCTCCCACGGCGCGCTCTCCGCCTGCGCGAGCCGGTTGATTGCAGCCAGGTTGACCGTTGCCTCCTCGTCGTCCTGCCCGCCGGATAGGAAGGCGATGCCGGGCACGGACTGCGGCACCGAGACCATGAAGCAGTCGAGCGTCCTGCGCGCGACATCGTCGGCGGGCGCGCGGTTGGCGGCATCCTTGCCGGAAAGCACCATGTTCGGCTTGAGGATGATGCCCTCCAGCGCGACGCGCTGCGCTTCGAGCTGGCGAAAGACGTCGAGCAACGTATGCTTCGTCGCCTCGTAGCAGGCGTTGATGTCGTGGCCGCCGTCCATCAGCACCTCGGGCTCGACGATGGGGACGATTCCCGCTTCTTGGCAGAGGGCAGCGTAGCGCGCGAGCGCGTGGGCATTGACATCGATGGCGTAGTAGGAAGGGGCGTCTTTACCGACCGTGATGACCGCGCGCCACTTGGCGAACTGCGCGCCTAGGCTCCGGTATTCGTCGAGGCGCTCCCGCAGGCCGTCGAGACCCTCGGTCACCGTCTCGTCTACGGAGAGAGCAAGGGGCTTAGTGCCGGTGTCGACCTTGATGCCCGGGATCACACCCTGATCCTGCAGCACCTTGACCAAAGGGGTACCGTCGGAGGCGTCCTGGCGGATCGTCTCGTCATAGAGAATGACGCCGCTGATGTAGTCCGCCATGCCCGGTGCGCGGAAGAGGAGCTCGCGGTAGTCGCGCCTGTTCTCTTCGGTGCTCTCGACGCCGATGGCGCCGAAGCGCCGCTTGATGGTGCTGCTGCTTTCATCAGCGGCGAGGATACCCTTCGTCCTGGGGGTCATCGCCGTTGCTATTTTGTTCAGCGCCTTTACGTCGACAGCCATGGCTCCTCCTAGCGGCCTATATGGGTGCGTGGCCGCGCTGCACGTATGATATCTTTCGCCGCGCTGCGCTGCCACGCTCGCATGCGGGCCTACACCCCCCACGGTAGAGGATGTCGCTGGATAATCTGGTCGTTGCCGTACCCGTGTTTCTGGCCAGCGCCGCGGTGGTGGTCATTGCCGGCATTGCCCTGGCCCGGTTCGGCGACGCCATTGCCGACCAGACGGGCTGGGGGGCGCTGTGGGTCGGCACCATCCTCGTCAGCATTGCTACCTCACTGCCAGAACTGGTAACGAACATCTCGGCCGTGGCCATCGACTCCCCCGGGCTGGCGCTGGGGAACGTGTTCGGCGCGAACATGGTGAACATGTTCGCGCTGTCGATGCTCGCGCTGCTATTCGGTGTGGGGCGGTTGTTTGGAGGGCACTCGCGGCAGACGGCCGTGCTTGCGGTGGCCGCCGTTGGGCTCGGAGCAGTCGTGCTCGTGATCATGGTGCTCGGCGACGTTGCGCTGGGGACGGCAAGCGTCGGCGGCTTGGTAATCGTGGCTGCCTACGTCGGGGCGATGCGCCTCGTCTACGCTGCTCGCGGCTCCGAAGACGTGGGCGAGGAGGGGGACGACTCCGGTGGAACAACCCTGCGAAGGGCGGTCATCGGCTTTGCCGTGGCCTCGCTGGCCATCTTTGCCGCAGCGCCCTTCCTTGCGGCGAGCGCGGACGGCATCGCTGAGGCGAGCGGGCTATCGGCATCGTTCGTCGGCGTGCTGATGGTGTCCATAGTAACAACGCTACCGGAGGCCACTGTTTCGGTGGCGGCCACGTTGCGCAACTCGCCCGGGCTCGTAATGGGCAATCTGTACGGGTCATGCGCGTTCAACCTGTTCGTCATCCCCATAGCCGACCTGTTCAACGGGCAAGCGCTCCTGAATACAGCGGGGCCGGAGCATCTGGCCGCGCTAGGGTCGGCGATTGCGCTGATGGGCATGGCGGCGCTGGTGCTGCTCGCGTTGCGCAGGACGAGTCGATCACTGGCGCGCGTATTGGTTCCGGCGATAGCGGTCGGCTACCCCGCGGCCATGCTGTGGGTATTTGCGCTGAGCTAGGAGGCTAATGATGCAGATAGGCGTTTGCCTGCCGCACTACGGGAAGGGAATGGAGCCGGAGGGGATGCGCACGTTCGCAGAACGAGCGCAGGCGCTGGGCTACGACTCCATCTGGGTGACCGACCACATCGTCGTGCCGAAGGACCGCGACTTCGTCTACCGTTACGACATGCTGGACGCGCTGTCGATGCTGACCTTCCTGGCCACGGTGACCTCGTCGATTGCTATCGGCACGAGCATCATCGTACTGCCTTACCGCAATCCAATAGTGATAGCCAAGCAGGTGGCGACCGCGGACGTGCTTTCGGGCGGCCGCGTCATTGCGGGCGTCGGCGTTGGCGGCTTGCAAGGCGAGTTCGAGTTGCTCAGTGTCGACTTTCACCGACGCGGCGCCTTGGGCAACGAGGCGCTAGAGCTGATGACGTCGTTGTGGCGCGAGCCGATGGGCGCCGTGCGGACGCGCAACTACGATGTGCGCGATGCCGTGTTTTCGCCTACGCCTGCGCAGCGTCCTGGCCCGCCGGTATGGGTGGGCGGCCACTCCGATGCGGCACTGCGCCGTGCGGTGAAGTACGGTGCAGCTTGGCACCTGAACTACTGGTCGGCTGATGAGGTGGCCTCGGCATCGGGGCGGCTGGCGACAGAGGCGGCGCGCATTGGACGGGTGGATGTGCCAGAGGTGACGGTGCGCGCGATGACGGACCTCAAGGCAGATCATCAGGAGAGCGAGCGTCCGTGGCTCGGCGGCTCACCGGAGCGGGCCGTCGCGGAGCTGGAAAGCATCAACGACATGGGCGTGAGCCACGTCGTGCTCCAGTGGGGCGACCTGCCATTCTCGGAGGCGCTGGAGGAGTTGGAGCGGTTCGGGAAAGAGGTGCTCCCGTACGCTAAGGGTTAGTGGTTGCGCGGTGTGCCCGCGCTTGGCGTGCGCGGTCTTCGAGCGCCTCTCGCTCCCGTTGCGCACGCTCCTCTGTCCGCACGACGTAGAGCAGGACGATCAGGAGCGTCGCCAGCAGTGTCAGCGAGCCGGGTATCCACATGACAACGCCTCCGATTCCCTGATCCTCCGTCAGCGACAGCCCGTAGGGCGTCGTCAGGTCCTCATAGAAGGGGTACCACGGTCTGGGCGAGTAGGTCAGGAATGCGCCGAGGATGAAGGTCGGAACCATCGTGATGAAGACGTAGGGGACGCGGGCAAGGTAGGAGAGCCGGGCGCGGAGCGGGATGGGGTCGATGACATTCCACCACCAGAGCATCGCTGTGCCTGCGAACAGGACGTGTTCGAGCACGTGCAGCACCTCGTTGCGCAGCGCGGCTTGGTAGAGCGGCGGCGCGTGCCATCCAAGCAGGACGATGACGTAGAGCGGCCAAGAGATAAGTGGCGTCGTCAGCGCCCGGAGCACGACCCTCAGCGGCGCGAACTTGAGCACGGGAATGACCACGGTGCGCCTGAACTCGACGGGGATGCCACGCAGAACGGGAATCATGGGAGCGGAGAGCAGAATCAGTGGCGGCGCGACCATCACCAGTAGGAAGTGCTGCACCATGTGGAGCGAGAAAAGCTCGCCGGCCAGGTGATCGATGGGGCTGACGAGTGCCAGGAGGACGACCATGAGGCCGGCGTAGAAGCAAAGGGGTCGCCACCACGGGTGGCGCTTGCGGCGGCTGCCTCGGCTGCGGTAGAGGCCGAGGGCGTAGAAGAAGGCGCCGAGGGGGACCAGCGTGAGAGCGAGGGGGTCAGGCGACCAGTCGCCCCACACAGCGCCGCTGACGTGTAAGACAATCACGGGCAGGTGCGCTCCGGCAGTGGCGGCGCAGGGTGGCGAGGCCCAGTGCTAGCGGGTGAGCACCGAGAAGAGCGCCAGCATCGCCACCAGAATCGAGATCATGATGAAGAACGGGAAGAAGAAGAAAGCGGAAAAGCGCCAGTTGTCGAACTTCAGGTGCATGTAGTAGCCGACAACCAGAATGAACTTGCTGAACGACATCAGCAGGATGAGCCCGGTCATCAGAGCGGAGTCGAGGCTCTCGATGAGGAAGACGACCACTTCGAGTGCGGTGATAACGGTGAGGATGACCGCAATCTGGACGTAGCGCCGCGGCGATGGGTGGTGGTCGGCGTGCTCTTCGTGCGCCATTCCTATCCTCCCGCAAGTACGCCGGCGTGCTCAATTATTCGGTCCTGGACGCCGAATGCACCCACAAGGTAAATCACGCCGAAGATGACGATCCAGACGATGTCGACGAAGTGCCAGTAGAGTCCGGCGATCTCGACGTCCAGGCTGGTCTCCTGCCGCACCTTGCCTTTGAAGGAGGCGAAGAAGAGCGACCAGAGCCAGATGATACCGACGGTGACGTGCGCGCCGTGGAAGCCGGTGAGCACCAGCAGCGTGCTGCCGAAGAGGCTGGAGCGCGGCGTCAGGCCCTCCAGCGCGAACTCCGTGAACTCGAACATCTGGAAGCCGATGAAGACCATGCCGAAGAGCGCCGTGACGGCTGTCCAGAACCGGAACTGGCCCATCTTGCCCTGCTGGATGCCCGCAAGGGCGAGCACCATTGCCAAGCTGGACATCAGCAGCACGAAGGTGCTGATGGTCGTTATGGTGATGTCGAATATGTCCTCGGTCGGGCCTACCAGCGACTGCGTGCGGTAGATGAGATGCGTGGCGATGAGCGGCCCGAAGAACATCGAGTCGGAGCCAAGGAAAGCCCACATGAGCAGCTTCCGGTTATCTAGACCGGTGGATGTGCGGTGCTCGGAGCCCGGTGATTCTGTGATGTACTGCATGGCGAATAGACCCACGGGCCTAGTGGTGCGCCTCGACGTGGGCGTGGTGCGCGGCCTCCTCCGCAGTCGGCGGCTCGAATATCCATCGGTAGATGGAGTACATCCCGAGCAAGCCGGAGGCGGAGATGACGATCAGTCCGATGATGGTGTGCCACTGCCACACGAGCAGTCCGCCGGCGACCAGCGTCGCGCCCGCAGCCACCAGCAGCGGCCAATAGGAAGGCGATGGCATGTGGATCTTCGATTCGTCGTGGTATGGCAGCGGCGGCGGCTCCACAGCGTTGCCCTCCTCATCCCACAGTGGAGTAAGCGAGCGAACGTGGGGCACGACGGCGAAGTTATAGTGCGGCGGTGGCGAGGGGATGGCCCATTCCAGAGTCGCACCACCCCACGGATTGGCGCCCGAAGGCTGCCCGATGCGCACCGAGCGCACGATGTTGTAGACGGCCACGGCAATCGACGCGGCAATCACGAACGCGCCGACGGTCACGAGCAGGTTCAACCCTTCCCAGCCTTGGTCCGGAGTGTAGGAGTAGATGCGCCGTGGCATGCCGAGCACGCCAAGGAAGTGCATTGGGAAGAAGGTTAGGTTGAAGCCGATGAACATCAGCACGAAGTGGATGCGCCCAAGCGTCTCGTCCATCATCCGGCCGGTCATCTTGGGGAACCAGTAGTAGAGGGCGGCCGTGAGGCCGAAAATGGAGCCGCCGAAGAGGACGTAGTGGAAGTGGGCGACGATGAAGTAGGTGTCTTGCTGCTGGGCGTCGACGGGGACGATGGCGTGCATCACGCCGCTCAACCCGCCCAGCATGAACATCGAGATGAAGCCCAGCGCGAACAACATGGGTGTCTTGAGTGACACGGAGCCGCCGTGCATGGTGGCGAGCCAGTTGAAGATTTTCACGCCTGTCGGAACGGCAATAGCCATCGTCGCGATTGAGAACGCGCCGGTGGCCCACTTGTTGAGGCCAACCGTGAACATGTGGTGCGCCCAAACGCCGAACCCGAGGAAGGCGATGACCGCGCCGGCAAGCACCACCGTCATGTAGCCGAACAGCGGCTTGCGCGAGAACGTCGGCAGTATGTCGGATACGATGCCCATCGAGGGGAGGATGAGGATGTAGACCTCGGGGTGCCCGAAGATCCAGAAGAGGTGCTGCCAGAGCAGCGGGTCGGCTCCGGCCTGGATGGAGTAGAAGTTCGTGCCAAACATCCGGTCAAAGAGCAGGAGGATGATGGCGACGGTGATGACAGGGAAGGCAAAGATGATGAGGAAGGAGACGATGAGCGTCATCCAGACGAACAAAGGCATGCGCATGAGGGTCATGCCGGGCGCACGCAAGTTGAGAATGGTGATAACGAAATTGAAGCCGGCAGCAAGCGTGCCGACACCCATGATCTGAAGACCCAGTCCCCAGTAGTCGACCGAGTTGCTCGGCGTGTACTCGCTGGACGTCAGCGGCGCGTAGGCGAACCAGCCGACGTCGGGCGCTGATCCCTTGAAGAAGGAGACGTGCATCAGGATGGCGCCGAAGAGGAAGAGCCAGTAGGAGAAGGCGTTGAGGCGGGGAAAGGCAACGTCTCGCGCCCCAATCATGAGCGGTACGAGGAAGTTGAAGAAGGCGGCGCCCAGCGGCATGATGACCATGAAGATCATCGTGGTGCCGTGCATGGTGAACAGCGCGTTGAATGTCGCTGCGGAGACGACGGATGCCTCTGCCTGGGAGAGTTGGAGTCGGATGACGAGGGCCTCGATGCCGGCGATGATGAAGAACGCCAGCGCGGTGACGCCGTAGAGCACGCCGATCTTCTTGTGGTCGACGGTCGTAACCCACGCCCATATCCCGGTGGGCGCTATCGGTCTCTTCAGAATCCCGATGTTCGCAGCCATTCGTCCTATCTCCGCTCTAATTGAGCGTCAAGCTCCTTATGTAGGCGCTTACCGCTTGTATCTCCTCCGGCGAGAGCGACTCGTCGAAGCGGGGCATGGTGGGGTTGCCGCTTCCGAGATACGCGTAATCGTCCGGTAGGCCCGGCGGCAGGGGCTTCATCTCGCTTGCATTGCGAATCCACGCCTCGACGTATTCCTGTGTATTGTCCCAGACTCCTGCGCCCAGTGTCAGCCGGGAGCCGAACCCGGTCAAGTTGGGGCCGAATGTTCCCGCCGCCGCCGTCCCGTTCACCGTGTGGCAGACCGAGCAGTTGGCGATGAAGATGCCCTGGCCGCTGGCGAGGTACGAACCGTCTTCCGGCGCTGGCGCTGGCGAGTTTTGCGCGGCGACCCACCTATCGAAGTCTCCAAGCGTGTCCACAGAGACGCGGAAGCGCATCAAGGCGTGCGCCAACCCGCAGAACTCGGCGCACTGACCGTAGTAGACCCCTGTGTCGGATGCGGTGAAGGGCTCCAGACGGTTGACGTGGTTGGGCACGGCGTCAAGCTTACCGATGAGATGGGGCACCCAGAAGGAGTGGATGACATCTTTCGATTCGATGGTGACATTGATCTCTCGCCCGATCGGAACGTGGATTTCATTCGCGGTGACGAGGTCGTCGCCATTGGGCCCGAGGCCAGGGTAGCGCACTTCCCACCACCACTGGTGAGCGATGACGCGTACGTGGAGGGCATCGGGCACGGGCTCGCGCGTCATGCCGACAATGCCGAATATGGCAGGAATGCCCACAACCAGCAGAACAAGGACAGGGGCGATCGTCCAGATGATCTCGAGGGTGTTGTTGCCGTGAATCTGGCGCGCCTTGACCCCCGGTCGTTCGCGGTAGCGAATGAGAAGGTAGCCCATGCCAATGAGGACGGCAGCGCCGATTGCGCCGGACACGACGATGATGAGGATATAGAGCGTCAGTATCTTGTCGGCGGCATCGGAGCGGGGCTCAAATGTCGTCTGAGGCGAAGAGCACGCAGCCAACACCGCAAGGACTGCGATGCCGAGAAGTGCAACGAGGGCGGGATTGCGGAGATGGCTAAGCCGCGCCATATTTGTTACGGATATCACAGAGGCCTGCTTAGGGTCAATCAGCGAGGCCGAGAAATCGGAGCGCGTTAGCCGAGCTGAGCTGCTCGCGTTCGGTGGCGCTGAGGCCCAGGGCGTCGAATTCGTCCTGCGGCGACTGAACGCGGAATTGGAAGGGGTAGTCGCTCCCTACGATGACCTGCGTGATGCCGACGGTGTCGATGAGGTAGCGGAGTGACTGATTGTTGAACAGGATGTCGTCATAGTACATGCGCCGCGCGTACTCGGTCGGAGGCAGCGGGATTTGCTGCTGGAGACCTCCGTTGTCCCAGAAGCGCTGGACGCGTGGCAGCAGCTGCGTAAACGTGCCCCCGCCGTGACTGATGCAGAGGCGCAGCGACGGGCAGGCCTCGAGCGTGCCGCCGCTCACGAACGAGGCGGCAGCCAGCGCGCTCTCGATCGGGAAGCCGACCGCGTTCTCTAGCGCGCCCCGCCCTAGGATGCGGTCGGCGAAGGTGGGATGCTGCGCGTGGACGAAGACGGCTAGGCCAAGCGACTCCACCTCCTTGAAGAAGGGGAGGAATTGGGTATCGCCGGGGCTAATGCCTTCTATGTTGGAGAGGATCTCAACGCCCTGAAGACCGAGTTGTTGGATGTTGGTCAGCTCTTGCGCTGCAAGGTCGACGTCCTGGAGAGGAACGCTGCCCAGCCCGTAAAAGCGCTCTGGCTGTGCGTCCATCATGCGGGCGATCGTCTCGTTCATATAGCGCGAGATGGCGAGGCCGTCTTCGGGAGACAGGCGGTAGGTCATCAACTCGGGCATGGGGGACAGCACCTGGCGGTCGATGCCCTGCCTCCCCAGTTCGTCGACGCGGCGGGAGACGCTCCAGCAGCGGTCGAGGACAGTGCGAAAGTTGCGCCCCTCAATGACGACATTCGCCTTGGCGAACCCTGAGCCGTCGTCCGGCTGATGCTCCATGAACGGCCAGAGGCCGCCTGCGGCCCGGCCGCCGACGGGCGGGAAGTGCTCGGGGACGATGTGGGTGTGGATATCGATGATCACGGACGCCTCGCAGTTGGTGCTGGGGTCTGGCGAGGGGATTATCGTCGCGCGCCTCGTCAGGGTAAAGGAGGTGGCAGCCTGCGGCTCGTTGACGGGCAGAGGGGCATTTGCTAGGGTGAGATTGTGCAGGATTGCACAATCGAAACGCGATGACACGCAGCAATGAGTAAGGGGCTGGGTTCGACGAAGCCCCTTACATGGTTGGCGCTTGCCGCGCTGACTGCCGCGATCTTGCAGGTGGCGCTCGGCGGAGTAGTGAGAGTCACGGGCTCCGGTCTCGGATGCCCGGACTGGCCCCTATGCGACGGGCGGGTCATACCAGTCTTCGAGCGCGCCCCGCTCGTGGAGTTCAGCCATCGCGTCGTGGCGTCCATTGTGGGGCTGCTGACGCTGGCGGTAGCCGTGCTGGCTGTGCGCCGGTACCGGGGCGAGGCTTGGATAGAGTGGCCGAGCATCGCCGCGGTGCTTCTCGTGCTGGCTGCCTCCTTGCTGGGCGCAGTGGTCGTGTGGACGGAGCTGGCATGGTGGGTGAGGCTTGCGCATCTGGCGATAGCGGAGGGGGTGGTGGCGTGCATGGTCGTCGTAACCCTTGCCGCCTGGCGCAGCGGCGTGCCGGACGGAGCGCCGCCCTCCAGTGGCTGGACCGGAGCCCTGATGTTGGGGTCGGTGGCAAGCACGTTCTTGGTGATCCTCTGGGGGTCGTACATGGTGGGCTATGGCGCCGGGTTCTCGTGCGGTTCCTGGCCCCTATGCCGGGGAAGCCTGCTGCCTGAGGGTGCCGTCTATGCGATAAACATGGGCCACCGCTTCTCTTCGGCGGCGGCGGGCGCCATCATTCTCGGGGCCGCTGTCATGGCGTTGCGGCGTGGAGCGGGCGTTCCGGGGCTTGGCCTAGCGGCCTGGGCAGCGCTGGCTGCGCTCTTGGGGCAAATGCTCCTTGGAGCCTGGACCGTGTGGGCCGGGTTCACCATGGAGATACGTGCGGCGCATCTGGCCGGCGCAACTCTGCTGTGGGCTGCAGCCGTTGCATTGGCCACGACGTACAGGGCTCCGCGTATTCAGCATCGGGTTGAGGCGGCGCCGTGAGCACGCTGGCCGTCTGGTCGAGGAGCGTCCTCAGGGACTACATCACCCTCATGAAGCCTCGCATCGTGATGCTGCTGGCGTTCACGGCGCTGTGCGGAATGTTCCTCGCATCGGGTGGGCCACCCAGCCTGCAGCTGGCGCTGGTGGTGCTGGGCGCCGGTGCGCTCGCGTCTGGAGGTGCGAATGCCCTGAACCACTTTCTGGACAGGGACATCGACTCCAAGATGCGCAGAACGAGAAATCGTCCCGTTGCCGCCCTTCGCGTCCGGGCGAGGGAAGCGCTGGTGTTCGGCATAGCCACGAACGCGATTGCGTTCGTCCTGTTCGTCACGCTGGTCAACCTGCTGAGCGCGTTGCTGACGCTTGGTGCGACGCTTTTCTACGTCTTCGTCTACACGATGGCGCTTAAGCGGACATCTCCGCAGAACATCGTGATTGGAGGGGCAGCGGGCGCGCTGCCCCCCGTGATCGGGTGGACGGCGGTGACGGGGAGCCTGGCGCTTCCGGCGGCCTACATGTTCGCCATCGTGTTTTTCTGGACCCCACCGCACTTCTGGGCGCTGGCGTTGCTCCTGAAGGAGGACTACGCCAAGGCGGGAATACCTATGCTGCCGGTGGTCGTGGGCATTCAGGAAACCAAACGGCAGATTTTCCTCTACACCATGCTACTTCTGGCGCTGACGAGCCTCTTCTTCGTGACGGAGGCGGTGGGCTGGCTCTACCTCGGCGGAGCGCTGACCCTTGGGCTGGGCTACGTCTACTTTGCGGCGCGGCTCTTGCGCCGGCCCGGCATCGAAGGCGCCCTAGGCGCGTACCTCTACTCGCTCGCGTACCTTGCGCTGCTCTTTGCGGTGATAGCGGTGGACGGGTCGGTAGGTTGGGGCGCTAGGCTCCTGTAGCGCTTGAGGCTCGGCCCCCAGAAATAAGGGCGCACGCGCGTAGAGGGCGTCTTGCACGCGCCTCAAAACCGTACGATTATTGACAGTGGTAGAGGGCGTTCGTATACTGTGCGGTTGTCTGGCGATGACTCGAACGGGAGGAGTAGCGAACGCGTTGAAGGGGAAGGAAGACGAGTAGAGCCATCGCTGGAGCCTAAAGGCTGCTCAAGACGGGCGGCGGCGCGGGTAACCAGCCGCCGCCTTTGCACGTTAACAAGAGAATATCGAGCGAGTCAGAGCATCGAATGCTCGTATGGTCAAGCTACTAAGGGCCTACGGGGGATGCCTTGGCGTCAAGGGCCGAAGAAGGGCGTAGCACGACTGCGAAAAGCCTCGGCGAGCCGTCTAGCAGGCTGAACCGGGGATTCCCGAATCGGGAAACCGACGGCGGAGAAACCGCCGTGCCCACTGCTGAACACATTAGGCTTTGGGCGGTAAGCGGGGGAACTGAAACATCTCACTACCCCGAGGAAAGGAAAGCAACCGCGATTCCCCTAGTAGCGGTGAGCGAACGGGGAACAGCCCAAACCTGCGGGGCCTAACGGACTGGGGTCCTATGCCTCGCAGGGGTTGTACGGCGTACCGGCGCAAGCCCCAGGGAGCGCGCAGAGTAAGAAATCCGATCGCTAGCCGAATGTCCCTGGAAGGGGCGGCCACAGAGGGTGATAGCCCCGTAAGTGAAAGCGAGAGGACTCTGGGTACGTGCGTGAGTACCGCGGGACACGTGGAATCCTGCGGGAATCTGGGGGGACCACCCTCCAAGGCTAAATACCCTTGACGACCGATAGTGCACAAGTACCGTGAGGGAAAGGTGAAAAGAACCCCTGAAGGGGAGTGAAATAGATCTGAAACCGTAGGCCTACAAGCAATCGAAGCCCCGTAAGGGGTGACGGTGTGCCTATTGAAGAATGAGCCGGCGAGTTACGTCTGTGCGGCAAGGTTAAGGGATACGGACGTCCCGGAGCCGTAGCGAAAGCGAGTCTGAATAGGGCGTTCAGTCGCACGGAGTAGACCCGAAACCGGGTGAGCTACCCATGGTCAGGGTGAAGCCTGGATAGTCTCCAGGTGGAGGCCCGAACCGTTGAATGTTGCAAAATTCTCGGATGAACTGTGGGTAGAGGTGAAATGCCAATCGAACCCGGAGATAGCTGGTTCTCCCCGAAATGCATTGAGGTGCAGCCTTCAGGGGGAGGGGCGGAGGTAGGGCTCTGAATGGGCTAGGGGGTGTGAGCCTACCAAACCCACTCAAACCACAAATGCCGTTCCATCCATGCCTGAGGAGTGAGACTGTGGGGGATAAGCTCCATAGTCGAAAGGGAAACAGCCCAGACCGCCGATTAAGGCCCCCAAGTGCAGGCTAAGTGTCAAAGGAAGTTGGATCGCTCAGACAGCCAGGAGGTTGGCTTAGAAGCAGCCATCCTTTGAAGAGTGCGTAATAGCTCACTGGTCGAGTGGTCCTGCGCCGACAATTTACCGGGGCTCAAGCCTGCCGCCGACATCGCGGCTGCCCGGTTCGCCGGGCGGGGTAGGGGAGCGTTCCCTGGGCGTTGAAGCCGTTCTGTGAGGAATGGTGGAGCGCAGGGAAGTGAGAATGCCGGCATGAGTAGCGCAAAGGTGCGTGAGAACCGCATCCGCCGAAAGTCCAAGGTTTCCTACGCAACGTCGTTCGTCGTAGGGTCAGCCGGTCCTAAGCCGAGGCCGAAAGGCGTAGGCGATGGATAGCCGGTCAACATTCCGGCGCCGCCTTTGGTTCGTTTTAAGGTCAAGGAGGGACACGGGAAGCTAGGCAGAGCGTGCCTATCGGACATGGTGCGTCAGAGCCTGTAGGCGATCTCGGGATAGGAAAATCCGTTCCGGGGCTTGAGCTGAGGGGCGAGGCGACTCTAGGGTTCGCCCTGGGGAAGTCTGCTGAGGCTACACCGGCAAGAAAATCTTCGTGACTAGAATCCAAGGCGTCCGTACCGCAAACCGACACTGGTGGACAGGGATAAGCATCCCAAGGCGGACGAGAGAAGCTTCCTCAAGGAACTCGGCAATCTAACTCCGTAACTTCGGGATAAGGAGTGCCCTGGAGCGTGTAGGCCCTCGCGGCTGAGGCGCTTCGGGGTCGCAGCGAAGTGGCCCTGGTGACTGTTCAACAGAAACACAGGTCCCTGCTCAAGTCGCAAGACGACGTATAGGGGCTGACGCCTGCCCAGTGCCGGAAGGTCAAGGGGAGTGGTGAGAGCTACGAACCGAAGCCCCGGTGAACGGCGGCCGTAACTATAACGGTCCTAAGGTACCGAAATCCCTTGTCGGGTAAGTTCCGACCCGCAGGAAAGGCGTAACAACTGGGGCGCTGTCTCGAGGAAGCACTCGGTGAAATTGAAGTACGAGTGAAGATGCTCGTTACCCGCAGCAGGACAAAAAGACCCCGTGGAGCTTTACTGCAACCTGACATTGCTCTGAGGAGCGGGTTGTGTAGGATAGGTGGGAGGCAGAGAAGCCCGGACGCCAGTTCGGGTGGAGCCATCCTTGAAATACCACCCTTCCCGTTTTTTGGAACTAACCGCTGAACAAGCAGCGGGACCGTGTCTGGCGGGCAGTTTGACTGGGGCGGTCGCCTCCCAAACTGTAACGGAGGCGTGCAAAGGTCCCCTCAGGGTGGATGGAAATCACCCGTGGAGCGCATTGGTAGAAGGGGGCTTGACTGTGAGGCCTACAAGCCAAGCAGGGACGAAAGTCGGCCAAAGTGATCCTACGGTCCCGTGTGGAAGGGCCGTGGCTTATCGGATAAAAGCTACCCCGGGGATAACAGGCTGATCTTGCCCAAGAGTTCACATCGACGGCAAGGTTTGGCACCTCGATGTCGGCTCGTCGCATCCTGGGGCTGAAGAAGGTCCCAAGGGTCCGGCTGTTCGCCGGTTAAAGCGGCACGTGAGCTGGGTTCAGACCGTCGTGAGACAGGTCGGTCTCTATCCGCTGTGGGCGCAGGAAGCTTGAGGGGGGCGTTCCCTAGTACGAGAGGACCGGGAAGGACAGACCTCTGGTGTTCCGGTTGTTCCGCCAGGAGCAGTGCCGGGTAGCTATGTCTGGTGCGGATAAGCGCTGAAGGCATATAAGTGCGAAGCCGGCCCCAAGATAAGGCTTCCCATCCCGTCAAGGGAGTAAGGCCGCAGGGAGACTACCTGCTTGATAGGCCGCAGGTGTACGCACGGCAACGTGTTCAGCTGAGCGGTACTAATCGGCCGAGGGCTTGACCATACATTTGCGCATTCCGCTCTGACCGCTCGATTTCTCTTGCTAGCGCGCGAAGGCGTGCCGCCGCCTCTTCGTTGCGGGGTGGAGCAGTGGCAGCTCGTCGGGCTCATAACCCGAAGGTCGTTGGTTCGAGTCCAACCCCCGCTACCATCTCAAGCTTGCGAGGCCCCCAGCTAATTTGGGGGCCTTGCCTTCGCCACCCCCGCGTACGCAGGATCGACCCCCCGCGTGCAACCCCCACCCCGTCGCGATCCCTACCCTTTCCGCGCGTCACATGAGCTTTCCACCTTCGCAAGGAACGATTCGGCCTCTTTATGCGTACTCTCTGGTGACGGTGGCAAACTGCGCGAGGGAGATGGTGCAGGGATGACCGACGACGAGGCCGTACTGGCCTGTCAGAACGGCGACCGCGACGCCTTCCGCCACGTGGTGGAGCGCCACAAGGACGTGCTGTTCGGCACTGCGGTGCTGATGACCGGCAACCGCAGGGAGGCGGAGGAGCACGTGCAAGAGGCGCTGCTGTCCGCGTGGCGCGGCATTCGCGGCTTCCAGCGCGAGCGGCCCATCAAGCCATGGCTCGTACGCATCCTGGTCAACGTCGTCATCTCCTATCGCAGGAAGCAGGCTGTTCCCACCGTCTCAATCGATGAGCCGGGAGAGCTGAGCGACCTCGTGGACATCGGCGAGTCGTTGGAGGCGCAGGAGGAGCGGCAGATGTTGCGCAGTGCGCTGTCACGGCTGTCGCCGGAGCACCGGCAGGTGGTGGTGTTGCGCTACTTCGCCGAGCTCACTGTCCCAGAGGTCGCGCGGGCAATCGGAGCGCGTGAGGGTACTGTGAAGTCCCGCCTCTCGCGCGCCCTTGAGCAGTTACGCGAGCAGCTCAGCGGCATGGAGGTGGGGAATGGAGCCTAGGGATATGCCTGAGCGGGAATTGGAGCAGCAACTCCGCGCGCACTTCGAGTTGGAGGCGGCGGAGTTGCGCGCGCCCGCCGACATGTGGGAGCGGGTGCGGAGCCGGGTAGCAGAGCAGCCATCTCCATCGCCGCGCACAGGGTGGTCGCCGGGGAACATATTTCGGACTAACTTCACTATGCGGATGGCAGCGGCGACAGCGGCCGTTCTCATCTTGGCAACGGTTGTGGCTGTCCCGGTGTTCTTCGTCGATGACGACGATCCGCCTCTTGTGTCGGGGCCCTTGGGTAGCGCTGGAGCCACCCCGACTGCTGCCGCCGCGATGATGGACCGCACCGGCGAGATGGTTGAGCCAGGGGCGACTTCCTGGCATTCGGCGGGCGAGCCAGCCGATGCGATGGCAGAGTCTTCTGGCTCCCACGCAGCCGCTGGTTCCGGAGGACTCTCCGGCTCGACGGGCGGCGCCTCCGAGGCTGCGCCCTCAGCGCGTAGCGAGTCATATTCCCCACCGTACGCGCCGCAGCCGCGCGACACGACCTTCGAGGACTACGAGCGCCAGCAGTTCGTCGATACCGCGCACGACAACGTCTCCACCTTCAGCCTCGATACCGATCGTACGTCGTTTGCCCTCGCGTTGAACTGGGCGCGACAGGGATATGCGGTCGCGCCTGACTCGGTGCGTGCCGAAGAGTGGGTGAACGCGTTTGATTACGGGTACGCAAGGCCGCCGCACGGCGCCGACTACTTCGCGATCACGAGCGCTGTAGCGGGCCATCCATTGGATGGCACCAAGCACCTCGTGCGCCTGGCATTCCAGGCGCCAGAGGTCGTCGACGACAGGCCACTGAACGTGACGCTCGTGCTGGACGCGTCGGGGTCGATGGCGGAGGGGAACCGCGTGGACATTGCGCGAGCCGCGGCGGAGGCCATCCGGCAGGGGCTGCGTCCGCGGGACCGCATCGCCGTCGTGCACTTCACCGACTACATAATCGACGGGCTGACCGTGGAGCATCGGCGGGCGTCTGACCGGGATGTGCAGCGCTCGATAGACGCGCTCGAGCCGCACGGGGCGACGAACGTGCAGGCCGGCCTCGACTTAGGTGTGCAGTTGGCCGATCGCATTCGCCGCGAGCGGCCCGACGCATGGCACTACGTCATCCTGATGTCGGACGGCGTGGCCAACGTGGACGCTACCAACCCATTCGCCATCCTCGAGTCGGCGGGCGACTATGACCGTGAGAACCCGCTGCGCCTCATCACGATTGGCGTCGGCGTCGAGAACTACAACGACTACTTGCTGGAGCAGTTGGCGCAGCATGGAAACGGGTGGTACCGCTACTTGGACGGCGTCGAACAGGCGCAATGGACGTTCAGTCGCGAGAACTGGCTCGCACTGGCCGTGCCGTTCGCCGACCAGACGCGGGCACAGGTGACGTGGAACGCGGACGTGGTGCGCGCATGGCGCATCGTCGGCTACGAGAACCGCGTCACACCTGACCACACGTTCCGGCAGAACCGCAAGGAGTTTGCGGAGATCCCATCCGGCGCGGCCACCACGGTGTTCTACGAGGTCGAGTTGCGGGATAGTGACTGGCGCCGTGGGGATGCTCAGCGGCTGGGCGAGGTGGAGCTGCGTTGGGTCGAGCCGGAGTCAGGAGGCTCGCGCCAGCAGTATGAGGGCATAGCAGGCCGGTTCTATGCCGCAGACTTCGACTTGCTTGATGATCCGATGATCCAGTTTGGGGCTATCGTGGCGCTAGCCGCCGACCGCTACGGTGGCGGTGCGCCGCCGAATGGCTACGATTTGGACCTTCTATGGGACCACTTGGAGCGCCTGGAGCGTCGCCTCGGTCATCTCGATGCCTACCACGATTTCCGCTTCCTGTTGGAGCACCTGGCGGACCATGCAACGTACATTGGCCCGGAGCCGCGGCCGGACACGGGGTATAGCAGGTAAGGGTGGCAACGCCGGTCCGCGGCAAGTCAGAGGCCCCCGTCATCACGGGGGCCTCGTCATTTCATCACCCATCCCATCCGTTCGTCCTGAGGTTCTTGAAGGACGAACCGGTTCCAGGGGTTGCCGCGCCTACTCCTTCATCCCTGCCGTCCCTTCATAGACGGCGCTGATGGGCTCTACGGGGATGTCGGCCCAGGACTCGGCGTTCATGAACTCTTCCCAGCGGTGATAGAAGTGGCGCTGGTTGCTCTCGGAAATGTAGCGCTCGGCAACCACGCCCGGATACGTGCCGTGGTCGCCAGCGTGGCCGATGCCCATGGACACTTGCTGTGCATATCTCCGGGCAAGCGGGCTCTTGGCCGACTCGGTGACTTGCCTCCAGTTGTCGATGTCGTCCGCCTCGTTGAGGCCGGTGGCACCGTTATTCTGGGCATGGCCAGCGGAGAGGGCGCGCTTCATCTCCTCGGGCGCTTCCTTGTCGAAGACCGCGAAGTCCCAGAACTCTGTCCACAGCGGACCCCGGGGGAGGGCGAGGCGAAAGCCAAGGACGCCGTTGGGGAAGAGGCTGTGGTTACCAAGCTTGACGTAGCGCGCGCGGTACTCGCCTAGGCGCTCTTCCGCTTCCGGCAGCGTGTCGGCAATGTACTGCCTAAAGAGCTCGCGGTTTTCGTTGGTGATACCGGCGGTGATTTCGAGGCCGGTGCTCTCGGGCGGGCGGATGGTGATGGAGTGGCCATTGACTGACATGTGCCGCGCGCTGCTGGCGAGTTGCTGCTCCATCGTGACAAGCGGGCGTCCGACGAAACGCGCTTTCACACGGGCGGCGGAGGCGTGCGTGACGGGAACGTGGTAATTGTCGGAGCAGTTGTCCACCGGCGTCTTCCAGTTGACGGGCTGGAGCCACTTGATGGGGCCTACGGCCACGGTGCCGCTCTCACGGCGGTTGAAGACGGTGTCGAGGTACCAGCGTGCGTCGCCCAGGTAGGCCTCCAGGCTCGGCGAATCGTGGTCCCACGTCGCGAAAACGATGCCCGCGTACGTGTCCACCTTCGCCTCGATCAGCCTCAGCTCCTCCATGTCCAACTCGCCGTAGTACGCCTCGTTGTACCCCGGCACGTGCTCCAGCGTCCCGTCGTTGCGGAACGTCCACCCGTGGTAGGTGCACATGAAGTGCTTGGCGTTGCCGTCGTCCGCCCGCAGGATGCGGTTCCCCCGGTGGCGGCACATGTTCAGGAAGGCGTGCAGCTGACCCTCGTTGTCGCGGGTGAGGATGACGGGGTCCTCGCCGATGTAGGTGTGGAAGTAGTCGTTGGGGTTCGGGACGAGAGAGACGTGGCCGATCATCTGCCACGCGCGTCCGAAGATCTTCTCCAACTCGTCCTGGTAGACCTGCTCGTCGATGAAGATGCGCCGGTCGAGCTTGCCGGTCTCCTGGTCGATGACCTGGTACTTCTTCGTAGCGACCATCGGAGCTGCCTCCTGTATTCGCCGTTGGTTCACCCGGTGGCGCGTAGTATACGCCGGAAGGCAAGCGAGTGGGCGTGTATCCTGCAACCGTGCTGGGATTCGTGGCTGGGCTGATTGCAACAGTGTTTGGCGCGGGGCGCTCGCCCATCGCGCCGGGGACGGTGGCCAGCGCGCTTGCGCTGCTCGTGTATGCACTCACGCCGTTCGATGGGTCGTCGGCAGCGCTATATGCGCTGGTGGGCGGCGGGTTTGTCGTCGGCGCGTGGGCGTCGGGCCGTCTGGCAGCGCGCCTCGGCGAGCACGACCCGAAGCAGGCGGTCGCGGACGAGGTCGTCGGGCTGTGGGCCGCGTGCCTGTGGCTGCCGAAAGAGGCGTGGTGGCTTGCCGGCGCATTCGTGCTCTTTCGCGCTCTGGATATCATCAAGCCGTGGCCGCTACGGTCGATCGAGCGACTGCCGGGCGGCCTGGGTGTGATGGCCGACGACGTGGCGGCCGGCCTCATTGTGGCGGGACTGCTCGCAGGTCTGCGGGCGATTATCGGATAGGGGCTGGCGCCCTATATCATTAGGGCATGGCTCACCAGCATCAACGACTATCAGACGAGCAGCAGGCGGAGGTCGCGGCGTCGCAGGCGCAGCGTTTCGAGACGCGCCGACCGACGGTAGAGGCGCTTGAGGAGATCTTGTACGAGGCGATGCCGGTGCTCGACCACGGTTTCGTGCGTGTCGTCGACTACATGGGCGACGATGCGGCGATCGTACAGGCGGCTCGCGTGTCGTACGGGCGGGGCACCAAGCAGGTGCGGCAGGACGCGGGGCTGATTCGCTACCTGATGCGCCATATGCATACGACGCCGTTCGAGATGTGCGAAATCAAATTTCACGTGAAGCTGCCCATCTTCGTAGCTCGGCAGTGGATACGGCATCGGACAGCCAGTGTGAACGAGTACTCCGCGCGCTACTCCATCCTCGACCGAGAGTTCTACGTGCCGGAACCGGAGCACCTTGCGGCGCAGTCGCGCTCCAATCGGCAGGGCAGGGGCGATGTGCTGGGCGCCGAGGAGGCGTCGCGCGTGCTGCAGCTTCTCCGCGACGATGCCGAGCGCGCCTACGACCACTACGAGGAGATGCTGAACGAGACGCAGGCGGGGAGCGTGCTGCACGAGGGGAGGTCCGGGCTGGCGCGCGAGCTGGCGCGCATGAGCCTGTCGCTCAACTTCTATACGCAGTGGTACTGGAAGATCGACTTGCACAACCTGCTGCACTTCGCATCGCTGCGAATGGAGGCGCACGCCCAGTTCGAAATTCGCGCCTACGCTGAGGTGCTTGCTGCCACCATCGCCCGTTGGACGCCGCTCGCGTACGAGGCGTTCGTCGACTATCGGGTCGGCGGGACGCGCCTATCGGCAAAGGGCTTAGCCGTGGTCAAGAGGCTGCTCTCGGGCGAGCACGTCGAGCAGGAATCGAGCGGCATGTCGCGGACGGAGTGGACGGAGCTGTTGCAGGCACTGGACAGGCCGGAGGCGTAGGCGAGCATGAGCATGACCATCTCTATTGTCATCGCCACGCCCAGCGAGGTTGAGGCAATCGCCGAACTGGTGCGGCAGCACGCGTTCTCCGACGACGGGACGGGCGCGCTCATTCCGCTCAACGGCGCTGAGATTGCTGCGCTCGTGTCGGAGGGCGCATTCGTTGTTGCCAAGAAGGAAGACGGTGTTGTGGGCTGCGCGTCGCTAGTCGAGTACGACGGCATCGCGGAGGTGCGGTCGGTCGTTGTGGGAGCGGCGTATCGTGGGCAAGGGATAGCAGGGCGCCTCATCGACGCGTGTGTGCTCGCCGCTGAGCAGAAGGGCTACATGCGGACGTTTGCGCTCGTCAACGACACAGCGGCGCCGACCTTCATCCGGCGGGGGTTCGTCGCGGTGGACAAGCCGCCGGAAAAGCTGGCGCGCGACTGCGCGCGGTGCCCGCTTCAGGGCGATAGGTGCCGCGAGCACGCCGTCGTGAGAATAGCGCAGGCCTTCTGACCACGCGCTTGGTTCGAACTGCGAGCGTGTGCTAGCCTGCACCGTTCCGGAGGTGCTGAGTGAAGGTCACTGCCGTCAAGTCCTACCCCATCATGACATGGCGGCCGCACCTCTTTGTCAAGGTGGAGACGGACGAGGGGTTGTACGGGCTGGGCGAGTCGGGCTTGACGTGGCAGGAGGCGGAGGTGGACGCAGCGGTCCGGCGTCTCTCACGGGTGGTCGTTGGCGAGGACCCCTTTCGTAGCCAGTACCTGTGGCAGCTGATGTACCGCGGTGCCTTCTTCCCAGGCGACAAGGTTGCCGTGGCGGCGATATCTGCCATCGACATGGCGCTGTGGGACATCAAGGGCAAGGCGCTGGGCCAGCCCGTGTACAACTTGCTGGGCGGGCTCGTGCGCGACAGGGTGGCCTGCTACTCACACAACCAGCAGCCGGACGAGAGGGATGTCGATGCCCTCGTCGAATCGTGCAGGCGCTCATGGGAGGATGGCTGGCGCTACGTGCGCTGGCACCTGCCGTTCGGCCCGCCGGACGCAGTCGATACGGAGGAGGGCATCCGCCTGGGCGTTGAGCAGGTGGCTGCGGTACGAGAGGAGATCGGCGACGACGTGGGCATATGCGTCGATGTCCACACACGCCTGAGCCCTGTTGAGGCGGTGCGCTTCTGCCGCGAGGTGGAGCCGTACGCACCCTTCTTCATCGAGGATGCGCTGCGTTCGGAGGACCCGGCGTCCTACCGCAGCCTGCGGCGCCAGACCTCGGTGCCGCTGGCGGCAGGCGAGCAGTGGGTGACCAAGTGGGGCTTTCGCGTGGTCATCGAGGAGGAGCTGGTCGACTACGTGCGCGTCGACCTCTGCATTGCCGGAGGCATCAGTGAGGCACTGACCATCACGCGCTGGGCGGAGTCGCACCACATGTCGCTCGTGCCCCACAACCCGCTGGGGCCGGTGAGCGCGGCTGCGTGCGCACACCTGTGTTTTGCCGCGCCCAACTTTGCGGTGCTAGAGATGGGCCGCCCGCCGCGCACCATTCTGAACGACGTCTTTCCCACGCAGATACCGTTCGAGCATGGCCACGTGCTTCCGCCGACCGTGCCGGGTCTCGGCGTCGAACTGAACGAGGAGGCGCTTGCAACCTATGCGCGGCCGTCGGACGGCTTTGCCCCCATTACGAAGCGCCTCGACGGGTCGTACAACAACTGGTGACCATGCGCATCTACCGATTCGACGTTGGCGGGCACCCTCATCTGGGCATTGAACAGGGCGAGGGCTATCTGGTCGATCTGACCGCCGTGCGGCCGCGCGCCAACTCAGTCGTCACGCTGCTCGATGCTGCATCGCTCGGTGATACGACGGTCGATGCCATCGTGGAGCGCGCCCTTGAGGGGACGGAGCCGCCGGTTCATAGATTGGCGGACACCATCGATGCAGGGCGATTGCTCGTGCCGCTGCTGCCGCCCGAGGTGTGGGGCGCAGGGGTCACCTATCAGCGCTCGATGGAGGGGCGGCGCGAGGAGAGCGGCACGCCGGACATCTACTCGCGCGTCTATGAAGAGGAACGCCCGGAGCTGTTCTTCAAGTCGACCGCATCGCGCGTCGTGGGGCCATTCGAGGACGTCGGCATTCGGGCCGACTCGGCGTGGAACGTGCCTGAGCCCGAGCTGGCGGTCGTGCTTTGGGACGGCAAGGTCGCCGGGTACATGGTGGGCAACGACATGGCAAGCCGCGACATCGAGGGCGACAACCCGCTGTACCTGACGCAGGCCAAGGTGTACGCCCGCTCGTGCGCCGTAGGCCCATGCTACGTCTCGCCCGGCTCGCTCGACCCAGGCGCGCTCGCCATCCGCGCGACGATAGAGCGGGACGGGTCGCAGGTGTATGCGGGCGAGTCGAACACGGGCAAGATGGCGCGCACCTTCGACGAATTAGCCTCGTGGCTGACGCGCCACAACGCCGTGCCGGACGGCTCGGTGCTGCTGACGGGCACGGGCATCGTGCCGCCAGCAGAGTTCACGCTAGAGGCTGGCGACATCATCCGGATCGCGATCGACGGCATCGGCACGCTTGAGAACAAGGTGCGGGTGGTCTAGGAGCCGAGACTATGCGTAGAACCTGTGCTGCTCTCGGGCTGTTGGCAGGCATCATGCTGCTGGCCGCGGCGTGTGGTGGAAACGGCGCAGACCAGCGCGTCACCATCGAGCCGGACGAGCCGGTGCAGATCCGCTCGATGCTCTCGGTCACGGGTGCGCCCTCGCTTGACTTGAGGCTTGCCGTAGAACTAGCGGTCAAGGACTTCGGCCTTGTGCATGGCCATGACATCCACTTGGGAGGCCCTCTCGACAGTGGGTGCGACCCGGGTAAGGGAAGCGTAGCCGCCCAACAGGTCATCGACGATGCGCAGGTGATGGGAGTCATCGGCACATCGTGCTCGGCGGCTGCCGTAGCGGTTTCGCCGCTGCTTAGTGAAGCGGGGCTCGTGATGATTTCGCCGTCCAATACCTCACCGGCGCTGACCTCGGACCTGGCGGGTAACCCAAGCGCTGACTACCACCCTGCCTACTTCCGTGTCTCCAACAACGACCTCTACCAATCCCGCGCGGTGGCCGACTATGCCCATAACGAGCTGAACCTGCGTCGCGTGGTAGTGGTCGACGATGGAGACCCGTACACGAGCGCTCTCGCGCAGGCGTTCGGCAACGACTTCCATGGCCTTGGCGGCAACGTCGCGGCCACCGCCACGGTCCAGAAGGGCCAGGCGGACATGGCGGACGTCCTGGCAGAGGTCGCCGCAGCCAGTCCGGACGGCGTCTTCCTGCCGCTCTTCACCGCCGAGGCAGGCCAATTCACCCGGCAGATGCGCGAGTTCGACGGACTGGAAGGAGTGACGCTCATCGTGGGCGCGGCCAGCCTCGATTCGGAGTTCCTAGCATTGCCCTATTCGGAGGGCGCCTACCTGGCGGGGCCGGAGACGGAGTACGGCTCGAACGTCAACCAGGCGACCGGCAAGAGCGCCGAGCAGGTGCTTGCCGCATACGAGGCTGCTTACGGCGGCACGCCACCCTCTCCTTACTGGGCGCACGCCTACGACGCCACGACGCTCCTGCTCGCCGCCATTCAGCGCGCAGCCGTGCGCGACGATGGGAATTTCCTCACCCGCGCCATCGGCGTGGACGACGAGGGGAGGCTGCGCATTGACCGCGCTACGCTGCGCAGAGACATCCGCAACGTGTCTGTCGACTTCCACGGCCTCACGGGCCCGCTTTCTTGTGACGAGTTCGGTGACTGCGGCGCTGGTGTGCAGAACATCTACCACCACACGGACGTGAGCGTAACCGACCCCGCACGACTGTCCGTCGTCTACCGCTTCGCGCCGTAGGCCCCGTCGCCCCCCTTCACCCCTTCCGTGGGGTGACGCCGTCCAGCGGCGGGCGAGGAGGTGCAACGAGAGTCAGCAGTGGGGGCAGCACCAGCAGTGCCGCGCTCAGCGCGAGGAAGATCATCAGAGCGGTGAGGATGCCGTAGGTCGAGAGTACGGGCATGGGGGCGAAGCCCATGATTGCGAACCCCACGATGCTGGAGCCCGCAGATGCAAGCAGCGCGGTCCCCGTCCCGGACGAGGCGCGCCGCAGTGCCTCTTCGTTTGTGTTTGAGCGGCGCAGCTCTTCGCGGAAGCGCGCGGTCATGTGGATGGAGTAGTCGATACCCACGCCGATGGACACGGCGCCGATGGTCGCAGTTACGAAGTTGAGCGCGAAGCCTCCCAGATACATGATGCCGTAGAGCCACGCGACAACCAGGCCGATGGGCACGACGGTCACGACCGCAAAGCGTAGTGACCTGAAGACGAGGGCGAGAAGAATGAGCGCAGCTGCGGCGGCTATGGGGAGGGAGGTACGCAGCGTTCGGGTAGTGGCCGAGAGCTCCGCCTCGCGGGTGAAGGGTGAGCCGGTCAAGCCGATGCGGCTGAGGGAGGGGTGGGCGGCAAGCGCAGCAAGGTCGGCACGGATCGCATCGCCCGCGGCGGCGACGGTCGCCTGCTCGCGGGTGCCCGGTATGCCGACGGTCAGCGTCGCTACGTGCTCCTCACCGCTCGCCGGATGGTAGTAGAGAAGCCTCCGCACCTCGTCGGGTCGGTAGACGAGTATCCCCTCGTCCGATGGCAGGCCGTGCTCTGTGGCGTAGGCGTACGTCGCGGCCAGCTGCTCGCGCGTGTCGGGCACGCCGTTGCTGTCGGCGTCTGTGATGGCCACGCCGGTCGATGCGGCGATGGCGCGTTTCGCGGCCTTCGTGCCTGCGGCTCGCGCCAACAGGTCAAGGAGGTTACTGTCGAACACGCTCGGCTGGCCCCCGGCTTCCTTGCCGACGTAGGGGTTTTGGGATAGCGAATGGACGAAGGCCGTGACAGCTGCGACAGCGGTGGGGTCGGTGAGGTCGCCTTGGATGTAGACGACGCCGCCCTCGCCGGACCGCGTGCCCAGGTGCTCGTCTACCTTGTCCAGACTGACGACGAAGTCGGAGTCGCTTGCCAGGAAGTCCTTCACGTCGAGCGACGCTTCTAACCGGAGCGCGCCGAACACGCTTGCAACGGTCAGCATACCGGCGACGACCAAGACGGCTACCCGCTGCTTCGCCAGCCCGACCACCAGTCTGGGTAGCATGCCATCGCCCACGGGAAGTGCCGGCTGCGGGGCGATCGACGCTGCGGCGCTCGCGGGGGTACGCCTCGTGCTAGCGAGCAGCCACGGAAGGGCGATGAATCCGACGGCCGTCGCGATGAGCAGGCCAGCGCCGACCATCTCGCTGAGGGCGAGAGTGGTGATGACGGATGCACCTGCGGCAGCGGCGGCTCCGGCGCCTGCGCAGGCAGCGAGCGTTGCCGCGCGACGGCCGGGTGCGCGTTGTGCTCCTGGGCCGAGCCGTTCGATGCTCATCAGCGCCGTCGGCACGATGATGCCCAGCACGACGTACGCGGACACGACAGCGATCGCGGCGGTAAGCCCGAAATGGGTGACTGCCTCAATGCCTGAGGGAACGTTGGAGAGGAAGGCGATGCCATCGCTGAGCGCGGCCAGCGTGAGGGCTCCGAGGACCCCGGCGAAGGCGAAGGTGAGCGCCGGACCGGGCATCGCGCCATGGCTGCGCTCCTCGCGGTAGCGCCGCACGGCGTGGACGGCGAAATCGACGCCGAGCGACACCATCGCGATGGGGACTAGGAAGTCGTTGATGAGGCCGCCCTTAAGGCCGACGAGCGCAACGATGCCCTTCAGCCACACGATGAGCATGGCGATGCCGACGGCAGTCAGCGCCGTTGCCCAGTAGGAGCGCAGCGCGATGCCGACGACCGCAAGCACAGCGATGACGGTCAGCAAGACGTATATGCGGGCGGTCGTACCTTCCTCCTCGGCCTCGAGGAAGGAGTCGATGGCGATACCCCAAAGGCGGTAGGCCTCTTGCTCGCCGCGCAGGATGCGCTGTGCGTTTCGGGCAAAGCGCTCCTTGTTGAGCACCGTCTCATCGGCGGACAGGCCCGTTTGATTGAGGCCGCCTCCAAGTGCGTCGTTGTCGGCGATGACGATCAGGAAGAGCGCTGGTGACGTCCAATAGTCGATGCGCTGGCCCAGGACGGTGCGCGACTCGCGCTCGGCTTGCGTCGATAGTTGGTTGGCCAGCTCGCTCGTCAGTGGCGAGGTGAAGAGGATGTGGAGCGCAAGTTTGACCTGGTCGGTGGTTGCCTCTGCGAGGGACGTGTTGAGAGCAGGATGGAGGCGGAGCATGCGATCGACGGCGTCCGGCAGGCCGATGACCCCGACGAATGGCGCGTTTGAGTTGGTGTCGAACGACTCGACGAGGTAGGGCCGGCTGGGGAGGTCGTCGGGCGCGAGTTGGTTGGCGGCGTCTGCGTCACGGAGCGCCTGCTCGGCGCGGTAGAGCTCCCAGAGTGCGGCCTGCGTGAGGATGTCGCCGTCGCGTGCCTCGGCGATATAGGCGGTGACGAAGACGGGATCCGGCAGTTTGGCCGCGATGTCGTCGCGCAGGTCGAACGCCTCGCCGCCCGGTTCGGTGGACGCTACCTCGTCGTCATCGATGTAGGCCATGGCGGCGATGAGGACGACGGTGACCACCGCCGCAGCAATCAGGATGCGAGCAGCGTGGCGTTCGGCCCAAGCGCCGAATGACGCGGCGGTCCGCGCGTTAGCCAGCCGGTGCAGCCCTCCGCTCAGACACGCCCGCCTCCTTCTCCAGTTCGGGCGAGAGTTTGCCGGTCTTGAAGAACTCGGCGTAGACGCGGTTGTGGAGGTCAGGGGTGTCGGTCTGGCCCTGGTGCCCCGTGTTCTCCGGGTAGTAGAACTTGATGTTGGGAAGCAGGTCTTCCTGCTCGTACCCGGCTGCGACCGGAATCAGCACGTCCTCCATGCCGTAGAGATAGATGCCCGGGATGCCGACCTGGTCGAGTCGCCCCTTGAGCATCCACCTCTGCTTGAGGCTGGGGTCGTCCAGGATGCGCTGGCGGGCCGCCATGAAGTCCTTGTAGACGTCGGCCTGCAGGTTGCCCATGTACGCCCGCATGTCGCACAGGTCCTGGGTAATGCCCTCCGGGTGCATGATGATCTTCGCCATCAGCTGGCGCATCCCGTCGGCGGTGCCGTCCCACGGCTCCAACTCGAGGCCGCCGAATCGCTTGCGCCACGTGCCGTCGGTGTCCACGCCCAGCTCTCCCTGGAGGTAGGTGGCGATGAGGATGAAGCTGATGACGCGCTCGGGGTAGGTGCAGACGAAGTGCGCCGTGTTGGTTGCCCCCATCGAGTTTCCGGAGAGGTGGAAGCGGTCGATGCACAGCGCGTCGGCGAAGTCCTTCACGAACTCGACGTGTGAGAGCGTGCCGTAGCGGGGCCAATACTCTTCGCGCGTGTCGGCGAGGCCGAAAGCGGGCTGGTCCGGCGCATAGACACGGAAGCCCTCCTTGGCGAGGTGCGGGATCATCCATCGCCCCCAGCCGGCCATGCCGGAAGAGCCGTTAATGCCGCCGTGCAATAGGATGACGGCGGGGCCGGTGTCGCCGCCGGTCATGTAGTGGCACCTCGCGCCGTTCGCAAGGCGCACCCACCGCGACTGAACGCCGGGATGCGGAATCAGGTGTTCTTCTGTAAGCGCCATCTTGCTCCTCCTCATCTGGTAAGGCGCGCGCCTGTCTGCGCGCACACTACCAATGACACAGGGGACGGTCAAATGCAATTGGCGTACGCACGCCTGGATGGGCGACGTTCAACCCGAGGCTCCCCTAGTACAAGCGAAGGACGCTCCCCACCCGAGGGAGGTGGCGGGCTAGTCCTGCAGGAAGTCGAGCAGCAGCTGGGCGGTCTCGGCGGGCTGCTCCCAATGAGGGCTGTGGCCCGTCGGCAGCAGCACGTACTTCGCGTTGGGGATGGTCCACGGCTTCACCGACTTGGACATGTCGCCGCCAAGCGACGCGTACTCCTGCGTCCATGTGGGGTAGGGGTCCATGGTGTCGCCCTCGCCCCAGATGACGAGCGTCTGCGCCTTGATGTGTGGCAGGCGGCGCTGGAGCAAGTAGCGGTTGCGGATTTCCGGCGTCGCCATCTGGTGCAGCAACGGATTGAGGCTGGCCAGCGCGTTGGGCTGGTCAGCGGCCGTCTTCTGCGCCTTCGCCATGTGGTCGACGATCGGGCCGGTGGCCTTGGACTTGTCGAGGAACTGGCCTGCGGTGCGCTCCTTCATCTGCTCGAGCGTGGGGACAGACGGCGCGTTGCCGATGCCCGCGGACGGCTCGACGTTCATGCCGGCGGAGCAGAGCATCACGAGTTTGTCGATCCGCTCAGGCGACTCGTAGGCGAAGATTGCGCCCATCCAGCCGCCGGCGGAGTGGCCGATGTAGTGCGCCTTCTCGACGCCCACGTGGTCCATGAACTCGCGGAAGGTGTCGATGATGGTGTCGAACGTCGGAGCGTCGACGAGCTCACGGTCGCCAAGGCCGAAGCCGAGCATGTCGAGCGCGTAGCAGTGGAAATGCTTGGCCATCTCGTCGAGGATGGGATCGAAGCTGTTGGCAGAGTTGGAGAAGCCCATGCCGTGAATCATGAGCAGCGGGTCGCCGCTGCCCGCCTCGAGGTAGCGGACCTTGCCTGCGGTGAGTTGGACGTAGTTCTCGGTCGTCGTCGTGACCATGGTCTGGCTCCAAAGACAGGGTGCTGCATTTCTATCGCCCCAGCGTGAACCGGTCAAGGGGAGGTCCCTGGGCTAGACTCATACGTGGAGGCTCTTGGTGGCCAGCATCATCGAAATGAAGGGGTTGACGAAGCACTTTGGCGCGGTGCGTGCGGTGCGTGGGCTCGAACTGACGGTGGAGCAGGGAGAGGTCTTCGGATACCTGGGACCGAACGGGGCTGGCAAGAGCACGACGATCCGAATGCTGCTCGACTTCATTCGGCCAACGTCGGGCGAGGCGCGCGTGTTCGGGCTGGATGCGCAGCGCAAGGGGCTGGAGGTGCGTCGGCGCGTCGGCTTCCTGTCGGGAGAGCTGTCGCTGTACGGCTCCATGACGGGCGCGCAGCTGTTGTGCTACGCCGCACACCTGCGCGGAATGGACCGGGTCGAGCCGGCGTACACGGCGAGCCTCGTTGAGCGGTTCGACGCGGACACCTCCGTGCCACTGCGGACGCTCTCACGGGGGAACCGGCAGAAGATTGGCATCGTCTACGCCTTCATGCACAAGCCCGACCTGCTCATCCTCGACGAGCCGAGCTCGGGGCTAGACCCGCTGATGCAGCAGGAGTTCTACCGGCTGCTGCGCGAGACGACGGCGGAGGGGCGCACGGTGTTCATGTCGTCACACATCCTGCCGGAGGTGGAGCAGTCGGCTGACCGCGTGGGCATCATCCGTAGGGGTGAGTTGGTGACGGTGGAAGACACGGCGCAGCTGAAACATCGCTCCGTGCGCCGCATCGAGGTGCGCTTTGGGTCTCCGCCGAGCGAGGAGGCGGTGGGGCGCATCGCGCGTGTTGCGGGCGTTAGCGAGGTGGCCTTGGCCGATGGCGTGCTGCGCTGCCGACATGAGGGCGCGATGGATACGGTCGTCAAAGAGCTCGCTACCCACGAGGTGGTGGACCTCGTCACCCATGAGCCCGGACTGGAGGAGGTGTTTCTGGACTTCTACGAGGACAAGGAACCCCCCGATGGACATGATGCTGCGTAGCATCGCGCTCAAGGCATTGTGGGACCAGCGGCGCGCATTCATATGGTGGGCGCTGGGCATCATGGCCATCGTCCTATTGCTGGTGTTGCTCTACCCGTCGATTCGCGACGTGCCGGAGTTCCAGCAGCTCATCGATAGCCTGCCGGAGGCGATGCGGAACCTGTTCCTGGGTTCCAGCGTGGTCGATTTCCTATCGCCGACGGGCTACTTGAACTCGCGCTTCTTCGCCTTCTTGGGGCCGGCGCTATTCCTCGTATATGGCATCGGCCAAGGGGTGAGCGCGGTAGCCGGAGAGGAGGAGCGGGGGACGCTCGAGGTGGTGCTCTCGGCCCCGGTATCGCGCTGGCGGCTTGTGGTAGAGCGGTTTGCTGCGCTGGCGGTGGGGGCCGCTTTGCTCACGGGAGTGGCGTTTGTGGCTCTGTGGGCAGGTGGTGCGATGGTGAGCATGGGCATCGCACCGGACAGGTTGCTGCAGGCGTGCGTGAGCCTAGGGCTGCTGACGCTCTTCTTCGGGACGCTGGCGCTGGCCGTAGGCGCGGTGGGGGGCCGGCGTGGGCCGGCCATCGGCATGGCCACGGGGGTCGCGGTCGCAGGCTACCTCGTTGATGCGCTCGCCCCGCTTGCAAGCGTGCTCGATGCGCTGCGCCCCGCCTCACCCTTCAACTACTATGGAGCCGCGGTGCCGCTAGCGAACGGCTTGGAACCACTGCATGTGGGAATACTGCTGGCGGGCATCATCGTTTTGCTGGTCGTGGCGGCGGTCGGATTCGAGCGCCGGGACATGCGCATTTAGGCTCGGCGCCTCACCCCTGAAGCCGCCTCTCCAACGCCTCAGATTGATGATTTGCGGGTACCGATGGCGGAATTGGACACAAATCTGGCTATTGGGGCACGGAATCAGACATTGGCAACGCTGCTGGCCGCGAGGAAGCGGGCGCTGGCGGCTGCACACCTTGTTAAACGGGCTGATGCCAATCGACCAACCCGGTGAGACAGCGAGATCAACGGTTGGTGTCTGGCTGGACTGAAACGGCCTGAGCACCTAAGGCAAGTGGTGCAGGGCGATTCTTCGGAGAGGTTTGGCGCGGCCGGATTTCATGTGGCAAATACGCCACCATTCTCAAGTGTGGCTACGATTTCGATACATTGACCATCTAGGGCGACGTCGCTAGCCTAGCGCCAACTTGCAACTGGTTTGACCGGTAGGCGGTGGCCTTGGGGTGGCCAGCGAAGCCGGTCGAGCAAAACCAGGCAACCCCCGTCGCATGCCCTGTGCACCTTCAGCGGTAGGCGTTGCCACCAGCGCGTAGGCAAACGAGGAAGGGATGGCCGAGCGGGCAGGAACCAACGGACAGATAGGAGCGCCGTCGAATGACGTGCGCATGAGCGTACGGGGCATCTGGAAGGTCTTCGGCCCGGCAGCGGGCCCCGACGTGGCAGAGAAGTTCGATGGCATGTCCAAGACCGAGGTGCAGGATGAGACCGCCTCCGTGGTCGCTCTGCGCAACGTCAGCTTCGACGTCCACAAGGGCGAGACGTTCGTGGTCATGGGCCTATCAGGGAGCGGCAAGTCGACCTTAGTACGTTGCCTCATCCGTCTCATCGAGCCGACAGTTGGCGAGGTAGTCATCGACGGTGAGGATGTGCTGGCCTACCCCGATGAGGACTTGACGCAGTTCCGCCGCCACAAGACAGGAATGGTGTTCCAGTACTTCGGGCTATTGCCGCACCGGACGGTCATCGAAAACATCGCGTGGGGACTCGAAGTGCAGGGTGTTCCGGAGGAGGAGCGCCTGGTCCGGGCGAACGAACTACTGGAGATGGTCGGCCTTGCCGGCTGGGGGGAGTACCACCCGACCGCGCTTAGTGGCGGCATGCAGCAGCGGGTCGGACTGGCGCGCGCGCTGGCGTGCGACCCTGAGATTCTGTTGATGGACGAGCCATTCAGCGCGCTGGACCCGTTGATCCGCCGCGACATGCAGAACGAGCTAGTAAGGCTTCAGCAGCAAATGCAGAAGACCATCGTCTTTATAACGCACGATCTGAGCGAGGCCCTGAAGCTGGGCGACCACATCGCAATCATGCGCGATGGCGAGGTCATCCAGATGGGCACTGGCGAGGAGATACTCGACCAGCCTGTCGACGACTACGTGGCGGAGTTCGTGCGTGACGTTCGGAAATCGACGGTGGTGACGTTGCGAACGATCATGGATCCTGTTCCCGTACGACTGCGTGCAGAGATGTCGCCGAAGCAAGCGATGGACGCGCTTGGCGCGGTTGGCGAGGTGGCCGGCTTCGTTGTGAACGGCCAGGGGCGGTATGCGGGCGCGGTGAGCTTCGCATCGCTTGCCGAATCGAACCAGAACGGCTGCACGGACTGCACCGAGGCGATACTGGATGACGTGGAGCCGCTGTCGGAGGATATGTCGGTTTCGGCGGCGCTCCCGCTCGTGCGGCACATGTCCGGCGCACAACCACTCATAGACGCCAACGGCAGGCTGCGGGGTCAGGTTTCCCCTCGCGCGGTCATCGAGATGATGGAACAAGAGAGTGCTGCTGAGGCGGAAGAGAGCACTGCTCCCAGCGCTGTCGGCATCGGGGCCGACGCGAGCTGAGGATACGTGTGGCCGCGACAGTAGCATCACGGGACGCAAACGGCAGCCGCGAGGGTCTACGGCAGCGGTTGTCAGCGCTGCCTGGCCGCTATGTGTACGGAGGAGGGCTCGCTGCCCTATTGGCCGTGACGCTCATCTTCCTAGGGCTCGGGCAGACCGGGGTCGAATTCCCTACGAACTTCTTCGGTATGAGTGAGCGCATCGGAGAGCCCTGCACCGATGGGGCCACCCCGGACAACCTTGGGCGGGCGACGTCGGAGTGCGTGGACACCGCCATATTCTGGACGGTACGCAACTTCGACTTCGTGTTTGGTCCGGTTTCGGACACCGTCCTGCAGTTCCTCCTGGCAATAGAGCGGGTTCTTCTATGGCTTCCCTGGCCGGTAGTCATCGCGGCCGTGGTGTTGCTCAGCAGCCGCTTGGCTGGGACGCGGCTCACCATCTTCGCTGCCCTGACGCTCTTCGGCCTGGGCGCCCTGGGGTTGTGGCCGAGTACGATGGAGACGCTGGCGCTGATCGTGGTGGCGGTGACCATATCGATTGCGATTGCGATCCCGATGGGCGTCGTCGTCGCGCGGAGCGACACGCTGGACGCGATGGTCCGGCCTGTGCTCGATGCCATGCAGACGATGCCGAGCTTCGTCTACCTCGTCCCGGTCGTGATGTTCTTCGGCATCGGCAACGTGTCGGCTATCTTCGCCACGGTCATCTACGCTGTGCCCCCTGCGATACGGTTGACGAGCCTCGGCATTCGCCAGGTATCGCCGGGAGTCGTGGAGGCGGCGCGCTCGTTCGGAACGACCTCGCGCCAGTTGCTTTGGAAGGTGCAGATACCGATGGCGGTGCCCACCATCATGGCGGGCATCAACCAAACGACGATGATGGCGCTGGCGATGGTGGTGATCGCATCGCTCGTTGGCGCCGGCGGGCTGGGCGAGGACGTGAACCGCGCGCTTGGACGCCTGGAGCCCGGCAAGGCCCTCTTGGGCGGCATCGGCATCGTTGTGCTGGCCATCATCATAGACCGCCTCACGCAGGCTGCTGCCAGGAAGCGGCAGGAGGCCCTGACGGGCGGGGGGCGGTAGGCAAAGGTTGACCGGGAGCCGAAGGCATCGTTCAGACGGGGCCCGGCTCTCATGAGAGAAAGAGATAACAAGGGAGGTAGTTGCATGAAGATGCTGAAGAAGGGATGGCTGTTGGGTGCCCTCGCTGCGATGTTGCTGGCGCTGACGACCGCGTGCGGCGGCGATGCTGAGAAGGGTGCACTCATCACCTGTATTCCTGGATGGGAATGTGAAAAGGTGAACGAGAAACAGCTGCACGGATATGGCCTTGACGAGGTCATCACGCTGGTCAACCCCGGTTCGTATGAGGGGTTGAACTCGGAGATTCTCGGTGCGTTCGAGAGGGAAGAGGACATCCTCTTCTACTACTGGGGCCCCGAGACGCTGCCTGCGAAGCTGATAAATGAGTACGGCGGCTTCGTCCGCTTGGAGGAGCCGGCATACAGCGAGGCATGCTGGGAACACATGTCGGCAGCGGGCGAGGCTGCGGACGTGACCCAGGCGTGCCAGTACCCCGATGCAGAGGTGCTCATTGCGGTACGTTCCGAGCTGCTGGAGTCCGCGCCTGACGTTGTCGAGTTCCTCAGCAAGTGGACGCTGAGCGACGACGGTGTCAACGCGTTGCTCGGTCGCCTGGACGAGACAGGCGATTCGTATGAGGACGTGGCTGCCTGGTGGATGCAACAGTCCCAGGAGTGGGCGGCCTGGGTTGCGCCCGAAGCCATGAGCAACCTGGTGGCGGCCGCTAGCGGATCTGGCGGGGGTCCCGACTCGAGCAAGCCGACGCTGATCTTCTCCGACCTGAACTGGAGCACTGCGTTGCTGCAGAACGCGGTTGCGAGGATCATCATCGAAAACGGTTACGGCTACCCGACGGACGCAGTGGCCGGAGCGACTATTCCGATGATGCAGGCGCTGGCTGCCGGTGACACGCACATCACAATGGAGATCTGGCTGCCGAACCAGCAGGCCGCATGGACGGAGGCGACTGCTGCTGGAACGGTTACCGAGATCGGTGACAGCCTTGCAAGCGTTGCGTGGCAGAGCGCGTTCCTGATCCCGCAGTACACGGCGGACGCGAACCCCGGTCTGCGCCACGTGGACGACCTGAAGAAGGAAGAGTACTACTCGCTGTTCGCCCGACCGGGAGCTGAGTAGGCTCCGGAACGATTCGGAGTGGGCCTAGGCTAGGCAAACTTCGACCCGCGTGAATGGATAGTGGCCAAGCGGGGCGCCGATCGGCGCTCCGCTTGCGCTTGCTCAACGCGATAGGCTACGGAAATGCGCGTTCTCGTCACTGGCGCAACTGGACTCATCGGCCGCACCCTGTTGACGCAATTGGCGGAGCGGGGGCACGAGGTCGTCCTGCTGTCTCGCTCTGCGGGAGGAGCGCTGTCACCGCAACCACGCACCAGCGTATTCAAGTGGCAGCCGCTAAGCGACCCACCGCCTGTCGCCGCGCTTGACGGCGTCGATGCGATCGTCAACCTGATGGGCGAGCCGGTGGCAGGGCGCTGGACGGGAAACAAGCGCCGCGCCATCTACGAGTCGCGCGTCGTCGGGACGCGAAACCTCGTTGCGGGGTTGACAGCCCTGAAGCAGCGTCCTGCAGTGCTTGTGAGCGGGTCGGCGCTGGGCTTCTACGGCGAGCGTGGCGACGACGAGTTAGCGGAGAGCGAGCCGCCAGGCACGGGCTTCCTCGCAACGGTGTGCATCGACTGGGAGGCGGAGGCGGTCAAGGCGGAGACGCTGGGGATGCGCGTCGTGCGCCTGCGCACTGCGAACGTCCTCGGCGACGGCGGGATGCTTGGGCCGCTTGTTCGCGTTTTTCGCATGGGGCTGGGCGGCAGGATGGGGGCGGGTCGGCAATGGTGGCCGTGGATACACGTGGAGGACGCCGCTGGCCTAATAGTGCATGCGCTCGAGGCCCCACTATCGGGCGCTCTCAACGTCACTTCTCCTATTCCAGTGCGCCAACGCGACTTTGCGCGCTGCCTTGCGCGCGTGCTTCGCCGACCGTCGCTGGTATGGACGCCTGCGGTGCTCCTGCGCGCCGTGATGAGTGAGTTTGCAGGCGAGGTGCTTACGTCGACCCGGATGACACCGCGCGCCGCCCTTGAGTCGGGGTATGAGTACTGTTTCACGGATTTGGAAGCGGCGCTGCAGGACGTGTTAGGACCCCCACCCTAACCCTCTCCTGGTGGTGAGTGGTGGGGGGAAGTGATTCCCACCACTCTGGATTCCAGTCTTCACGAGAGTGACGAAGAGAAGGGTAGGAATGGTAGGGGGGCTCCGGATGACGGGAAGAGTGTGGGGGCGCGGGGTGTGCTACGGTTTCAGGCGTCACTTGGGGCAGGAGATCGAGAATGGGAATTTCACCGGATATGTTGCGGGCGATGCTGCGTGATTTCGGCGGCATACCGATGAGCGATGAGGAGTTCGAAAAGGTCGCGCCCGCCGTGGAGGCGTTCGTCGCCGAGTTTTCGCGCCTGGGCGAGCTTGACCTCTCGACGACCTACTCCGCGCTCCAGCTGCATGCGGCGGACGGAGGCTTTTCCCATGGCCGATAAGCCCCTGACAGCACTACCCATCACGGAGCTTGCACCAATGATTGCGGCGCGCGACGTGTCGCCGGTGGAGGTGGTAGATGCGGCGATCACGCAGGCGGAGCGACTCCAGCCGCAGGTGAACGGTTTCATCACGCTGATGCACGAACAAGCGCGTGCGCGTGCGCAGGAGCGCGAGACGGCAATTGGGCGCGGCGAGTATCGTGGGCCGCTCGACGGCGTGCCCGTCGGCATCAAGGACAACATCTCGGTTGCGGGCGTGCCGCTGACCGCAGGCGCAAGGGCGCTTGACGACCAGGTGGGAGTCGATGATGCGGAGGCGGTGGTGCGCCTCAAGTCGGCGGGCGCGATCATCATGGGGAAGGAGAACCTGCACGAGTTCGCCGGCGGCGGACGCTCAAACAACCCCCACTTCGGCTTCGTGCGCAACCCATGGGACCTCGAACGCATCCCCGGCGGCTCGAGCGGGGGCAGCGGTGCGAACGTAGCGGCCGCAATGACCTACGCATCGCTGGGGACGGACGTTGGAGGCTCCGTGCGCTTCCCTGGGCACTGCTGCGGCGTGGTGGCCATGAAGCAGACGTTCGGGCGTGCAAGCCAGAGCGGATTGATGCTGACGTGGCACCACGGCGACCATATCGGCCCCTTGACACGAACGGTCGCGGACAACGCGCTGGTTCTAGCGGCCTATGCAGGCCACGACCCCCTCGACCCCTCGAGCGTACCCGTGCCAGTGCCCAACTTTTCCACCGAGCTTGGCCGCGACCTGCGCGGCGTTCGTGTCGGCGTGCCCCGCGAGTGGTTCTTCGACGTTGTGACCGACGACGTGGAAGACGCGGTGCAGCAGGCAATCAAGGAGCTGGGGGCACTCGGGGCGGAGGTCGTCGAGGTGCGCCTGCCGTACATGGACTACGCACGCAGCGTGTGGCTGATCATGGTGGTGGAGACTGCAGTAACGCACGAGCCGTTGCTGCGCAATCGCCGTGCCGATATCACCGAGGACTTGCTCATTGGGATGCTCGCAGGCCAGTTCATCCCGGCGCGCGATTACATCAAGGCGCGCAAACTGGAGCGGTTGGTGAAGGAGGGCGTCGCGCAGGCCATGCAGCATGCCGACGTCCTAGTCACGCCAACGTCGCCAGCGGTGGCGACACGTATCGATGCCGAGCGCATCACGATTCGCGGCGAGGTCCACGACCTGACGCTGACGCGCGACGAGGTAATGGGCCGCAATACCTTCCTGGGCAACATCACTGGTGTGCCGTCAATCAGCATTCCGTGCGGATTCGGCGAGGGCGGAATGCCGGTGGGATTGCAGCTGATGGGGCGACCATTCGAGGAGCCGCTGCTGTACCGCGTCGCCTACGCGTACGAGCAGGTCTCGCCGTCCAAGGGGGCGCTGCCACCGCTCGCTGCAGCGTAGGGCGTGGGCATGTGCTACGCTAGGAGCGTGCGTTCGAGGCGGCGCCCTCGACGCGACCAAGGTGGGCCTGTGGCGCAGCTGGGAGCGCGCCTCAATGGCATTGAGGAGGTCGCGGGTTCGAATCCCGCCAGGTCCACCAACGTATACGGTAGACAGAACCGTCTTTGAGCTTTGGCTCGGGGGCCTGTGATCGCCTACGGCGCAAGGTTCGCAGAGAGGTCAGCTCTGTTCGCCTAGGCCTAGCTGGGCGAACGGCGCGGCCTCTTTCGAAGTGTGGATGGACGGCGAGCTACTTGGGTCTTGTCCCCGCCACTGAGCGACCTGCCTCCAGCGTTTGCACCACCCAGGAAGTTGAGCCTGCAAGATTGTGGGCAGGCTTCTGCCACTGGCTGGATGCTCTCTATGACGGGCGTGACTGGCTTGGCCCAATCCGTGGAAGAGAGTCAGACGACGCGTCTGCCAGTGAGACTCCGCAGCGTTAGCGGCGAAGTCACTGCTCTTAGGCTGGTCCAGAAGAGAGGGCTAGCTGCTAGGCTCTTGATGGCAATCATCTCACCAGCGGCAGGAGCGTCCTCACGCTCGCGAAAGGCTCGCCAATGCTAGCTACTAGATCGTCATAGGAGGCACCAGCTACCGCCAGCGCTTGTTGCTACACAGTTCTCCACTTGACCGAAAGGAGATGATTGACCGTCAGGATTCAGAGGAGAATCAGGCCATCAGCCGAGCGTTTCATGGTGGATCCTTGACCTTGGCGATTGACATTCAGAGTCTTTGCAGGGCCTGTTTTTGATGCTACCGTCTGATTTGAGTTGACCTCTGAGCCTTGAGAACTCTTGGAGCGACGAATCTCAGGGGATCCAACAGTGAGGTATCGACATGAAGAGTCTAGACGTTTCCGAAGAGCATCAAGTACTGACTGCGGGCATCCCCAGCAAGGTGTTGACCAAGGTGGAAGCAGCGCACAAAGGGGAGGTCCTAAGCGACTATCCCTACTCGACCAAGCTCTCGCGGCGGGAGTATGAACGAGAAAAAGCCCAATTGCAGGTCGAGCTTCTGCAAATGCAGAAGTGGATTACTGAGACCGGTCGCCGCGTCGTCCTGCTGTTCGAAGGACGGGACGCCGCTGGAAAGGGCGGGGCGATAAAGCGATTCATGGAGCACCTGAATCCTCGGGGCGCGTCCGTGGTCGCGTTGCCATCCCCGTCCGACAGGGAGCGTGGGCAGTGGTACTTCCAGCGCTACGTGCAGCATCTGCCCTCCAGCGGGGAGATGGTGTTCTTCGACCGCTCTTGGTACAACAGAGCCGTGGTCGAGCCGGTGATGGGTTTCTGTACCCCCGCCGATACCCTGCGCTTCCTCCGGGATACCGTCATGTTCGAAGAGATGCTGATCAACGAAGGCCTGCATCTGTTCAAGTTCTGGTTCTCGGTCAGCCGAGAAGAGCAGCTCCGGCGGGTGTTGTCGCGGGCCCAAGATGGCCTCAAGCGATGGAAAGTAAGCGACGTCGACATCCGGTCGCTGCCTCTGTGGGACGAGTACACGGAGGCCAAGAAGGCGATGTTCGCGGCCACTGACACGAAGGCGTCGCCATGGGTAGTAGTGAAGTCGGACGACAAGAAACGTGCCCGTCTGGCCTGCATGCGCTATGTGCTGCGCAGCATGGAATACGATCCTGAGGTGCACGACCGAGTTCCCAAGCCCGATCCGAAGCTGATTGGCCCTGCCAAGAGCCTCTACGCCAAGGACGAAGTCTGGTAGATCGGGGCTTCGTCTTGTCGCACAACGCGCCTGCTATGCATGTCCCCTGCTTGGCTCCAGGGCGACGATGCTCGTGTTCTTGATGATGAAGTAGACCCGGGCGCCTCCTTCAGGATCTGGCTGTCCAGCGTGTGGTTGGCGACCGCTCGCCGCAACCGACCGTTCTCCGACTCCAGCTGCTTCAGCCGTCTCGCCTGGTCGATCCTGAGACCGCCGTACTCGCTGCGCCAGCGGTAGAAGGTCTGCTTCGTCACGCCGATGGAGCGGGAGGCCTCGGCCACCGTGCTGCCCGCGGCTATGGCCACCTCCGCCTCACGGAGCTTGTTAAACACCTGTGCCGGCGTGTGCCTCCTTGTGGTCATTTCGCTCTCCCTTGCGTACCAAGACTAACAATGTCTTGGTACGGATTTCGGGGGGCAGGTCAAGTGGATGACTCCTTACTACGGCAGCACGTTGAACAACCACAAGACCAGGGTAATCACAGCCGCGCCCACTATCACGCCCCCAGCAGTGAGGACGGGTCGGTGACGTTGCAGCCATGTGGGGGGAGGGGGAGGGGGCTGCCGCTCTTCCTTGTGCTCTTCGTATAAACGCAACCCGTGGGGATTGATACGTCCGGCTGGCGTGGAGCCACCGACACTCGTGAGATACCTTTCCCTCAAGAGCCATTTCCCCGCATCAATCTCGATCTGGGGCATGCGTACATTGGCAGCCCAGACTTCGATACGTCTCTCAGATAGGTCTTCAAGAATCCTGAAGATCGCCTCGTCCAGCTCGTCTCGCATTGCGCACCCCCTGAGTCACCGTAGCGTACGCCTCTTGAGGGCGCCACGAAACCGCCAAGCGTCGCAATGGCGCGCTCCAGTCGCACCTACTCGCTGGCCAACGCGATGCCCGAGCGCCCCTGTCCCGCCCGGCGCCAGCAGGAGTCGCACAGCATCCGCTGGCGCCCGAGAGCTTCCTACCCCCAAGACCCCGTTCCCAGCCTTGTCGGTCCAATACTACGAGTGGTACAAACGCTGGGGCAGGTCACCCTGGGGTCAGGATGCATGACGGTCACCGCTTGTACCGATTGGGGCGGCTCGAACGACCCGGAAGAACCGGACGCCGATGGACGCGCCACGCTCGTCGTAGATGCCATCTCAGTCGGCGGCGAGGGCAAGCCGGCGCCCAGAGGCCGGTGGGCGCTGGCGGGAACGGATGCAACAGCGAGGGGTACGCCTACGCCTCGCCGGCGTGGGGAGTATCCATACCTGCGGCGTCAGGATCGACGGCTCGAGCGCTTGCTGGGGGAGCAGCAGCGATTGGGCGCAATGACAAGGGGGGAGAGACGGGCTGGACGGCGCGGTTTGGCCGACAGCGCAACCGCCGCGCCCCGCAGCTAGGTCCGGCTCACGAACCGCGCTGTCCCAAGGAGGTAGATATGGAACCAGTCGCAGCACGCCCGCAACTGCCGGAGGACTACGGTGCCCCCGAGGATGTCGAGAGGCTTCTGCCATGGTCGTATGTCGCTAATAGGCTGGCCGACGCTAGGCACTTCTGGCTGTCCACCGTAGCACCGAGCGGCGCGCCGCATACACGGCCCATCGATGGCTTCTGGCTCGACGACCGGCTCTACTTCGGGGGCGGCTCCGAAGCGGCTTGGCGCCGCAACCTGGAGCGGGAGCCGCGGGCCTGCGTGAACCTGGAGGACGGCGAGCGCCCGGTCATCCTCCACGGGGCAGTCAGGGTGATACTCTCCGACCGGGCGCTCGCCGAACGCCTCTTTCAGATGTCCCGCGCCAAGTACGACGAGAGCCAGAACCAATCGCCCGATGATTACGAAGGCAAGGATGTGTTGGTGTTCGAGCCCTCAGTCGCGTTTGCCTGGAAGGTGTTTTTCGAGGACGCCACGCGCTGGCGCTTTCCGTCGGAGACTGGGAGGGTTGGCGGGTAATGGGACCGTGAAGCTGGTGAACTGGAACGCCCAGTGGGCCACGCCACGGTCGTGGCGCTGCGGTGAAGCCCTGCAGCGCGTTGAGCCGCCCGCCTGCGAAGTCGTGGGCTTCACCGAAACGGACTGCCGGCTGCTCGCGCGCGACGGGCCACAACTTGCGCGCAGCCCGACTACGGGCCCGGACTACAGGGAGACGGCGAGAGATTGCGCTGCGGTCGAGGGAGCCTTGGAGTGCGTAGACGACCTGAGATCGAGCAGGTGACCATTGGCCGGTTCGTGGCCGGGGTGACGTGGACATCTCTGGGGGCCGTGGTGATCGTAGGAAGCTGCATACCTTGGTTCGGTGCGCGGCCAGAGGCAGGAGGCGCGCCGGGACGTAGGCCGCAGTGGGAAGACCACGAGCCGTACCTGGCGTGCCTCGCCGAGTACCCGGGGAATCGAAGCGGGCCTCTCGTGTCGGGAGAGGCCCGTTCTTCATCTACGTCCTGAGTGGCTATGGCATAGAGCGGGGATAGCCTTGTCATGCCCCGCAGTAGTCATTTTGCGTCAAGACGCTAACGATAGCGTCTGCGCGCCGCGGCCCCACCTCGACACGCCCATCGTGTGCAGCGTGCCCAACGAGCGAAGGACCGCGATGCTGGACTCGACCGACTCGTATCCGGCGGCAGTACCGCGTGCTATGTTGGCCCGGAAGGAATGGGTAATGGCCGGACGTCAGCACAGTCTCTCCGGTGTCGGCATCCGAAGCTTGAAGACTGTTGTCCGTTGGGCCAGATCTCAGAGGTCCACTGCCTATCGTCCAGAGTGGCTCACCGCAACCAGGGTTCCCACTCCCAGGCCAGTGACCTAGTGTTCCGAGCCAGAGCCATGCGCATGCAATGGAGGCGCTTGTGCAGCAACGACCCTTTGGTGAACTTGGCAGCTCGAGCGCGCTAACGCTTGGCGGCGGCGGCCTAGGTCAGCTCTGGGGGCCGACGACGCGCGAGGAGTGCGTGGCGACCGTCCGTGAGGCCGTCGACTCGGGCATCGACGTCCTGGACCTCGCTCCGACCTATGGCGACGGTGAGGCTGAGGTCGTTATCGGCGAAGCGTTCGAGGGCAACCTTCCTTCAGGTGTCCGCGTCATCACCAAGTGCCGTGTTGGCAGCACCCCTCCGGGGAAGGTCTATGACCTCCTCTCGGAGAGTCTCGAGGCCAGCTTGAATCGCATGCGACTCGACCATGTCGACGTCATGTTCCTGCACAACTGGGTCACGCGCGGAGACGAGGCAGCCGAGGGTGCGACGGCCTCCCAAGTCGTCGTCGAAGCCGTTGTGCCGGCGTTCGATCGGCTCGTTGCCGAGGGACGCATTCGCCACTGGGGGCTCACCGGCATCGGTGAGCCGGAGGCCATCATCGGCCTGCTCAACGGTGCTTCATGCCCTGCCTACGTCCAGTGCATCACGAACCTGCTCGATTCTGCAGGCGGTCTGCAGCGCTTCTCAGGTCCTGCAAGGCCACGCGAGATCATCGCGTCCGCCAACGCCAACGGCGTTGCCGTCATGGGGATTCGCGCTGTGCAGGCAGGGGCCCTGACCAGCGCTATCGACCGCCCGCTTCCCTCGAACCATCCCGAAGTTGCCGATTATGAGCGCGCAGCCCCGTTCCGCGAGGTCGCCGCCGAGATAGGCGCCTCTCCCGCCTATCTCGCCCACCGCTACGCCCTCTCGATGCCCGGTGTATCGACGGTTGTCCTCGGCGTCAAGGATCGCCGAGAGCTGCGCGAGTGCGTCGCCGCCGAGGCTGCGGGCCCGCTCGAACCCGCCCTGATCCAGCGCATCGACGAGGCGGTCGGCCGAAACTGACGCAACGAGCGAGGCCGCTCGGGCAGCATATAATCGTGGCGCGAGGAGGTGCGCGTGGCAGCAGTGCGAATCGGAGTCATCGGCGTCGGATTCGGTGCGACGGTGCACATTCCCGCGTTCCAGTCGGAGGGGCTTGAAGTCGTGGCCGTCTGCGCTCAGCACCAGGAGCGAGCAGAAGAGGCTGCCCGGCGATTTGGGATTCCACACGCCTACACGGACTACAGCGAACTGATCGACCAGGACGGACTCGACGCCGTCAGCGTGGCGACCATGCCGGGACTGCACTATGAGATGGCACGGGCGGCGCTAGGTGCCGGCAAGCACGTGCTCTGCGAAAAGCCCTTCACGGTCAATGCTGGCCAGGCCGAAGACTTGGTCGCCAAGGCTGAGACCAGCGGCCTGGCCGCGATGATGGGCCACGAATTCCGGTTCGCCCCGCAGCGGGCGTACACCAAACACCTCATCGACGAGGGGTACATCGGCGAGCCACGCCACCTGTCGGCCACCTTGTTCATGTCCTTTCCGCAACGGCCCGGAGGGCCGCGCCCTCCCTCCGCCGGGAGCGGCGGCATGCTTGGCGCGCTCGGCTCCCACTACATCGACTGCATGCGCGACTGGTTCGGTGACATCAGCAGCGTCGCCGGCCGCCTGTTCGGTGCCCCGCCCGAAGGGTTCACGTTGGCGGACACAAATAGCGGCTTCCACTTCGACGCCGAATTCGCCAATGGCGCGTGGGGGGCGATGGCGTGCAGCTTCGCTTCGCCGATGGGCGCAGGCGCCCGGTGGGAGATCTATGGTTCCGAGGGCTCGCTGCACCTTGCCCAGTCCGGCCCCAATCCTGCCCCGGACGGCATCGTCCTCGGCGGGCGAATGGGTGAGAGCGATCGGTTGGAGGAACTGCCCGTGCCCCCGGAGTTTCACGAGTTCGACGACGACCGAGACGACCGGATGATGCCGTTTCGGCTGCTCACCCGGCGCTTCGTCCACACAATCGAGACCGGCGAGTCGCTGTCGCCGAACTTCCACGACGGTCTGCAGTGCCAGCGCGCGATGGACGCCATACAGCAATCGGCCATTACTGGTAGCCGCATGAGGGTTGCCACGTCATGACACATCCGGGTGGAGAGGTAGGATGGGGAGAGCGTGGAGGTTCGAGGCAACGCCTCGAGGCGTCTGAAGTGGGCTAGGCCCGTGGCGTAGCCGGGAGTGCGCCTCGATGGCATTGAGGAGGTCGCAGGCTCGCATCCCGCCAGATCCACCCCTCGCCTGCTCCCCCGCGCAACGGGTGGAGTATGTCGAGAATGGAGCCGAGCATATGAGCACTGAGCGGGTCGTCATCGTTGGTGGGGGCTTCGCCGGGCTCAGCGCTGCCTATACGCTGATGAAGCGGGGCATCACTCCCCTCCTGCTCGAGGCTAAGGAACGCGCGGGTGGACGCGGCATCGGCGAGCGGGTGGATGGGTTCTCCCTGGACATGGGCGCATTCGTCTTCACTTCCACCTACGACACCGCATTCCGCATTTGCCAGGAGTTGGGATTGCCGCTAGTGCATTCGACGATGAAGTTCGGGCACTACCGCAATGGGCGGTGGGTTACCACGACGCCCGACCAATCGCTCTGGAATTTTGTACGGCACCTCCGTGCGGCCGTCACCATGGGCTTCCTTTCACCCTCAGGAATGCGGTCCAGTTACAAGGTGATGCGGCAGATTCATCGCCAGTCGGCATACATGAGTTTCGCTGGCGACAGCCCCCTCGCCGAGATAGACGACGACGAGTCCTTCGGCGGTTACCTGAAGCGGCTCGGGGTGCCCGAGAACCTTCAGGTGACGCTCAGAGGGCCCCTGGAAATGGTCTTGGGCGACCCTGCGCCCGCTGGCCAGGCGCTGATGCGGGCGTACATCGGAGAGACGATGCTGAGCGGCGGCAGAGTCTCCATGCCCGAGCGGGGCATCGGCTCCCTCAGCGAAGCGCTCGCCAACGTCTGCTCCGATGCGATTCGTACATCCGCCACCGTCAGGAGAATCGTCGTCACTGACGGGACGGCGACCGGCGTAGTGGTGGACGGCGAGACCATCGAGGCGGACGCGGTCATCTGTGCCGTCCCCGGCACGAGGGTCGTGGACCTCATCCCCGAGCTGCCGGAAGCGACGCGCAGGGCGCTCAACACCGTCAGCTACTCGACTGGTTGCCGGGTGGTGGTAGGCCTTGACCACGCGCCGCTCCCTCCCGGCTGGCATGGCGCGCTCTACCCAGAGGACGACGACATTCCGCTCCTTCTGGACCGGTCCGCCTTTCTTCCGGCCTGCGCGCCTCCGGGCAATAGCATTCTCGACCTGCTTATCGGGCGCGACCGCGCCAGGGAACTCATCCCGCTCGACGACGATGAGGTAAAGCGCCAGCTATTGGGCGCGGTTCGCCGGAAGGCGCCCCCGGGCTCCGCCCTTCCGGGCGACGACGAGGGCCTGTTCTACCGCGTGTACCGCTGGGAAGAGGCGCTATGCATGGGGGAGCCTGGGATGCTCGCCGCGGTGGCGAACATCCCGGGGCAGCTTGCAGGGCGCATCGACAACCTGGTTTTGGCAGGCGATTACATGCGGGTGCCGTCGGTCAACGGCGCCCTCTCCAGCGGCTGCAGCGCCGCAACCGAGGTCGCGGACTTGCTGGCGTCCCGCACCAATTAGGCAGGACGGTTGCTGAGCTCGCGCTTCAGCTGATTCTGTTGGTTGGGCGGGGTGTGCCAGCAACCCCGAGCCTGCTCAGCAACGTTCCGAGGGCGGCTTTGCGTATCGCCCGGACGAGACCATCTGCACCTTCTGGGCGGCGCACGCTGCGAGCGACCGTACCCTGCCCTTCATTGATGCGCGGCAAGTTGCATTGCCCGCGTATGCCCCGTGTGGTATAGAGCCTCTGCGTGCCTGCATGCGATGACCACGCCAGCGGGGAAAGGGGGCAGCCGGTCATGACTGAATGGCTAGGTATCGAGCACCTCTTCGAGCTTTCAGGAACAGAAGCGGTCTGGGGATTCTTCACCCCGCTGATCATCTTCGCCGTGTTCGCCGCGGCGCAGATCGTGCTGCCAGCGAGGCGGGTACCCGGCTACGTCGTCGATGAGAAGACAGGCGAGCCACGCAGCTACCGGTTGAACGGCCTGCTGGTGTTCGCAATCGCCCTGGTCGTGTGGGCGACCGAGATTACGGGGATGCAGCGTGACTGGTTCTACCGCTCCACGATATATGCGGTAGCGGGGGGAACGGTATTCACACTTATCTTTGCAATGCTGGCGGTGTTCAGCCAGCCGCAAGGCCAGTTGAAGAACCCGATTGCGGCCCTCTGGACGGGGCGCGTTCGGGAGATTTCGTTCTTGAGCGACCGTTTCCGCTTCGATGTGAAGATGTATTTCTACGTCGTCGGCGGGACGATGCTGTCGCTCAACGCGCTGTCCGGCGCTGCGTACCACTACGACCGCTTCGGCGACGAGGCCAATCCGGGAGTCTTCCTGTACGCTGGCTTCTTTACGTTCTACATACTGGACTACTTCGTCTTCGAGCGCGTCCAGCTCTACACCTACGATCTGATACACGAGCGGCTGGGCTTCATGCTGTTCTGGGGCGGCCTCGTAGTCTACGGCTGGCTGTTCATCCTGCCGCTGTGGGGCATGGCCGCATACCCCGACCCCGGGTTCTCGACCGGGTGGACGTACGTCTGGCTCATCGGCACGGCGGCGCTGTTTCTGCTGGGTTGGAGCATCTCGCGCGGCGCCAACCTGCAGAAGTACACCTTCAAGCGATGGCCTGACCGCAAGTTCCTGGGGATCATCGAGCCCAAGTACATCGAGGTCGGTGAACGGAAGATTCTCTACAGCGGCTTCTGGGGAGTTGCCCGCCACTTCAACTACATGGGCGAAGGGTTCCTATCCCTGTCAATTGCTCTGGCGTTCGGCCACCTCGGCGTCCTCTGGGCCTGGGTCTACTTCGTCTTCATCGTGACGCTGTTTACCTTCCGTCAACGCGACGACGACAAGCACTGCGCGGAGAAGTACGGCGAAGAGAAGTGGGCAGAGTACAAGGCGCTCGTGAAGTACCGGATCTGCCCGGGCATCTATTGAGGGTCGCCCTGCGGAGCCGATGCAGTGCGCCTGCGATGAGCGAGTCGAGTTAGCGCGCGCATGGAACTCGGGGTCACCTACCTGGGCAACCGGTTCGTCCGGCACTACGTGGAGCGCGACCTTCCAGAGATTGTCGCGGCCGGGTGCGACTACGTCGTCCACACCTTCAGCGAGTACGACCTGGCCTTTCATTCCGGGGAGGTCGCCGCTCTGGTGGACGCCACGCACGAGGCCGGGCTCGAAGCCTGGTTGGACTGCTGGGGGCTTGGAGGCCTCTTTGCTGGCGAGGCGTTCAGCGATTTCTTGGTTCGGCACCCTGAATCGTGGCAGGTTAGGTCGAACGGTGAGCGTATGCCCGTGGCTTGTCCCAATGCACCCGCGTTCCGCGAGCTGCTCCGCACATGGATTGAGGCGGCAGCCAGGGCCGGTGCCGAAGCTGTGTTCTTCGATGACCCGGTGGCGCCCTCTAGCGAGAGATGCGTCTGCACGAGCTGCCAGGAAGCGCAAGAGCTCGGGAACGCAGACCCAGCAGGCGGATGGACGCTCCAGCAGCGGAGCCTCGCCCGTTTTGTAGAGGACGCGTGCAACACGGCTCGCGGGTTGGGACTGCGCTCGGTGGTAGGAGTGCTCCCGGGGACGAATGAGCAGGGGGGCGGGCCTTCCTCGGAGCAATTGGCGGCTGCGGGCGCAGCAGACGGAATCGCGGTATCGCCCCTCTGGCGCGCGCATGGCCAATCCGTCGCTCCGTATGTGTTCGACGCGTGCGCGGCGGTCGTAGCCGCCTGCAAGGAGTCCCGGCAGGAGCCCATCGCCTGGCTGCAGGCGTTTTCGATACCGGCGGGCCGGGAACCCGAGATCACCGAAGCTGCAGATGCGATGGCCGCAGCCGGGATAGCCAACGTCTCGACGTGGTGCTATCGCGCGGGCGAGCAGATGATGGCTGTTCGCTCGGAGCAGCCGCAGCTGGCGTGGGAGACGGTGGTAGCAGCATACCGGCGCTTGAAGGCAGCGTCTGCTGGTAGTTGACGCCGGTCACGGGCGGGCGAGCACCAGCGCGAACATCTCGTCAGGGTCTGTGAACCATTGGACTGTGCCGAAGCCCGTGTCATGGAGCGTTTGGGCGAAGCGGTCCTTCGTGAATTTATAGGAGCTCTCCGTCCAGATCGTCTCCCCTGCGCGGATGCGGACGGTGTCGTTACTGGCGGACAGCCTAAAGGCGACATCAGCCGTGGCCTCCAAGTGCATCTCGATTCGTGAGTCCTTGGCGTTGAAGAACGCGCGGTGCCGAAACAGACCGACGTCGATGTCGATGCCCAGCAGATCGGCCACCGCCTTCAGGGAGTTGAGGTTGAACAGTGCGGTCACTCCCTTGGAATCGTTGTAGGCCGCCTCAATGACATGCGTGTCCTTGACGAGGTCGGCGCCCACGAGCAGCGCGCCCTCGGGAGACATGAGTCCCCGGACCTCCGCCAGGAATCGGCTCCGCTCTCCCGGATGAAGGTTGCCGATGGTTGAGCCTAAGAACGCAATGAGTCGTATTCCTTGTGGTTGGGGTATGCCGCAGAGATGCCGCTCGAAATCGCCGACGACGGCGGCAATCTCGGCAAGGTGAGGGTATGTGTCGAACAGCGCTTTTGCGCCCTCACGGACTGCCGCTTCGCTGATGTCGAACGGGATGTAGCGCTGCAGCGTCCCGGCCGTCAAAGCGGGGGCGACGAGCATTCCGCTCTTGGCGCTATTGCCGGGCCCCAGCTCGACGATCTCGTTGGGTCGGACGCTGCGGACTATCTCGGCGGCGTAGCGCTCGAGCAACGAGTTCTCGACGCGGGTGAGGTAGTACTCTTCCAGCCGCGTAATCTCGTCGAAGAGGCCGGAGCCCTGCTCGTGGTAGAGGAACTTGGGGCTGAGCGTCTTCGGTTCTGCGCTCAGGCCTCGAACTATTTCGTCAACCGCGGCTATTCGCTCTTCGTCTGCGGACGTGCAGACAGTAACGGTGAATCGACCGGTCATCGCGCCAGTTCTTGTCCGATGCTCGCGCGCTCCTTTGCGAGGCGGGCAAGCACCCAATCCCCGAAGGTTCGGGCAACTGAGGAGCCGTGAGAGGTGCGTCTGACCATGTACAAGCTGCGCTTGGTGTCGAGGCCGGTCAACCGCGCGGGGTATACCTGATCGAATTCGTGTTCGTGGACTGCGAGCGATGACACGATGCTGAAACCGAAGCCGTTGTTGACGGCGGCGAGCGTCGCGTGGGTCGAGTTGACGACCATGACGGGGGTGTATCCAGGCTCCTTCACCCCCGCTTTATCCAACGCGCGGCGCAGGCCTGTCCAGGTACCGGAACCCGATTCTCGTTCAATAAAGGGCAGCCCCTTCAGTTCGGACACGTCGACTGACGCCTTGCCTGCGAACGGATGCCTTCCCGGCACTGCGAGCACCAGCTGGTCTTCGGCGACCGCCGTCCACTCGAGGGAGGGGTGCGGCGCCCGCGTTCCGACAAACCCCAGGTCGGATTGGCCATTGGCGACCTGCGCGGTTGCCGATGCAGAGTCGGTAACGGCTACGCGCGGACGCACCAGCGGGTATATCTCGGTGAAATGCGACAGCAGGCCTGGCAGGAGATATTCGCCTGGCGCGGTGCTCGCTGCAATTCGAAGCTCGCCCTCCACCACCGCATCGTTGCGTGCAAGAGATTCGACGATTCTGTCGTGCGCGGCCAGGGTGTCCACGGCGTAGGCGAACAGCCTGCTGCCGGCGGCGGTAGGCACTATGCGCTTGGGATGACGAATCAAGAGAGCCACACCGAGCTCCGTCTCAAGCCGCTTGACGTGGCGACTCACGCCCGGCTGACTGACATGCCGCTCACGAGCGGCCTCCCGGAAGCTACCGGAGCGGCATATGGCTACGAAGCTTCTCAGCGCGCTTACGTCCATCGTTGCGATGATAAATTGTAATAGATCCCGGCGCGACCTATCACTCAACGGTATTATCTCTGCATTCGGCATCTGGCTGACGGAGGGCTATGAGAAAGGCAGCAATTGTGCTGGCGGTTGCCGTGCTGGCAGGGCTGGCCGCATGTTCGAGTGAAGAAGAGAAGAGGCCACTGCTGATTGCCGGCATCCCCGATCAGGATGTGAGCTTGCTGGAAGCGCGGTTCAACAAGCTTGCCGAGCACCTCTCGGAGGAGACGGGCTTGGAGGTGCAATACGTGCCGCAGGTCGATTACGCGGCTGTCGTCACCGCGTTCAAGCAGGGCGATATCCACATGGCCTGGTATGGAGGGCTCACTGGCGTCCAGGCACGCTTGGCCGTTCCGGAAGCGGAGGCGATAGCCCAGCGCCCGCGGGACGCTGAGTTCCACTCGGTTTTCGTCGCCGCGCCCGACTCTGGCATCACGGGGCTCGCAGACTTGCAGGGGAGGACTCTCGTCTTCGGCTCCGAGAGTTCGACCTCCGGCCACCTCATGCCACGGTCATTCCTGAGGGATGCTGGCATCGACGTGGAGAGCGACCTCGATTCGATTAGCTTCAGCGGCTCTCACGACCGCACGTGGAAGCTGGTTGAGGCAGGCTCCTTTGACGCCGGTGCGCTGAACGAAGCGGTTTGGGAAGCGCGTGTTGCCAGTGGTGACGTGGACCTCTCGAAGGTGGATGTCTTCTACCGGACGCCGCCTTACGTGGACTACCACTGGGTCGTGAACCGCTCAGTCGACGACATCTACGGGGAAGGCACCGTGGACAGGCTCAAGGACGCGCTGCTCAGCATCGACACCTCGAAGGGCGGCAAGGCGAAAGAGATTGCCGAGGCTTTCCAGACCGACCGGTTCATCGAAACGAGCAACGAGAACTACCAGGCGATCGAGGATGTCGCGAGATCCCTTGGCATCATCGAACCATAGCAATGCGCCCGCAGTGGTGCTCGACGGCACGTCGAAGCGCTATGAACAGGCGACGGTGCTTGCATCGCTCTCGCTCAGCGTCAGTCCGGGCGAGCGGGTGGCTATTGTCGGACCGAGCGGCGCCGGCAAGACGACGCTCCTGCGCCTCATAGCGGGAGCAGTAGCTCCTTCGACGGGATCCGTCGAACTGCTGGGTAAGGACGTTGCGAGCCTTCGGCCCGGGCGCGAGTTGGCCCGGCTTGTCGGGATGATTGCGCAGCAGTTCGACCTCGTCCCCAACCTGTCGGTGCTGCACAACGTGCTGGTGGGGAGGCTGGGCGAGTGGAGCCTTGGAAGATCGTTGCGCTCGCTCGTATGGCCCGGGGAGCAGCGCCCGGCATTCGACGCGCTCGAGCGCGTCGGGGTCGCGCACCTCGCGCATCAGAGGGCAGGGCGGCTATCGGGGGGCGAGCAGCAGCGAGTCGCCATCGCGAGGGTGCTCGTCCAGCATCCCAGCGTCGTCTTGGCGGATGAGCCGGTGGCGTCGCTTGATCCTGCCCGGGCTCGAGAAGTGGTGCGCTTACTCACGGCGGTGACCGAGGAGCAGAGCGAAACGCTCATCGCCAGCATTCACTCCATCAACCTTGCGCGCGAATTCTTTGATCGCATCGTCGGACTGCGCAACGGGCTCGTGCAGTTCGATATCCCGACGACCGGCATCCATGACCATATGCTCGAGGAGTTGTACGAGATCGAGGGGTTGAGGAGTGAGGGCTGAAGCGCCCGCAGAGACGGGGCGCACTCGAGCGATTGAGAGCCGTCGAGCCATTACCCTCATCCTCCTCGGCGCATTCGCGCTGAGCCTTTTCGGGGTCAATTGGAGCGACGGCGTTTTCAGACCGCGGGGCCTGGGCGCGGTCGGTGAGACGCTGGGTGCAATGTTCCGGCCAGACCTTTCGCCGGACTTGCTCAGCGTAGCGGCGGCTGCGGCGTGGCAGACGGCGACCTATGCGATGGCAGGGCTGACGGTCGCCTTGCTCATCGGCATCCCGTTGGGCGTCATCGCCTCGGGAACCATAGCGCGCTCACGCGTGGCGGCCGTCACCCAGGTAGGCATGGCGCGGGCGGTCCTTGCCTTCTTCAGAGCCATCCATGAACTGGTCTGGGCGCTCCTGTTCGTCGCCGCTCTCGGGCTTTCGCCGATGGCTGCCGTGTTGGCGCTGGGCATCCCATATGGGGGAATTCTGGGCCGGATCTACGCGGAGTTGTTGCAGGATGTACCGCCGGCGCCGCTCGACGCACTCCGACGCGCCGGTGCATCCGAGTGGAGGGTGTTTCTGTTCGGGCGGCTGCCGATGGCGCTGCCGGACATGCTCTCGTACACCTTCTACAGGCTGGAGTGCGGTATCCGGTCGGCAGCAGTGCTCGGCTGGGTCGGGCTTGGGGGGTTGGGATTTCAGGTTCAGATAGCGCTGGAAGACCTCGCCTACGGGCGCGTTTGGACGTTTCTGTGGGTCCTGGTGGTGATGGTTGTGCTTGTCGACCTCTGGAGCTCCCAGGTCCGGCAGAGGATCGCGCCGTGAGCCAGGCCCCGCTCACCGCTTCCCCGGTAGGAAGCAGACGACCGAGGCTGACGTTCGTGTCGGGATCGGCGTTGGTGATGGTCGCGCTCATGCTCGCGTCGTGGGCGTACATCGCCTTCGGGCAGTCGTGGCCGAGCCACGGCTTCTTCTCCGGGGAGACGGCGTCGAGGGGATGGTCGTTTCTTCGCGATCTCGGTGGCTATGGCCGTGAGGGCACGCCCGCCTACCTGGACGGAGGAGCGTGGGCTGAAGCTGGACGGCTGGCGCTGACCACCTTGGCCATGAGCGTTCTCGCAGCGGGCATAGCCGCCTTGGGCGCATTGCTCACGTTCATGTTCGCGGCACGAAACGTCATGTTGGGCGAGCTGGCTCCCTACCGGAGCCCGGTCTGGAGCGCGTGGTTCGGCATAGTGCGGCTTGCCTACGCGCTGAGCCGTGCCGTGCCGGAACTGATATGGGCGATGCTTCTGGTCTTCATCCTCTCGCCGGGCATTCTTCCTGGGGCGCTGGCTCTCGCGATTCACAACTTTGGGATCCTCGGCAAGCTCTCGGCTGAAGTGGTGGAAGGCCTCGACATGCGTCCAGCCCGCGCGCTCAGGACGTCCGGGGCAGGCCGGCTCCAGGTAATCGTCTACGCCATCCTCCCGGCGGCGCTGCCGCGGTTCATCACATACCTCTTCTACCGCTGGGAGGTCATCATCCGGACGACCCTCGTCGTCGGACTCGTTGCGGCGGGCGGGCTCGGCATGGAGTTCAGGCTCGCCCTGAGCCATTTCCACTACACCAGTGTCACCCTGCTCCTCGCTTGGTATCTCTTGCTGGTGCTGGGCGTGGACCTCGCGTCGGCAGCCATGCGCCGCCTCGCGCGCTAGCTGCCTATGGTGCAATCTCATCGAGGAGCGCTGCCCAGTCACCACGCTCGCGCCGTGGGTCAAGAAGCGAACGGAGCGGCGCTTCGCCTTCCCGAAGTCGAGCGAGGAACTCGGGGTCGTCCTCGCAGCGCAGGAGCAAACGCCGCAGTTTCGACTTGTCGCCTACCGGAAAGTATCCGGGGTAATCGTCGCCGAGTAGCCCGACGTTGCCGGCCATCCGGGACGCCAGAATGGGGACGCCGTCGACCACTGCTTCCGAGACCACGTTGGCCCCCCCTTCGGAAAGGGATGAGATCACCATGACATGGGACCGTTTGAGCAGTCGCCGCGCACGCCACGTCGGGAGGCCGCGCATCCAGGCGTACCGGGGATGGCGGGTGGCGAGTGCACCCGCTTGGCGAGCCATGGCGGGACTCATCGGGTCGCCAAGCTGCAGCACGCGAATACGGGAAGCTTGGGGCAACCGGCGGGTTGCTTTGGCTGCGAGGAAGGGGTCTTTGACCGGCCTCAGGTGGCCCACGACGCTCACGTCGAAGTGGCGAGCGTTTGGCGATGGGCCGGACGTGGGCGTTGGCTTGGCCGTCTGCACGATGGTACGTACCTTGTGCCTGTGCTCTTGCCGGAGCTCGTTGGCAGCGAGGTGCTGCAGCGTTACCAAACGGTCTGCCAAGTCAAGGACGAGCCCTCCGCCCTCCTCATACAACGGGCCGTATACATCGGTGCCTGCGAGGAGCACGACGACGGGCTTGGCCGGTTGACGGGCTTTGAATGCCTCGACGGCCCGTGCGCTCCGCAATGCGTGGATCGCTACCAGCAAGTCGAAACCCTGTCCACCGTAGGTCTGGCTTAGCGTGACCCGGTGGCCTAGGCCCCGCAGAATGCCAGCCCAGCGACTCGCCGTGACGCGATTGCCGTTCCGGCTGTGCGGCGGCGCGGGCGTCACGAGGCCGATGTGCACAAGCGTTACCTCCGGGGAATCATGCCGCGCAGGTGCGGAACCCGCACATCACATCGCGCCGGTCAGGCGTGTAGAAGTTGCGCCACGTGTTGCGGATCAGCCGGGTCCGCGTGCTCCAGGCTCCACCGCGGAGCACCTTGTGGCCGCTGAACCACGGATCGGAGTACTCCTTGTAGGGGTCAGCGACGAACCCTGGGTACGGCCCGAACTCCGTGGAGGTCCACTCCCAGACGTTGCCCAGCATTTGGCGGCAACCTAGGGGCGTATCGCCTGCGGAGAAGGCGCGGACGTCGACCGTGCCACGGCCTCGAAAATCGAGGTTCGCGCGGTCGCGTGTCGGTGGCTCATCGCCCCAGGGGTAGCGGCGCTTCGGAGCGCCGTCCTCGCCGCCGCCCGCAGCCAGTTCCCACTCAGCCTCCGTCGGCAATCGCCTCCCGGCCCACGCGCAGTACGCGTTCGCCTCGTGCCAGTTCACGTGGATGATTGCGGCGTGCGGGTCAACGGGCACCCAGGCGTCGTAGCGCCTGAGCAGCCATCGGCCGCCGCTCTCACGAGACCAGTAGACGGGTTGCTCAGCGCCGACCGCTTGCTTCCACCACCATCCCTCGTCGGTCCAGAACGAGCGTTCGCGATAGCCGCCGGATTCGACGAAACGGACGAACTCACCATTGCTCACCGCGGTGGCTGCGATCGCGAATGGCTCCACGTGGACCCTGTGCGCCCACTTCTCGTTGTCGAAGACGAACGGCAGCTCGCCTTCGACAGCGCCGAGCGTGAATGCCCCGCCCGCTATGGCGATATCGTGAGGCTCGAAATCGAGTTGTGCTGAAGGCGGCGCCGCTGCTGACGGAACGGTTGGCTCGGAGAAGCCCAGTGTTTGCCGCGTGTAGGCGAAGGCCTCGGCGTGCATGTCGGTGTGCAGCGTAGCGAGCTGGATGAAGTACTGCTCCAGCGCGTCCGGCTCGTCCGGTCCGAGCCGGGCGGCCGCCTCGCGGGCTACCTGACGCGCAAAGGCCCGTGTTTCCGCCCACGACGGGAAGCTCAGCCGCCAGCGGGTGTCGTGCGCGATGGCCGCTGAGTCGTAGAGGGTGTCGGAGCCAGGGACCATGCTCTGCGCCTCGTAGAGGTTGCGCAGCGTCCACTTCTCGAAGAACCATCCCACGTGGCCGACTTCCCAGAGGGCGGGGTTCACGATGGGGATCATGGGCCCGATCTGCTGGCGGGGATCAAGGTCTGCAGTCAGGGCGAGGACGGTCTCGACCGAGTCCAAGGCCTCTGCAGCGAGGTCGTGCGCGCTGCGTGACGGCGCAGGCGGTAGGTCGAAAGCGCTCATGGAAACGACTCTCTCTACCGCTAAGCCGAGACCTCTATCGCGTTGCGGGCCTCTTCCCTGGCAACTACCCGACCAATAGTCGCTCCCGCAATCCCCCGCTGGGCGAGCCCTTCCAGCATCGCGCGTGTCGACTCGGGCCGTACGGCGATGAGCAGGCCGCCTGACGTCTGCGCGTCGCAGAAGATGAGCTTCTCCTCATCGGTGATGGCAGGGTCCCAGGCAATCTCCGAATCGAACGCATCAAGGTTATTGCGCGTTCCGCCGGGGACGACGCCGCGTTCGGCGAGATCCCGCGTTCCTGGGAGGAGGGGGATGTCGGAGAAGCCGATCTTCGCGGCGGTACCTGCCGCCCGTAGCATGCCAAGCAGATGGCCCGCGAGCCCGAAGCCGGTGATGTCGGTGGCAGCCTTGGCGTTCGCCTCCACCATCGCTTCGGAGGCGGCGCGGTTCAACTGGCGCATCGTACTGACGGCCCCGGCAAGGGTTGCATCGTCGGTGACGCCTGCCTTGGCCGCAGTCGTGATGATTCCCGAGCCGAGCGGCTTGGTGAGCACGAGGTTGTCCCCGGCCGCCGCTGCGGCGTTGGTGATGATGCGGTCGGGCCTGACGATGCCGGCGACCGATAGCCCGTACTTGGGCTCACGGTCCTTCACAGTATGGCCCCCGGCGATGACGATGCCTGCTTCTTTCGCAACGTCCATGCCGCCGAGCAATATGCGTCCGAGCACGTCCTTCGGCAGATCCTCCGGGAAGCAGACGATATTCAGCGCAAGGAGCGGCGTCCCGCCCATGGCGTAGACGTCGCTGAGGGCGTTCACCGCCGCGATGGCCCCGAAGTCGTAGGGGTCGTCGACGATAGGCGGGAAGAAGTCGATGGTCTGCACGACGGCCAAGTCGTCCGTCAGGCGATACACGGCCGCGTCGTCGCTCGTGTCGAACCCTACGAGCAGGTCATCGTGCTGCACGTGGGGAAGATGGCTCAGGACCTCGCCGAGGTCCTCCGGGCTGAACTTTCCGGCTCAACCCGCACAAGTCGCCAGGCTGGTTAGGCGGATCTCTTCTTGCTGCATGGCGCAATTATAGACGCTTGGCAATATCCAGGCGCGCGGTTCGAGGGCAATGCTATCAGGATCGGCGACGCGCACTAAGCCCTACCTCCTTTCTCCGAAAGTTCACAAGGCGACATCGCCTGGTCTACCATGCCAGCGACCTCAGCTTCTCCTTAGCGAACCCGCTGTCCAATGCGTGGATGGAGCGACAATGGCCGACAAGCCCCGTGGTAGGTCAATGAAGAGTGCGAAAGAGCTCGCTTCCGAGCAGACCGGCGGAGGGCCTGTGCTGCTTTCGGGCGGCAATCCTCAGATTCCGAAGGGGGACGGCGACGCTCCCGTGCAGGCCTACATTGCGGCCATGCCGGGCTGGAAGAGCGGCCTTGGGCGGCGCCTTGATGACCTCATCGTGCGCACCGTGCCTGACGTGAAGAAGGCCGTGCGGTGGAACTCGCCCTGGTACGGCGTCGAGGGCATGGGGTGGTTCGCGAGCTACCACGTCTTCGCCCGTTACGTGAAGGTCACCTTCCTCAGCGGCGCGTCGCTGCGCCCCCTCCCGTCTGGCGGCGGCAAGGACCCGGACGCGCGCTGGGTCGACATCTACGAGGGCGCCTTCGACGAAGAGCAGATGAGGGATTGGGTCCAGCAGGCTGCAGCCATTCCCGGCTGGCGCGGCTTCTAACGCGCTGCCGATTCCCCTAAACAGTGCGACAAATCACCGAACGCCTTGCTGCGCTATGCTGGGATGGACAAGGAAATGAACCAGATTGGAGGATCGAAATGGCCAAGTACTTGGTGCGAGCGTCTTACTCCACGGATGGAGTAAGGGGGCTGTTGAGCGAGGGTGGCACGTCGCGGCGCGATGCAGTCAAGGCCGCCATCGAGTCGGCTGGCGGTACGCTGGACACATTCCTGTATGGCTTTGGCGAGGGCGACTTGTACATCATTGCCGACATGCCCGACCAGGAGTCGATGGCGGCCTTGGCACTCAACCTTGCCGCTGCCGGTGCGCTGAAGCCGCAGACGACGGTCCTGCTGACGCCCGAGCAGGTGGACGAAGCGGTGAAGAAGAACGTCTCCTACCGCGCCCCAGGTGCGTAAGGGACGTCGCTGCCGACGAGTTATTCCGTGGTGGTGCGGCGCAACCTCACCACCACGGGCACGCAGAAGAGTTGACGCAATGCCACCTCTTCCTGCTGTCGCTCCGGACGGGGCGGCTCGACACGACGCGTCCATCGGCTGTCCGCCAAGCTCGGCCTACGCGTCGTGAGGCGGCGCGGACGCCAGGGCGAGTCGCTGGAGCTCGGCGCGCCCCGCCGATCCGGTGCCGCCTAGGGGTGATTGACGCGGACGGTGATGACGTCAGTGTCCTGATACTGCTGGTGCCGAACGGACGAGGCGTAGCCCCGCAGCATCCGCAGCGATAGCTCCTGTTCCACGGGTTCCGACGAGTCGTGCTGCTGAAGCTGGCGAATTTGGTCCTCCAGATTCGACTGGTTGCCACCTCCGATGAACTCGAGATCGGCGACCAGGCCGTCGCTGGATGCAAGCACCACCAGGCGCCGCCCGTCCTTCGTTTCCGCTTCCTCGTCAGCTTCGAAGTCGAGCGGAGCAAGGGTGAGCAGCGTCTCCTCGGCAACGGCGCCGAGGCGGTCGCGCATGGCGTCGCCCCAACCCCTGCGCTCGGCGAATTTGGCGATGAAGGCGTTCAGGTCGGAGAGGGCGTCGATGTGCAACTCCGACTGAAAACGCATGCTGCGGTGGCTGGTGAACTCCAGGAACAGAATCATCAGGATCGCGGCGAACCCGCCGGTCGTGATGCCGCTCTTGAGTAGCGTTACCCACGCGCCCTCCAGCTGCGGGAGGGAGATGAGGCCGAACTGAAAGGCGGCGCCAATCCAGAAGGCTACGCCCGCCACCAGCACCTTCTGCCTGTTCTGCTCCGTCATGATGACGGTGCGCGCGCCTTCGACGAACAGCGTTCCGGTCACCAGGATCAGGTAGCCGGTCATGACGGGGCCTGGAATGGAGCTAAGCAGCCCGGATATCTTCGGCAAGAACGCGACGGCGATGAACATCAGCCCAATGATGTAACCGACCCGTCGCGAGGCGATGCCGGTGACCTGCGTGAAGGAGACGGCACCGGCATGCACCATATTGGGCACCGTCCCGCCAATACCGGCCAGCAGGTTGCTCGCGCCCGCGCCTGCGAGCGTGCCTTGCACCTCGCGAAAGTCGATGGCGCGCGACTCCCGTTGCGACACGCGTTGTATGCCGATGGACTCGCCGTTGGCCTGAATGGAGATGATGATGCCGAGGAAGAGGAAGGCTGGCAACAGCACCCAGAAGGTCACTCCGAACTCGACACCCAGCCCAGGCCATTCGCTGGGGATACCTACCCAGGCCGCTTGCGTCACGCGGTCGACCTTAAAGTGGCCGAATGCGGCGGCGATGCCGGAACCCAGGACGATCCCAATCATCGGTGCCCACAGGCGTATCAACGCCGTTCCGCGGAACGTGAGTGCGCCAACGATGACCAGCGTTCCCAGTGCAGTCAGGGGCGCGGCGACCGGCTCCTCGATAGACGCGTCGTCAAGGAGTCCGAAGACGACGGACGCCAGCGTAATGGAGAGGATCATCATCACGGTGCCGCCAACGGTAGGCGTAATCAGTCGCCGCAGGATGAACAGCCACTTGGATATGAAGAGTTGTAGCCCGCCGCAGACGAGCAGCAGCGCCGTGAGGGTTGCCGGGCCCCCGTCCGTCACCGCCGTTATGCAGAAGGGGATGGCGAAGGCGGCAGTGAACATTGGCAGAACGGACCCGCTGCCGATGGGCCCCAGCCGCCGCACCTGAATCAGCGTCGACACGCCGACCACGATGAGCGAGGCGAATACCATCCACACGACGTATGGCTCGCCCCGCCCCGACTCGTTGGCAACGATGACGGGGGTGACGAGCAGCGTGGCCGAGGCAAGCAGGCTGAACTGGAACCCGTAGCCAAGGGCGGTGCGCGGCGGCGGGTTCTCGTGCGCCTCGTAGCGCGGGCCATGTGCTGCCTGCGTGGCTATAGCGTTCGCCTTTCCAAACGGGGTGTGCGCTATCCGTGCGCAGTGTAGACGCTACCACCGCGACCTTGGTAGAGGCTAGTGAGGAAGGACGCTGGCTAGGCGAGGGGACTATCCTGCGATGGTTTCACGCCGTTCGCGCGTACATGTGTCGATGATGGCGTAGACGTAGCAGCGTGCGACCTTGAGCAGGTTGTCGAGGTCTGCGCCCTCACCGGCGAGGAAGCCAAGCGAAGGGTCGCGCGGGCGTTCCACCTGGCCGCCGAGCCGCGCAGTCGGAATGCCCCACGAGCGCAGGACCGCGGCATCGGTCATGCCGGACGCAGGCCGCCACTGGTGGGGACGCTGCTCCACGTGCTCCCATGCGCGCATGCACGACTGCACCACCCAGTTGGCTTCGTCCGTGCGCGTACCCGGCATGGAGGCGTAGGGCTCCCATGTCATGTCAAGCTCAGGGCGGCGCCGCGCAAGGTCGCCAATGAAGGCGCCGAACTCGGCTAACACGGTGTCGGTCGAGTCATCGGGGCTGACACGGATGTCGAGGTAGAGGGTGCAGACGGACGGCGAGAAGTCGGGCTTGAACGGCCACCCGCCCTCGATGGCGCCGATGTGGCCCGGAGTTGTCACCTGCCCCGACGAGTGGCGGTCTGCGTAGGCCTCGAACCAGCCGATCAGCTCGGGGATGACCGCCGCCGCGTCCTCGATGGGGCGCTTGAACACGCCGTGCCGCGCCGCATAGCCAACGACGCCACGGAATGAGAGCTTGACCCATATGACGCCGGGCTCTTCCCACAGCACCTGGTAGCCCGGCTTGGTGCTGATGCAGAAGTCTGCTCGGAGGCCCTGGCTCAGCATGTACTCGACGCCTGCGCCCATACCCTCGTACCAGGGGCCGACGTAGGGACGGCCTGCGCCGAGCAACTCCACCTTGTGGATGCCGCCGCTGACCAGGCCGAGCGTGACGTTGCCCTTGAGCAGGACGCCCGCCTGCGCGATTGCTTCGACCGCGTGCATTGCGACGGCGCAGCCCCCCTTGGGGTTGCCGGAGCCGGCCCCTCCGATGAGGTCGCCGTCGCGCACCGCCGTCGAGTGGAACGAAGGATGGTCGAGTGAGCCAACAACGAGCGGGTCGTCGGGCGCGCCGCTGATGTAGTGGTCGAAGTGGCCATAGAGCAGCAGGTCTGCACCGCCGCCTGCACCCTCGAGCCTACCGATGGCATTGCCCCGGCGAGCCGTCATCTCCTCGTACTGCGCGATGAGGCCGGCCTCGCGCATCCGCCGTACGCTGTACTGCGCAGCCTCGCCCTCCTGGCCGGTCGGACTGGGGATGTTGACGAGCTCGGTGATGAGCTGGGCGAGGCGTTCCCTGTCGAGCATCGCCCATGCGGCATCGAGCCATGCCCGCTGTTCGCCATTGAGGGGCGCCGGGGCTGCCTTGCCGCTAGTGGACTCGTTCATCGCGGGCTCCGTCGTAAGCGTTGGTGGGATTGTATAGGACGGACTACTCCGCGCCAGCCGCCCTCACCACCAGTGCACTTCATCCAGGCGCTCGCGGGCGTCTGCGGGTGCATTCCAGGGGCGAGAGGGAAGGTACTTCCAGCCGCCGTCAGCGAACATGACGACGATGTTGGCCTCGTCCACACGCTCGGCAACGCGCAGTGCCGCAGCCAGTGCCGCGCCCGATGACACGCCCGCAAACAGCCCCTCTTCCTCCACGATGCGACGCGCGCAGGAGATCGCGTCGGTGCTGTCGACGATGAAGCGGCCGTCGAGCATCGACAGGTCGAGCAGGGGTGGAACGTAGCCGTCCTCGAGGCTGCGCAGCCCTTGGAGGCGCTCGCCAAGGCGGGGCTCGACGCCGATGATACGCACGCTCCGGCCGGACTCGCGCAGGCACCGTCCGACGCCCATCAGCGTCCCGCCCGTGCCGATGCCGGCGACGAAGATGTCGATGCCCTCGATTTGGCTCAGCAGCTCTGCGCCCGTCCCCTCGTAGTGCGCGCCGACGTTCGCGGCGTTGGTGAACTGCGAGATGGCGACGCCGTTCTCGCGCGCCGCGAGGTCACCTGCTATTTCGATTGCGCGGCGCATGCCACCTGCTGACGGGCAATCAACGACATCGGCACCATAGAGCCGCAGCATGTCCCTGATCGTCGGAACGACGCCCTCCGGGACGACTGCCTTGAGCGGGTAGCCGCGCTGCTTGGCGACCATCGCCAGGGCGATGGCAGTGTTGCCGGTGCTTGCTTCGACGATGCAGCGGCCTGGCGCGAGCCGACCGTCGCGCTCTGCGGCGTCCACCATCGCAAGCGCGATGCGATCCTTCACCGAGCCGCTGGGGTTTTGCCCCTCCAGTTTGGCGAAGAGGCGGACGCCTGGCTTGGGCGCGAGGCGCTGCAGTTCGACGAGGGGGGTGCCGCCTATGAGCGAAAGGAGGCCCGACGCGTGCTGCATGGACTCATGGTACGCCACGCGCGCCGCCGAGGTTGCCGGTGCTTAGGATGCGGGTGCTGTGATGCCGCGGGCGCGTTCGTAGTAGGCGATGAACTCGTCCACGCTCGTTTTGGCGATGACCTCGCCGATGAGATCGAGCGGCAGATCGTCGAGGCGCCTAAAGCGCACGCACGACTTGCCCATGTCCAGCCGCTTGCCTGTGGCGACGTAGCGCTTGGCGAACCAGTCCTCCGTGTCGGAGTCGGCGTACACGCTGTTCAGATATATCGCCATGTGGTTCTTCTGTGAGGCGAGCGCGGCGTAGCTGAGGGGCTGCTTGTTGTACGTCTTTGGGTAGCGCGCGAGCGGTATGGAGTAGCCTATCATGCCGAATTGGATCGACTCGTCGTAGCCTGGCGGTAGGTTTGTCAAGACGACGTCGCGGACGGCCGAGATCGCTGCGCGCCGGTCGCCGGGGAGATCGGCGAGGTATTCCTCTACGGTTGCCGCGTTGCTCTTTACCATTGCTGCTTCCCTTATATCACCAGTGACGCTGGGCACCTGCCCCCATCACATGGACAGGCCCTTCTCCATGGCAAGGAGCGCGTCCTTGCGGTGCAGGCCGAATGCGTAACCGCCCAGGTGGCCGCCACTCTGCAGGACGCGGTGGCACGGCACGATGAGCGAGACAGGGTTGACGGCGCACGCCGTCCCGACCGCGCGGCTACCCTTGGGCATTCCGAGTGCCTCCGCCACGTCGCGGTAGGAGCGTGTCTCGCCGTAGGGTATGTTGCGCAGTTCGTTCCACACGCGCTGTTGGAATTCGGTCCCCGCAACGTCCAGTGGCACGTCGATGCTCGCTCGCTCGCCGGCGAGGTACGCTTGGAATGGGGGCACCCAGCCGTTGACTTCGCCGGAGCGGACGAGCGTTGCGTTGGGGAACTCCTCGCGCAAATCGTCCTCCAGCTTGGCATCGTCGTCGCCCAGGCGCACGGCGCAGACTCCCTGGCCGGTGCCCGCGATGAGCAGGCGGCCGAGGCGGGAGTCGACGATGGCGTAGGTGATCGTATCCTTGGTCTTGTTGACCGCCGACGGTTTCACTCGTTCCTCCCTGTAGCGTGCAATATAGACGCGCTCGGCCCTCACCGCTAGTCCGCGTTGGCATGAGGCACCTTGCGCTGCGGTATACTGGCGCGTGTCGAAAATGGCACAGACTAAGCGAATGCCATTGGCGCTAAGGCCGAGCCGGCCGCCCCCGCGACCCCGTGCGTGAGGGTAGGCGCCTCGGCGACAGGGTGGTCAGGCGGCCTCGAGCGGCGGAGGTTGCGCCGATACACCTCCGCTCGCAACGCCGCTACCGCATCAACATTCCCGCGGCAACGTCCGCACTGCTATCGCTCACCCTTGGATTTGCCGCCCTCATAGCAATTGGCACCGGGCTGCTCGCGCTGCCGCTCTCGTCGAGTGGTGAGGGCGGCGCGCCGCTCCTGGTCGCGCTGTTTACCGCGACCTCCGCTGCGTGCGTCACCGGCCTTGTGGTGGTGGAGAGCGCGACCTATTGGACGGGATTTGGCCAGGTCGTCATTCTGCTGCTGATGTACGCCGGCGGCCTCGGTATCATGACGGCCGGGGCGGTCATCCTCGTCGCGCTTGGCAGGCGGATCACCCTTAGCGACCGGCTAGTGCTCCGCGAGTCGATGGGCGCCTCGAGCCTGGGCAGCGTAACGCGCATCGGGCGGCAGGTCGTCATCTTTGCGACGGCGGTGCAGGCCGTTGGGTTCGTCATCCTTGCGCTGCGGCTGCTCTTCGATTTCTCAGCGGGGTCGGCGGCATGGCACGGGCTCTTCCTAGCCGTCTCCGGGTTCAACAATGCGGGATTCAGCATCCTGCCTGAATCGTCCAGCCTAGCGGGCTACCGGACAGACGTGCTCATCATCGGACTCGTCGGCGTGCTCATCGTCCTCGGCTCCATCAGCCTGCCGGTGCTGATGGACCTGATGCGTCGACGTGCGCCGTCGCGCTGGGCGCTGGACACGCGGTTGGTGGTGCTGGGAGCGCTGGGCCTGTGGCTGATCGGGAGCGTCGTTACGCTGGCGTTGGAGTTTGCGAATCCCTCGACACTCGGCGACCTGCCGCTCGGGCACCGCATCACCAGCGGCCTGTTCCAGGGAGTAACCTCCCGCACGGCCGGATTCAGCACGATCGACTTCGCGGAAGTGCGCGAAGGCACCGCCTTCATCTTCATACTCCTGATGTTCATCGGCGGCGCGTCGGGCTCGACTGCGGGCGGCATCAAGATAAACACGTTGATGGTGCTGCTCGTGGCCGCTGCATCGTCACTGCGGGGCCGCGAGCACGCGGAGGTCTTTCGCACGGAGCTGCCTCTCGCGCAGGTAACCCGCGCGATGGCAATCGTCGGCATCGGCGTGGCCACCCTGTGCGCGCTGGTCATCGGGTTGGCCATCACGGAGTCGGCAAAGGTAGATGCCGGTGTCTTCAGATTTGCCGACCTCCTGTTTGAGGCGACCTCGGCCTTCGGGACGGTGGGGCTATCGCGCGGCATCACCTCCATCGTCAGCGAGCCAGGTCAATTGCTGCTGACGGTCGGCATGTACGTGGGCAGGATCGGGCCGCTCACCATTGCGCTGGGATTGGCCCTTAGGGAACGGCGTGCGGTATACCGCTACGCACAAGAACGTGTCAGAATTGGATAGTGACGGGAGGCACGAATGGCGCACCAGGTTGCGGTCATCGGCATGGGGCGGTTCGGAATATCGATAGCGCGCGAGCTCTACCGCATTGGCCACGACGTACTGGTGATTGACCGCGACATCGTCCTGACGCAGCAGATGATGGGGCAAGTCACCTACGCGGTCGCCGGCGATGCAACGATGGCTGAGTTCCTCGAAGAGGTGGGCATCCAGCACTTCGACACCGCCGTGGTGGCGATTGGCACGGACATTCAATCGAGCGTGCTTGCGACCGTTCTGCTCAAGCAGCAGTTTCAGGTGCCGGAAGTGGTCGCGCGGGCGACGACAGAGTTGCACGGACGCACGCTAACCGGCGTGGGCGCCGACCGCGTCGTGTACCCGGAGCAGGAGACTGGCGTCCGAACGGCCCACAGCCTGTTTCGAGTGGCGACGCTGGAATACATGGAGCTGACGAGCGAGTACGGCTTCAGCAAGGTCAACGCCACGGCGCAGATGGTGGGACGCACGCTCGAGGAGTGTGGGTTTGCGACGGCACGCGATCGATACGGCGCGGCCGTCGTCGCGATACGACGCGGGCACGAGCCCATCATCTCGCCGTCGAAGGACGAGGTGGTCAAGACGGGCGATGTCCTTGTGGTGGCGGGGACGGAGACGGCGGTGGAGCGCGTGAAGCCGCAGGGCGTTAGGTCGTGACGTAGCAGGTGGCTTCCAACCCAACAACCATCCTCGTTCCGGTCAGCGGCAACACGGCGGATGAGTCGGCGGTTGGCTTGGCGTGCGAGCTGGCCAAGCACCAAAAGCGTGCCACCGTCCTGGTTCTCTACGTCCTCAACGTTCCACGGGAGATGCCGCTCGACGCTGAATCGCCGGAATTGGCCAGAGTAGAGGCTGTCCTGCGGCGCATGGAGGCGATAGCCAAGCGTAACCGTTGCCGTGCCGAGGGGGCCATGCTGCAGGCCCGCGACTGGGGCCCTGCCATCGTCGAAGAGGCGAGGCATCGTGACGCGGTCGTCATCGTGATTGGCACGCCGCATGAGGAACGCTTCGGAGTCCCGTCGCTTGGTGAGACCATTGCCTATATCCTGAAGCACAGCACGAGCCGCGTCATCGTAGACCGCGAGCCTGTGCGGAGGTACTACGAGGGCAATGGCGCGTAAGGTGGTGGTCCTGGGCTGCGGGCGCCTTGGCGCGATGGTTATCCAATCGCTACTCGATCGGGGCGACAGCGTAGTTGTCCTCGATCACGTGACCGAGAATTTTCGGAGACTTCGCGCGCACGAGAACCTTCAGATGCTCGTGCTCGACGGTGCCTCTGCAGATGGACTGCGGCGTGCCGGCATCGAGGACGCCGACGTTTTCGTCGCGCTTGCCGCGCAAGACACGACCAACGCGCTCGCAGCGCAGATCGCCCAGATCACCTTCAATGTGCCGAATGTCGTCTGCCGGTTGAACGACCCGGTTCGCCGCGACCTGTACCGTGGGCTGGGGCTGAAACCCGTCAGCCCAACGCAGATTGCCGCCGATATGGTGCTCGAGGCAGGCCGCTAGCCATGTATGCAATCGTCGTCGGTGCAGGCAGCATAGGCTTTCACCTCGCGCGCGAGCTGCTCTCATCGGGCAATGAAGCAGTGGTCATCGAGCGCGAACCCATGCGCGCCGATGCGTGCCGCGATTCGCTTGGCAGCATCGTCATCACCTCAGACGGTACGGAGCCGACCGTGCTGCGGGAGGCGGGCGCGAGCCGCTGCGACCTGCTCGTGGCGACGACGGGCAACGACGGCGTGAACCTGGTCGCTTGCCAGGTCGTCAAGCACGTCTTCAACGTGCCCCGCACGATGTCTGTCGTATGGGACCCGGAGAATGCACCGCTGTTCAGGCACCTGGGCGTCGACGTGACCATCAGCGCGACGGAGCTGTTGCTCGCGCGCATCGAGGATGAGTTGCCGACCGATTCGCTCGTTCACGTCTTCTCGCTGCGCGGCGGCAGCTGCGGGGTGGTCTGCGTTCACCTCTCTCCGACGTCCGACGTGGTAGGGCGAACCGTAGGCGAGCTCGCCATCCCGCCCGGGACGTCCGTCACGGCGGTCATCCGTAAGGACGGCTCGACGCAGCAGGCGAGCCGGGACCTGCGGTTCGAGCCCGGCGACGAGGTCTTGGCCGTAACGACACCCGAGCAGGAAGAGGCGCTGCGTCAGGTGCTGGCCAGGAGACCGTAGGAATGCGCGTCGCCTTCCTGGGCCCCGCAGGCACCTTCACGGAGGAGGCTGCGACCCGCTACGCGCCCCAGGCGGAGCTGGCGCCCTACCCGACCATCCACGCGACGGCGAGCGCGGTTGCCGCCGGTGAGGCGGACGCGGCGGTGGTCCCCATCGAGAACAGCCTGCAAGGGGCGGTCACCGATACGCTGGACCTGCTCATTCACGGAGCGGGTGCGCCTCAGCTTCGCGGGGAGTTGGCCCTGCCGATCGTCCACAACCTCGTTGCGCGGCCGGGCACCGCACTGGCCGCGATCCGCACGGTGTACTCGCATCCGCAGGCACTGGCACAATGCACCCGCTACCTGTCCAGCCCACCGCTCGATAGGGCAAGCGCTGCGGCGTCGCTCAGCACGGCGGCCGCGGTTGCGCAGGCGATGGACGAGGAGGAGGCGGCCGCCGTCGCACCACTGCGCGCAGCGCGCCTCTACGGCGCGGAAGTGCTCGCAGCAGGCATAGAGGACGACCCGTCGAATACGACGCGTTTCGTCGTGCTAGGAGCCGAAGACCATCCCCAAACGGGCGACGACAAGACCTCCATCTGCATCTCGTTCGACGAGGACAAGCCGGGTCAGCTCTACAAGGTGATCGGTGAATTTGCCAATCGCGGGCTCAACCTGAGCAAGATCGAATCGAGGCCGACGCGGATGGGACTTGGGCAGTACTACTTCCTCATCGACATCGATGGCCATCGCCTGGATGCGCCTGTTCGTGCGGCGCTGGAGGAAGTGAGAGAGATGGCGTCGCTGTTAAAGACCTTCGGGTCGTACCCGCGCTACAAGGCGTCCTAGCGCTTGCGCTTGTCCTTGCCGTCACTGCCGCGGCGCATCCTTCCGAGAAAACCGCTCACGAATCCGGCAGTGAAGCCCGCCGCGTTGCCGGCGACGTTGCCAATCGATACGCCCTCGCGCAGCGGTTTGGCGATGTGCTCCACGGTGGCGTCCGCAACTTCGCCGAAACCCTCCAGGGGCCTTTTGGCCGCGCGAATCAGCCCCAGCAACGCCTTTGTAACGAAGAAGGCGGCGACGATGAGCACCAGCGTCAGGGCTATTCCCGCCGCCAGATAGACGCTCAAGAGGATGTCGCGAACGGTTTCGGCAATCATGGCGATGGCGCAGTTAGCATATCAGTTGGCCTGCTCGCGGACGCGGTAGACGGTCACCGTCTCATTGGCAAAGAAGCGATCGAGTCGATCGCCGACCAGGCCCTCAAACCCTTCTCCGACGCCTTCCCCGAAGTAGAGGCGCTCCGTTGCTCCTACATAAATGTAAGACACATTGTACTGATCGACGAGCGACATCGCAACCGCAGGGTCGGGCGTGCTGTAGAACCAGCGCACGTCGGAGACCCTTGCCAGCACGTTGGCAGGAGTTGCGCCGCCTTCACCACGCTGCTGTATCTGGTGCCACTCCCAGCCAACGACGACCGGCAACCCAGTGTAGACGGCCACCCGCGGAGTCCACCGGTACTGTGTCGTTACTGCCTCCATGACAACGGGCGAGCCGCTTATGTTGTCGCGCATGTAGTCAAGCGCCTCTGCGTCGTCGGCGAAGTCGTACGCGGACAACGGCGAATCGGCTCGGCCGTTCGGCCCCGGGTCGACGTAGCCGTACGGCTGCTGGTACGCGCGGCCGTCCAGGGTGAGCGCGGTTGGCCCGAAGCGATCCGCGAGGCGCGCCTTGGTGCCAAGGATGGGGAAGACGGAGGCGGAAATCACGGCGAGCAGGAGGAGGGCGGCCCACCCTCTCGCGGCGACCAGCGCAAGCTGGGAGCGGTCGCGCAACGCGGAGCGGACGACGAATGCCCCCACCGCGGCGGCGGCCATGGCCAGGGCCGCCACCATGAGCCAGTACGCAAGCAGTGCCAGCAGCCCGATGGCCACGAGGGCTGCGGCCACGCCCACGGCGGGTAGCCAGATGGCGCGATCCAGCCGCAGCCGGCCAGACGCCCATAACTGCCAGAGCCCGACGCCCCCCACGATACCGAAGAGCACCCATGCATTCAGGTAGGTCTTGAACACGGTGTTCATCCGGTCAATGTCGTTCTCGACCGTCACGAAGTCGACGCCTACGCCGATGGCGAACGCCATGCCCAGCATCCCGAGGAGCAGGATGTGAATGGGCGCATCCGGTTTGCGCAGCCGGCCGAGCCACCAGATGAGCAACGCCAGAGTGGCGGCGCCGAACGCGGCAAGCACTGCAACGGTTAGCCACACTCTCAGCTCCGAGACGCTGGCGACGACGGCGATCACGACGGCCAGCGCAACCCCTATCGCGCGCGGTGCAACCGAGCGCCTCTGTGAGAGGAGGCGGCTGTACGCCTCCATTCCCAGCCACGAGCATGCGGCGAGCAGGAGGAGGCCATGGATGCCCAGGTAGTGCCACAGTACCGTCCGCCACTGGCTGAGCTTGAGGCCCGCGTAGGGTGCGAGGTAGTCCTGGTGGAAGGGGAGCCACAGGAAGTAGACCAGCAGCCAGAAGGCGAGCGCCCACCCCACTGCCTTCCAGAGCCTGTCGATCGGCCAAGCCGAACGCCCGGTCAGCACCATGACGAGGACGGAGCCGAGCCCCAGGAGGCCGAAGGCCGGCACGTCCCAGGTGTTGATCGCGGCCAGCGAGCCGACGGCGAACGCCGTTACGCCAACTGCTCCCGCGCGGCCGGTCCAGCCCCTGCCGCCGCCGCTCAGCGCGGTGTTGAGTGCTGCTCCCAATGCGAGGACGGCGAAGGGGATGGCGATCAGGTGCGCGTGCAGGTCGGCGAATAGGAACGTCCAAAACGGGAACTCGGTGATGCTGATCTGCCCCGGCATCAACCGGCTCGAGCGCCAGAAGTCGAACGCACCGAAGGCCTCGCCCTGGTAGACGCGCACCGCGCCCTGCACCAGTTGCGCCGCGCCGTCGAGGTTGGCCAGCACCGCGACGAGCAGCGCCGCGACGGCCCCCGCCAGGAGAGGCGTCCAAGCAGGCGTGCACCGGTAGCGCCGCCAGCGGACGGCCTCGGCGAGGTTGTAGCCGACGGCGAACACGCTGGTGACGGTCAGCGCAAAGAGCAATGGCACGGCAAGGTTGTAGGCAATCTCCGGCACGATGCCCGTGGCCTTGACGAGCACGCCGATGATGACGAACCCGAAGTAGTAGTAGTTGATGTAGCCGCCTGCGTACCAGGGGTCATAGGGGGGGAAGGTCGAAGAACGGACGACCGCCGTGAGGTAGGAGAGGTCCATCGGCTTTTCGCCGCCGCGCCACGCATGCCAGAGATCGGGATTAGCCGCGCGAACGGCGAGGAATACGAAGAACGCGACGAGAAAGAGCACCTCTGCGGTGAGGAAATAGCGCCAGCGCCGCCGCACGAGGCGAGCGAGCAATCGCCACTGCCGCCGCACGATGAGCGCGGAGGCGCCGGCGACGAGGAGGATGGCTATCCCCACGCTTTGCTGGCTGAAGCTCCATACCCCGACCGATGCGCCCAGCCATACGAGCCACGCCACGAGCAGCAGCCCCAGGGGCCGCGCGAGCACGAGGCCGTTGTCCGGGAGACGCCGCAGCAAGCGGGAGGCCAGCGGCAGCGTGACGAGGAAGATCAGCTCGATCGCCGCCAGCCATACCAACCATGGCGCGGCTCGATTGAGCCCGGACGTGTCGAAGATGGTGCTCCATGTGCCGCCCGCCTGCTGCTCAGCTGCGGCCTCGGCGCTCAAGAGCGCGGGCTCGGGCAGGATTGCACGGGCTTCCCGTACGCGCTCGCGTATCTCTTCGGCGTTCAGCCGCCCCTCGTTCGCCCACACGAGCACCAGGGGGCGGTCGTAGTTCGTGACGTTCTCGTCTGCGTAGCCCAGGTTGAGCGCCAGGCCGCTCTGTTCGGTGCCCGGGAGCGAGCCCGGCGCGGCGACGCCCGCGCGCGTGAAGGGGTCATGGGCGAATGAGACGTTGGCGAGGGTAGGGTAGCGCTCGAATGCGCGCTCCAATCTATACCCCAGCTTGCCGTCGAAGAGGAGGCGGTAGAGAGCGCTGGAGGATGGGTAGCGCTCCGGCAGGCGCGTTATGCTCCCGAACACGCGGTTGCTGTACGACATGACGTAGTCAGCGTTCGCCAGCTGGCCTGCCACCTCCGCCACCTTGAGGACGCTATCGCCCTCGTACATGCGCAGTTGGTCGACCCGATAGCGGCCAAGATTCGGGAAGCCCTCGTCCCAGTGGTTGTCGGTGAGGATGGTCGAGCCGGCCCGGACGTTCTCGTTGACCCACTCGGAGGCGGCGATGGCGGGGTGGGGCTCGCCGTAGGTACGCACGAATGCGATTCCGAAGAAGGCGGTAGCGCCGACAACAAACACCGCAAGCGCTGTGCCAGCGGTTGACAGCGCGGGCGAGTGCTTGGCAAGCCATTGCGGCGCCAGGTGCAGCCACCGCGCGCCTAACAGCACCATTACCGGCAGGACCGGGGCCATGTAGCGCAGGAATTTCGTCTCGAGGAGCATGAGCGCGAGCACGAACGGCACCACCCATGCGACCATCAGCACTTCGCCGATAGGCGGAGCGCCCCAGCGTGATGCGCCAATAACGCGCGCTGCGCTCAGGACGAGCCCCGTCCACGCGACGATGCCCAGCGGTAAGCCGAGCCCCCAGACGGCAGACTGCCGCACCTCATACACCCCAAGGCCCTCACCGACGTATTGGAGGGTGTAGGGCACGGTGCCGGCGGTCCGTCCGATGCCCGCCTCGCGCACCTGGTCCTCGACGAACTTTGCGACGTCCAGGAGCGCGTAGGGCTGCAGCACTGCGAAGACGACGAACGCCGCCACCCCCGCACCGAGCGCGCGGAGGATGATTGGCCGCACGCGCTGCAACGGTGCGCCGTCCGGCGATTCGCGATAGGCCCGCAGCGCCAGCACGCCGTAGGTGACGGCAATCGGTATCAGCAATGGCAGGGAGGTCGATCGGAAGGCGAATGAGAGGCCGACGGCCAGGCCCAAGTAGACGTGATCGCGCCGTCGTCCGCGCTCGAGGACGTTCAGCATGGCCCAGAAGGAGGCCAGCGCGAGCAGGACGACAAAGGGCTCGGGGCGGTAGATGTGGGCAAGTTGGATCCCGAACGCGGCAAACGCGCCCAGCACCGCCGCCAGCACCCCGACGCCCCGTCCGAACACGCGTGCGCCGAGGGCGTAGAGCGTCAGGACGGCTGCCGTATCGACGAGCGCGGCGATGGTGCGACCGGCGATGGCCAGGTCGTCTATCCGGACCTGCTCCATGAAGGGCTCGAGCAGGAAGCGCACGCCGACGAGCAGGTAGATGATGATGGAACCGAGCGGGAACCAGTGCGGGTTCAGCGGGCTGCGGTCGGCGTCGAAGAGGGCACCCGGGCTGGGAAACCCTGGTTCATCGAGAGGGAAGTCGCGGTTGGCATAACCCTGCCATCCTGGCTCGTCGATGAGCGTACGGTGCATCTGCTCTGCGCGGAGGAAGATGGAACGCTCGTCAGGGTGGTAGAACGAGCCGCCGTCCCAATCGAGGCCATAGAGGCGCAGCGCCCCCGCTGCGAGCAGTATGGCGAAGGGCACGAGCACCCACCAAACCCATCGGAGGGCTCGGTTCTGTCCGGGGGCGCTACTCTTCGGCGAAGCGTGGTATGTAAGGTACGGCGTCGACAAGGCTATCGGTGATTTGCACGCGCTCGTCGGCCTCGCGCCACAGGTCGTCACGCGGGCGAATGCCGTGATAGAGGCGGATCAGGACGCCCTCCGCCTTGGCGGCGCGCAGCGCAGGGACGAAGTCGGCGTCTCCGGTCAAGACGACAGCCTCCTGAATAGCATGCTTGGTGGCCAGCTGGATGAGGTCCATGCCGAGCCGCATGTCGATGCCCTTCTGCTCAAAAATGGGGCGCCCCTCAATGGAAGTGCCTCTGTATGCCAACCGTCCCAACCGTACGGTGTAGCGCGGCAGCGATTCAAGCGTCTCGAAGAAGTTGTACTGCGATTCGTACTGGCGCTGCTGCTCCTCGGTGGGCGAGTCGGACTGGTAGAGCGGGCAGTTGTAGTAGTAGGTGCGGAGCAGGTCCGACTCGCCAGCCAGCGCCTTGGACAGCGCTCCGAAGTCGATGCGCGCACCGTTGAACTCGTCCTGCAGCACGCGGTAGAGGTAGGCCCCGTCGATGAAGATTGCGATGCGGTTCGCCATCGCTCACCGCCTATAGGCGCGCACCCATCATCGCCGCCAGGTCGGACGTGCGGCAGGAATAGCCCCATTCGTTGTCGTACCAACCCAGCACCTTCACCATGCTGCCTTCCATCACCATCGTCGAGAGCGCGTCGAAGATGCACGAATGGGGGTCCATCTTTATGTCGCTGGAGACGATGGGGTCCTCCGTGTAGGACAAGACGCCGTGCAGCTTGCCCTCCGCCGCCTGGCGGAACGCGTCGTTTACCTCCTCCACGCTCACGTCCGCCTCCAACTCCGCCACGAAGTCGGTGATGGAGCCGGTGGGGACGGGCACGCGGAGCGACATGCCGTGCAGCTTGCCGTTCAACGCCGGGATGACGCTGCCGACCGCCCGAGCGGCGCCCGTCGTCGTGGGGATGATGTTCTGTGCCGCTGCCCGGGCGCGGCGCAGGTCCTTGTGGTACTGGTCGAGGATCTGCTGGTCGTTGGTGTAGGCGTGGACGGTGTTCATCAGACCGCGGCGAATGCCGAAGCCGTCGTTCAGCACCTTGATCAGTTGCGCGACGCAGTTGGTCGTGCATGAGGCGTTGGACACCACGCGCATCGAGTCGTCGTACTCGTCGTCGTTCACGCCGATGACCAGCGTCTTGTCGACGTTGGTGGCCGGTGCTGAGATGATGACCTTCTTCGCTCCGCCCTCGACGTGACCGGCCGCCTTCTCCCCGTCGGTGAACACGCCTGTGGACTCGATGACGATGTCCACCCCGAGGTCGCCCCACGGCAGTTTGGCAGGGTCGCGCTCGCTGAGCGAGCGGATGGCGTGGCCGTCGACCTGAATCGAACCGTCGCCCGCCCTCACCTCGCCGGGATAGATGCCGTAGTTGGTGTCGTACTTGAACAGGTGGGCGTTGGTTGCGTCGTCGGCCAAGTCGTTGACCGCGACGACCTCAAGCTCGTCGGGGTGGCGCTCGAGCGTCGCCCGCAGCACCTGCCGCCCGATGCGCCCAAACCCGTTGATGCCTATTCGCGTGCTCATGCAGGCCCCCTTCCGCCGGTCATGCTACTAGCAGGATGGTGCTCACTCAACCGCCGCCCCAGGGATGGGTAAGGCTACTGAATGCGTCCGTTCCGGCGTACCTTCCCTCCTTGCCCAGTTCCGCCTCGATGCGGAGCAGCCGGTTGTACTTCGCAACGCGCTCAGATCGCGCGGGCGCACCGGTCTTTATCTGGCCCGCCGCCGTCGCCACCGCAAGATCGGCGATGGTGGTGTCCTCCGTTTCACCGGAGCGGTGGCTGATGACCGTCGTCCAACCAGCGTCGTGCGCCATGCGGATGGCATCGAGCGTCTCGGTCAGCGTGCCTATCTGGTTGGGCTTGACCAGCACGGAGTTGGCCGCCTTTAGGTCGATGCCCTTGGCGATGCGCGACGTGTTCGTCGTGAGCAGGTCGTCCCCGACAAGCTGAACGCGGTTGCCGATGCGCTCTTGCAAAAGCCCCCACCCCTCCCAGTCGGCCTCGTCCAGGCCGTCCTCGATGCTGATGATGGGATAGCTGTGCGTGAACCGCTCATACAGATCGACCAGTTCCTTGCTCGAGAGCGTCGCGCCCTCGCGATCGAGGACGTACGCCCCGTCGCGGTACAGCTCGGATGCGGCCACGTCGAGCGCAATGGAGACCTGCGCTCCGGGCCGGTATCCCGCTGACTCGATTGCCTCCAGCAATATCTCCACCGCCGCCTCGTTGGTAGGGAGCGAGGGCGCGACACCGCCCTCGTCGCCGACGTTGGTGGACATGCCTCTCGCATGGACGATGCTGCGCAATGCTTGGTACACCTCTGCGCCGGCGCGCAGCGCGTCCGCGAAGCGGTCAAAGCCGTGGGGCGCAAGCATGAACTCCTGAAAGTCGGTGGAGTCTACCGCATGCTTTCCCCCGTTCAGCACGTTCAGCAACGGTACGGGAAGCGTCGGGGCGTTGCCCCCGCCAAGCCAGTTGTAGAGCGGGACGCCCCTGCTCGCAGCGGCGGCGTGCGCTGCCGCGAGCGATACGGCGAGGATGGCGTTCGCCCCGAGGCTGGCCTTGTTCTCCGTGCCGTCCAACTCGCGCATGGCCGAATCGACCGCCGTCTGGCCGGACGGGTCGAGCCCGACGAGTACGGGCGCGATGCGCTCTTCGATATGCGCGATGGCCTTGAGCACGCCCTTGCCGCCGTAGCGTGCAGGGTCGCCGTCGCGCAGTTCCACGGCCTCGTGCGTGCCGGTGCTTGCGCCTGACGGCGCAGCGGCGCGTCCGGCTGCGCCGTCGTCAAGCATGACGACGGCTTCGACGGTGGGATTGCCCCGCGAGTCGAGTATTTCGCGTGCGGTGACCTGCGTGATGCGAGCCATGTGCCTCCGTTAGCCCTGCGTAGCCGCCACGATAGCCCTGGCTTGCGCTGCGGCGACTGCGCTTTCGACAGCCTCGGTAGGGGATTGGGCGTAGACGATGTGGTGGGCCAGTTCGTCGCGCCGCGGCAGATCCCAGGTCGCGAGACCGATGACGGGTATGCCGTCAGCCAGCGCGTGCCCGATTTCCGATAGGGTCCCGTATGCGCCGTCGACGGCGATCACCGCGCGTCCCGTCTTGACAACGATGGCGTTTCGCGCGTGGCCCATGCCCGTCACGATGGGGTAGTCGATGTACTCGTTGGCGGTGGACGAATCGTTGCCGGGGAGGATGCCGATGGTCTTGCCGCCGGCTGACTTTGCTCCGCGCGCGGCCGCCTCCATCACGCCCCCGAGACCCCCGCACGCGACGACGCAGCCGCGCTTGGCCAGCTCTCTGCCAACGGCCTCGGCGAGCGCCGCGCCCCGTTCGCTCGGAACGCCTGCGCCGATCACGCTGATGATGAGCGCTCGGCGCTCGGTGGGCTGAGGCGTCTCGTTCGCTGACATGGTAGGCCGATTCTATCAGCCCGCCGTCGCGAAGAAGGGGCGAAGCACGCTTACTCCCGCCTCTATCGCATCCAGAAACGGCACGGGGAAGACGCCGACGGCGACAGTGCCCGCGAAGAGGATGAGCAGCGTCCCCCGCCCGAGGTTGGAGATGAGCAGCGCGCCGCCTTCCGGCTTCCCGATGTACATGCGCCGGACTATCTGCAAGTAGTAGTAGAGCGACACCAGGCTTGCGAGCGTCGCGACGATGACGAGCCAGAGCATCTCAGCGCCTGCCGCTGCGGTGAAGAGGTAGAACTTGGTGACGAATCCGGCAAAGATTGGCAGGCCCGCGAGGGAGAAGACGGATGCGGTCATCGCCATCCCCAGCAGCGGCGCCCGGGATGCGAGCCCGTTGTAGCCGTCCATGTCCTCCCGTCCAGTGTGCAACTCCACCAGCATCACGACCATGAAGGCGGCGAGGTTGGTGAAGGCGTAGCCGGCGACGTGGAGCACGACGGCGTTGGCGGCTGCCGTGTTGCCCGCTTGAGCGGGCACATCCACAATCGCGGCAAGGCCGACCATGACGAATCCAACCTGAGCGATGCTGCTATAGGCCAGGAGGCGCTTGACGTTGGTCTGCACCAGCGCGACCAGCGTGCCGACGACCATCGTCACGGCCGCCAGGATGGCAAGCGTCAGCTGCCACGAGTTGAAGGTGTACACCAGCCCTTCCGCGAAGAAGCGCAGCGCCAGCGCGACCATTGCCGCCTTGGACAGGACGGACAGATGCGCCGTGATAGGCGTCGGCGCACCCTCATAGACGTCGGGTGTCCAGAGGTGGAAGGGGACCACGGCCAGTTTGAAGGCAATGCCCCCAAGCAGCATCACGACGCCGACCACGACGGTTGGGCTGAGAAGCGTGAACAGCGGCATGTCACTCATCTCACGGAACACGGTGGTCCCGGTCACGCCATAGATGATGCCGATGCCATAGAGCAGCACGGCGGAGGAGATCGCGCCGAGCAGGATGTATTTGGTGCTTGCCTCCGGCGAACGTGCATCGCGGCGCGCTAGCGCCACCAGCGCGTAGAGGCTGAAGGAGAGCAGCTCCAGCGCGATGTAGGCCGTCAGCAGCTCGCCCGCTGCTGCCATCATCACGGCGCCTAGCACGGAGAAGACGATGAGTGCGTAGTACTCGCCCTGGTGCTCCATGCGATTGCCGACGTAGTCGACCGACATCCCAATGACGCCGATGCCTGAGCCAATGAGGATGACCTTGAAGACGAGCGCGAACCTATCGACGAAGTAGATGCCGTTGTGGACAGCTTCGTTGGCGCCTCGCAGGTCGAAGATCCCCCAGAGCAGGGCTGCGAGCAGGCCCGCGGCTGCGACGCCGGCGAGCACAATGTTGCGGCGGGCGTGATCCCTCGGCAGCACCATATCGACCGCGAGCACAAGCAGGCCGACGCCTGCCAGGACGAATTCGGGGATGAGCAGCGTGAAGTCGATGTCCATCCGCTACGCTCCTCCGAAAGGCGCGACCAGCGCGGCGACGACGTTGTCGAGCACGCGCAAGAACGGCAGGGGGTAGATGCCCACCAGCAGAATCGGGACGACGAGCATCGCCGCAGCCAGCGATTCCTTGCGCGACAGGTCGGGCAGTTGGTTCCACTCGCGCGAGCGCTCTCCGAAGAAGACGCGCGCAATGAGCCGCAGGATGTAGACGGCAGTGATGGCCGCGCCGACAACGCCGAGGACGCCGAGGATGGGCTGCGTGCGGAAGGCGCCGATGAATACCAGCAGCTCCGAAACGAATCCGCTCAACCCCGGCAGGCCCAGCGATGTCAGCCCGGCGATGACGAAGAAGGTCGTCGTTAGCCCCATGCGGGAGGCGAGGCCGTTGAGCACCATGGTGTCGCGCGTGTGCGCGCGCTCGTAGATGGCGCCGACGACAAGGAAGAAGAGTGCCGTCATGACGCCGTGCGAGAACATCTGGAGCGCCGCGCCGCTCAGCCCAAGCGTCTCCAGCGTGGCAATGCCCATGAGGACGTACCCCATGTGGCTCACGCTCGAGTAGCCGACCACGTACTTCAGGTCGGTCTGGGCCATGGCTGAGATAGCGCCGTAGATGACGTTGGCGGTTGCCAGGATGAAGAGCACCAGCGCCCAGTCCTCCGCGCCGGACGGCAGGAGCGTCAACCCCACGCGGATGATGCCGAACGCCCCGAGCTTCATCAGGACGCCGGCGTGCAGCATGCTCACCGACGTCGGAGCCGCGACGTGGCCGTCGGGCGACCAGGTATGGAATGGCCACAGGCCCGCCAGCACGCCGAAGCCGACCATCACGAGCGGGAAGAAGATGCGCTGGAAGGTGCCCGATAGCGCGCCGTCGTTCGTCGCGTCCTTCAGCGCTGCGATGTCGAAGGTGTCGATGCCTGCGGTGACGTAGATCGCGATTATGGCGACCCATACCAATACCGAGCCGGCCACCAGCATCAGCGTCAGCTTCATCGCCCCGTATTCCTTCGTCCGCGAGAAGGTGGGGAAGGTGGAGCTGGAGCCCCATACCCCGATGAGCAAGTACATCGGAACGACGGCCAGCTCGTAGAAGAAGAAGAGGAAGAACAGGTCGGTCGATACGAACGTGCCATAGACCCCGGTGATGAGAAGGTAGAGCAGGATGTAGTAGGGCTTCGGCTCCCTGTCGACGGTCAGCGCGATGATGGCGGCGGTCGCCGAGACGATGCCCGTCAGCAGCACCATCAGCGCGCCGATGCCGTCGACGCCCAGTCGCAGGTCGATGCCTAGCTGGGGCAACCACGAATAGGTGCGCTGCAGCTGGAAGAGGGCCTCGGAGTTGGGCTCGAAAGACCAGAAGACGTAGACCGAGCCCACCAGCAGCAACAACCCCGTCGTGACGCCGACGTAGCGGACGACCTCCCTGTGGCGCCCCGGGACGAGCAGCAGTACCACCACCGCAATCATGGGGAGGTAGATGAGCGATTCGAGCACGTGCCGGTCGGCGTAGTCCATGGCTACGTCACCCGTATCCAGAGGAAGACGCCGATGACCAGCACCCCGACCACCATCGCTGCGCCGTAGTCGGCGAAGAGGCCGGTCACGTGGCGGCGTAGTCCGCGTCCGGCCTTGGCTGTCGCACCTGCCGGCCCGTCGACCCCCCTGTCATTGATCACTCGCCGGTCAAAGAGTGCAGTCGCTTGCCCGACGCGCAGGACGATGCGGTCGATGCCCCACTGGTAGAGGTCGTCCAGGTAGAGGCGGCGCTCCAGCATTCGGTGCAACGGCGAAAGCCTCTCGCGCACAGCCTCGACCAAGTCTGCACGCCTGTCGTAGAGCCACCACCCCGCGGCAAAGCCGCCAACGGCGAGGACGATGCTGGCGGTGGTCAGGACAGCATTCAGCTTGAAGTCGTGCTGCCCATGAACCGCTTCATACAGGAAGGTGCCGATGCCTCCGTATCCTCCGCCGAGGGGTAGCGCGATGAAGCCGGTGAGGAGCGTGAGCACGCCCAGGACGACGAGCGGCAGCGCCATCACGCGTGGTGACTCGTGCGCGCGGCGGTGCTCGTTGGGCAGCGCGCCGAAGAACGCGACACGGACGACGCGCGCCATGTACAGCGCGCTCAACGCGATGGCGGCGAGAAACGCGAGGAGGTAGGCGGGGTGCAGCCCCTGATGCACCGCTAGCAGCATCTCGTCCTTCGACCAGAAGGCGGAGAGCGGCGGGATGCCCGCAAGCGCCAGCGCTCCGATGCCGAATGCCGCAGCGGTAACGGGCATACGGCGGCGCAGCCCGCCCATCTTGCGGATGTCCGTCTCCTCGTGGAGCGCGTGCATAACGGAGCCCGCAGCCAGGAAGAGCATGGCCTTTGCGATGCCGTGCGTGAGCAGGTGGAAGATGGCCGCCGTGAATCCGCCTGCGCCGAGCGCGAGCATCATGAAGCCCAGATGGCTCATCGTCGAGAATGCGAGAATGCGCTTGATGTCCGTGCTGACCAGCGCCATTGCGCCGCCTGCCAGCGCGGTAACCAGTCCGGCGGCGGCAACCACCTCCATCGCAGCGCCCGACGCCTCGAAGAGCGGCAGCATGCGGGCGACCAGGAACACGCCCGCCGTCACCATCGTCGCAGCGTGGATGAGGGCGCTGACCGGCGTCGGCCCCTCCATCGCATCGGGCAGCCACACGTGCAGTGGAAACTGCGCCGACTTTCCCGCTGCACCGAGGAAGACAAGCAACGCGCTCCCGGTGATGAGCGCATTGCTCAACTCCTCGCCGGGTGCGGGACTGGTGACCTGCCGCAGCACCTCCGTAATGTCGAACGTGCCGGTATGCACGAAGAGCAGGATGATGCCGATCAGCAGCCCGACGTCGCCGATGCGCGTCGTGACGAAGGCCTTCTTCGCAGCCTCCGCCGCCGACCGCCGCTCGTACCAGAACCCGATGAGGAGGTACGAGCACAAGCCGACCAGTTCCCAGGCGAAGTAGAGGAGCAGCAGGTTGTCGGCGAGCACCAGGGTCAGCATCGCCGCGGCAAAGAGCGATTGGACGGCGAAGTACCACGGCAAGCGCTTGTCCCTGGCCATGTACCCCAGGGAGTAGACCTGTATAGCCGCCGCCACGAACGTCACCAGCCCGAGCATCACCACCGTCAGCGGGTCGACGAGGATGCCCCATGCGACGGTCAGGTCGCCGATCGAGAACCAATCAACCTGGTAGTGGTAGAAGCCGACTCCCTCGCCGATGAAGTCGACCAGCACCGGCCAGAAGACGACGAACCCGGCGACGATGGCGAGGATGGAGACAAAGCGGCCGCGGTCGGGTAAGGCCTCCCCGCCGAGGGCGATAAGCCCAAAGGCCGCGAAGCCGAGGACGGGGATGACCCACGCCCACTCCACGGCCTAGCCTCGCATCCTGTCGAGCGTGTCGATGTTGACCGAGCCTTTGCTGCGAAACAGGCGCAAGATGATGGCCATTGCCAGTGCAACCTCCGCAGCTGCAATGGTGATGACGAAAATCGCGACCACCAGCCCCGTCGTGGGGTCGGGCGAGCCGTAGGCTGCGAATGCGACGAGGATGACGTTGACCGCGTTCAGCATCAGCTCGACCGACATGAGCACGACGACCGCATTGCGTCGTGCGAGCACGCCGTAGAGGCCGAGGCAGAACAGCGCCGCGCTCAGGAGTTGGAAGTGCAGCAGCGTCACGGCTGCTCCTCCTCTTCCGCCTGCTCGCCGGCGCCGCCGGAGCGGGCGATGACGACCGCGCCCACCAGCGCAACCAGCAAGACGACGGATGCGACCTCGAAGGGGATGGCCCAGCGCTCGAACAGCGCTGTGCCCAGCTCGCGCACGCCGACCGCTGTGCGCTCATTCGCACCGAATCGACCGGAGTCTGTGACGAAGGCCGCCGCGAGCAGAGCGAAGAGCCCTATGCTCACCAGCGCAGCGACCGGCCAGCGCCGGTGCTCGCCAACGTGCTCCGCCTCGGTGCGCCGCGTCAGCATCAGCGCGAACAGGATGACGATAATGATGGCGCCTCCGTAGATGAGCACCTGCACCAGCGCCAGGAACTCTGCGAACAGCAGGACGAACAGCGCGGCAACCGCTCCCAGCGCAAGGAGCAGGAACAGGGCGGCGTAGACGATGTTCTGCGCCGTAACGACGCCCACAGCCGCAAGCAACGCGGTGAAACTGACGACGTAGAAGAGGGCCAGCGTCACGCTACGAGGGCTCTTCCTGACCGTCGCCCTTGGCCGCTGCGCCGGCTGCTCGCTTGGCCAGAGCCACCTGCGCCACGTTCTTCTCGGGGTTGGTCGGCGTCCATTGGGTCTGGGCTTGGAAGCTCCGCCCTAGGTCCAGCAGGATCGGGAGGTCGGCGCGCGCACCGGTGCGCGAGAAGCTGCCCAGCTCGTGCTCATGCGACATCTCGATGGCGTCGAACGCGCAGACGTCGACGCAGATGCCGCACAGGATGCAGCGGTTCAGGTTGATGGAGAACGACTCGATGATCTTGCGGCGGTGGCTGGCCCCCTCCGCCGCCCGCGGATTGTCATGCATCTGCGCGCTCATGCACTGCGTCGGGCACTCGCGTACGCACACCATGCATCCGGTGCAGAACGGCTCGTCCGCCGTCTCGTCCCACAGCAGCGCGGGGAAGCCCATGTAACGGTCCTGCACGGGAAGGTGGTGCTTGGGGTAGTGCGCCGTTACCGGACGTCGAAAGAGCCAGCGCAGCGTCGTCAGCAGCCCGCGTATCCCTGAAAGCACTGCTACCCTCCTACACTCGTTGCTTGTCGGTTTGCAATTGCGCGCTCGGCGTAACGCCGTGCCCGCTCCAACGCCGGTCGGCGCTGGTAGCGCGCTTGGATCGCTACCGGCACCGCCAGGACAGCCAGCGATAGGACCGTTGACGTCGCGGCGTGCCAGCCGTAGAACTGCTGCGCTGCGCTGATGATGACCGCCGCAAAGGAGAGTGGCACCAGCACCTTCCACCCGAACGACATCAGCTGGTCGATGCGCAGCCGCGGGTAGGTGGCGCGCACCCAGAAGATGACCAGAACGACCAGGTAGGCCTTGGCCATGACCAACGCCGCCGCCGCTGCCGCAGGCAGGTCGGCTCCGAACGGCCAGCGCCAGCCTCCGAGGAACAGCAGCGATGCCAGCACTGCGATGAGCAGCGTGCTGATGTACTCCGCCAGAAAGAAGATGGCCCAGTGTGCCCCTGAGTATTCGACGAACGGCCCGCCGACGACCTCCGACTCTGCGAAGTAGATGTCGAACGGCGTGCGGCCCACCTCAGCCACTCCTGCAATCAGGAACACCACGAAGGCGAGAGGCAGGATGGCAACCAATGGCGCACTCCCCTGCTGCTCGACGACCTCCCCGATGTTCATCGTCCCCGTGGCGACGACAACCGCGAGCAAAGCCATGATGATGGGAATCTCGTAGGAGACAAGCTGCGCTGCCGAACGGAAGCTGCCCAGCACGGCGTACTTGCTCGCCGATGACCACCCGGCCAGCACCAGCCCAACGATGCTGAGCACCGAGAAGGCGATAAAGAAGAAGATGCCCAGGTCCAGCGCGCGGATGACCAGGCCGGGCGCAACGGGCACCGCAAGCCAGACGACGTACGCCGGCACGAAGATGAGCATCGGCGAGACCCAGAAGATGGCGCGCGCCGCCGGCCCCGGCGACACGTCTTCCTTCAGCACTAGCTTCATCGCGTCCGCGAGCGGCTGCAGGAGGCCGAACGGGCCAACGCGCGTCGGCCCGACGCGCCCCTGCAGGCGTCCCAGGAACTTGCGCTCCGTCCAGTTCAAGACCATCGTGCCGATGAGCAGCGCGTTGAAGAGCGCGAACAGGCCGATGGCCGCCCACAGGACGTCTCGCGCCTCCAGCGTCACCGATCCACCTCGCCGAGGACGATGTCAAGCGAGCCCAGTATGGCGACGGCGTCCGACACGTACGCATCCTCGAGCATTGGCTCCAGCCCAACGAGGTTGCAGAAGGAAGGCGGGCGCACCTTGACCCGGTAGGGCTTGTCGGAGCCGTCGCTGACCAGGAAGACGCCGATGTCGCCGCGCGGATTCTCGCAGTGGACGTACGCCTCGCCTTTCGGAGGCCGGACGATGCGGCGGCCCGGCGCCATCGTCTCGCCTTCTGGCATCTGCTCGAGCGCCTGCTCTACGATGCGCAGCGATTCGTAGCACTCGCGCACGCGCACCCAGTAGCGGTCCCAGCAGTCGCCCAACTCGCCGATGGGCACGCCGAAGTCCAGCCGGTCGTACACCTCGTAGGGATCGTCCCTGCGAGCGTCGTAGGCGATGCCGCTGCCTCTGAGGCATGGACCCGTGAGACCGCAGGAGATCGCCGTGCGCGCGTCGATGACACCGATGCCGCGGGTGCGTGCCAGGAAGACCTCGTTGAAGGTGAGCAGGCGGTCGGTCTCCTCGACGCCCTTGTGCAGTTCACCGACCAGTGCGCGAACTCGCGCGGCGAAGTCGTCCGGCAAGTCCTCCTTGACGCCGCCGATGCGAAAGTAGTTGTGCATCATGCGTGCGCCGGTGACGTGCTCAAACAGGTTTTGGAGGCGCTCGCGTTCGCGGAACGTGTACATGACCGGCGTCATTGCCCCCACGTCGAGTGCGTAGGTGCCGATGAAGAGCAGATGGCTTGCCACGCGGTTCAGTTCGCAGAGTAGGACGCGGATGTACTGCGCGCGCTCGGGCGCCTCTACTCCCATTAGCCGCTCCGCCGCCAGCACGAACGCCAACTCGTTGTTCAGGTTGGAGACGTAGTCCAGCCTGTCGAAGAGGGTGATGACCTGTCCGTAAGACTCGTTCTCGCTGAGCTTCTCGGAGCCGCGATGGAGGTAGCCGATGTGGGGACGTACGCCGGCGACGCGCTCGCCGTCGATGGACAGAACCATCCGGAAGACGCCATGGGTCGCAGGGTGCTGCGGCCCCATGTTCAGCATCATGTCGACCGTTTCGGTGCCTCGCGCGTGCATCGTCACACTACCACTCGTCGTACTCGTGCAATGGGAATGACTTCAGGCCCGGGTGCCCCTCGAATCCCTCGAACAGCAGCAGCGGCTCGAGGTCGTCGTTCCCTTCGAACGTGACGCCGAAAAGGTCGTGGGCCTCGCGCTCGTACCACGCTGCAGCCTCCCACAGGTGCGTGAGAGTTGGCGCGACGGGGTTGTCGGCGGGCACGCTCGTCTTCAGTAAGACGCGGTGGCCGCTGCCGATCCCGAACAGCACGTAGTCCAGCTCGATGTGATCGACGTAGTCGACGGCGAGGAGGCAGTGGAGCATGTCGGCCTTGAGCACGGCGTCGTCGCGGCAGCGCCTCGCCAGCGCGGGCAAGCGGTCAGGCTCGATTCGCACCCACGGCATCTCGTCCCGCCCGCCCGATTCAATCGCAGCGTCGCCGGCTATGCGCGCCAGGTGCGTTGCGGTTCGCTCGCCTCGTTCGTTCAGCACCTCTTCGGCGATCTGAACAGCGGGCTCGCGGCGCGCAGGTCGCTCCTCCGCCGGCTCGCTGGGCTGCGCGGCGGCGTTCGCTGCGGGCTGTTCAGGGTTCTGCTCGCCCAACCTAGCGCTCCTTCGCGTCGCTTCGAATCTTGTGCTGCAATTTCATGATGCCGTCCATGAGCGCCTCGGGGCGCGGCGGGCATCCCGGCACGTAGACGTCGACCGGGACGATGTGGTCCACGCCCATGACCACGCTGTAAGAGCGGTAGTAGGGGCCGCCGCTCGTCGCGCAGGTGCCCATGGCTATCACCCACTTCGGGTCGGGCATCTGCTCGTAGAGCAGACGAATGGGCTCCGCCATCTTCTTCACCACCGTCCCCGCCACGATCATCACGTCCGACTGGCGAGGCGACGGCCACGTGATGACGCCGAAGCGGTCGAGGTCGTGGTGGGCCATGTGCGCCGAGATCATCTCAATGGCGCAGCACGCCAGCCCAAAGGTGAGCGTCCAGAGCGAGTTGCTCCGCGCAAGTGAGGCCAGCTGGTCGACGGTGCTGGTGACGACGCCCGGCGCGGCGGAGAGCGCGTTGGGCGCGGGCCGATTGCCCTTGCCCGTGGAGATCCCGCCGCCCTCCTCCGTGTCAAGGAAGCGTCCGTCCCGCTCTCGTTCCCAGCGAGCGGGCACGAAGAGGGGCACGGATTGGCCGCGCGGCTCCTCAGCCGGGGGCCCGTGCTCTACCGCCATTCCATCGCTCCCCGGCGCCAAGCGTAGGCGACGCCGAATAGCAGGATGACGATGAAGAGCATCATCGCGTAGAAGACGTAGCTCGCCGTCTCCAAGAACACCAGCGCCCACGGGAAGAGGAAGACCGCCTCCACGTCGAAGATGAGGAAGAGGATGGCGAAGATGTAGTAGCGGACATTGAATTGCGACCAGCCGAGCGGCTCAGGGCGTATGCCCGATTCGTAGGGGATGGCCTTGGTGGACGACGCTCGCCGGGGGGCGAGCAGCCGCGCTGCGATGAACATGCCCGCCAACGCCACGAATCCGAACACGCCCGCCAATGCGATTGCGGTCCAGTCGGTGGCGTAGCCGGGTGCGGGCATCCATCCCTCTCGCGGCCGGTGTGGCGCACTTATCGCAGAGCGAGTCGCAGGCCGCTCCAGAACGTACCACCCTCGCAGTGCAGGGTCAACGGCGCGGACTGCTCAGGCCCCGCGGGCCATGATGGTGCCGAGGTCCTTGTCGCCCCTGCCGCTTAGGTTGACGAGAATGGTGTCGGTGTTCGGCAGCGACGGCGCAAGCGTCTCGATGACGTAGGCCATGGCGTGCGACGGCTCGAGCGCGGGGATGATGCCCTCCGTCTCGCTCAACGCGCGCAGCGCGGCGACGGCCTGATCGTCGGTGACGTTGACGTACAGCGCGCGCTCGGTGTCCTTCAACCACGAGTGCTCTGGCCCGACGCCCGGGTAGTCGAGCCCTGCCGAAATGCTGTGGGTTGGGAGGACCTGGCCCTCGGGCGTCTGCAGCAGGTAGGACATCGAGCCGTGAAGAACGCCCGCACGTCCGGCCGTCAGCGTGGCGGCGTGATTGCCGCTCGCGACGCCCTCGCCGCCTGCTTCGACACCGACAAGAGCCACGCCCGGGTCGTCGAGGAAGGCATGGAATATGCCGATGGCGTTCGAGCCGCCGCCCACGCACGCGACGACGTGGTCGGGTAGGCGCCCCACGCTCTCGAGCATCTGGGCTCGGGCCTCTCTGCCGATGACGGTCTGCAGGTCGCGTACGATGAGCGGGTAGGGGTGCGGCCCGACCGCGCTGCCGATGAGGAAGTGCGTGTTGCTTACGTTCGTCACCCAGTCGCGGATTGCTGCGCTTACCGCCTCCTTGAGCGTGCGGGAACCGGCGTCGACGGGGTGCACCGTCGCACCAAGCAATCGCATGCGGAAGACGTTCGGCTCCTGGCGCTGCATGTCCTCCGTGCCCATGTAGACGTCGCACTCGAGGCCTAGCATCGCGCACGCCGTGGCGGATGCAACGCCGTGCTGCCCTGCGCCGGTGTCTGCGACGACGCGGCGCTTGCCCATCCGCTTCGCCAGCAGCGCCTGACCGATGGCGTTGTTCATCTTGTGGGCGCCCGTGTGGCACAGGTCCTCGCGCTTCAGATAGATCTGCGCGCCCCCCAGGTGCTCGCTCAGTCGCCGCGCGTGGTAGATGGGCGTTGGCCGCCCTACGTAGTTGCGCAGGAGGGAGTCCAGTTCAGCCAGGAATTCGCGGTCGGCCATCGCGTCGCAGTAGGCTGCCTCTAACTCTGCGAGCGCGGGCATGACCGTCTCGGGGACGAATTGGCCGCCGTACTGACCGTAGCGGCCGTGCGTGTCGGGAACGCTGGTGCTCATGCCGACCTCCCAAATATGCGAAAGAGCCCCCCTCGCCGAGGCTTGCGGTCGGCCTCGCGCACGGCTTGGACGAAGGCGCGTATCTTGTCGAGGTCTTTCTGGCCGTCCGTCTCCACGCCGCTGGACGTGTCGACACCCCAGGGCCGCACTTCGGCGATCGCGTCGGCGACGTTATCGGGTGTGAGGCCGCCCGCCAGGCTGAGGTCGAACGCCATGCTCAGGTCGGCTGCGATGCTCCAGTCGTATGTCTGGCCGGTGCCCCCGTAAGCCCCCTTCGGCCGCGCGTCGATGATGATGCGGTGCCCCGCCATCGTGTGGCGCTGCGCCATGACCATTGCGGGCACCATGACAGCCGATTTCGGCAGGTCGGGGTCGATGCCGATGGCTTTGTAGACGGGCCGTGTCATCTGGGCGCAGTAGGCCATGCCCTCGCCACCCGTCAACTGCACCCAGTCGAGGTCAAGGCGCTCCGAGATGGCGTTGACCTCCTCTGCCTGCTGGTCGCCGAAGATGCCGACGACGACCGGAGCGTTGCTGCCTGCGTGCGCCCGCAACGCATCTACCAGTTCCTGCCCCTGGTCGGCGCTAAGAGTGCGCTTGAGTCCCGGAACGAACACGAGAGCCAGCGCGTCGGCGCCAGCGTCGGCAGCAGCCAGCAACGGCTCGACGGTCGTGAATCCGCAGATCTTGGCCTGAGTCATACGCTGCTCAGCTCAATCACCTTCTCCGCCGTGTTACCCGCGGTCACCAGCGCCTCGCCAACGAGGATAGCGTTGATGCCCGCCGCCTTCAGCGGCTTCACGTCCTCGGCAGCGTGGATGCCGCTCTCTGCGACGATGATCTTTCCTTGCGGAATGAGCGGACGGAGCCGCACGGAGAGGGAGGTGTCGACGGTAAACGTCTTCAGGTCGCGGTGGTTGATGCCGATGACCTCTGCGCCCGATTGGAGCGCGCGCTCGACCTCCTCCTCGTCGTGGCACTCGACAAGCGGTTGCAGCCACAGGCCATGCGCCGCCGCCATCAGTTCCTCGAGCAGGGGCTGCTCGAGCATGGCGACGATCAGCAGCGCCGCGTCCGCGCCCGCCGCACGAGCCTCGTAGAGCTGGTAGGGATCGTAGATGAAGTCCTTGCGCAGCGCCGGGATCCCCCTGGGGCCGACCGCGGCCTTTACATCTCGCAGGTGGTCGAGCGAGCCCTGGAAGTGCTCGACCTCCGTCAGCACTGAGATGGCCGCTGCGCCGTTGCCGGCGTAGAAGTTGGAGAGGCCAACGGGGTCGTAGTTCTCCGCCATCACGCCGCGCGACGGCGACGCCTTCTTCACCTCGGCGATGAGGCGCACACTATCGCCCCACAGCGCGCCGGAGAAGTTGAGCGCGGGAGCCTGCTCCTTCAGCTCCGACTCCAACTCCGACAGTGGCTTCTCGCGCTTGAGGCGTTCCACTTCCACGCGCTTGCGCTCGAATATCTTGTCCAGGATGGTGCCCGTCGTTGCCATTGCGTCGGCGCCTCCTTTCGCAGTATCGCCTATCCTAACGAGTGAACGAGTTCGGCCAACTGGCGGACGCACGCTGCTGCGGCGCCGCTGTCCACTGCCTCGCGCGCCAGTGCAATGCCTTCGTGCAATTCGCTCACCTTGCCGGAAACAGCAAGTGCGGCGCCCGCGTTCAGCAGCACAACGTCCTTCTGCGGGGAGTCTCCCTGCGCCAGCGCCGCATCGAACATCGCGACGTGGCCTTCCGCATCTGCCGGTTGGAATGCTGAGAGAGGGGCGGGATCAAGACCCGTATCACCGACGCTCAGCGTGAAGTGGCGCACCGCGCCGTCGCTTGCCTCCCAGACGAGGTTTGGAGCACTCGTCGTCAACTCGTCGAGGCCGTCTTCGCTGCGGACGACCCATGCGCGTTTGGAGCCGAGGCCAACGAGCGTCTGCGCCATCATCTCGCCCAGTTCAGGCTGCAGTCCCGTGGCGACGACACTAGGCTGGCTGATCCCGACGAGCTGGTATCGCGCGAATGCGGGATTGGTGAGCGGGCCGAGTATGTTGAATATGGTGCGCACGCCTAGCTCGCGGCGCACCGGCGCGGCGTGTCGCGTCGCAGGGTGGAACGCCGGCGCGAACATGAAGCCGATACCCACCTCATCGATGCATCGCTTGACGGCCTCCGGAGGGAGATCCGGGCGGATGCCCTTGGCTTCAAGCAGGTCGGCCGAGCCCATGCGCCCGGAGGCGGCGCGATTGTTGTGCTTGGCCACCTTAAGGCCGGCTGCGGCGACGACAAATGCCGCGGCGGTCGAGATGTTGAAGGTCCCCTCTCCACCGCCGCCCGTGCCGACGACGTCAATGACGTCGTAGTCGACCGGTACGCGCAGCGCCTGCTCGCGCATGACGCGCGCCATGCCCGATATTTCGGCAACCGATTCGACCTTGATGCGGAGCGAGACGAGATACGCGCCTATCTGCGCCGGCGTCGCCTCGCCTGCCATGATCTCCTCGGCGACCTGCGAGGCCTCCGTTTCGGTAAGGCTGATGCCCTCGGTGAGCTTTGCGATGGCCTCGCGAATCACGCTGTCACCCCCTGCGGCGCGGGCGCGGCGAGGAAGTTACGGAGCAGATCGTGGCCGACCGCCGTCATGATGGACTCGGGGTGGAATTGGACACCCTCGACGGGATGCTCTCGATGGCGGACGCCCATGATGACGTTGCTGTCGCTTCGCGCGGTCACCTCCAACTCGGCCGGGACGCTATGGGAAAGGATGGCTAGCGAGTGGTAGCGGATGGCCTCGAACGGGTTGGGCAATCCCGCGAACACGCCTCCGCCGTCATGGCTGATGGTGCTCGTCTTGCCGTGGACGATTTCGCCGGCTCCCGCGACGGTAGCGCCGTAGGCTGCGCCGATGCACTGGTGTCCAAGGCAGACGCCGAGCAGCGGGACCTTTGGGCCGAATTGGCGCACGACTTCGACGGAGACCCCTGCTTCGGCGGGAGTGCATGGGCCGGGTGAGATCACGATACGCTCCGGCGCCATCGCCGCGATGTCATCGGTCGTTACGGCGTCGTTGCGCACCGTCGTAACCTCCGCACCCAGCTCACACAGGTACTGGCGCAGGTTGAAGGTGAACGAGTCGAAGTTGTCGATCAGGAGGATCATCGCCGCACATTGTAGCCGCCCGGGGCTACGCGCCCTCCGCGTCAGCTATGGCGCGCAGCGCCGCCCGCGCTTTGGCCAGCGACTCCAATCGCTCGAATTCAGAGTCGCTGTCGTAGACGACGCCTCCCCCAGCCTGAATGTAGGCGACGCCGTCCTTTACCGTCATCGTTCGGATGCCGATGGCCGTATCCATGTTGCCGTCGAAGGAGAAGTAGCCGACGGCACCCGCGTACGGCCCGCGGCGCTCGCCCTCCAGCTCCGTGATGATCTCCATCGCACGGATCTTTGGCGCGCCCGACACCGTGCCCGCCGGAAAGCACGAGCGCAACGCGTCATAGGCTGTGCGGCCGTCGTCGAGCTGCCCCGTGACGTGCGAGACGAGGTGCATGACGTGGCTGTAGCGCTCCACGTCCATCATCTGCGTCACGCGCACCGAGCCGGGCCGCGCGATTCGGCCCACGTCGTTGCGGCCCAGATCGAGCAGCATGACATGCTCCGCGCGCTCCTTTTCGTCACCACGTAGTTCGGCCTCGAGCGCCGCGTCCTCTTCCTCATCTGCACCGCGCCGGCGTGTTCCGGCGATGGGGTGCGTGTCGATGTTGCCGTCCTGCACGCGCACCAGCATCTCCGGCGACGCCCCGACGATGTCGAAGTCGTCCAGGTGCAGGTAGTACATGTACGGCGAAGGGTTGACGGCCCGAAGCGAGCGGTACAGTTCGAACGGGGTCGCCGTCGTCGGGCGCGCGAGCCTCTGGGATGGGACGACCTGGATGGCGTCGCCGGCGATGATGTACTCGCGCGCCCGCTGCACCATGCCGTGGTACTGCGCCTCCGTCTTGTTGGACAACGCTTCGACGTTGTCTGCGCTCGGGCTTGCGGGGCGCAGAGGCGGCGTCAGCGGCTCCGCCAGCCGCGACACCATGGCGTCGATGCGCGCCGTGGCATCGGCATAGGCGGCGTCGGCGCCGCCGCCAACCTGGGCGTGGCTGACGACCTGGATCACGTGTCTTACGTGGTCGAAGACGAGCAGCGTGTCAGTGAACATGAACACCGACTCGGGCACGCCGAGCAGATCGCGCTGCGGTTGCGGTACACGCGGCTCGAAGTAGTGGACGCACTCGAACGCCAGGTAGCCGACGGCGCCGCCGATGAAGGGGGGCAGCCCGGCGATGGCGACGGGTTGTGCGCCCGCTAGCTCGCGCTCGACGTGCAGAAGCGGGTCGCCAGTGCCGTCAGCCTGGCCCGGGCCCGTGCGCACCACGCGGCGAGGCTCCGTGCCCATGAAGGAGTAGCGCGCGAGGCGCTCGCCGCCCTCGACCGATTCGAAGAGGAAGGAGTAGGGCCCGCGCGCGATCTTGAGGAATGCCGAGACGGGCGTCTCCAGGTCGGCGCGTACCTCGCGGTAGACGGGCACGAGGTTGCCCTCTTGCGCGAGCGCGCGGAACTCATCCAGCGATGGGGTGTAGCCAGCCACTACCAGCGCTCGTGGTGGACGATGGAATCAAGGGGCTTTCGCTTGCTCCCGCCGCCGATCCGTTCGCCCTCCGGCGGATAGCCGAACGCAACGACGTACATCGCGCGCATTCCGGCAGGCAGGCCGAGCACCAGTTGCGCGCACTCGGTGTCGTGGGCGGTAACCGGGCACGAGGCGACGCCCTCGGCCCACGCAGCGACCATCATGTTCTGCGCTGCGCGTCCGGCGTCGAACAACGTGTGTTCCTCCGGCATGGCGATGGCCACCACCCATGGTGCGCTCGGGACGTGGCGCATGTAGTCGCCGCATGCCGATAGCGCCTGCCGCTGGTCGGCCGAATCGACGGCGATGAAGTGGCACGGCTGCGCGTTCTTGGACGAGCCGGCCATGCGCCCCGCCTGCAGGATGCGTCGGCGCACGTCGCCAGGCAACGGCGCGCTGCTGTAGGCGCGCGTGTCGCGCTTCGTGCGAATGGCAGTGTATGCGTCCACGCCCCCTATTATCGGCAAAACCGGGCGCCGCTGCTCGGGGCGGGCGATGCATGCTTCGCCCTGTTGCTGGTGCCCCCACCTGCTATTCTGAGCGCTGGCGGGAATTGCGCAGGCGAGGTGGATTTGCGGCTGAGTGGAGTGCTGGACGGCGGGCTGCGGACGCGGCTTGGGCTCGCGCTGCTCGGCGTTGGCGCGGCGTGCTTGCTGGCCGCTGGCGCCTTCTATGCCTATACCGCTTTCGGCGCTCGCGACCTCGACAAGCTCGTGGTGACCGGCGGGGACCCGCCGCGACTCGTGGACGCCGGCGGCGAATCGTTGTACCCGGGTATCGTGACGCCGTATCGGCAATGGGCCGACCCGCGCGGCACGCTCGACCTCGGCCAAGGGCCGTGGCTCGAGGGCTTCACGGCGCTCGAGGCGGTCGGGCAGCCGTCGTTCCACGGTGAGGCAAGCCTGGCCGACCGCATCATCATCCCAGCGCTCGGCATCGACGCTATCGTCGAGAACCTGGAGATCGTGGACCTGGGCGATAGTCGCGCCTACGAGACGCCCCGCTCGGTCGTCGGACACATCCCGGGCACGCCGAATGCGGGGTCGCACGGAAACGGGTGGTACTTCGGCCATCTGGAGAGCCCGCTGCAGGGCGAGGGCAACGTCTTTCGCCGTCTGCCTATCGTGCCCGACCTGTTGCGCGACGGCGAGGATATCTACGTGGTGCTGCAGAGCAGCGAGTCGCAGTACCTGTATCGCGTGACGGAGACCAATTTGCTGCACGGCGACGACCTGCGCCTCTACCAGGCAGGCGAGGCGCGCATTACGCTTGTGACGTGCCAGCCGCGCGGGCGCTACGACCATCGCTTGCTCGTCACGGCACTCCTCGTCGGGGTGCGCGATACGCCTCCGTCGCAGTTGCCCAGCACCGTGGTGTCGTAAGTGGGGAATCTAGCGGATGCGATTGCCGTCGCCGATGGGCTCATTCATCGTGACGTCGCCGTTGCGTATCTTGAGGTTGAAGCCGCAGTCGGGGTTGGTGCAGACCCACGCCTTGTAGTGGATGGGCGCCCCCTGGCTCCCGAAATCGGAGAGTGGCACCAAGTCCCCGTCGTCACACGCCCGGCACTCCGGCAGCGCGCCTTCCATGCTCCACCTCCCTATCACACGCCCCCGGCTGCGCGATCGCGATGGCCGTAAGCGCGGGCGATTCTACATGGGGCCGTGCGGCGTGACAAACGGGGCGCGGGCGGTTGAATGCGGCGTGGAGGCTGCATATACTCGAAGTGTCCTTGGGCGGTTAGCTCAGCTGGTTAGAGCGTCGCGTTGACATCGCGGAGGTCACTGGTTCGAGTCCAGTACCGCCCACCAGCCCCAAATCTGAAGCCTCCATGGCTTGATAGACTGCTTCCCGGCAGTTCGAGTCCACCATGCCTGTGCCTGCGGAAATGCTCGAGGTACAGGTCCTCGAAACCTCTTGAGCCGAATGCAGGGTAGGCGCGAATGACCCGCTCCCAAGGGTCAGCCATGGTGGTGTTACCGGCCGAAAGGCCTTGGCAGTTCACATGCCAATTGAACCCAAGATGGGAAGCGGTCCGAGTCTTGTCAGTCCAAGGCAACGAGAGATGTGGGCGCGGGGGCGGGTCGCTTCGATGCAGTCGTCCTTCCAGGGACAACCCCGCATACCAGGACATCCCCGTCTGCATGGCTGGCCGCCATCATGACGGCGCGTCGCTGGCGGCGATGGCCGTCTCCACCGAGGCCGTGGCGATGGAGAGGATGGCGCCGGTCCCGCCGCCAGAAGGCTTGCTGATGGCCACGGGTCTTGCCAAGCCAACATAACGGCGTTATGGACGCTGGAGGCAAGTCATTGGAGCCATTCGACAACCCTGTCAACGTGATGGGGGATTTTCCCCTGGGATGGCCAAAGACGACGAGAGAAACAGCGGCGACCGCTACTTTGCCCTACCATGGCGCTGCCCAAGTCGTGACTGATCTGGCACACTGAATGGTGGCAGGTCAGTCCAGCTAACTCCCCGCGACCTCCAGACGCAACATCTCTAGCATCTGCATCCCTCGGCTGTGGGACTCAACGTCTATGCGGTCGGTTATTCCATCCAGCACACTCTCGGCAAGTACGATAAGCGCTACATCATCTAGGATGGCTATAGTCCTTGTACCGGGCTGCTCCGACCCTATGCCGGAGACGTTGACGTACCACCTGTCTCGTTCCCCTGTAGGCTTGATGGAGATATCGATACTACCGTCTACATCCTTGACCATATACACCTGCCTTCTCGGTGATGGCTCGAAGCCTAACACCGCTGTCCCCATACCACACGACGAGATCGTTGTCTGGCAGGTTGTCAAGGACATAGCCCCCACGCCAAACTGGGACACTGCCCACTGTCAGTTCATATCATAGAGGCTGCCTCATCCCCTGCCGCCGCACGATACCCGTGCGGCGGCTCCCATCCCATACGTATGGAGCTCGGTGACACAGCGGGTAGATTCCCACATTCGCCTGGCGCTGGCATTCCCGATGTGTATGACCAGGCATGGCGCGCAATGCGTACTAGCCCACCTCCACCGTTGTGACAGCCGTAGCCCTAGTGCGCTCCAAGTGGGCACATGTTGTTCCGCCTTGCCTGCCACCTTCGCTTCTTTGCTTAGCCTTGACTGAGAAAGTGTATGCTTCCCCCAGAAAGGTTAGGGATGACCTTTCTACGGTGGGGCCACAGCAAAATGCGCAACTACGGCACGGTCCAGGGTCGTGATGGCGGTATCTATGCGGTCGAGGTTAGGGATGCCACGCGCAAGGATCCTACAGAAAACACCTTGCGGATTGCCGGGCCTCTGCAAAAGCCAGGCGACCCCCTGACCGTCTACGCCACCGCATGGCTGAAGATATTCCTCGAGAAGACTCCCCTTCGGGCCGTGATGCGGCTGGAGGATGTTGAGCTCGTGCCAGGCTCCTACAGGCCCGGGGCCTCCTCCCAGATGAAACGCAACTCCTCTTAGGGTGAGCCGGTGGCCACTCCCCGGTCCGCTCAGCGCCTAGGCCGCTGGCGTTGATACTCTTGCCTGCTACTTCCTGCGGCGCCGTGGCGACTACTACGACCTGCTGAACGCGGCGCATGGCTCGGGCGATTGGGAGGCATGGCTGGCCTACTTCGTCGATGGCGTGCGTGAGACGGCTGAGCACGCAACGGAGGCGTCGCGGCGGCTGTCAGAAGTGTTCGCGGATGACGGCGCGACCATCGAGCGCGACGCAGGGCGCCGTGCGGCATCCACCCTCAGGCTGCACGAGGCGCTGAAGGAGTGCCCGATTCTCTCGATCACCGAGGCGAGCAAGCGAACGGGGCTCTCATTCCCCGCCGTTTCGTCGGTGATGATGGTGCTGGAGCAGTACGGCATCGCCCGCGAAATCACCGGTCATGCCCGCGCGCGTATTCGCGTACGAGCGGCACTTGAACGCCGTCGGGAACTAGCCCGGGCTACTTCCCTTCCCCGCCGTCCGGGCGCTCGCCGCGCGTCATTCGGGTGATGGGGTCGAGCAGGTTCGTGAACTCCATGGGGAAGATGTACTTGGTCGACGGACTTGCGCCGATGTCCTTCATCGTCTCCATGTACTGCAGGCTCATCGTGCGCGAGTCGGCCTGGCTCGCGGCGGCGTTGATGCGCTCGAGCGCCTGCGCGAACCCCTCCGCGCGCAGTATCGTCGCCTGACGGTCGCCCTCTGCAGTGAGGATGGCCGACTCGCGCGCGCCTTCTGCGCGCAAGATCGCGCCGCGCTTCTCGCCGTCGGCACGATTCACCTCCGCATCGCGCTCTCCCTCCGCTTCGGTGACGGCTGCGCGCCGTGTGCGCTCTGCCGACAGCTGGCGGTTCATCGCGTCCTGCACGTCGCGTGGCGGCTCGACCTCGCGTATCTCCACGCGCGTGACCTTCACGCCCCAGTTCACCGTTACCTCGTCCAGCTTCACCTGCAGACGCGAGTTGATCTCCTCGCGCTTGGAGAGCACCTCGTCGATCTCCATCTCGCCGATGACGGCGCGCAGGCTGGTCATGGCGAGCGCCTGTGCCGCGGCCTCGAAGTTGCTCACCTGCAGTACCGTATCCTCCGGCCTGTCCTCCAGCACGCGCATGTAGACGAAGAAGTCGATGTCGATGGGTGCGTTGTCACGCGTAATGCTCGTCTGACGCGGGATGGCGACGGGCACCTCGCGCAGGTCCGCTGTCTTTGAGCCGTTGTTGATGAACGGCCACAGCCAGCGCAGTCCCGGGCCGCGAACGCCCGAGTACTGCCCGAACGTGAAGACGATTAGCCGCTCATACTGTTTTACGACGTTTACTCCCCAGACCATTTGGGAACCTCCCTAGGGCTCTTTAGCTGACAATTCCCAAATTGGGGAGCCTCCAGACTCAAAGGGCACCAAACGCAAGGGTAGCACTATAGTCAGGTCCTGCAAGGCCACCCCAATCGCAGGTCTATCCATTAAGGGTGCAATTCTTGCCGGCCTAACATAACGCGTGGTCCAAACGATGTGCGCAGGTCAGCACGAACTCTCTCACCGGAGCGGTGCGCATTCGCGAACGTCGAATGCGGCATGGGCCAACAAGCTTGACCTGCTATGCTGTATGCAATGAAGCCGATTGGCGTGCTTGCATTTCAAGCAGCGGTCCACAACAGTTAGCCCCACTTTCCGGTTTTCCGTTGCGCTCGCTACATGGTTTTGCAGTCACCTTGAATTGAAGCAATTTCCGCTCCTCTGTCAGTTGAAAGCCCAATGACTCGCCGTCAGCCACCCAACCCACCCCGCTTGCGCCGCTCGCAGCCCAACCGCATCCATCCCAGTGGTACGCAGCGCTACCAGGCTGCGTGCAATGCCTGCGGCGAAACTGCAACCGTCCCCTTTCAGCCAAGCCAGCGCAGGCCGGCGTACTGCGGGCCCTGCTTCAGGTCTCGCCGCAAAGGCCTATCCGACACCATCAATGCCCAGGCAGGCAAGCCCGCTGTCGCCGAGGCACCCCTGGCTGCCCCAATGATGCCTCCGGCCAGCAACGTTCCCGCAATCGACTATGTGTTTCCCAGAATGGTCTTGAAGCCCGCCTCCAGAGCGGCTATCGCCCGAATGAAGATATCTGAGCCTACGCTCATTCAGGAAAAGTCCATCCCCCACCTTCTGGCAGGCCGTGACTTGATTGGTCAGGCTCGCACCGGGTCTGGAAAGACTTTAGCCTTTGCCGTACCGCTGACAGAGCAGTGCGACCCGTCCGTCCGCCAGGTACAAGCGCTTGTGCTCACTCCCACTCGCGAGCTGGCCATCCAGGTGGCCGGGGTCACCGAGGCCCTGGCTTCCGCCCACCGGCTGTCGGCAACGCTGCTGTACGGCGGCCGGTCGTTGGGGCCCGAATCCTCATCGCTGCGGAGCGGGACTCAGATCGTCATCGGGACCCCGGGCCGCACACTGGACCACCTGCGCCAGGGCACGCTCGACCTGAGCTTCGTGCGCTTCTTCGTGCTGGATGAGGCTGACGAAATGCTCGACAGGGGCTTTGCCCACGACGTGGAGGCGATTCTGGGCCGGTCGCCCTCCGGTCGGCAGACAGCGCTCTTCTCCGCAACCATGCCTTCCTGGGTAGCGAGGACTGCCGCAAGGCACCTGCGCAACCCCGTGAACGTCGAAGTGGACGCTGGCGTGCAGGCGCCGGTCACGGTGAATCACCTGGTCTACACCATCTCCCAGGACGACAAGTTGAAGGCGCTCCAGACCTTGTTGGACCAGCGTGACAGCGCCCCGATCATCGTATTTGGCAAGACCAAGCACCGAGTCAAGAAGCTGGCAAAGCACCTCGCAGCGCTGGGCTACCCGGTCGAGGCGCTCCAAGGGAACCTCAGCCAGAATGCGCGCGAGCGAGCCATGGTGAACTTCCGCTCCGGCGTCGCGACGATCCTGGTGGCAACGAATGTGGCCGCCAGGGGCCTGGACGTCGAGGGCGTTGGGCAGGTCATCAACTACGACCTGCCGGACTCAAAGCAGCTGTTCACGCACCGGGTCGGGCGGACCGGCCGCATGGGCCGTCAAGGCGAGGCGGTGACCTTTGTTACCCCGGAAGACGAGCAGAAATGGCGAGAGATCGAGCGCAGCATGAACTTTCGCCTCATTCGCAAACCATGGTCGGCGACTCGAACGGCGTAACGGCCTCTGGAAGGCACCTCCTCCACCGCGGGCCGCTGCCCATCGCCAAATGTCCACAGGACTAAGCCCTAACTGCTCGGGCGCCGTGAAGTGACGGTATCTGCCACGCTCCGCGCCTTATGGCTCCAGCTGTTGCGCCTATGGGCATTCTGTAGCCGACATGAAGCTCGATGGGGACCATAGGCCGCACGCCGGCGGCGTCGGCCGAATTCTAAGGCTCTATTGTCCATCCAGCCACACTTCGAAGACGGTACTGCCTACCGTCCAAAGTAGCCCACCATCGCCGCATTGCAGGCCTCCATTGCTTCATAGACTGCTTCCTGGCAGTTGTCGCGTCCACTATGCCTGTGTCCTGGCGGAAATGCTCCATATGCAGGTTCCCGAGACCCTTTGAGCCGGCTGCGCGGGAGGCACGGATGACCTGCTCACAGGAGTTTTCCCTGGCATTGATGTCGACCGGGTCGCCCTGGCGGCTACCGCGCCAATCGGACCTACGAGGGGGATCGGTCTAGGCCTCGTCGGTCCCAACATAGCGAGTGGTACAGCCACTGGGGGCAGGCGAGGGGAGCATGCTAGCGAACACTTCCGCTCGGCATCGACACAGGTCAACGCAGGTAGTGCCCCTGGGCTATACTCGCTCTCATGCAGGAAGAGAACCTCGAAGTACCGCAGGCCCAGATTAGGGTCGTTCGAGAAGCTGAGCGGGAGGTCGAGATCCGCTCCGGTGCGATGACGCGCCTCGCGGGAGTGTCTGAGTCGCTGACAGGCGCAACCGGCATACACCTTGGCGAGTCGGTCATTCCGCCTGGCCGATGCTCGTCGCCGCACTATCACTCAAATTGCGAAACAGCCATCGTTGTCATCTCTGGACGGGGTGTAATGTTGACGGGGGATGACCTGTCCGTCGAAAAGGAGATCGGTCCGGGCGATATGATCTACATACCGCCGGGAGCTGCTCACCAGCCGTTGAACACCAGCGACTCAGAGGCCTTGCGCCTGATAGTGGCACGTAACAGACCAGTCGAGCTAGTTGTTGAACTGGATGGTGTTGGCCGCAAGGATTGCTGACTACTTGGCTCACCAACGTTCTTGGTAGACGGAACCGTCTTCGAGTTGTAGCTGGCTTGTCACCTCTAGGCGGTGGCCACAGCATCTGAGGCGGTGCTGCCTGCGGATTCTGGTTCCAAGTCTTGCCAACCCAACCCAATCGGTGGTGCAAAGACGGGCGGCAGGTCACGAACCTGCGCACCATCCTCAACGCCATGTCCCGCCCCGGGAACTACGGAGCCCTCAGACGGCCTGGCTTCCAGCTTCGTTGCTCGCCCGGACGTCCAGGTAGCGGCCCATTCTGCCGCCTGGCAGCCTTCCTCGGCCGACGTACCCTGCTCGTACCATTGGTGGTCAGCATCAGCCAGTTGGACAGTTGCAGCCCATCTCCTCGCTTAGGAGGGCTCGGGGTGGGTTCGCGCGGCTGCACCAAGACGAGAAGCTAGATCGGCAGCGATACGTATACTGGCGGCGATGCGCTCTCACGGCAGAATCGCTCACATCAGCTCTGAAACGGCCCTGGGGGAGGGAAACGTCCGGCGTATTTCCGGGTTTCTCGCGCCCTACTGGTTCAAGCTCCTTCTGATTCTCGCAACTGTCGCCGCCGCGGCCCTGGTTGGACTGTCGCCGCCGCTTCTCGTGCGGGGGGTCATCGACTCCGCAATCGCGGGCGCCGACAGGCCGCTCCTGCTCTGGCTGTCCGCGGGCTTGTTTGGAGCGGCGGTCGTGCTGGGGTTGGTCGGCATGCTCCGGAGCTACCTGAACACCGTCGTCAGCCAGCGAATCATGTACGACCTCAAGCTGCAGATGTTCACGCGGCTACAGTCGCTTTCCTTGCGGTTTTTCACCGAGGCGCGGACCGGCGAGCTCATGTCGCGGCTCACAAGCGACATCGCCGGCATCGACACCGTCATCTCCGGCACGCTGGTGACCATTACGCAGAACGTGCTGATCCTGACGACGACCCTCGTGGCGATGATTGCCCTTGATTGGCGGTTAACCGTCGTCTCATTGATGGTGTTGCCGTGGCTCATCCTCCCAACTCTGACCGTTGGGAGACTGCGCCGCCGGTTGCGCAGCGAGCGGCAGCAGCGGAGCGCCTCGGTGAACTCGCTGATGGCCGAAAGCCTGGGCATCAGCGGGCTCATGCTCATCAAGACCTTTACCCGAGAGCGGGAAGTGTTGGACCGATTCCAGCATGAGAACTGGGGACTGATGCAGCTTCAGGTACGCGAGGCGCTCGTAGGCCGCTGGTACTTCATGCTGCTGTTCATCGTGACAACCGGCGGCCCGGCGCTCATCTACTGGTTCGGTGGAGGGCAGGTCATCTCCGGCTCGCTCACCATCGGAACCATCGTGGCCTTCGTTGCGCTCCTCAGCCGCCTCTACACCCCCGCCACGGACCTGATGTCACTGCATGTGGACGTGGTCACGTCGGCCGCCTACTTCGAACGCATCTTTGAGTATCTGGACCTCGAGCCTGACATCGCGGATGCGCCCGACGCCGTGGCCATAGAGAACCCCGCAGGCGCTCTTACCTTCCAAGGTGTCGCGATGGAATACACGCCCGGCCGCAAGACTCTGGACAACTTAGACTTCACGGTCGAGCCAGGGCAGATGGCAGCCCTCGTAGGCCCAAGCGGAGCAGGGAAGACGACCATCACCTACCTTATTCCACGCCTATACGACCCAACGCAGGGACGAGTGCTCCTGGACGGCGTGGACATTAGAGGTCTTACGTTGAAATCGCTGCGAGGGCAGGTCGGCTACATCTCTCAGGAAACTTTCCTCTTCCACGACACGGTGCGTGCTAACCTGCGCGTCGCGCGCCCGAGCGCCACTCAAGCCGAGATGGCCGAGGCCTGCCGCGCCGCCTCCGTACTGGATGTGATTGAGAATCTGCCGAATGGGTTCGACACCGTGGTCGGGGAGCGGGGATATCGCCTTTCGGGGGGCGAGAAGCAGCGGCTGGCCATTGCGCGGATGCTGCTCAAGGACCCCCGCATCCTGATACTCGACGAGGCCACCTCGTCCCTCGATTCGCACTCGGAGCGAGCGGTACAGATGGGGTTAGCCAGGCTCACTGAGGGGCGAACCACCATCGTCGTCGCGCATCGGCTATCGACCGTGCTCGCCGCGGACGTGATCCTCTACATTGAAGAGGGAAGGGTGGTCGAACACGGAACCCACGCCGAACTGGTGGCGTTGGATCGGCGCTACGCAGAACTCTGCAGAGAGCAACTCGCCTCTACGGCGAGGGCTGACGCCCTCGGCTAGCGTTGCATTCCCTTCCCTGGCCGAATGGAGGTTGAGAATTCCGTCTTCGCTCGCACGGCCATGTAGGCGGAGTCTTCTCGCGTCTCAGCAGGGCCAGACCCGATGAAGCTCCTTGGCGATGACACGCTGAAGGTGGCAATAGAGACGGACCTGTCGACCACGATGCCGCAGGAGTGGAGATCCTCTACAAAGCCGACGCCTCGGCTGGGCGAGCTAAGGGGCCTGAACGGCTACCTTTAGGGCCAGTTCCATGGCGGGGTTGGCACTGCGTGCGACCGGTGTGTCCCTCGCACTACAGCTGCTGCCGCAAACCGAAGGTTGAGCATGAGGAACGACACAAGCCCACTGCGGGTTTCGCGGAGTCCTGTTGCGCCTTGGATGAGATGCTACGCCTACGGAGCGCCGGACGCCTTCGCCAGCGCGTGGACCGCTTCAGCAGCCCGGTCGATGTCCTCTTCAGTGTTGAAATGAGCAGTACTGAAGCGGACCGCAGCTGGGTACCCAACGGCGCGAGCCACGACCCGACTACTCTCCCAGAGCGCTTCGGTGAGCTCGCGGGGCTCCCAGCGGTGCACGGCGATGGACACGAGCCCGCAAGAGACGTCTTGCTCGGTCGGCCCAGTCAGGTGTACGCCGGGGATTCCCGTGAGCGCCGTCTTGAGCCGCATGCCCAGCCCAAGCGTCCGCTCCTCAATCGCGTCGGCGCCCAGCTCGTTCGCGATCGCCACGGCCTCGGCGAATCCAGCGACGACCCCCACACCCTGAGAGGTCATGCCGTATGCACTGGGCGCGCGCGCCTGATTCGGATCGGGGGTCGTCGAGAAGAGGGGGCCTAACTGATCAAGCAGGCGGTCATGGATGAACAGCGCGCCGGACCCGTTCGGTCCGAGCAGCCACTTCTGTCCCGAGACCGCATAGCCGTCGACATCGAGCTCGTGGACGCCGAGCCCGACATGGCCACTGGTCTGAGCACCGTCGATAAGCACCAGTGCTCCCACACGATGCGCTGCCTCGGCGATTTCGCGTATCGGCATCCGCAGCCCGCACGAATACTGGATATGGCTGAGCGCGACCACGCGCGTCCTCTTCGATAGCAGATCATCGACTGCCTGCAGCATTCGTTCCTTCGTAGCATCAGCCGGGAAGTCGGCCCGCTTGACGACCACACCGTGGCGCTCTTCCACGAGGCGTGCTGGCACGGATAGTGCAGGGTGCTCCAGATCGGCCGTGAGCAGCTCATCGCCCGGCGCCCACGTCAGGCCGTGGAGCACGATGTTGACGCCTTCGGTCGTGCCGTGCGTGAGCAGCACCTCGTGATCGGCGGCTCCGAAGAGGCGTGCCGCTGCGGCGATAGCTTCGTGAGTCGTGCGACGAGTGAAGTCTCGTCCGTCCGGTCCTGCAGGGCCGAGCGCGCTCTCAGCCTCCACGGCCTCGCCCATCCGACGCAGGACCCTGGCAGGCGAGGGGCCGGCCCAGCCCGTATTCAGGTAGGTCATTGAGCGCATTGCCGCGATATCGTCTCGGAGCGCACTGAAGTCCATGCCAGTATTCTAAGAGCGCACTCCCTTTCTTTGTCACCCGCTCCAACGCAGGCGGCAAATGGCGTAAGGTGTCGCCGTGCAATCTCAACCTGCGCCCACCCTCACGATCAGCGCCGGCTGGCTCCTTGATGGGTCGGGCTCTGCTGCGTCCGAGGCCATGGCGGTGCGGATCGAGGGAGCAAGAATCAGCGCCGTGGGTCCGGCCTACGAACTCGCACCGTCTGGCGGGACCATTGGGGAGAAACTCGATTTCCCCGCAGGGACGCTGCTGCCTGGCCTCATCGATTGCCATACGCACACGAACATGCCAGGGGACGGACGGCGCGGCGAGGACGTCCACCGGGACGACGACGATGACCTTCGCCTGCTGCGCTCTGCGCACAACGTCGAGCATGCGCTGAAAACGGGGGTGACGACCGTGTGCGACTGCGGTGCCTGGCACCAAACGACCTTCCGCCTCAAGGAGGGCATTCGCCAGGGTCTCGTGCGCGGTCCTCGCGTGCTCGCCGCCGGCCGACCGATTACCACCACCGGCGGGCACTGCTGGTTCATGGGCTCGGAGGCGGATGGCCCGGAAGGCGTGCGAAGGACGGCGCGCCAGCTTATCAAGGAGGGCGCGGACTTCCTCAAGGTGATGGCGACGGGCGGAAGCACGCTTGGGACGGACCCGTTTCGCCCGGCCTTCTCCAGCGAAGAGCTAGAGACTATCGCAGAAGAGGGACACCGACGAGGGTTGCTTGTCGCGGCGCATTGTCGCTCGAACGAGGCCATGCGCATGGTCATTGACGCCCGGTTCGACGTCATCATGCATGGCTGGTTTGCAGACCAATCAGGCAATCGAGAATTTGATGACCGGTTGGCTGATCTCATGGCGGAGCGAGAGGTGTGCGTAAACCCGACCCTGCACATCACGCGGAGTAGGCTGCCACTTCTTCAAGAGCGCGTCGACCAGGGCGCCGCGACTGACGAAGAGGCGGCGCTCCTGAAGCGCATGCGGAGCGGCCATAGCGCGACCATGCAGCACACAGGTTGGCTGATAGAACGCGGCGTTCAGCTAATGGCCGGGTCTGACTGTGGCTGGGGGATGTACCCGTTCGGCCGGTTTGATCTTGAGCTGGCAGCGATGGTCGAGGCCGGGCTCTCTCCTCTCGCGGCGATCCAGGCCGCCACAAGCGGCAACGCGAAGGCGCTGCATATCGACGACGCGGTCGGTACGGTGGCCCCCGGGAAGGAGGCGGACCTGCTGGTCGTTGACGGCCGACCTGACCAGGACATCACGGATGTCGGCAGGGTGCTCGCAGTGATCAAGGGTGGTCGCGTAGTGGTCAACAACGCTGTTTCACAGCACTAGAGACGACCACCTCGGCCCGTACCGTCTCCCCTGCGCTGAGACGGCCGGCGGCAGCCGAGGACAGCAAGAGGCTCATGGATGCACCGCGCTCCACCGCGCTACACTGGGACAGCGGGAACGCATCGCTCGCGCCATCCCACAGCATCGTCCCGGATTCTCCGACCAGCGGGGCTTTCAGCATGGCCCGGTAGTCTCCCCCGAGCTCGTTCTTCCCGCAGGCGGCCTCTTCGTCGGTCAGAAGCGCAACCAGATCTTGGCCCATGGATGACAGTCCAGGTCCCAGAATTCAACGCCCATAGAACCGGAAGAATCGGGGTTGGAGGGGTCGTGGGAGCCTGGGTAGGCACTGAAGCGCGCGTCGAATCGTCTGCCCCACACGCTGCGGCAACAACGGCGACCAGCACCATGGCGACAGCAGAATTTCCCTGCTGGCCGCAGCCGCGCTGCACCGACATTGCGACCGGCGGCCCACGGCAGTAGGACCATCCGAGTCTTTGGAAGATGAACGTGGGCTACTGCCTTTCGCGAAGGCCTAGCCCCGGGAGGTCGTAACACACGCCGTAGAGCCCGACCTAGCCTGCATCGACGAGGGTTGCATGCGCATAGCCTTCGTTGTTGCTCTCGCTGGAGCATTCAACCTACTCGGAGGGCATCAGTCGGCGTCAGGCAAGGACATCTCGACGGCGCGGCGCGTGAACACTCCCGGGTCCGTCGCCCATTCCGCATAGCCTATGCGGCGATCGTCGGTCAGGTAGTTGATCTTCTCGTCCAGACAGGAGCGCAGTTGGGCGTCCCCTACCGCCAGGCTGAAGCCGCCCAGCTCTACTGCGTCGTCCAGGACGGTGACGACGAACGCGCCGTTCGAAGCTTTGGCCGCCGTCAGATTGCCCACCGCGCCCCTTGCGACCGCGTCGACGTCACCTGCCCGCAACGCTTCGAGAAGCTCGGATTCGCCGGTCTCGTCGCCGAGATAGACCACCTGGGGCATCTCTTCCGACGGCGGGTACAGGTGACGCCGCCCCTTCAGATCGGGGGACTCGGCGGCAAAGTCGATGGTGTAGTTCGCGCTGCCGTCGGACGTCAGCGTGCTGTGAGTGGCGGTCTCGATACGCGTGTCGGCCACAATCGCTCCGTCGGCGTTCACGAGGCCCGTCAGTTCCAGCAGGCGGCGCTCTCCCGTCGTGCCCGCGAGCACGCCCACGCGCATGTCTCTGGTCAGGTCGGAATAGGAGGCTATGCGCATCGCATCGTCGGCTCGGACCAGCAGCGACTGTCGAAACTCCACGTGACCCGACGTGAATGAGACGACCTCCTCGCCTGCCGCGTTGCGGGTGCGTGAGTCCAGGATGGTGATGCCGCCGCCCACGATGTCAAACGCAGGTCCTGCAGATTGTAGCCAGATGTCATCCCAGGGAGCGATGCCGCGCCGTGAGAAAGACAACCCCGCTCCCTCCATCGCTTCAAGGGCGGTGAGCAGGTCGGCCTCGTATCCCAGATGGGTGTTGAACCCCTCGGAGGCCGGTTCGGGATCGGCGCTGTGGCTCACGGGGTCGAAGTAGGCGTAGAAGCCGACCTTGAGGGCGCGGTCTCCGTCCGTGCACGATGCGGACGGGACATCGCCAGGCGAGCAGGCGACAACGGACATGAGCAATGAACACAGCAGGACAGCCCTGTGCGAGACGGGTAGCACGCTGTCAGGCGTCCACATGAACGGTCTCGACGCGTCGTCGCAGTCCCTCCTGAAGCGACGCCGCGACGCCAGCTTTGCATCGTGCCAATTCGGAGGCGGCGTCGACGAGCCGAGCATCCCTCGAACCCCGTCCGCCCGTACATGGAGGAACGAATGTGGCCGGGGCGGAAGTGCTGCCAACGGGCTGAGGCCCGGCAGAACGAATAGGGATCACCAAGGAGGACATATCCATGACCGATAGGGCCGACTGCACGCCTGTAGCCTCGTGCGCCCTACGTTGTGCGGCCATGGACAGGTCCATGTTCTGGTGGTCGCTGGACACCCGGCGCAGGAGCCGCTGGCGTGAGCGGCTGTAGGTGCCTCCTCTTCATTTCGTACTCATTCAAATGCCTTTCCCCGTAATGGCTCTCGTCAATCGCTCGGCGTCCCTCGCAACTCAGAGAAGTAGGTAGCGTAGAAGCCCCGGTCCCGGGTAAGAAAGGTGTCGGCATTGGCAACGGCATGAGCGCCAATCAGAAAGTCGGTGATGATGCGCTCCCTCGATCCTCCCGCCTGCCGGTATCGTGCCCAACGCATCCCAGCCTCATATGCGATAGCGGTGCCAATCGGAGAGACTGCCGCATTGATCTCCCGCAGCGCGTTGTCCAGCGAGGGCCGATTCCCAAACGCAGGAACAAGCTCCGCGTAAACGACATCGCAGACTAGGATGGCTCCCCTATCGTAGGCGTCGATGAGCCACTCCTGCGATCGGGCATGGTGCGGTGCGTCGGACACAAAGACATCCAGTAGGACGCTGGTATCGACCGCCGTAATCATCTTCCCCGAATCTCTTCAATGTACCGATCCACGTCGAAGGAACCGTCAAGGATCCCGCTGACCCTCTCAACCGGGTGCTGCGCGGTGGACCGCTTCTGGATGAGCAGGCCACGGTCGGTGGGGGTGATTTCAACTTCGACGTCCTTGTTCATGCCGAAGCGGTCTCTGAATCGCTTGGGGATGGTGATCTGGCCGCGTTCGGATATGCGCATGTATATCTCCACATGAATTACGTCCAATTAATATCATACGGCATGCCGCAATGGCCTGCCCCCGAAGCCTGCACCAGGGAGCCTGCCTCAGAAGTCGGGTGCAGAGTCGGGCGGTTGGGAGACCGACGATGGCTGCGTTTGCTGGCCGAATTGGTGTAGGTTGAGGCTCACCCTGGTGCAGCAGCAGATGCCGCTCCGGGATATGGGGAGAGAGCGGATGTGGATGCTGCCGTCGACACTGGATGAGTTGTTGCCGCCGCGCCATCCGGCGCGGTTCTTTGCCGAGTTCATCGATGCCCCGGACAGAGGGAGCTGGGCCGGGCTTGGTGTGGAGATGGAGGGCGACCCGTAGGGAGCTCCATCCTGTCATCCCGTGCGCTGCTGAGCGTGCGGTTGCACGGACTCATGCAGGGGTGCGCTCCTGCCGCAAGCTGGAGGCGGCCTGTCGTGAGCAAATCCCGTACCCGTGGCTGACGGGATGGCAGCATCCTGACCATAACCCACTGTGACGGTTCTATAGCAGGCATCGCCAGGGCATGGGGAAGCTTTTCGAGCGCAGGGTGCGCACCACGGCGACGATGGGGTTGGTCGATCTGGCGGTGCAGGCGGTAGGCAGGAAGAAATAGGTGAGCAACATCGAACCAGTGTGATGTCCATGACAGCGGTCGCGGCATGACGCCCCTCCTCTTAACCCAAAGTCGGGGCACCATGCAACTCGATGGGCGCACCCGGTACCAGTCTGAAGCCTTCACGGCTGGCGTCACTAGCGAACCGGCAATTGCCGCATTTTCCCAGGTGCTACGCCAGGAGCCCTCACCTCAATTTCATGTCGGCAACGGTCTGCCCCGTGTAGATGGCGTACTGGTTACCTTTGGGCCCATTTGGGGCGCTTGCCCGACCTGCCTCCCCGATAGCCCGCCCGTCCTGATTCCGGTGACCTCGCGAGATGGGCATCCCTCAGCACCGCAGTGGAGGGAAGGTGATGGGCGGCAAGACGACCGACATGGGCATGGAAGGGGTCAGAGAAGACCGCCTCTCTAGGCCGCGCAGCGCCGGCCTCCTCTACAATAGCTACACCCCCCACTCCCTCCACAGGAGCGCACACGATGGCTGACAGCACTTCCGGTACGCCGCAGTACACGATGGGATACAGCGAGGAGTTCCGCCAGATGCTGGATCGGCGGAGCGCGGGGTCGCACGCGGCCTACCTATTGCCGCACCTCAAGAACGGCGACCGCGTCCTTGATGTCGGGTGCGGGCCGGGCACCATCTCGGTTGGCCTCGCCCGCCTCGTCGAGCCCGGCGAGCTGCACGGCATCGACATGGAGGAATCGCAGGTCGAGCTTGCGCGTGCAGCCGCAGAAGCCGGAGCGCACGCCAATGCCACCTTCCATGTCGGCGACGTGACGCAGCTGCCGTTCGAGGACGGCTCCTTTGATGCGGCGCACTGTCATGCGGTGCTGATGCACGTGCCCGACACCACCGCGGTGCTTGCGGAGATCAAGCGCGTGCTCAAGCCTGGCGGCATCATCGCGGCGCGTGAGGCTGTCTTGCGGGCAGCGTTCCTCTACCCCTACGACGACCGCGCCGCGTGGGAGGTATTCTCGAGGCTCGTCGCCGCGAACGACGGCCATCCGAACATGGGGATGGAGCTGAAGGGTGCGTTCCTGGACGCTGGATTTGCCGACCCTGTCGCCGGCTTCTCGTTCGACTACTACGGCACGCCGGGCGACGTGGCATTCTTCCACAGCGTTGCCGCAGGGTGGTTCTTCTCGCCCCAGGTGATAGGCGCGGCAACGCAGCATGGGCTCGCGACGCAAGAGCAATTCGACGAGTGGCGCGCTGGTCTAGACGAATGGAGGGACACGCCGTTCGCCGTTGGCGGCGTCGCCTTCGGTGAGTGCTTGGCTTACAACCCGTAAGAATGCTGGAGGCCCCCTCCCCGGCGCGGCCCTTTCTTGCGGGGCCTTTTGGCGCAGTGCTACCATCGCGGCGTGCGCATCGTCGTCACCGCCAAGCAGGTCATCGACCCCGAAATGCCCCTCTCTGCGTTCCATGTGGACGAGGCGGCCAAGCGCGTGACGACACCTCCCAACATCGCTCCCGTCGTGAATGGCTTCGACGAGCAGGCTGTCGAGGCCGCGCTGCGCATCAAGGAGACGTCCGGCGATGTCACCGTGACCGTCGTCGCTGCGGGCGACTCCTTCGCCGCCGACGTCATCAAGAAGCCGCTAGCGATGGGCGCAGACGAGCTGGTGCTCATCGAAGATCCTGCGCTCGACAACAGCCCCGACCCGCTCATCGTCGTCGATGCGCTGGCTGCCGCCGTGGGCCGGCTGGACGACGTGGCGTTGGTGTTGTCGGGCCGTCAGGCCTCCGATTGGGATCACGCGCAGGTTCCGCTCGGCCTCGCCGAGGCGCTCGGCTGGCCGGTGGTCACCGTCTGCCGCAAGGTCGAGGTAGAGGGGCGGAGCGTGCGTGTCGAGCGCATCCTTCCCGACGGCTATGAGGTCGTCGAGGCGCCGCTGCCGACCGTCGTTACCGTGTCGAACGAGCTGGGCAACCCACGTTACCCCAACATGCGCGGCATCATGGCAGCCAAGCGGATCGAGCCGACGCTCTGGACACTCGCCGACCTCGGCGTATCGCCGCGCCCGCCCGCCTTTGAGCTGGTAGCGCTGGCTAAGCCCGCGCCGCGCGGCGCGACCGAATTCATCAGTGGGGAGGATGATGAGGATGCTGGCCGCAAGCTGGCGCTAGCACTGCGGGAGGCGAAGATCCTGTAGCCATGCCGGACGTACTGGTCATCGCCGAGGCCATCGAGGGTGCTCCCAGTGCGCCGTCGCTGGAGGCGCTCGCCGCGGCCCGATCGCTCGGTGCGACGGTGCATGTGCTGCTCGCGGGTGCCGGCGCCGGGGACGCTGCGCAGGCTGCCGCGGCGCACGGTGCCGACGCCGCCCTCCACGCGCCGTACGACGAGCCTGAAGCGGTGGTCGCGCTTGCCGCCGAGGCCGCACGCATCGTGCAGCCCCAGTGGGTGCTCGGCCCCAGGGACGCATTCGGCGGCAGCGTCATGCCCCGGGTTGCATTCAGGCTCGGCGTTGCGCTGGCGCAGGACTGCATCGCCGTTTCCGCAGCGGGCGATGGGCGCTTGGAGGCGACGCGCCCTGTCTACGGCGGCAACGCGCTCGCAACCGTCGCGTGCAATGGAAGGCCCGCCGTCGCGTCGCTCCGCGCCAAGGCGTATGAGGCGCTGCCGCCGGACCCAGCGCGCAGGGGCAGCATCACGGCGATGGAGCACGACATCGAAGGGGTCGTCAAGGCGCGGGTGGTAGAGCGCGCCAAGGATGCCTCGGACGGGCCGCGCCTCGAGGATGCGAAGGTCATCGTGAGCGGCGGACGAGGACTGGGCGGCCAGGCTGCTTTCGACCAACTCCACGAGCTGGCCGACCTCTTAGGCGGCGCGGTGGGCGCGTCCCGCGCGGCCTGCGATGCAGGATGGGTGCCATCCACCTACCAGGTGGGTCTAACGGGCAAGACAGTCACGCCCGACCTCTACGTGGCAGTCGGCATCTCGGGCGCGAGCCAGCATATGGCCGGATGTGGTGGCGCACGTGATATCGTAGCAATAAACAAGGACAGGGGAGCTAACATCTTTGAGCAGGCGCGCTTCGGTGTGGCTGGCGATTGGCAGAAGGTGCTCCCCGCCTTCATCGACCAATTGCATGAGATACTGGGACGCTAGGGAGTACATACGGCGATGAACCAACCCGACTTCGACTCCGACATGTCCGAGATGCTTCAGAATGCCAACAATTCGGAGGTGGTCTGTGTCATCCTCCCTATCATCAACCAGTGCCTCGTACTGGACTCGCGGTCGACGGACGACGACCCGCCGACGCTGACGGTGTCGCCGCCGTTGGGCTCTGCCGAGCGCAGGCTGCGGAACGTCAATCAGCAGCGGCCGCACCTGCGCCATGCGCGTGAGTTGGCCGTCATCCCCTGGGTCGGCTCAATCGAGAGCCTGGCGAATTCCGAGGTGTGGGACATGATGGTCAGGCGGATGGTGGACTCCGGCTTCTCCTCGGCGGCGGCGCAATGCGACAGCGCCATGAACGAGTTGAAGCAGTGCGAGCGCCAAGCCCTCGTTGCCATGATCAAAGGCAAGGGCCCGTTCCACACGCTGTGGTCGAGTTCCGGGGCGAGGTAGGGCCCCAGCCCCAACACGCACCTTGGGGAAGGAGCACGCGCTATGCTCGCGCGTGCTCCTTCGCGCGATCGTCGATGACCCGCTGCGACAGGTGTGCCGGCATCTCACCGAAGTGGTCGAACTGGAGCGTCATGGTGCCGCGCCCTTGCGTGAGCGCGCGCAACTGCGTCGCCCACTGCTGCACTTCCGCCTGTGGCGCCTCCGCATCGATGACGGCCATCCCGCCCTCTGGCGTCATGCCGTTGATACGCGCGCGGCGTGTGTTGAGGTCGCCGACCACAGCGCCCGCCATCGACTCGGGGACGGTCGCCTGCAGCCGCATGATGGGTTCGAGCAGCACGGGCACGGCGTCGCGCAGCCCCTGGCGCACCGCAAAGCTGCCGGCAATCTCGAACGATGCACCTGACGAATCGACGGAGTGGCTGCTGCCGTCGTAGAGCACCACCCGCATGTCGACGATGGGGAATCCGTCCGCGCCGCCCTCCATCGCCTTGATGACGCCCTTCTCGACGGCGGGGATGTACTCCTTGGGCACGTTCCCGCCGACGACCTCATTGCCGAACTGGAATCCTGCACCCCGTTCCAACGGCTCCAAGCGGATGAGCACGTGGCCGTACTGTCCGTGCCCGCCGGTCTGCTTCTTGTGCTTGTACTCGGTCTGCGTGACCTTGGAAATGGTCTCGCGGTAGGGGACGTCGGGGACGCGCAGGTCCAATTCGACGCCGAACTTCTGCTTTGCGCGCTCGGCCATCACGTCAATCTGCGTGTCGCCCATGCCCGATACGACGAGCTCGCTCGTCTCCTGGTTGCGCCGCATCATGAGCGAGGGGTCTTCCTCGAGGAGGCGATTGAGCGCCGTCGACATCTTATCGAGGTCGGCTTGGCTCTTGGGGTGGATCGCTACGTCGTACACCGCCGGCGAGAACTCGATCGGAGGCGCCTGAACGGCGCTCGCCTTGGTGGCGAGCGTGTCGCCTGTCACCGCGTGCGCCAGCTTCGTCACCGCACCAATGTCACCAGCGGAGAGGGAGGGCACCGATTCCTGCGACTTGCCGAAGGGCACGAACAGCTGCCCAACGCGCTCCGACTCGCTCTGCGTTACGTCCCACAGCTCCTGGTTCGGCTTCAGGCTGCCGCTCAGGAGCCTGAAGTAGGAGATCTTGCCCACGAACGGGTCGGCGGCGGTCTTGAAGATGAACGCGGCAAGCGGACCGCCATTGTCCGCCGTGAGCGACACCTCCGCACCCCCCTGGCTCGCCGCTAGCGCTGGAGCCTCGGCAGGGGAGGGCAGCAGGTCGACGATGGCTTGGAGCAGTTGCTCGATGCCGATGCCGGTTGTCGCGGAGCCCGCCAGCACCGGCACGATCTGGCCCGCCTTGACCCCGGCGCGCAGCCCGGTGCGGATGTCCTCCGCGCTCAGTTCGCCGTCCTCCAGAAACTTCTCGGTGAGCGCATCGTCCGTCTCGGCAACCGCTTCTGCGAGGGTGTCATGCGCCTCGGCCAAATCCGCATCGCCCGCGCTGCCGATAGTGTCGGCTACCCCCGAGAGGCTGGCAGCTGCGCCGACGGGTACGTTGAGGGCCACGCACTGATTGCCGATGACGCGCCGCAGCTGCGTGAGTGTCGCCTCAAAGTCTGCGCCGTCACGGTCCATCTTGTTGACGAATATCAGGGTGGGCAGCCCACGCTCGCGGATGCGCGCCCACGCCAGCTCGGTACCGACTTCGACACCGGAGGGAGCCGATACGACGAGTATGGCTGCGTCGACCGCGCGCAGCGCAGACACCTGCTCGCCGACAAAATCGGCGAAGCCGGGGGTGTCGATCAGGTTTACCTTGTGCCCCGCCGACACGCAGGGGGCGACTGAGAGCTGAAGGCTGGTCTGGCGCCGGTGCTCTTCGGGGTCGAAGTCTGAGACCGTGTTGCCGTCCTCCACCCTGCCGAGCCGGTTGATGGCCTTCGTTGCGAGCAGCAAGGCCTCGACCAAAGAGGTCTTGCCCGCACCGGAGTGCGCGAGTAACGCTGCGTTGCGGATACGATCGGTAGCAAACTCATCCATACGGTTCCCCCTTCTACGGCGGACTGGAAATCCCGGCGAGCGGATTGTAGTGAAGGGATGAAGTCCGCCGCAACGCCGCGTCGCCGGATTGGGCATACTTAGGCTATGCGCCTGCTCTGTCGAATCGCGCGACGCCTCAGGGTTCTCGCGGCTACCGTTGCGATTGCGGTGCTGCTAGTGCTTGGCGCAGGCAGGAGCGACCACATCACCGACCTGGAGCGCGAGGTCATTCCCCTTCGCCAGGATCTCGTGCTGTGGGAGGTGTCACACCTGCCGGAGAAGTGGTGGCGGCTGGCCACGTGGCCACTAGCGCGCTACGACGACTCCGAGCAGGCACGCAAGGATGCCGTCGAGGAGTATTTCGCCCTCGGCCATGACCTCGCGCGGGCCGAGGCCGCACTTGAGGCCGCGCTGTCGGACCCTGACGCCGCCCCGGCGACGGTTGCTGCTGCTGAGGATGAGCGCCAAGCCATCGCCGCGCGCCGCGAAGCGTTGGGACCCCTGGTAGAGGAGGCCATCGAGTCGGCAATGACGGAGGCGCTCGCAGAATTGGGCGTCATCAACGCGCTCGGCCCGATCCGGTGGCCCCCCGTGGACTTCAAGTTCGAGCCAGGCGGACTTGCCCTCATACGCTCGCCTCGTGACGAAGTCCGCCGCCTGCCTGATGCCCTGCTCCGTTCAGATATCCCGCTGCTCGGCCGCGTCGAATTGGAGGAGGAGACGGAGCGGCTTGCCCCAGACGTCTCGGCCCTGGTCGTCCGGCTGGGCGGGCTATCGACCTATCCGGCGCATGTCAGCTCGTCGCTGTCGTTGCACGGTACGCTGGCGACAGTAGCGCACGAATGGATGCACAACTGGCTCGTATTCCGCCCGCTCGGCCTGAAATGGGACGCAGGTGGCGAACTGCTGAGCATAAACGAAACGCTGTCGGACATCGTCGGCGAGGAGGTGGGCGACTTGACGCTCTTCAAGATGACGGGCAAGGTCGTGGATCGTCCACCGTGGACGCCGCCGACCTTCGAGCCGCCCGGCTCCGAGCCGGAGGACTTCAGTTTCGCGGGCTACATGAACGAGACGCGCACCCGTCTCGACGAGTTGCTGGCGAAAGGCGCGGTCCGCGAGGCGGAGGCGTGGCTTGAAGAGCGGCGGCTCGGGCTGCAGGAACACGGCATCACGATCCGCAAGCTCAACACGGCCTACTTCGCGTTCCACGGAACGTATGCTGGCGATGCGCGGGGCGGCAGCGTGAACCCCATCGAGGCGCAGCTGCGCATTCTGCGCGCCGATGCCCTCGACCTCAGGACGTTCGTGATTCGGATAGGCGCCATAAGTGAGGAGGGGGAGTTGGAGGAACTGGCGCGGGCCGCAGGTTGGAGGCCGCCCGCTGAGTGACGTGCTACCAGTCAGGCGTGGCGGCGTTTCGCTCGCCAGGCGTGAGCTGGCGCTGGTCGGTGCCGTTGCCATTCATCACGAAGATGCCTTGGCGGTCAGGAGGGCCTGAGACGAACACGATCTCGCCGCTTGGGCCGAAGTCCGCGGTGGATTCGGGCAGGTTGCCTGACGTCAGCGGGATCGTCTGGCCGCCGTTCGCATCGACTGCGTAGAGGTCGGTCGGACCGTTGCGGTCGGTCTGGAAGACGACGCGGCTGGAGTCGGACGACCAGGTGGGTGCCCAGTCATTGGAGGGGTGTTCGGACAGATTGATCGATTGCGAGAACGTGCCGTCCGCGCGGACCTCGATGACGTAGATGTCCTGATTGCCGGTGTGCTCCGACACGAACGCAAGACGCCGGCCGTTGGGCGACCACACAGGGTTGTAGTCCACGTTCGCGCTCACCTGCACGGCGCTGACACCGCTGGGGTTGCGCAGGTAGATGCCCGCCGGGGTGCCCTCCTCGTCCAGTATGCCGAACGCTACCCACTCACCCAGGGGCGACCATTTCGGAGCCGTCTCGCCCGCTTGATTGAATATCAGGCGGTTGGGGCGCAGGTTGGCCAACTCGAGCCAGTAGGCGTGTGGCGTTCCGTCCAGCTCGGGGGAGACGTAGGCAAGCATCGTGCCGTCCGGCGACCATGTGACATCCGACTCGTCCACTCCGGTATTCGTCACGCGCCGTGAGGCACTCGCGTCTGTGGGGTCGTCCAGTTCGAGGGTGACGTATATCTCTGCGTTGCCGTCTCGATTGGAGATGTAGGCCAGCTGTTTGCGGTCGAACGACCAAACCGGATTGTAGTCGTCGCCCGGATTCTCGATGACGAGTTGCTGGCCCATGCCGTCGGGGCGGATGACCGCTATGTCGCGCTCGCCCTCCTCGCCGACGGTATAGACGATATAGCCGGGGTCATGCAGGAGGCCGCATGAGGAAGCGGCAAGACTCAACAGCAGCATGGCGGCTGCCAAGACGAGCAGGTGCATCCAGCGACTGCGGTGTTGCCTGACCTGATTCACGGAAGATCCTAGCGCTGCGTAGAGTGGTTTCGCATTGTGCCGATGGCCTGAGGGTCTATCGGAGTACGGTAGCAAAAGTGGCCGCCGCTTTTCTAGGAGTTAGAAGGGCAGCCATGGCGGTTCCTGTCTGCTGGTTCGACCCAGAGGGCCTATGTAGCCGTACCCGAATCCCCCTGCCACACCGAGGGCCGCCCCGCCGCCGATGAGCAGCGTCGGCAACCACGTCGGCGTCGTTGAGAGGTCCTCCTCGCACGTCGTCTCGACGGCGCCCTGCGCCGCCATCTCGAACTCCTGCTGCTCTATGCAACGCTGCGCTTCGCCGATGAAGATCGATTGAATGAAGAGTGCGGGGACGAGGGATATCACCGTTCCGACGAATCCGACGAGAACGGCCATCAGCAGTCCTCGGGCGATGCGGCGACCGATCGACGTCGCGGCCGGGCGGCTCGCCTGCTGCGTCACCCCGCTTCCGCCTGCGAGCGGCGCTCGGGGCGCACCCGGCTCAGCGCGATGGCGCGGGCGGTCTGCGACACCGCATCGCCGCGCTCGTTGAGGTATGCACCGACGCGTTCGCGTTGCAGACGGCCAGCTTCCATGAGCAAGGTGCCCAGCCCGCTTTGCACCGTCTCGTCCTCGTCGGCGAGCAGCAGGTCGGCGACTCCGAGCGCGTCCGAGAGGAACCGGCCCTCGCGTACGAGGGGTATGAATGCCGTGAGGGCGGCCCGGCGGCGAAAGCGGTTGTCGGACGCCGCCCACTCCTTCAGCGTGTTGACGAGGGACGGGCGGCCGCTGAGGCAGCGAGAAGCCAGGGCCGAGAGGCCGTCGGCGTTGACCTCGTTCGTGAGCGCATTGGCCCATGCGTCGAAGCGGTCGAAGTGCTCTGCGCCCAGGTTCCGAGCCTGCGCCCCGACGATGACCGCGGCGGCGATACCCTCCTCCAGGTTGCCGCTGGCGAACAGCGGCTCGGCGATCGCGAGTGCCAGTGGCAGGCCAGCCCCGCGCACACGACGCATGGCATCCTGTCCGAGCCGGTTCGCGTCCGCGACGGTGAGGCCGTAGACGGGCGCGTCCGGCCCGTAGCTGCGTGCGTGGCCGTCGGCAACCGCAGGCTTGGCCACCTGCTTCATGCGTGCTCGCAGGTCCGACACCGCCGCGGCAACGCGCTCGTCACCAGCGCCTGCCGGTGCAGGAGCCGATGCGCTTGGACGCTCAACTCGTGGACGTTTGCGCCGTGCCATAGCACGGTCCATTGTAGCGCGTGAGGCCCGGCACCTTCGCCGTAGGCCTAGGGAATGTCGTGCCCGTTGACGACGAGATCGGCGCGCTGCTCGGCGTATTCGTGCTTCAGGTACCAGCGCGCGGCCGCCTCGCGACGCTCGACGGCGGCCGGGTCGCTCACGAGCGCCCATGCGCGCGCCATGCGCTCCTCCTGCGGCGTGTCGACGAAGATCGTCGCGGAGTAGAAGTCGCACAGCTCGCGTCGCATGGAGGACAGGCCCTCGACGATGACAATACCGCGCGGGGCGATGGTCACCCAGCCGCCGCTCAGCGAGCGCGCCCGCCAGCCGGGCCTGCGGTATCGGGCGGGTTTGGCGTCGACGAGGGGCATGAGTACCTCCTTCCGCAACCGCTCCCAGTCGAAGAGACGGCCGTAGTCCTCCTCTGACGATGGGGTCGCGCCGAGCGAATCGTCCAAGTCGGCTTGGAAGTCATCGACGTGGACGAGCTCTGTCTCCGGCCACGCGCGGTGGATTGCGGCAGCCAGCGTCGACTTGCCGGCGTAAGCAGGGCCGTCGATGGCCACTATTGTCAAGCGCCGGCCTCGCGAGGTGGTATCCAGCAGTGCGAGCACCTCATCGAGCATCCGCTCCACAGGATTGCGCAACACTTCCTCCCGTGGCGCAATCCTACACGGAGCTGGGCCTGCCGGGAGCGCACGGCCGCTTCGCACGGTCGGCGCACGAAGCCGCCGCCACTGCCTGCTTGTCCGCTGGCGCCGACGTCGGGATACTAGGCACATGCTGCCGCTCTCGCTCAAGGTGCACAACTTCCTTTCCTATCGGGACGATGCTCCAACGCTGCATCTCGAGGACATCCACGTGGCGTGCCTGTGCGGTGCGAACGGGCACGGCAAGTCCGCCCTCCTCGACGCGATTACCTGGGCCATCTGGGGAAGGGCGCGCGGGCAGCGCCAGGAGCAGCTCGTCCACGAGGGTGAGCAGGAGATGCGGGTCGAGCTGGAGTTCGATGAGGGCGGCCAGCGCCACCGGATAGCGCGCCGCTTTTCCAAGGCCCGTAGGGCGGGCGCATCCTCGCTGGAGCTGGCCGTTGCCTCGGGCGATGAGTGGGTTCCGCTGACCGCAAACACCATGGCCCAGACCGCGGCCCAGGTCGAGCGGTTGATTCGCATGGACTACGACACGTTCGTCAACAGCGCCTACCTCCTCCAGGGCCGATCCGACACCTTCGCGATGTCCACCCCGGCGAACCGCAAGGAGGTGCTATCGCGCGTATTGGGCCTAGCGATGTACGACCGCCTGTCCGATCGTGCGCGGCGGCGCGCCCGCGATGCCCAGGCAAAGGTGGGGATGACCAACGCACAGATTGAGCGGTTGGAAATGCAGGCAGCGCGCCGCGGCGACGTCGTGGCGCTGCTTGCAGAGGTTTCGGCAGAGACAGAGCGCGCCCTCGTCGATGCCAATGCCAGGAGTGCGGAGTTCGATCTTGCCGGTGCTGAGGTCGCACAGTTGGAGCGCCGCCAAGCCGATGGCGAAGCGGTTGGAGCGCAGCTGCGCCGCGTCTCGGAGCGGTGTGAACGGGAGGAGCACGAGCAAGCGCAGCTTTCCGAGCGCGTCCAGCGGTGGAAGGCGTCGCTCGAGCGGGCGACGCCCATCGAGCGGGGATTCGCGGAGTGGAAGGAGGCGCGCGTCCAGCACGCACGGCTCAGCGCCAAGGCATCGCTCGTCCATCGACTCCAATCCCAACTTGCGCCTCTTGAGACCCGAATAGCGGCTGAAGGGGCGCGGCTCGAGGCCGAGGCGGCTGGCCTCGAGCGAGAACTGGACGACGTGGGCCCGCGCGCACAATCGTTAGCGGACGTTCGGCAGCGGCTGGCGCAACTGGATGTTCAAGCGCAGGCGGTGGATGAAGGGCTTGCGCAGGTGGAGACGCACGCTCAGCGGCACAGGGCGCTCGTTGCCGAGGTGGAGGTCCTGAAGGCAGACAACGCCCGCCTTGAGAACGAAGGCAAGGAGACGCGCAGCAAGCTGGACCTGCTCAACCACGACCACAGCAAGGGGGTGGAGTGCCCCCTGTGCGGCAGTGGTCTTGGCAAGGAGGGGCGCGAGCGGCTCGAGCGCGCCTACAATTCCGAAATAGCGGGACAGCGCGAGCGATACAAGGCGCAGGCGAGAAGGGTCACCTCCCTCGAGAGCGATGCACGGCAGGAATCTGCGCTTATGGCGCAGGTGCAGCGCGCCGTCGAAACGAAGCGCAGGGCGCTCGATTCAGAGCGCGCAGAGTTGTTGCTGCAGGAGGAGCAGGCCGCCACGGCGGCTGCCAGGCTGGAGGGTGTCCGCGGTGCGCTGGCCGAACTCAGGGCGTGCATCGAGCAGGTGGCCTTCGCGCAGGCCGAGCAGGCGCAAGCCGCCGAGTTGAGGGTGCAGATCGAAGCGGCAGCATTCGAATCCCATGCACTTGATGACCTTCGGCAGGAGGTGCAGGCGTTGGAGCATTGGGAGGGCGAGCACCGGGACTTGGAAGAGGCGCGCCGCCGTCTCGACGACGACCAGTCGACCCTGGCATCTGCGGCGAAGCGCGTTGTGGACACCCAGGAGGAGCTTGCGCGGCTCGCGACGCAGCAGCGCGACATCGAGGCGGAGCTGGCGGGGCTGCCGGAGGCCAGGCGCCGCCGTGACGAAATGGAGCGACTGCAGAGAGAGGCCGCGGCGCGGCGCGACGAACTCCAAGGACGGCGCGGTTCGCTCGGCACCCAGTTGGAGCAGATAGAGGCTGCCGAAACGGAATTGGTGGAGCGCAGGATGGAGCGCGAGTCCTTGGCCGACGATGCCGGGCTCTACGACGAACTCGGCGTCGCCTTCGGCAAGGGGGGCGTGCAGGCGCTGCTCATCGAAGCAGCCATTCCGAGGCTGGAGGATGAGGCCAACGCTCTGCTCAGCCGGATGACGGACGGGCGCATGTCGCTGAAGATGCAGACGCAGCGGGTCCGCAGGACGGGCGGGACGAACAGCGACCTCGTCGAGACGCTCCACATCGACGTCGCCGACGAGCTGGGCACGCGATCGTACGACCTGTTCAGCGGCGGCGAGCGCTTCCGCGTCGACCTCGCGCTGCGGATCGCGCTGAGCAAGCTGCTGGCGTGGCGCGCGGGCGCGCAGCTGCCTACCCTGTTCATCGACGAGGGCTTTGGCACGCAGGATGCGCAGGGACGCGACCGCATCGTCGAGGTCATCAAGGCTATCGAGGACGACTTCCAGCGCATCCTCGTCATCACGCACATGGACGAGGTGAAGGAGGCCTTTCCGGTACGCATCGAGGTGAGCCGCGCAGTGGGCGGAGGCTCGACCTTCAGCGTCTCGTAGCGCTAGCCCCTGACGACCACGCTGACGAGGTAGCGCCCCGGCACGAAGACCACCTTGTCGATGGCCTTGCCGTCCGTTAGGGGACGGACGCGCTCGCTCTCCAGCGCAACCTGCTTGGCTGATGCCTCGTCGATGTCGGCCGGCACCCGTACCCGGTCGCGCAGCTTGCCGTTGACCTGCACGATGAGCGTGGCCTCTTCGATGGCCGCAAGCGCATCGTCCCACGCGGGCAGCGATTGGCGGTGGATGCTGTAGTCGTTGCCGATGCGCTCCCAGAGCTCCTCGCTCAAGTGCGGCGCCATTGGAGCGAGCAGCAGCAGAGCCTTCTCGATGGCCTCGCGCCACACTGTCTGCGAAACCGCCCGGGCATCGTAGGCCGGCGCCAATTCGTTCGTCAGTTCCATCAGCGCCGCGATGGCGGTGTTGAACTTGAAGCGGCCGATGTCGGTCACGACGCGCCGCACCGTCTGGTGGGCGAGCCGAGTGACGTCGCGGTCGCCGGCCGCGCCGGATACCGGCAAGGCAGCGGCGTCGCGCTGTACGAGGTCCCATGCGCGGTTGACCCAGCGCGCAATACCGTTGATGCCCGAATCGCTCCAATCGCCGCCCGATTCCCACGGACCGAGGAACATCAAGTAGAGGCGTACGACGTCGGCGCCCAGCTCCCGCACGTAGTCGTCGGGCGCGATGACGTTGCCCCGGCTCTTGGACATCTTGGCGTGACCCGAGAGGATGACGCCCTGGTTGAAGAGCCGCAGGAACGGCTCGTCGAAGTCGATGATGCCGATCTCGCGCATCGCCCTGGTGAACCAGCGCGCGTAGAGCAGGTGCATGACCGCATGCTCCGCGCCGCCCATGTACTGGTCGACGGGGCACCAGGCGCGCGCACTCGCGGGATCGACGATGCGCTCGTCGTCGTGCGCGCTCAGGTAGCGCAGGAAGTACCATGACGAGTCCACGAACGTGTCCATCGTGTCCGTCTCGCGCGTGGCGTGGCCACCGCATTGAGAGCAAGCTGTGTTCACCCACTCATCCAGACGCTTCAGCGGCGATTCCCCCGTGGGCAGGAACTCCACGCCTTCGGGCAACAGGACGGGCAACTGCTCATCGGGGACCGGCACCGTTCCGCACTCTCCGCAGTGGACGATGGGAATGGGCGTGCCCCAGTAGCGCTGGCGCGAGATGAGCCAGTCGCGCATCCGGTACGTCGTCGTGCGCGTGCCCCAGCCCTGCGCCGCGATCTTGTCGGCGATGGCCTCATATCCTTCCCGGCTGGGCAGCCCATCGAACTCGCCCGAGTTGACCTGCCTGCCGCCCTCCTTCTCGACATATGCCTCCGCCAATTCGTCGCCCTCGCTCCATCCGGGAGGCGCCACGACGACGCGGATTTCCAGCCCGTACTTCTTGGCGAACTCGAAGTCGCGTTCGTCGTGGGCGGGGACGCCCATCACCGCGCCAGTGCCGTACGACAGCAGCACGTAGTCGGCAACCAGGATAGGGATACGCTCGCCGTTGAGGCGGTTGATGGCATAGGCGCCCGTGTGCACGCCCGTCTTTTCGCGCTCGGTCGACAATCGCTCGATCTCCGTCTCCTCACGCGACCGCGCGATGTACGCCTCGACCTCAGCCCTTTGCGCGGGCGTCGTGATGTTCGGGACGAGCGGATGCTCCGGCGCGATGGCCAGGAAGGTTGCGCCGAAGATGGTGTCGATGCGCGTCGTGAAGGTCTCGATGGCCTCGCTGCCCGCCTCAAGTCCGAAGGAGACCTGCACGCCCTCGCTGCGCCCGATCCAGTTGCGCTGCATCAGCATGATGCGTTCCGGCCACTCCACCACGTTGGAGAAGTCGAGCAGCTCGTCGGCATAGGCGGTCATCCTGAAGAACCACTGCTCCATCTCCCGCCGGATGACCACGTCGTCCGACCGCTCGCAGCGTCCGTCGATGACCTGCTCGTTGGCGAGCACGGTCTGGCAGCCGGGGCACCAGTTCACCGCCGCCAGCGCTCGGTAGGCAAGGCCCTTCTCGAATAGGCGGTTGAAGAGCCACTGGTTCCAGCGGTAGTAGCCGGGATCGCACGTGACCACCTCGCGGTTCCAATCGAACATCGCGCCCATGGAGCGCAGCTGCTCGCGCATCCGGTCCATGTTGGCGTACGTCCACTCGCGCGGGTCCACCCTGTTCTTGATGGCCGCGTTTTCCGCGGGCAACCCAAAGGCGTCGAAGCCCATGGGGAACAGCACGTTGTAGCCCTGCATGTGCATGAAGCGCGCGTAGGCGTCTGCCGGCGAGATGGCGTACCAGTGCCCGATGTGGAGGTCCCCGGACGGGTAGGGGTACATCGTCAGCGCGTACCACTTGGGGCGCGGGTCGGCGTCATCGACTCGGTAGAGGTCGTCTTGCTCCCAGCGTTGTCGCCACTTGCGATCAAGGGCGCGCGGGTCGTAGCGCATGGGCGCTTTGCTGGCCGTGGCCATCTGCGTTGCTCCGTGACAACCGCTGCCGTCAGGGCTGCGGGAAGTTCAGTCTACCGAAAGCGGGCCGCGGCGTGCTAGCGGGCGGCGGCGCGTCAGGCGACGATAGCCCGCGCGGCGGCGTAGCCCGCCCAGACCGCGAGCAGCGACGCCGCGACCGATGCGACGACGTAGGCGGCGGCGATGGGCGTCTCGCCGGCGCGCAGGAGCGTGAAGGTCTCGCTTGAGAATGCGGAGAAGGTCGTGAACCCGCCGAGCACTCCGACGACGAGGAGAAGGCGCGCTCGCTCCGGCAAGTCTCCTCGCTCCATCACCGTGCCCATAATGATGCCGATGGCCACCGCGCCCAGGACGTTGACGGCGAATGTGCCCCACGGGAAAGACGCGCCGGCCCCCAGCCGCGACGTCACCCACATGCTGAGCGCGTGGCGCGCAGCCGACCCCACAAATCCGCCCAGCCCTGCGAGCAGCACGCTCGTCATGGCTGCGCGCCATAGGCAGGCTGCCAGTCGCGCTTGCCTTCGAAGTCGATGTAGAGGCCGAGCCAGGCGCCGCCGACGATGTGCAGGTGCCCGTGCGGCTGCGTTTGGAGCGCGTCCGCGCCGAAGTTGCTCAGCAGCCGGTAACCGCCTGGTGCGTCCTCGTTCCCTATGCGCACGGCTGCCGCCGCAGCGCGCCCGAACAGCGGCGACTCCCAGAACTCGGCCTGCGTCATGTGCGCCTTGGGCGCAACGAGCAGCATGACGGGTGCCCAGGTGAGCAGGTTGCGGAAGACGATGAGTTCGTCGTCTTCGAAACGAATGTCCCTCGGCAGCGTCCGCGTAACGATGCCGCAAAAGGTGCAGTCCGTCATCCCGCCCCCTGCCGATGCTGTGCCGCAGGCTTCTTGGCGCGGTAGTCAGGTGCCTCAATTGGCATGAACGTCGTGACCAGCCTGTCGTTGATGCGGGAATCCACCGGGTCCTCGCGTCCCGGCGCTCGCGGTCGCATCGTGAGGATGGTCGGCAGGAGCGCGTTGTAGCGGTGGGCGATGATTTGGTAGAGCTTCTCGCGCGCCCAACCGGTGGCGTTTTCGCTGCCCATGTCGTCGAGGATGAGCAACGGCGCGTTCTTCACCTCCTCGAAGAGCCTGTCGTAGCGCACCCGGCTGTAGGGACTGAACGTATCGCGCAGGTGGTCGAGAAGGTCGGGAACGAAGGCGAAGAAAACGGGCTGCTGTGCGCGGAGTCGGTGCCCCGCGACGGCAACCGCCAAGTGGGTCTTGCCTACTCCCGTGTCGCCGAAGAGCACGAGCCACTTCTCCGGGTTCTCCGCATACTCCCTGGCCTTGCTGAATGCCCTCTGGAGCTTCTCTCGCTGGACGGCGGATGCGCCATTCCCATTGGTATCGAACGTCTCGAACGTCATGGACGCGAGCAGCGTCGGCTCGATCGAGCCGACGCCCTTCAGCCGCGAGCGGGGCTCTTCTGCCAGGTCGATGACCTTTGCGATGCGATCGTCGTGCAGGCGGCTCGCCAGCCGCTCGTCCGCCTCCTCGATGCTCCCGTCTAGCGTGATGATCGTCGGCAGTTCTGCCATGTAGCGGTGGTTGAGCACCTGCTTGAGTTTCTCCTCCGCCCATTCGGTGCCGGCCTGCGACCCCAGAGCGTCGAGTACGAGCACAGGGATGGTCTTGACCTGTTCGAACAGCTCGTCGTAGGTGAGCTCGTGCTCGGGGTTGAAGGACGCCCGCAAATGGTCGAGCAGGTCGGGCACGAACGCGAAGAAGACGGGCTGTCCGCGCTCCATGCACCGGTTGGCGATGGCCGCCGCGAGGTGCGTCTTTCCCATGCCGCTGCCCCCCGTGAGGATGAGCCAGCCGCGCGGGTCGTCGGCGTACGCGGACGCAGCGCTGGTTGCTATCCGGAATCTCCGCTGTGAGTCCTGCAGTGCGCCCCTGCCGTCGGGCTCGGTACGCTCGAAGGTGGCGTGGGCGAGTATGCCCATGTTCGAGTAGCGCCGCAGCCGAGCGAGGCGCTGCTCCTCGCTCATCTCCAACTGGCAGGAGCAGGGGATGGCCCGTCCGAACTCGGGATGGCTGAGGGAGACGTTGCGGCGCAGCCACCCGCGCCCGCCGCAGATGGGGCAGGGCGGGACGATGGGCTCGGCCTCCGTTTCCGCTTGCGCCTCTACCCCCGCCGCAGGGCGGCTCGTGCCCTGCTGCTGTAGCCTTCTCAGGATGTCGGCCAGGCTCTCCATGTGGCCTCTTCCCCTCTCAGTTCCAACGGGTTAGGAGCGCCGAAACCCAATCCCGCCAGTAGCGTCGTTGTCCATTGCCTCCCCGAATGCCGCCACTTTCTCGGGTGACCGAGCTGCAGGGATGGGTGCTTGCCTCGTTTCCGAGGATGATGCGGGCTGGGATCCGGAGGACATCACACCTCCCGGCTGCCATCGTCGGTGGCGAGGTTCTCGAAACGGAAAAAGTGACCGCGGAAGTAGAGATCGATCGTCGAGGTTTGGCCGTGGCGATTCTTGGCGATGACCAGTTGCACCAGGTTCTCGGGGTAGGGCTTGGTCGGGTTGCGCTGCTCCCACTGCTCCTGGGTAAGGTACCTGTCCTCACGGTGGATGAAGGCGACGACATCCGCGTCCTGCTCGATGCTTCCCGACTCGCGCAGGTCGGACAGCAGGGGGTGGTGGTCGGGGCGCTGCTCGATGGCGCGGCTCAGCTGCGATATGGCGATGACGGGCACGTTCATGTCGCGCGCTATCGCCTTCAGCGAACGCGTGATTTCGCCCAGCTCCGTCACCCTGTTCTCGCCGCGTGCGCCGGAGCCGCTGATGAGCTGGAGGTAGTCGACCACCACCAAATCGACCGCCCGCTCGGTGTTCAGGCGGCGGAGCTTGGAGCGCATCTGCGTGACCGTCTGCACGGCGGAGTCGTCGATGTAGATGGGCAGGTCGGACAGCTCGCCGATCGACTCCATAACCCGCGCCGTCTCCGCATCGGTCGTCAAGCCGAGCCGCAGCCGGTGGCTGATGACCTCGGCGCTGGCGCAGAGCAGCCGTAGGGCCAGCTGATCGCGGCTCATCTCGAGGCTGAATACGGCGCTAACCGCGCCGTGGCGCGATGCGTTGCGCGAAATGTTCATCGCCAGCGTCGATTTGCCGAGCGAGGGCCGTGCGGCCAGTATGACGAGGTCGCCCCGCTGCAGGCCGCCCAATGCGGCGTCGAGGTCGGTAAAGCCGGAGTTGATGGGCGCAACGCTGCGGTGAGTAACGCCCTCGAGGCTCGCCGTCTCCTCCAGGTACTCGTCCAGCACCTGCCGGAGCGTCGTGAAGTCGCGAACTGCCGCCGTACCGCGGACGCGGTAGACCTCGTCCTCGGCCTGCGTGATGGCCTGGTCCACGTCGGCGGCGTCGGCGAAGCCGATGGATTCGATCTTGCTGCCAGCCTGTATAAGGCGGCGCATCGTTGCCGTCCGGTTGACGATGCGCGCGAAGTGCTCGATGTGCGTCGACGTTGGGGTGACCTGCACGAGGTAGCTGAGGTAGGGCCGCCCGCCCGCGTCGTCGAGCCGCTCGCGCAGGCCGAGCTCGCGGGCGACGCTTAACTCATCGATGGCCTCGCCCCGCTGGTAGAGCGCGTGGCAGGCCTCGAAGCACCAGCGGTTGCTCGCACGGTAGAAGTCTTCGGGGTTGAGCTGGGTCGCTATCCGGTTGATGGACTCCCCGTCGATGAGGAGCGAGCCGATCACCGCCTCTTCAGCGTATGTGTCATGTGGTGGCAGTTGTTCGGCGTACATCGGCTCCCGGTCGCTACTACTCCGATTCGCTCGTCTCTTCCGGTGCGGCGTCGGACTCGACGCCCTCCTCCGTTTCGGCTTCGGGGGCTGATTCCACGGCCTCGGGTTCCGGTGCGGATTCGCCCGCAGCCTGCTCGGCCGTAACCTCTTCGGCGGCAGGCTCGACGTAGCCCTCCGGCACGACGGCCAGGGTGACGGACGTCTGCACCTGGCGATACAGCTTGATGAGGACTTCGTAGTGGCCGGGATCGTGGATTGCCTCGCTCAGCAGCACCTGGCGGTGGTCGAGGTCGCGCCCCGTAATCTCGCTGAGCTTCTGCGCGACGTGCCGCCCCGTAACGGAGCCGAAGAGGCGGCCGTTCGGCCCGACGCGTGCCTCGACGACGACGCGGGTGCCGTCCAGCGCGTCGGCGACGACTTGCCAGTCCTCCGATTCGCGCACGCGCTTCGCCAGGGCGGCCCGCTCGATGGCGCCGGCGCGCTGCAGCGCGTCGGGTGTGGCAGGCGCCGCCAGCCCCCGAGGGAGCAGGTGGTTGCGCGCGAACCCGTTCTTGACCTCTTTGACCTCTCCGGCGTCTGCCGTACCGGGGACGTCCTCTAGAAAGATGACTTTCATGGTTCCTGTCCTTGTCGTGGGCTTGCCTCTTGGGCAGAGGGGCAGGTCGCTGCCTGCCAACACGACAGGATAGAGCAATTGAGTGTGCCTCGCATGGGGGCGACGATGCCAGACCCGGTTGTCACGCCTTCAGCGGAGCAGCATCGGCGATTATCGGGGATGGCCAGTCGTCAGAGGTCAAGAGGAGCAGGAGCCGATTCCCTTGAGACTGCCAAGTTTCGGCCTAGCGCCTCCCCGAGGATGCTCTTCCACGCCGCTGCCAGATCTCGCCCCACGTGCTCCTGAATGCATCGATGAGGTAGGTGACCGGCACCGCCAGCGCCAGCACCACCATCCCGAGGAAGAACGGGGCTGGGGTCGAGTCTGCACGGGATTCCTGGAGCAGGCCGCTGACCACTGCCCCAATGACCACGCCCAGCGAGTAGATGGCGTAGAAGACGCCGAATGCCTTGCCCCGCGCACTCACCGGCGTCGCGTCGACCACCATGGACGTCAGGCAGGGAAAGGTCACGCCGAACCCGGCCCCGAAAATGACCATGCCCGCCAGCGTGCCTGGCGTGCTCTGGAGTGCGCCCAGCACCCCCAGGCCGACCGCAATCAAGGAGAGGCCCACGGCCAGCGAGAACCAGCGGCGATACCGCTTGCCCAGGTCCAGGAGAGGGCTGGCCATCACGGCCATTCCGGTCGCAGCGTAGGAGGCGAATAGAATGCCGACCCAGTACTCGGGCTTGCCCTGCGCGAGGACCCACGTCGGCAGGTGCGTAATGAGCGCGCCCTGTCCGACCGTCATCGCGAGCACTGCCACGTAGCACACCACCAGCGCCCCGTAGACGACCCCGCGGGACTCTCCCCCGACGGGACGGCTCTCTGCGGTGTCCACCCGAGCCTTCGATACGATGAACACGATGAACATCAACAGCATCAGCGATGCGCTGCAGAGGAATACGGCCTTGAAGCCGGCCGCGCTTGCTATCAGGCCGGCGGAGGCCGGACCCACGACCGCGGCGAAGGCGATAGCGGTGGTGCTCTTTCCCATCGCCCGCAGCCGGTTGTCCGCGGAAGCCAGGTCTCCGATCATCGCAAAAGCGCCGGGGGCCAGGACCGCTGCACTGAGCCCGTGAATCATCCTTGCTCCCAGCAACTGCAGCGGGGTGTCGGACACCACGTAGCCGAACAGCGCAAGCGAGGTCAGTAGCAGTCCGACCTGCAGCGGCACGATCCTTCCCCACCTGTCCAGGAAGATGCCCGCGATGAGGTTGCCGCACAGGTTGGAGAGCGAGTAGGCCGCAACGATGACGCCGGCGAGCGTGGGGGTGGCTCCGAGTTCTCTGGCGTAGGGCCCGATCACCGGAAACTGCATGAACAGGTCCAGGAACGCCACCGCGACGACGAGGCGCGCCACGAACATGCCCCGCCCGGCGCGCGGCTCTACTTGGGCCGGCGAATTCACTTTCCCTCTCAACATGTCCAATCCGCTGAATTTGACGCGCCAGCGCCGCGGCCGGAGCGCGACCCCACAGGCCCGCTCATGTGCCCGGCGCACGGCTTGACCGGCCCGGTCAACACCTCAGCGCTTGCGCCTCCTCGGTACCTTGCAGTAGCGGCGTACTGCCTCCTGGGTGCTCGTACAGCCGTCGTGACAACGGCGCCCGCCGAATCGTGATGATCCCGGCATGGTTGGATATGTTGAAGAGATACGGTTTGACACCATCGGGCTTGTCGGTGCCACCAAGGTCGAATGGGACGGCTGCAATCCTGCTCATCTACACCACACCCAGGCTCTTGCCCATGATACCCGACGAGGGCATACGTGGGCCCTGTTGGCCGCGCACCGCGAGCCGACGCCCAGGCGGAGTCCGTCCCAGCCGCGCCAGACCGGCGATCATTGCGCTAGTCTCGGCCTAGGGCCCGTTCGAGGCCGCTCTCCCACGCTGCCGCCAGTTCGGCGATGGACGCCTCGAACAGGCCTGCCCATGCCAGGGTGCCGCCGCCGATGCTGCCGATGGGCGCTGCCGGCACGCCGTGACCCTCGGCGAGGGCGAGCACGGAAGCCGCGACATGCGGTGCGGCGCTGACGATGGCCCGCGATGCGCCCTCCCCGAACAGCGCGGCATCCCAGCGCTCCGGTGCGTCTTCCACGACCGATGCGCCCACTCCTCCCAGGATCGCCGATTCAGCGATGGCGACTGCCAGGCCGCCATCGGAGCAGTCGTGCGCTGAGTGGAGCAGCTGCTCCCGCGCCAGCATGACCAGCAGGCGCTGCAGCCGCGCCTCCGCGCCGAGGTCGATTTCCGGCCTCCCGCCGACGAGGTTGTGGACGTGCGCCAGGTACTCGCTGCCTGCGAGCGCCTCTTCGCTGCCGGAGAGCGCACCTGCGCCGAGGAGCAGCAGTGCGTCACCCGGCTCGGTGAACGCCGCCCGGACATGGTGCTCGACGCGCTCGAGAACGCCCACCGCCCCCACGACCGGCGTGGGATAGACGGCCTCGCCCCGCGTCTCGTTGTACAGCGACACGTTGCCGCTGACGACGGGCACGCCGAGCGCCTTGCACGCGTCCGCCATGCCCCGAATGCACTCGGCAAGCTGGTAGTAGACGTCGGGCTTGTCCGGATCGCCGAAGTTGAGGCAGTCGGTGACGGCAAGCGGCTTTGCTCCGGTGACGGCGACGTTCCGGCACGCCTCCGCGACGGCCATCGCACCGCCGGCGTAGGGCTCCAAGTAGGCGAACCTCCCGTTGCCGTCGGTGGCCATCGCCAGGCCACGCTCGCTCTCCTTGAGCCGGAGCACGGCTGCGTCAGCCGCGCCGGGCTTGGCCACCGTGTTCGTCTGCACCTCGTGGTCGTAGCGGCGGTAGACGGAGCGCCGGCTTGCAATGTTCGGCGAGGCGAGCAGCTCGGTCAGCAGGCGTCCTGAATCCGAACGCGGCGGAGCGGGCGGCATCGCCAACGACTGCACCTGCGCCAGGTACTCGGGGCGGACGAGGTCGCTGCGGTACTGCGGGGCGTCTACGAGCGTGCCGATGTCGACGCTGGCGACCTCCGCGCCACCGTCGAATATGCGAGCATTGCCGCCCCTGGTCATGCTCCCGATGACCGAGGCGTGCAGGTCCCACCGCTCGAGCATCCGCACGACGTCGTCCTCATGGCCTTGCTTGACGATGAGCAGCATCCGCTCCTGCGATTCCGAGAGCATGACCTCATAGGGCGTCATGCCCTGTTCTCTCCGGGGGGCAAGCGATACGTCGAGCTCGAGGCCCATCCCGCCTCTCGCGGCGCTCTCGATGGTGCTTGAGGTGAGCCCTGCCGCGCCGAGGTCCTGCATCCCCTCGAGGTGGCCGCTGCGCGCGACCTCCAGGCAGGCCTCGATGAGCACCTTCTCGAGGAACGGGTCGCCGACCTGCACCGTTGGCCGCATCTCGCGCTCTTCCTCGAACGTGCGCGATGCGAGCCCGGATGCACCGTGAATGCCGTCCCGCCCGGTCGATGCGCCGACGAGCATGAGCGATGCGCCGGGATTGGACGCGCGGGCGCGCATCAGCTCGTCCGACGCGAGCACGCCGACGCACATCGCGTTGACGAGGGGGTTGCCGCCGTATGACGGCGCGAAGTAGATCTCGCCGCCCACGTCGGGTATGCCGACGCAGTTGCCGTAGCCGGAGATGCCCGCCACGACTCCTTCGAACAGCCGCCGCGTCTGCGCATCCCGGGGCTCGCCGAAGCGCAGCGAGTTGAGCAGCGCGACGGGCCGTGCGCCCATCGCGAGGATGTCGCGGATGATGCCGCCGACGCCCGTGGCCGCTCCCTGGTAGGGCTCGACTGCGGACGGGTGGTTGTGCGACTCGACCTTGAAGACGACGCTGAGGCCGTCGCCGATGTCCACCATGCCGGCGTTCTCCTCTCCGGCATGCACGCGGACGGCATCGGACGCGGTGGGGAAGAGGCGAAGCAGAGGTTTGGAGTGCTTGTAGCCGCAGTGCTCGCTCCAGAGCGCGCCGAAGAGGCCGAGCTCCAGCGCGTTGGGCTCGCGCTCGAGGCGCTGGACGATCAGCTCGTACTCGCTCCGCGTCAGCGCGATCTGATCGAGTATCTCCTGCGAGACGGCCATGGCTACGCCGATACTCCTACCAATCCAACGCCGCTGACGATGAGCACCGCGCCGAGCAGCGCGCGCGGCGTAATTTGCTCCTGCCCCCGCAACAGCAGGAGTACGAACGTGTAGGAGGCCAAGGGCACCGCGCCAACGATGGGGGCGGCGGTGCTGAATGGAATGCGCTCCAGCGCCGTGTAGAAGGTCCCGATGGCCACCGCGAACACGAGGCCGGAGCCTATGACCCAGGGCATCGCGGGTCGCCAGCCCGACTTCGAGGCTGTAAGAGCGCGCGCATTGACGCCGAGCACGAACAACAGGCCGAATGCTCCCTCGTAGAACGCCAGCACGACGCCGGGTCTCGTCTCGTCGATCAGCTGGCTCGCGATGAATCCGGCGCTGGAAAACGATGCGGAGGCCAGCGCCGCGAGCAGGATGCCGGACGTGACGGTCGACACATTGCGTTCTATGGCCAGCCTCATCGCGTCACCCGCCTCCGCTCGCTCACCAACACCACGACGCCCAGCACGATGACGAATGCGCCGAGCAGCGTCATGGCATTCGGACGCTCGCCGCCGACCGCGACGGCGAGCAGGATGGCAAACAGCGTTCCTGCTCCGAGAAGCGGCGCCGCTAGCGTCACTCCCGCGCGCTTGAGTGCGTGAAAATAGAAGAGATTGCCGCTCAGGTAAGCGAGAAAGCCCATGAGCACTGTCAGCCCGTAGAACTTCGCGCTCTGGTTGAAGTACGGCTCGAACCCGACGACCACCACCCCTACAGCGCCGACAGCCACGAGGCTTGCCGAGACGGTGACGATGAGCACCGCGCCCGGCGACAGCGTGTTGAGCGCTTTGCGCGCAAGGACGTCGCCGGCGCCGAACGCCACCGTCGCTATGAGCGCGAGTGCGACGCCGAGCGCCACCGGCTAGCCGACCACCGCCCCGACGTGACGGGCTATCGAATGGATGATGCGCAGGCCGTCGGTACCGCCAAGCAACGGCTCGACGACGCGCTCCGGGTGCGGCATGAGGCCCAGGACGTTCCCCGCCTCGTTGACGACGCCGGCTATGTTGTTGCGGGAGCCGTTCGGGTTCGCCTGCGGTGAGACGTTGCCTTCCGCATCGCAGTAGCGGAGGGCAATCTGGCCGTTCTCTTCGAGGCTTGCGAGCGTCTCGTCGTCGACGAAGTAGTTGCCGTCGCCGTGCGATACGGGTATCGACAGGACGCCGCCCTCCTCGCAGTTCGTGGTGAAGGGCGCCGCCGCGCGCTCGATCCGCACCCACTGCTGACGGCAGCGGAACTCGAGGCTGTTGTTCCGCAGCAGCGCGCCGGGAAGGAGTCCCGCCTCGCAGAGCACCTGGAAGCCGTTGCACGAGCCGATGACCGGCCCGCCCGCCGATGCGTAGTCGCGCAGTGCCCGCGTGACGGGCGAGAAGCGCGCGATGGCGCCGGGCCGCAGGTAGTCGCCGTACGAGAAGCCGCCCGGGACGACGATGCAGTCGAATCGGGCGAGGTCGGTCTCCTTGTGGAACACGTAGTCGGCGTCGTAGCCGGCAACGCCGATGAGCGCGTGGTGCCAATCGGTGTCGCTCCACGTGCCCGGGTAGACGACGATGCCGAAACGCGGGGCCACGCGCTACGCCTCGGCCATCGAGCGAAGCAGCTCCTCGACCACGCGGTTAACCACGGAGCCGTCGGCCTTGCCGCGCAGTTGGGGCATGAGCCTGCCCATCAGCTTGCCCTTGTCGCCGGGGCCGCTCGCGGACACCTCCGCCGCGACCTGCTCGGCGAGCGCGCGGATGGCAACGGCGTCCAGTTGCTGCGGCAGGTAGCGCATGAGGACATCCAGCTCCGCCTGCTCCCTGTCGACGAGGTCCTGTCTTCCCGCCGATGCGTAGGTATCGATGCTCTCGCGGTATTGGCGTGCCATGCGTGAAAGTACCTCGACCGCAGCCTGCTCGTCGACGTCCTTGCCTGCCTCCTTCTGCTTGTTCTGCAGCGCGGCCTTCATGAGGCGAATCGCCTCCTTGCCCACGCTGTCGTTGGAGCGCAAGGCGGTCTTCAGGTCGTCGTCTAGCCGTTCCGCAATCCCGCGGTTTGCAGCCTCAGCCATCGGCGCTCCTGCCGGGCATGGATTGCGCGCCGACGAGGTCAGGGTCGTGCGTGCCGGATAGGCCCTGGCGCCGCAGATTTCCCATGTAGACCGCCGTCTCCGCGGCGTCGGCGCCGACGTTGCCGTGCTCGCCTCCCGAGCGCGCCAGCGCCTGCTCCTGGTCATAGGTCGTCAGCACGCCGAACGCGATGGGCAGGTCGGCGGCCAGCGACGCCTCCTGAATGCCGCGCACCGCCCCGTCCGCCACCACCTCGAAATGGTAGGTCTCGCCGCGAATGACGCAGCCAAGCGCGACGATTGCGTCGAGCTGACCGTGCGACCTGGCCATGCGGAGCGCCGCCCATGGCAGCTCGAGCGCCCCCGGCACCCAGGTGGCCGCCACGTCCCGGTCGGCTACACCACAATGGCGCAGCGCACTGATTGCGCCGTCGTACAGGCGGCTCGTGATCGCTTCATTGAACCGCGCTGCGACGATGCCGATGTGGAGGCCGCGGCCGTCGGAACTCGGGCTTATGCCCCTGGAAGCGGTGCTGTACTGACGTGGCATGACTCCGCCATTGTAGCGGTGACGGAGTGCGCGGGCTATCGGTTAGCCCCCCTCGACGAACTCGCCTAGCGGGCCGAGCAGGTGCCCCATCTTGTCGCGCTTGGTCGCGAGGTAGTGCGCGTTGTGGGCCTGGACCGGCGCCTGGATGGGCACGCGCTCCACGATCTCGAGGTCGTAGGAGTCGAGCCCGATGATCTTCTTGGGGTTGTTCGTCAGCAGACGCATCGCGGTCACACCGAGGTCGCGCAGAATCTGCGCGCCGATGCCGTAGTGGCGCAGGTCGGGAGGAAAGCCGAGCCGCTCGTTCGCCTCCACGGTGTCGGCGCCCTCGTCCTGGAGCGCGTAGGCGCGGATCTTGTTGTGGATGCCGATGCCACGCCCCTCCTGCCGCATGTAGACGAAGACGCCGCGCCCCTCCGCTCCAATCACGTCGAGCGCCATGCTCAGCTGCGTGCCGCAGTCGCAGCGCATGCTCCCGAACACGTCGCCTGTCAAACACTCGCTGTGGACGCGGACGAGCGGGGGCTCGCCCGTCGCGACATCTCCGAACACCAGCGCGACGTGCTGGTCCTTATCGACGGCCGAGCGGTAGGCGATGACGCGGGCGTCGCCTTGCTTGGTGGGCAGCTCCGCCTCGGCCACGCGGTTGATCAGGCGCTCCGTCTCCAGGCGGTAGCTGATGATGTCGGCGACGGTGACGATCGTGATGCCGTGCTCGGCCGCGAGCACCTCGAGCTCCGGCCTGCGCGCCATCGTGCCGTCGTCGTTCAACACCTCGCAGATGACGCCCGCCGGTTGGAGCCCGGCCAGCCGTGCGAGGTCGACGATGGCCTCCGTTTGGCCCGCGCGTACGAGGACGCCGCCCTGCTGCGCTACCAGCGGGAACATGTGGCCGGGGCGCGCCAGGTCCGAGGGGCCCGTCTCGCTTGCCAGCAGTGCCTGAACGGTTGCCGCGCGGTCGAAGGCCGATATCCCCGTACCGCCGTTCGCCACGTCCACCGACACGGTGAACGCGGTGGCGTGGCGCGACGTGTTGTCGGACACCATTGGCCCAAGCCCGAGGGCGCTCAGACGCTCATCCGTCATGGGCACGCAGATGAGGCCGCGGCCAAACTTCGTCATGAAGTTGATGGCCTCCGGCGTTACGCGCTCGGCTGCGATGGCGAGGTCGCCCTCGTTCTCGCGGTCCTCGTCGTCCACGATGATGACGAACTTGCCTTCGCGTATGTCGGCGATCGCTTGCGCTACTGATAGGGGAATCATGCGTGTTGCTGTCCGGACAGCAGCCTCTCGACGTACTTGGCGAGGATGTCCACCTCGATGTTCACTCTATCACCGACCCTGCGCTCACCCAGGACGGTGTTGTCGTACGTATACGGTATCACGGCCACGCCGAACGCTGAATCGACCACGTCCGTTACCGTGAGGCTAATGCCGTCGGCGGCAATGAATCCCTTCTCCACGACGTAGCGCGACAGCTCCGGCGGCAGCTCGATGCGCAGGGTGCGAGCCTCGGGCGGACCGCCCAACGCGGAGACGGTGCCGACGCCGTCCACGTGACCCTGGACGACGTGCCCTCCCATGCGCCCGCCCGCCTTCAGCGCCAGCTCCAGGTTGACGCCGTCGCCGGGCGCGAGGTCGCCCAGGTTGGTGCGGACGAGCGTCTCCTCCGACAGGTCCACGCCAAACGAACCGCCGTCGAGGGCGGCGACGGTGAGGCAGGCGCCGTTCACGGCGACCGAATCGCCAAGCTGCATCTCCGGCGTGAGGGACGGCGCGGCGATGGCCAGGCGGTGCGCGCTGACGGCATCCACCCTCCCCATCGCTTCGACGATGCCTGTGAACATCCGCTACCTCGCCACGTAGCCGGTGATCATCATATCGTTGCCCGCATGCTCATACCGTACGCGCTCGAGGCGCAGCGCGTCGGCGATTGCGGAGATGCCGCCGCCCCCAACCGGCCCCGGCGCGGTGGCGCCGCTGAGCACGACCGGGGCCACGAATGCGACCACCTTGTCGACGAGGCCCGCGTCGAAGAGTGCGCCGAGCAGTGTCGGTCCCCCTTCAACGAGCACCGACGTTGCGCCCCTCCCCCCGAGATGCGCCATCGCCTCCGCCAGGTCTACAGCCCCGTCGGTCGACGTTGCGACCGAGGCCGCCTTGCTTCCCAGATCGGTGGCGCGCCCGGCCGCCGTGAAGACGAGCGTCTCGCCCGGCTCGGCGAGCATTGCGGACGCGCTCGGCAGCCGCCCGTTGGAATCGATCACGACGCGCAGCGGCTGCGCACCGCGCACGGGGACGTCGCGCACGGTCAGGCGCGGATCGTCAGCCAGCACCGTGCCGATGCCAACCATCACCGCGTCGCTCGTTGCACGCAGGTGGTGCGCGAGCATGCGCGACTCCTCTCCCGAAATCCAGCGAGACTCTCCCGCCGCGGTTGCAACCTTGCCGTCGAGACTCATTGCGAACTTGGCGGTCACGAAGGGGAGGCCGGTCGTCACGTGCCTGGCAAACGCCTCGATGGTCTCCTTCGCAACCGCCTCGCACTCGCCAACCGTGACCTCGATGCTCGCCGCGCGCAGCCGGTCGATGCCCTTACCGTTGGTGCGCGGGTCGGGGTCGAGCGTGGCGACGTTGACCGCGCTGAGCCCCGCTCCGATGACGGCATCGACGCACGGGGGAGTGCGGCCATGGTGCGCACACGGCTCCAGCGTGACGTACATCGCTGCGCCTCGCGCCGCCTCGCCTGCCTGTGCGAGCGCCACCACTTCGGCATGCGCCTGACCGGGCGGCTGCGTGCACCCCTCGCCAACGATGCGGTCGCCCTTGACGATGACGGCTCCGACCGCGGGGTTGGGGCTGACCGCACCCAGCGCCTGCCCGGCCAACTCGAGCGCCCTTTCCATGTGGCTCACGCCTGCCATGCCCCCAGTATCCGGTGATGGCCCTGGGCATACAAGGCGATGCGCACCCGGACGCGTCCTGTGCTACGGTGCGCCCGTCCTTTCACGGCGGCTGACCGACTGGGGCGAACAGGAGGATGACGTGACCAACCCACCCGGTGTAGGGCCGGACGCACACCGCACGCAGAACTACCTGCTGACGGGCCTGCGGCTGCTGCTCAACGATGCCAACCTGCCGAACACCCTCACCGAGGATGAACGCATCGCCAACCGCGTTGCCGAGGCCGTGCACGACCTGGGCCTCGATGCGGCGGTGGAGGCCAACCGCGACGCCATCGAGCACGCCGTCGACGAGCTCTCGCCGCTCGCCGGCCTATTCGCCGGCCCGACGGGCATGGACGTGCGCTTCCTGACGATGACCGGCGCCCTGTATGCGGCGTCGCAGGGCGCCGACCTCATCCCGCCTGAGGTCATGCGCGCCGGAAACCGCCCCGACCTCGAGGGGCTGACCGATGCGCTGCGGGAGGTCGTGCTCGCCGCAGGCTCCGGCCTCAGGAAGCGCGCCGCCGACGGCGTCCGGGGCCTCTACGTCATCATCGACCCGCAGCTCACGAACGGGCGCAACCCCATCGAGGTGGCAGCCCAGGCGGTCGACGGGGGCGCGAGCGCGATCCAGTGGCGCGACAAGGAACGCGACAAGGGCGACCAGGGCGCCGACCTCGACGCGCTCAGCGCCCTCTGCCGCGAGCGTGCGATCAGCCTCATCGTCAACGACCACGCCGACGCAGCGCGGGCGCACGGCGCGTCCGGCGCCCACGTCGGCCAGCACGACCTCTCCGTCGCGGCCGCGCGCTCCGTCCTGCACCCGTGGCAGCTCGTGGGCACGTCCAACGCGCGCGTCGACGAGGCCGTGGCCTCAGCCCAAGCCGGCGCCGACTACGTGGCCGTCGGCAGGATGTTCGAGACGGCATCGAAGACCAACACGCGGCATGCAGGCCCCGAAACGCTGCGCAGCGTCCGGGAGGCACTGGGCACCGGCGCTCCCCCGCTCGTCGCGATCGGCGGCATCAACGCAGGCAACGCCGGTGAGGTGGCGGCCGCGGGCGCCGATGGCGTCGCCGTCATGAGTGCCGTTACCGCCGCGCCCGACCCCCGAGCGGAGGCCGCCCGTTTGCTCGAGGCATTCGCAGCGGCGAAAGGGTAGGGCCGCGCTACAGGAGCGTCTGAACGGCGTTCCGCGCGACGTCGAGCAGGCCGTTCGGCCACACGCCCAGCAACAGCACGCCCGCCGTCGTCACGGCCAGCGCCACGCCCGCCGTCGGCCCGACGGCGACGCGCTCGCCGCCCGGCGACTCCGCCTCGCGCAGGTACATCACCCTCACGACGTTGAGGTAGTAGTAGGCGGAGACGACGCTGTTGACCGCGCCGAGCAGGGCGAGCCACATCAGGTCGGCGTTGATGGCCGCCTGGAACAGGAACAGTTTGCCCATGAAGCCGACCGTCGGCGGTATGCCCGTCAGCGAGACCAACGCGATGGCCAGCACGGCGGCAGCCCACGGCGCGCGCTGGCCAAGCCCTGCCAGTCCCGCGACGCGCTCGTCTCCCGTCCGGTTGACGACGACGGTGACGACGAAGAATGCGGCGAGGTTCATCGCGGCGTAGCCGCCAAGGTAGAAGAGGACGCTGCTCGAGCCGAGCGATGCATCGCCCGCCTCCTGCGCCCTGCCGGCGAACGCCGCGACGCCGATGAGCATGTATCCCGCGTGGGCGATGGCGGAGTAGCCCAGCAGCCGCTTGAAGTTCCGCTGGATCACCGCCACGATGTTGCCCACCGACATCGTCACGGCGGCCAGGATGGCGATGAGCACCGTCCAGTCGGCACTGAGCTCGTCGAGGCCGAGCGCGGTGTAGAGCACGCGCAGCACCACCGCGAACGCCGCCGCCTTGCTCGCCACCGCCAGGAATGCAGCGACAGGGGTAGGCGCGCCCTCGTAGACGTCCGGGGTCCACATGTGGAACGGCACCATCGACAGCTTGAAGCCGAATCCCGCCAGCGAGAGCACGATGCCGACCATCAGCGCGAACGAGCCGAACGGCACCGCCGGATCTCCCGTGCCGATCATCTGGATGATGGGCGGCGCCGCGCCCTCGACGCCGACGACCTGCACGCTGCCCGTTGCGCCGTAGAGCCACGCAAAGCCCATGAGCAGCGTCGCCGACGAGACGGCCGACAGCACCAGGTACTTCATCCCCGCCTCGACCGAGCGCACCTGCCCGCGTATGAAGGCCGCGAGCGCCACGATCGGCAGCGAGGCCAACTCGAGCGAGACGTAGATGGTGACGAGGTCGCCGGCTGCCGCCAGCAGCATCAGGCCCGCCGCCGACAGCATGGCCAGGCCGACGAACTCCGCCTGGTAGCGAAAACGGCTCAGGGTGTCGCGCGAGGCCAGGAGCACGAGGGCGAGCACGCCGGCGATGAGGAGCTTGAAGAAGAGCGCGAACTGGTCGACGATGAGCGAGCCGGAGAATGCCGCCTCCTGCCTGGCGCCCACGTCGGCCCAGAGCACGATCGTCAGCGCGATCGGCGCCGCAAGCCCTGCTACCGCAACGGCCGTCTGCACCGCCCTGCTGCGGGTGACGAGGTCGAGCGCCACGACGAGCAGCGCGAGCGCCGTCAGCGCGATCTCCGGCGAGAGCAGGTAGACGTCTCGCGCCTCGATACCCATCGCCTAGAACCTCGCCATGATGTCGGCCAGCCCTGACTCGAAGACGTCGGTCAGCAACCTGGGGTAGATGCCGACGGCAAAGATGGGAATGAGCAGCACCGCGATCGCGCCCGCATCGACGGCAGTTGCGTCCTGCAGGCCGTCCCAGCGGGCGAGGCGTGGGCCGAACATCGTCCGCTGCACCGTCCACAGGATGTAGCCCGCGGCGAGGACGACTCCGAAGGCGGCGAGCCCCGTCGCCCACGGGTAGGCGCGGAAGGTGCCGAGGAAGACCAGCAACTCGGCGACGAAGCCGCTCGTGAGCGGCAGCCCGAGCGAGGCCAGCCCCGCGAGCACGAAGCTCGCGCCGATGAGCGGCATCCGCCCCATCATTCCGCCCATGTCCGGAATGTGGCGCGTGTGGGCGCGGTCGTACACCTGCCCGACGACCACGAACAGCAGGCCCGTGATGGTGCCGTGCGTGAACAGTTGCATCGCCGCGCCGCTCAGCCCGACGCCGCTGAGGTCGGCGCCCGTGCCGCCCAGCGATGCGACGCCGAGCACGACGAAGCCCATGTGGCTGACGCTCGAGTAGGCCACCAGCCGCTTGAGGTCGCTCTGGCGCATGACGATGAACGCGCCGTACAGCACGCCGATGACGGCGATGGCGGCGAGCGCCGGCGCAGCCTGCTGCATCTGCTCGGGGAACAGCCCCGCGTTGATGCGTATCAGGCCGTAGCCGCCCATCTTCAAGAGCACGCCCGCCAGCATGACGCTCACCGCGGTCGGCGCGTCGGTGTGCGCGTCGGGCAGCCACGTGTGCAGCGGGAACATCGGCAGCTTCACCGCGAACGCGATGAGGAAGCCAGTGAAGATCAGGCCCGCAGGCACGATCAGCGCCGCCAGCTCACGGCCCATCAGCACCGTCATGTCGAACGTCCGCTCCGGACCCGGTGCGGAGAAGTAGAGGGCGATGATGGCCGCGAACATGAAGGCGGAGCCCAGGAAGGTGTAGACGAGGAACTTCATCGCCGAGTACTCGCACCGCCCCGTTCCCCACCGCGAGATGAGGAAGAACATCGGGATGAGCTCCAGCTCCCAGAAAATGAAGAAGAGAATAAGGTCGAGCGAGACGAAGACGCCCATCACCGCTGCCTGCAGGACCAGCAGCCACATGAAGTACTCGCGCACGCGATGCTCGACGCGCCACGACGCGAGCACCGCGGCCAGGCCGAGGATGCCGTTCAGCAGCACGAGCGGTGCGCTGAGGCCGTCCACCCCGACGAGGTACTGGATCCCGAAGGCGCCGATCCAGTCGGCGCGCTCCACCATCTGAAAGCCGGACACCCCCCGGTCGAGGCCGACGAAGACGACGGCGCTCAGTGCCAACTCGATGAGCGCGACGCCCAGCGCGATGCCGCGGATGACGCCTGCGCGCGACGGCACGAGCGCGGCGGCCAGCGCGCCAATCACCGGGACGAGGATGACGGCCGTCAGCATGCCGCTACCTCAGCGCCATGTACGCGAGAATGAGGAGCGCGGCGCCGACGGCGATGCCCGCGCCGTACGCCTGCACTTGGCCGTTCTGGAACTGCGCCAGCGCGCGGCCCGAGTTGCGCCCGAACCAGCCAGTCAGGTCGGCGAACCCGTCGACCACGCGCCGGTCCCACCAATCCGACGCGAAGAACAGGCCGCGGTACGCCGCCTGCCGCACGCCGATGCCCTCGTAGAGGTGGTCCATGTAGTAGCGGTTCGCCAGCAGTGAGTAGAGGGGCCGCAGCGGCGCGCCCAGGGCGTCGAACAGTCCCACCCTCCACCGGTACATCGCCGTCGCCAGCGCGGCGCCGCCAAGCGCGACCAGCGTCGAGAGGACCGCGATGCCGATGCTGAAGTCGACCGCCTCCTCGTTGAGCGTGTGCGAGAGCCAGTGGGACGGCAGCGGTCCAACGCCCGCGGTGGCGTTCGCCAGCCAACCGGCGCCGATGGCCGCTGCCGCGAGCAGCACCATCGGCGCGAGCATCACCCATGGGGATTCGTGCAGGTGGACGTGCGCGTCCGCTTCGTACGGCTGCCTCTCCTCGTCGGGCACGGATTCGATCCCGCCGCGGAACTCGCCGTGGAACGCCATGTGGATGAGGCGGAAGATGTAGAAGGCGGTCATGAGGGACGCACCGATGCCGAGGAAGAAGACCAGCAGCGATACGCCGCCGCTGGCGGCGTGAGCGCCGCTCCAGGCAACGCCCAGCACCTCGTCCTTGGACCAGAACCCGGCGAACGGGAAGATGCCCGCGAGGCTCAGCGCGCCGACGAGCATCGTCCGGTAGGTCCAGGGCATGGCCCGCCGCAGGCCGCCCATGTAGCGCAGGTCGAAGGTGTGGACCGCGTGGTGGACGGAGCCGGCGCCCAGGAAGAGCAGGCACTTGAAGTAGGCGTGCGTCCAGAGGTGGAAGATGGCAACGCCCGGCGCACCGACGCCGAGGGCCAGGAACATGAACCCGAGCTGGCTTACCGTCGAGTAGGCGAGCACGCGCTTGATGTCGTTGGAAACGAGCGCCATGCTCGCGGAGAAGACGGCGGTGAAGCCCCCGATCACCGCGACGGTGTTCATCGCCGCCGCACCCCCGGCCTCGAACATCGGGAAGAGGCGCGCGACCAGGAACACGCCGGCCGCAACCATCGTCGCGGCGTGGATCAGCGACGACACGGGCGTCGGGCCCTCCATCGCGTCGGGCAACCACGTGTGCAGGGGGAACTGCGCCGACTTGCCGACCGCCCCGGCGAAGAAGCCGAGCGCGATCCACGCCGCGACGCCCCCGGCGAGCAGCGGCGCGGCCTCGATGATGTCGGGTATCTCGAAGGGGTTCAGTCCGACCGCCGTGAAGGTGGGCGCCTGCATGAACAGGTAGAGGATGGCCAGCAGGAAGCCGAAGTCGCCCACGCGCGTGACGATGAACGCCTTCTTGGCCGCTGCCGCCGCCGCCGGGCGCTGGTGCCAGAAGCCGATGAGCAGGTAGGACGCCAGCCCCACAAGCTCCCAGAAGACGAAGAGCTGGACGAGGTTGCGCGCCGTCACCAGCCCGAGCATCGCGCCCGTGAAGAGCGCCATGTAGGCGTAGTAGCGCGAGTAGGCGGGGTCGCCGTGCATGTAGCCCTGGGAGTAGATCTGCACCAGCAGGCTGACGCCCGTGACGACGACCAGCATCACGCCCGTCAGCGGGTCGAGCAAGAAGCCGACGGTCATCTCGAAACCGCCCGCTGCCGGGTCTCCTATAACGAACCACGTGTACGGCTCGAACCCGACCGCCTCGCCATGGTGGCCCAGCGTCGAGCGCAGCGCCCAGACCGACAGCGCGAAGGCTGCGCCGATGCTCGCGATGGCTGTGTAGCCCGCGAGCCGCGAGTTCGCCCCGACCAGCGGGCGGATGACGAACGAAATGAGCGTGAAGCCCGCGATGGGCAGAAAGAGGATGAGCCAGGCCGCCTGCTCCGGGATCATCAGAGCTTCCTCAAAATCTCGTCGGCGACGTGCTCACGCCCGCGCGGCACCATCACGCGAAAGGGGACAGACTCGGCGTACTCGGTGATGTCGCCGACGGGCAGCAGCCGAACGGGGAGGCCCTCTCCTTCGAGGACCTCCTTCCACATCTCCGCCGCCATGAGCGTCGGCACTTGCCGGTATTCAACCCACATCGCGTTCGCCCGCGGCTAGCGCCGCAGCAGGCTCACCTCCGTGACGTCGGTCGTGTCGCGGTTGCGGAAGAGCGCAATGATGAGCGCCAGCCCCAACGCAACCTCGGCAGCCGCGACGACGATGATGAAGGTGGCGAATGCCTGGCCGGTGACCACCGAATCGACCGTGGCCTCGTTCACCCGCGCAACCCGGAGGGCGGCGGGTGTGACGTAGCGCGAGAATGCGACGAGCGCAACGTTCACGCCGTTGAACATCAGCTCGATCGATATGAGGATGGCGACGATGTTCCGCCGTGAGAGCGTGCCGTACAGGCCGATGGCGAATAGCAGGGCGGCAAGCACGAGGTAGCGCTCCAGCATCGGCTAGCGCTCCCTCACCAGCGACAGCGCGCCGATGACCGCCGCGAGCAGCAGGACGCCGGCGATCTCGAAGGCGAGCACGAACTCGCTCAGCAGCACGTTGCCCAGCCGCGCCGGTGTGTCCACGAACGCCTGCTCCAGGCCCGGCGGCAGCGAGCCGGCCATCACGCGCCATTCCGCCTGCACCACCGCCCACGTGAGCCCGGCAAAGAGCAGTCCGGCCAGCGCCAGCGCCAGCGGCTGCATCGGCGTGCTGCGGTTCGAGCGCGGCACGTCACGCGTGAGCATGACCGCGAAGATGACCAAAACCGATACGGCGCCGCCGTAGATGAGCAGCTGTGCTACGGCCAGGAACTCGGCGTTGAGCTGCGCGAACAGGCCCGCCACGCCGAGGAAGGAGACGATGAGCGAGAGTGCCGCGCGAAACATGTCGCGCTGGAGCACCACCATGAGCGCGCCGCCGATGGTGACGACCGCGAGCACCCAGAAGATGGCCTCTTGAAACGCGTTCTCCACGTCGCTCCTAGCCCTTGTAGTCGCCGTCGGCGGAGGCCGCCTGCGACTGCTCCTCCGCCTCCCATTCGGGGCGATTCGGGTGCCAGTAGTAGGGCTCGCGCCCGACCGCCTCCCAGTCGGCCTGCTCGGCGTAGGGGTTGTAGTGCTCCTTGGCCAATTGCGGGCGGAACCACGCGCTCGGGTGCTTGTCGCGGGCGCGCAGCATATCCACGGTGATGACCAGGTCCTCGCGCTTGTTCTGCGCCGCCTCGAAGCGCGTGCCCATGTGCAGCGCATCGTAGGGGCACGCCTCGACGCACAGGCCGCAGTACATGCACCGCGCCTGGTCGATGTCGAACGCGTCGATCTTGTAGGAGCCGCCGTCCTGCTCGTTGCCTCCGCCCTCGGCGTCCGTGACGATGCGGATGATGCCGAGCGGGCAGTACTTGGCGCAGGAGGCGCAGCCGGTGCAGCGCTCCTCGTACCAGGTGAACTCCTGCCCGCGGAAGCGCGCGTGCTGCGGGGCGCTCTCCTCCGGGTACTGCACTGTGAAGGGCTTGCGGAAGAAGTTCCGCAGCGTCACCGCAAATCCCCTGGCCATGCCCGCGCCGTATATCACCGTACACCTCCGCCCAGGCCGATTGTCATGGGCGCGCGGCTCGGCGGCTCCGTCACGCGGACCACGCGCGCCATCAGCAGCACGACCGCAACGGTCAGCGGCCAGTTGATGAGCGCCATCAGCCACAGGTCGCCGCTGCCCAGCGCGCCGGCCGCATCGGCGAACGCCAGCCGCTCGATGGTCAGCGCCAGCAGGTTGACCAGGCTGACGGGGAACAGGTACTTCCAAGCCATGGCCAGCACCTGGTCGGGCCGCAGGCGCGGCAGCGTCGCCCGCACCCACGTCGCGATGATGGCGAAGGCGCCGACCTTGATGACGAACCAGATGTAGGACGGCAGGATCGGCCACTTCCATCCCTGCAGGAACAGGGTTGCGAAGATTGCGCCGGCGACCATGAGCGCTGCGAACTCCGCCAGGTAGAAGATGCCGAACTTCATGCCGCTGTACTCGGTGATGTGCCCCGCGACGATCTCCGACTCGCCCTCCGTTATGTCAAACGGGGTGCGGTTGAGCTCCGCGGTGATGGCGACGATGAAGACGAATGCACCCATCGGCGCAACCAGCAGGAAGGGCACGCCCTGCGCCTCGACGACGCCCACCATCGACATCGTTCCGGCCAGCACGGTGACGCCGAGCAACGCCATGATGAGCGGTATCTCGTAGGAGATGAGCATCGTCGCGGCGCGCATGCTGCCGAACATCGAGAACTTGTTGGCCGACGCGTAGCCCGCCATGAGCACGGCGATCGAGCCGAGCCCCGAGACCGCGACGACGTACAGCAGGCCGATGTTCAAATCGGCGAGGTAGGAGTTCGCGCCGAAGGGTATGACGCCCACCGCCAGCAGCACGGACGCCAGCATCACCACCGGCGCCAGGTTGAAGACGATGCGGTCGCCCCGGGGCGGGACGATGTCCTCCTTGGTGAGCAGCTTGATGGCATCGGCGAGGGGCTGGAGCAGCCCCATCGGCCCGGCGCGGTTCGGCCCGATGCGGTTGGTGAAGCGCCCGAGCAGCCGCCGCTCCACCCACGTGTAGCCCGTCGCCAGCGCCATGACGGCGTTCACGACCAGCATGACGATGGTGAACCCGGCGACGAGCCAGGCGAGCCACGCCCACTCCGTCCCGAGCCCGTCCACGACGAAGTTGTAGACGTTGCGGTAGATGGCATTGTCCATCAGCAGCTCGCCCATCAGCGGTCAACCTCGCCAACGTTGAAGTCGATGCTGCCCAGGCTGACCACGATGTCGGCGAGCTTCCAGCCGACGAGCATCTCCCGAAAGAGGCTCAGGTTGATGAAGGACGGCGACCTAATGTGGCAGCGGTAGGGTGCGATGCCGCCGTCGCTCACGAGGTAGAAGCCCAGCTCGCCCTTGGGCGACTCGATGGGCACGTACGCCTCGCCGGGCGGCGGGCGAAACAGCATGGCCATCGTCGTCCGCACCGGCCCGGGTTCGACCTGCACGGCGCACTGCTCGATGATGCGCAGCGACTCGCGCACCTCCTGCATGCGCACCCAGAAGCGCGCATAGTTGTCGCCCTCGCCTGCCGTGATGACGTCGAAGTCGACGCGGTCGTAGGCGTCGTAGGGCGCGGCCTTGCGGACGTCCCACTCAACGCCGGATGCGCGGATGAACGGCCCGGAGGTGGAGGCGTTGATGGCCTGCTGCGGCTCGACGACGCTGACGTTCTTGGTGCGCGCCAGCACGATCTCGTTGCCGAAGATGAGCTGCTCGAGCTCGTCCGCATAGTGCGGCATCTCGTCCAGGAAGCGGCGAAGCGCCGGCCAGAACTCCTCCGGCGCGTCCTGGTAGACGCCTCCAATGCGCATGTAAGAGACGGTGATCCGCGCCCCGCACAGCATCTCGAACATGTCCAGTATCCGCTCGCGCTCGCGGAAGCAGTACATGAGCGCCGTCCCGCCGAACCCGCCCACCTCCGCCAGGAAGAAGCCCGTTGCGACCAGGTGGCTGGCGATGCGCTGGAGCTCGGCGACGATGGTGCGCAAGTACTTGCCGCGGTCCGGCACCTCGATGTCCACCAGCTGCTCCGCCGAGAGGACGAAGGCCTGGTTGTTGGTCATCGACGCGACGTAGTCCAGCCGGTCGGTCAGCGTGATGACCTGCGTGTACTGGCGCTCCTCCGCCAGCTTCTCCGTGCCGCGGTGCAGGTAGCCGACGACCGGCTCCACGTCCTGGACGTTCTCGCCGTCAAACGTCACGCGCATCCGAAAGATGCCGTGCGTGCTCGGGTGGTGCGGGCCGATGTTGACGGTGACCGGCTCGGTGCGCAGCGTCATGCCTAGCCTCCGTGCGGCCACTTGTAGGGTAGGGGAGGCTCGAGGTAGTCGCGCCGCAGCGGATGGCCCTGGAAGCCCTCCCACGTCAGGATGCGCTTGAGGTTCGGGTGCCCGTCGAAGCGGACGCCCATGAGGTCGAAGACCTCGCGCTCCTGGAGGACGGCGCCCTGCCACACCGGCGCCACCGACGGGAGCGAAGGCTCCTCGCGCCCGTACACGCGCGCCTTGACGATAGCCGCGACGTTGCGGTTCAGCGAAAGCAGCCGGTAGACCACCTCGAAGTGCTCCACGTAGTCGACCGCGGTCAGCGACTCCAGCATCTGGAAGTCGTGGGCGCCGTCCTCGTGCAGGAAGGCGCAGACGTCGCGGATGCTGCCGGGCTCGACGTAGACCGCGCTCCCCTCGGCGCCCAGGACGGCGTCGCCGAATCGTTGGCGCAGCGCCGATGCCAACTCGACGGAGGGAGCGAGCGCCGTCATACCCTGGCGCCTGCCGGGTGGCGGCCCAGCCGGTAGCGCTTGATCTTGTCGTGCAGCTGCATGATGCCGTAGAGCAGCGCGTCGGGGCGGGGCGGGCACCCCGGTACGTACACGTCGACCGGGATGATGTGGTTCACGCCCGGGACGACGCTGTAGCCCTGGTAGTAGGGCCCGCCTGAGGTTGCGCACACCCCCATCGCGATCACCCATTTCGGCTCCGCCATCTGGTCGTAGACGCGGCGAACGGCGGGCGCCATCTTCCAGGTCACGGTGCCGGAGACGATGAGCAGGTCCGCCTGCCGCGGCGATGCGCGCCACGCCTCCATGCCGAAGCGTGCCATGTCGAACCGGCCCATGACCCCCGCCATCTGCTCGAAGACGCAGCACGCGAGGCCGAATGCGACGGGCCAGGTGTTGGAGCGCCGGCCCCAGTTGAGCAGTGCGTCGATGGAGGTCACGGCAATGTTGCCGCGGTAGTCTTCGGGCACCTCGATGGTCGGCTCGGGAAAGGCCTCCTGCGCCGACCACTTCAGCCCTTCGATGGTCGCGCCCTCGACAGCGTCGTCGTCCCACTCGTGGGTGTCGGGGCGCTCTTGGCCATAGGCGGATGGTGCGCCGTTGCCCCGCTGCGCGTCTTGCATGTGCCGCCTCGCCTCCACAATCTCAGCACCCGGCGAAACAGGCGTTTGCAGGGTAACGAACGGCTGCGCCGAGTGGGCGGAAGCATAGCACAGCGCGCCCATCCGTGAAAAGTCGCACAATCGCCCTGGCACGCCCGCAAATACGGCGGTGTGCTAGGCTCATGCATCGTGACCGACCACGTCGAGCAAATGGGCGCAATTGCGTCCGCAGCGATCGACGAACTCACGCGCAAGCACGAGGCGCGCGAGCTCGCCATCGAGACCTCGCGCCGCATCGTCCGCGACTCCGCCAACGCGATACGTGCCGTGCACCGGCACGACCTGCCGCAGGCCAAGTCGCTCATGGAGCGGGCGGGGGCGCAGGTAGCCGAGGTGCGCGAGCGCCTTGCGGACCACCCCGACCTCTACTTCACCGGCTATACGCAGGATGCGCAGAAGGAGTACGCCGAGGCGTGCGCCGTGTACGCCATCATCGCCGGCGAGGAGCTTCCCGCCCCCGGGCGCATCGGCGTGGAGATTGCGCCGTACCTGAACGGCCTGGCCGAGGCGGCCAGCGAGCTGCGCCGCTTCATCCTCGACTCCCTGCGCCGCGACGACGACTCGCGGTGCGAGGAGCTGATGGAGGCGATGGACGAGGCGTACAACGTGATGGTAGGCATCGACTTTCCCGACGCGCTGACGCACGGGCTGCGCCGCACCACCGACCAGCTGCGCGGCGTCCTCGAGCGCACGCGCGGCGACCTCACCATGGCCGTGCGCCAGCGCCGCCTGGAGCGTTTGCTCGCAGACGGCGGCGCCGCGACGTAAGCAGGCGCGGGCGCCCTCGGTTCGCGGAACCACATCTGCAGGTGACGATCGTGAATACCGAGCAGGTCAAGTACTACCAGAGCAAGCTGGCCTACGAGATGGACTCGGCGGACCTGCACGCGGCCATCAAGAGTGGCGAGGCCATCGTCGTGGTCGATGGACGCGCTGCGGGCGCGTACGCCGAGGGCCACATACCCGATGCCATCAACCTCCCGCACCGGGAGATCAGCGCAGGCACGACCGGCTCGCTGGACCGGTCGAAGGTGTACGTCTGCTACTGCGACGGCATCGGCTGCAACGCCTCGGCGAAGGCGGCGCTCAAGCTCGCGACGCTCGGATTCTAGGTGCGCGAACTCATCGGGGGGCTGGATTGGTGGAAGCGCGACGGCTATCCGGTCCATCACCTCTCCGGAGCACCGGCAGGGGCCGGAATGGAGTGCAGCTGCAACTGAGGCGCGCCCAGCGCTCGTTGCCCTAGCTAACGCGGTGCGGATGTGATGGCGCGGGCGGGGTACGAGTTCTTCCCGGCACTTCGGGCGGATGCGGTCGATCCCGGTGGCACAGGCCGGGCAGAACGTGCACTCGTACGAACAGATAGACGCAGCACCTTCAGGGGCGAGCGAGCGGCCGCATCGTTCGCATCGCTTGCGCATCTCAAACCCCATGCAGGCGTAGCCTCGTGGCTCGCGCAGCAGCCGCGCTCGGCATGACCGCGGGGCTCCACCATGCCGCTCCCGCCTGCCAACCCCGTTGACCCTGCGGCCGCCATTCCCTGTACAATGACCGGCGGTTTTGAGCCGTTCATGACAGTCTTTCCCGACACCTATCGCCCAAGAGCCCACAGGAGGAACTGATGGAGGGTCTGATTCTGGCCATCGTGGCCGGCGGGGTCGCGCTGGCATTCGCCGTCTACCTCACCACGCGCGTCCTTGCACATGACGAGGGCAACGAGCGAATGCGCGAGATCGGCCGCGCCGTGCAGGAGGGCGCCTCGGCGTTCCTGCGGCGCGAGTACACCGTGCTCGCAGGCTTCGTCCTGCTCGTCTTCATTGTCCTGCTCGTTCTGGGCCTGACCCGCGACGAGCAGCAGCCGGAGACCGCCATTGCCTACGTCGTGGGCGCCGTCTCGTCCGGACTGACCGGCATCATCGGCATGTGGATAGCGGTCCGCGCCAACATGCGGACGGCCGCCGCCGCCATACGCGGGCTGAACCCCGCCCTGCGCGTCGCCTTCTCCAGCGGCGGCGTCATGGGCATCAGCGTCGTCGGCGTCGGCATACTCGGTGCGGTCATCCTCTGGCTCATCTTCGAGGACCCGGAGATCGTCGCCGGCTTCTCCTTCGGCGCATCGAGCATCGCGCTCTTTGCCCGCGTTGGCGGCGGCATCTACACCAAGGCCGCCGACGTCGGCGCAGACCTCGCCGGTAAGGTTGAGGCGGGCATCCCCGAGGACGACCCCCGCAATCCGGCGGTCATCGCCGACAACGTGGGCGACAACGTGGGCGACGTCGCCGGCATGGGTGCCGACCTGTTCGAGTCGTACGTCGGCTCCATCATCGCTGCGCTCGCACTGGCGGCGGTCGGCACGGCGTTCCTGGTCGGCACCGACGCCGATTCGGTGGACATCACCACGGAGTCTGCGCTGGCGGTGCTGCCGTTCCTCATTGCTGCGGTGGGCATCGTCGCCTCCGTCATCGGCACGTTCGTCGTCCGCACGGGAGAGCGGGCGAACATCGGCAGCCTGCTGTGGTCGCTGCGGCGAGGAATCTTCACCGCAGGCTTTCTCGCCCTCGTGGGCTCGTTCGGGGCGATCTACTGGCTGCTCGAGGCGCAAAACGGCTACGGGATCGATAGCGTCTGGCAGATGTGGGGCGCGGTGGCCGTCGGCCTCGGCGCGGGCGTCATCATCGGCCTCAGCACCGAGTACTACACATCGTATGAGTACAACCCCACCAAGCACGTCTCCGGACGCTCCGCAACCGGTCCCGCAACCATCATCATCAGCGGATTCGCGACGGGGATGCTCAGCACCGGCATCCCGCTGGTCATCATCGTGGCCGCCGTGCTTGGCGCGAACGAGCTGGCAGGCCTCTACGGCATCGCCATCGCCGCCGTCGGCATGCTCTCGACCCTGGGCATCACGCTGGCAACGGACGCCTACGGGCCGGTAGCGGACAACGCCGGCGGCATCGCCGAGCAGGCGCATCTCGACCCCGAGGTCCGCGAGCGTACCGACGCGCTCGACTCGCTCGGCAACACGACCGCCGCCACCGGCAAGGGCTTCGCCATCGGCTCGGCCGTGCTCACGTCCCTCGCGCTGATGGCGGCCTACGCGCATGTGGTCGACCTCAAGGTCATCGACCTGCTGCAGGTATCGACGCTGGTCGGCCTGCTCATCGGCGCGCTGATGCCGTTCGTGTTCAGCGCGCTCACCATGGAGGCGGTTGGCCGCGCGGCGCAGGACATGGTGCAAGAGGTGCGCCGCCAGTTCCGCGACATCCCCGGACTTCGCGAGGGCCAGGAGGGCGTCCGCGCAGAGTACGCGCGCTGCGTCGACATCAGCACGAAGGGCGCGCTCCGCGAGATGGTCATCCCCGGCGTGCTGGCCGTCGTCGTGCCCATCGGCGTCGGCGTCATCCCGTTCCTGGGCGCAGAAGCGGTTGGCGGCCTGCTCATCGGGGCCATCTCCGCGGGCGCGCTGATGGCCATCACGATGGCCAACGCCGGTGGCTCGTGGGACAACGCGAAGAAGTACATCGAAGCCGGCAACTTCGGCGGCAAGGGCTCCGAGGAGCACAAGGCCGCCGTCGTCGGCGACACGGTCGGAGACCCCTTCAAGGACACATCCGGGCCGTCGCTCAACATCCTCATCAAGCTGATGTCCATCGTCGCCGTCGTATTCGGCAGCATCTTCGTGACGTAGCCGACGGGGCTGGGGAGTGGATCTTCTGCTCGAGGGCAAGCGGGCGCTCATCGCGGCGTCTGGTAGCAGCCCGCTGACCGACGCCATCGCGGCGGCGCTTGCCGCCGAAGGCGTCGACGCCGCCCAGGCGTCCCCGACTGATGTCGACGTTGGCACCTGCGACGTCCTCGTCGTTGTGGCGGGCTGCCCCGCAGGCGAGGGCGCGGAGCCGGGCGTGGTCACGGCGCTGCTGTCAGCCGCTGCGGAGGCGATGGGTGCGTCGGCCTGGGGCCGCATCGTCGCCGTCGCGGAACCATGCGCCGGCGCCGACGACCTCGCCGTGGGCGTTCGGGATGCGACCCTCGAGAGCGCGGTTCGGACGCTGGGAATGCGCTGGCGCCAGCGCGGCGTCGGCGTCAACGCCGTCCTCGCCGCCGACCCGCACGATGAGCAGAATGCGCTCGAGCGTGGCGTCGCCTTCGAGGAGGTCGCCTCGCTCGTCGTCTTCCTGTGCTCGCCCCTTGCGATGACGATTACGGGGGAGGCGCTGTCGCCGTCGGGCGCCGCCTCCCGCACGATTCGCTACTAGCGCGCCGAACGCCGGTCTTCGCGTAGACTAGCGCCCGGGCCGACATGGTACTGAGCGACGTCACCATCCGCGAAGAGATTGCCAGGGGGCGCATCGTCATTGCGCCGCTCAGCGACGGGTGCATCCAGCCCGCCTCGGTGGACCTGCACCTCGACCGGAACATCCTCGTCTTCCGCAACAACCGCGTGCCCTACGTCGACATCCGCGAGAACACGGAGCGGCTCACCGAGCTGGTGACGATCGGCGACGATGACCCCTTCATGCTGCACCCGGGCGAGTTCGTCCTCGGCGGCACGCTCGAGCACGTGGAGGTGCCGGACGACCTCGTCGCGCGGCTGGAGGGCAAGTCGTCGCTCGGGCGCATCGGTTTGCTCATCCACTCGACGGCAGGCTACGTCGATCCCGGCTGGAAGGGGCAGCTGACGCTGGAGCTCAGCAACGTCTCGAACTTGCCCATCACGCTCTACCACCGCATGAAGATCGGGCAGATATCCTTCCTGCGCCTCACGACGCCTGCCGAGCACCTCTACGGCGCGACGGAGCTCGGCTCCAAGTACCAGGGCCAAACGCTCCCCACGGCTTCCCGCGTCTACGAGGAATACGGCCCCGGCGAACGGTAGCCGCTCGGCTTACCTTGCCCCAACCCTCTCTCCAAGAGAGAAGGGTTGGAAGCGCCCCGCCGCCCCTGGATTCGCGCGGCGGGCGAGGCTCGCGTGCGGCTAATAGTTAGAGGAGAGGAAGACATGCTACAAGTCGACCCTGTGTACGACGACATCTCTGAGGGTAGGGCAGCCATTAAGACGTACTCCAACTACAACGCCGCCTGGTGCCTACCGACCCAGCAAAGGTTGGAACTCGCAGCGGAGCAATCGCGTTTGGAGGCGTTCCAGAATCTCAAGGCCTCTCCGTTCTACGACCGGGAGTCAGTAAGGGGACACTTGCAGCGTGGAGCCCTTACTCTTCACTTGATGCGACAAGTGCCGGTCGATGAAATGCCGGAGTTCGCAATGGCGAGCGCGCTTTGGCTACCTGTGCAGGCATATTACGCGGCTCATGGATTTGGCTTAGCTCTTCTGGCTGCAAATGGCGATGCAGCTGGTTTGCCAAGGTCCCATGGTGGCTTCATGAAAGTGGCTGCCGAGCGCATAGTGGCCCGCCTGTTCCCCCAGCCCTTCTCAGCTTCGCTTCGTGGTGGCTACTTTCGGTGGAGACACCTACCAGGAGACTTGACGGGGGTTCCAGCGAGATGGGACGACATCCGATCAGGGTTAAATCTTGAACTGCCAGACGAGACTACGAGGGAGGTCCATATTGCGCAATGCCTTGACACGACACGCCGAAGATTGCTCGATGACAGGTTGGATAGGGAAAGGACGAAGCTGCGTAAGTCAAGACATAGCAGGGCGAGACTGAGTAGGCAACAACAAGTTCAAATTGCTGATGCCATCAGCGCAACAACGGTGTTCGACTATCTCTATCGTGTGCGGATTAAGTCCAACTATGAGGACACCACCATGTATCAACAAGATTCAGAGCAGGCGGGCATGCTCATAGAACTTGTGAGGAGCACGCAAGAATTGGCGGAGGTTGTGTGCGCCCTTCTAGTGCACGCGTTACGGCAATCTGTTGGCAACTCGGTCAGAGGTGAGATCAACGCCCAGCCTGGAGTTGCTCATCTCTTGGGCCACATCGGTGCCGCTACGTAATCCGGTCAGGGGACGAATTGATTGAATGCAAGCATCAAGTGAGGCATCAGCCCGCGCTTTCGTAGCAGGCCGCTGGTAGTACGGCTGCTAGCTTTGGCCGGAAGAAACGGCGACTCTTCATGTGAGCACTCTATCTGTGAGCGCCTATGACATTTCCTCCGCAAATACTACTGCTTCAAGAGCCCTTCGCACGTGGCGCACTGCCTCATCGACCTCCTCTTGTGTAGTGAAGCGGCCGAAACTGAATCGAATCGAGGAGTCAGCTTCCGCTGTGCTAAGCCCTATGGCTCGCAACACGTGCGATGGTTCAGGTATACCTGATGTGCAAGCCGCTCCCGTCGAAGCGGCTACGTGAGGCTGAAGGGCTCCTAGGATGTCCTGTGCTACACGACCATCGAAGCAAAGATTCGCATTGCCCGGATGGCGCCAGTCCCCTGTGGGGCCGTTGATCCCCAACGAAGGAACCCGTGCCTGAAGGCTCTCCACGAAGCCATCACGTAACGCAGCCACTCTTCGACGCTCAGAGGGAGCCTGAGAAAGGCGGCTGATGTCAGCCGCTGCGCCCATGCCGACGGACAAGGCCACGGGCACCGTTCCAGACCGGAGTCCGGCTTGTTGTCCACCGCCGTAGATGAGTGGCTCGACTTGCTGATGCAACCCCCGCCGGATATACAAGGCGCCAATACCCTGAGGGCCGTACATCTTGTGTCCTGACAGGCTAATGAGGTCAGCGTGCGAGGCAAGGTTGCTCAGGTCGATGGCGCAAGAAGCCTGCGCCGCATCACAGTGAAAGAGCACCCCATGGTTCGCAGCAAGGCTCGCGATGCGGGGTATGTCTTGAATCGTCCCTATTTCGTTGTTCACGGCCATGATAGATACGACAAGGACTGAGTCGTCGAGCATAGCCTCAAGCGCATCCAGGTTGACGAACCCCTGATTGTCGACCGGGACTACCTGCACCACGAATCCCTCTCGCTCCTCAAGCGACCTAGCAGCTGCCAAGACGCACTTGTGCTCAATGGCACTTACCAAGATTTGGCGTCGCGTCGATGAAGCCCGGCGAGCCAAGCCCAATAGGGCGAGATTGTTGGCCTCCGTGGCACCCGACGTAAAAAGGACTTCGTCAGAGTCCGCGCCGATGAGGGCGGCGACGGACGATGACGCGCTCTGCACCGCAGCCGCTGCACGCCAACCAACGGCATGATCGCTCGAATGAGGATTGCCGAAAAGGTCGCGCCAGTAAGGAACCATGGCATCGAAAACGCGGGGGTCGACTGGCGTGGTCGACTGGTAGTCCGCGTAAATGGCTTGCTCCGCACGAGAAGGCTGCGCACCATTCGTTGAGTTCATTGCAGCTACCTCGCTAGGCTCGCGCGGTGTGACACCGTCTACTGTACACTACGTCAGCGCTTGTGCTAGCGTCCGCGTTAGCATCCTCGAGGAGGATCGAATGCCCCGAGGCCCCCTCTACGAAGACAGCTACTGGCCCCAGCTGTCTGGGCACGAGACGTTTCCCCTCCGGTACGGTTGGTTGAAGAAAGCGTTCGACGCCGTCTCGGGGTCAGAGGTAGGTCGGCAGGACAACAGACACGTCTTCATGGGGCCTCACGCTATAGCCGAGTTTGGTGTCGGCAAGAACATGGTTGCCTCCATGCGCCATTGGGCGACGGCGGCAGGCATCATCATCGAGGCACCCGACACAAGACACATCGAAACCACCCCGCTAGGGCAATTGCTCTTCGGAAGGGGAGGGTTGGACCCTTATATGGAGGAGCCGGCGACGTCGTGGCTAGTTCACTGGAACCTTGCAGGTCAACCCACGAAGACCACCTGGTTCTGGGCCTTCAACCACTACCCAGCCGTAGAATTTGAGCGAGACGGGCTAGTTCAAGCCATTGGGCAAATCGCGAAGGAACGGGGATGGCCCCGAGCGGCGCATAGCACGATCAAGAACGATGTAGCGTGCTTTCTGCTCACGTATGTAACATCGCTGCGCACAGAAAAGTCCAACCATGAAGAGGCGCTGGAATCGCCTCTTACTGAGCTAGGGCTGATCAAACAGACAACGACGCGAGACCGGTTCAGATTTGTCCGAGGGCCCAAGCCTACTCTCCGCGCAGGCGTGTTCGGGTATGCACTTACGCAATTCTGGAACGAGCGCTTTCCATCGAATAGCACCCTCTCCTTCGAGTCTCTGGCCCACGAGGCTGGTTCACCTGGCAGGGTCTTCCTGCTAGACGAGAACGACCTTCTAGACAAACTCTCCAACCTGGAGCATGCCTCCGGAGGCGCTTACAGGTGGTCGGAGACAGCCGGACTCAAGCAGGTGCTCCGAGACTCCCCTCTTGACCTTGATGCAACTCTCGGCCTCCTGGCACGCGACTACTCGTCAGTGCGCAGGCGAGGCGCTGCGTGATGGCACTGACGGAGCAAGTCAAAGTAGCGCGACGATTTCGCAGGGCGATTCGCATCGACCTCGACTCGGGCGACCCATCCGCGATAGAGGGATTCGTTTGTCCACTGTCCGCGACTGAGGTATTGCTGACTATGGCGCGCCACGTAGCCGAGGAAGGACATGGCGCGTTCACATGGACGGGTCCCTACGGCAGTGGCAAGTCCAGTCTCGCCGTAGTCCTCGGCGCATTGTTGAACGGAAATGCGCCGTTGCGGCATTTGGCAGCGGAGGCTCTCGGCGGGAACACCGCCTCGGCAATTTGGCAATCCTTACCACCTGGCGAGACGGGCTGGCGTATCCTGCCCGTCGTCGGCCGACGCGAAAGTCCTGCGCAAGCAGTGGGGGAGGCCTTGGAGGCTTGCGGGTTCATTCACAAGGCAGGACCTGCCAAGTGGACAGAGAATCAAGTCCTCAGCAAACTGGGACAAATCGCTGAGGAGCACCGAGGAGCGAGTGGCGGCCTCTTGGTGATTGTTGACGAAATGGGCAAATTCCTGGAGGCCGCCGCTCACGGGGGCTCTGACATCTACTTCTTTCAGCAGCTCGCCGAAATTGCCTCACGCAGCGATGGCAGGTTGCTCGTCGTGTGCATTCTGCACCAGGCCTTCGAGGAATATGCCCAGCGGCTATCTCGCGAAGCCGGAGACGAGTGGGCAAAGATCCAAGGACGATTCGTAGACCTCGCAGTCAATTCCCGTAGCGATGAACAGATAGACCTGCTAAGCCGTGCGATCGAGACTGACTATCAGCCAACGGGGCCAGGCAAGAAGGCACAGATGGTGGCCGAGCTTGCTCGGGCACATTCGTCTCCCCATCTCGCTATGCGCTTGGAAGAATGTTGGCCGTTGCACCCGATCGTCGCCTGCCTCCTCGGCCCAATCTCAAGGAGGAGGTTCGGGCAAAACCAGCGTAGCCTCTTTGGATTCCTTAACTCCTCAGAGCCAATGGGATTCCAAGACTTCCTGCGAGCCGCTACTACTAGTGAGGTCTACACACCCGATCGATTGTGGGACTACCTGCGATTCAATCTGGAAGCTTCAATCATGGCTTCCCCGGATGGGCATCGCTGGGCATCCTCAGTTGACGTGCTAGAGCGCTGCGAAGCCCTCGGCGGCGACGACTTGTGCATCAAGGCGCTTAAAACAATCGCAGTTGTGGGAATGTTCCGCGAACGGTCCGGACTGGTTGCCAGTCCCGAACTCCTAGAGATCGCTCTTTCGGACTACGGCGGTGAGGAGGTTTCCGAAGCCATTGCCCGGTTGGAGCGATGGTCGCTGGTCATCTATCGCAAATTCGATGATTCGTACGTTGTCTACGAGGGGAGTGATTTCGATATCGAGGATGCGGTGAGCCGAGCCTTGGAGTCGTTTGAGGGAGATTTGGACTTCCACAGGTTTGAATCACTCGCGAAGCTTCCGCCGATCGTAGCGAAGCGGCACTACCATGAGACGGGCGCGCTGCGGTGGTTTGATGTGCGGGTCGTGCCCCTTGCAGAGGTCGCAGCCTCGGTATCGGCATACGTACCAGAGAATGGTGCTATCGGTGCCTTCATTCTGGCGCTGCCATCGATGGGCGAGGATGAGGCGCACTGCCTCGCGATGTGCCGGCGGGCGGCTGCGGCAGAGTCTGAATGGGAAGTCGTAGTGGGTGCACCCTTGGAACAATGGAACTTGACGACTCTCGTTCGCGAACTACTGGCATTGGAGCAGGTCCGGAACGACTCCTCGGAACTCCTCGGCGACGGTGTGGCTCGGAGAGAGGTTGAGGGCCGCATAGCTCACCTGCAGGGGCAAATCGAGGCTTCGCTCGTAGGGGCGTTCGATGCTGCCCGCTGGTTCCGTCATGGAAAAAGGGCCAGGTCATTCTCGCCACGGGAGCTGAACGCACTTGCATCAGACCTAGTGGACAAGCGCTTCGCCGCTTCTCCGACACTGCTAAACGAATTGCTGAACCGCACGAAGCCCTCGAGCAATGCCGTAGCGGCACGGAGCGCCTTACTCCGCGCGATGGTTCTCCACGAAGGTGAATACCGCATCGGAATAGAAGGATATCCAGCTGAAGGTGGGCTTTACGAGTCACTTCTGGGCGCTACGCGACTTCATCAGAGTACTTTGAATGGCTGGAGATTCATTGCCCCTGAGCCCGACGATGACCCTTGCCGGCTCTATCCGGCTTGGAAGGCCGCTCGCGATTTGCTGGAAGCCAATCCGCACAGGACTGTGTCAGCCTCAGAGGTTTACGAAGTGTGGCGCGATGCGCCCTTCGGAATCAAAGGTGGCATGCTCCCTGTGCTGCTTGTGGCGTTCATCCTCTCGATGCGCAGTAAGGTCGTGTCTTATAGACAGGGTGTCTTTCAGCCTTGGATGACCGACCTCGACACCGACTACCTTGCAAAGGATGCAACGGCCATCGGACTCAGGTGGATGAGCCTTTCAGAGGCATCCCGTCAGTTGCTCGCAGGCCTAGCTGCCATCGTCCGGGACTTGCATCAATCGCAGACCTTGACAGGTATCGAGCCAATCGACGTGGCCAGAGGCCTCGTGTCAATATACGACCTGCTGCCTATGTGGGTTAAGCGCACGCAGCATCTCTCGTCCAATGCCAAGCTCTTACGTGAGTTGTTCAAAAGGGCCAACGACCCGAATCGGCTCATCTTCGACGAGATCCCAGATACCTTCGCTGCTAGTGGTGATCTCGGCGAAGATGACCGTTTGCGGCAGACCGTTGCTAGCGTCCGTGGCGGCTTGATGGAGTTGAGTGAGGCATACCCCGCGATGCTATACCGGCTGAGGGAGGTCCTGCTGACTGAGCTAGGAGTGCCGAATCTCTCCGAGGCGATGCTCAAGGAGATACGTGCCCGTGCTGACAACGTCCGCGCCCTCAGCGGCGATCACCGCCTAGAAGCCTTCGTTATTCGGATTGCCGAATTCCGCGGCCGTGACGAGGACATGGAAAGCTTGGCAAGCCTTGCAACCAACAAGCCGGCTGCCCAATGGGTAGACCCTGATTTGGATAAGGCCGCGATCGAGTTGGCTCAGCTGGCACAGCGGTTCAAGCGGTTGGAGGCCTATGCCCACGTGAAGGGGCGGCCAGATAGACGCCATGCCATGGCGCTAGTGGTTGGGAGGAACGGCGGGTCCCAGCCAGTTTACGGTAGTTTTGATGTGACGAATCGCGATTTCAAGCGCGTTGATGCGTTGGTGACGAGGATAAGGATGGCTTTGGCATCGAGTGAGGAGCAGCAGCGCAACATTATACTTGCGGCTCTGAGTGAACTCAGCGTCGAGCAATTGAGCATGGCTGCAGCGGAAGACACCGGCGCCGTGTTCAAACAAGAGGAGCAAGCTTCTTGACCGTAACACCGCCTGCGCGGCATGTTCTAGGGTTGTCCGGTGGAAGGGATAGTGCGGCGCTCGCTGTCTACATGCGGCAGAGCCACCCGGAGCTATCGATTGACTACTTCTTCACCGACACGGGCAAGGAGTTGCCGGAGGTATATGAGTTCCTTATCAAGCTGGAGGGTTTCCTCGGCAAGCCTATCATCCGGCTCAATCCCGATCGCGACTTCGATTTCTGGCTGAAGCAGTACAACAATTTCCTTCCGTCACCGCAGACCCGCTGGTGTACGCGGCAGCTGAAGCTCCGTCCGTTCGAGCAGTGGGTGAAGCCAATGATCGACAGTGGCTCCGTTGTCTACAGCTATGTGGCTATCCGTGCCGACGAGGAATACAGGGAGGGCTACTCGTCCAAGCATGAGAATCTGATCGTGCAGCTGCCGCTAAAGCAAGCCGGGGTCGACAAGGCTGGAGTTCTGGATATCCTTGAGGGGGCGGGGCTCGGACTGCCACAGTACTATGAATGGAGGAGCCGCAGTGGCTGCACCTTCTGCTTCTTCCAACAGAAAATTGAGTGGGTACGGTTGATGGAACGGCATCCCGCGTACTTTGAGGAGGCGAAGAGTTACGAGAAGAACGCCATCGACCACGGTTCTCCGTTTACCTGGAGTCAGGGTGAATCGCTAGATCAGTTGGCGAGGCCGGAGCGTGTCGAGCAGATTCAGGAGGAGCACCAGCGCCGCCTCGTACGGATGCGTGCCAACACTCAAGTCAACCCGCTCAGGCTTAGCGCTGAACCGATTGACATTGACGACCTATACGGCCAGGCGAAGGTCTGCTTGGCTTGCCACAAGTGATTTATCGCAGTTCGAAATGTGTGGCATCTGCTGAGCGCCCTTCAATAGATCGCTAAGCCAAGAGAGTGAGATGGATGCAGACATACAGTATCATATCTTCGGAAAACTGGATCGCCAATGGTGGAATTGCCAACAATGGTATGGCCTACGGCCCAGCTGTTTCGGCATTCTCATATGGAACGCCCGGATGCCCTCTCGCGCCGCGCCTCTACCGAAAAGAGATGGGCAAAACCCCATTGCCTACCGGATTATGCTATAGCCTTGGTCGACCTAGATTGACCGTAGCAGACCTGGGATCAGATGTTTGGCGATCATTAGCTGATCGTGAATTCCCTCTCGAATTGCAACAGGAAATAATGGCATTCCTATATCAGTTGCCAGTTCCAAAGAAGGGCATGGTACTCCCGAGTGGAATTGCCATTCCATGGTTGCTCGCAATACCCGTGAGTCAGCGACTGCGTAATGCCTTACATCGCCATTTTTCCAACAACTCCCAGAGCGAATTCCTTTACACCTCTATGGATTGCGAGGAATTTCTGGCTGTCCGGGGCTGCGGCAACACCGCACTGCTAGAACTCCTATGCGTTCTGGAGAGTGCAGAACTAGGAATCGTATCAGAACACACGGAACCACATAACATTTCAACGTTTAGGACCATGAGTGAGGCTCAATTCCAAACAGCAATTCAAGAAGCAGTCCGAAAGGCTCTCAACGTAACTAATTCAATAGGAAACCATCTTTGAGAATTGGCTATATGGGCTTTGGCAGAGACTAATGCACAGACGATAGGAGAGGCCATTCTCTCGTCACCACATCAACACTACCCATCAACGTTGTGGCAGAAGATAGCAAATGTTGAATTAACACAACTAACCGATGTTCCCGTACACCCATATGAATTTGTTGAATCATGGATTACTGAGTTACCCATTAAAGAGAATATCATCTTCCGCAATCGTATTGCTCAAATTGATGGCCATGTCACATTAGAAGAACTGGCAAAGGAATTAGGAATTACAAGAGAACGGGTCCGGCAAATTGAGGTGCGAGTATGGTCCAAATTCGAATCGCTCGCCCAAGAGACCATGGCATCTCCAATTGGATGGAGAATCGAAACATTAAAGCAGATGATAGGAATTGCTGCTCCTTTGAGGGACGTGGAACAGTTACTGTACCCTGAGGAAGGCCAGACTGATTTTAGCACTGTCTTTTTGAAGATTGCTGGTCCATATGATACAACAGATGATTGGATTGTGTTGAAGTCCGCTGCTGCCAGAGACCCGACTGACCGAATATGTATGATGGCAGATGAGACCGGATTTGTCGACGAGGACTTAGCCGAACGGGAGCTTACGAATTGGGGACTAGCGCAGCCCTACCATCGAGAATGGCTTACCCGTACCGGGAGAATTCGCGAGTTTAACGGCAGGCTTGCGCGATGGGATGGACCAATAGGAGACAAACTGGTTACCGGGCTTGCTGACCTTGGCCATCCTGCTACCCTGGATACCTTGCTGGACCATATCCAGGCGGAAAGGGCGAGGGGCACGGCGCTCAACGCACTGTCCGAGGAGCGGCGAGTGATAAGAGTTAACCGTACAGATTGGGCGCTTCGGTCGTGGGGCAGGGAGGAGTATACGGGCATTGCCGACGAGATCAAACAACGAATTGAACAGTCTGGCGGAGCAGGTGAAGTCGATTCGATTGTGCGTGACATTGTTGAGCAGTTCGGTGTCAAGCAGAATTCCGTTCTGGCATATGCCGCAGCCCCGATGTTCGTGATCGACGGGGATCGCATTCGACTTCGCACTGATGCCGAGCCCCTCAAGGTTGAGGAGACTCTGGAGGGCTGCGCAGGTGCCTATCGATCATCAGAACGCTTCATGAGTCTCTTGATTCCTGTGGACGCTGACCTGCTGCGAGGCAGTGGCCGCGCACTTAGCTGGCCCTTCGCTGCCGCTCTCGGTGTTTCGCCTGGTCGGCCGCAGTCGTTCCTGCATGCAGCCGGGGAGCTCAAGGTTACGTGGCCGATGACTTCGGCTATGGGACCATCACTCGGATCCACACGTACTCTGGCGACTAGCGTAGGGGCCACAATGGGAGATAGATTGCGGCTTGACTTCGAATTGGAACAGAGGTGCGTGAACGCAGAGCGGATTCCGCAAGAGCTAGAGGCTTACGAGGCCAAAGAACGCATACGCCTACTGACGGGCATAACTTCCGACTTCAGCGGCGTACTTGAAGCACTTTCCCGTGCGATAGACGTTCCCCGCTCCAACGTGCGTCCTGCTTTGCTGAAACGTGGCGACGCCGAATTGGCAAATCTACTGCCGGTACCTGATGTGGGTCCGCAACTAGCGTCTACTCTGTCAAACCTCGCGAAGGTGATAACCCAGCGTTGACTGCCCGCTAAGGTGACTTGCCTGCCTCGTCAAGCCTCATGAGAAGGCTCAAGGTTGGCTCAGGCTGACCCATCAAGTACCCCAAGAGGTAGGGGAATCCAGTGTTGGCGTACTCGGAAGCCATACGAATGACTTCCGCCGGCCTATCGAGAACTTGAGGCCCTTCTTCGGCCAGTGCAAGCAACTCTAAGTGAGTGATGCGCCACGGGTCAGAACTCAGGATACCCCCATCGTTAAACTTGACCTGATCTGCTGGAAGAGTCGTTCGATGGCCCTGCTGCACTCCGATCGCAATGGCAGCCCACCAGGCATCCACTTGCCGAGCGAACGGCTGACTATCGTGCTCGGAACGAGACACAAAGCCCTGTAGACGTTCATGATGGCCCCGACCGATGAAGAGGTCTTGACTCGCATACCGATTCACGGTGGTGATCATAGGACTGCCTTCTCCGAGGGTTGAAATATAACGCCGTGACGCTCGTCGTAACGACGTGCACAGATGTGGCACGAATGACGGTGGTCGCACGGGCAGATGCGGGAAACAGGGTAGTCCGAAACCCTTTCCCACCGGTAGGTGAGATCTGCCGGATAGTGTTCAGAGCATGACAGTGTCATCACGACTCCAGCTCGTTCGTCGATAAGGTCTTCGACGTCACGGATCTCGGCTCTAGTGAGGAAGAGTATAACCTGAAACGCGGGATACCCATCCGCCGGTGGCTCAGTCACTGCTCTTACCATGCGTGACTTCACGCCGCCTGATACCATGCCCAAGGGAGTGTCAATCATGCGAGGCGCAATGGTCCCTGAGACTTCCATGAGCGCCCAAATGAATGAGAGTGTGAGCGCCCGCTTAGACGCGCCGTTCAGCTCAAAGTCCGGGTCAAGCCGTTTCCCGTCCTGGGTATCGATAATGATATTAAAGTCGGGGTCGATGTGTACGCCAGCGAAAAGAACCTGCCCAAAGTCTTCTCGCAACGGATCATCGGGAGCCCCAACTATCTCCAAAAAGAGGCTACGCATCCGGTTTGACACGCGTTCGACATAATCTCCCTCAAGCGCCTGAAGGACGCCCCTTGAGAGACTGGCAAGGTCCGCTGCAACATCACGTTTACGTGCTAATTCATCACCAATGGCCGCCTCTTTCTGTGTGTCATCTAGCGTTCGTTCCTGCAAGGCCCGCCGTTCTAGCGCATGCGTTAGCTCGAGCTCTTTGGCTCCTATATCCTGATGGGCTTGCGCGATTTTCGTATCAACGTCCTGAATCTTCGAGGTCAGGCTACGCACGCGGTCTTCGTTGATATTGTCACGCCGCGTCTTCAGATCGGTAAGCTCTAGCCCTTTGGCACGGAGGCTGTCACGAGTGTCCGTGAATTCCTGTAGCAATTGAGACGAAACAAGAGGAAACGTCTGACTGGACTCCCTTCGGCTCAGCTCCTCAGCTTCAGCTTGCCTTGCCAAGTGCGACAGCTCGGTAAGGCGTTGACGACTTTCGGAGACGTTCCGCTGCTCCTCTAGGAGGTCCTCGACATGGCGGCGATGGTGTGTCCCGGAAGCTAATGACTCACCGCAGATGCACTCACCGATGTCAAGCCTGTCAGATAGGATACCTACAGAAGCACCAGGGATTACGTGTCGATCAGCCAAGCCTGATAGGACGCTCAGCCCGCCCCGGAGTTTGTCGTTCATGAACTGCCAAGAGTATTGCTCTGATTTCAAAGCATCGCGCATGCGCCCGAGCGTCGCCAAGCGCCGGCGCTCGAGGCGTTCTTGATCTTGCTCTGCCTGTTCAATCCGCGCGTTCAGATCTTCGATGTCACCCCCGCTGAGTCCTAGCAGTTCCTTATTCCAAGTGCTGCGTTCGGCGGTCATGTTCTCTTGGCGTTGGCGAAGTCTGAGCAGTGCTGCTTCCAGATCGTCGATCTCAATGTTGGTATTCTGTAGCTGTTCTTCAAGCGTCGACGTATCTTTCCCTCCGGCTTTGGCTGCCTCTGCCTGTAAGCTCCGAAACGCGCCCTCGATGTCGCTAGCTGCTGTCCGGAACTGGTCGATTCCCAGCAAGGCCCGTATGGCGTCATGGACTCGGCTCTGCCTTTGGCGCGGCCCAATCTGACCAGAGATGAAGGTCTGCACTGAATCGCCATCGGTGAAGAAGACGTCATGCAGCTGTCGCGGTAGCCATGCGTTGATCATAACCTCAGCAGCTTCAACCGGTTCGTCACCTCTCGAAGTGAGCTGTAGGAGACGAATCTTCTCAGGCTGCCGATCGAATTTGTCCTCAATAGTTGGAGTCTCGATGGTCGAACGAATAAGTCGGTACTGCGCTGTGTTCCCGTGCTCGTCTGCGATTTCAAACTCAATCGTGACCGAGACGGTGGTAGGCTTGCCGGCGGGCGTTGCAGTTGACGTAAGCCTCAGGAACCTCGCGGAATCCGGCAAGCCGGCCATTCCGTGGAACGCCCACTGGAAGGCGTAGAGCAGAGACGTCTTGCCGGATCCATTCTCAGCTCTAATGACTGTCAGTGGGCGGTCGCGTTCCGTAGAGAACTCTAGTTGCACGTCTTCCAAGAGCTTGAAGTTCCGCACGTGGGCGCGAAGCAACCGCATCATTGGCTTTCCTGTTCCTGTGCTAGCACGCGAATGCCCAGCCCCTCTATGATTCTTTTGACTCGCTCCTTTCGCAGACGGTCGGAGAACCCTTCGTCTTGTGCACGCACGATCTTAATCAGTGTTTCGACCAAGTCACTATGGTAGTTGGGAGTGCGCTGCCAAGCAAGCACTACCAATTCCCCAACGACCCTTGCGATCTGTTGCTCTGATAGCATTACCATAATCAACTCCTCGCCCACGCAAGGGATTCGTAGTTGGATATAATACTTCGGGGTCCCTCGTCGTCCCACTCGTTTTCGGCAAGGCTTGCGAACTCTTCCGCTCGGCGCAGTTCTCCCCTCAGGATTGATTGCCCAGCAGACGACTCAGTGTCGGGGGGAACGGCGATGAAGTCGTGGAGCCTCGCGAGCGACTTTCCGGGAGCCTTGCGAAGGATGCGACCGCGCCTCTGTACCCATTCCCGCTCAACCGCGCTCGATGCCAGCAGAAATGCCGTGTCAGTCTGAGGGATATCGATGCCTTCATCGAGTACCTTCATGGCGGTGAGTACTTGGTAGTCGCCTCGGCCAAACGCCTCCAACCAGCGCTCGGCATCGCGGTTCCCCGTCTCGGCGCTCGTGAACTGATGGTAGGCAATCCCAAGCGACCGAAGCATCTCATTGACCTGCTCGATCTGGCGCGTTTGACCGAGAACTGAACCCTTGGCGGAAGTGTAGATGAGGCAACGCGCAACGCTCGAGGGTCCCATGCCATGCAACAATCCCCTAAGCACTTCTACCTTGGCTGATGCCTGTTCGAGCACAGCCCGCCTTTCCCGAAGAAGACGTTCGGCCTTTACCGTGGGCACCACAGTCCGCCCATCGTCGTCTACCGTGAAGCCCGCCTTCTGCAGCTCTTCGGACAATTCCGTCCACTTGTCGATCTCTCGTTCAGACATTGGCACTTCATGGAGGTGGTACTCGTATGGGGTCAGACACCCTCTCTGGATTGCATCAGCGAGCCCGAACTCAAAAACTGGTTGACCGAAGTATTCGAAGAGCTTGTCGGTGCCGTCCGGGTCGTATTGCCTGATGGGAGTTGCAGAGAGCCCGGCACGCAGGTTCGCTCGATCAGGCAGGGCTCCCAAGGTCGTGGGCGCTCCGAGATTGTGCATTTCGTCGCCAACGAGGAATACCCGAACTTCCGAGGAGAGGCGGCGCAAGAGCCCCGCAATGTCACTGTCTTGGGCGAACAGGCTGTTCGTGACGACAATGGCTTCAGTACGTGGAATCCCAGCGCCTAAGGCAACCTCAATTTCCTGAAGTTGTTTCCGGCGTTCGGGACCGTGCACATTACTCGGAAGAACTGGAGAAACGCCGAAGTCACGGATGTCATGCGCCCACTGCCGCATGAGCGGTCTTGAGGGAACGAGCACGACAACCAACATAGGGCCGGGGTGCTGCTGCTGCGCTTGTACAGCAGCAATTAGGGCTGTCCGCGTCTTGCCTCCGCCGGTGGCAATCGCTAGTACGCCTCTCCCCTGAGCGTGCAAGAACGCATCTACTGCCTCGCCTTGGTGGGCAAACTGGCCTTTGCGCCACTCTAGGCCATCAGGCACCTTGAGCAGCTTGTGCTGAGGATGCAGTGCCCCGACTGGGGGCTCAGGTTCTAGGCCGGCCTCATGATCGCGTCGCCATGCCTCCCAGAAATCTCCAGCCGTTGGGGCTGGGCTAGGGTCGAAAGCACGCCCCGCAAATCGGAGGCCCGCAGAGGCGCTCAGCGTGAGCGAGCCTGGGTGCTCATCCTCCCACTGCCTGCGCCACTGTGTGACAAGTTTCTGAACCCTCTTGTTCGCCACTTCGCCATCGCGCCAAGCCCGGTCGACAGTCATTTGTTCGCCATTCACCAACAGACCCCGAGATGTGGCATTGCCAGAACCGTGCACCGCTACCCAGTTCGCTCCTTCGCGGAAGAGCCACTGCTTTTTGTGGTAAATGCCGCTCTCCATAAGTACAAAACGCAACTCGAGACGTTGCGAGGCGATCAGGTATGTGAAGCACTCCCTGGTGTGTTCAACAAGTGCCGATTCCGATAGGCCTCCCGCCCCGAGGATGTCTACAGCCAGTCTGTCTACTAGGTCCTGCTCGGTGGTGATGCCTCTCTGAATTGCTGCTCGATCCTCAAAGCTGATCTCAGGGCTGATCAAGAGCTTGAGTGGTGCTTCGCTGTGCTCAAGGAAGTGCGCAAGGCCCGGGGCAACTTGGGCTAGGCAACGGGAACTGAAGTATCCCGACCCGACCCAGACTTCCTCGGAATTCGACATAGCAGGGACGATCACCTCGCTGATCAAATCGTCATGAGGGATCTCATAGACCGGCTCTACATCACTTAGAGCAGAGAGTAAGCTAGCCACCTACTGTGAGGCCTCCACTGGCGTGGTCCTTACCTGATGCCACATGAGCCAGACGGGCTCGGCTGCCCAATGGAACAGCATCCATATCACATAAGCATGCTTACGTAACATTACGGCGGGTGTGATCCACCACCATAGTCATACCACCAGTTACGCTACCTCGACAAGGACTGTGGCGATTCCCCCCATCTATGTAGTTCGGCGCGTTAGCCGCCAAGGTAGAGCCTTACCACTCTTGGTGCCAAGTCAAACTTCCCCTGTTGGGGCTTCAAGGTGACTGACCTGACCCAGGATGCAAGACCCGTCCTGGCGCAGCTGGACGGGTGGGCGCCTGCAAGGACTTGAAGTCTGTCGCCCTCCTGGTGAAGGCATCGAGCCTCTCGTTCGGCTGTGCGGGTTGTGGCTCAGTCCAAAGATGGAGAGTTCTTGGGCAAGGCCGATTGGCGCTCCGGACACGCGTACGCAGGCGGCTTATTCGGCTTGGTACTCTTAGCGCCGCGGGCGAGCCCCGAGCGCTTGCTCGGCTGCTGCAGCTCGACCTGCGCTTCTTGCCTGGCCTGCTCTGTGGTGGGCACGGGTCCGCTGCTCCGCCCCCCGTACCGCCCGGCTGAGCGTCAGTGACTCCGCGCTGATGCTGAACGCCTGCGCGACCGACACTACCTCGGCGACGCAGTTGACGCTGTCGAGGTTAAGCGCTGCGTGCTAATCCTGCAGGCGTGCGACATGCTCGCGTCAGCGCCGGAACGCAGTGGCCAGCTTGTGGCACTGAGCAGAGCACTAGTAGGTGGTCTGCCCTCGTCTCGCCCGGAGGCGAATGCGTTCACGTCCACGGCGGGACCGTCGCCGCAGAACAGGCACATACTCCTGGAGCGCGCAAAGACCTTGCGCCTCGCGCCCGGGCCGGCGCGGACTGCTCATGCCCCGCATTGCCCACAAGGCGATCCACCCAGGGCGACAGGCTCAAGCCATCGCTTCGGCAAGACGACGGCCTGGTCGGCGATGGCAATGGATTGCTAGACGGCAATGCGGTCCTGGGGGGTAAGCATCACCTGTACCATGGCCCACCATGGAGGCAAGTCGACAGCGTTGGAGAAGGTGCCGACTCAACGTGCGCGCGCGTATTTGTATAGGAGAGGGCTTTTCTCTCTCACCTCTTGACTGGTTACAGTGCTGCATTGCCTGCTGTCGCTGATGCTCGCTGCTGTTGGCGATGGCGGCGTACGCGCTCCCTGTTCATGCGTTGCTCATGCCTGCGCTTGCACTTCCCTTTGCCGCTGGCTCAGCGAGTACGGCGGCCTCAGGACCGAACGGGCCGACGGCTGAAGCGTTTGGAGTCGGAAAACGGCCGGCCGCACGCTAGGCATCCGACCGCAGCAGCCCGGCGCGCAACGGCGAAAAGGTACGTCGGTGTATGGGGCTGGGCCCCAGCTGCTCGAGTGCGCGCAGGTGTGATGCCGCGGCGTAGCCCTTGTGCGCGGCGAATCCGTAGCCGGGGTAACGCGCGTCCATCTCGCGCATGATTGCGTCGCGGTGCACCTTGGCAACGATGGACGCGGCGGCCACGGCCGAGCAGAGCATGTCGGCCTTCACGAGCGCCATGCACGGCGTGAGCCGCCAGTCGATGCACGCCTTGCCGTCAACGATGAGGTGATCGGGCGCCGCCGGAAGCCCGTCCAGTCCTCGGCGCATGGCCAGGCGCGTCGCGGGAACGATGCCCATCTCGTCGATAGCGTCAGCGGACGCCTCGCCAATCGACAGCCCGACGGCGATGCGGCGCACGACCCGAGCGGCGCGCTCGCGCTGCTTCTCGCTCAGCGTCTTGGAGTCGCGGACGAGGTGGAGTTCCGGCTCGTCCACATCCGTCAGGTCGGGAAGGACGACGGCCGCGGCCACCACCGGTCCGGCGAGGGGCCCGCGTCCCACCTCGTCGACGCCCGCGACGAGCGCGTATCCCGCTTCCCAGAGCGCGCGTTCCTCCGCCTGTGTAGCCGCAGGGCGGGGGTGGGCCGCCTCTACGCGCCTAGTCCCGCGCGCCTTCGATGTAGCCACCGCCGATGACCTCATCGCCATCGTAGAAGACGGCGGCCTGACCTGGCGTGATGGCGCGCTGCGGCGCGTCGAAGCGGAAGACCGCGCCGTCGTCGTCCGGCTCCAGCGTACCGGGAAGAGGCGGAGTGCTGTAGCGCACCTTGGCGTGGACGCGCACCGGCCCGTACGGCGGATTGCCGGAGGCATAGCGCACCGCGCCGACACCCACACGCTGCGCCAGCAGGTCGTCCTCGCCGCCGAGCACGACCCGCCTGCTCTCGGGGTCGATGCGCGTGACGAACAGGCGCTCTCCCGTCGCAACTCCGATGCCCCGGCGCTGCCCGATGGTGAAGAACTCGATCCCCGGATGCTCGCCGAGGACGCGCCCCCGCGTATCGACCAACTCGCCGGGCTGCGGCACGACCTCCTTGCGCAGGAACTCGCGGTAGTCACCCTGCGGGATGAAGCAGATCTCCTGGCTGTCCGCCTTGTTCGCGAGGTGCAGGCCTGCTTCTGCCGCGATGTTCCGGATCTCTGCCTTGCCGTACTCGCCGACGGGGAAGAGGACGCGCCGCAGCTGCTCCTGCGCCAAGCCGAAGAGGACGTACGACTGGTCCTTGGACTCATCGACGCCGCGCAGCAGCCGGTAGGCGCCGTCTGCGTACGCGATGCGCGCATAGTGGCCGGTCGCGACGAACGCTGCGCCCAGCGCCTCAGCGCGGCGCAGCAGGAAGTCGAACTTAATGCGGTCGTTGCACGCGATGCACGGGTGCGGCGTCCGTCCCTTGCGGTACTCGCCTATGAAGTAGTCCATCACGTGGGCGCGAAACTCGCGCCGCACGTCGAGAACGTAGTGCGGGATGCCCATCGCGGCGGCGGCGCGCCGTGCGTCCTCGATGTCGTCGAGCGAGCAGCACCCCCGATGTCCCGAAGTGTCCGGGTCGTCGTCCGACCACAACCGCATCGTGACGCCCAGCACGTCGTAGCCTCTCTGGGCGAGCAAGCAGGCCGCTACCGACGAGTCGACGCCGCCCGACATCGCAACGACAACGCGGGTATTGGAATCGGCGTGGTTCATCCCGTATAGCCTACAGCACGCCCCGCTAAACGGCTCGGTATAATCTGGCTGGTGGCGACATTGAAGCGTGAGACTGCGATTCGGCCAGTACGGGCTGGTAGTCCGTCGCCTGTCCGCCACGCTGCCCTCTTACTGACCATGCGCGCTCCGTTGGAGGCCGCCCCGTGACGCAGGCTGAGACCGCCCGCCCCGATGCGCTGGAGGCCGCCCGCGCCGCCGTCGAGGTGGCGTCGGACTACCAGGCGGCAGACGTCGTTCTGCTCGACGTGCGCGGTGTCGCGTCCTTCGCCGACTACCTGGTCATCATGAGCGCTGACAACCCGCGTCAGCTCCAGACGCTGTCCGAGGAACTCGACTACGCGCTCGACCACAACGGCTGGCCGCTCCATCACCGCGAAGGGACGATCGCGTCGGGATGGGTGCTCCTCGACTTCACCGAGGTCGTCGTACACATCTTCAGCGAAGAGCAGCGCGCGTTCTATCGTCTGGAGCAACTCTGGAGCGCGGGCAGGCAGGTGGTCAGGATTCAGTGATCCACGGCTGCGCATCGAGGTCGTAGCCGAGCAACTCGCCCGTCTCGAAGAAGATTCCCAGCTCGCGCTCTGCGGCCTCTGGAGAGTCGGAGCCGTGGATGAGGTTGCGCCCGATGTCCAGCGCCAGGTCGCCGCGGATCGTGCCGGGCGCGGCCTTCTGCGGGTCGGTGGCGCCCATCGTGGTGCGGACGACCTCCACCGCGCTGTTGCCCTCGACCGCCATCGCGACGATGGGGCGGGAGGTCATGAACGCGGCGAGGGGTTCGAAGAAGGGCTTGTCCACGTGCGCCGCGTAGTGGCGTTGGGCCAGATCCATGTCCATTCGCAACATCTTGAGCCCGACTATCTTGAGGCCTCTGCCCTCGAGTCGGCTGATGAGTTGCCCGGCGAGGCCCCGCTGCAGTGTGTCGGGCTTGAGCAGTACGAGCGTGCGCTCCATGCGGAGGCTGCCTCCTGAAGGTTGAGTCGCGGCAACCGCCGCAATTGGAGGCTACCACACCTCCGTCAGCGCTCCGCGGGAGAAGGTGAAGCCTTGCCTTTCTCCTGGAGGAGAACCGCCTTCGCCCCACTTAATGGAGTGTTGTGTGGGCTTCCGCCTGCGCGGAGGCGACGCGAAAATGTGGATTAGGGAGCCCCTTCCTCTCCATTCCTTCGAAAGCAGGGGTCTGAGTCGCCCATGCGTAAACCCCGAAATGAGAATTGACAATTCGTATGTCGTACGTATTAATGTATGCTTAGCATACTTAAGGTGAAACCATGCGCATCGGCATTAACGTACCAAATGAACTACTGCGGCAGGTGAAGGCTATCCGACCGGAGGTCAATGTCTCACAGGTGTGCCGCGACGCTCTAGAGGAGCGCGCCAAAGTCGCGCAGCGCTCGACACAGCAAGCTTGCGCCGACGGCATGGATGCTGTGGCCGCCCGATTAGATCCCGAGCCCCCGCTGGAGCCCGACTGGGAGGCATACGCCATGGAGGACGCGCGCGAGTGGATGAATGCGCATACTCCCGACACGTGGAAGCGATTTATGTATGAGGCGGATTACTTGCGCAAGCAGGGTCGAGATGAGGCTGAGATGGTCAATAGCTGGTCGGGAAACACTGCTGGCCGCAATAAAGGACTGGGCGCTCGGTTGTGGGAGCACCAGGACTGGTTCATCGCGCAATTGGAAATTGAGGAGATCACCGGAATGCCGACCAACGCACGGAAGCGAGCAACTGAGGCTTACAGCCGCGCATGGCTCGGTTACGCGAATGCGGTGCGGCTCCTCTATGAAAAGCGCCGCGAAGCCATCATCCGCGAGTGGCTTGCAGAACGAGCAGAGTACCGCCGCAGGCTGCCAAAGCCGGAGCTCCCACCGCAGTTGGACGAATCCCTATCTGGAGGTGGGTCGTGATCGATCATGGTGATCCTTACTTGTTGTATACCTCCTGCCACCGCTCCTACGTCCGGGGTATGCGCTTCGGTATCACTGATCGCCTAATGGAAGCCTTTGGTGACGATTGGTGGGAGCATGGCGTCCTTTCTGCGCTCTCAGAGGAGCAGAGGGACAACCTTTGCAAGGACACGAGGAAGCTACAAAAGTACGATGACTCTCGCTCCGAGTTACTGGATGCATCCCACTCTCAACGCGTCATGCTCGGTCGCAACAATCACATCTTCGCAGATGCACTTCCAGACCCAGCACGAGCCTCCCGGAGGTTGGGCCAACTTGTGCACTTGCGCAACGAATGGGCGCACGTGCAGGACATGAGTCTCGCGCGAACGCTGCAATACGAAAACAAGCAGAGCATAGGCCCCAGCCCCTACCACCACTGGCACCAGTGACATTCTGAGCTTCTCTCCCATTCCAACCCCCTTTCAGGCAACCATCCAACATCCACTGCCCACTACCACAAGTGACATGTGCCTATTGCGGGATGGGAAAGGGGAGTGCAAGCATGGCCTGCTTCGTGGGTGAAGGAGGTTGCAGTGATTCAAACGGGACTGGCAATAGTCGCAGTGGTGACGGCAGTGGCCGTCCTGCTCGTCGTGTACGACCAGGAATGGGCTGAGTCGCGGGCCTGGGTATCGTGATTCTGGTTGCGGCGGCTGCCCTGTCGCGACGACGCTAGGGATTGTGAGTCAGGGCGTTCCGGGTAGAACCGCATATAAGCCCCAAGTTTGGGGGCTTATATGCCTGTGCACCAAATCCTCCGCCTAGTTGGGCGTAGGGGAGATACCCGATGAATGAGGGTCGCCACTGCCGAATCGGTGCTCAAGGGTACGGTATAGTCGCCGTGCAAAATCAGGGCGAAGATGGAAGTCTTGGACAGTCTCCACCCCTGTGTCAGAGTCTCGTACCGGAAGTAGGAGCCCCATCACCTCCCGGTGACCTATCGAGCCGTCTTGCGGGGTTGCTGCCAAGAATACAGTGTCGAAGTCGGCGACAGGCAATGCCTTGATGGGTTGCTCCGCTAGCTCTCTCGATACCCAATCAGGCTGCGTTGGTTCGTTATTCACCGTTGCGCCTCCTGCGGCGTTTCTCCTGAGCGGCCTGTGCATAGCGCCAGTAGTCTTTAGGCTTGGCGCGTAGCACTGCTTCAGTGATGACCTCCGGCGGCGCGTCTATGCGTTCGGGCATCGGGTAGACGGGCGGCACCCTCGCGCCTTCTTCTCTTTGGCCATCGGGCAACTCCCTGCTGGACGTTAGACCGGCAGCGACAGGGTAGCGCAATGGGTTTGTTGACACCCTACACCCCCATACATACCATCGCGCCCTACTTGGCCAGTCCGAGCCGTTGCGCGTCGTCCTTGTTCCATTGGGTTTGCCGCAGGAACTGCTTTAACACTCCTCGGGGCATCGTGTCGCTGCCCTTGTGATACGGGACGACCACTCCTCGTCCATCGCTATGGAGGTAGCGTCTGTGGGAGCCCCGATGGGGATACTCCCACTCGAAACCATCGCGTTGGAGAGCACTGACGAGCTTCCGGATAGGGACATTCTTGAAATGCCCCACCAACAAGTCAAATGTCGTGGTCATGCGACGACTAGCAAAGCGTCGTCGCTCTGCGGTATCTCCTTACCTTCCTTCAGTAGAGCGCCCACGACCACTTGGGCGGCATCTGCCAACTCCCGCCGGGCATCCTCTCTGTCGGTACCGAAGGTGCAACACCAAGGGATCTCTTCAAGCCATGCGCTCCACCTCCCGTCCTCCTCCTCCTGAAAACGTGGTGTGAACACGTACGGCTTCTCCATAAGCGTCCTCCCTATGTCGTGCGAGGGCGTTTTACCTATGTCTACTTCTGAAGTCAACATTCCTGACCTTCCACGCTGTTGGAGGCAAACCAACCGTCGTCAATCAGCACTCGTCTGCCAGGGATGCACACTACGTCACCGTTCACGCTACGCTATCATCGCCTTGGCGGGTCGGAGACCGTTCCATCCAAGCTGATCCATTACCGGAGGCCCCTATGAAATTGTTTCGGTTGGCCATCGTCGCGTTGGCGTTGATGCTCATCTCGTGCGGCGAATCCATCCCCACTCCAACATCCACGCCAACGCCGAGCCCAACGCCGATCCCGCCGACCGCGACTCCATCTCCTACAGCCACACCGCAGCCAACCCCGACTCCAACGCCCATACCCTCTCCCACAGCCACCCCAACACCTCGCCCTACCCCGACTCCTCGTCCCAGCCCCACTCCCACTACTTCGCTGGAAGAGACCACCCGCGCGAATATGTGGGTCTATATTCAAGCTGAGCCGCGTTCCTACGGTGGCACCAGATGGGAGGTCTATGCCGACCCTGCGTTCGACGTCGAGACCTTTGACCTATCGGTGTTCGTCGACGGGAAGGAGTTCTGCAACACTAACCCCATCTACGGAGACGTAGGGCAATCGGAGCTCGGTTGCGAGACCTACGAGCCACGTAGCAGCACGCCCGGCGTATATGCGGTGGTAGGTAGCCCCTTCACAACGCAGAGGGGTCTGCGATGTGCCAAGAACGCGGCGTCCAGCCCCGATCGATTAGTGTACGCCTGCATGTGGCGCTGACCATGCTTGACGGGCTCACGACTCTTGCATCAACCGAGTGGGTCTTGTATCGAATGGTTGAATCTTCACCAACGCCGCCGGAGGGTTGACAAACGGTACGTTTGCTTGCGTGCAGCAAGGTGTATACACTTTGTATGGTACGAAACATTCCAACATGGTACGTGGGAAAGGAGTGTGTCCTCGCTGAGCTACCCCGATTTTAAGGTAGAGGCAGCGACATGAACCGCACGGAGGGAAGGAGTGAGTTATGGAGGAGCGAGAGGTCGTAGTGACGACGGTGCTTTCCTTTGAGCCGCGCCACGACGGCAAAATACGCGCAGCCCGGCTCAAGGACATCGGCCTGACAGCTTACGGCAAGTCCGATGCAGAGGCAGAAGACAAGGTCAAACGCCAGTTCGCTCGGTTGGTCTCTGAGTATCGCCAGCTAGGATTGCTGGAACAGCGACTGAACGAAGTAGGCGTGACGTGGTGCTGGCGCAATGAGTACAAGGATGCCAGCCTGCCGGTTCAAAACGTCGCGCGAATGGGGGGCATCCGAAGATGGATCAGCCGCAGTGTTCTGCGCCCGCGCAAGGAAGGCGTTCTCACACTTCAGATGGCGATGGCGGCGTGATCCCTAGATCATGCAGGTCCGCATACCCCACGCCATTCTATTGGATGCGGTGAGAGACGCCGGTCAAGCGGTGTTCGGTGAAGACGGCCTGCTCAGCTACGTTGACGACCGAGGGCAATTCAAGTTCCTCAGAGAGCCTGATCCTGACGGCTATCACTATTCGACGGACACCCTCGATGACATTGGGAAGTGGCACCCGGAGTTCTCGGAGTGGCTACGCGGGCTGTTAGCGGAAAGGCTGGAAGTTGAACCAGAGACGCTCTAGCACCTCAACGTACCTGTGAACACTCGCCCTCCGCTAGAGGGGGCTTTGCCGTTGGGCCTCTAGCCGCCTTCTTCTTGTCGCGCCTGCAACATGGCGTCAGCATAGTCATACGCCAAAGTCGCGAAGTTAGCGACAGTCATGCTTGGCGGCTCTGTGCCGCTGGAGAGCAGCCCAATCAGCGACTGTCCTGCGAACCAATCTCGTAAGCTCATACCTTGGCTCGCATCCGCCGGGAACGGGCCAACGCCCTTGCCTGAATCAGGTATGGCTGGCGCTGGAAAGGCCGGCCCGCTATTGTCCGCTGCCATCAATGTCCTCCCGCTGAATCATTAAGGGCAGTCTACCCCACCCTTAGAACATTCGCGCCGTGCGTGCGGAAGCCGGGCCGGTCAATTCGGCGTAGGTAAGCCGCTTGCCCTCGGCCTTGGCGACCATCAGGCTCATCTGGTCAGCGGTGTCCATCGGGCGGGCGTTGTGCCTGCCCTCGAACTCCGTTACGTAGCGGCCAAGGTGCTTGGGGCTGAAGTGGTGATAGATGCCGTCGTGCCCGCGCTTCAGCACCGCCCAGAAGGACTCTAGGCCGTTCGTGTGGGCCTTCTCCTTCACGTGCTCCCCGACGGAGTGTCTGACCGTCTCGTGCGGGCGGCGCAGTGTCGCGTAGGCGCTCGCCTCATCGGTGTAGACCAGAGCGTTCGGCTCGGTGTTGCCGTGGACGAACCCTTGAAGCGTACGTGTGCCGGTGCGCGGATGAATGTCGTCCGGGCTACGTTGACTGTTAACCGGGTGCCAAGCTAGGCGGCGCGCGCCGCGCCGCTGCTAGGCTGCTTAGGGGGAGTGGGGCACGAGGCGGCAAATGAGCAATATGGTAAGGGTTCGCTATGCCCGGCTTGCCCACGGCGGGGCAACGGGGTAATGCCGGGGGCGTTCTTCAGCGCCCCTTGGGGATACCTCCTGGCTTCACGCGCCGCTGCGCGCCGGGCGCGCCGATGCTCGGTGGACGGACGTAGTTGGGCTGCAGCACCGCAATGGGACTCGACTCTCCGCGTTCCAGCCGGGCGACCGCCAGCTCCGCCACGCCCGAGAGCCGTACCAGCGGCCCATCGTTCTCCGCGAATGCCGCCCTGTCGCCAAGCCGCGTGGCGAGCGTATCGCGAGCCGCTCCTGCCGCTTCGCCGACGAAGAGTGCGCCGCGGTCCACCGCCTCCAGCACGTCGTCAAGCGCGGTGACCTGGTCGTCCGATATGCGCGACCAACCGCCTGCTTCGCTCTGGAACACCGCCCATGCCACCAGCTCGCGCCCCGCCGGCAGCAGCGCGCAAATCGTCGCCGCGTCACCGCGAAACGGGTAGGCGGCGGCCTCGAGGGTGTCGACGCCTGCGATGGGCACGCCGAGCGAGAAGGCCATGCCCTTGGCGACGCCAAGGCCCGCCCTTAGCGCGCTGAATCCTCCCGGCCCGGTCCCCACGCCGATGGCGGCGATGTCCGTCGGCGGCAAACCCGCCTCGACCAGGATGGCGTCGATGGCGGGCGCCAGTTCCGCCGTATGGTTGTGCGTCGATTCCCAGGTGCGCGATGCGCGCAGTCCGGCTCCGGGCCGCCAGAGGCCGACCGCGCCTGCCCGCGTCGTCGAATCGATGATGAGGTACATGCCCTAGACCTGCGCCCCGATTGCATCCGCCAGGCGTCGATGGCGCGCGTCCGTGGCCGCCGCCGCGACCAGCCGCGTTTCGGGATCGCTGTCGAAGGACAGGGCCAATTCGAGGTGCTCTGCGGGAAACGCCTCGATGGCGCGCTCCGGCCACTCGGCGGCAACGACGCCCTGTTCAAGCATCTCCTCGATCGCCAGATCATGCGCCTCCAGCAGACCCTCGGTGCGATAGAGGTCGATATGGAACATGGGCAGCCTGCCGGCGTAGCGGTGGACGATGACGAACGTAGGACTGTGGACGTAGTCGGTTACGCCGAGGCCCTGGGCGATGCCCTTGGCAAGCGTCGTCTTGCCGGCCCCCAGCTCGCCGCGCAGCAGGATGCAGTCGCCCGGCGACACCGCTGCGCCCAGCCGGCGCCCCAGCGCCGTCGTCTCATCCGGGGAGCGAAGAAGATGGCTGCTCAGCGCAGGTGCTCCCATCCCCCGTTGCCGACGTCCAGGGCGCTTCCGTCGTCCGCGAGCACCGTTACGTCCCCCGGGGTTGATGCCGTTACCTCGCCGATGACCGCGCCAGACGGCAATTCCGCGACCAAGTGGTTCACCACGCGCCTCGGGCCGGTGAACGCCAGTTCGTAGTCCTCGCCGCCCCCCAGCGCATACTGCAGCGGGTCGGCGAGGCCTGCCAGCGCAAGGTCGTCTGCCACGGGGATGGCCGACGCCTGCACCTGCAGCCCGACGCCGCTGGCGGCGCCCAGCTTGCGCAGGTCGATGACGAGCCCGTCCGATATATCCATTGCGCAGCGGATGCCGGCGCGCGCGATGAGCTGCCCTGTCTCGATGCGCGGCTGTGGCCTGCGATGGGCGTGGATGAGCGCATTGCCGGGCTCGTCGACGGCGCGGTTTGATTCAAGGATTGCCAGCCCGCCGGCGGAAGCGCCGAGCGGTCCAGTGACGGCCAGCAGGTCGCCCGGGCGCGCGGCGGTCCTGCGCAGTGGCTCGGACAGGCATGCGCCCATCATCGCGACCGTCGCGAATGCGGCTTGCGCGCCCACGATGTCGCCCCCGACGAGGAGGCACTGGTACTCGAGGCACCCCTCCAGTATGCCTGCGTACAACTCGTCGATGGCGCTGACCGGCAGGTCGGAGGGCAGGCCCAGCGTGACGATTGCCGTCAGGGGCGTCGCGCCCATCGACGCAACGTCGCTCAGGTTGGCCGCGATGAGCTTCCACCCGACGTCGCGCCAGGGAGTGGTGTGTGGCGTGAAGTGAACGCCCTCGACCATCGTGTCGGTCGTGGCGACCTCGGTGCACGTGTCCATGTGCCATGCGGCCGCATCGTCGCCGATGCCGAAACGCAGCCTGAAGCCCGGGTGGGCCGGCGGCTGCAGCCGCGCCTCGGCGACCTGCGTTCCCAGCCGCTCGATGAGCCCGGCCTCGCCGATGTCGCCCACGGTTGTCATGGGTGCGATTATACGCACGGCGCGGCCCTACATGAGCAGCGACAGGAACGCCGTTGCCAGCCCCAGGAAGAGCAGGAAGCCGAGCACGTCCGTCGCAGTCGTCACCACCACCGCCGAGGACACGGCAGGGTCCATGCGCATGCGGCGAAGCAGCAACGGTACGCCGCCCCCAACGACAGCGGCGACGATCATGTTTCCGACCATGGCCAGCGCCAGCACCAGCCCCAGTGTTGCGTTCCGTTGCCATGCTATCGCCGCGAGCGCGACGAAGACCGCGAGCACGACGCCGTGGACGACGCCCAGCACCACCTCGCGCCACAGGAGCCGCCGCACGTGCCGCACCGACGGCTCATCGAGCGCGATGGCGCGGATGACGAGCGTCAGCGTCTGCGTGCCGGCGATGCCGCCCTGGCCGGCGATCACCGGTAGGAAGGCGGCCAGCACGACGACCTTGGCGATCGTCGATTCGAACGCTCCAACGACGGCGGCCGCCAGGAACGTGGTGCCAAGGTTGATCAATAGCCACGGCATCCGCCGGCGAATGGAACGCCTCCGGGAGCCGCTCAGCCTGTCGCCCGCCGCCGCTGCGATACGGAGCATGTCCTCCGTGTCCTCTTCGGCTGCGACATCGACGAGGCTATCGCGGTCGAGCACTCCAACGAGGCGGCCGCTGCCGTCGACGACCGGCAGCTCGGGCAGGTCGTAGCGCCTGACGAGTCGCGCACACTCCTCCTGGTCGGTGTCCGCGCTCACGCGGACCGGGTCGGGGTTCGCAACCTCGGACACGGGCGCCTGCTCACGGGCAAGCGCCAGGCGCCGAATCGTCAGGACGCCGGTGAGCACCCCTTGCTCGTCAACGACGTACACGTAGCGATAGTCCTCCGCCTCATCGCCGCGGAGGCGCAAGATGTCGAGCGCGTTCGATGCGATTGTCCCGGGGCTAACCCCGACGTAGTCGGTCGACATGCGCCCGCCCGCCGTATCGTCGGCGTAGTCCAGCAACGGGATGACCGTTGCTGCTTCATCCATCGAGCCCAGGGTCAGCTCCGCCTTGTCGGGGTCGAGGTCTTTGAGGACATCGACGGCCACATCGGGGTCGGCAGCGTCCAGGATGTCGGCGAGCAGCGCCGGATCCATCGTGACCACGCTCTCCGATGCATCCTCGCGCCCCATCTCGCCGATAGCCTCGGCTGCCGACTCGGGCGGCAAGGAGGTGAGCAGCAGCACCTTCTCCTCTTCCGAGAGATCGACGAGTACGTCGCTTCTATCGATCGGGGCCAACCCGGCTACGGCGGCAACAGCTGCCCTCGTATCTCCATCCACGAGCGCCTCACGGACGGCGATGACGGCCGCATCGATGGCGTCACGCTCCGACGGCAGCGGCTCCGGCCGTTCGTTCTCCGTCATGGGTCGTTCATCCATGGCGCACCTCTCACCCCGATCGTTGGAAGCTGCTGCAGTCGCTGCCTCTCACTATAACGGCGATACACTGTAGCGATGCGGTACCTCGTCGTCAGCGATGTCCACGCGAATCTCGCTGCGTTGGAGGCGGTCATCGCCGACGCCGAACGCTTCATCTCGCTCGACGGCGTCTGGTGCCTGGGCGATACCGTCGGCTATGGCCCCGAGCCCGCCGCCTGCATCGAGCGCCTGCGCGCCCTGAATGCCGTTGCCATCAAGGGCAATCACGATGCGGCGGCGGTGGGAGAGGTCGGCCTGGAGGCGTTCAATCCCTTCGCCGCTCAAGCGTGCCGCTGGACGATGGGGCAGTTGACCGACGAATCGCACGCCTACCTCGCCGCGCTGGAAACGACCGCCCACCAGGCGCCCTTCATGCTTGTCCATGGCACCCCCACCGACCCGCTCTGGGACTACTTGCTCTCGTATCCGCAGGCTGACGATGCCTGGTACTACACCGGCGCGGCCGCCGTGCTCGTCGGCCACTCCCATCTGCAATTCGTTTGTCGCGAGGGAGAGGGAGTCCTGCGCCCCGGGCTTGACACCCTGGCGGTCGAGGTTGAGGAGGCCAGGATCGTGGCCAACCCGGGCAGCGTCGGCCAGCCGCGTGACGGCGACCCCCGCGCGGCATACGCGGTCTACGACAGCGGCACGGGTCTGCTAACGCTGCACCGCGTGCAGTATGACATCGCCCTCACCCAGCGCCTCATGGAGGAGCACGGCCTGCCCGATGCCCTCATCACGCGCCTCAGCGTGGGGCGCTAGCGCGGCCGATGGCGTTGCGGGCCGTGGGACCTGACAACGCCGTATACCCCCCCTGGTTCCAGCGTATGACGATGGTAGGAGGAGAGGGCTATCTATGCCGATAGTGTCCCAAGGAGCGCTAAGCGTCAATCCGGCACTGGCATGGAATAGCGCTCCTGAGCGACTGGAGGCGACTCGCCGAGTTCATGCAAGGCATCGACCTGGACGGCTTAGTCGATGTCGAGGAGGTGAGTCGCGATCAGTCCGGCGATACGCCCGAGCAATGGGCTCGCCTCCAAGCCTAGAGCGGGGATTCTAGCAGCGTCTATGCAGGCCCTGGGCCGGGCGAATCGTCCCGTCTCTTCAATTCCCGGGGTCTGCCATCAGTTGATTGAGTTGCTTTTCGTACTCTTCGCGCCTTCTGGCAGGGTCGTCGGGGTAGACCATGCGAACAGCCGAGAATTCGCCGTTGAACCCGTCAACTTCGACAAGGAAACCCATGAGCGCCTCCAGCAAATCCGGCTGGCCCTCGGCCATATCCCTTATCTGGTGTACCTTCTCGGTCAGTATGCTCCAGTACGGATCGGGGTACTGCTCAGAGTCCGAATCCAGTACGGCGTCATTCGTGGCAGCAAGGGCGAAGGCGATTAGCTTGAGAATACGTTCGTTTTCGGTCGTCATCTCCCCGTCCTCTCTCTGAACTAGGATACTACATGATCCTACGCTGCTCGGTCCCATTGCCTGCCAACAGGGTATCGGTTGCGGCTGGAACGGCAGCCCCCACCATCACCGTAGCCGATGCCACGGCGAGCATGCCGACCCAGGGGAAGGCCGCACTTGGCGTATGGATGTACGCCCGGCCCAGAATTGCTCCGTACAGCACCCGGATCACCGCGAGTAGCCACATACCCCACTCTTCCTATTCGGCCTTGTCCTTTTTGCCCTTTGACTTGGGCACCGGCTGCACGACGGCCTTGACAACGTTCTCGAACGTGTCGGGTATCGGCGGTATGACCTTGGGCGAGCGTTCGCCCTTGCTCTTGTTAGCCATCGCTCTTTCCTTTGGCAGTCATTGTGGGAACGGGCGCCACGCAGCGTCAGCTTGACGGGAGTTACATCCCTACCGACGCAGACGACTCGCCAGGGATGTAACTCCCGACTCTTTGACAGTGCACGAACCGCAGCCCTACAATTCTTAGGCTAGCGAACACTTGGAGGGCTCCCACCTCTTGCTCAGAATCCGCCTGCGCCGCGTCGGGAAAAAGAAGCAGCCCAGCTACCGCATCGTCGTTGCCGATGTGCGCTCGCCCCGTGACGGCGCCTTCGTCGAGCAAGTCGGCCACTACAACCCTCTGACCGATCCTCCTACCGTCGTGCTCGACCACGACAAAGTCGAACGCTGGCTCGGTGTCGGCGCGAAGCCGACCGACACCGTTGGGCGTATCCTCAAGGCTCAGGGGGTTGTCGAGAAGGCTGAGGCGTAATGAAGGAACTGGTCGAGTACATCGCCAGGGCCATCGCCACTCACCCCGACGACGTCGCCGTCACCGAGGAGACCGAGGACGGCCACACCATCCTCAGGCTGACTGTCCACCCCGACGACAAGGGCAAGGTCATCGGCAGGCAGGGGCGGGTCGCGCAGTCGATGCGCGTCCTCCTCCGTGTTGCCGGGGTCAAGGCCGACACCCGGGTCAGCCTCGAAATCGAGTAGCCCACGCAACCCGACGACGCAGTTGCGGTGCAGGTTGGGACGGTTGTTGGAGCGCACGGCAACGACGGCCACCTCCGCATCGCCCCTGAGTCGGACAACCCCAACCGCTATAAGGCCGGCTCCCTCCTCTCGATCGCGGGTGTGGGCTACACCGTCGTGTCAACAGCGAGCGCAGGGGCGACGTTGCTCGTCGCGCTGGAGGGCATCGCTGACCGTGCGGCCGCCGAGGCGCTCGCGGGAGCGCCGGTGCTGGTGGACGAGAAGGACGTGCCGCCGTTGCCCGAGGGTTCCTACTACCACTTTCAGCTCATTGACCTCGTGGTGAAGGACTCCGCGGGACGGCGCTTGGGCGTCCTTGCGGAGGTCATCCAGACAGGCGCCAACGACGTCTATCGCGTCGTGGGCGACGCGGAAGAATGGCTGCTGCCGGCGCTGAGCGAGGCCATCATTGGCGTAGACCTCGAGCAGCGTGAGATGGTGGTCTCGGTGCCGCAGGGCTTGGAGCCCAGGCCGCTCGCCGTCCCCGGCAAGCACCGGCGGCGCGCGGGGCACCGGCGTTCAAACCGTCGCCCCGTACGCTAAAATAGCTCGGACTTCCGCTGGTATACAGCACGGAGGATGTCCGATGTCCGGCCATTCGAAGTGGTCCACGATCAAGCACAAGAAGGGGGCGCTCGACGCCAAGCGCGGAGCGCTGTTCACCAAGCTGGCGCGCGAGGTGACCGTTGCCGCCAAGGCCGGCGGCGGCGACCCTGGCATGAACCCTCGCCTGCGCCTTGCGATCGACAAGGCGCGGCAGGGGAACATGCCTCTCGACAACATCGAGCGCGCCATCAAGAAGGGCACGGGCGAAGGGAGCAGCGCCGCCGATTTCGTTGAGGTGTTCTACGAAGGCTACGGCCCCGGTGGCGCCGCCCTCCTTGTCCAGGTGCTCACGGACAACAAGAACCGCACCGCATCCGACGTGCGCACCATCTTCAGCCGCGGTGGTGGCAACCTGGGCGGCGCCGGCTCCGTCGCATGGCAGTTCGAGCAGCGTGCCGTCCTCACCGCCGAGAGCGTTGCCGAGGAGTCGGCGGAGGACGCCGAACTGGCGGCAATCGACGCCGGCGCCGACGACGTCAATTTTGACGATGGCACCCTGCGCGTCACCGGCGAGCCGACCGACCTTGACCAGCTGGCAAGTGCGCTGCGCGATGCCGGCGTCGAACCGAACAACGCCTCGCTGGAGATGGTGCCCAAGACGCTCACGGCGCTGGAGTCGTCGCAGGCCACCCAGACCATGCGCCTCATCGACAAGCTGGAAGACCTGGACGACGTGCAGAACGTCTTTACCAACGCGGACTTCCCCGAAGAGGCGCTGGCAGCGTACTCGTCGGCCTAGCCGCAGCTCTTTCAATGCCGCGGCGGGCGCATAGGCGTGCCAAAGGTCTCTTGCCCCATGGCCCGTTGCTGGCCCATGCTTGAGCGGCTATGCGCATCCTAGGCGTCGATCCGGGCACCCACCGCTTGGGCTACGGCATCGTCGAAGTTGACGGCCCGGATCGCCGTTGCCTTGATTGGGGATGCTTGCATGCCAAGCGCACGGACGCGATCGAGCAACGCCTCCACCATCTCCACGGCGGATTGGTCGACATCGTTGCGCGTTGGAACCCCGACCACCTGGCGGTTGAAGAGCCCTTTGTCGACCCGAAGCACGGCTCAAAAACCGCCGTTGCGATTGGGCAGGCGCAGGCGCTTGCGCTCATAGTCGCTGCTGGCGCGGGCATGGCAATCCACCGCTATGCGCCTCGGCAGGTGAAGCGGGCGATCGCCGACTACGGGGGCAGCGGCAAGGCGCAATTGCAGCGCGCGCTGCGCCTGCTGCTCACCTTGCCAGATGCGCCGATGGAGGAGGACACGTCGGACGCCCTCGCCGTTGCGCTCTGCCACGTCCAGCACTGGCGCACCCTCCAGAAGGTCAACGGCCTGTGAGCCTCGTCGCAGGCGTTCAGGGCGCCATCCAGGGCAAGAACGCTGAGCACCTCCTCGTCGGAGTTGGTGGCGTCACGCTGCAAGTTGCCGTGCCCACCCTCGACCTCGCGCGGGTCGGCAAGGAAGGCGATGCCGTATCGCTCTTCACCCACCTCGTCGTCCGTGAGGACGACCTGCAGCTCTATGGCTTTTTGGACGAGCAGGGACGCACGCTGTTCGAGATGCTCATCGCGGTGAACGGCGTCGGGCCCCGCGTCGCTCTGGGCCTGCTCAGTGTGCTGGCGCCGCCCGACCTGGCAGCCTCCATCGCTGCAGGTGACGAGGTGGCGCTCGCGAAGGCGCCCGGCGTTGGCCGCCAGACCGCCAGGCGCGTCATCGTCGACCTCCAGCGCCGGGTGGAAATCATGTCCAGCGCGGGGCTGATAACGGAGACGCGGGTGACTGCAAGCACCGACCCGGCGCTGAGCTTCCTGGTGAGCATGGGCTTTGCCGCCTCCGAGGCGCGGCAGGCGCTGTCCGTCGAGGAAAGCGCCGACCTGCCCGTGGAGGAGCGCGTGAAACGCGCGCTCCAGCGCATGGGCCAGGCTCCATAGGCCCAAATCCGGCGCAGGTGCCGCGCACCGGCCTGGCGTAGAATAGGGCGCAGCGCCCCCTGGCGGAGGAGCAGCGCTTGGCCACCACCGACATCGACACCAGCCACCCCTTCGAAGTCGTCGCCGACTTCGACCCGCGCGGCGACCAGCCGGAGGCCATCGAGCAACTCGTCGACGGCGTGAGCGGCCGCCTGCACTACCAGACGCTGCTTGGCGTAACCGGGTCCGGCAAGACCTACACCATGGCCAAGGTCGTCGAGGGGGTCCAGCGGCCCACGCTCGTCATCGCGCCCAACAAGACGCTGGCGGCCCAACTGGCGACGGAGTTCAGGGACTTCTTCCCGCACAACGCGGTCGAGTACTTCGTCTCCTACTACGACTACTACCAGCCTGAGGCGTACGTGCCCACGACCGACACCTACATCGAGAAGGATGCGGACGTCAACGACGAGATAGACAAGCTTCGCCACTCGGCGACGCGCTCTCTGATGACGCGGCGCGACGTGCTCATCGTTGCCTCCGTCTCGTGCATCTACGGCCTCGGCTCGCCCGACGAGTACTTCTCGTTCGTCGAGACGGTGCGCCGCAACGAGCACAAGAACCGCAACCGCCTTGTCCGACGCCTCATCGAGATGCAGTACGAGCGCAACGACTTCGACCTCGCGCGCACCCGCTTCCGCATCCGAGGCGACACGTTGGAGATGCTGCCGGCCTACGAGGACGTGGCGCTGCGGATCGAGTTCTTCGGCGATGAGGTCGAGCGCATCGTCGAACTGGATCCGCTGACCGGCGAGTTGCTGGCCGAGCGCGAGCGCGTCGACATCTATCCGGCCAAGCACTTCGTCACCTCCGCCGAAAAGCTGGAGGCGGCCATTGCCGACATCGAGGCGGAGATGCACGAGCGCGTCGCCTTCTTCCGCGCGCAGGGCAAGCTGCTGGAGGCGCAGCGGCTCGAGCATCGCACGCGCTACGACATGGAGATGCTGCGCGAGACGGGCTACTGCGCCGGCGTCGAGAACTACTCGCAGCCCCTGGGCAGGCGCCCGCGCGGCTCCGCGCCGTGGACGCTCCTCGACTACTTCCCCGACGACTTCCTGATGATCGTCGACGAGTCGCACATGGCGGTGCCGCAGTTGCGCGCCATGTTCCACGGCGACATGGCGCGCAAGAACACGCTGGTCGACTTCGGCTTCCGCCTGCCGTCCGCGATCGACAACCGCCCCCTCAGCTTCGAGGAGGTTGAGCGGCGCATCAACCAGGCGATATTCGTCTCCGCCACGCCGGGCCCCTATGAGATGCGGAACTGCGAGCGTGTCGTCGAGCAGGTCATCCGTCCGACCGGCCTGCTCGACCCCACCATCGAGGTCAAGGCGACCAAGGGGCAGATAGACGACCTGCTCGCCGAGATCGGCAAGCGCGTCGCCAGGGGCGAGCGCGCCCTCGTCACGACCCTCACGAAGCGCATGTCGGAAGAGCTGACCGACTACCTGCGCGAGATGGACGTGAAGGTCCACTACCTGCATTCCGAGATAGATACGCTGGAGCGCATCGAGATCCTGCGAGACCTTCGCCTCGGCGTGTACGACGTCGTTGTCGGCATCAACCTGCTGCGCGAGGGGCTGGACCTGCCCGAGGTCAGCCTCGTGGCGATACTCGATGCGGACAAGGAAGGCTACCTGCGCTCATCGACCTCGCTCATCCAGACCGTCGGGCGTGCCGCGCGGCACGTCGAGGGCCACGTCATCATGTACGCGGACATCGTGACCGACTCGATGCAGCAGTGCATCGACGAGACCTATCGCAGGCGCGAGCTGCAGCAGCGCTTCAATACCGAGAACGGCATCACGCCGGAGGGCATCCAGAAGGCGGTGCGCGACATCACCGCGCAGATCCGTGAGGCCGCCGAGCCCAGGGCGACCTACCAGACGCGCCGGACGTTGTCGAAGGATGACCTCGCCCGCGTGGTGAAGGAACTGGAGTCGGAGATGCGCGGTGCGGCCAAGCGCCTCGAGTTCGAGAAGGCCGCCGCCCTCCGCGATGAGATGGTCGAGATGAAGAAGCTGCTCGCCTCTCAGGATGTTGTCGAGCGCGGCGAACGCGGCGAGCGCATTGGCCCGGTTCCCCTGAACCAATGACGCGCACGGTCCTCTTGCTCGCAATCGCCGCGCTGACCGCCGCCGGCTGCGTTGCCGCGGCCAAGCCCGGCTCGCCGGAACTGCCCCCAGGGATGGTCGCCCTCGGTGTGCCGGAGGAGGAGATTTCGGGCTACGTCTACATCGAGGTGCCCAGCCCGGTCACCGTCCAGTTCGGCGGCCTGACCGCTCCCGTCACGCGGATGGAGACCGCCTTCCGCGACGTGGACACCGACCGGAGCGGGGCGGTGCTCCTGGCGGACGCCGACCAGGTCCTGGTGCTGGAGGAGGCATCGCCGAATTTGGAGGTGGAGCGCTGGAATGCGACCGTGGCCATGACGAACGGGTCGGGCGCCTGGGCAGACCGCATCCAGGACCTCTGGCTGGACGGCCCGCGCGTCCGTATCGAATCGCATGACCCCACGATGTGGCGGCTCTTGACCCTGCTTCCGTCGGACGTCCCTGGCGATGCGGTGGCTGCGGGCTACGTCCACCTTGCGCAGAACGTGTCGGAGCAGGTGCTGCGAGGAGGGGGCATCGCCATATACGGCCTCGAGCACGCATTTGGCCTGGCACGCGTTGAGGAGCTAGCCTTTGCCGTCTATGCACATAGCCCGGACGATATCTTTGGCCGCTTTACACCACAGGTGCTGCACGACTGGCAGGCGGGCGCCATCGTCGTGGCGCAATCAAGCTATCCGGGCCCCGTGGTAGACCGCGTCATTGGGCGCGCAGCCGGCAGCTTGGGCCTGCGCGACACGACAGTTGCCGGCGTCAGCGCCAAGTACCGCGTGCTGGATGGAGGACTCCACCTCCTGATGACCAACTATGGCTCCACGCTCTTTCTGATGGTCGCCCCCTCGCGGCAGCACGCCGATTCGCTGCTCCAATCCGTCGCCGCCAGCCAAACCGCCCGCTGATGGGGGATCGGGCCCAGGCGCCCGACTGCGTGCTGCCGTCCTCACGTGGCGCCGGCAGGGATGTGGTCGCGGCCAGCGCGGCTCAAAGGTAGACCGAGGTGGATAGGACCACACTGGCGAAAGCGGGCAGGTGGGGCGCCGCCGTGGTCATACTGCTGGTCGCCGCCTACATGGGGGTCTCGTACCTCGTTGCGTCGGGCGTGACCAGGGCTGAGCGCGAGGAATTCGATGACCATCCGACGGACTACGGTCTCGAGTACGAGGATGTGGAGTTCCTCTCTCGCAAGGGGGATGTCATGCTCGCGGGCTGGTACCTTCCCGCCCCTGCGTGCGCGTCAAGCATGGTCCTCGTCCATGGCATGACCTCGAATCGCTCGAGCACCAAGGCCACGGAGATTGGCGCGCGCCTGGTTGACGCGTGCTTCAATGTGCTCCTCTTCGACCTCAGGGCGCACGGCACTTCGGGCGGCGAGCGGATAACGGGCGGCATTGATGAGGCCGAGGATGTGCTCGGAGCCTATGACTACCTGCGCTCGCGAGGCGCCCACCCGCATCGGATTGGCGTGTTTGGCAGGTCGATGGGCGCAGGGGCGGTCGTGCTGGCAGCGGCGGCAGAACCGGACATCAAGGCCCTCGTCCTCGATAGTACGTACGCACAGGTCGACGACCTGCTGGCATTCGAGATCGCTCGAAAGACGCCGGTTCCCGAATGGGTGGCGCCGGTCTTCATACCAGGGGCATCCCTGCTCGCCAATGTGTTGTACGGGATCGACCTCAGCAAGCTTGCTCCCGAGAGGGCAATCGCCTCCGTGGATGTGCCCATCCTCGTCATTCACGGGGAGGCCGACGCGCGCATCCCCGTGGAGCACGGCAAACGGGTGCACGAGGCGGCGCATCCCGACAGTGAGATCTGGGTCGTTCCGGAGGCCGGCCACATCGATGGGTACGACGATCTTCCCGACGAGTACATTGAGCGCATGGTGTTCTACCTGAACGCGCAGTTGAACGGGGGCGCGGCTCCGTGATGCGGGGCAGGCTTGTCCGTCTTGGAAAAAGTTGACATGAGAGGTCGACTTTTCCTAGACTGACCTCGGTATGACTACGCAGAAGACGCTCGTTGACGAGGTTACCGACGCCCTCAAGGACGTCTACGACCCCGAGATCCCGGTCAACATCGTCGACTTGGGCCTCGTCTACGACGTGGACGTCGACGAGAAGAGCAACGTCCACGTGACGATGACCCTCACCGCCGCGGGTTGCGGCATGGGCCCGTTCATCGCGCAGCAGGCCGAGTGGGCCGCCGCCGATGTTGACGGCGTTAACGACGTCAGCGTCGAGATCGTCTTCGAGCCGCCGTGGAACCCGGACAGGATATCGCCGGAAGGCAAGCAGCTCCTGGGGATGGATGACTAGCGCCCCACTGCGCGCCTGACCCATCCGGCGCCTCGTGCCCGCGCAGCGCTGTGCTCACTACTGCGCCGTTGGAGAGAAATAGCCCGTGCAGATGAGCGAGGAACAGCGGCAGGCGCGGCTGGCACAGATCAAGCGCCAGTGGGAGCAACGCCGCCAGATTAGCCGTGCGCTTGGAGCCATCAAGACCAAGATAGGCGTCTACTCCGGCAAGGGCGGCGTCGGCAAGACGACCGTCGCCGTCAACCTCGCAGCCCACCTCGCCAAGCAGGGCTACGCCGTGGGCTTGCTCGACGCCGACATCGATTGCCCCAACGCCACCAAGGTGCTCGGCATCAGCGCGCGGCCCGAGGTGAACGAGGGTCGCATCCAGCCGCCGGAGAAGGACGGCGTCAAGGTCGTGTCGATGGCCTTCTTCCAAGAGAACGAGGAAGAGGCCATCATCTGGCGCGGACCGATGATTCACAATGCCATCAACCAGTTCCTTCAGGCGACCGACTGGGGTGAGTTGGACTTCCTCGTCGTCGACATGCCGCCCGGCACGTCCGACGCACCTCTTACGGTGATGCAGACATTGACGATGGACGGGTTCTTCGTCGTCACGACGCCGCAGTCGCTCGCGGCCATGGACGCCAAGCGCTCGATCAACATGATCAAGAAGCTCAACGTGGAAGTCCTTGGCATCGTGGAGAACTTCACCGGCGAGATTTTCGGCGAAGGCGCTGGCCGGGAGCTTGCGGCGGAAATGGGCCTGGACTTCCTCGGCGCCGTCGCCATGCGCGCCGACTACCGCGACCAATCGACGCCCGCCGTGCTCACGAGTGCAGGCGTCACGCGCGAGTACGACGCCATCTGGGCCGGCGCAAAGGCGCGATTGGAAGCGCTGGAGCGCATGCCCGAGCAGCAACCGGCCGCCGAGCCCGAGACCGCAGGCTAGCCTAGGCCGTTCTGCCTCCCGCGCTCCGCCTCTCCTACCCCGCCGCTGCGGGTGCCTGGTCGCTGGGCGTGGACTTGCGCAAGGGGCGCGCGAGGTAGACGAGCGCGGCTGCGGAGAGCCAACCGATGAGCATGATCCAGTACGCCCAGTCGTATCCGCCGAGGTTGTCGTGGACGAACGCGATCCACCAGGGCCCCGCCGCCGCCGCATACAGCGATGGCGTTGCGAAGTAGGCGCGTATCGCACCCAGGTTGCGCCGGCCAAAGTAGTCGGCCCAGATGAGCGCTTGGACGGAGACGTAGCCGCCGAGCGTGAGGCCCGCCGCCGCCGAATAGAGCATCGCCGCGGGCAGCGTGCTCACGTTGACGAGCAGCAGCAGCGGCAGGCCGGTCACCACGCAGGCGAAGAGGAACACGTGCCGTATGTGCACGCGCTCGGAGATGAGCCCCCAGATGATCCGCCCACCGATGGCGAAGAGGCCGTAGGTCGATACGGCCAGCCGCGCCGCCTCCTTCGATAGCCCCGAGTCCTCGTAGTGGTTCAGCCAGCTCGAGCCGAGGCCCTGGAGCGAGCCCGAGATGATGATGGTCGCGGCCACGAGTAGCCACGTTGTCGGGGAGCGCAACGCCTCGCCGACGCTGAAGCTGACGTCGCGCGACGGCGCTTGGGGCTGGTTGGCCGCCGGACGCGGAGATCCCTGCCCGTCGGGGAGCAGTCCGATGTCCTCGGGCTGGCGCCGGACGAGGAGTGCGAGAGGCGCCATCACGAAGAACATGATGACGCCGGTCAGCAACCACGCCATGCGCCACTCGAAGACGTCGACGAAGAAGCCGATGTAGAGTGGCGACGTGAGGGCGGCGAGCGACGAGCCCATCGAGCCGAGTGCGACGGCGCGGCCTCGCTTGCGGACGAACCACTTGGGGACCAGAGCCTGGTACAGTCCGCCGCTCGCCCCCGCTGCACTGAGGCCACCGAGGACGGCAAAGACCAGGTAGTACTGGGCGACCGTTTGCACCACCGCGACCAGCATGAGTGAGACCGCATACATCACGCTGGTGGTGAGCATGATGATCATCGGCCAGCGGGGCGTGTCCATCAGGCGGCTGGCGAACGGCATCAGGCCGACGCCTATCAGCATGCGCAGCGCGACCGCCCCGAAGAGCGTGCCGCGGCTCCACCCCAACTCCTCCTCCATCGGCACGGCGAACACGCCGAATGCCCACGTCGTCGGCCCGGCAGTCGCCATCACCGCGATGAACTGTGCACCGACGATGATCCAGCCGTAGAAGAACGGGAGCCGTTGTGCTAGTGCCGAAGGGGCAGAGGTAGCCATCGTGGAACGGAGAGTGTACTACCTCCGTTGCGCAGGGCTACTGGTGGGAATGACCGGCTTCGCTACACAAGCGCCCTCAGCGATGAGGTGGCGCTAGATTAGGGATTCACGGCGTGGCGATGACAGAATCATAACGCTGCGCTATCACTTGTGCTACCTTCTTGACCGCCACAACGCCATCTCCCCTCATAGCAGTCCGTGAGCCATCGCTTGTGCGAGTAAGGGCCCTTCGTGTGCCCCCTTGCCAGCTCGCGGCAGTCGTGGCGTTGTGGCAAATGCCCCGGCTCACGCCGCAAGGGGTTCCACTCGGGATAAGCCCAAGCAACCACAATCTAGAGCGATCGTCGCAATCCCAAGAAGGAGATGGCGTGTCGGGCTTCGTGTTCGTGCTCTTCCTGAGCACAGTCGTCGTGATAACCCTCGGCATCATGTCCGTCGTGCTGGTCAAGTTGTACGAGTGCTTTGACGAGAGCCGAGCAGACTTGGCTGAAGCCACCGATGTGATCGCCCAAGCCCGCCAGGGACTCCGCACCGAGCAAGGCCGGAACACCCGGTTGCGTGAACGCAATGAGCGACTTGTGCATGACCTGCGCAGACAATCGGATGAGCACCACACCCTCGCCCTCCAGTTGCTCCATTCTCAAGACGACGTAGCGGGTCTGCACCAACAGAATGATGGGCTGCGCCGAGATGTTGACGCTCCCCACGGGCGTATCAGTCTAGAGGCCGAGAGGGTCATGAAATTCGGGGGAGGGGGAGCTCGACGTTCTCGCGGCACGGTACGCCATCTTGCAGCGCCAACATCAAGAACTTGAGGACTTGGACCTGACCGCGACCATCCTCCGCGAGGTAATCCGAGGTCTCTGCCAAGAGTTGACCGCACTCGAAGAACGGCGCAAGCCGCTGCTACCTTAACTGCTGTGAAAGGCCGCGGCAGAGGCTGCGCTACTAACATTTGGCGACATCATTCATGTATTCCGCGACGCAGCAAGGCGCACCGATGACGATGAATCTGCCAAGCTCGCGCTTCGCGTCCCCACCGGCAGGGCGCGGCGATACTCTGCCTCGCGAACACAGCACGGGAAGTTGCTAGTCGATCTCGGCACGTTCTGCTAAGGGCGCGGTGCGAGCTACCATTTCGATGCGCGCTTACTAAAAGTGGACCATATTGCCCCTCGCTCAGGGGTAAATGAAGGACAAGTCGAAGATATGGACGCGGTGCGCCAGAGGTTCACGTCGAAACCGATAACGCAAGAGGGGCAGACCCAGTCGCCAGTTCGGCCTCGCTTCCAGCATGGCAGAATCTAGTCGCGTGTAACCAACGACTCCGGCAAGAGCGACTTCTAATGAGCTTGACGCGCTGGGGCATGTCGGTGATAGTCGGTCTACAATGGAAATGTTGGCGATGGGAGATGGCATACACATCATCAGCTTCAACTTGGGTCTCAAGAGCATCGCCGGCGTTTTAGTCGCTCCTAGACCTCCAATCACCCAGTCCGCCGTTCCACGCCTGGGAAGGAGTGGAGGGCGACTCGCCTCCGCCATGGTGGCGATAGCTCCCGGCCTCCATCGAGTCGATGGCGAGGGGAGGAGAACACTCCGTCCACTGCCCGACGCAAGGAGACAACTCGGCTCCATCTCTGTTTTCACCCATCATGATAGATGCCATCTTGGTCGGGCTCGGGTCCGAGTGCACCAGGCGAATAAGCTATGACAGCTGAAATTGCCATTTTGAACTTGCAAGCCGCCGTCCTTGCTGCTGATAGCGCTGCGACGACGCCACGTTCTGAAGGACAGTCCTCGCGAATATTCACATCAGCGAATAAGCTATTTGCCCTTTCAACCGTAGCACCGGTTGGAATTCTCTTCTATGTGGTTGGCAACTTCAGAGGCATACCATGGGAGCCATTGGTCAAAGAATATCGCCATAAGCAGGGCAGCACCCTGTATGACCGTTTGGAGGACTATGGTCAATCTTTCTGTGACTTTCTAGAGAATGGGATCAGCTCATATCAAAACGGGGATTATATACCCTAGTGCCCACGCGTGAGCCGTTGCGCGAGCCAGATTCCTGCCGGTACAGTGCCGCGCAGCGGGGGGAGAATCGCCATGCCAGAGAAAGACCTACGGATTCCCACGACGCCCAAGGCCTTGATCAAGGCCATGCTGGGCGGCGCGGGCGTGAAGCCGAAGGGTTAGGCGGTCAGCTCGGTGTAGCGGATGCGCTTGCCGACCATCCCGCGCACGATGGCGCGGAGATGGTCGATGGTGTCGATGGCGCGGACGTTGTGCCGTCCCGCGAACTCCCCGACGTACCTGTCCAAATGCTTGCTGCTCATCTGGTAATACGTTCCGTAGTAGGCGCGTTTCAGCATCGCCCAGAAGCTCTCGATCTCCTGCGTATGCGCCTGCCCGTCCACGTACTCCCCGACCGTGTGCTTCACGGTCCGGTGATTCGGCAGGCCCGCGTAGGACGGGTGATCGTCGGTGTAGACCGTGGCGAGCCAGTCGGTCCGCTCGGCGACGAAGCGCTTCAAAGTGCGGGCGTCGGTGCTGGGGACCACGGCAGCCGAGACTTTGCCCGTGGCCCGATCTTTCACTCCGGCGACCGTGGACTTCCCCAGCGGCCAGTCGGCGTGCGGCCGCTTGCGCGCGTGCTTGTTGGCCTCCTTGCCGCCGATCATCGTCTCGTCCGCCTCCACCGGTCCCGTGAACGCGCCGCCCGCGTCCTCCCAGACTTCGCGCAAGCGGTGCGCCAGGTACCATGCGGTTTTCTGCGTCACGCCGAGATCGCGGTGGAGCTTCATGCTCGACACGCCCTTGAGGTTCGTCGTGAGCAGGTACGCGGCCAGCGCCCACGTCTGGCAGCCCAAGTTGGACGCCTCCATGACCGTGCCCGTCTTGACCGAGAAGCGCTTGCGGCACGCGCGGCAGCGGTACGGCATGGTCTTGTGCTTCGCGCCCGACTGGACACGCTCACTGTCGCAGTAGGGGCAGCGCGGGCCGTCCGGCCAGCGCTCATCCGCGAAGAACTGCGCCGCCGTGTCATCGTCAGGGAACAGCCGCATCAGCTCCTGAATCGTGATTCCCTCGCGCTCCGCTTTCCCTGGTGCCGCCATGATTCTCCTCGTTTCTTGGGCACTATTATACCATGACGGGGGAGGGTACAGGCAATTCGTTTCCGACCGACAGTCGAAATCCTGCTGCATTTCGACAGGCCCTAGAAGGGGTCGGGCTTGACACGAGGCTTCACGAGAAGCTGTTCAAACATTCCACGCAGAAGAATGGCAACCTGAAGCCGGAAGCAAAGGTGCGGATCGCCTGGATTATCAAGCTGGTCCGTGACTATGGGTACGAGAGCAGACAGATTGACATTGAAGTCCCGGCTGGTCGCATAGGCCGCGCGGCAGAATCCGCAAGCGATACGGTCTTCGCAGACATTGTCGTCTACCGTGACCTCACTCAGAAAGAGTGCCTGTTTGTTATTGAAACGAAGGCGCCGGGGGAAAGACTCGGCCTCCGGCAAGCCGAGTCCTACGCACGTAATCTCGGAGCGGAGTACCACGCGTGGCACAATGGGGAAGACCCCGCCCGGTTCTTTCGAACTGCGCGCTTCGGCACAGAATCGCAACACATCGGCGATCTCCCGCGATGGATCGGTACCAAGCCGGTTGTCGAAGAGATCCCGAAGTCCAAGTCGCTGCCGCCCTTTCGAGACGAGAAAGAGATGCGAGACGTGGTCCAGCGATGCCACGAACTGATCCTGGAAAAACAAGGACACGATCCCGCGAAGGCGTTTGATGAACTCACGAAGCTGCTCTTTATCAAGCTCTATGACGAGCGCGAGGTCCCCTCGGTCTATAAGTGCATGGTATTCGCCAGCGATTCGTCCGAAACCCTTGCCGCCCGTGTGCGCCAACTGTTCAAGGAAGCGATCTCAGCAAGCCGCTACAAAGACGTTTTCGAATCGAGGTTTCAAACCGAGACGGATGCTCCGCTGGAGCTTGATGACTTCACCATTTTCGAAGTCATCAAACTCCTACAGGGTTTCAGTCTCATCAGCACAGTAGGGAGCATCGACGGGGCGGATATCAAGGGGACCGTCTTTGAACAGATGGTCGGGAATACCTTTCGAGGCGAGTTGGCGCAGTTCTTTACCCCCCGTGAACTGGTGAGTTGCATCGTCTCCATGATCCCACCCAGGGCGACCGATCGAGTGCTCGATCCCTCGTGCGGGAGCGGCGGGTTTCTCGTCATGGCGATAAGAAACGTGCTCAATCGGCTGGCGATCGAGCATCCGAACCTGAAGCCGGAGCAACGGCAAGATCGGATCAGCTACTTCGCCATGCACAACCTCTACGGATGCGACATCAATGACCGGATGGCGCGTGTGGCGAAGATGAACATGATTATGCACGGCGATGGGCACGCCGGGATTCTTCACGAAAACGGGCTCTCGCTGGCTAGTGCGCTGCCCGACCAATGGCGCACGGAGTTGGGCGACGAAGGCAAGTTCGACATCATCTACTCCAATCCGCCATTCGCTGGTCGTGAAAAAGACGCGGTGCTTCTTGAACGGTTTGCGTTAGGAAAGAACAAGCAGGGCAAGGCGAAGAGTGTCAGCAAAGAAGTGCTGTTTATCGAAATGATCATCGGCCTGCTGGCACCGGGAGGAAAAGCAGGCCTCGTGCTCCCAGCTGGCGTCTTCAACAATCCGAGCATGAAGGCCCTGCGCGATTACATTCGCCAACACGCGAAGATCATTGCGCTGGTTGGCCTCCCGCACTTGGCGTTTCAGATCTCTGGCGCGAACAACGAGGGGCACTTGCTGTTTATCGAGAAGGTCGAAAAAGTCCCTGCCGATTACACCATTTTTATTGATTGGGCGGGGGAAGTCGGCATTGACTCTGTCGGGCACAAGATCGAACGCAACGACTTGGTGGATATCGCAACGAGATTCCAGGACCCGCCGCCCGAGAATCAGATTCGATTCAGTGCACTGAAGGACCGCATCGATCCCTGGTTTTACCACCCTAACTACGACACACTTGTCGATCGCCTCAAAGCAACGGGGCGCCAATGGTATCGCCTGGGCGAGTTGCTGACGCTCTCGCCTGACTTGTTCAGTCGCACAGGGCATCCGAGCAGTACTCGGTTCCGGTATATCGAAAAGGGGAATGTGGACTTGGAAAGCGGGGAGATCCTCTCGACGAGCGAACACTCTCCCTCGACCATTCCGAGTAGAGCCTCATTCATCCTGCGGAAGGACGACATTCTTTTCCCTAACATCTACGATTCGATGCGCGGGGTTGCCGTGGTCCCTGAACGGTTCGATGGATGCATTGCCACGAATCGCTTCTTTGTTGTGCGCCATAATCCCGACAAGATCGTGCTGGAGTTGGTCAGGCACTTCTTTACGAAACCTGAAATCCTCGCGTTGCTGAAGCGAGCATGTTCAGGTGAAATCAATCCCGGCATCACGAAAGCGGCTTTCTTTGACGTTCGCGTCCCCCTGCCTGAGTTGGATGAGCAAAGGCATATCTTGAATACGATTCACGGCATCCAGGAGGAGAAGCGCCAGCTTCACGAGGCCATCGCTAACCTTGACAGGCGTATTGATCATGAAATGCGAGTCTCGGTCCCCGAAATCATAGCCAACTACGAGGACATCAAAATCCGCCGAGCAGAATTCATCGGAGCCGCGTATGTGACCGACGGACTGGGCGCTGGCTAGTTGGGCATCACGCTATATAATCCCCGAAATTTCACCCTGGATGCTATGCAGGAATTGCTTGATGAATCCGCTTCTATCATAAATAGGACTATTGGAAAAGCCTATCCCGATACAAATGAGAAAGAAATCCACGATAGCCTTAGCTCGTTGCATCAACAATTCAAAAATAAATTCGCCGATGAAGTTGGACAATTTGACAATAGGGAATTTGTTACACCTATTCTAGATGCCGTAGAAATATTGCCAAAAGAACAAATGACAGAGATGGCCGAGGCATTAATAGACATAACTGCCTTGCATAGACGTGTTTCGCCACAAGAAGAGACTGTAGGTGATCCAATAGACGTAGCAGTAATTACTAAGGGTGATGGTTTGGTTTGGATAAAACGCAAGCATTACTTCCCATCAGTCTCAATGCTGCATACTTGACACGGATACATGGGAGGCAACCAGGCAATGGCAAAGGCAAGTGAACCGCAAGACATGCAGAGGGACCACCAGCTAGCCGGAGATGTGCGAGAAGATGTCCGTCAAGCGGCGAAGGACTCCGTCAATAGGATAATGAAGGATATACGCCCGCAGTTGGAGAAAAAGTCCGCGAAGCAATCAAGCGCTCGTCGCCTCAGCGCTAGTGGGGCCCGCCTTGGCGGTGACAATAGGGCAAGACGAAGGTCTTGCTGACACCCTGCGCGCCGGTGGTTCTGATTGAGGAAGTGTAAAACGGTTTGACCCGAAAGCCTTTTCGGCAAAGGTTGGTCAGGAATAGGCGAGGGGGTGTCCGTAGCCCGCACGGGAGGGGTGAGGAGGCGCTATGGGGTTTCAGGAGGGTCGATTGGTTGCCAGCCGCGTTCTACCGCGCGTTGTTTGAGAGAATCTGCCTTACGCTCGACTTGACCGCGGCTGCAGTTGGTGAAATCTATGAAGGCGTGCTCCCGATAAGGAACGTGGTCGGCTACAGCGCCAAGTTGCAAATCGCTACACTCCTGGACAGTAACGGTCGCCACACCGATAGATTTGTAGCCCAACACCTGCATGTAATGCTTCCACGCGCGCTCTGCTGATATTCGGCTGCCGTCGTATACAGATAACCGCCTGTTGTCCTTCCCCGTGGGTTTGAATACTTGAGAAGTTATCTCTCCGCGCTGGACATAGGCAGCCGAAATCTGCCGGTGGAGTAAAGTCTCTGGAATCATGTGTGGCGGCTGACCTTGTGGCGTACTTCACTCACCCACCAATCCCAATCCTCGGCATCGTCAAGGTTGAGTTCGCGCTCTTCGTCTGCATCTAATCCCCGGTCGAACCAGACCCATGAAGCGGAGTGACTATCGAGGTCGGCCTCAAGAACCACAGCATTTGGCCCCTCCGACCACTCGGCTCGAACGCCACCTTCGGGCGTAGGATAGAGGAACGGCAGCGGTAGGTCAGCAGGGTAGCGCTGTTCGAATTGCGTTGCGAGCCAGTCCAAGCCTTCTCTGCTAGGCGCGCGCCCCTCTCCCTCAAACCAACCGTCCCTCAGTGACCGAAACTCATCTAGGCGGTAGTTGACATCCATTGGGTCTAGAGCAGTGATCTCTTCGATGGAGTCGAGCTTGACTAGGCGTTCCTGACGGTCGTATTTCCCGATTCCCCTGATTGACACCTTCCCACCTGCCTCGTAACCGTTGAACCCCTCCAATATGACATTGCGGTGGCTCTCTTCTATAACTGCTGGGATTTTCCTCCCCTCCAGAGATTGCAACTCGAAAGTCATCCGGTCTTGGTCCATTTCTGGGATGGAGCCGCGAATCAACACTTCTTCCGTGACTTCGCTGGCCTGAGACGCGCGTATGAGCTTGCGCCGAGACGCCCTGGTAAGCCGTACCGAGCCAACGCCACTTTTGGAGCTGAATTCGATGGATTCTCCCTCGTGAAGCCTGCGCCCGAACCGATCAAAATATCTGAGGTATTCGTCCGGCAAATTATACGTGCTCGCTTCACCGTGCTCGGCCGCGCTGATAGCATCGATGATGCAATCGCGCGCCTCCTCAAAGTACTTTCCAAATTCGCCGGGCATCCCCGGGAGTTGAGGAGTGTCCGGAGAAGAGGGAGAGGCGAACGATATCTCGATGATGGGAATTGCACTCCCCTGCTCCACTCCCGTAAGCCTGAGTGAGGCGCTCTCGGCAAAACCCCTCGGGGTACGCTTTCGGTCAGGATGATCCCGAAGGTATCGCCACTTGGCCACAGCGACAATCATTTCGCCCAAGGCCGGGAGCTCGTTCAGCATCTCGAGCGGAATAGAGCCACCTTCAAAGCGTTGACCGGTTAGCCGTGGCCGCAAGAACTCAGACATCCTGCCTCCGAGCGCATTAGAGCACCTACACTCTCTTGGAGCAGCCCGTTGTCCTGCTCCGGCGGCAGTATATCAATTTGTTACCGTTGAGACAGCGACACGGTGCTCCTAGGGACACGGCACCCCTTCCTACAGCAAATCCAATGGAATAAGGATGATGCGCTGCGGCTGAAACTGCTCCAGGTGGCTGAGCGCCTGTTGCCCAGTCAGGTGGCGCTGCGGTGTTTGCCGGACTTACCCGACACGGGCTAGGCCGAAGCCATAAGCGGGCGGCGCTTGCTCTCGGTGCAGAGTTTGTAGCGGCGAGGTGCGGTGAGGCACAATGTTGGTAGGAGGGAAAAAGGGCCGGGGAGGCAAGCGCATTGCGCCCATGCCGATTGGGCCATACAGATGGTGACGTTCACCATCCCTAAACCCACCGCTATCTGCTGGGCCGCCCTATTGGCCAGCGGACAAGCACGTCGCCATGCTTCGCCGGCCACAAGGCAATGGAGGTCGACCCCGCTCCATTCGACGGGCCGGTCGAGTTCGACGAGACCTTCGTGGGCGGCAGGGAGACGAACAAGCATTGGTACAAGAAGTTGCACGACAGCATGGCAGGCAAAGAGGAGGTGGTGGGCGCGTTTGATAGGTTGACCGGCCAGTGCGGGCTACGCACGTGACCGCCACCTACAAGTCTACGTTGCAGACGTTCGTGAGGGCGCATAGCAAGTCAGGTACCACCGTCTTGACTGGCGAGCACTCCTCCTACACGGGCATCCCGAGGCGGCATCAGGTCGTCCAGCACTCAGACCATGAGTACGTCAACGGCGACACCTACATCCGGAACTTCGAGTCTTTCTGGGTGGTGTTCAAACGAACCTACAAGGGCACGTGCCATTGGATGAACGCCAAGCATCTCTTCCGCTATGTCACAGAGTTCGTCGGCAGGCACAATTCCCGGCTGCTTGATGCTCTGGGGCGGTTGCAGTTCATCATGCGCGGGATGGTGGGCAAACGCTTGCGCTATGTCGACCTTATCGCCTAGGCGTTTGTCGTGCGGAGCGCCCGCTGCTAGGCTACTATGCATCAACCCCGCCCCTTCAAAGGGCAGAAGGACTTGAGCGTGGCAGATAGACGTGTGAGAGAGACGGGCAAAGACGAAGATTGCGACATTACGAAGTTGTGTGGCCTGTGGGGCAACGCATCCAAAGTGGAGGCCATAGACCACATCGAAAAGGGAACCCACACCTACTACGTGGAAGAGGCAGGCTACCGTTCTAATGTCCACGTTCGAACGCTAGGTAACGGAAAGAAGTACTTGGCGACCAATGCAGACAGCACCTCCAAGAACAACCTAGACAACCTGCCCGACTGCTAGCCCCTGTTGTTGGCAAATAACGTAGGCAAAAGGGTAATCGCTGGGCTAGGTGGTTTCTCCATTAGTCTTCGCCATTGAAGCCTGCTTTGGTCAGAGCCCTCTAGTCCTTAGTCTGGCGCCACCTCATCGCTGAGGGCGCTTGTGTAGCAAAGCCGTTATTCCCTACTGGCCGTCTTGCGGAATGATGACCGGACGCGGTTTGCCTGGCGCAGAGCTTTGGCCGACGATGCCCTCCGCCTCCAGCTGGTCCATCAGGCGCGCCGCGCGCGGGTAGCCGATGCCCAGCTTGCGCTGGAGCAGCGACGTGGACAGCGCCCGCTCGACCTGTGCCAACTGCAGCGCGCGATCCATCAGCGAGTCCTCGTCGCCGTCGGTGTTCGCCGGGGCGCCGCTCATGGTGACGCCCGCCCGCTCCGCTTCTTCGGCCAGCGCTTCGAGGTCGATTTCTGCAACCTCGGGGCCGCGCTGCATCCGCCAGTGGCTCGCGATCGCCTCCGTCTCGTCTTCGCTGATGTAGGTGCCCTGGACGCGGCGCGGCTTCGCGGCGTCAGGCGACAGGAAGAGCATGTCGCCGCGCCCCAACAATCGCTCGGCTCCCGCCATGTCGAGAATGGTCCGCGAGTCGACCTTGGAGGCGACGGCGAAGGAGATGCGGCTCGGGAAGTTGGCCTTGATGAGCCCCGTGACGACGTCCACTGAGGGCCGCTGCGTGGCGACGATGAGGTGGATGCCCGTGGCGCGGCCCAGTTGCGCCAGGCGGCAGATGCCCTGCTCGACATCGAACGACGACGTCATCATCAAATCGGCCAGCTCATCGATGCAGATGACGAGGTAGGGAATGTCCTCCGTCTTGCGCGGACTGCGGTTGTAAGACTGGAGGTTGCGCACGCCCGCCTCCTCGAGCAACTGGTAGCGGCGCAGCATCTCCTGGATGGCGCCGCGCAGCAGTCGCACGACGCGGTCGGGGTCGACCACGACCGGTGCAACGAGGTGAGGTACCCCGTTGTAGGGGGTCAATTCAACACGCTTGGGGTCGATCAGCAGCATGCGCACGTCGCTCGGCTGCTGGTTCATGATGAGCGACGAGATGATGGTGTTCATGCAGACGCTCTTGCCGCTGCCCGTCGCCCCCGCAACGAGCAGGTGCGGCATCTTCTGCAGGTTGACGGCGACGGGCTCGCCGGCCGATGCCTGGCCGAGGGCCACCGCCAATCCGCCTTCGCTGACGATGTCCTGGTAGGACTCCGATTCCAGCACCGCCCGGATTGGAACGGGCGTTGATCGGCGGTTGGGAACCTCGACGCCGACAACCGACTCGCCGGGCACCGGCGCCTCGATGCGCAGGCTTGGCGCGGCCAGTGCCAGTGCCAGGTCCTTCTCGCGTTGCAGAATGGCGTCGACGCGGACGCGCTTCGCTCCCTCGAGGGAGGCGGGGTCGTCTTCCGGCAGCCTTGCGCTGCCCATCCTGCGGCTCCACCCCGGAACGAGCCCGTACATCGTGACGCTCGGGCCAACGCGCACCTCCGCGACCCGCACCTCGACGCGGTGGTCGCTGAGCGTGTCCTCGATGATGCGCGCGATCTCCTTGTGCTCCTCCGTTATGTCCGCCTCCTCCCCTGCGGGAGCCAGGACTCGAGCCGACGGCAGCGACCACACCTCGTCGGTAGGCTGTGGGCGAACGCGAGATACCGGCTGCTGCGGCTCCTGGGTTGGCCTCGGCGGCGCGGGCATGTCCGTCTCCAGCGATGGGCTGACGTCCAGCAGCGCGTCGTCGTCCTCCATGAACATGGGCTGTGTGCTGCGCGGCGTTGCACCGTCCTGCGCGCGGCGCAGCTCGCCGGGAGGCGTGTGCAACACCTCATCGGCGATGGCGTGCGCTGTCGCAAGCGCCTCGCGCGCGGGAGAATGCCCCAGCTCCCGTAGAGGCGGCGCCTCGTCCCTGGCCGGTGCCTGCGGCGCGGGCGCCTTGCGGGATTCGGCGGCGATGCGCTTTGGCGACGCCTCGGGGTCGCTCAGGTTGCGCATGACGCGCCGCAGGTACCCCAGGTTGGTGCCCAGGAGCGTGTGCAGGCCTTTGCGCGTCTCCGGCCCCAACGGCGCCTCGGACACGGGTTCGAGCGTGCGCCGTGTGTCGCGGCTAGAGTCCGCGTCTTCATCCCATCGGCGTGAAGGAGCTTGGACACGTTGCGGCTCTGCGGCGCGTACCGGCTCGTCACGAGCGACGATGGATTGCCGCACATCAGACGCCCGATCGAGCACCTCTCGAGCACCTGTCCCAGCCAAGCGGCCCGCGCGCTCCGGGAAACCGAATGGCTCCGGCTCCTCTTCGACCTCGGGTACCGGCTGAGGCTGCCGTTGGATCCTGCGCCTCAGCCATGCCAGCGGCTTCGCCAGGATGAGGAACGTCCCCACAAGTGCGCTGGCGATTGCTATCGTCCAGCCGACGAGCAGGCTTCCGCCGGCAACGTCTTGACCGACGCTGCCGCCCAGTTTCGCCTCGCCGATGAGGGGCAGCCCCGCTTCGAATAGCGAGAGTGCGGTCAGGGCGCCGAACACGACGGCCGCCGTCCCCAACATCAGCCGCCACCGGCGGTAGAGCCAGCGCGGCTTGAAACGCGCGATGAGCAGGAAGGCGATGCCCCATGCTGCTATGGGGTAGAGCGCTGCGCCCAGCGTCTCGAATGCGCGTTCGCCGGCGCTCCTGAGCGGGTCGATGGCCCACGGCGGCTCAAAGACGACAATCGCCGCAATGAAGGCCGCTACGCACACGAGGACTGCAAGGAATACTAGCCAGCCGGTGCTAATCGCTCTGATCACTGCGCTTCGTCTTCTCCCTCTGTGGCTGCCTCAGACCTCGGCCGGCACGGGAATGATGAACGGACGGCGCCCTGTCTCGCGATGGAGCAGTGCTCCAAGCGCCGAGCGGATGGTCTGTCGTGCTTCCCCCCACTCTATGGGGTAACCGTCGTTGTTGAACACCTGATTGGCCAACAAATGTGCTGCCTGCTCGCTCAACTCCTGCGCGCGTGCCGCGTCGACGAAGCCGTGCGTGATGACCTCGACCTTCCCCGCAAGCTGCCCGCGCGAGTGGTCGAATGGGATGACGACGACGGCGAAACCCTCCTCCGCCAAACGCCTGCGGTCGCGCAGGATGACGCTCGACATGTCGAAGCGCTCCGCCCCATCGACGTAGACATGGCCGGCGGGTACCTGCTCGACGATTCTGGCCTCTTCCTCCGATATCTCGAGCACGTCGCCGTCCTCCAGCACGAAGACGTTCTCGAGCGTGACGCCTACCGCTCGGGCGAGCTCGGCATGCGCCGCCAGCATGCGGTACTCGCCGTGGACAGGGACGAAGTAGCGCGGCTCGATGAGGCGGAGCATCAGCTTCAGCTCCTCCTGGCTGCCGTGCCCGCCCACGTGAACCGGCGCCGTTCGCGGCGTCACCACGCGCGCCCCTTGGCGCACGAGATCGTCGAGCGTCCTTGCGACCACGCGTTCGTTGCCCGGAATGGTCGACGCCGACAGGATGACGGTGTCTCCTTCGCCGACGGTGATCCCGCGGTACCGCCGGTTGGCGATGCGCACGAGCACGGAAGTGGGCTCGCCCTGGCTGCCCGTGATGACGATGACCTGCCGTTCCGGAGGTAGCAACTCGAGGTCCGCGATATCGATGATGACGCCGCTGGGCGCCTGCAAATAGCCCTTGTTCAGTGCCATCTTCACGTTGTCCATCATGCTTCGGCCCGCGAACGCGACCTTGCGCCCGTCATGGACGGCGGCGTCGATGACCTGCTGGATGCGTGCGATGAGCGACGCGAATGTCGCAACCAGCACACGCCCGGGCGCATCGGCCATGACGTGCTTGAGTCCCTCGCTCACTACTTGCTCCGATGGTGTGTGGCCGGGCGATTCGGCGGCCGTCGAGTCGGAGAGGAGCAGCAGCACGCCTTCCCGCCCCAGCTCGCCGATGCGCTGCAGATCAAGCGCTCTGCCATCGACGGGGGTGTGGTCGATCTTGAAGTCGCCTGTATGGACGATGGTCCCCAGCTGCGTTTGAATGGCCAGCCCGCACGCATCGGGGATGCTGTGGCAGACGCGGAAGAACTCGACAGACAGTGCGCCAAAGGACCGCACCTCCCCGGGCCGCACCTCGTGCAGTTCGTGGCCCCTCAGCGTGTCGTGCTCCTCCAGCTTCACCTTGACCAGCTCGTAGGCCAGCGGCGGCGCGTAGACGGGAACGTCGAGGTCCTGCAGCACGTAGGGCAGGGCGCCGATGTGGTCCTCGTGCCCGTGCGTAATCACCACCGCGCGTACGCTCGGCGCGTTGTCCACGAGGTACGTCGTATCCGGCAGCACGAGGTCGACGCCCAGCATGTCCTCCTTGGGGAACATGACCCCGGCGTCGATGACGATGATGTCGCCGCCGCACTCGAGCGCCATCATGTTCTTGCCGACCTCTCCGAGGCCGCCAAGAGGGATTATGCGAACGGAATCGGCCATCGTCGCCATGCTAAGCAAATTCCTGCGCCGGTGTCCCGCTTTCCTAGAACAGAGAGGGCTGCCCTACCAGGTGCTGCGGTTCAGGCGCCTCCACTGGCGGTTCGTCGGCCTGCGGCACGGCGGGCACGGGCGTAATCGTCCCGTCGAGCAGTGAGGGCTGCCCTGTAACCGGTTGGAGAGGTGCCGCAGGGGGCGGGCTCTCATTGAGCAGGTCCCCCACCTGCGCGAAGTCGGCCACTATCGTGCCGCGCAGGTTGCCGTTGTGCAGTGCCGCCGCCGGGTGGTACATGGGCAGCACCGTCACGTCGCCGAACCGTTTCGGCTTGGCGCGCAGCTTCCCGATGCTTCCATTGGGAAACCATCTGGCCAGCGCGTGCCGCCCCAGCGGGATGATGACCTTGGGGCGGATAGTCGCGATCTGCTCCTCCAGGTAGGCGGAGCAGGACGCAATCTCTCCGGGGAAGGGGTCGCGGTTGTGGGGAGGGCGGCACTTCACCATGTTGGTGATATACACCTCCTCGCGCCGCAGCCCGACCGAGCCGAGCAGCTCGTTCAGGAACTGGCCCGCGGGCCCGACGAACGGCCTCCCCAGACGGTCCTCGTGAAGGCCGGGGCCCTCGCCGATGAACATGAGGTCGGCTTGGGGTGAGCCCTCGCCCGGTACGGCGTTGGTACGCGTCTCGTGCAATGCACACTCGGCGCACCGCCGAATGCGCTGGTCGATGGAGCTGAGGTCTGCCACGTCCCACCTCGGGCGCAGGGATTGCGTGGCGCGACAATACGACCTGGGCCGAGCCAACTTCAAGAGAGCGGCTGCGTCCAGAACCGCAGACCAAGCGGGTGGCTAGTCGCTGAAGCCTTTGCCCTTGATGTAGTCGATCGCGTCTTGGATGGTGCGAATCCCCTCGGCGTCCTCGTCCGGTATCTTCAGCCCCTCGTCGCCCTCGGAGAATTCCTCCTCCAGTGCCATGACCAGTTCGACGATGTCCAGTGAGTCGGCGTTGAGGTCGTCCACGAACGAGGACTCGGGCTTGACGGCCTCCTCATCCACGCCCAGGCGGTCGACCACTACATTGCGCACACGTTCAAGCACACTTGCCATTCCATTCTCCTCGGATTAGCGCTCATCGCTCCAGCGCGATGGCTTCTTCTTCCAGTGCCGCTCCGAGCACGCCGTTCACGAACCGTGGCGATGCCTCGCTCCCGTACGTCTTTGCCAGTTCCACGGCTTCGTTGATAACGACCTTTGCCGGAGTGTCGCGCTCGTAGCGCAGTTCGTACAGGGCCAGCCGCAGGACGTTCCGGTCCACGACAGCGAGCTGATCGACAGGCCAGGCGGGGGCGAGTCGGCGTATCAACGTATCCATCTCCACCTGGTGGGCCAGCACGCCGTCGACCCAGCGCTCAGCATATGGCAGCGCCTGCTTCGAGAAGCGCATCACGCAGGCCTGGTGCACTAGTGCGTTGCGCCAGCTGTGTTCCGTCAGGTCGCTTTCGTACAGGACTTGCAGCGCGAGGATGCGCCCTCGCCGCTGCGCGCCGGGCCCGTGTGACTTGGAGGATGATGCGTCGGACATAGCTATGGCGTGCTGCCGGAGCGAATCCTAGGTTACGCGAGTGCCACGATGCCGTCTAGGCTGCGAACGTTGGCGGTCTCACAGCCGGGTGCGACGCGTTTGGCCAGCCCCGCAAGCACGTTCCCCGGCCCTATCTCGACGAACCGCTGCACGCCTGCGTCCGCCATGAACTCGACCGACTGCTGCCACAGCACCGGCGCGCACACCTGCTGCGCCAGCTCCGCGCGTATCGCTTCCGGCTCGGTCATCGGCCGACCCGTCGTGTTGGCAACCAGCGGGACCGAAGGCGCGCGAATCTCGACGTCCAGCAGCGCCTCGTTAAGCGCGTTCTGGGCGGGGCGCATGACCCGCGAATGGAAGGCACCCGCGACATCCAGCGGGATCGCGCGCCGTGCACCCCGCTCGCTTGCAAGCGCGATGGCGCGGTTGAGATCCTCCCGCGCCCCCGCGATCACGATCTGCTGCTCGCTGTTGACGTTGGCCACCTCTGCGCCCGTCTCCGCACACACCGCTTGCACGCCGGCCAGTTGCATCCCGATGAGCGCCGCCATGCCGCTCGGCGTGGCATCGGACGCATGTTGCATCGCCTCGCCTCGAAGACGGACAAGGCGCAGACCTTCAGCAAGGCTCAGTGAGCCGGATGCGACCAGGGCCGTGTACTCGCCGAGGCTGTGACCGGCGACGTAAGCAGGCTGCGGGGCGTTGTCCCCGAGGCGCTCCTCGAGCGCCCGCAGGAAGGCGATGCTCACGGCAAGTAACGCGGGCTGTGCATTGCTGGAGCGCGTCAGCTCGTCGCTCGGTCCTTCGAATATGACGTGAGAAAGCGTTTGGCCGAGTACGCTGCCGGCCTCGTCGAAGACGGCCCTTGCCGCTGCGGAGCCCTCGTAGGCGTCCAGCCCCATGCCGACGGTCTGCGCCCCCTGACCGGGGAACAGGAAGGCGGTGTGCGCTGCGGTCATGCGCGGGCTAGGACGGCTCGACTTCTACTTTGAGGATGTCGCGTTCGCGGTAGTAGCCGCAGGCGGGGCAGGCGCGGTGCGTCAGCATCGGCCGGTGGCAGTGCGGGCACTCGACGACGTTCGGCTTCGACGCTTGGCGGTGTGCCCAACGGGAGCCCTTCTTCGCGCGCGTCCGCTTCTTCTTGGGGAGTGGTGGCATGTGTATTCCTTGCTAGGCCAGTAATTCGCGTAGCGGTGCGAGCCTTGGGTCAGGCTCGCGCTCGCACGCGCAGGCGATCTCGTTCAGGCTGGCACCGCACTGGGCGCAGAGTCCGCGGCAGTCCTCCCTGCAGATGGGCGCCAGCGGCATTGCCGCCAGTGTGTACTGCCGCATCGCCTCCGTAAGGTCGATTTCATGATGCTCGTCAATCCGGAAGCTGTCCTCGTCCTGCTCTTCATAGCGTATGCGCCCACCCGTGGCAATGTCGATGGAGGGCAGGTACTCCTCGTCCACCTCCGTATCGACCCAGGACGTGAAGGGCACGAGGCAGCGGGCACACTCGGCATCGTACGACACCTTGGCTGCTCCGAAGACCCAGACGCCTCGGTCGGTGCGGGTGAGTTGCACGCTGACGCCGACCTGCGACTGCGACGCCCCATCAGCGGCCCAGGGCCCCTCATAGGAGTGCCTTCGCTTCGCGCCAAGCGCATCCTTGAGCAGCCCTGCGACGTTGGTCTGCAGGCCCATCGCATTCGACCTCCAACCCCGAATTATACCCGCACGCGCCGCCGGCGCGGAACGTGGGGCCCCTAGCGCGGGATGACGGGCAGCGTGATGCGCGACGGGTGCGCCGCGTCGTGCAGCACCGTCTGGCTCGCAGGGCGCCAGGTGGACGCCGTCGACGGCTCCTCGCCCGTGTTCGGGTTGCGGTCGAATCGCGGGAAGTTGCTCGACGACACCTCGACGCGGATGGCGTGGCCCTTTTTGAATACGTTGCTCGTCGCCCAGAGGTCGATGACGTACTCGTGGACCTCTCCGGGCGTGATGAAACGAGCGCTGTCGGTGCCCTCCCGGTACCGCGCGCGGATGATGCCGTCGGTCAAGCCTGCCGCGCAGTCGCCCTTCTCGCACACATCGACCAGTTTCGCCGTAAAGTCGGTGTCCGCCCCGTCCGTCGATGCGTACAACGTGACGCTGATGGGACCGGTGACCTCGACGTCCTCCTCCAGCGGCGCCGTCGTGTAGCAGAGCACGTCGGGACGCTGTTCGATCTCCGCATGATCGAAGGGCCCGCCGGGGAAACGCGCCGGGTAGCAGCACAGCCCGCCGCCGTTGGTTGGCACCGGGTTCATTGGGTCGTATTCGAACCGATCGGCGGCCTCGTCGCCGGCCGGCTCGGCCGACAGCGTGCCGTCGCCTCCTGAGGTGTTGGCGCTGCCGCCGCTGTGGAAGTAGTAGTCGACGTAGCGCGTACGCGCGAGCGGCCACTCCTGCTCGTCGCGCCACGCGTTGTCACCCATCACGTAGATCCGCACGGGTGCGTCATCGTCCTCGCCGTTTCGTTCGCCCTTCAGCCAGCGATCCCACCAGCGCAGGTGCTCTGCCTGCAGGTCGATCGCAAACGGCGTCGCCGCCAGCCCGAAGTGCTGGATGCCCGTCACTGCCGCACCGAGTGTCGTGTGCGACCACGGGCCGAGGATGAGGCGCTGCGCTGAGCGCGCCGCCTCCGATGGCGCATGCTCCCGCATGCCCACGAAGTTGCGGAGCGTGCCGCCAAGGAAGATGTCGAACCACCCGCCGACGTGCAGCGCCGGTAGGTCGATGCGCTCGTGGTGCTCTGCAATGCGCACGTTGCGCCAGTAGTCGTCGAGGATGGGGTGGCGCATCCACTCGAAGTAGTATGGCGTCTGCTCCTCCCTCAGGTGCGGCATGGCGGCAGGAGCGCCGTCGCCGAGGCTGCCCGGCAGTGCGTCGATGGCCTTGGCGAGCCGCTCCTTATCTTCTGCCGAGAAACGCCCCGCACGCTCCAGGTGAGGCCCATTCACCAGCGTCAGCGCGTTGAGCGCCCAGGAGCCTGCGAACCCCAGCTGGAACGCGCCGCCCTGGTATGTCCAGCCCTCGTAGTAGTCGTCCGAGGTCACGGTTGGCGCGATGCAGGCGAGCGCCGGATGCTGGCGCACCGCCGCGAGCCACTGGGTCGCGCCAACGTACGAGGCGCCGTACATCCCGACCTTGCCGCTCGACCACGGCTGCTCGGCGCACCACTCCAGCGTGTCGTAGCCGTCCTGCGGCTCCTGGTGGAATGGCGAAAACTCCCCATCCGAGCCGTGGCGGCCCCGGCAGTCCTGGATAACGACCGCGTAACCCCTTTGTGCGACGTGGACGGGCGTCACGTAGTGGTTGCCCCGCCGCTCCTCGCGGTTGTACGGCGTGCGTTCGAGGATGACGGGGAAACGCCCTTCGGTATCGGGGCGGTAGACATCCGCACGGAGCACCGTGCCGTCGCGCATCGGCACCGGAACGCCCGATTCGACCCTGACCGCATAGTGTTCGGCCATTGCGCCACCTCCTGCCAACCGAGCGGATGATATCGCCTAGCGCCTCGTTGAGGCGTCCAGCGTTTGGCGTATGGCCCCCGCTATGACCCCCGTGGTCGTACCGGGGCCGAACACGGCGGCCACGCCCATCTCGAGCAGCGCCCGCCTATCCGCCTCAGGGATGATGCCGCCGACCATGACGGGTACGTCGCCGAGCCCGTGCCGCTCCAGCGCATCGAGCACGCGCGGCGTCAGCTCGAGATGCGCTCCCGACAGGATGCTCAACCCAACCAATGCGGACCCGTGTGCATGCGCCTGCGCCGCAATGTCGTCGGGCGTCTGGCGTATGCCCGTGTACGCCACGTCGAACCCCTCCTCCCGCAGTGCACGGACGAGCACCTTGGCCCCGCGGTCGTGACCGTCGAGGCCGGGCTTGGCGATGAGCACCCGCACTCCGTCGTTACTCATTTGAAGGGCTGGACGAGTTCGATGAGCGAGCCGTATGTCTCCGCTGGGCTGATGAACGCGATGCGCCCCGTCATCCCGAGGCGCGGCGCCTCGTCGAGCATCACGATGCCCATCTCCTTCAGCTGCTCTACCTTTGCGTCGATGTCGTCCACGTTCAGTGCGAGGTGGTGGAGCCCCTCACCGTGCCGTTCGATGAAGTGGCCGATGGGGCTGTCTGCTTCCGTGGGCTCGAGCAGCTCGATGTGCGTTTCGCCCTGCTCGATGATGGCTACCCGCAGTGGGAACAGGTCGGTTTCGAGGATTGCCGTCTCGGGCGAATCGAACAGCGTTTGGTAGAGCGCGAGCACCGGCTCGAGGTTGCGCACGGCGATGCCGACGTGGTTCACGTATCCGACGGTGCAGGGGGGCGTCCCGCTTGACATGGCGCTATTGTACGCTTGGGATGCGCGTCGCTAGAGCGCCATCTCATCGAGCAGTGCGCGGGCAATGACGAGGCGTTGCACCTCGCTCGTCCCCTCGTAGATCTCCGTCACGCGCTGGTCGCGGTAGAGGCGCTCGACCGGGTTGTCGCGGAAGTAGCCGTAGCCGCCGTGTATCTGCACCGCCTTGTCGACGGCGAGGTGAGCGGCCTCTGAGGCATGAACCTTTGCCATTGCGGCTGCCTTGGTAATCGGCTCGCTTGCGTCCTTCAGTTGTGCAGCTCGCCGCGCCAGGAGCCTTGCGGCATCGAGCTGCGTTGCGACGTCGGCGAGCATGAAGCGTATCGCCTGCCTATCCGATAGCTGCCCGCCGAACGTGCGGCGTTGCTGCGCATGCCTCGCCGCTGCCTCCAATGCGGCCTGCCCGATGCCCACGGCCTGTGCTGCGACCGAGATGCGGCTGGAGTCGAGTATCGACATAGCAATGCGGAAGCCCTGCCCCTCTTCGCCGAGCCGGTTCGCCTGCGGTACGGCGCAGCCGTCGAAGACCAGCTCGGAGGTGGACGAACCACGCATTCCCATCTTTCCCTTCTGCGGCACGATCTCCAGACCGGCCGCCTCCGGCTCGACGACCACCGCGCTCACGCCGCGCGCGCCTGCCTCGGGGTCGGTGGATACGAATACGATGATGACGCCGGCCTCTGGCCCGTTGGTGATGAACGTCTTGGTCCCGTTGAGTATGTAGGTGCCGCCTTCTGCGGTGGCGCGCGTTTGCATGTCGGCCGCGTCGCTGCCCGACGATGGCTCGGTCAGCGCGAATGCTCCCAGCATCTCTCCCGATGCGAGCCGCGGCAGCCAGCGCTGCTTCTGCGCATCGGAGCCGTAGCGGATGATGCTCTCCGAGCACAGCGACAGGTGAGTGAGGTGGATGACGGAGGTCGATGCGCAGCACCGCGCCACCTCCTCGATTGCCACGGCCAGCTGCGCGTAGGTCGCACCGGCGCCCCCGTACTCCTCGGGGATCGTCAGGCCGAGCAGCCCTACCTTGGCCAACTCACCGATGCTCTCTTCCGCAAAGCGCTCGTGCTCGTCCACCTCGGCAGCGCGGGGCGCAAGTTCGCGCTCGGCCACCTCGCGCACCGCCGATTGCAGCATCCGCTCTTCTTCGGTCAGCAGTGTATCCACGCGCTTGCTCCCTATAATCCAAGCGAGCCGATTATGCCAGGCACCCTCTACATCGTCGCGACGCCGATCGGGAACCTCGAGGACCTCACCCCTCGCGCCGCCCGTATATTAGGCGAAGTGGCGCTCGTCGCGGCGGAGGACACGCGCTCCGCGCGAAGGCTGCTTTCTCACCTTGGCGTTCACACCCCTACGATACGCTACGACGAGCACTCGGCTGTGCGGCAAACGCCGCGCATGCTGCGTGCGCTCGAGGAGGGCGATGCCGCGTTCGTCAGTGACGCCGGTGCGCCGGGCGTAAGCGACCCCGGCGCTGCACTGGTTCGCGCGGTCACCGGCGCAGGGCATCGCGTCATCCCGCTTCCGGGGCCCTCCGCCGTGACCACCGCGCTCTCCGTCGCTGGACTGCCCGCCGACGCCTTCCGCTTCATCGGATTCCTGCCGCGCACGTCCAAGGCGCGTCGGCGCGCGTTCGCTGGGCTTGCAACCGGCGAAACGGTCGTCTTCTTTGAAACGCCCCACCGCCTCCGCGCGGCGCTGGCCGACCTGTGCGAGGTCCTTGGCGATGCGCATCTGGTCGTGTGCCGCGAGCTGACCAAGCTGCACGAGGAGGTGTGGCGCGGCACAGTGGGCGAGGCGCTGGCGCATTTCGCCGAGCCGCGCGGCGAGTTCACCGTCGTGCTAGAGGGCCCCCGGAAGCTGAAGGCGGCTCCCGACGAGGCGCTCGTACGCCGGCAGCTCGCAGCGTTGAAAGATCGGGGCGTTAGCCGCCGCGACGCCGTTGCCGAGGTTGCCGAGCAGACGGGCGTGTCGCGGCGGCTGGCCTACCGGCTGTGGCCGGAGCCATAGCCAATCCTGCTAGAATGGCCTCATCCACATCGTGTGCGAATTCCCACATGCCTGACCGCATCCTGATAGGCGTGGCTTGGCCCTACGCCAACGGACCTCTGCACCTTGGGCATATCGCCGGTTCCTATCTCCCGGCCGACATTTTCGCGCGCTACCATCGGATGCGCGGCAACGACGTGCTCATGGTCTCTGGCAGCGACGCCCATGGCACTCCCATCACGCTGCGCGCTGAGGCTGACGGTCTGCCTCCACGCGATATCGTGGAGCGCTACACCGCGTCCTTCCACGATTGCTGGGAGCGATTTGGCATCTCGTTCGACCTGTTCACCACGACGATGACCGATACGCACCGGGAAACGGTACATGAGCTGATTGGCGCCTTGCAGGAGGGCGACTATCTCTACAGCGCCACCATGCCCGTTGCCTATTCGCCCGACTTCTCGCGCTTCTTGCCCGATCGCTACGTGGAGGGGACGTGCCCGCACTGCGCCGACGGCCGCGCTCGCGGAGACCAGTGCGACAACTGTGGGCACACCCTGGATCCGACCGACCTCATCTCTCCCTACTACCGCCGCGATGACGGGCGCTATCCCGTTGAGATACGGGACACCGAGCACCTCTTTTTCCGCCTGAGCGCGTTCGAGGAGCAGCTGAAGGAGTGGGTTGCGACGAAGAACACATGGCGCCCCAACGTCCGCAACTTCACACTCGGCTACCTGGGAGAGGGCCTGAAGGACCGCGCCATCACCCGTAACCTCGAGTGGGGCGTGCCGGTGCCGATGGAGGGCTACGACGACCGGCGCGTCTACGTCTGGTTCGAGGCTGTCATCGGCTACTACTCGGCCAGCCGCGAGTGGGCATGGCGCTCGGGAGACCCCGATGCATGGCGCGCCTACTGGCAGGACGGTGCTGCGCGTTCCTACTACTTCATGGGCAAGGACAATATCCCCTTCCACACCATCATCTGGCCGGCAATCCTGCTCGGCGCCGGTGGACTCAATTTGCCTACCGACGTACCGGCCAACGAGTACCTGGGCATCGAGGGGGAAAAGCTGTCCACCAGCCGCAATTGGGCGGTGTGGCTTCCCGACTACCTCGATCGGCTGCCGCCCGACCCGCTTCGCTACCATCTTGCGGCCGCCATGCCGGAAACGAGCGACAGCGACTTCTCCTGGGCTGAGTACGTGCGCCGCAACAACGATGAGCTCGTTGCCACGTTTGGCAACCTCGTGCATCGCGTTCTCAACTTGGTTGCGCGCAATTGTCAGGGCCGTGTCCCCGAAGCTGCGCAATTGGCCGACATTGACCGCGCGCTGTTGGCCAGGTCGGACGCAACGCTCGATGCCGTCGCCGATAGCCTCGATGACGCCCCGCGCTTCCGTGAGGCGCTTGGCCACGCCATGGCCTTGGCCCGAGATGCGAATCGCTACATCGACGCCAAGGCCCCATGGCGGCAGGTTAGGGAGGACGTCGAAGGCGCGGCGACGACGCTCTCGACGACGCTCTATGCCATCGCGGCCCTGCGCCAGGCGCTCTACCCCTTCATCCCCTTCTCTGCGCAGCGGCTCCACGAGCTGCTCGGCGGAGAGGGGGCGGTCGAGGCGGTAGGCTGGCGCGTCGATGCTCCGGCGCCCGGGACGGCGCTGCCGTCTCCCACGCCCCTCTTTGCTAAGTTGGATGATTCGCTTGCCGACGAGATGCTTGCGATGCTGGGCGCATGATGGTCGAAGCACTCGATACCCGCATCCGTGCGATCTACGCTCCAGTAGAGGAAGGGCTGGCGCGGGTCGATGCCAACCTCATGAACGTCGCCGCGAATGCAGGGTTGTCGGTTGACGACCAACTGCTCGCCCGCGCGCTCTTGAGCGGGGGCAAGAAGGTTCGCCCAGCCATAACGCTGCTCTCGGCGAAGCTCTTTGGGGGCATCGACGACCGCCTGATCGCGATGGCCACAGCCGTCGAGTTGCTCCACATCGCCAGCCTCATCCACGACGACACGATCGACAGCGCCATGACTCGGCGGGGAAGACCGACCGCATCCAGCCTATGGGGCGAAAAGGTGGCCGTCCTCTTCGGCGACTACATGTTTGCCAAGTCCGCAACCTTCGTCTGCGACACCGGCAACATCGCGGTCATACGCCGCTTCTCGGAGAACATCATGGAGTTGGCCCGCGGTGAGCTGACCGAACACTTCAGCGCCAACGATTGGTCGCAGTCCGTCGACGACTACGTAGGACGCACCTACGACAAGACCGCCTCGCTCTTCCGGACGGCTGCGGAATCGGGCGCCGTGCTCGCAGGCGCTCCACCCGAAAGCGCCGACGCCCTCAAACGCTACGGCTGCAACATCGGCATGGCGTTCCAGATTATGGACGACGTGCTCGACTTCCTCGGCACGGAAGAGGAGCTCGGAAAACCCGTCGGCAACGACCTGCTCCAGGGCACGCTCACACTGCCCGTCTTGCTCTTCGCGCAGCGCCGCCCTGAGGATGCAACGCTCAAACGCCTGCGCGCGGGTGGGACGCGCGACGACCTCAACGCGATGGTCGCCGCCGTCGCAGCATCTGACGCCCTGGAAGAGACGGTGCGCCTCGGCGACGACTACCGCCGCGCTGCCGAGGCGTCGTTGGCGGCCGTGGGCGATGCAGGCGTACGCGCGTCGCTCGAAGAGCTGACGCGCTACCTGGCGACGCGGCGCAACTAGCGCGCCGTCGCTGCGTCGTGCTGCTCGTCGGCGTGGTAGGACGAGCGCACCAGCGGACCTGACGCGACGTGCCGGAAGCCCATCGCGTAGCCGGCCTCTTCGAACTGCCGGAACTCGCGAGGATGGTAGAAGCGCTCCATCTTCACGTGCTTGGACGACGGGCGCAGGTACTGCCCGATAGTCAGCAACTCGACGCCGCTATGACGCAGGTCCCGCATCGTGTCCAGCACCTCGTCCGCCTCCTCCCCCAGCCCGACCATCATGCCGGACTTGGTGGGAATGTCCGGGGCGTACTCTTTGGCGCGACGCAGGAACTCCAGCGACAGGTCGTAGTCGCCCTTCGCGCGCACCGCTGGAAAGACGCGCCGCACCGTCTCGATGTTGTGGTTCAGCACTGCAGGCCCTGCGTCCAACACGGAGCGCAGCGACAGCCACCTGCCCCCAAAGTCGGGAGTCAGCACCTCGACGCGCGTCTGCGGTGAGCGTTCGTGGATGCGCTCGATGCACTGCGCGAATATCAGCGCACCTCCGTCCGGCAGGTCGTCGCGGTCCACCGATGTGATGACGACGTAACGCAGCCCCATGTGCTCGACCGTCCGCGCGAGGCGTTCCGGCTCCTCCATGTCGACCGGCGCCGGTCTGCCGGAGGTGACTGCGCAGTAGCGGCAGGCGCGCGTACAGATGTCGCCGAGCACCATGAACGTGGCGCTCTTGCGGTCCCAGCACTCGCCTATGTTGGGGCAGTGCGCCTCCTCGCACACGGTGTGCAATTCGGCCGACTGGAGCAGCTCACGCACTTCAAGGTACGACTGCGAACCGGGCATCTTGACCTTGAGCCACTCGGGCAGCCTGCGCGTGACCATAGCGTGCCCATCGTACCATGAGCCCTGTAGCGCCTACGCCTTACGGCAATCGCGTCTTCGGGCCAGCAGTGGCAGAGCAAGGGGCGCCTCCCATCCGAGAGGCGCCCCTTGTTTGTATGGCGAGGTTTCGGCGGCTACGAGGCGGCGGCAACCTCTTGCGCGCTGACCTCCAACTCTCCGTCCCGCAGGTCGACGCGCACGGTGTCGCCCGGCTGGTACTTGCCGGCGAGCACCTCCTCGGACAGCCTGTCCTCGATTTCCTGCTGAATGACCCGGCGCAGCGGTCGCGCCCCGAACTTCGGGTCGAAGCCCTTGTCGGCAAGGAACTCCTTCGCTTCCTGCGTAACCTCCAGGCTCAGCCCCTTCTCCAGCATCGGCTTCCTGACGTCGTTCAGCATCAAATCGACGATCTGGATGATGTGCTCCTTGTTCAGCGCGTGGAACACGATCTGGCCGTCGACGCGGTTCATGAACTCAGGCCGGAAGAAGCGCTTGACCTCGTCGAGCACCTTCTCCTTCATCCGCTCGTACGCTTGCTGCTCGCCCTCGTCCCCGTCCGCCTTGGTGTGGAAGCCGAGCGATGCGTCCGTGCGAATCAGGTCCGAGCCGATGTTGCTGGTCATGATGATGACCGTGTTCCGGAAGTCCACCTTCCGCCCCTTCGCGTCGGTCAGGTGACCGTCGTCGAATATCTGGAGCAGGATGTTGAAGACCTCCGGATGCGCCTTTTCGATCTCGTCCAGCAGGATGCACGAGTAGGAGCGGCGGCGCACGGCGTCGGTGAGCTGCCCGCCCTCCTCGTAGCCGACGTAGCCCGGCGGCGCTCCTACCAGCCGCGCAACGGTGTGCCGCTCCATGAACTCCGACATGTCCAGCCGGATCATCGAGTCTTCGGAGCCGAACATGAACTCGGAGAGCGCGCGCACGAGTTCCGTCTTGCCCACGCCGGTGGGACCGAGGAACAAGAAGGTGCCGATGGGGCGGCGCTGGTCCTTCAGCCCTGCGCGCGCACGGCGGATGGCCTTGGAGAGCGCGACGATGGCTTCGTGCTGCCCGACGATGCGGCTGTGCAGCACCTCCTCCATGTGGAGCAGGCGCTCCGTCTCCTCGACCGCCAGCCGCGTGACCGGCAGGCCCGTCCACATGCTGACGACCTCGGCGATCTCCTCCGCCGTGACGACAGCCTCCTGGTCGGTCGCGGTTTCTTCCCACTCTGCCTGTTGCTGCTGCAACTTGTCGGCCAGCTTCAATTCGCGGTCACGGAGCTCCGCCGCGAACTCGTACTGCTGTTGGCCGATGGCCTCCTCCTTCTCTCGGCGCACCATCTCCAGCAGCTTCTTCGTCTCCTTGACGGAGAGGGGGGTGCCGCTGTGGCGGATGCGCACGCGCGAGCCCGCCTCGTCCATCAGGTCGATGGCCTTGTCGGGCAGGAAGCGGTCGGCGATGTAGCGCGATGCGAGCGTGGATGCGGACTGGAGCGCGTCATCGAGGATGGACACCCCGTGGTGCTCCTCGAACTTCTTCTTGATGCCGCGCAGGATGTCGACCGTCTCCTCGGTGCTCGGCTCTTCGACGTTCACCGGTTGGAAACGGCGCTCGAGCGCAGGGTCGCGCTCGACGTACTTGCGGTAGTCGTCCAGCGTCGTCGCGCCGATGGTCTGCAACTCCCCGCGAGCGAGCGAGGGCTTGAGGATGTTTGCGGCGTCGACTGCGCCCTCGGCCGCGCCTGCACCCACAATCGTGTGCATCTCGTCGATGAACATGATGCAGTTGCCGGCTTGCTTGATCTCCTCGACGACCTTCTTCAGGCGCTCCTCGAATTCGCCCCGGTACTTGGTTCCGGCGACGAGCGCGCCCATGTCCAGCGTGACCACGCGCTTGTTTGCGAGCGACTCGGGGACGTCGCCGCTTACGACGCGCTGCGCCAGCGCTTCTACGATGGCCGTCTTGCCGACGCCCGGCGGGCCGATCAGCACAGGGTTGTTCTTCGTGCGCCTGCTGAGTATCTGCACCACGCGGGCAATCTCTTGGTTACGCCCGATGATGGGGTCGAGCTTGTCCGCGCGCGCCGCCTGCGTCAGGTCGATACCCAACTGGTCCAGCGTGGGCGTGCGCGTCGAGCCGCTGCGGCCCTGCGACTGCCCCTGCGAGACGCTTTGGTTGAGAATGCGCGTCGTCTCCGTGCGCACCTTGTCCAGCGAGACGCCAAGGCTCTCCAGGACGCCCGCGGCCACACCCTCGCCCTCGCGCATGATGCCGATGAGCAGGTGCTCCGTGCCGATGTAGTGGTGGCTAAGGCGCCTCGCCTCATCGACCGCCAACTCGATGACCTTCTTTGCCCGCGGCGTCAGGCCGATGTCGCCGGGCGACGAACGCTCTCCGCGGCCGATGATGAACTCGACGGCCGAGCGGACCTTCGAGAGCTCCGTGCCTAGGCTGGTGAGGACGCGCGCAGCGACACCGTCCGTCTCCCTGGCAAGGCCCAGCAAGATGTGCTCCGTGCCGATGTAGTTGTGGTTGAACCGCTGGGCTTCTTCTTGCGCAAGCGACAGGACACGCCGCGCACGCTCGGAGAACTTCTCGAATCGACTTGACATGTCCGCCTGCTCCACTGGCCCTACCTCCTGGGGGAGGTAGCCATTGTCTGCTAGATCGCCTGATACTCCTCAACCTGCCTCAAACTCAACCCCATTCGCTGACGAGCCAGATCGAGTGTGATGATGCGCAGCGTCATCGTATCGCCCACCTGGACGACCTCCTTCGGGTGCCGGATGCGCCGTTCGGTCAACTCCGACACGTGGACCAGGCCCTCGATCGTGTCCTCCACCAGCGCGAATGCGCCGAATTCGGCCAGCTTGGTGATGGTGCCGGTGACCAGCTGGCCGAGCTGGAAGCGGTCGATTGCTTGCTCCCACGGCGTCGGCTCGAGCCGCTTCAGGCTCAGTGCGATGCGCCGGCTCTCCCTGTCTACCCGGAGGATGGAGACGTTCACCATCTGGCCGGGCCGAACGACCTCTTCCACGGAGGATACAGGCGCCCATGACAGTTCGGAAATGTGGATGAGGCCGTCGGCGCCGCCGATGTCAACGAATGCGCCGAACGAGGAGACGCTCGTGACCGAGCCTTGGCGAACGCTGCCCTCTTCCAGCTCGTCCAGCAGCCGGTTCTTCTCCGCCTCGCGCGTCTCGCGGGCGGACGCCCGTTCTGAAAGGACGGCGCGGTTGCGGCGGCGGTTTACCTCAAGTACCTTCACCGACACCTCTTCCCCGATGCGCCGCGCGAGCGCCTCATCGTGGTCCCCTCTGGCGGGGAGGACGAGTTGGGAGAGCGGCACGAACGCCTGCAGACCCCCGACGTCCACCACCGCGCCTCCGCGGTTCTGCCCAACGATGCGCCCTTGCAGCGCCTCGCCCGACTCCGCGTAGCGTTCGAGCGTGCGCCATGCTTCCAGGTCGCGGGCGCGGTCAAACGAAAGAAGCGCCTGACCCTCTCGTGAGCCGGTGTCGATGACGTAGACGGGGATGCTGGAGCCTGGCTGATAGCGACCCATCATCTCTGGTGTCATGCCGCGCATCTCGCGCTGCGGCACAACCCCTTCCGACTTGTGGCCGATGGAGACCAGGATGCCGTCGGGGTCGATGCGCATCACCTGACCCTCGACCACCTCACCACGCCGCAATTCGCGCGGCGGCAGCGACTGTTCGAGCAGCTCCGCCATGCTCGGCTCGCTTTGTTGCGCACTATCGCCATTGTTGGCTACCGTCGACACGGGCGCCTCTTCCTCTTTGCAACCAATCGCTATTCTACGCTTGACGGGCGGCGGCTGCAAAGACGCATAACCGCCGTGCATAAGATACTAGACTGCTAACGCGGTATTGTGACGTGGATGCTTCAGACAACGATACATCGGCAGTACCTACCGAAAGTGTTGTTGGGGAAAAGAGAGCCCAAGGAAATCCTCGGGCTCTTTCTGCCATGTTTTGGCCCGGGCGGTGGCCTATTTTCCCGGCGAGTCCCCCCGCAAGTATCGTCGGCGCTGGAGCGTTTCACTTCCGTGTTCGGGATGGGAACGGGTGGGTCTGCTCCGCTCTAACCACCAAGGCCACTTCCAAGTTACTACCGGGCGCTCGCCGCGTCAACGCCCTTCGCCGTATGCGGGGTCTTCGTCTGCTGCTCCCAAATCGCCCGCCAGGTGCGCCCAGTCCGCTACCCTCGACGCACCTCCGCGTGTAGGCTCTAGCCGATGATGCGCAACCGCGACATACGGTGCATCGGGCTGCTGTGCTCCGGCGGCGATGCGCCCGGCATGAACGCCGGCGTTCGCGCCGTCGTCCGTACGGCCGTCTACAACGGCGTCCGTGCGATGGGAATCCTTGACGGTTACAACGGCCTCGTTCGCCGCGAGACGCGCGAGTTGGTATCCGCCGACGTCTCTGGCCTGCTCCAGCGTGGTGGCAGCATCCTTGGCTCAGGCCGCTGCAAGGAGTTCTTCGATGCAGGGACGCGCGAAGCGTGCGTCGCCTATCTGCGCAGCGAAGGCATCGAGGGCATCGTCGCTCTGGGCGGCGATGGGACGCTTGCCGGCGCAGAGGAATTGCACAGGCTTGGCTTCCCCGTCGTCGTCGTGCCCGCGACCATTGACAACGACATGCCGAGCACCGACATGACGATCGGCACCGACACGGCGCTCAGTACGGCGGTGGAGGCGATCGATCGCCTGAATGACACCGCATCAGCCCACGGGCGCGCAATGATCGTCGAGGTCATGGGGCGGCACAGCGGCTACCTGGCCGTTCAGGCGGGCATCGCGACGGGTGTCGAGATGATCATCACGCCGGAGCGCCCCATCGACCTGCAGGCAGTCTTCGATGAGATGGCGGCGGCCGAGCGCAAGGGGAAGGACCGCTTCATCATCGTCGTGGCCGAAGGCGCACAGTGGCACGCATCGGAGCTGACCCAGCTCATCAACGACGCCGAGAATCCCTACGACGCCCGCTTCACCATACTCGGTTACATTCAGCGCGGCGGTGTCCCTTCGCGCTACGACCGCACGCTGGCAACGCGCATGGGCGTTGTCGCTACGGAGGCGCTACTGACGGGCGAGTCCGGCGTACTGGTAGCGCTGCAGGGCTACAACATCGATACCGTAGCGTTCGATGCACTCACTCCACGCAGCGATCCGTGGCGGGACGGGCTCGTCCACGTCCATCGCATCATGGCCTTGTGACGCGCTGCGTCCACTGCTATGATGCATGGGCCTCAGAGCATCCCTAGCCCCCAATTCAGAGGAACGATCATGGAAGCCCGCGAAGCCGTTGCGCTTGAGAGCAACGACAAGATTGCCGACTTCCGCCCGGGTGACACCGTCAAGGTGAACGTGTGGATACGCGAGGGCGAGCGCCAGCGGCAGCAGGCATTTCAGGGCGTTGTCATCAGGAAGCGCGAGGGGGGCCCCAGCTCCTCCTTCACCGTGCGGCGCGTCGCCTCCGGCGTCGGCGTCGAGCGCTCATTCCTCTTCCACTCGCCGAACGTGGAGAGCGTCGAGGTCGTGCGGCGCGGCAAGGTGCGGCGCGCCAATCTTTACTACCTGCGCGGCCTCTCCGGCAAGGCGGCGCGCATCAAAGAGCCTGAGCGAGCGAAGAGCCGCTAGCCCGCGCGAGCAGGCTGTCGATGCCGGCTCTGCAGGCGTAGCGTAGTGCGAAACCGCTGCTGCTGGGTATACTAGCCTCATGGCCGTCTTGCCCATGCACTACATCGGGACCGACCCCATCCTGCGCCGGAAGGCACGCAAGGTGAAGGATCCGACGACCCCCGAGATGCAGCGCCTCGTGCAAGACATGATCGAGTCGATGCACCACTACCACGGCATCGGCATCGCCGCAAACCAGCTCGGCGTACTCCACCGCGTTGCCATCGTCCAGCTGCCCGAGGAGGAGCCGCAGGCCCTCTTCAACCTCCAGATTACGCGCAAGGATGGCGAGCGCCGCGTGGTCGAAGGCTGCCTCAGCCTCCCCGGCTACCAGGGTCGCATCACCCGCGCCGAGAAGGTCTGGGCCCGCGCCATCGACGCCAACGGCGAGCCGGTGCGCTTCAAGGGAGCAACCGGCCTCCTTGCCCAGGCACTCGAGCACGAGAACGACCACCTCAACGGCATCCTCTACATCGACTACCTCGAGTCCAGCGACGACCTCTGGCAGGTCGAGGAGGGCACCGAGGAGGATGAAGAAGGGGAGACGCCGGAGGCATTGGCGGATGCTCAGGCTGCCGCCGCCGGTTAAGGCAGCGCATGCGCCGGCGCGCGTTCCTACGACGAGCCGCGTGGCGTGATAGACTCAATCTTCGTGCCAAGGCCATAGCGGCCGGTTAGACCCCCGGACGGAATCGCCACGTGCTCCGAAGACTCAACTGGAAGTCGCTGACTGTCATCGTAGTCATCCTCGGCCTCGCAGTCGGCTCGCTCGCCACGCCCAATATCGACCTCAGCGTCGGCGGAGCGCGCTTCGAGCGTGGCTCCGACGAGATCCTTGGCATGCAGCTCGGCCTCGACCTCGCAGGCGGCAGCCACCTTGTCTTCGATGCCGGTGGCGGCGACGAGCCCCCAACCGACGACCAGATGGACGGCCTCGTGCGCATCATCCGTCAGCGCGTCGACCGGCTCGGCGTCGCCGAGCCGAACATCCAGCGCCTTGGCGAGGAGAGGCTGCTCGTGCAGCTCCCGGGCGTGGAGGACGTGGAGCGCGCAAAGCGCCTCATCGGCCAGACCGCCGTACTCGGCATCGTCGAGCGCGTCTGCAGCTCGCTCGACGCCGTGGGGACGTGCCTCAATCCGGAGGACACCGTCGTTCTCACCGGTGACGATTTGACGCGCGCGTTCGCCACGCAAGACACGCTCACCAATGAGCCCATCGTCTCGTTCGAGCTCTCCAGCGCCGCCGCGCGCCGCTTCGCCGAGGTGACGCAGCGCATCTTCGACTCCAACGCCAATAGCCGCCTCACCTTCACGCTGGACGGAGAGGACCTCGTCGAGACGGTTGTCCAATCGCCCATCCTCTCGGGAGCGGGCCGGATCACCGGCAACTTCACGCCCGACGAGGCGCGCGACCTCGCCATACAAATCGAGTCTGGGCGACTCCCCATCCCCATTGAGGTCATTACCGAGCAGGTCGTCGCGGCGTCGCTCGGCGCCCGATCACTGGAGGAGAGCCTGATAGCCGGACTTGTCGGCCTGGGGCTCGTCCTGTTCTTCATGGCCGCCTACTACAGGGGTGCCGGATTCGTGGCCGCCCTTGCCCTCGTGGTATACACCGTCATCGCGCTCGCCGTGTTCAAGCTTGTGCCCGTGACGCTGACGCTGGGCGGTGTCGCCGCGTTCATCCTCTCGCTCGGTATGGCGGTCGATGCGAATGTGCTCATCTTTGAGCGGATGAAGGAGGAGGTACGCTTGGGTCGGACGCTGCAATTCGCGCTGCAGGTGGGCTTCAACCGTGCATGGCCGTCCATCCGCGACGGCAACGTCTCGACGCTGCTCATCGCTGCGATCCTCTTCTTCTTTGGCAACCAGACGACCAACTCCTCGGTGACGGGCTTTGCGCTGGTGCTCTTCATGGGCGTGTTGACGAGCTTGTTCACGGCGGTGTTCGTGAGCCGCAACCTGCTCGTGCTGCTCATCGCCACGCCCATGGGTCGCTTCCCGCGCGCCTTCACTCCCGAGTCGCTGCCGAAGCGCGAGGCAGCAGGCAGGGGGGCGTAGATGGACATCGTCAGGCACCGGCGCTGGTTCTTCCTCATCTCGGTCCTGCTGGTGGCGCTCTCCGTTGCCGCGCTCATCGTGCCACCTGCGCTCAACCCCGGCATCGACTTCACCGGCGGTTCCGCGCTCACCATCGAATTCGACGGTCCGGTCGATGCGCAGGACGCGCGTGACGCCCTCGTCTCCGGCGGATTCGACGAAGCCATCGTGCAGGCGATCGACGATCGCACGCTCTTCATCCGCACCGACGCGCTCCGAGCCGAGGAGCGCGACGCCGAAGGCAACCTGCTATCGGCGGGCGGTCGCGCCGACGTCGAGAACGCCCTTCGGCCGCTTGGCGGCTTCGCCGTTACGTCGGTCGATACGGTCTCGGGCGTGGTCGGCGCGGAGAACGTGCGAAACGCCATCATCGCCGTAATCGTCGCCTCCGTGGCCATCCTGCTCTACGTCACGTGGGCGTTCAGGCGCGTGCCCAACCCCTTCCGCTACGGCACGACGGCCATCGTTGCGCTGCTCCACGACGTGCTCATCGTGCTCGGCCTCTTCTCCCTGCTCGGCAAGGTGGCGAACTTGGAGGTCAACGCCATGTTTATCACCGGCGTGCTGACGGTCATCGGCTACAGCGTCAACGACACCATCGTCGTCTTCGACCGCCTCCGCGAGAACGTTGGCCGCTACCAGGGCGCGACGCTGACCGAAATCGGCAATCTCAGCGTGCGCGAGACCATCGGCCGCTCGCTGAACACGTCCCTCACGCTCCTCATCGTCGTCGGCTCGCTCATGCTGTTCGGCGGCCCGTCGATACAACCCTTGCTGCTCGTGCTGCTCGTCGGCGTCGTCGTCGGAACCTATAGCTCGATATTCGTGGCGACGCTGATGTTGGTCGCGTGGGAGCAGGGCGAGGTAGGCCGCGCACTGCGTCGCCTCCTGCCGATCCCTGGCGCGCGCCGCCGGGCCGCGTGAGCGTACAGGCCTAGAGGCTCCGGCTCACACACTCGCCCTTCCAGCGCTCCCTCCAGCAATGCGCCCGAACACCGCGCCGGCCATGAGCCCCGCGCCGCCCGGGTAGTTGTGGTAGAAGAGGCCGCCGACGAGCTCGCCCGCCGCGTACAGGCCGGGAATGGGCATGTCCTGTGTGTCCAATACCTGGGCGTCGCGGTTGATCTTCAGGCCGCCGAACGTGAACGTGATGCCGCACGTCACCGCGTAGCCGACGTAGGGCGGCGTGTCGATGGGCAGCGCCCAGTTGGACTTGGGCGGCGTAATGCCCTCGGTGTGGACGCCGTCGAGCAGCGTCGGGTTGTAGTCGCCCGGCACGCACGCGGCGTTGTACTCGGCCACCGTATGCGCGAACGCCGCGGCGTCGATGCTCAGCATCTCCGCCAGCTCCTCCAGCGTATCCGCCTCCGCAACCGTGACCTGCGGGATGTGGTACTCGTCGCGGAGTAGGTGCAGCGTTTTCTGGTCGAACACCTGCACCGCCATCATCTGCGGTTGCCTGAGGATCTCGCGGCCGTATTTGGCGTAGGTGTAGTTGCGAAAGTCGGCGCCCTCGTCGACGAAGCGGCGCCCGTCCGCGTTCACGATTATCCCGAAAGGGTAGGAGTGCTTCTGGTAGAGGTCGGTGATAGCCCGGTTGCCGAAGGGAGGTGCGTTCAGGTCCCACGCCACCGCGTGGCAGCCGCTCCAGTGCCCGAACGGTTGCGCTCCGATATCGAGCGCCATTCGGATGCCGTCGCCGGTGTTGGTCTGCACGCCGCGCACCTTCGCGAGCTCCCAGCCCTGGCCGAGGTAGCGCGTGCGCATCTCCGCGTTCGCCTCGAACCCTCCGCAGGCGAGCACGACGGCGCGCGAGCGCAGTTCCTCGAATCCCGCCGGTGACTTTGCGCGGACGCCCGCAACCCGGCCCGCATCGTCGACCAAGAGCCCCACCGCCGCCGTCTCGTAGCGCACGGCGATCTCCTTCTCCTCCGCCATCTGGAAGTGGCGGTCGGACAGGCCCTTGCCCCCGCCGACGGCCTCCAGAGTCAGCCCGCCCCAGAAGCGGTATTTGTCCCCGTCCTTGAACGCCTGCCGCCCCCACAATGGGATGAAGCGCATCCCCTGTTCCTGCAGCCATACCATCGTCGGGTAGGACTGGCGCACCAGGATGTTGGCCAGCTCTTCATCGGCCAGGCCCTCGGTGACGCGCATCAGGTCGGAGCGGAACTGGGCGGTCGTGTACGTCCCCACCTCCATGACGGAGGCCTCCTCTTCCGAGAGGTCGGGGATGAGCGAGCGCACTTCGTCGAACCCGTTGTAGGCGAACCGAATGGCGCCACCGGTGAAGTAGGTGTTGCCGCCCCGCGCGTGCTCAGGCGCCTTTTCGAGGACGATGACCGACGCTCCGGCCTCCCGCGCCGAGAGCGCCGCCGAGAATGCTGCATTGCCCGCGCCGACCACAATGACGTCGACAGTCTGTTCCGTCATGCGCTGTTCCTAGGTGTGGTTTGGTGCCCCACGGCGAGGCGTGCTCACCATACCGGCATCGCGCCGCCGGCGGAAGGGCGCGCCCCTTTCGTGGTGGAACGACGGGCCACTGGCGCGGGATGGCCGCTCGCCCGATAATCGCGCCAATCGCAGGGCAGGGGAGTTGGAATGCGCGTTGGGGCACACGTTTCGGCTGCGGGCGGCGTCGACAAGACGATAGGCCGTGCCATCGATATCGGGGCGGAGGCCGTCCAGTTCTTCCCCTCGTCCACGCGTTCGTGGCGGTTCACGCCCGTCGATGAGAAGGTCGCGGCGGAGTACAGGCAGCGCGCGCTCGACGACGGCATCGGCCCCAACGTGTTCCACGCCGTCTACATGGTCAGCCTGCCGAGCCCGGACGCAGACCTGGTCCACAAGAGCATCCAATCGCTTGTCAGCTACATGAACACCGCTCACGATATCGGGGCGATGGGGACGATATTCCACCTCAATTCGCACAAGGGCCGCGGATTCGACGGGGTATTCCGGCAGGTTGTCGAAAACATGAGCCGCGTGCTCGACAACTCGCCCGACGACACGCTGCTCATCATCGAGAACAGCGCCGGGATGGGCGACCACATCGGCTCGAAGTTCGACGAGATCGGCGCAATCCTCCACGAGGTGGCCAACCCGCGCGTCAAAGTCTGCCTCGATACGCAGCACGCATTCGCCAGCGGCTATGACCTCAGAACGGCGGACGGCGTGCAGAGCGCGATGGACGAGTTTGACCGCGCCATCGGCCTCCAGCACCTCGTCGCCGTCCACTGCAACGACTCGAAGCGCGCGCTCGGCGACGCCGTCGACCGGCACGAGAACATCGGCGACGGCTTCATGGGCATCGAGGCGTTCGAGTCCATCATGGCGCACGCTGCTTTCCGCGACGTGCCCTTCTACCTCGAGGTGCCCGGCTACGGGGGCGAAGGCCCCGACGCACCAAACGTCGAGAAGCTGAAGGCCATCCGCGAGCGCCTCGGTGTACCCGTCTGACATGCGCAGAGACAGGTTCGAGGCGCTGGTGCGCCAGGCTGTCGACGAGCTGCCGAGCGCCTTCATGGACCGGCTCGAAAACGTCGCCATCACGGTTGAAGGATGGCCGTCCTACGAGCAGCTCGACGCCGCCGGCCTAGAGGACGAAGAGACGCTGCTCGGCCTGTACGAAGGCATCCCATTGACCGATCGAGAGGGCTACAACCTCGTGTTGCCCGACAAGATCACCATCTTCCAAGGCCCCATCGAGATGGCGTGCGAGACGGAGGAAGAGGTGGTCGAGCAGGTGCGCGACACCGTCGTGCACGAGGTCGCGCACTACTTCGGTATTAGCGATGAGCAGCTGGATGATTGGGGCGTTGGGTGACGCTGTGCTTGCCGCCTATGTGGAGGGCGATGGCGGTAGAGGCCGGCGCCTCACGAGATACATCGCGGCGCCGCACACCACCCAACCGGCCGTCAGGACGAGCAAGCCGATGGTGTAGCTGCCCGTGAGGTCGTATATCTTGGCCATCATGTAGGGGCCGCCCGCGCCGCCGAGCATCGTTATCGGCGCCGCGAAGCCCATGATCGCGCCGAGGTGCCGACGCCCCAGGTAGGTCGGCCATATCAGAGGGTTCAGCACGACGACCCCGCCGACGGCGAATCCGATAGCCGCCGCAAGCACGAACAGCAACACGACCTGCGTGCCTGCGACAACGAACAGCGCCGTCATCACCGTCCCGTAAGCAGCCAGCAGCATGAACGCCTGGCGCGGGTGCGTTCGCTCGGCGAATACGCCCCAACCGAACCGCGACAGCATCGACGTGCTGCCGAAGACAGTCAGTGCCGCCGCCGCCAGTTCCAGCGACAGGTCGCGCGACGTGAGCATTGGCACGAGGTTGGTCGGTATGGCGACAAGCGACATGCTCGTCATCGTCACTGCGAGCACAATCAACCACGTTGCCGGCAGGCGAACTGCCTCCTTGGCCGTGAAGCTGTACTCGAGCGCTGCCGCCCCGGGCTCTCCTTGTCCGGTCTCTCGCGCATCGAGCTTGCCGCCGTCGGGCCGGAGGCCGATGTCCTCGGGTTGCCGTCGCAGCAAGAGAGCGAGCGGAAGCGTCAGCACCAGCGAGGCTGCGCCAAGCACGACCCACGTATCGCGCCAGCCCAAGGCGCTGATGACCGTCGTCAGGACGAGCGGTATGACGAGTGCGGCCGCCCCAGTCCCCATCGTCGCCAGCGCGAGCGCCTTCCCCCGCCGCCGCACGAACCACTTGGGCACGACAGCGTTCCACACGACGAAGGCCTGCCCTGGCCCGGCAATGCCTGCCAGCACGCCGAAGTAGAGCATGAATTGCCACGGCGCCTGCACGGTCGCTATGGCGATGGTGGCCGCGCCCGCAATCGCCGACCCGGCCAGCAAGAGCAGCATCCCGCCGTACCGCCGGTCGATGTAGCGCGCGAAGAAGGGCGTGAGCAGCGCCGCAAGCAGCGCGCGCACGGTGAACGACAGAAAGATATCGCCACGCTGCCAGCCCAGGTCCTCTTCCATCGGGACGACGAGCACGCTGAGCCCCAGCTGAATGCCCGTGGCGATGAGGTTGGTGACGAACGCCGCGCCGACGATCACCCACCCGTAGTAGAACGGCAGCCTGGTCATCCATCCCGGGCTCGCAGCGGCCCGTTGGTCGCTCATGCGAAAGCGGGCATTCGCAGGCTCACCGCTAGGCTCCCGAATCCCTTGCGCGCCGGGCCTCTTCAAGCCGTGACTTGGCCAGCATGTCGGCGGCCTTTGCCGTCGTCACGTCCTGCTGCTCGGCAGTGGCAATCACCTGCTGCATCGTGTCGTAGATGTGGGACGTCTTCTCTCTCGCCGCCTCGGCGTTGTAGCCGCCGGGCGCCAGCTCAAACGACACGTTGATGACGCCGCCCGCGTTCACGATGTAGTCCGGCGCGTACAGAATGCCGCGCTCTTTGAGGCGCAGCGCATCCGAATCCTCGCGCAACTGGTTGTTGGCGCCCCCGCAGACGATGCTGCACCGCAGGGCAGCTATGGTCTCGGCGTGCAGGATGCCGCCCAGCGCGCAGGGCGCCAGCACGTCGCACTCGTGCGCCAGAATGTCGTCGGGGGCAACGACCTTAACGCCGCCCAGCTCGGCAGCCCGTGCCCGCTTCGTCTCATCGATGTCGGTCACGATGAGCCGCGCGCCCGCCTCGATCAGGTGCGCCGACAGCGAGGTCGCCACGTTGCCGAAACCCTGGATGGCCACCGTCCTTCCCTCGAGCGAATCGGTGCCCCAGACGTGCCGGGCGGCGGCCCGCATCCCTTGGAAGATGCCGTAGCCCGTCATCTGCGACGGGTTGCCGCTCCCCCCAATCTCCTCCGATAGCCCCACGACGTGGCGCGTCTCGCGCGAGGCCCACTCGATGTCCCGCGGCGTTGCGCCGACATCCTCCGTCGTGATGTAGCGCCCGCCCAGGGAGTCGACGAAGCGCCCGTATGAGCGGAACATCGCCTCCGTCTTTTGCGTGCGGGAATCGGCGATGATTAGGCCCTTGCCGCCGCCGAGGGACAGTCCCGCGGCCGCCGACTTGTACGTCATCGCCTGCGCGAGGCGCAGCACGTCCAGCAGCGCTTCATCCTCCGTCGCGTACGGCCAGATGCGGGTGCCGCCGAGCGACGGCCCCAGGGTTGTATCGTGGATGGCCACGAATGCGCGCAGCCCTGCAGAGGGGTCGTTCCAGACCGCAAGTTGCTCGTGGCCGTGGGTTTGCATGTAATCAATGATCTGCATTGATGGCTCCTGCGTTCTCCTACTAGGATAGTCCTTTGGCGATGCGGGCTATAGGCCGGAAGCTCCCTCCGCCCCACGCTTCTCGCGCACGGCGCGGGCGCGCTCGCGGAATGCCCTCACCGACACAAAGCCCTCGCGTGGCAATACCACTGCCGCGATAAGGACGGGCGGCAGGAACAGCACGAGGTGCAGGATCACGCCGAAACCCAGCGCGGTCGCCTGCGGGACTTCCCATAGGTTCAGCAAGTACACCACGGCAAACTCGAACGTGCCCGCTGCGCCGGGCAGCCCCGGTATCGTCGTGGCGAAGAAGATGGCGCCCAGCACGACGAGCGTGAACTGGAAGACATGGAGCTCGATGCCCATGTTCGTACCTAGCACATAACCGAGCGGGCCGAGGATGAGCCAGTAGGCGACGGTTGCCGAGAACGTCCCGGCCAGCAATCGCTTGTCAGCCCACATCGCGCCGATGGCGTCCCTGAAGGAGGTCACGCCGGGCAGCTTCGCGAGCGGCGGAAATATGCGTACGAGTGTGCCCAGGTTGAGCACGGCCAACAGCAGCAAGATGAATACGATGCTGAGGGACGCAACGGGTCCCGCGATGTCGGTTAGTTCCGGCACCACCAGGATGCATATGGCGATGAAGCCCAGCGTGAATATCAGGTCCAGCGCCCGCGTCATCACGATTGTGGCGACGGTTGCGCCTGCCGGGAGCCGGTCATGCACGACGACCATCCCCAGGCTTGCCACCTCGTCGAACAGTCGGACGGGAGAGACGTTGTTGATGCCGATGGCGGCGTTCTCAACCTGGAAGAGCCGGAAGGTCGAGATGCCCTGCCCCTTCCACATGAGGCGCCAGCGGTACGCGCGCACCCACGCAGACAGCAGCATCAGCGCTACGGCTCCGATGACCATGGGCACGGGGACATCGACAATCGTGTCGCCGACGGCCCCCCAGTCGACCTCTCGAATGGCGAGCCAGCCGAAGAGGATGCCGAGCGCCACCCCCAAGGCAATGAGGCCGATCTGGGCGATAGTCCGTAACGCTTTTGAAGCGTGAGCCAAGGGAGAATAGTGTCCGCCCGTCGCGGGCTGCTCCGCAAGACGGCAGGCTAGCGGATGCCGTCGGGATGCCGTGTTCGGGCTACGACCGGAGCGTGTTCGCCACCTGTCCGATTGACTCCAGCTGCTTGGCGAGCCGCCCCGCGTGCAGCGCGACCATCCCCTCGAACTGGCGCTCGTCCGTGGGGGGCAACGAGCCCACCATCTGGTTCAACACCCGCTCCAAGTCTTCGAAGTAGCGCAGCAGGAGCCCGTGGAATTCGGTTAGGCGTCCGCGCGCTGCTGCCGGCGCTTCCGTCAGGTTGTACAGTTCCTCGATGCGCGTCCGTGTCATATGCCCCCAGCGCAATCGCTCGCGGAACGACTCCTCGATGTCCTTGACCTGCCGCAGTGTGCTGTCGGGGCTGGGGATGGGCACCGAGCGCATGAACCTAATGGGCTCGCCGATTGCCATCTGATCGACCGCCGACAGGAAGCCCGCCCAGGGCATTTCGCCTCCGGTCGGCCTCGCGCTGCGGCTTACCGTGAGCAGGACGTCGGCGTCGACGCGTCCGCGCACCCTGCCGCGGACGCTCGGCAGGTCGACGTACTCGCACATCTCGGTGTGCGTGAACGTGGATGCGGGTTCGAGCGTGCCTGCCGCGACCTCGTGCGAGTTGCGCGCGGACGTAACCTCGATGCTCACGTCATGGAAGACGACGCGCAAGCCGTCGTCACTCGCGGGCCACGTGTTCTCCACGACGAAGCGGACCTCCATTTGAGAGCCGCCGCCGCCAGCGGCAAAGGGCTCGATGCGTAGAACGAGATGGTCGCGGAGTTCCGCCCAGGCGTCGCCGATGCTCATGAAGCATTGATTGTCTGCGAGCCTTCGCGCGGAGGCAAGTTTGCGACGCTAGGCGGGCGAGGCTCGCCGCAGCGCAACGCCGACGGCTCCCGGCCCGGCGTGCGCTCCAATGCCGGGCCCGATGCGTCCCACGACGACGGGCATTCCGGGCGCCAGGTCGGCAACGTCGCTGGCGAGGGCGGCGGCTTCGTCGGGATCGGTAGCGTACAGGACGCCTATCTCCGCGTAGGGGCCGCCCTCGCGCACCAGCTCACGAATCCGCTGCAGCGCCTTTGCACGCGAGCGCACCCGCTGGAAAGGGTGTACCTCCCCGTCCGTGATGTGCAGTATCGGCTTGACGTTGAGCAATCCGCCAACGAGCCCCTGCGTCTTGCTGATGCGCCCGCCCTTCACCAGGTACTCCAGGGTGTCGAGGACGAAGAAGACGCGCATCGAGCGAACGGCGTCTTGTGCCGCCGCCGTCACCTCTTCGAGGCTTCCCCCCGCCTGGGCCTTGCGCGCCGCCTCCAACGCGATTAGCCCGACTCCCAGCGATGCGCCTTCCGCGTCGAGCACCTCGATGTTGCCCCTTCCGAATTCTTCGCGCGCCAGCCGCGCCGAGTTGAGCGTCCCGCTCAACTTGCCCGATACGTGCACGGACAGGATGTCGTGGCCCTCGTCCACCAACTTGGCGTAGGCGTCGACGAACTGGGCGACGGACGGTTGCGACGTGCGGGGCAACTGCGGCGAGGTCGGTAGCCGCTGGAAGAACGTCTCGGCGTCCATCTCCACCCCGTCCAGGTAGGCCTCCTCACCGAAGAAGACGGTGACGGGGACGACGGTGATTTCCAGTTGCTCGGCTGCCTCGCTGGGCAGGTCGCCCGCGCTGTCGGTAACGATTCGTACGCTCATGGCTCCTACTCCACTGAGACAAGGTAATGGTAGTGAGGCTGGCCTCCGTTGACCACCTCGACCTCTATGCCGGGATGGGCCCCCCGCAGTGCGTCGGCGTCGGCCTCGGCCTCGCCTGCGCCCTGGCTCTCTCCTCGGTAGAGCGTCACGAGGGTACCATTTTCGGGCTCGGCCGCTTGCACTAGCGCGAGCAGCGCGTCTGGCACACGCTCGCTCGCGCAGATGAGCTTGTCATCCAGCAGCGCAATGTGGTGTCCCTCCGACACGGGTACGCCGTCGATGGAGGTGGAGCGCACGGCGGTCGTGACCTCCCCAGACATGACGCTGGCCATGGCGGCCGCCATGGAAGCGACATTCGCCTCGACGTCCGCTTCGGGGTTGAAGGCGAGCAGCGCGGCGATCCCCTGCGGCATGCTCCTGGACGCGGCCACGCTGCAGTCCCGGTCTGACAACTCCGCCGCCTGCTGCGCCGTCAGGACGACGTTCGAGTTGTTGGGCAGGATGACGACATGGCGGGCGTTGGCATTGGCCGCTGCATCCACCAGTTCGGCGGCACTCGGGTTCATGGTCTGTCCGCCGCGCACCACCACGGCGGCGCCCAATTCGCGGAAGATGCGCTCGAAGCCCATGCCGTACGCGACGGCGATCACGGCGACGTTCGCGGTCTCCTCGTTGCTCGTGTGCCACTGGCGGAACTCCGTGTGCTGCAAGTCCATGCTCTGGATGTTGATCTGGTCGAGAGTGCCCACCCCCGCTCCGAGCGATAGCAGCGGGCCAGGGTCTTCCGCGTGGGCGTGCACCCGCACGATGCGCTCGTCGCCCACAACAACGGTCGATTCTGCGATGGCCTCCACTGCGATGCGCATGCGCTCGGGGTCGAGCTCCTCGCCCAGGACGACGAACTGCGTGCAGTAGCCGAATTCCTCTCCCTCGGCATGCTCCAAGAACTCCTGGCTCACGATGGTGCCGACCGCTGCCCCGACGGGCGCTGTGATGGTCAACTCCGGCTCCACGCCTTCCAACTCGGCGACAATGCCCGCGAGGATGGCGACGACGCCCTGGCCCCCCGCATCGACAACCCCTGCCTCGGCTAGCACCGGCAACTGCTGGGGGGTGCGTGCGAGCGCTTCCACGGCGGCATCCAGAGCCGTGCGCAACACCAATTGCGGTTCCTCGTCTGCGCCGTCCACCGCCTCCGCCGCCTCGCGCATCACGGAGAGCATCGTTCCCTCGACGGGCTTGCCGACGGCCTGATAGCCAGCAGATGCAGCGTCGGCCAGCGCCCTGGACATGGTCGCACCGTCCCCCGCTGCCACCTCGTTCAGTCCGGCGGCGAACCCCTTCAAGAACTGGGAGAGGATGACGCCGCTGTTCCCGCGTGCGCCCAGCATCGCGCCGTGCGCGATGGCGCGGGACACCCCTGCGACATCGCGCTGCGCTCCCAGGTCGGGTGAGGAGAGCGACGCCTGCATGGTCAGGAGCATGTTGATGCCCGTGTCGCCGTCAGGCACGGGGAAGACGTTGAGCGCGTTGATGGCGTCGACGTTTGCCTCGAGGCAGCGTGCACCCGCCTCAAAGAGGCCGCGTAGAGCCGGCCCGTCGATAGTGGTTCGTTGCTCGGTAGCCACGGTTCTTTGCGGCGACCCGTATCGCGTGATAGAGTGCTATAGCGCATCGCGCGCCGAGAGCATGCTAACCTTGGCGCATACTACTGTCTAGGCGAATGAAGGAAACGTCATGGCTATGTGCGAGTTGTGCGGCGTACATCGGATGGCGGGCAAGAACGTTAGCCACTCCAACCGCCACACCAACCGCTGGTTCCTGCCCAACATCCAGCGCGCGACCCTGACGCTCAAGGGCCGCCGTCGCCGCATGAACGTCTGCACGCGCTGCCTGCGGACGTACCAGAACAAGCTCCGCGTGGGCTAGTCCCGCGCCCGTTCTCCGCTCCCGCTACCGCCCTGCTGTTGCCAGCCTCATTGCCTCGCGCATTGCCGCGATGCCTGCCTCGGTGGACGGCGCGTCGCTGTATATCGCCGAGCCCGCAACGATGACGTCGGCGCCTCTTTCGACGACCGTCGCCACGTTGTCCGGCTTGATGCCGCCGTCCGCTTCCAATTCGGCGTGGTAGCCGCCCTCGTCGATCATCCGGCGCAGCTGCCCCAGCTTGTACATCGTGCTCTCGATGAGCTTCTGCCCGCCAAACCCGGGGTTGACCGTCAAGCACAGCACGAGGTCGAGATCGGGCAGGACCTCTGAGAGGACTGATGCCGGAGTCGATGGGTTGAGCGAAACCCCCGCACGGGCCCCCAACTCCTTGATGCGGTGCACGGTGCGGTGCAGGTGGGGGGACGCCTCCTGGTGGACGGTCACGATATCGGCGCCCGCGGCGACGAAATCCGCAATGAGGCGTTCCGGTTCGACGACCATCAGGTGGACGTCCAGCGCCAGCGAGACGTGCGGGCGGATGGCCTCGACGACAGGCGGGCCGATGGTCAGGTTGGGGACGAAGCGCCCGTCCATCACGTCGACGTGTATGTAGTCTGCGCCAGCGGCCGCCGTCTCGCGCGCGACCTCGCCCAGCCGCGCAAAGTCGGCCGATAGGATGGAGGGCGCAAGTTTCACACGGCGCGCGCTCACGCGCTGCCCTCCAACCGATGCTTCGCTCGGGCAATCGCCTCCGCAACACGTGCGCGCGCCGTGCCGCCTGGCACGTTGCGTGCGTCGACGCTGGCCTGCGCCGTTACCGACAGCGCGCCCTCATCGAGCAGCGGATGCGCGGTGGCGAAATCGGCTGGCGACAGCGCATCGAGTGCTACGCCCCTGGCCGCCGCCGATTCGACCAAGCTGCTTACCGCAGCATGCGCCTCGCGGAACGGGACGCCTTTGCCGACGAGGTAGTCGGCCAGGTCAGTGGCGAGCAGCGCGGGATCGGACGCGGCATCCTCCATCCGCTCGCGGTTGACGCGCAGCGTGGAGAGCATCCCGCGCGTGACGTCGAGGGTTGCGAGGAGGGTGTCGACGGTGTCGAACGTGCCTTCCTTGTCCTCCTGGAGGTCGCGGTCATAGGCCATGGGCAAGCCCTTGAGTACCGTCAGCAGCGAAACCAGGTTGCCATAGACGCGCCCCGTCTTGCCCCTTGCCAGCTCTGCGAAATCGGGATTGCGCTTCTGCGGCATGATGCTGGAGCCCGTCACCCAGTCCTCCGCCAACTGCACGTAGCCGAACTCCTGCGACGACCACAGCACGAGGTCCTCGGCAAGGCGCGAGCAGTGCATCATGCACACTGCGGCGCTCGCCTGCAGTTCCAGCAGGTAGTCGCGGTCGCCCACGGCGTCCATGGAGTTGACGGACACGCCGTCGAATCCGAGCTCCGCCGCGACCCCTTCGCGGTCGATGGGGTAGGGAACTCCTGCGAGCGCGCCGCTGCCCAGCGGAAGCACGTTCGTCCGCTTGCGGCAATCGCCGAGGCGCGCGGCGTCCCGTTCGAACATCGCGATGTAGGCCATGAGGTGGTGCGCGAACAGGACGGGTTGCGCCCGTTGCAGGTGGGTGTAGCCCGGCATGAGCACGTCGGTGTGCGTCTCGGCAAGGCCGACCAACGCGCGCTGCAGGCCATTGAGCGCACCTTGCATCTGGCCGATGGCGTCCACTGCGAAAAGTCGCGTGGCCGTGGCTACCTGGTCGTTGCGCGAGCGGGCGGTGTGCAGGCGCCCGGCGGGCTCGCCGATCAGCTCGTGGAGCCGCGCCTCGATGTTCATGTGGACGTCTTCGAGGTCGTCGCGCCAGTCCATTGAGCCGTCCGCAACCTCTTTGCCGATGCGCTCGAGGCCGCCGACGATTGCGTCGGCGTCGGCACCATCGATGATGCCCTGCCTGCCAAGCATCCGTGCGTGCGCTATCGAGCCTGCGATGTCGTACGGGGCAAGGCGGCGGTCGTAGCCGACCGATACGCTATAGCGCGATGCGGCCGTAAAGTGGTGCGTCGTGTAGCCGGCCATCACACCAAGATTGTATCAGCAGGCCATTGCGGCCCCGTTCCGCCGCGTCCATCGCCAAGGCCTACTCTTCGCTGGCGGCCTGGTACTTTGCCTGGGTGCGGACGGGCAGGCCGTAGATGCTGATGAAGCCCTCCGCTGCGCGGTGGTCGAAAGCGTCGCCCTCGTCGTAGGTCGCAAGGTCATGGCGGTAAAGCGCAGAGGCGCTCTTGCGGCCAACGACGGTTGCGGTCCCCTTGTGGATGCGCACGCGGACGGTGCCGCTGACCCATTGTTGTGTGGCGCGCACGTAGGCGTCGAGGTCGGTGCGGTGCGCCGAGAACCACAGGCCGTTGTAGACGAGGTCGGCGTACTCCTGCGCCATCCGCGCCTTGAAGCGCGCCTGGTCCTTGGTAAGCACCATCGACTCGAGCGCCTGGTGTGCGGAGGTGAGGATGACCGCGGCCGGCGCTTCGTAGACCTCGCGCGACTTGATGCCGACAAGCCGGTTTTCGATGTGGTCGATGCGCCCGACGCCGTGGGCGCCGCCTGTGTCGTGAAGGTGCTGCACCAGTTCGAGCGCGCCCATCGCTTGGCTGTCAACCGCGACGGGAAGGCCCCGCTCGAACGCGATCTCGAGGTAGCGCGGCTCGTCGGGCGCGTTGGCGCCGGAGGTGGTCCATTCGTAGGCATCCTCTGGCGGCTCGAGCCACGGGTCTTCGAGGTCGCCAGCCTCGATGCTGCGCCCCCAGATGTTCTCGTCGGTCGAGTAGGCGCTCCGCTTGTTGAGGTTAAGCGGAATGCCACGTTCTTGGGCGTAGATGATCTCCTGGTCGCGGCCCATCCCCCACTCGCGCGCCGGGGCAAGGACCTTGAGCTCAGGCGCAAGCGCCGCCGTGGAGACGTCAAAGCGCACCTGATCGTTGCCCTTGCCGGTGCAGCCGTGCGCGATGGCGAATGCGCCCTCTTCCCGCGCGATACGGACGAGGTGCTTTGCGATGAGGGGGCGGCCCAACGCGGTTGCCAGCGGGTAGACGCCTTCATAGATCGCGCCTGCCTGGAGGGCCGGCCAGACGTACTCCTGAATGAACTCCTCCCGCGCGTCGTACACATCGGACCGGATGGCCCCGATAGCGCGGGCGCGCTCTTGCGCTTCGCCCAGGTTTGCATTCGCACCCAAGTCGATGGTCAGCGTCACGATGTCGGCATCGTGGCGCTCTTGCAGCCAGCGAATGGCTACGGAGGTATCGAGCCCGCCGCTGTAGGCGAGCACTATCTTTTGGCGTTCGGCCACGTTCTCTAACCCTCCAGTACCTTGGTCAGCCCCCGCTCCAGCTTCTCGATTGCCTCGTCGACGTCCGCCTCCTCGATGATCAGCGGCGGCATCAGTCTGAGCGCGTTGGGGCGCACGGGGTTGAGGAGTAGCCCCTCTTCGTTGCATGCGGCGACGAGTCGCGGCGCTAGCGTATCGCTGAAGACGACGGCGTTGAGCAGCCCGACCCCCCGTATCTCAGTGATGACGCCCGGATTCCGCTCCTTGAGCGTGTTGAGTTGGCCGCGAAGGTAGTCGCCGATGCGCCTTGCGTGACCCGGCACGTCATGCTCGACCATGTAGCGCAGCGTGGCGTTTGCGGCTGCCGTCGTCAGGACGTTGCCGCCGAAGGTCGAGCCGTGGTCACCCGGCTCGAGGACGTTGCAGGTCTCCTTGCACAGAAACGCGCCGATGGGCACGCCGTTGCCGAGCCCCTTCGCAGCGGTCAGGATGTCGGGTTCGACATCGAACGACTCGTAGCCCCAGAGGGTGCCGAGCCTGCCCATCCCGCACTGTATGTCGTCGAAGACGAGGAGCAGGTTGTTTTCGTCGCACCATTCGCGAAGGCCCTTCAGGTAGCCCTCCGTCGGGACGTTGACGCCGCCCTCGCCCTGGACGACCTCCACCATGACGGCGCACGTCCTCTCATTGGTCGCCTCCCGCACGGCCTCGAGGTCGTCGAACGGCACGGTGACGAAACCGGGGGCCAGAGGCAGCCACTGGTCGCGGTAGTGCGGGTTGCCCGTCGCCGCCACCATCCCGATGGTGCGCCCGTGGAAGGAGTTGTCCATCGTGATGACCTCGTAGGCGCCGTTGCGGTGCAGCTTGGCGTACTTGCGCGCCAGCTTCACCGCGCCTTCGTTCGCCTCCGCGCCGCTGTTGGACAAGAAGACGCGGTCTAGGGCGGAGTTCTCAACCAGCGCTTCCGCCAGCTGGAGTTGCGGTGTGGTGTAGAACTGGTTGGAGGTCTGCATTAGCCGCGCGGCTTGCGCCTGGATGGCCTGCGTCACAACCGGGTGCGCGTGGCCGAGGTTGGTCACCGCCCAGCCGGCGGTGAAATCGAGGTACTCCCTGCCGTCGATATCCCATACGCGAGCGCCCTCGCCCCGGTCGATGACCACGGGCTGCCTGTTGACGACATGCATGTAGTACTGGGCCTCCAGGGCCTTCCAGTCGGTTGCCATAACGCTCCTTCCCTGACGCCTACGTTTCTCCGGCGACCGTCTCGAGGTCATCCACGGCGTCGTCGAGTCCTTCGACGCCGCGGCGCAGATCGTCGAGGGCGTCGCGCAGGTCGTCCAGCGCACGCTGCAATTCTTCCGGCGGGATGCCGCCAGGGACGGGGTCGCCTGTCGGCGCTGTCGGCCGCACTCGCCCGCCCAGCAAGGACTCGATAGCTAGGTCGAGGGTCGGCTCCATGACAACGTCTTCAGCCGACGCCAATATCACCCGCTTCAACTCGGGGAAGTTTAGCGTATCGGCCTGTAGGTATATTGGCTCGGCGTAGAGCAGCGACTCGCCGATGGGGATGACGAGCAGGTTGCCGCGAATGACGATGGAACCTGACTGCCCCCATAGAGTGAATTGCTCGGAGATTGCGGGGTCGTTGTCGATACGCGCCTCCACCTGCTCCGGCCCGTTGAAGAGCCGGTCGGTTGGGAAGGTGAAGAGCAGCAACTCACCGTAGTGGTTGCCGTCGGAGCGAGCCGCTACCCACGCGACGAGGTTCGGTTTCTGCTGCGGCGTGAATGGCAGGATGAGCACGAACTCCTCGCGCTCTTCGCCCGGCAGCTTCATGATGACGTAGTAGGGCTCCACCCGAATCGGCCTGCTCTGACGGATGACCTCCAGCGGTACCTCCCACTGGTCCTCCTTGAGGAAGAATTCCTTCGGGTCGGTCATGTGGTACTGCAGGAACGTCTCGGCCTGGGAGCGCAGCAGCACCTCGGGGTAGCGGATGTGCTCGCGCAGCCCCGCGGGCATTTCGGCGATAGGCGTGAACAGGTCGGGGAACATGTTCTCGAACACCTGAAGCATCGGGTCCTCGCCCTGCTGCTCAATGGTGTAGAAGGTCACATTCCCGTTGTAGGCGTCGATGACCACCTTCACGCTGTTGCGGATGTAGTTGAAGCCGACGAATGGGACGCTCCGCGCGTCCTCCTCCAGTTGCTCGAAGCGGCGGGAGTAGGGTAGGCGGTCGGTCACCGTGTAGGCGTCAAGTATCCAGAACAGGCGGCCGTCGTGCACCACCATGTAGGGATCGCGGTCGTAGCGGAGGAAAGGCGCGATTGTGGAGGCGCGCTCGACGATGTGGCGCCGGTAGAGCACGCTGCTCTCGCCCGTAATCTGGCGGCTAAGGACGATGTTCGGGTCACCCAGCTCCCACGCAAGGGCCGCCCGCTTAAAGATGTTGGACAGCTGCACCCCTCCGTCCCCGTCGTAGCTTTCGATGAACACCGGCGGCCCGCCGAGCGAGCCGGGCGGCTGGTCGAACTCTGGCTCTGTCGTGTTCACCACGACGGGGTCGTCACTCAGTAGCGCCTCACTGTCTTGGGCGACGGTGCTCGAGCGAACGCCCTCTCCGTAGTAGATGCGCGGCTGGTTGACGTCGAACTTGCCCGTGAGCGGGACGTCTTGAAGGAAGAACTCAGGCTGCCCCGCCGCCGTGAAGTCGGTCGTCGGGCTCATGACGACGCCGTAGCCGTGCGTGTAGACCAATCGCCGGTTCACCCACGTCTGTGCCGAGTCGTCGAGGCCGTCCTGGATGAGTTCGCGTGTGCCCAGTATGACCTGCCGGTACTCCCCATCGACGACGTAGCGGTCGATGTCGGGGTCGAGGAAGTTGTAGTACAGGCGCAGGTGCTGTATCTGGTTGTACACGTCCAGCAGCGGGCGCGGGTCCCACAGCCGGATGTTATCGACGGTCTCCGGATTGGCCGCGATGTCGGCGGCGAGCGTAGCCTCCGAAACGTCGTAAGGCTGCTCCTGCACACGCGTCAGGTCGAACCCCCGCCGCGTCCATTCGATGTTGCGCTCGATGTACGGGCGCTCACGCTCGAGCTCGTTCGGTTCGACGCTGAAACGCTGGACGAACCAGGGCCACAGCAGGCCTGCGAGCAGCGCAGCGGCGACCCACAGTCCCACGCCGGCCATGTAGAGCCGCAGCGCCTGCTGCTGGTTGGACATGCGCATGACGAAGACCATCACCACGGCGACGAAGAGGGCGATACCCGTTAGCAGCCGCAGCGCCGGCAGTCTTGCAGTGATGTCGGTGAAGGTCGCGCCCGTCACGGCGCCGCTCGTCGACAGCAGGATTTCGAAGGTGTCGAGGAAGTGTGCGGCAGCGATGACGACCATGAGCAAGGCGGTTCCGGCGGCCAGTTGCTTGAACATGGACGCGGTGAATCGCGCAGGCACTCCGCGAATGCTGAAGAGCAGCAGGTAGACCCCTGCCGATGTCACCATTCCCACGAGCACGAGGCCAAGGAGCCATCCTTGGATGGTGTGCAGCATCGGCATGGTGAAGACGTAGAAGCCGACATCGTTGCCGAAGTGCGGGTCGTCGATGCCCCACGTCGATGAGTTGAGGAATTTGAGGAAGAGCTCCCATCGGGCGCTAAGGGCGTTGGCAAAGAGGAGCGCGAGGAGGAAGGTCAGGACGGCGGTGCCTCCGATCAGCACGCGCCGGAGCACCTTGAGCGCACCTGGCTGAATGTCGTAGGCTGTCGGCCCCCATGCGTTGCGCCACGTTATCCAGTATGTGAGCCCGAGTGCCGCCATGGACGCGATGAAGCCCGCAGCGAACAGCCAAACCCGGGTGAAGAGGATCGACCAGTAGACCTGGGTGTACCCGACGTTGGAGTACCAGAGCCAGTTGGTGTAGACCCCCCGGACGATGCCCAGCACCACGATAAGGCCCAACAACGCTATCGCCGCTAGGGCGAGGCGCAAGTACAGCCCCATGCGCGGGGGCATCGGCGGCAGCTCTCCCAAGCGGGGAAGGACTACCTCGCCGCCGTTATCGGATGTTGCCATAGGCTCCTCTCGCCGTCGTTGCCACGCATGTCATACGCGATGCTCTCCATGAATTATACGGGCGTTAGGAGAGTACGTTTGCGGCCCCTTCCTGAGCGCGGCCCTACAGGATAAGTGTGCCGGTAGCGTTCCCTTCCATACAGTGGAGGAGCGCGCCGGGCACGGTGCCGTTGATGATGTTGGCAGACAGCCCCGCCTCTGCCACCTCGAGGCACGCGCGCATCTTGGGAATCATCCCGCCCTTGACGATGCCGCTGCCCACAAGCGCGCTGCCTTGCCCGTGCGGGATGCGCTTCAAGAGCCTGCCGCTCGAATCGAGCACGCCGTCCACGTCGGTCAGGAACACCAGCCGCTCGGCCTTTACCGCGACGGCGATGGCTCCTGCTGCGGTGTCCGCGTTGACGTTGAGCAGTGCGCGCTCCTCCGTCGTGCCGAGCGCCAGCGGCGCGACGACCGGCACGGCGCCTCCATCGACGAGCGACAGGAGAAGCGTAGGGTCGACGGTGACCCGGCTCGCCACGTAGCCAAGCGCGGGGTTATCGACATGCCCCGTTAGAGCACCGCCGTCAGCCCCCGATACGCCGACCGCGTTGGCGCCGGCAGCGGCCAGCTCGCGCACCAGCGACTTGTTGACCACGCCCGCGAGGACGGCAGCGACCACCTCGATGCTCTCGGCGTTGGTTACGCGCAGGCCGTCTTCGAACTGGGCGCGCACCCCGAGGCGACCCATCCAGTCGGTGATCATCGCTCCGCCGCCGTGGACGACGATGGGGCGGAAGCCGTCAGCCTGCAGGCGCGCCAGATCGGCGAGCGACGTATCGCCTGCTCCCAGCGTGCTGCCGCCAATCTTGACCAGGATGAGAGGGCTGTCGCTCATGGTGCGGGCCAGCGCCTAGGTCGTGTAGGCGCTGTTGAAGGTGACATACTCCTCCGTCAGCTCACAGCCCCATGCGGTCGCGGCACCTTCGCCGAGGCCGAGCCGCAGCGTGATGGACATCTCCGGCTGCGACATGATGGCGATGACGGCGTCCTTGTGGAACGAGATGGGCAACCCGTCCTCCATGATGCAGACATCGTTGATGTAGAGGCTCACCAGCTCCTCTGCCACCTCGCCGCCCGAGCGTCCTGCCGCCGCGAGCACACGGCCCCAGTTGGGGTCGTTTCCGTGTATCGCCGACTTCACGAGGCTACTGCTGGCGACTGCTCGCGCGATCATGCGCGCATCGGCATGCGACGCGGCCTGTTCGACGCTGACCGCGAAGATCTTCTCCGACCCTTCCGCGTCGCGCACCAACTCCTTGCAGAGGAAGTCGGCGACAGCCTTTACGCCGGCGGCGAATTGGGCAGCGCCCAGCGAGCTGGAATCGAGCGGAGCGTTTCCTGCTCGTCCGTTGGCGAACAGCAGCACCGTGTCGTTCGGGCTGCCGTCACCGTCGACGGTCACCATGTTGAACGTGTCGTCGACAGCGTCCAAAAGCACCTGCTGAAGGAAGCCCTGGTCCACGGCGGCGTCGGTCGTCATGAAGGCGAGCATCGTCGCCATGTTGGGGTGGATCATTCCCGCGCCCTTCACGCAGCCGCCGATGCTGACCTCGTGTCCGTCAACGCTCAGACGCACGGCCAGCGACTTGGGGCGCCGGTCGGTCGTCAGGATCGCGCGGGAGAACGCCCCCCCGCCGTCGCGGGTGAGTTCGATGGTCGGCATCGCCGTGCGGATGAGCGCCATCGGCAGTTCGACCCCGATGAGGCCCGTCGTGCAGATGGCCATCTCTTCGGCATCGAGCCCTGCATGCTTTGCGGCGAGCTCGGTGGTTTCCAACGCGTCGCGTCGGCCTGCAGCGACCACGGCGTTGGCGATGCCACTGGATGCAACGACCCCGCGCAGGCGCCCGCCGCTCACCCTCTCCTGGGTGAGGACGAGCGACCCCGCCTTGACCTTGTTCAGGGTGAACGTTCCCGCTGCAGCGCAGGGCTCCTCCGAGACCAGGATGCCGAGGTCCAACTTGTCCGTGGCGTAGGTCTTGATGCCCGCGTAGACGGCGCCCGCGACGTACCCTTGCGGCGTCGTCACGTCTCCGTCGGGGATAATGGTGATGGCGCTATCCACAGTTCTGCTTCTCCTTAGCAGCATGGGCCGCGAAGCACCTCCGAGTTCGTGGATGCACCGCGTGATTTGGGAAGCCGAAAGTCTACCACAGGGCACGCGCTAGCCACGCAGCAGTACACGCTCATCTCCCTGGCGGCGAGTGACCTTCTCGTCATCAAGATGCTCCAAGAGCGCCTGTGCGTACTTGCGGCTCGTGCCCAGCAGGTCGCGCACGTCGGCGAGCGTTGCCTTCCCGTGCCCGCGCATGTGGGCGATGACGCGCTCGGCGATGGCGTCGTAAGCTGCCCGCTCGAACACTACGCCGCTGCCGGTGCGCACGACGCGCCCCTCGTCTGCCAGCAGCGCGAGCAGACTTGCGTCGATGGAGGGCGCGTCGCCCGGGAAGGGGTCTGCGGCCAGTTGCTGCACGTAGGCATCCATCGCTGTGCGCTGCTCCATGGTGATGGACACCTTGTGCTCGGGCAATCGCACGCTCCGCCCATCGTCGACAACGGTGCCGGCGCTTGCCATGTAGCGGACGGCCGCTTGCGCAACGGCGCTCGTAAGGCCGAGTCGGGAGCGCAGTTCCTCACGCGTCATTCCGGCGCGGAGGGGCTGCTGCGCATGAAAGGCGGCGAGCGCCTGTTGCGCCTTGCCGGACAGCCGAGCCCAGCCCGCTGCTGTGTACAGCAGCCCCCTTGCACCGGGATCGTCGAGCGCCACCGCCTCGCCGTTCGCAACGGCTTGCGCCGCCAAATCCGCCGCTTCTCCGGTGGATATGTTGGCGCGCTTGGCGAGCGTCGCGACGTCCGCCGGCTCTCCGGATTCCAGCGCCAAAACGAGCCGCGCGGACGGGCTTCCCTCGGCCAACGTCGCGAGGCGCGTGAGCGTTGCGGCGCGGCGGCGGCGGTGCCTTGCCGCGTCCACCTCGACGACCACGCCACCGCCCAGCGTTGCATCTGCGGATCGAATGACGAAGCGGTCGCCTCTGACGACGGGCACCGGCTCCTCCAACCAGACCTGCGCCCAGCCGTCGTCGCCCGGCTCGAGTTCGTCGGTTTCCAGGAGCCGTAACCTAGCCTGCGCCTCCGTCGAGTGAATGTGGAATGTCACGGGCAGGTTGTGCCGGAGCGGATGCGGGGCGTCGCCCAAGACGTGCAGCCGCGCGTCGACTGCCCGCGTCAGTTTGAGCCAGCCGGGGACGGACAGCACGTCGCCGCGTGCCACGTCGTCGGTTCCGATGCCGGAGACGTTGACCGCCGTGCGCGTGCCGGGGAGCGCCTGCTCTTCCTTCCTGCGGTGGCTCTGTAGGCCGCGGATGCGACCCCGCTTTCGGCCTCGCACCAGCTCGACCTCCTGCCCCACCTGCAGCGAGCCGTCGATGAGCGTGCCGGTGACTACCGTGCCGAATCCGGCCATCGTGAACGCGCGGTCGATGGCGAGGCGCGGCCTGCCGACGTCCTTGCGCTGCTCTGTTTCATCAAGCATCGCGTCGACCGCTGCCTTCAGCTCGTCTAGGCCCTCGCGCGTCGTCGATGAGACGGCCAGCACGGGCGCGCCCTCGAGGCTGGTCCCGCGCAGTACGTCCCCTACCTCCATCTGCACGAGGCCGAGCAGGTCGTCGTCCACCAGGTCGCACTTGGTGATGACCGCCAGCGCCCGCTGCACGTGCAGGAGGTCGAGTATCGCGAGGTGCTCGCGCGTCTGCGGCATGACCGATTCGTCGGCGGCGACGACGAGCAGCGCCACGTCGATGCCGCCCGCACCGGCCAGCATGTTCTTGATGAAGCGCTCGTGCCCCGGCACGTCCACGATGCTTATCTCGCGGCCTGACGGCAGCGTCATCCACGCGAAGCCGAGGTCGATGGTCAGCCCGCGCTCCTTCTCCTCGCGCAGGCGGTCGGGGTCGATGCCGGTGAGCGCCCGGATGAGCGTGGACTTGCCGTGGTCCACATGCCCCGCAGTCCCGACGACGTACATGAGGCGAGCATAGCACCGGCGGGAAAGGGGTGGCGGGTGACTGAATCTGCGTGCGGAAGGTGATAGGCTAATCGGGTGCGCCCTGCGCCACCCTTTCGATGCACATCAGGAGGAGGCCGATGGCTGCCCCACTCGTCGATTCGACGCCCGCTTTCGTCGAGGCGGCTTACAAGAGCATGGAGGCGCGGCTGGACATAGTGCGAGGCCGCCTTGACCGCCCGCTGACCTACGCCGAGAAGGTCTTCTTCGGTCACCTGGATGACCCGGCCAATGCCGAGCTGGAGCGCGGCAGGAGCTATGTTGCGCTGCGGCCCGACCGCGTTGCGCTGCAGGACGTCACGGGGCAGATGGCCATCCTCCAGTTCATGCAGGCCGGACGCTCGACCGCCGCCGTGCCAACGACCGTCCACTGCGACCACCTCATTCAGGCGCGCGTCGGCGCGGAGTCTGACACGGGAGAGGCGCTCATCGAGAACAAGGAGGTCTTCGACTTCCTGCGCAGTTCGTCCAACAAGTACGGACTCGGCTTTTGGGGGCCCGGTTCCGGCATCATTCACCAGGTCAACCTGGAGAACTACGCCTTCCCCGGTTCCATGATTATCGGCACCGACTCCCACACGCCCAATGCGGGCGGCCTCGGCGCATTTGCCTCAGGTGTCGGCGGCGCGGACGCCGTCGATGTCATGGCCGGCTTCCCGTGGGAAGTCCTCTTCCCCCGGCTCATTGGCGTGAGGCTGACCGGCAAATTGGGCGGCTGGGCGGCGCCCAAGGACGTCATCCTGAAACTCGCCGGAATCCTCACCGTTAACGGCGGCACCAACGCGGTCATCGAATACTTCGGCGACGGCGTGTCGTCGCTCTCGACCACCGGCAAAGCGACCATCTGCAATATGGGCGCGGAGGTCGGCGCGACGACGTCTCTCTTCCCCTTCGACGAGCGTGCGGTGACCTACCTGAACGCGACCGAGCGCGCATCGACCGCCGGCCTTTGCCGAACGTACGCCCACCTGCTCTCCGCCGATCCCGAGGTCGCGCAAGACCCTGAGGCCTACTTCGATCGCGTCATCGAAATCGACCTATCGACGCTCGAGCCGCACGTTGTCGGGCCGCACACCCCTGACCTGGCGCGCCCCATCTCCCAGGTGGCCGCCGCGGTAACGTCGGAGGGCTATCCCGACCGCGTGTCGGCTGCGCTCATCGGCTCTTGCACCAATTCCTCCTACGAGGACATCTCCCGCGTCGCCGCCATCGCCAAGCAGGCCGAAGCGCACGGCATGAGGGTGCAGACAGACCTGCTCGTCACCCCCGGCTCGGAAGCGGTCAACGCCACCATTCAGCGCGACGGCCAAATGGCCGACCTCCAGCAGGTCGGTGCGACGGTGCTCGCCAACGCGTGCGGGCCGTGCATCGGCCAGTGGAGGCGGCCGACCGTCGAGAAGGGCCAGCAGAACACCATCGTCACCTCGTTCAATCGCAACTTCCCTGCGCGCAATGACGCCAATCCCGCGACGATGAACTTCATCACCAGCCCCGAAATCGTGATGGCCTACGCCTTGGCCGGTAGCCTGTCATTCAATCCGCTGACCGACACGCTATCCGGCAACGGCGATGCGTGGAAGCTCGAGCCGCCAGGCGAGGCGCCCGAAACGCCTCCGGGCGGCTACGCGGGGCGCGGCTACGGCTACCAGCCCCCGGCCGACGACGGCTCCGGGGTGGAAGTGGAGGTTGATCCCGAATCCAGCCGCCTGCAGGTGCTCGAGCCCTTTGCGGCCTGGGACGGGGCCGATTTTGAGGGCTTGCCCATACTCCTGAAGGCGGCCGGCAAGTGCACCACCGACCACATTTCGCCCGCAGGCCCGTGGCTGCGCTTCCGCGGCCACCTCGACAACATCAGCGACAACGCCTTCCTCGGCGCCGTGAACTCCTACACGGGCCAGGCGGGGCAGGGCCTCAACATCGTCAGCGGCGAGCGGGATGTGCCGTACCCCAAGATCGCCCGCGACTACAAGGGTGAGGGCATCGGCTGGGTCGCCGTCGGCGACCAGAACTACGGCGAAGGGTCAAGCCGCGAGCACGCTGCCATGTCGCCGCGGCACCTCGGCGGGAAGGCCGTCATCGTCCGCTCCTTTGCCCGCATCCACGAGTCCAACCTCAAGAAGCAGGGCATCTTGCCGTTCACGTTCGCTGACCCGGCGGACTACGACAAGGTGCGGGAGACCGACCGCATCAGCATCACCGGCCTCGATGGGCTTGCGCCCGGCAAACAGGTCAGCGCGACACTGCACCACGGCGACGGCAGCGAGGACGCCATCGTGCTGGACCACACGCTCAGCGACGAGCAGATCGCCTGGTTCCAAGCGGGCGGCGCGCTGAACATCCTGCGCCGACAAGGGGCAGCGTAGGTGCGCAGCCGTCTTGCGCGACGGATGCGCGTGCATAGACTCATCCCCCTCCTCCTGCTGCTGGCCGCGGCTGGACTGACGCTTTCCGCCACGCCCGCAACCGTGGCGCAGCAGCAGGTAGGAATCACCGGCCTCTACCGCAATACCGCCGAGGGATTCTCCATCACGCTCCCCGACGGTTGGGTAGGCCAGGAACGCGAGGACACCCGACCCCTGCTCTCCATCGAGAATGCGGGCGGGTTCGTCCCAGGGTGGGCCTATGTCTGGATTCTTCCCCGCGCCGACGACGCTTCCGCAGAGGAGTGGCTGAATCGACAGATTGACAGGCCAACCATCGAGGAAGTAGTCGTGACCGGGCCGCCCGCCTACCCAGGCGCCGATTCCGTCCATCAGGCAAGGTTCGTCCTTCAGGTCGAAGATGGGTCCAAGCAGGACGAGCAGTGGACAGCCGTTGCGCGCGGCTCTCAGATGTTCCTCATTCGCGTGAGCACCCTCCAGACCGCGTGGGGCATCGTTGAAGCCCAGGCGAATGCGTTCACGAACAGCTTCACCCTCGAGACCCCGATGCCATTCGGCGCTTCGCGCGACGACTCGCTCTTCCAGTACTGGGGCGAGATTGTCAGCATCGACCCAGCGCTCGCGCGTGGCAGCCCTGAAGATATCGTCGGCGGGATATTCAGCGGCCTTGTGAAGCTGGACACCGACCTACAGGTCGTGCCGGACATCGCGGAATCGTGGGACGTATCGCCGGACGGCACCGTGTTCACCTTCACGCTGCGAGAGAACGCGCGCTTCCATGACGGGCGCACCGTAACGGCTGCGGACTTCAAGTACTCGTGGGAGCGCGCGCTTCGCCCCGCAACGGAATCGCCGACCGGGGAGACCTACCTGAACGACATCGTTGGCGCGCGCGCAATGCTCGATGGTGAAGCGTTGGAGCTGGCTGGCGTCGAGGTGCTCGATGCGCGCACGCTGCGCGTCACCATCGAGGCGCCGTATCCCTACTTCATCTTCAAACTGGTCTACCCCACGGCCTACGTCGTCGACCGTGCCAACGTCAAGGGCGGTGGGGAGAATTGGACGGATGCGCCGAACGGCACCGGTCCCTACAAGCTGAAGGCGTGGGAGAAGGACAGGCTCCTTGTCCTCGAGCGCAACGACGACTGGTACGGCGGTATGCCCGCCCTGGCGAACTTCGTCTACCGCATCTTTGCCGGCGCCCCGATGCAGATGTACGAGAATGGTGAGATCGACCTCGTACACCTGAGCACGTACAACGTCGACCGCGCGCTGGACCCATCCAGCGACCTTCACTCGCAATTGCGCACGGCGACGGGGTTCTGCACCAGCTACATCGGTTTCAACGTGGAAAAGCCGCCGTTCGATGATCCCAAGGTGCGGCAAGCGCTCGCGCTGGCCTACGACGTTGGCAAGACGGTAGAGGTGTCGCTCAGGGGATTCCACCAGCGGGCAGCGGGAATCGTCCCTCCGGGCATGCCCGGCCACAATGCGGCCCTCACGCCCTACTCGTTCGACGCCGACGCTGCGCGCAGGCTGCTGGACGAATCTTCCTACCAGGGCGACCTGCCTCCCATTGTCTCCCACGCCTCCAGTAGCGCCGCCCACTGGTCGTGGGAAACCTACCTGGGCGCGAAAGTCGAGGCGGTATCGGTATTCGACTTCGCCGACTGGCTCATGCGATCCGACAATCGCGAGTTCGGAGTATTCCGCGCGGGCTGGTGCGCCGACTACCCCGACCCGCAGAACTTCCTGGACATCCTCTTCCACACCGAGGGAGGAGAGAACGACTTCGCGTACAGCAATCCGCAGGTCGATGCCCTGCTGGAGGAGGCGGCAACCGAGCGGAATGCAACCCGACGCATCAGCCTCTATCGGCAGGCGGAACAGCTCATCCTCGATGACTGGGTGATCATTCCTCTGTGGCATTCCCGCGACTACCAGCTTGTCCGGCCATACGTGAAGGGGTACGAGGTCACTCCCATCGGCCTGCCCCAGTACCAGAACATTCGGATCGAGCGCTAACGATGGTGCAGAGGTTCACAATCGCCTTCCTCGCAGCTGCAGCCGCGCTGGCGCTCGCCGCATGTGCCTCTCCACGCCCACGCCGACTGCGACATCCGCGCCACCGCCCACGCCGACAGAAGCTGCGGCAGGGACACCGACGCCAGCAGTCGTGCCGACAGCGGCTCCGACGGTTGCAGCAACGCCGACAGAGAGCGACGCGCGTGCATTCACCCTCACAGCAAGCGAGATCGGGTTCAACCTCCCCGACAGCATCGCCTTCAGTCTCGAGGGGCAGGCCGCCCGCACCATCGAGGTGGTCGACGTGGAATTTGGTAGGGAGCGAGTCTTCACCTGCGCCTCGTCGTCCTATACGAGCGCGCGCATCGACTTCGAGCCCAACCGCGCCGTTTCGGTCGAATGGGAGTGGGACATGCGCCGCACCGGCTCCATCCCGCCCGGCTCCGTTGTCTGGTGGCGCTGGCGATTGGTCGATGACCAGGGCAAGGAGATTCGGACAGCCCGCCAGGAGGCCGTCTACGCCGACGACCGCTTCGACTGGGAGACGTACGAGTCGGACAACATCACCTTCTACTGGTACGCGGGCGGTCCCGACTTTGGCGAGCGCCTAGCTCGCGGTGTACGCGACGGCCTCGACACCCTTCAGCTTGGCAAGGCGCTCACTGCGCCAATAAAGGCGTTCGTGTACGAGTCGTCGTCGGACGTGCAGGGCGCGGTCCTCTTTGCTCAGGCGTGGACCGGCGGCCTCGCTTTCCCCTCCAGCAATATCCTGCTCATCACCGTGAGTCCCGATTCGTTCGAGCGCGACCTGCCGGGCGTTGTTCACGAGTTGGCGCACCTGCTGATTGGCGAGGTCACGTTCAACTGCTTTGGCGACCTGCCGAGGTGGCTCGACGAGGGCTTGGCCGTCTACTCCGAGGGCCGATTGCCCCCATTCCAACGTACCCAACTCGATGAGGCAGTCGCGACCGACGCCCTCATCAGTTTGCGCAGCCTCAATAGCAGCTTCCCTGCTGCCGACACGGGGGCGACGCTCTCCTACGCGCAGAGTTGGAGCATCGTGGACTACCTCCTCAGGACGCATGGCTGGGGCAAGATGCAGGAGCTATTGGCTGTGTTCGCCGAGGGAGCGTCGTATGAGTCGGCGATCGAGCGGGTATACGGCATGGACACCGACGCTCTAGAGACGGCGTGGCGCAGGTCGTTGGGGCTTGGACCTCGCTAACCGGCGATCGCGCTGCACGCGCTGACGAACCGCTCGAACGCCTCGTTCGCCAGGGGACGCCCTGCGTCAGTGAGGCGAACACAGCCCTCGGCGCGCTCCACGAGTCCCAGCTCGCTGCACTCGCGCAGTGCAGTGGGTAGCACCTCCTCGAGCAGTTCGCCGAATCGCGCCCCGAACGCCTGCTCCGATAACCCTTCGTTGAGGCGCAGCCCCATCATCACGTAGTCGGCCATTGCCTCCGAGCGGCTCAGTGCCCCCGCCTCGCCGATGGTCGGCTGACGTTGGATGACGTCGTGGCTTGCCGGTTCCTCCGGCGCGCGCCACTGTCGTGCGGCATCGATGTACTGCCGCGGCGAGCGTACTGCCGCGAATCGAGCGCCCCAGTGACTGGCGTCTTCCAGAGCGGGTATTCCATTGCTCCACAGGTACGAGTGAGCGCCCGGGCCAACTCCCAGGTAGGGCTCGCTGCGCCAGTAGGCCAAATTGTGCGTGCTTCGCTGCCCCGGCTTGGCCCAGCTGGAAATCTCGTATTGCTCGAAGCCGGCGTTTGCCAGCATCTCGCCTGCGAGGCGGTACATCTCCGCCGCGATGTCCGGGTCCGGCTCGCGCACGCGGCCTTGGCGGACATCGGCGTCGAGCGGCGTGCCGGGCTCGAGCGTGAGCGCGTACGCCGATATGTGGTCGGGCTCGAGCGCGAGCGTCTCGGCCAGCGTGTGCTCCCACGACGCCACCATCTGCTCGGGCAGGCCGAAGATGAGGTCGACGTTGATGCGCTCGAACCCGGCGGCGCGCGCCGTCCTGACCGCTGCCTGCGCCGCCTCTGCGTTATGGCGCCGGCCGAGCAGGCGCAACTCGTCGTCGTCCAGCGACTGCACGCCGATGGAGACGCGGTTAAAGCCGGCGCGCCGCACGGCCTGTAGGCGCTCGCGCGCCGTATCGCCAGGATTCGCCTCAGCCGTGACCTCGGCGTCCTCCGGCAGGTCGAACGCCTCCGTGATGGCGCGCATCAGCAGCCGGAGGCTGCGGGTAGGGAGGTAGGACGGCGTGCCGCCGCCGAAGAATACGGAGCGCAGCCGCGGCCCGCCCAGCCACCGACCCCATTCAGCGATATCGTGCGCTAGCGTGTCCACGTAAGTAGGCATGAGCGCTTCGATGCCTGCATAGGTGTTGAAGTCGCAGTACGGACACTTCGTTTCGCAGAAGGGAATGTGGACGTAGAGTGCGAGGGCGCTCGGCGAGGTGTCTGGTGCGGCCATTGGCTGATTATAGGCGGGCGGGAGGCGCTAGACGTTGAACAGAAAGTTGACGACGTCGCCGTCGCGTACGATGTAGCGCTTGCCTTCCTGACGCAGCGCTCCCCGGCGGCGCGCCTCGGCGATGCTCCCCGCCGCAACCAGCTCTTCGTAGGCGACGACCTCCGCCCGGATGAATCCGCGCTGTATGTCGGAGTGGACCTTTCCCGCCGCATCGACGGCCACCGTTCCGTCCGCTATCGGCCATGCGCGCGTCTCATCCTCGCCCGTCGTCAGGAACGAAATCAGGCCGAGCAGGCTGTAGGACAGGCGCACCATGCGGTCGAGCCCTGACTCTCCTGCGCCCAGCGACTCTCGAAATGCGGCCTCCTCCTCTTGCTCCATCTGCGCCAGCTCCATCTCCAACTTCCCGCAGATGGCGGCGGCAGCGACGCCGGGCCGCGCGAGCCGATCGGCCATCTCGCTCTCGATCGGGCCTGCGCGTTCGATGTCCGGTTCGCCGATATTGAAGACCACCATGAGCGGTTTGGCGGAGAGGAGTTGGAAGTTGCTCAAGAGACGGTGCGCGTCCGCCTCGAGCGCCTGCTCGCGGATGGGGACGTCAGCCTCTAGGCCTTCGCGCATGGTCTTGATGAGCGCCGACTCCCGCTCGAGCGCGTCTCGCTCGCTGGCTCTGGTGGCGCGCAGCTGCTGCCCGATGCGCTCCCCCCGGCGCTCCAGAATGCCCAGGTCGGCAAACATGGTTTCGGCCTGCAGAGTCTCGACGTCGCGGTACGGGTCGATTGCGCTGGCCGCGGGCACCGATGGGTCGTCGAATGCACGCGCCACGAGCAGCAGGGCATCGCAGCGCTGGAGCGTGTTCAGGTAGCCGCCGTCGATGCCCGTGGTCGTCCCCACTCCGTCCGGTGCCGCCGGAATGTCGATGTACGAGACCTCCGCCTGCACGATTCGGCGGGGGCGGGATATCTCTGCCAGCGCCTCGAGCCGCGCGTCGGGCACCTTGATGACGCCGAGGTTGGGCTGTTGTCCGGCGGAGCGGAAGGCGGCCACTTCCGCGTGGCCTCGCGTGAGGGCGTTGAAGAGCGTCGTCTTGCCGCTCAACGGCAGTCCGATAATCCCGATGGGCACAGGCCTACCTCACTTGGTGCTGGGGCGCTCCCATTCTACAGAGCGGCTACACGCGCAGGACGACGACCACGATGAGCACGCCGAAGGTGAGCATCAGCGCGCCGATGGCGGCGGCCAGCGGCTGTCTGCTCAGCGCGCCGAGCGCCGCCTCGCGCACGCCGCCACGCAGCGGCAGGCGCTCCAAGGCCGTCTCCGGCGACGACGCTGCCAGCGCCGTCCAAGCCACGACAGCATCCTTCGCCCGCTCGGCGGCGGAGAAGATGCGCTCGAGTGGCTCCTGCACCAAGGCGCGCACCGGCCTTGCCGCATGGCGGTAGGGCCAGTCCGTATCGAGCGATACGGTCGGCTTCGGCTTGAGCGCGGCGAGCATGAGCCAGAAGCCCAGGCCGGTGAAGACGAGCAACTCCACCATCTGTATGACGTCGTTCGGGTTGTAGGGCTCGTAGTGACCCGTGAAGTTCACGAAGTCGTAGAAGGCTTGCGGGAACAGCCCAATCCCGATGCACAGCGCCGCCGCTCCCGCCATGCCGACGTACATCCCCGGCGGGACCTTGGCGATGAGCGCGACGGGCGTTGTGCGCTTGGAGCCGAGCCACGTGAAGTAGGGCAGCTTCAGCCCCGTATGCAGGAAGGTGCCGACCGACGCGACGTACAGCAGGAATGCCGCCACGTCATGGCCTCCATAGTGCGCAGCCTCCGTTACCAGCGACTTGCTGACGAAGCCCGCAAAGAGCGGCACCGCCGAGATGGAGAACGCACCCACCATGTACAGCGTGAACACCGCCTTCATCCGAGGCGCGAGGCCGCCCAGCTCCGTCATCTTCGTCGTGCCCGTCGCCGTCATGACCGCGCCCGTTGCCATGATCATCAAACCCTTGTAGAGCACGTGGGCGAAGGCGTGTGCCGTCGCGCCCTCGATTGCCCCGTGTGTGCCTATACCTGCGGCAGTCACCATGAAGCCGACCTGGCTGATGATGTGGTACGCAAGCAAGCGCCGGATATCGTTTTCGAGCACCGCGTAGACGACGCCGTAGAGCGCCATCGCCGTGCCGAAGATGATGAGGATCTCCCATCCTGCGAAGCCCCGCAGCAGCACGTAGACCGCCGTCTTGGTCGTAAATGCGCTCAGGAACACCGCGCCCGACGCGCTTGCCTCGGGGTAGGCGTCGGCGAGCCACGCGTGGACGGGAGGGATCGCCGCGTTCACGGCAAATCCGATGAGGATCAGCCAGGCCGCGCCTCCGCCCTCGAACCCCTCGAATAGCAGCGAGCGCGTGTCGGCGAAGTGCCACAGCACGCCCGCGAGCAGAATCGCGCCGCCCACCACGTGGACGAACAGGTAGCGCACTGCCGCCGCCCGCGACGCTGGTCGCCCGCCCTGGATGATGAGGTAGGCGGACGCGACGGCCATGACCTCCCAGAAGACCACCAGCGTGAGCAGGTCGCCGGCAAATACGACGCCCAGCGCGCCGCTTCCGTAGAACAGCGCGGCGGCCTGCTGACCGCGGTCGCGCATGTGCAGCGCGTGAATGCTGCCGAGCACGCCGATGATGGCGAATACGCTGCCGAACGCCAGGCTCAGCGCGTCGACGCGCAGCGGCACGAGGGCGAAGCCGAGCCACTGCGTCTCCCACGTCGTATTCAGATCTAGGAAGATGACCAGCTGTAGCACGGTGAGCCCGAATGCGGTCACCATCAGCACCGGCCGTACCCGGGCGGGCAGGGCTAGGGCAGCCGCGCCGCCGAGCACGAGGATGAGTGCGGGCAGAAAGCTACTCATCCCCGTGCCCCTTGCCACCTGCGTCGTCGTCGGGACGCACGAGCAGGGCTCCCAGCCACTTGGAGCCGTAGACGATGGCGTACGTCGAGACCAGCCCGAAGACGATGTAGAAGCCGATGATGTCCGCGTATGGGAAGTGCGCCTTGACCTTGTCCGTCAAGGTGAGCCCCGTGTCGGCTGCCAGCGTCACGATGATGGCCAGCGCGAACGCGATCGCAAGGTTGCGCGTGAGCCGCATCAGGTGCCTCCTCCTAACCCGTCCGCCGCCTGGGAGGCGAGAGAGAGGAAGCCGAAGGGCACATCCGGCGCGATGCCCCAGATCAGCGCGAGCAGTCCGGTGGCGGCAAGCGGCACGACCATCTTGAGCGATGCTTCTCCCGGCCATCCCGACCAGCTAAAGGATGGCGAGCTGCGCCAGAATGCGCGCACCACGATGGGGAAGAGGTAGCCTGCGCTCAGCACGCCGCTCACGATGTAGACGAAGAGGAACGGCGTGGCCGATGCATCGACCGCCCCGGCGCCCAGGTACCACTTGCTCGCAAACAGGATGAACGGCGGAATCCCCGCCATGCTCAGCGAGGCCAGGGCGAACGCTCCCATCGTCACGGGCATCTGCTTGCCGATGCCGTCCAGTTCGCTCACCCTCTCGCGGTGCGTACGGACGTGGATTGCTCCGGCGCAGAAGAACAGCGTGATCTTGGTGACGCCGTGCCCGATGAGGTGCAACAGCGCCCCCGTCAACGCAAGTGGCCCCAGCAACGCCACTCCAAGCACGATGTAGGACAGGTGGCTCACGGTCGAGTAGGCGAGCCGCCGCTTGAGGTTGTCGTGGCGCAGTGCCAGCAGCGAGGCCAGGATGACCGTCGCCGCGGCGCCGACCGCCAGCACCTGCCCCGCGCCGGTGTCGCGCAACAGATCGACGCCGAAGACGAAGATGAGCACGCGCACCACGCCGAACACGCCGGCCTTCACCACCGCGACCGCGTGCAGCAAGGCACTGACCGGCGTCGGCGCCACCATCGCAGCGGGCAGCCACGAGTGGAGCGGCATCACCGCCGCCTTCACGATGACGCCCCCCGCGAGCAGCACGAACAATGCCCACACCGTGCCGTCGCGCCCCGCAAGCGACTCCAGCACGCCGCCTTCGGAGAAGGTCGTGTCTATCCCCAGCAGCGAGAGCCACGCCGTTCCACCGATGAGCGCCAGCCCCCCGCCCAGCGTGTACAGCAGGTACTTCCGGCCTGCACGAATTGCCTCGTCGGACTCCCGGTGTATGACGAGGGGGTAGGTGAACAGCGTCAGCAATTCGTAGAAGAGCACGAACGTCAGCAGGTTCGCCGCCAGCGCAACGCCCAGCGCCGCGCCGACGCTCAGGGCGAACGCGGCGTAGAAGCGGCTCTGCTTCTGCTCCTCAAGCCCGCGCATGTACCCGATGGAGTAGACGGAGGTGAGCACCCACAGGAAGGAGGCCAGCGTTGCGAACAGCATGCCTGCTGCGTCGGCCCGGAGCGCGACGTTGATGCCGGGCGAGAGCTCGAGGAGCGTTGCCGACGCAACGCGCCCATCCGTCGTCCCGGGCAGCATCGAGGCGACGAGCCCCAACGTCGCCAGTGCCAGCGCAATGGACACGCATTCTCGTACGTTGGGCCTGCTTCCCAAGGCGGCGACGAGCGCAGTGCCGAGCAAGGGGACGGCGACTGCAATCGCGGGCAGAGGCGACGACTCGATCATTAGGTCCCCGGCTCCAGTACGTGTCGCACCACCGCCACGTTGAGGACCCCGAGCACGATGGTCGCTGCCGCCAGCAAGACAAGAGGCAGCAGGACGTCCATCTTGGGCTCCAAGGTCACTCCGAACAGCGGGAGCTTGCTTCGGCGCACCTCCCCTTCCGGCCCGTCGTGCGCGCTGTCCGCGGCAGCCGGCAGATGCGCGAGGTAGGCGCGCTCCAGCACCCGGAACAGGTACGCGGCAGAGAGCAGGCTGCTGATCAGCACGACGGCCAGAATCACCCAGAGGCCTTGTTCCACGGCGGCGATGGATAGGTACCACTTGCTGAAGAACCCGGCCGTCGGCGGCACGCCCACCATCGCGATCGCGCCGACCGTGAAGGCGGCGGCGGTGATGGGCAGGCGGCGGCCAAGCCCCGCCAGCGCGGGCACCTCCGATACGCCCGTCTGCAGCCGCACGGCCATGACGGCGAGGAACAGCGTTCCCTTCATGAGGGCGTGGTTCATGATGTGCAGCAGCGCTGCTACGAAGCCCAGCGGCGTCGCCAACCCGATGCCAATGGCGATGAAGGCCAGCTGGCTCACGGACGAGTAGGCGAGCAGCCGCCGTATGTCCGGCTGCCTGAACGCTGCTGCTGCCCCAAACACGACGCCAATGGCCCCAAGCACGACGAGCGCTTGCCCGATGGGCACCTCGTCGATCAGATAGCCGTCGGGGAAGACGCTCAGGAACATACGCAGCATCGCGTACGCCCCCACCTTGGTCATGATCGGCGCAATCAGGGTGTTCACCGACGATGGCGCAAACGTATACGCGTCCGGCAGCCACAGGTGCAACGGCACCAGCGCCATCTTCAGGCCCAGCCCAATGAAGATGAACACGGCGCCTGCGCTGACCGGCGTCGTCGCCTCAGAGGCCGACAGTATCGCCAGCGTGTCCGCCATGTTCAGCGTGCCGGTCGCGAAGTAGAGGAATGCCACCCCCAGCAGGTAGAACGCGCCGCCGAGCGTTCCCAGGATGAGGTAACGGTAGCCGGCGAGCATCCCCTTGCGTCCGCCGAGGAAAACGAGCGCATATCCTGCCAGCGACGATATCTCCAGAAAGACGAACAGGTTGAACAGGTCGGCTGTGACGACCATGCCCGTCAGGCCAGCGAGCAGCAGGAGCACCAGCGAGTAGTACAACCCCTGCCGTCCGCGCATCTCCTGCTCGGTCATGCGCCGCGTTGCGACCACCACTGCGAGCGCGACGCCCATGACGATGAGCGAAACGAACGCCGCCACATGGTCGAGGACGTACTCGATGCCGATGGGCGGCTCCCAACCGCCGAGCGTGTAGGTCATGGGGCCGCGGGCGATGACGTGGGCAAGCGCCCATCCCGACATCGCGGTGCTGAAGGCGATGGTCGCTGCGGCCAGCCAGAAGGCGAACGCTTGCCGCCACATGCCGACCACAGGCACGATGATGGACAGCACCAGCAGAGGCACGGGAATCAGGGCGGGTAGTTGGGCTGCCACGCGCTAGGCCTGCTGCTCCATCTCGCTCAGGATTTCTGCCTCGTCGACCGTCCCGAACTCGCGGTGGATGCGTGTCAGGAAGGCGAGGGCGACAGCAGTGACGGCAACGCTGACGACGATGGCAGTCAGCATCAGCACGTGCGGCAAGGGGTTTACGAAGTCCTCGGCGTAGCCGTGTTCGCCGTGGAACAGGATGGGCACGGTGCCCCCCTCGCGAATCGAGCCGTTGATGAAAAACAGGATGATGGCCGACTGCAGCACGTTCAGCCCGATGAGTTTTTTGACCAGGCTGCGCTTGCCGACCATCCCCCACACCCCTACGGCGAGCAGGATGGCAATCATGAAGTAGGGGAAGCGAGCCGCCAGATCGTCCATCGCTACCCCTCCGTCTCTTCGGGCTCGTGCGGCTCAGTCAGGTAATCGGCAGCCAGCGCGAGCGCCCCGAACACGGCCAGCGTGACGCCCACTTCGATGATAAATATGCCGATCTGCCTTCGCCCCAGGTCGCCTGGCCATACGCGGTCGATCCACTCGAATGCGATAACTCCGTAGTCGAGGTAGTCGCCGCCGGAGAGCATCGCCACGACGCCCGTGCCTGCGTACAGGAGCATGCCGAGCACCGCGATCATGACCAGGCGGGGACGCGAGAACAGCCTGCGCCCCTCGTCACCGCCGAGCGACAGGCGCGAGAGGATGAAGCCGGCGGCGAGTATCGCTCCGGCTTGGAACCCGCCGCCGGGCGACGCCTCCCCATGCACCAGGACATAGAGGCCAAACAGCAGGATTGCCGGGACCATGATCGCCCTGACGACGAAGTGGAGCAGGACGCTGTCATGCCTGTCGGTCATCGCGCCCCCTCCGTATCAGCACGAATAGCACGGCGACGCCCGCCGTGAAGATGACGAATGTCTCTCCCAGCGTGTCATAGCCTCGGTAGTCGGCCAGGACGGCGGAGACGACATTCTCGATGCCGATGTCCTCCTCCGTCCGCTCGATGTACTCTGGCCCTACACCGACGTTCGCCGGCGCGTCGGGATCGCCGCGATCGGGCAAGTCCCACGATGCCGCGATGAAGAGCGCGGCGGTCGCGATGACGAGCAGGATGCCTAGCACCCTCAATCCGACGACCTCCGGCGCATGAGGCTGATGCCCCCGATGAGCAGCACGCCCGTCACGCCTGCGCCCAGTGCGATCTCCGTCAGCGCCACGTCAACAGCACCCATGAGCGCCATGAGCGTCGCCGCGATAAAGCTGTAGACCGTCAACGAGGCGACGGCGGCCAGCAGGTCGCGCACCCACAGCGCGATGACCGACGTCAGCACAAGCAACCCATACAGCGCGAATTCCAGTTGCCAAACCATCGCTATTGCTCCCGCGACGCGCTCCGGCGCGTCCAGGGCATGATGCCGACTTGCAGCGCGGAGCGCGTGAGCACGTGCGCGGCCACCGGGTTGGCGATGAAGATGAACAGCAGGCCGAGCACCATCTTCAGGCTGACCAGCGTCGCTCCCTCGTGCAGCGCCAGCCCCACGAGCACCAGGCCGATACCGAAGGTGTCCGTCTTCGATACGGCGTGCGTCCGCGTATAGAAGTCGGGCAGGCGAATGAGGCCGATGGCCGTCACCGCCATGAAGAACAGGCCCGCGCCTATGAGCACCGTCCCCGCGATGGCCACTACGCGCCTCCCTCGGGATGGCGCGCAAGGTACTTCGCCGCAGCCACCGTCCCAATGAAGTTCAGCAGTGCGTAGGTCAGCGCTAGGTCGACGAACATGTCCGGGCGCTCAAACACGAACCCTATGACCACCAACAGGCCAACGATGTTGGTCCCGACGACACCCGCCGCCAGCAGCCGGTCATAGATGGTCTGGCCCACCGCGAGGCGCCACATGCTGAGCGCGCTGACGAAGAGGATGGCCGACGCCGTCGCTACGAAGACCGCGCTCACCACTCCACCTCTTCCGCCGAGGCGACATCGTGCACGTCCGGTACTTCGACCGTCTCGCCGAACAGGTGGGCAACGCGCTTGAGCAGCGCTCCATCCTGGATACCTTGCCGCGAAGTCTCCGAAATACAGTGGACGATGAAGCGGTGGGCCGACATATCGACCGTCACGGTGCCCGGCGTTAGCGTGATGGAGTTGGCCAGCACCGCATTCGATGCCTCCGTCCTTAGCGGCGATTCGAACTCAACGAGACAGGGGCTGATGGGCATTCGTGGATGCAGCACCAGCCGCGTCACGTGGACGTTCGCCACGGCGATTTCCCAAAGGAGCAGGGGGAAGTAGACCACTAGGCGGAATATCGTTCCGGCGAGCCAACCGAACCGCGAGGGAGGACGCTCGAAGCCCACGGGCTCGCTCGGGTGGAATATTGCTTCCGTCACCAGCAACACGACCGCCGCCGAGATGATGCCCGCCGTTAGGAACAGGCCATTCAGCCTCCCTGATAGCGCCACCCACAGGCCGACCAGCAGCACGCTGTAAGCCAACCAGCGAAACACCGGGCGGTGCCAGCCCCGCGCGTTACCTTCGTGCCAGCTCATGCGCCGTCCGCTCGCTGCTGCCTTTCCAAAGGCGACACCCCTCCCAGGCAAGTGTGCGCCATTATCGCTATCGACTCCCCAACGCTCAATCGGTTGCGAGCGTGCCATAATGGGGGCGTGGTACTCACGTTCGACATCGGCGACCCGAATAGCCCGCGCGGCCACGCCTTGCTCTACTTCCGCGATACCGCGAGCGGCTCGCTGTACGCGACCTACGTCCTCTCGCTCCCCGTTCGCATCGACATCAGCAAGTACCTCCCGCCGATGGTCTCCGCCCAGTTCGAGGGGATGATGGGAGGAGCGCAAGGTGAGACGCTGGCCGTCTTCGCCGCTCCGCCGATGCCGGAGCAGATCGAGGGCGCAGGTACGCTCGAGCGGCTCGCGCGTTTGCGCCAGGACGATCTACTCAACGGTGGCGAAATCGATCCGGCCAACACGGAAGCCGCCATGCGGACCGTTGGCGACATCGTCCACGAGTATGCCGAGGCATATCACGCCTACCTGGAGAATGCTCCGGCTGTCGCCATCGCGGAGGCCGACCGTGAGCAAGACGCTGTCGCCTCCTCCGATGTCCATCGGGTCCTATTCGAGCTGCTGAGCGACCGCGACAGGCTGGCGGAGCTGTCCAAGCTCGTTGGCACGCTCCGATTCGCTGCCGAACAGCATGACGCCGCACTGCGCGCCGAGACGGAGATGGCGATGGCTGCTCTCGAAACGCTGCTGCCCGACCACTACTGGGTGGGCCGTCTGCGCACTGCTGCCGCAGAGCTGACCGACGACGGCGACATGCTGTCGCGGCTGCTCATTGAGCGCTGCTACAAGCTGCTCGACGAGGACTTCGACGCCGTGCGCATCCTCGAGGAACGCATCACCGAGCTGAGCGCGCGGCGCTCCTCCTAGTCAGGCCGTTGCGCGGCCCATGCAACCTCATGGGTAGACCCGGCGGCCATGTACCGCAGGCCGCCGTCGCTGGAGCGGCAGCCGAGGGTAGCGCGGCTTGCGCTCTGCAGGCGTCCAGATGCCTGTCTTCGCCGGAATAGCGAAAGAAAGGCTAGGGGGTGAAGGTCGTGAAGCAAAACCCCCTGACTGGCCCTACTTCAACTCGCCCCACGAGTAGCCTGTTCTGATCTCTATCTCCACCGGCACGACAAGGTGGAGTTCGCGGGGCATGATCTCCTCGAGCACCCCAACGAGCGCGTCCCGCTCCTGCTGCGGCGCTTCGAAGACCAGTTCGTCGTGGACCTGGAGCAACATCTTGCTCGCCATCCCCTCGTCCTCGAGACGTTTCTGCACGTCCACCATCGCCGCCTTGATGATGTCGGCTGCGGTGCCTTGGACGGGCATGTTGATGGCGATGCGCTCCGCCGCCTGCCGGATGTTGCGGTTGGACGACGTGATTTCGGGGATGTAGCGGCGGCGGCCCAGGAGCGTCTCGACGTACTTGTCGGTGCGCGCGCGATGCACCGTCTCTTCGATGTAGTGGCGCACCTGCGGGTACGCCCCAAGGTACGTCTCGATGAACTGCGCGCCCTCCTCCACCGTCAGCTCCGTCTGCTGCGCGATGCCGAATGGGCTCAGACCGTAGATGACGCCGAAGTTCAGCACCTTGGCCAGGCGCCGCATGTCGCTCGTCACCTCATCGAGTGGCACGCCGTAGACGAGCGCTGCCGTCGATGCGTGGATGTCCTGCCCCTCTGCGAACGCTTGGATGAGCGCGTTGTCGTTCGACAGGTGCGCCAGCACGCGCAGTTCAACCTGCGAGTAGTCGGCGGCGAGCAGCATCCATCGCGGTCTTCCCTCCGCTACGAACGCCCCGCGTACACGCCTGCCCAACTCGGTGCGGACGGGGATGTTCTGGAGATTCGGGTCGTTGCTCGCAAGCCTTCCTGTCGCCGCGCCCACCTGGTTGTAGGTCGTGTGGATGCGGTGCGTCTGGGGGTTGACCTGCTGCGGCAGTGTGTCCACGTAGGTCGACTTCAGCTTGGATAACTCGCGGTACTCGAGGATGCGGCGCGCGACCGGATGCGCCTCCACGAGCCCCTCGAGCGTCGCTGCGTCGGTCGAGTAGCCCGTCTGCGTGCGCTTGCCGGGTGGCAACTGCAGTTCCTTGAAGAGCACGTCCGACAACTGCTGCGGCGATCCGATGTTGAACTCGTGGCCCACGCCTTCGTAGACCGCGAGCTCCGCCTCCGCCACGGCCTGCGATATCTCCCTGTCCAGTTCCTCCATGACGCCGAGGTCGAGCGCGACGCCGTGCAGCTGCATCTGCACCAGCACCGGCACGAGCGGCATTTCCAGATCGCGCATCACGGCCGCACTGCGCTCGTCGAGCATCCCTGCCATGGCCCTGCGCAGGCGCATCACGACCCCAGCCTGCGCGCCTGCGAAGGCCGCTGCCTCGCCGATGTCCACGTCAGCGAACGCCCTCTGCTTGCGCCCTGTCCCCGTCAGCAACTCGACGGAAGGGACGTCGAGTCCAAGCCGGTTGAGCGCGACCTGCTTGAGTTGGAACGCCCGGTCGCCGAGCAGCTGCGCCGCGACCATCGTGTCGAATCCGATCGAGACGCTCGTTGGCCGCAGCCCATGCCTGGCAAGCACCGTCAGCCCGTAGTTGAGGTTGTGTCCCACCTTGGCGATGGCCGCGTCGCCGAGCAGCGGCAGCAGTGCACCGAGCGCCTGCTCCAGCGGCAGCTGCTCGCCCTCCGAGTGCCCTACCGGCACGTACCATGCGCTTCCCGGCTCGACTGCGATGCCGAGGCCGACGACCTCCGCCGCCATCGCCAACCCCGATGAGCCCTCGACGACGAGGGCGAACTCCTGCGCTGCCGCGAGTGCTTGGGCCAGTGCCTCCAGCGCCGCCGCCGTATCGACGACCGCCACGCGCGTATCCGGGGCGCCGATGCTGCCGGGCGCGGGTTCGGCCCCCTGTGCTTCCGCGGGGCCATCGGATTGCCGAGCTGCGTCCGCCCGCTCGTCAAGCGGTGGCGGGATGCGTGCCACGAGGGAGTTGAACTCCAGCGCGCGGAAGACCTCCAGCACCTCGTCGCGCCGGTAGTGGCCGAACTCGGTGGCGGCGAGGTCGAAGTCTGTCGGCGCGTCGCGGACGATGGTGACCAGCTCCTTGCTGCTCAGCGCCTGCGCTTGGTGCTCTCGCAGCAGCCCTTGAATGCGCGGCGGCGCGACCTCGTCCAGTTGTTCGTACAGCGTGTCGACGCTGCCATACTGCTGGATGAGTTTGATGGCCGTCTTGCGCCCGATGCCCGGCACGCCCGGCACGTTGTCCGACGTGTCGCCCTCGAGCGCCTTCACGTCGATCTGCTGGTGCGGCTCCAAGCCATCGTAGCGCTCGCGAACGGCGTCCTCGTCGTACATCTTCTGGTCGCCGAAGCCGGAGGTGATGAGGACGCGCACGTGCGGCGTGACGAGCTGCAGCGTGTCTGTATCCCCGGTGAAGATGACGGTATCGATGCCCTTGGCCCCGCATTCGCTTGCGATGGAGCCGATGACGTCGTCCGCCTCGAAGCCGGGCACCTCGTAGATGGGCACGTGCATGGCGCGCATCAGCTCCTTCACGCGCTCCACCTGGTGGTGCAGCTCGTTCGGCATCTCTGGGCGGTTGGCCTTGTACTGGTCGAACTGCTCGTGGCGGAAGGTGCCGCCGGGCGGGTCGAACGCTATCGCCAGGTGCGTCGGCTCGAGGTCCCCGATAGCCTTAAAGAGCGTGCTGGTGAAGGAGTAGACGGCCTCGACGCGCTCGCCCGTCTGCTGCACCGTCATGGGCCGATCGCGCTGGAGGGCGAAGAAGGCGCGGTAGACCATGGCGTGGCCGTCGAGCACCACGAGCCTCGCGGGCCTCTCGGCCGAGGCAGCCGCGGGGGGCGTCTGCGCCTCTTCCCGCGCGCCGTTCGCGTCGAACAAGCCGCCTTGGTGCGCCATGGCGGCGATTCTAGCACCGCCAGGCTGGCGACTTAGGTAGGTGTGGGCCTGCGGACGGGGAAGCGCGACGCGATGAAGAAGACTACCGACGTCCCGATCATCATGAAGACCAGCGCGCTAAGCCAGCCTGCATACGAGCCGCTGCGCTCGAACACCAAGCCAGGCAGGTATGTCCACCCCGTGCTGCCCAGCAGCACCATTCCGTATATCCACCCGCGGATGGTGTCGAACCAGTGGCGTCCGTACGAGCGGCCCAGTATGGCCCAGAACACCGGCCATATCGACTCCACGGGCGATACCAGCAGTATCACCAGCCCATACCCCGCGAGCGCGTCCGTGCTCCGCAGCAGCAGCGACGCCCCCGCCAGCCACAGCGCAAAGAAGGCCAACACCAGCGTCCCGTTGAAGCGGTCGGAAAGCCAGCCAATGGCCAGCGACATCGGGAAGGTCGAGATGGCGTACATGCTGGCGAACAGCGCCGCCGTCTGGCTCGTCTCGCCCTTGGAGATGAGGATGGGGATGAAGTGCAGCCCCAGGCTCCCGTAGGCCGACAGCCACATCACCACGCCGACCAGCAGCAGCCAGTAGAGGGGTGTCCGTATCGCCTGCCTCGGCGTGAGGCTGGCGGGTTCTGCTTCCGTGTTGCGGCGCAGGCCTGGGTCGACGGGCTCGTCGCCGTCGGGGTGCAGCCCGCGCTCCTCCGGGTTGTTCCGCACAACTGCCACTGCCGCCAGCCCGACGACGATGATGACCGCTCCGGCGACCACCGATGACGCGCGCCAGCCGTAGATGCGCACCAGCGCCTCGAGGGTCGGCACGAGCACCAGGCCGCCCGCGCCGATGCCCGCCGAGAGCAGCGATAGCGCAAGCGCCTTGCGCCGCGCGAACCACGCGTTGGTGATGGCTGTCGGCGCCTGGAATATCGCCCAGTTGAAGCCAAGGCTGATGAGGGCGATGAAGACCATGTAGAGCGCGAGCAGACTGTTCACCCAGAACAGTGCGATGTAGCCCGCGCCCGACGACAGGACGCCGAACAGCAGCAGCTTCCGCCCGCCGTAGCGCTGCGCCAGCATCCCCGCCGCCGGCGCGAACAGCCCCACCTGCAAGCCCGTGATGGTGAACACGAGCGATATCGTGTCGCGCCCGATGCCGAGGTCCTCCTCGATGGGGATGAGGAAGACGCCCCGCCCGTAGAGGCCGACGCCTCCACCGATGACGCGCATCATGGCGAGCGCCAGCACCACCCGCCATCCGTAGAAGGCGAGGTTTAGCCCTTGCGACCTGGCAGCGCCCGCGTCCACCTGCCGGATGCTAGGCGCAGTGGGGCGAGTGGGCAAGACGCACTATCGCTTCGTCATTCCCGTGACGGCACGAATCTGGAGGGCTCACGCAGAAACCCCCTCATCGGCTTCCACCTGCTGCTCCACCTACCGTTCGTCCGGCGGAGGCATCACCGCTTCTCCCTCTCCGGTCCTAGTACCCGCGCTCCCAGTCGATGACGTTCTCGAGGGGTTCGCCGTCGAGAAGACGGCGGAGGTTGGTGCAGAGGACGTCGATGGCGAAGTGGTGCGGCGCGTCGGACGAGCCGGACGTATGCGGTGTGATGACGATGTTCTTCGCCGCCGCCATCTCCTCGCTCGGCGGCGCGGCGAAGTCGTCCTTGAAGACGTCGAGGTACGCGCCCGAGAGCTTGCCGGAGTTGAGCGCGTCGATCAGCGCGGGCTCGTTCACGATCTCCCCGCGCGCGACGTTGACCAGCATCGCGCCGTCCTTCATTGCCGCGAAGGCTGCCGCGTCCATCAGCCCTTCCGTCTCGTCCGTCCACATCGCTGCGACCACGACGACGTCGCTCTCGGCCAGCATCGCGTGTAACTCGCTCGGCGGGTACAGCACGTCGACGCCGTCCACGTCCACGCGGCGCTCCGTCGCCGAGTGGCGCGTCGCTACCGTGCGCATGCCGAGTCCCCTCGCGAGCCGCGCCGCGTGCCCGCCGATGCCGCCCAGTCCGACGACGCCCATGGTCTTGCCCGCGATGTTGCGCATCAGCGGATAGTCGGCGACGGCGAAACGTCCGGCAATCGTATTGGCCGAGGCAATGTGCAGGCCCTTGATGAGCATCACGGACGCCGAGACCGCCACCTCCGCGATGGGCAGCGCGTTCGTGTAGCCTCGCGCCGACGTGAACATGGTGGACGCGCCCCAGTAGGGCAGCCCGCGCAGGTTCGACACCCCGGCGAAGGGGCAGTGGAAGAGCATCGCGGTCTTCGCCCGCGGCAGCAGCCCCTTGGGGAGTGGAAAGGGGAGCATGATGACATGCGCTGCAGCGAGTGTTGCCTCGCGCTCCGCCGGCGTCATTGCCGGCGGGGGCGGCGTGCCCCAGCGGCGCGCCCGCAAGCCGGGGTTGTCCTCCAGTATCTCGTCGTAGAACTCGGCGAACGCTCCGACCACGTTGAGGCGCTTGCGGTCGACCTCGCGCACCTTCTCCAGCGCCGCTTCGGGCACGTTGGCAATCACCAGCACGTTCAGGACGTTGGGCAAATCGGTCATCACGCGGTACTCGGCTCCCTATACAGCATCGCCACACAGCATATACGGGGGCGTGTGAGGGTGCAGCGAGCGGCCGTGCGATGGGCAGTCGTGCAAAGGGCTGCCCGTCGTACTAAACTGCACGCGCGGGTCGGCACGGCCCCTGCTAGGAGGTGGTTCGAATGGCACAGACCAAAGTCGTCGTCTACGGAGACTACGGTTGACCCTGGGTCTACAACACAGCCGTTTGGCTGGGTAGGATCAAACAGGAATACAAGGACGACCTGGAGATAACCTGGCGCAACTTCTCCCTTGAGCAGAACGCCTACACGCTCAGGCAGCGCGAGGCCGGAGAAGAGGAAAGTTGGAGGGTGTGGGAAGAGCCCGATCCGACGACTGGCCGCGCGCTCCTCGCGGCCATAGCGGCCGAAGCGGCGCGCCGCCAAGGAGAGGACGCGCACGCGCGGTTCCACCTAGCGCTGCTCACCGCGAGGCACGGCTCCGAAGAGCGCATCCCGCTCAACGAGGCCGGGCCCATCCTCGAGGTCGCCAAACAGGCTGGCCTCGATGCCGACCGACTCGAAAAGGACATGGGGGACCCGGAGCTCGCCCGCAAGATCGGTGCGGAACACGAGGAGGCCGTCGCGCAGGGCATCTTCGGTACGCCGACCTACGTCTTCGAGAATGGCAACATGGCGTTCCTCAAGGCATTCTCGCCGCCGCAGGAAGAGGCTGCTGCCGAGTGGGAGCACTTCGTCGACGTTGCCGCCAACCGCAGGAACATCGGCGAGATCAAGCGCCCGCAGCCCCCGTGGCCAAAGGACGCGACCGACTAGCGCAACCCACCGCCGGGCGCTCCATCGCGAGCGCCCGGCGCTCTCCGCGAGGCAGGTATGGCAGGCGACACGATCCTCTACACGCACCCCGAGTGTTCCATCTGCGGGACGGTCAAGCTGGAGCTCGCCGAAAAGGGCACGGCCTACGTCGAAGTCGACCTCGGGCAGGAGCCCGAACGCTGGCCGGAAGTCGAGGCGCTGACCAAGGGCGACCGCATCACCCCCGTCCTCGTCGAGGACGGCAAGGTGACGATCGGCTACAGGGGCATCGGCTGCAACTTCTACGCGTAGGCGAGAGGTACGTCTGCGCCGCCACCGTTCATTCAGTCTACCGTCCGCCATGGGTACAGGCGAACCAACGACGCAGCTGGGGCAATTCCGTCTTCGCTAATCCTCTTCCAAGGTGGACGTATCGCCTTCGGGTAGGCCCAATTCGCGGGCTTTGAGAAGGCGGCGCATGATCTTGCCGGAGCGCGTCTTGGGCAGCGAATCGACTATCTCGATTTCGCGCGGGGCTACTGCGGCGGCCAGCTTTTTCCGCGCGAACCCCATGATGTCACGCCGCAGCTCGTCGGTAGCCTCGACGCCTTCGTTGAGCGCGACGAACGCCTTTACGACCTCCATCGCTACCGGGTCCGGCTTGCCAATGACTCCTGCCTCCGCCACTGCCGGATGCTCGATGAGGGCGCTCTCTACCTCGAACGGACCGACCAGGTGCCCCGCTGTGTTGATGACGTCGTCGGTGCGGCCGATGAACCAGAAGTAGCCGTCCGGGTCCTGCTCCGCCTCGTCGCCGCTGAAGTACCAGCCGTTGACGAAGCGCGAGTCGTAGCGCTCTTGCTGCTGCCAGTAGGTCTGGAACATCGACGGCCAGCCCGGGCGGGCCGCAAGATTACCGGACGTGTTGGCCGGCAGCTCGTTGCCGTCGTTGTCGACGATGGCCGCCTCGATGCCCGGCAGCGGCCTGCCCATGGATCCGGGCCTTATCTCCATCGAGGGGTAGTTGGCAATCATGATGGCGCCTGTCTCCGTCTGCCACCAGTTGTCGTGGATGGGCAGCCCGAAGGCATCTTCCCCCCACACGACACCCTCGGGGTTCAGCGGCTCACCCACCGACGCCACGTAGCGCAGCGTCGATAGGTCGAACGATTGCGGCAGTTCCGCGCCCTGCTTCATCAGCATCCGGACGGCTGTCGGGGCGGTGTACCAGACCGTGACGCCGTAGCGCTGGATTATCTCGTACCATTTGCGGGCGCTGAAGCCGCCCTCATAGACGACCTGTGTGACGCCGTTCGTCCAGGGCGCAATCATGCCGTACGACGTCCCCGTCACCCATCCGGGGTCGGCGGTGCACCAGTAGATGTCGTCGGGCTGCAGGTCGAGCACCCACTTGCCGGTGATGTACTGCTGTATGACCGAATTGTGCCGGTGGACGGCGCCCTTGGGCTTGCCCGTCGTGCCCGACGTGTAGTGCATGATGGAGTAGTCGTCGCGCGACGTCTCGATGGTGCCGAAATCGCCTGACGCTTCCGCCATGAGGTCGTCCCACGCTAGGTCACTGTCGATGGACGGCTCGGCTGAGCGTCCACCCTTGTTGACGATAACGATGTGCTTGAGCGCCGGCACGTCCGGGAAAATGTGGGCGATGCGCTTGCGCAGCTCTGGCTGGGTGACCAGCACGATCGCGCCCGAGTCTTCGAGTCGGTCGCGGACGGGGTCGGGGCCGAATGCGGAGAAGAGCGGGCCTGCGACGCACCCCGCTTTCAATGCGCCGAAGACCGCGACGTAGATCTCCGGCAAGCGCTCCATGAAGGTAAAGACGCGGTCGCCCTTTTGAAGCCCCAACCCGCGAAGGACGTTGGCAAACTGGTTCGTTGCCGCGCTCAAGTCGGCGAACGTGTAGGTCTCTTGCTCGCCGTTCTTGCCCTCCCAGAGCATCGCCGGCTTGGCCCCGTTGCCCTTGGCGACGTGCCGGTCGATGGCCTCGTACGCGATGTTCAGATTGCCGTCAGGCAGCCAGTCCAATTCCCCCTCGACCGAGCCCCAATTGAATGAGCCGCGCGCGGCCTCGTAGTCGCCCAGGTTCGGCGGTGCCTTGAGGCGTCCTGCCTTCGGGATGGGCGCATAGCTCGTGGTCATCGCTCTTCCTCACACTGCCGGATAGTGCGGACTGCCGCGCCGAAGGATAGGGTGGCTGCCGAGGGCAGTCAACGAGAAGAGGAGCGGTGGGGCATAGGCCACGGCGCCGCTATGTTGCTGGGGCGCACAGGCGCTTTGGCTGGCTATCCGCCGGCCGCCCGTATCGCCTCGGCGAGGTCCAAACGTCCCTCGTAGAGGGCGGCGCCGACGATAGCGGCCTCGACACCGCAGTCCGCAAGCCGACGCAGGTGCTCAAGTTCGGTGATGCCTCCCGAGGCGACGAGCCTTGGGGACGACGGCATGGCCGCTGCGCGCGCCACGATCTGTTCCACCTGCGCGAAGTTGGGCGACTCCAGCGTGCCGTCGCGCGCGATGTCGGTGTAGATGAAGCGGCGCACGCCCATCGCCGCCATGTCTGCGAACATCGATTCAGCAGCGACGACCCCCGACTCGGTCCAGCCTTGTACCGCAAGCACTCCGTCTCGAGCGTCTAGGCCGACGACGACAGCCTCCGCCCCGTGCCGTTTGAGCGCGCGTGCGACGAGCGCAGGGTCGCGGACTGCCGCCGTGCCCAGCACGATACGCGCAGCACCTCCTGCCAGGACGCGGTCGATGGCCTCGTCGCTCCGGAGCCCTCCGCCGAACTCGACGCCGATGGCAACGGCATCGACGATCGCTTGCACAGCGCCTGCATTGTGAGCAACGCCAGTGCGCGCGCCGTCTAGATCGACGACGTGCAGCCATCGCGCACCCGCCGCGGCAAAGGCACGCGCCGTCTCAGCGGGGTCATTCCCGTAGATGCGCTCGCGCGCGTAGTCGCCCTGGTGCAGGCGCACGACCTTGCCGCCGCGCAGGTCGATAGCGGGTATCACGTCCATGCTCATGAGGACGCCGGGGCCTGCCCAAGCACCAGCCGCCGGACAAAGGCGTCGTACAGCCTCAGCCCATCCGGGCCGCTCTTTTCGGGGTGAAACTGCGTTGCAACGATGTTGTCGCGAGCCAACGCGGATGCAAACTCGACCCCGTACTCTGTCATGCCCAGCGTCCACGAGCCGTCCGCAGGCTGTGCGTAGTACGAATGCACGAAGTAGTAGTAGCGCCCGTCTCGCACGCCCTGGAACAGGGGGTGCGTCCGCGCCGCTGCGACGGTGTTCCACCCCATGTGCGGCGCCTTCACCGTCGGAGGGAGCCGCTTCACCGCTCCTGGAACGACTCCGAGGCAGGGCGTGTCTTCTTCCTCCGACCACTCCAGCAGCAGTTGCAGGCCCAAGCAGACGCCGAAGAAGGGTCGTCCAGAGGCAATGTACTCTCGGAGTGCGTCGTCCATGCCCGTCTCACGGAGGCGGCGCATTGCCTGGGGTGCGGCGCCCTGGCCGGGGAAGACGACAGCCTCCGCCCGTATCAACTTGTCGGGATCGGTAATAAACTCGGCGCCGTACCCAAGGTGTTCGAAGCCCTTCTGTACGCTCCGCAGATTCCCCGCGCCGTAATCAACGATGGCGATTGCGTTGCAGGTGCTACGCACGGTTATACGTGCTACCCCGGTCTTGATACCGGGCGAGGATGAACAATAGGTCGCTTGCTCGGTTCAGGAAGCGCAGTATCTCGTCGTTGGGCAGTTGCCCCTGTTCCTGCAGCGCGGTGACGCGGCGTTCTGCGCGTCTGAGGGTGGCCCGGGCCAGATCCAACGCGCCCGATGCTCTTGAGTCGCCGGGCACGATGAAGGCGCGCGGCAGCTGCATATCGGGCTCGAACTCGTCGATGGCCTGCTCCAGTTCTTGGGTCATCTGAGGCGTGACGATGCCGAAGTTGCGCATCAAGTCCTCATGAAATCCCAGTGCGGTGGACAGCTCCGCTGCCACGGTGAAGAGCTGGCGCTGCAGTGCCTCTACCGTCGTGCGGGTACGCGCGTCGTCGCATAGCGCACGCGCCAGCCCAAGCGCAGACACCGCCTCGTCCACTGTCCCGTACGCTTCGACGCGCGCGTCGGTCTTCGACACGCGCCCGCCGTACAGCAGCCCGGTCGTGCCGTCGTCGCCGTGCTTCGTGTAGATAGGCCGGGGTCTGCCGGAGTCGCTGCTCATCCATCAATTATAGGGGCGTATGCATACGTGCGGGGCAGGGAAGTAGCCACGAAGGAATTGCTCTAGGCTTGGGCAAGGACTTGCCGCCCTTCCGCTGCCCGTCGCGTTGACACGCTGCCGCTTGTCTTGCTAGCATTTGCAGGTTGCTGCTCGGACGGAGCGCTCTATTGTATTGCCCGTCGAGTAGGCGGAGAAGAGATGCCGACGGTCAACCAACTGGTGAGGCATGGCCGGCGCCGTGCGGTGAAGAAGACGAAGGCGCCGGCGCTGCGGTTCGTCCGCAATACGCTGCGCAACCGCGTCTACCGCGGCGACGGCAGCCCCCAGAAGCTGGGCGTTTGCATCCAGGTGCGTACGGTAACACCCAAGAAGCCCAACTCCGCTCTCCGCAAGGTAGCACGCGTCCGCATGACCAACGGGATGGAGGTCACCGCCTACATTCCAGGTGAGGGGCATACCCTCCAGGAGCACTCCGTCGTCCTCATACGCGGCGGACGAGTGAAGGACCTGCCGGGCGTCCGCTACCACATCGTGCGCGGCGCACTCGACGCCACCGGCGTCAACGGCCGCAAGCGCGGGCGCAGCAAGTACGGCACAAAGCGCACGAGCTAGTCCCGTAATCAAGCGTCGGTCTCCGGCAGCAGTCCGCTGCTCGGACAGCCAGCGCAACCCCGGCACAGCCGGGGAGTGCACGGCAATGCGCGCGTCATTGGCGAGCGCATGCTCGTGGCTGGATCAATTGCACAGGGGTGTAGAGGGATGGCGCGCCGCCGCCGAGCGGAACAAAGAGTGCCCTTGCCGGATCCTCGCTTCAAGAGCGTGGACGTGGCGAGCTTCATCAACCGCATCATGTTTAAGGGCAAGAAGACGGTTGCCCAGCGCATCGTCTACCGGGCGTTCGACGCGGTGGAGGCGGATACGCACCGCGAGCCGATGGAGGTGTTCGACCAGGCTATGCGCAACGTCATGCCCTCGGTGGAGGTCAAGTCGAGGCGCGTTGGCGGCGCTACCTACCAGGTACCTATCGAGGTCGCGGGCAACCGCCGTCAGGCACTGGCGATGCGCTGGATCATAAATGCCGCGCGCGCACGCACGGGAAGGCCGATGCATCAGCGCGTAGCGGCAGAGTTAGTAGAGGCATCCCGCGGGCAGGGCGCCGCAGTCCGCCGCCGCGAGGACCTGCATCGCATGGCGGAGGCGAACCGCGCCTTCGTTCACTACCGCTGGTAGAGCAGATAGGACAGACGCAATGACCGCGCTAGACCTCAGCAAGGTGCGCAACATCGGCTTCATAGCCCACATCGACGCCGGCAAGACGACGGTCACCGAGCGCGTGCTGTACTTCTCAGGCCGCACCTACAAGATTGGCGAGGTGCATGAGGGTACCGCCGTGATGGACTGGATGGCACAGGAGCGCGAACGGGGCATCACCATTACCTCCGCCGCGACAAAGTGCGAGTGGGCCGACCACGTGGTCAATATCATCGATACCCCCGGCCACGTGGACTTCACCGCAGAAGTCGAGCGCAGCCTCCGCGTACTAGACGGAGGCGTTGTTGTGTTTGACGCGGTAGCGGGGGTCCAACCGCAGTCGGAGACGGTCTGGCGGCAGGCCGATCGCTACTCCGTGCCGCGCATCTGCTTCGTGAACAAGATGGACAGGCTGGGGGCCGGTTTTGGCCGCACAGTCGACATGGTTCGCCACCGTCTCCAGGCCAACCCCATCCCGATTCAGTACCCAATTGGCGCAGAGGAGAACTTTGCTGGTGTCGTCGACCTCATCGAGGAGCGCGCGTGGTTCTTCGACCGCACTGGCGCTCCTGGCGCATTCCACGAGGCACCGATTCCCGCCGACCTAGAGCACGAGGTCGCAAACGTACGAGACGAGATGATCGAGCGCATCGCCGAGTGCGACGACGCCCTGCTTGAACGCTATCTTCACGGCGAGGCGATTACGCCCCAAGAGCTGAAGGCCGGTCTTCGCCGCGCAACGGTGACGAATCAGGCCGTTCCCGTGGTGTGCGGGGCCGCCCTCCAAAGCCTGGGTATCCAGCTGATGCTTGACGCCGTCGTGGCCTACTTGCCCGCGCCACTGGACGTGCCGCCGGTCTGCGGCGTTGTCCCCAGCACGGGCGAGTCCGCTGAGCGACGCGCCGACGTTGCCGAACCGTTCTCCGCTCTTGCCTTCAAGGTCGTCAGCGACCCGTACGTCGGACGGCTGGTCTACTTCCGCGTCTACTCCGGCAAGATGAAGGCGGGCTCCAGCGTCTACAACTCCACCAAGGGCGTCCGCGAACGCATGGGGCGCATCGTGCTCATGCACGCCAATCACCGCGAAGAGGTAGAGGAGATCGGCGCCGGCGAAATCGCCGCTGCGGTTGGTCTGAAGAACACCTTCACCGGCGAGACGGTCACTGACGAGCGCTCGCCCGTCGTGTTGGAGGCCATTCGCTTCGCGGAGCCGGTCATTTCGGTCGCCATCGAGCCCAAGAGCCGCGCCGAGCAGGACAAGCTGACCGATGCCCTCATCAAGCTGGCAGAGGAGGACCCGACCTTCCAAGTCCGCTACGACGACGAGACGGGCCAGACGGTCATCTCCGGCATGGGTGAGCTCCACCTCGAGATACTCGTTGACCGGATGAAGCGAGAGTTCGCGGTGGACGCCGCGGTGGGCAGGCCTCAGGTCGCCTACCGCGAAGCCATCAGCAGGCCGGCGAAGGCGGAGGGCCGCTTCGTGCGCCAGACTGGCGGTAGGGGACAGTTCGGGCACTGCGTGCTCGAGGTCGAACCGGGCGAGCCCGGCGCAGGCTACGTGTTCGAGAACAAGATCGTCGGAGGGGCGATACCTCGCGAGTTCATCCCCGCAGTCCAGAAGGGTGCGCAAGAGGCGCTACAGACGGGCATAGTCGGTGGGTACCCCGTCATCGACGTCAAGGTCGACCTCGTGGACGGCTCGTTCCACGCCGTCGACTCGTCGGAGATTGCCTTCAAGATCGCCGCGTCCATGGCTGTCAAGGACGCCCTCAGGCGCGCGGGTCCGCAGTTGCTGGAGCCGATCATGGGCGTGCAGGTCGTAACGCCGGGTCAGTACTTGGGCGACGTTCTCGCCGACATCAGCAGCCGACGCGGTAAGGTGAAGTCGATGGAGGGCGAGGGCGATACGCAGGTGCTCGAGGCGGAGACGCCGCTCGTCGAGATGTTCGGCTATGCGACCGACCTGCGTTCGGCAACCCAAGGACGCGCAACGTACACTATGGAATTCAGCCGCTACGAGAAGGCGCCGGAGAGCATCTTGGCGCCGGTAGGCCGGTCGACGTAATCGGCGCGAGGGGGAGGCGCACGCAATGGTTGAGCAGGCGACATCAAGAACGCGCAGCAATGCAGCCACACAGCAGCAGACGGTGCGCATCACGCTCAAGGGCTATGACCACCGCCTGCTCGATCAGTCGACCAGCCAGATCGTCGAGGCCGCCGAGCGAACGGGCGCAGCGGTCATTGGCCCCGTGCCGTTGCCCACGCGCATCCGCCGCTGGTGCGTCATCCGCTCGCCCCACGTCGACAAGGACTCGCGCGAGCACTTCGAGCTGCGCATTCACAAGCGACTCATCGACATCGTCATTGAGCCGAACTCCAAGACCATCGATGCGCTCACCCGGCTGCAGATGCCGGCGGGCGTGGACATCGCAATCAAGTTGTAGGCACGGCGCATGATCACCGGACTCCTAGGCACAAAGGTCGGCATGACGCACTACTTCGGTGACGAAGGGCGTCTCGTGCCGGTCACGGTGCTGCGTATCGGCCCCTGCGTCGTTACCCAGGTGCGCACACAGGCCAACGACGGCTATGAGGCAGTCCAGTTGGGCTATGGCTGGGCCAAGCAGGTCAACCGGCCCAAGCGCGGCCACCTCGGCGACCTTGGCAACCTGCGTCACCTTCGCGAGTTTCCGACGACCGATTTGGCGGTGCATCGCGTGGGCCAGCAATACGACGTGACGGAGTTTCGCCCAGGTGAGTTGGTCGACGTGACCGGCACGTCGAAGGGCAAAGGGTTCCAGGGCGTCGTCAGGCGACACAACTACGGGGGCGGCCCCAAGACGCATGGCCAGAAGGACCGCCACCGCGCGATCGGCTCCATTGGCGCCGGCACCTACCCAGGCCGCGTTGTCAAGGGCAAGCCGATGCCCGGCCACATGGGTAACGAGCGCGTCACCGTCCGCAATATCCGCGTCGAGCGTGTGCTCGCCGGCCAGGGGCTGCTCCTCGTGCGCGGCGCGGTGCCCGGAGCGCCGAACTCGCTCGTCACGGTGAGGCACACCGAGCTCGACGAGGCGAAGTTGCCGCCGCGCGTCGAGGCGCCCGCTGCAGAGGATCCGGTGGATGAGGCAGCGGACGCCGTCGAGGAACAGCAGGTGGAGGCAGTATCAGCCGAAGCGCCCGTACAGGAGCCCGCGGCCGAGGCTGAAGAGGCACCGGCTGATGAGACTCCGGAAGCGCCCGCCGAGGAGCCAGTCGCCGAAGTTGCGCCCGATGATGCCGAGCCGGCTGGCGGCGAGGAGCAAGAGAAGTCATGAAGACATCGTTGCGCGATACAGCCGGCAACGTGCTCAAGGAGATCGACCTGAGCGACACGGTCTACGCTGCCGCTCCGAACCCCGACCTGCTGCACCAGGCGTTCGTCTACCACCAGGCGAACCAGCGGCAGGGTACGCACGACACCCTCACGCGCGGTGACGTCTCAGGCGGCGGCCGCAAGCCCTGGATTCAGAAGCACACCGGCAGGGCGCGCCAGGGCAGTACACGTTCACCGCAGTGGCGCGGGGGCGGCGTCGCATTCGGCCCACATCCTCGCTCCTACCGCAAGCGGCTGCCCATTCGCATGAGGCGCCAGGCGCTTCGTTGCGCGCTCTCGGGCAAGGCGGCTGGCGAGCGGCTCATCGTCGTGGATGAGCTAAACATCGCCGACGGCAAGACGAAGCAGATGGCGCAGGTGCTCCGTGCGCTCGAAGCCTCCAAGTCGGCGCTCGTCGTGTTGCGCGAGCCGCAGCCCGGCGTTATCCGCGCCATCCGCAATCTGCCGCGCGTAAAGGCGCTGGCCGCGGATCTGCTCAATGTCCTCGACCTGATGCGCTACGACATGGTCATCATGACGGAGGCAGCCGTGCGCCGCACCGAGGAACTCTGGGGCCCCACGACCGTCGCTCGTGGGGCGGGGGTGGCCGCATGAGCGTGCTCAAGGTGCTGCTGCGCCCCGTCATCACAGAGAAGTCGACGCTGCTGCAGGAGTCGCACAAGTATGTCTTTCAAGTCGCGCCTGGGGCAAACAAAGTGGAGGTGCGAGAGGCGATCGAGCGCGCCTTCGACGTCAAGGTGCGCGCAGTCAACATCGTCAAGAGCCGCGGCGCGGTCAGGCGCGTCGGCAACTCTGGACGCATCAGGCGCACCAAGGACGTCAAGAAGGCCGTCGTGACGCTTAGGCCCGGCGACTCCATACCGATCTTCGAGGGAGCGTAGCGATGCCGCTGAAGCGACTACGTCCGACCAGCCCGGGCAACCGCAACGCCCTGCGCCCCGACTTCTCGGAGGTCACGCGGCGTTCTCCGCACAAGCCGCTTACCAAGGGCAAGCACGCTCGGGCGGGCAGGAATGTGCGCGGCAAGATCACCATCCGCCATCGCGGCGGTGGGGCGAAGCGGCTCGTTCGCACCGTCGACCTGAAGCGCGACAAGTTCGGGGTTCCGTGTAGGGTCGAGTCCATCGAGTACGACCCCAACCGCTCCGCGCGCATCGCCTTGGTCGTCTACGCGGACGGTGAGCGCCGCTACCACCTTGCCCCCTCAGGCGCCAGGGTCGGAGACCGGTGGGTATCGGGCCCTGAAGCCGACATTCGCGCTGGCAACGCGCTGCCGCTCAGGAACATCCCGACCGGCACGGTGGTCCACAACATCGAGTTGAGGCCCGGGCGCGGCGGCCAGATGTGCCGGGGCGCGGGCACCGGTGCTCAGTTGCTCGCGCGCGAGGTGCAATACGCGATGCTCCGTATGCCCTCCGGTGAGGTGCGGCGTGTCCTCTCCGACTGTGTGGCGACCATCGGCACGGTGGGCAATGCCGAGCACAAGAACCAGAGTATCGGCAAGGCTGGACGTTCGCGGAGGATGGGCCGCCGCCCTACGGTGCGCGGCAGCGCCATGAATCCGAGCGACCATCCGCACGGCGGCGGCGAGGGCCGCTCGCCAATCGGAATGAAGCATCCCAAGACACCGTGGGGCAGGCCTGCGCTCGGCCCCAAGACGCGCAAGCGCCACCACACGGATGTCTTCATCGTACGGGACAGGAGACGCAAGTAAGTCATGTCGCGCTCGATCAAGAAAGGGCCCTACGTCCACCCGAAGCTTGCCAAGAAAGTCGAACGTGCCCAGCAGTCGGATACGAAGGTCGTCATCAGGACGTGGGCGCGGGCGTCGGTCATCATGCCAAACATGGTCGGCCTCACCATCGCCGTTCACGATGGCCGCCGCCATATTCCGGTGTTTGTGACGGAGAACATGGTGGGCCACAAGCTGGGCGAGTTTGCCCCGACGAGGACCTTCCGGGGCCACACTTCCAAGTCTGAGCGCTCATCGTCGGTGCGCTAAGGTAGCGAGAATGGCCAAGGCAGTGTTGAAGAACACAGGGATGTCGACGAAGCGGGTACGCCCGATCATCGACTTCGTGCGCGGCAAGCCTGCGCAGGAGATGCTGGACACGCTGCGCTTCCAGCCCGGCCCTGCCGCCGAGCGCGTTGCGAAGGTGCTGCGTTCCGCCCTATCGAACGCGGAGAACAACGAGGGGCGTAACCCGTCGAACCTCCGCATCGTCGGTGCGTACGCCGACCAAGCGCCTGTGCTGAAGCGATGGAAGGCGAAGGCGAGGGGTCGAGTGAGCCGCATCAGGCGCCAGTCTAGTCATATCACCATCGTCGTCGACGAAGTGGAGGAGGCATAGCGTGGGGCACAAGACGCATCCGGTCGGCTTCCGGCTTGGCGTGATGGTGCCCGGCAACGAGCACCCCGTCCGCGACTGGCAGGCGCGCTGGTTCGCTGCCAAGCCTGCCCGCTACCGCGAGCAGGTCGTGGAGGACATCGCCGTCCGCCGCGTTCTCGACGAGCAGTATACGGATGCAGGCATCTCGCGCGTCGACATCGAGCGCGAGCATGACCTGTCGGTCAGCGTCCACACTGCACGCCCCGGTATCGTCATTGGACGCGGAGGGCAGCGAGTCGAGGAGCTGCGCAAGGCGCTCGAGAAGGCTGCTCGCAGGCGCGTGCGGCTCAACGTCATCGAGATTCGCCAGCCGGAGCTGGACGCGTACCTGGTCGCGCGCAACATTGCCGACCAGTTGGAGCGTCGCGTCGCGTACCGCCGCGCGGTACGCCAGACCGTGCAGCGCACCAGCCAAGCCGGAGCGCGCGGCGTGAAAGTCCAGATCGCGGGACGATTGGGCGGCGCGGAGATTGCGCGTAGGGAAAAGGCGATGGACGGCCGTGTCCCGCTGCATACCCTGCGCGCCGACATTGACTACGGCTTCGCCGAGGCTTCCACCACGATGGGCCGCATCGGGGTCAAGGTGTGGATATATCGCGGTAGCCTTACGCCTCAACAGCGCGTCCGCCCAGCGGGAACCGATGACACAGCGCCGGTCGCCGCGCCGACACCTGAGCCGCCGGCTCAGGTGCCCGTGCCCGTGGCTGAGACTCCCGCACCGACCGTGGAAGAGGCCTCGCCTGCAGAGGAGGCAAATGTGCCGGAACCTGCAGAGGATCCTGCGCCCCAAGCAGAGGCGGCTACAGAGGAATTGGGCAACGATGCTTCAGCCTAAGCGAACGAAGTTCCGCAAGACGCATCGTGGAAACATGCGAGGCGCTGCCCATCGTGGCGCTACCGTTGCGTTCGGCGACTTCGGCCTCAAGAGCATGTCCGCGTCGTGGGTTACGGCGCGGCAAATAGAGGCGGCGCGGCGCGCAATCGTCCGTCACCTCCGTCGTGGCGGCAAGGTCTGGATTCGCATATTCCCGGCCAAGCCGATTACAAAGAAGCCGGCCGAGACCCGCCAGGGCGGCGGCAAGGGTCCCGTCGACCAGTGGGTTGCCGTCGTGCGGCCAGGGCGCATCATGTTCGAGATAGGCGGCGTTGCCGCCGACGTTGCACGGGAGGCCCTGCGCAAGGCCGGGCAGAAGCTCCCGGTCAGCACCCGGACGGTCGGCAGAACGGACGAGGCAGCGTAGCCATGGCACGACCTCTCGCCGAAACGGTGCGGGCGCTCTCCGACGAGCGGCTGCGTGAGGAGGAGGAGAGCACGGAGCGCGAGTTGCTGGGCCTGCGCTTCCAGGCGTCGACGCGCCAGCTGGGCGACCCGACCGAGCTGCGCAAGGCGCGTCGCAAGCTGGCCCAAATCAAGACCGTTATCCGCGAGCGCGAACTCGCCGCGGCAGCACAGGAGCAAAGCTAACCAATGCCGGCAGCTAACGAACGCCGCAAGATGCAGTTGGGCCGTGTCGTCAGCGATAGGATGGACAAGACCATCGTCGTCGCCGTCGACCATCGCGTACGCCACCCGCTGTACGGCAAGGTTGTCAAGCGGACGTCCAAGTTCGCCGCCCACGACGAGCGCAACGAGTGCCGGATAGGGGACGTCGTGCGTATCGTGGAGACGCGCCCGCTCAGTAAGTCGAAGCGCTGGCGCGTAGCCGAACTCATACAGAAGGCGGACGTGGTCGACGTCACCCCAACCGAGGCCGCCATCGCGGACCAGCCCGTCGAAGAAGTAGCGGAGGAGACCCGAGCAGTAGCTATCGAAGCCGAGCCGTCTGGCGCAGAGGAAGCGCCTGCGGGCGAGGTTGCCGCCGAAGCCGAAGAGCCCGCTGCGGAAGAGGCGCCTGCAGAGGAGGCGCCTTCCGAGGTGGACGAGCCTGTTGCGGACGAGGCCGCTGCAGAGGAGGAGCCTGTCTCAGAGGAAGCGCCTGTGGGCGAGGTTGCTGCCGAAGCCGAAGAGCCCGCTGCGGAAGAGGCGCCTGCAGAGGAAGCTGCTTCCGAGGAAGACGAGCCTGTTGCGGACGAGGCCGCTGCAGCAGAAGAGCCTGCCTCAGAGGAAGCCCCTGCGGGCGAGGTTGCCGCCGAAGCCGAAGAGCCCGCTGCGGAAGAGGCGCCTGCAGAGGAGGCGCCTTCCGAGGTGGACGAGCCTGTTGCGGACGAGGCCGCAGCAGCAGAAGAGCCTGCCTCAGAGGAAGCGCCTGCGGGCGAGGTTGCTGCCGAAGACGAAGAACCCGCTGCGGAAGAGGCGCCTGCAGAGGAAGCTGCTTCCGAGGAAGACGAGCCTGTTGCGGACGAGGCCGCTGCAGCAGAAGAGCCTGCCTCAGAGGAAGTGCCTGCTGAGGAGAGTGCCGCCGAAGCCGAAGAGCCCGCGGTGAAAGAGGCGCCTGCCGAGGCTGAACCTTCAGTTGACGAGCCGGATGGTGCGAGCAAGGAGAAGCAGTCGTGATACAGCCCTTCTCCCGGCTCACCGTGGCCGACAACTCGGGCGCCCGCGAGATCATGTGCTTCAACATCCCGGGCGGAACGCGACGTCGGTATGCGCGCGTCGGCGACATCGTTGTCGCCTCCGTCAAGGCGGCGCAGCCCAATGCCGCTGTCAAGAAGGGTGACGTCGTCCGCGCGGTCGTCGTTCGTACGACTGCCCTCACGCGACGCCCCGACGGCTCAACCATTCGCTTTGACGACAACGCGGCAGTCATCCTGTCGGATGCGCAATCGCCGCGAGGCACGCGCATATTCGGGCCCGTGGCGCGCGAGTTGCGCGACAAGGCCTACATGCGCATCGTCTCGCTTGCGCCGGAGGTGCTCTAGCGATGGTGGCGCGAGTGAAGCGGGACGACACGGTCGAGGTCATCCGCGGCCGCGACAAGGGCAAGCGAGGCAGCGTCCAGTGGGTCGACGCCAAGGAGGAGATCGCGCTCGTCGACGGGGTGAACAGGGTGAAGCGCCACATGCGCGCAGGCGCAGCGACGGCGCGGCAGGCGGGCATCATCGACAAGGAGATGCCACTCCCGCTTTCCAAGATCATGCCCGTTTGCCCGTCCTGCGACCGCCCGACGCGCGTTGCGGTCAAGACCCTGGAAGACGGCACGAAGGCGCGTGTTTGCAAACGGTGTGGGAGCCAGTTGAGCTCATGAACGAGCAGGAACGAGCACAACAAGCAGAAGAGCAAGCGAAGGGCGCGGCTGCCGAGGCGACTGAGGCGAAGCCGGCGCGTCCGCGCCGCAGCCGTGCGCGTGCGCAGCCTGCCGCTGAAGCCGCAGCGCCGCGCCCCACTCGCCGCTCCCGCCGCACGGCGGCGGCGCCGACCAGGGTGCGCCCTCGGCTGGAGCAACGCTACTACGACGAGATTCGCGACACGCTCATCCGCGAGTTCGATTACCAGAGCCCCATGCAGGCCCCTGCGTTCGAGAAGGTAATCGTCAACATGGGGCTCGGCGAGGCGCTCACCAATGGCCGCGCCCTCGAAACGGCGCCGGAGCAGTTGGCGCGCATCACCGGACAGCGCCCGGTCATTACCAAGGCGCGCAAGTCCATCGCCGGGTTCAAGGTGCGAGAGGGGATGTCTATCGGCTGCATGGTGACGTTGCGCGGCCGGCGCATGTACGAGTTTCTGGATCGCCTGCTGAACGTCACGCTACCGCGTATCCGCGACTTTCGGGGCGTCCCGCGCACCGCTTTCGACGGCCGGGGCAACTACTCGCTGGGATTGCGTGAGCAGAGCATCTTTCCAGAGTTGGAGTACGGCTCGATCGACCGTCCACGGGGCATGCAAGTGGTCATCGGGACGACGGCGCGGACCGACCAAGAAGGCTTCCGGCTGTTGGAGTTGGTAGGCATGCCGTTCGCGCGTGAAGGACAAGGGCGCTAGCGCCAGGAGGAGCATTGGCCAAGAAGAGCAAAATAGCGAAGTGGCTGCGGACGCCAAAGTTCTCCGCGCGGCGGATGAATCGCTGCGAGCGGTGCGGGCGCCCCCGTGCCTATATCCGGCAGTTCGGCCTGTGTCGCATCTGCTTCAGGGAGCTTGCGCTCCTGGGTCAGTTGCCAGGCGTCCGCAAGGCGAGTTGGTAGGAGTAGAGAGCACATGCCCGTGACCGATCCCATCGCCGACATGCTGGCGCGCATCAGGAACGCGCAGATGGTCAACCATCCTTCGCTAGAGATGCCGTCCTCCAAGGCCATCGCCGCCGTGGCGGACATCCTCAAGCGCGAGGGTTACATCGAGGACTTTGAGGTTGAGCATAAGCTGCCGCAGAACCGCGTCAAGCTGACACTCAAGTACGCCGACCGCGAGCCGGCGATAAGAGGGCTCAAGCGCGTGAGCCGCCCGGGCTTGCGCGTCACCTTGCAGAAGAAAGAGATTCCCCGGGCATACGGCGGTGTCGGCATTTCGATCGTGTCGACTTCAAAAGGGGTCATGACGGGCAGAGAGGCGTGGCGCCAGGGCCTCGGCGGCGAGTTGTGGGCCTACGTGTGGTGAGGCGATGTCGCGAGTAGGCAAGAAACCCATACCGCTCCCCTCCGGCGTTACCGTCGAGGTAGCTGACGGCCAGATTCGAGTCAGCGGGAGCCAGGGAGCGCTGACGCAAGCGCTCCATCCCGACGTGTCGCTGCGGATAGACGAGGGCGTCGTGCTCGTAGAGCGGGCGTCCGACCAGCGCAAGAATCGCGCCCTGCACGGGCTGATGCGGGCGCTCGTGGCCAACATGGTCACCGGCGTCAGCGAGGGTTTCACCAAGACGCTCGAACTCGTCGGCTATCGCGTGCAGCAGGTGGGGCAAGGCGTCAACCTGCAACTTGGGTTCAGCCACCCGGTCGTCGTGGAGCCGCTGGAGGGCGTAACGCTCGAGGTGGAAGGCAACAACGTCGTCCACGTTCGCGGGATAGACAAGCAGATGGTGGGCGAACAGGCCGCGCGGATCAGGCGGCTACGTCCACCGGACTCGTACAAAGGTAAAGGCGTCCGCTACCGAGGCGAGCAAATCAAGTTGAAGCCTGGCAAGTCGGCTGCGGGAAGGGCAGGGTAGATGGCGCGCATCAAGAACGCATGGGCCGCGCGTCGCGCACGGCACCGGCGGCTACGGCAGACGGTGACCGGCACGCTCGAGCGCCCGCGCCTCAACGTCTTTCGCTCAGCCCGCCACACCTATGCGCAGGTCATCGACGACGGCGCCGGCCACACGCTCGCTGCCGCCAGCACGCGCGAGCTCACGGCCAAGGCCACAAAGGTCGAGGCGGCACGCGAGATTGGCAAGCTCGTCGCAAACCGCGCTAAGGGCAAGGGCGTGCTTTCGGTCGTCTTCGACCGCGGAGGATACAAGTACCACGGCCGCGTCAAGGAAGTGGCCGAAGGAGCTCGAGAGGGAGGGCTGACCTTTTGACCACGTCAATGTCCGACCGCAGGGCTGCTGAAGGCAGCGACCTGGAGGAGCGCGTCGTCCACATCCGGCGTGTGGCCAAGGTCGTGAAGGGCGGCAGGAACCTGCGCTTCAATGCCATGGTCGTCGTCGGCGACCGCAAGGGAATGGTTGGCGCGGCGCTCGGCAAGGGCCAGGCCGTTCCAGACGCTGTGCGCAATGGCGCAAACATGGCGCGCAAGGACATGGTTCAGTTCCCCCTCAACGGAAGCACCGTCCACCACATCGTCCACAGCAAATTTGGCGCGTCCAAGGTGGTCATCAAGCCTGCGTCTGCGGGCGCGGGCATCATCGCGGGAGGCGCAGTCCGCGCGGTCATGGAAGCCGCGGGCGTCCGCGACGTCGTCGCCAAGGCGCTTGGCAGCCGCAACCCCATTAACATCGTTCGGGCCACTATCCAGGGCCTCCAGCAATTGCAAGGCGAGCACACGCCGCTCTCCGACGAGGTGCTCGCCGCCGAGCGTGCGGCTGCCCAGCTTCGCGAGCGGCCTCCGCGTGATGAGACCGCGCGAGGACGCCAACGGCAGGACGGGCGTTCCCCTCGCGCGGTCTCTCCCACCGCCCAAACGCTTGCGCCAGAGGAGGCCGTTGCGTCAACGGATGGCGCTGCCGACCCTGCTGCTGTTGCGGACGAGCCGGTTGTAGACGAACCGTCTTCGGGCGAATCTGCCGCCGAAGAGCTGGTCACCGAAGAGTCCGTCGATAAGGCTCCCGAGTTCGATGACGAGGGCGACGATGGCTAAGCTGCGCATCCGCTGGAGCAAGAGCCAGATCGGCGCGGGGCGCGACCAGCGCGCGACCATCCGCGCGCTCGGCCTGCGCCGCCTTCACCAGGTGGTGGAGCGCCAAGACTCGCCGACGATTAGGGGTATGCTCCATCGCGTGCGCCATCTGGTCACGGTCGAACCCGCCGAAGAAGGAGACGCGTAGCCATGCAGGCGCACCAGGTCAAGCCGACGCATCCACGCAAGCAGCGCAAGCGGGTAGGGCGCGGCGATGGTTCCGGCTCCGGCACGTACTCGGGTCGTGGGTTGAAGGGCCAGAAGTCGCGCTCGGGCGGCGGCGTCCGGCCAGGCTTCGAAGGCGGACAGAACCCTCAGGCCAAGGGCCTGCCCATGCTGCGCGGCTTCAAGAATATGTTCCGCGTCGAGCATCAGCCCGTGAATCTCGCCGTCCTCAGCAGGCTCCCGGACGAGGTGTCAGAACTGACGCCCGCAGTGCTCGCGCAGCACCGCATCATCCGCGGCAAGCAGCGCGCCAAACTGCTGGCGAGAGGCGAGGTGACGCGCGCCTTCCGAGTGTCGGGCATGGCCGTGTCCAAGGCGGCGCAAGCCAAGATCGAGGCTGCGGGCGGCGCCGTTGAGGCTGAGCAGGCGTAGTCATGCGTGCGCAGGCCGCGCAGCGGCAAGCTCCAGGGCGTCCGGCTCTCCTTCAGGCGATGATCGACGCCTTCCGCACCCCCGATCTTCGGGGGCGCATCCTCTTCACCATCGGCGCGCTCGTTATCTTCCGGCTGCTCGCACACGTCCCCGTCCCGGGGGTTGACCGCTCCCAGCTCGGAACGCTGTTCGAAGGCAACGACTTGGTTGCCTTCTTCGACCTGTTCTCAGGCGGCGGCCTACGGAACCTGAGTATTGTGGCGCTCGGTGTCTATCCCTACATCACGTCCAGCATCGTGATGCAGATACTAACGCCGGTTATTCCGCGTTTGCAGGAACTGGCGCGCGAGGGTGAGTCGGGCCGCCAGCGCATCAATCAGATAACCCACTGGATTACCGTTCCCATTGCGTTTGCGTCGGGGTACGGGCAGTTGCTGCTCTTTTCGCGCTCCGGCATCTTTACGCACGGCATAGGGCTGACGGGCGCCGGCTCTTTCGACACCATCACCATCATAATCGCATTCGTCGGCGGCACGATGTTTCTCATCTGGCTCGGCGAACTGGTGACGGAGCGGGGTATCGGCAACGGCATTTCGCTCATCATCTTTGCTGGCATCGTCGCCAGCCTCCCTTCGCTGTTGGGACAAGGGTTCTTGGCGCGCGACAACGTGGGCGGGCTGCTCCTCTTCCTCGCCTTCGCCGTCGTCCTCATCTACGTCATTGTGCTCTTCAACGAGGCACAGCGGCGGCTTCCCGTCCAGTACGGGCGCAGCGTCTTTCGCCAAGGGCGGATGTATAGGCAGTCCGGTTCCACCTTCCTGCCGTTGCGGGTCAACTCCGCCGGCATGATTCCGCTCATCTTTGCGTTCAGCCTCATGATTCTGCCGGGCACCGTTGCTCAGTACTTTGCCAACCCTGCCAGCGACGCCTTCCTCTCGCGCGCGGGCCTCTTCATCGCGTCGACGCTGTCGCCGACGTCGATTTGGTACTGGCTGGCCGTCTTTATCCTGGTCATCATCTTTACCTTCTTCTACACCATCGTTACCTTCCAGCAGCAGCAGTTGGCGGAGAACCTGCAACGCAACGGCGGCTTCATCCCTGGCATACGGCCAGGGCCGCCAACGCAGCAGTACCTGAACCGCGTCATGCTGCGCATCACCTGGGGCGGCGCAATCTTTCTTGGCGTGGTTGCCATCTCGCCCTTCTTCATTACGAGCCTTACGAATGTGCAGGCGCTGACGCTCAGCAGCACGAGCCTACTCATCATGGTCTCCGTTGCACTCGACACCATGCGCCAGTTGGAGGCCCAACTCCTCATGCGCAGCTACGAGGGGTTCTTGCGCTAGCCATGAACATCATCCTTCTCGGTCCACCTGGAGCAGGCAAGGGCACGCAGGCCAAGCGTGTGGCTGGCGAGATGTCTGCCGCGCACGTCGCCTCCGGCGACCTCTTCCGGAAGCACCTCTCCGAAGGCACGGAACTCGGTCTGCTGGCCAAGGGCTACATGAACAAGGGTGAGCTGGTGCCGGACGACGTCACCATCCGCATGGTTCTAGAGCGTTGCGCTGAGCCCGATGCGAACAAGGGGGTCGTGTTGGACGGCTTCCCTCGCACCGTGGTGCAGGCGAACGCGCTCGACGAGGCGCTGGACGCGAATGGCGCGCGCATCGACCTCGCGCTGCTTATCGAGTGCGACTACGATGAAATCCGCCGCCGTCTGCTCGGCAGGGCAGAGGAAGAGGGGCGCGCCGACGATTCGCCTGACGTGATTGAGGCACGCCTTGAGACGTACGAGGCGCAGACCGCCCCGCTCGTCGATTTCTACGAGGGTCAAGGCAAGCTGCGACGTGTGAACGGCGACCAGTCCATCCAGGGCGTGACGGATGACCTGCTCGCCGCGGTTGGTGACGCGTCGCCGTTGGGGTAGAATTACAGGGTTGACCATGAGCATAGAACGCAGCACAACCGGCGCAGCCTCCGCAGCAGCACTCGCTTCGGCCGGCAACGACGCTACGGTGAAGACACAAGCCGAGTTGGACCTCATGTGGGAAGCCGGCCAAATCGTCGGCAAGACGCATCTCGTCTTGCAGGCCGCAGTCACCCCCGGCATGACGACCCGCGACCTCGACGCGATTGCCGAGCGTGAGATACGGAGTCTCGGCGGCGTTCCTGCGTTCAAGGGGTACCGCGGCTTCCCGGCGACCCTGTGCGTCTCGGTCAACGAAGAGATCGTCCATGGCATTCCGGGCAGCAGAGTGATAAGGGATGGCGACCTTGTGAGCCTCGACCTCGGCGCAATCGTCGGCGGCCTGTACGGCGATGCCGCCATCACGGTCGGCGTCGGCAATGTGCCGCAGCGACTGAAGCGCCTGCTAGAGGTCGGCGAGGGGAGCCTGTACGCCGGCATTGAGGCCGTGCGCGCCGGCAACCGCATCGGCGACGTGTCCAACGCTATCGCGACCTACATTGAGGCGCAGGGCGATTACGGAATCGTGCGCGAGTACGTGGGGCATGGTATCGGGCGGCAGCTCCACGAGCAGCCCTCCGTCCCCAATTTCGGCCCTGCGGGGCGCGGCCCGCTGATAAAGCAGGGCATGGCGTTTGCGATCGAGCCAATGGTCAACCTGGGAGGAGACGAGACGGCCGTGCTCGACGACGAATGGACGGTGGTCACGCTGGACGGCAGCCCGTCGGTGCACTTCGAGCATACGGTGCTCGTTACCGACGGCGTGCCAATCGTGACGACGCAGGTGGAGTAGCGTCTAGACGAATGGCGAAGAAGGACACGATAGAAGTCGAGGCCACGGTCACCGAAGCGTTGCCGAACGCGGCCTTCAAGGTGGAGCTCGGCAACGGCCACGAGGTCTTGGCCCACGTCTCCGGCAAGATGCGGATGCACTTCATCCGCGTTCTGCCAGGGGACAGGGTACTCGTGGAGCTGTCGCCCTACGACTTGGCGAGGGGCCGCATCACCTACCGCTTTCGGTAGGGGACGGCTGAAGAAGAGAGGATTCGGAGGACGGAATGAAGGTGCATGCATCAGTGAAGCCGCGCTGCGACAAGTGCCGCATTATCCGTCGAGGCCGGACCGTCCGCGTCGTCTGTTCGAATCCGCGACACTCACAGAGGCAGGGGTAGAGAGATGGCACGCGTAGCAAACGTCGACGTCCCGGACAACAAGCGCGTCGAGATCGCCCTCCGCAGCATCTACGGCATCGGCCCCACGCGGGCTCGCGCCATCGCGGCGAGCGCCGGCATCGAGGGGAATCCCAGAGTCCACGAGCTCAACGACGAGCAATTGGGACGGATCCGCGAGCTCGTCGACCGTGAGTATGTGGTCGAGGGTGACCTGCACCGCGAAGTGAACGACAACATTCGCCGTCTGATCGACATCGGCACCTACAGGGGGCTGCGGCACCGAAGGCAGCTGCCGGTGCGCGGTCAGCGAACCAAGACCAACGCGCGGACCAAGCGGGGCTCCCGCCGCGCGATTGCTGGAAAGAAGCGCGTAAGGAAGTAGGACGAGGTAACGGATGGCACGGGCAAGGACCAGGACAAGGCGGCGGGAGCGCAAGTTCGTCCCGCAGGGGAAGGGCTTCATCAGCGCCACCTTTAACAACACCATCGTCACGCTGACCGACCCCGACGGGAACGTCATTGCGTGGTCGAGCGGCGGACAATTGGGTTTCAAGGGCTCGCGCAAGAGCACGGCCTTCGCCGCACAGCGCGTCGCCGAGCAGGCTGCGCGCAAGGCGTCCGAGCACGGTTTGCGCCAGGTCGAGGTCTTCGTGAAGGGACCGGGTGCCGGACGCGAGTCGGCCATCCGCGCACTCCAGGCAAGCGGCATGATCATTACCAGCATCAGAGACGTAACGCCGATTCCCCATAACGGGTGCCGGCCCCCCAAGCGGCCCCGCGGCTAGGCAGGAGAGGAACACCAGCAGATGGCACGTTACACTGGCCCCGTATGCAGACTCTGCCGCCGTGCGGGAGACAAACTCTTTCTCAAGGGCGAGCGCTGCTACACCCCCAAGTGCGCGGTCGAGCGCCGTAGGACAGCTCCGGGTGCAAGCCAACCCCGCCGCCGCCGCGTTTCCGAATGGGGCGTCCAACTACGCGAAAAGCAGAAGGCGCGCCAGGCATATGGAGTGCTGGAACGGCAGTTCCGCAACTACTTCGACACCGCGCGACGGACGCCCGGCGTCACGGGTGCCAACCTGCTGCAACTGCTGGAGCGGCGGTTGGACAACGTCGTCTACCGACTCGGATTTGCGGCGGCCCGGTCCCAGGCGCGTCAGTGGGTGCTGCACGGCCACTTCATGGTAGATGGACGCAAGGTCAACCTACCCTCCTTCCTCGTCCGTCCCGGCCAGACGATTGCGTGGAAGGAGGAGTCCAAGAAGAAGGGTCCCTACACGGAGGCATCCGGCCAAGTTGGTCAGCGCCCTGTCCCGGAGTGGCTGAGCCTCGACCGCTCGGCCATGAGCGGCGAGGTTGCGCGCATGCCGGAGGCGGCCGATACCGACGCGCTGGTCGACACGCGTCTCATCACGGAGCACTACTCGCGCTAGGTCAGGCCTCCGCATCACGGAGGACCGAGGAAGCGAACGAACGAGGGAAACTTATGACGATGCTGGACATTGGCTACGACGACCCGCGCGACCTTACGCTCGAATCGACGCCCATCCCGCAACCGCGCGTGCGCGTCAGCGAGGCTGACGACACGCACGGCGTGTTCATCATCGAGCCGGTGCCGCGCGGCTACGGCGTCACCATTGGCAACCCCCTGCGCCGGATCCTGCTCAATTCCGTGCCAGGCGCCGCTATCGACTGGGTGCGCATCGACGGGGTACAGCACGAGTACTCCACCATCCCCCATGTGAAGGAGGACGTCATCGAGATCCTCCTGAACATCAAGGCCATCAACCTGCGCGCAAGAGTCGAAAGGCCCGGCAAGCTCCGGCTGGGCGTCGAGGGCAGCAAGGGTGAGGTCACGGCGAGCGACATCATGTCTTCGTCCGACTTCGAGATCGTCAACCCGGAGCTCCACATCGCAACGCTCGACAGCGACAGGGCCAAGCTCAACATCGAGATGAACGTCGAGCAGGGGCGCGGCTACCACCCCGCATCGTCGTACGAGGGATTGCCCATCGGCGTCCTGCCCGTCGACGCCATCTTCACCCCTGTGCGCAAGGTCAACTACACCGTCGAGCCGGTGCGGATCGGACAGCAAACCGACTTCGAGCGCCTCATCGTGGAAGTGTGGACGAACGGCGCAATCACGCCCGGCGAGGCGGTCCGGGTTGGGGCGCATGAGCTGCAAGAGTACTTCTTCCGTTTCACGACCGTCCCCGACACCCCAGAGGAAGACGCGGATCGCTCGCCCTGGGCGCTTGCCGTTCCGCCGTCGCAATACAACATGCCCGTCGAGAGCTTGGGCCTTTCGGCGCGGACGCTGAACTGCCTCAAGCGTGCGTCCATCCACAAGGTCGGAGAGGTGCTGGAGCGCAATCGCGCCGCACTGCTCCAAATCCGAAACTTCGGCGAGCGCTCACTCGAGGAGTTGGACCAGAAGCTCACACTGATTGGCATCCGGCACCCGGGACTGCGCAGCGAGCCGCCGGCAGCTGCTCCGGCGCCTTCGACGGACGTCGACGATGAGGAAGAGAGCGTGAGCGAAGGGGAAGGCGAGGAGTAGCCATGCGCCACCGTGTAGCACGCCGCAAGCTGGGCCGCAGGTCCGGACCGCGCAAGGCGCTCCTCAGCAGCCTCGTGGCTGACCTCGTCAAGCACGAGCGCGTTACGACAACTGAAGCGAAGGCGCGCGAGGCGCGCATACTTGCCGAAAAGGTCATTTCCAAGGGCAAGCGCGGCGCGATTCACGACCGCCGCCTCGCCACCTCCATCCTCAATGACAAGGACGCTGTGCGAAAGGTGTTCGAGGACCTTGGCCCTCGCTATGCCGATCGCCAGGGCGGCTACACGCGCATCGTCAAGCTCATCCCGCGCAGGGGCGATGCGGCCGCAATGGCCGTGCTCGAGCTGGTGGGCGAGTAGGGAGTCGGCGCGTGACCAGGCGTATTTGCCTCATAGTCGAGTACGATGGCAGCCCCTTTGCAGGCTTCCAACGGCAGACCAACGCGCCCAGCGTGCAAGGGGCGCTGGAGGACGCGACAGCGTCCCTAACCGGCCAACCGACCCGGCTCAAAGGTGCGGGACGTACGGATGCGGGCGTCCATGCGAAGGGGCAGGTCGTCGCCTTCGATACGGAGAGCGCCTTGGACGCGGAGCGTCTCCGCCGGGGGCTCAATTACTACTTGCCGGATGAAGTATCGGTCGTAGCCGCCTACGACGTGGCGCCGTCGTTCGACCCTCGGCGCGACGCGCTCTCGCGCGTCTACCGCTACACCTTCGTGGCCGGACGGAGCCGGTCGCCGCTGCGGCAGCGCTATGCCATGCACTTGGAGCGTGACGTTGACGTGGCGGGCATGACCAAGGCGTTGGCCTACCTAGAAGGAGAGCGGGGCTTCGCTCCGTTCTGCGGCAGGTTCGATCGAGACAACACGGTCCGGCGCATCCATCAGGCCCTAGCCTGGCGCCAGGGCGATTCGGTGCATATCGAGGTGGAAGGCACCGCCTTCCTGCCGCAGCAAGTGCGCCGCATTGCCGGCGCGGCGCTGGAGGTTGGACTAGGAGAAAGGACGATTGAGGGATTCAGGGAGCTTGCCGACAGTTCGGTGCGCGGCGCGGCCAACCGTGTGTTGCCGCCGCACGGCCTCTGTCTGATGGCGGTTACGTACCCTGGCTTCCCCCCGGGTAAGGAGCATGCGGTTACAGCGAACGACAAGGCACATACCCGCCAAGCAACTCTCGCCTAAGTGGCACGTGGTGGACGCGAAGGGCCAGCGCCTCGGGCGCCTGGCCTCGCATGTCGCGCGCGTCCTGCAGGGCAAGCACACCCCCCACTTCAGCCCGCACCAGTTGACCGGAGATTTCGTGGTGGTCGTGAATGCGGCTGCGGTGGACGTTACCGGCGCAAAGCGCCAGCAGAAGGTGTACTACCGCCACACCGGGTACATCGGGCATCTGCGCCAGCGAAGCCTCGACGAAATGCTCGAGCGCTTTCCCGAGCGCGTCATCTCCTACGCCGTCCGCGGGATGCTGCCGGGTACGCGCCTAGGACGGCGCATGCTCAAGCGCCTCAAGGTCTATTCGGGTGAGGAGCATCCGCACGAGGCACAGGTAAAGGCGGGAACGGGTGCGCGCGCAGCTGCGAGGGCTGCTCGCGCTGCTGAGGCCGAGGCGCCTTCTACGCCTCCGCGCAGGCGTGGTCGTGCGAAGGAAGGCCCGCAGTCGGAGCCGGTAGCCGAACAGCCCGTGGACGCCGTGGCTGAGCCGGAGGAGGAGGCGCCCGCTCCTACGCCGACCCGCAGGCGCCGTGCCACCGCCGAGTCGAAAGCCGAGCCGGACAAACCAGCGCGCCGCACACGCGCTTCGATGCCGCGCCGACCTCGCGCGCCACGGAAGAAGGAGGAGTAACTCGCATGACGACGGGCACGCAGTACTACTACGGCACCGGCAAGCGTAAGACGGCTATAGCCCGTGTCCGCCTCTACCCCGACGGCGCTGGCAGCATCACCATCAACGGCAAGCCGCTCGAGGAAGCGCTTCCATGGTTGGCGTGGCAGCATCGCGCCCGCCAGCCCTTTGAGGTCACGGAGAATACGCGGGGCCGGTTCGATGTCGTAGCCAAGATCGGCGGCGGGGGCATTTCGGCATGGGCCGACGCCTTGCGCCACGGCATCTCGCGTGCCCTCGTTCTTGCTGACCCTTCGACCAAGTCCAGCCTGCGCAAAGCCGGCTTACTTACGCGCGACTCGCGCATCAAGGAGAGCAAGAAGTACGGCCTCAAACGCGCTCGTCGCGCCCCCCAGTACACGAAGCGTTAGCGGCTGCAGTCGCCCTTTGCTGCCGATGGGGAGCTTCGCAGAGGTGCCAGTTGGCGTTTGGGTGGTTCAGAGTCCTGTTCTCGTAGGGATGGCACGAGCGTGCCCCCATCCGCCGCGCCGTGGCGCGGCACCGCTCCTCGGTGGGATGTGAAGAACGGGCGCGACTAGACCCCCGCCAGTGTGCGGAGATCGTGGTGAATGCGGGTGACGCGGTCGGGGGAGTCGGCTTCGGCGTAGATACGGAGGAGGGGCTCGGTGCCGGATGCGCGTACCAGACCCCAGTATCCTCCCTCCAGGACGAACCATACGCCATCCGTCGTGTCCACACGCTCGAGCTTGAGGCCGGCGATGTCTCTCGGTGCGGCGTCGGCGAGCGACTGCAGCGGCCGTGCGCGTGTGCCCTCTGCTAGGTGTACGTCCAAGCGCTCGTAGGCATGCTCGCCGACCAGGTCATGCAGCCACTGCACCAACTCCGAGAGGCGCTTGCCCGTCCGAACGCACATCTCCAGGATGAGCATGCCGCTGAGCAGGCCGTCGCGCTCGGGGACGTTGCCGCGGAAGGCGTAGCCACCGCTCTCCTCGCCTGCCGCTAGCGCGTCCTCACGCATCATCACCGGCCCTACGTACTTGAAGCCGACGGGTGTCACATGGACATCCACGCCGTAGCGCGCCGCCAGCTTGTCGACCATGGCGCTCTGTGTCAGTGAGCGCACGAGCGGGCCGCGCTCGCCGCGCACTTCGAGTTGGTGCAGGCATAGCAGGCCGAAGGTCTGCAATGTGCTAACGAACTCGCCGCGCTCGTCGATGAGTCCCAGTCTGTCGGCGTCGCCGTCCGTTGCCAGGCCGATTTCGCCCCTTCCGTCGCGGATCGCGGCGATGCTCGGGGCAAGGTTCTGCGCTATCGGCTCGGGCTGGGCCATGCCGGGGAAGGCGGGGTTGGGTTCGGCGCGCAACTCCTCGACCGTCGTTGCGCCGCCGCTGAGCAATTGCTGGAAGAAGCCGCCGCCCGCCCCGTGCATCGAGTCGACGACGATCTGTAGGCCTGCATCGCGAATGGCCTGCAGGCCTACGACGCGCTTGAGGTGCTCAGCGTAGGGTTCGGTGAGGTCAACCGTCGTTATGGCGCCACGGGAGTTTGCGCCCTCCGTGCTAGCGCCGCCGCGCTGTGCATCTGCGATGTGTTGCTCCAGTATCTCGACGACTTCGGGCGGCGCGCTGCCGCCGTAATCGGGCTTGAACTTGAAACCGTTCCACTTAGCCGGGTTGTGGCTCGCGGTTATCACGACGCCGGCGCCCGCGTTGCGGTAGGGAATGTTGTAGCTGACTACCGGAGTCGGCGCAGGGCGGTCGGCCAGCGCCACGTCTATTCCGTGAGCAGCCGCAACATCCGCGACTGCTGCCGCAAAGTCCTCCGACGCAAAGCGCGTGTCGTACCCGATGACGATGCCTCGCTCCGCCATTCCTTCCGCCTGGAGATAGCGTGCGGTGCCTGCGGCGCATGAGCGGACGTTCTCAAAGGTGAAGTCGCGCGCGATGAGCGCGCGCCACCCGTCAGTTCCAAACTTGATGGGGCTAGCGGACTTAGCCACGCTTGCGTCGGCGGTCATCCAGCTTGGATGCGGCGGATGCGGCGGTCGACCTCAGTTCGCTCAGCAGATCGGTCACGGGGCCCGGTAGTCGATCGCCGACCTCGCGCACGCGCGACTTCAGTGAGTCCAGTATGGCCTGCGCTGCGGACGGCGCCAGCTGCGCCGCTTCTTCGGCCAGCGCCGCCGCCTTGTCCGTCCGCTCCCAGGGCAGGTCAACGTCGTCGCGCCCGAAGTGTCCGTAGGAGGCCGTTGCTCCGTAGATCGGACGCCGTAGCCCAAGGTCTTGGATGATTGCGCCGGGTCGCAGGTCGAAGTGACGCTCTACCAGGCTCACGATGACGTCATCCGGGACTGTTCCTGTCCCGAACGTCTCGACTGCGATGCTGATTGGCGCGGAGACGCCGATGGCGTAGGAGGCCTGTACCTCGCAGCGCCTGGCCAGACCGGCAGCGACGACGTTCTTTGCCACGTAGCGCGCTGCGTAGGCTGCCGAGCGGTCGACCTTCGTTGGGTCCTTGCCGGAGAATGCGCCGCCGCCGTGCCGCGCAACTCCTCCATAGGTGTCGACGAGTATCTTGCGTCCCGTCAGTCCGGCGTCGCCATGGGGCCCGCCCACCACGAAATTGCCCGAGGGATTGACCAGGATCTTGGTGTATGCGTCCACGAGGCCGGCAGGGACGACATCGTCGATGACGTGCTCCCGGATATCCGCGCCAATCTGCTCTTGGCTCACGTCTTCGGCATGCTGCGCGCTGACGATGATGGTGTCGATGCGCTTCGGCTTGCCGTACGCGTACTCCACGGTTACCTGCGCCTTGCCGTCCGGCTTGAGGTAGTCCAGCACACCCTCCTTGCGGACGATGGACAGCCGGCGGCAGAGCTTGTGGGAGAGTGAGATGGTGAGCGGCATCAGCTCTTCGGTCTCGTCGCAGGCGAAGCCGACCATCATTCCTTGGTCGCCCGCGCCGAGCGCGTCCACTTCCGACGCCTCTTGGGAGTTGCCGCGATGCTCGAGCGCCGTCGAAACAGCCTGGTTGATGTCCGGCGACTGGGCGTGGAGCTCAATCTGCACGCGGCACGTCTTGTAGTCGATGCCGATGTCGGGGTCGTCGTATCCGACCCGCTTGATGGTCTCGCGGACAATCGCCTCGTAGTCCACCTTGGCGGAGGTCGTTATCTCGCCGAAGACGACGACAAGGCCCGTGGTGGTAGCCGTCTCGCAGGCGACGCGCGAATTCGGGTCCTGTGCGAACAGGGCGTCGAGAATCGCGTCCGACACCTGGTCGCAAAGCTTGTCCGGGTGACCCTCGGTCACCGACTCGGATGTGTACAGGTACTTTAGGGAGTTCAGGAATGTGTTGGCCATCTAACTGGTCGCATCCTCTCGTTTTCGTTGGGCTACGTTCCGGCCTCCCAGCCGGAGAGATAGCGTTCCTGTTCGTTCGTCAGCGTATCGATGCCGATACCCATAGCCTCGAGCTTCAGTTGTGCAACGCCCCGGTCGATGTTCTCGGGCACGCGGTGTACGCCAACGGGCAGATCGGAGACGTTCTTCGCCAGGTATTCCACGCTCAACGCCTGGTTGGCGAAGGACATGTCCATGACGGACGAGGGGTGGCCCTCGGCCGCAGCGAGGTTTACCAAGCGGCCCTCTGCCAGCACGTTGATGCGGCGGCCGTCTGACAGGGTGAACTCCTCGACGTACTCGCGCACCATCCGTCGCTTCACGGCCATGTCCTCGAGCGCGGTCAAGTCGAGTTCGACGTTGAAGTGGCCGCTGTTGGCGACGAGGGCGCCGTCGTGCATCGCCAGGAAGTGCTCGTTTCCGATGGCGCTCGTGCCGCCCGTGACCGTGATGAAGATATCGCCGACCGTCGCTGCGTCTTGCATGGGCATGACCTGGAAGCCGTCCATCACGGCCTCCAATGCACGGACAGGGGTGACCTCCGTGACGATTACGTGCGAGCCCATGCCGCGCGCCCGCATGGCGACGCCCCTGCCGCACCAGCCGTAGCCGGCCACGACCACGCGCTTGCCTGCCCAAAGCACGTTTGTGGCTCGCGTGATGCCGTCAAGAGTGCTCTGGCCGGTGCCGTAGCGGTTGTCGAACAGGTGCTTGGTATCGGCCTCGTTCACTGCGATTATGGGGTACTTGAGCGCGCCGTCCTCGGCCATGCTTCGCAGCCGGATGACGCCCGTCGTCGTCTCCTCCGTGCCTCCCTTGACGCTCCGCAACTGGCCTTGGCGCTGCGTGTGGAGGGTGGCGACGAGGTCTGCGCCATCGTCCAGGGTGATGTCCGGCTCCGTGTCCAACGCCGCCCCGATGTGGCGGTAGTAGGTATCACCATCCTCGCCCTTGATGGCGAAGGTGGGGATGCCGTAAGCGGCGACGAGTGCAGCGGCGACAGGGTCTTGTGTGCTGAGCGGGTTGCTGGCGCACAGCGCTACTTCCGCGCCGCCTGCCTGCATCGCCAGTGCAAGATTGGCCGTCTCCGTCGTGACGTGAAGGCAACCGGCCAGCTTTAGGCCCTGAAGCGGTTTCTCTGCCTTGAAACGCTCGCCGATGAGCTTGGTCACCGGCATTTCGCGCCCTGCCCACTCGATCAGCCGGACGCCCTCGTCCGCCATGCCGGGGTCTTTGATGTCTCCGCGCTTCCCGTCTAGCTGCATGGGTGCATCTCCCCGTTCCGTGATTTAGTCATTGCCGTACTCGGTGGGCAGGTCTTGGGCCATCCAGGTAGGCACGCCTTCCTCGACGTTGTAGAGGTGCCCTTGCGGGAAGCCGAGCGCCGCCACCATCTCGGCGGCAAGTCCGCTGCGCACGCCTGCCGCGCAGATGAAGAGCAGGTCTCTGTCCTTGGGCAGGCGCTCCTCGGCCTCCGACAGCACGTTGTCCACCTCGACGTGTATTGCGCCCGTTGGGTGGCCGGACTCCCACTCGTCGTCGCGGCGAACGTCTACGATGAGCGCGCCGTTCTCCTGCATCTGGAGCGCGGTCTGCACGTCGATGCGGCGGTAGGGCTCGCCTGGTTCCTGTCTTCCGTAGGTCATCTCGTTCGCTCCTGCTTCATGGCCAAGCCTATCCGCTCAACCCATGTACTTGGAAATGAGAGGCCACAACCTAGCCTTGGTGGCTGCGGGGACCCGCTCATTGCGCGTCACTATCGCCGTTGCCAGGCTATCGCCGCAAGCACAGTCGCGCGCTGCGCCGGCAGCCTGGGCTAGTACCCGCACGGTGCGCTGCGATGCCTCCGCGTTCGCTGCGAGGTTGGCGAGTACCAACTCGACAGAGACGGCCTCTTCCGTTTCTCGCCACACATCATAGTCGGTTACGCAGCAGAGTGTCGCGTAGCACATCTCCGCTTCGCGCGCGAGCTTCGCCTCGGGTATCGCGGTCATGCCGATAACGCTCGCTCCCCACGAACGGTAGACGTTCGACTCGGCGCGCGTCGAGAAGGCGGGGCCCTCCATGACGACGTACGCCCCGCCCCGGTGTACCCGTCTGCCGGTGGACTCCGCTTTCGATGCGAGCTGCGCGCTGAGGTCGGGGCAAAACGGGTCTGCAAGGCCGACGTGCGCCACGATGCCATCGCCGAAGAAGGTTGCGCCGCGCCGCCGCGTCCGATCGATTAGCTGGCTGGGCACCAGCAGGTCCAGGGGGGCGACCTCCTCGCGCAGGCTGCCTACGGCGCTCACCGAGACCACCCGCTCGACCCCGAGCACCTTGAGCGCGTAGATGTTGGCGCGGTACGGAATCTCAGAGGGGGTCAGGCGGTGGCCTTGCCCGTGCCGTGCCAGGAAGGCGACCGGCACGCCTCCGATGTCGCCGATCACGATTGCATCACTCGGCTTGCCGAAAGGGGTATCCACCTCCACGCGCTCGACGTGCTCCAGCCCCTGCATGGCGTACAGGCCGGTGCCGCCAATGATTCCGAGAAGGGGTCGCCGTTCGCTCATGGCGTCGCCTCCACGCCGCACGCCCTCAGCGCATCCACGACTGCGGGAGGCAGCGGCTCGCCGGGCGCGCGTCCGAATGCCTCGACTATATCGGCGGTGTCGGCCTGTTCCGACAGACAGCGGACGTCCGCCAACGACACAGCGCCGTCAGTTCCTGGAAGGTCGACGAACACTTTCGAGGCCTCCTCTTCGGTCAAGCACAGTAGAAGGCTCACCATCGAACCCAAGCTGGCTCCCTGTGATTCGCCGAGCGATGCGGCGTCGCTGCCGAATGTGACGACGATGCTGGCGATGCAAGCCGCCGACTCATCCGATATGCCTCCTGTCTGTGCGTCCAATCCGGCGACAACCAGCGCAGCGAGCGTGTCGGCGCTGAGGCATGGCGCCACCTCAGCGTTTGCAAGGAGCCCGGCCGCATCGGTGAGCGGCGTAGCAGCGAATGCGGCGTAGGCGGCGCCAAGGCTCTCGCGAATGCACGCTACCTCGTCGGACGGGATCTGCGCGATGAGGTCGGCGCTCGTCGCGTCGAAACCGATGGTCAGGCGCGGCACGGGGGTTGGCGTTGGGGTGGGACTAGGGGTGGGGGAGGGCGTCGGAGTGGGCGGAGCTCCGCAGCTTGCAACTGCAAAGAGCAGGGCCACTAGTGCGCCAGCCAGCCGATTCCCCCGCATTCTGCCTCCGGATGCTATGGCTTGAGTATCGACGGCTATGCAGCGCCGCACAACCGCACGCGTAGAATAGCGGCCCTATGCGCCTATCCCGGATGGAACTTACCCACTACCGGAACTACAAGAGCCAGGCGGTGCAGTTCGGCGATGGCCTTACCGTGCTGTTCGGCGACAATGCGCAGGGCAAGAGCAACCTGCTCGAAGCCGCCTACCTGCTCGCAATCGGCAAGCCGCACAGGGCGCCGACGGAGCGCGAGCTCATCGAGTGGGGCGTGTCCGCCCGTGATGGCTACGCGGTTGTTACCGGCATCGTGGAGCACGGCGGCGAGCAGGACAACTTGCTCGTCGGCTTCGACCTGCGCGGCGGCGAAGCGGTGCAGAAGCGCATCAGCATCAACGGCGTGCGCCGCCGCGCCTCCGACCTTGTCGGTAGGCTGAATGCCGTCCTCTTTTCCGCCTCCGACATCGACCTGGTGTACGGCGGCCCCAGCGGTAGGCGGCGCTATCTGGACATCCTTCTGTCGCAGGTCAGCCGCCGCTACTTGCAGGGTCTCCAGCGCTACCAGCGCGTTCTTCAGCAGCGCAACACGCTGCTCAGGCGCATGCGCGATGAGGGCGCAGACGAGGTAGAGCTGGCCTACTGGGACGGGCAGATCTGCAGTGAGGCGGCGGAGGTGCTCGCTGAGCGCCACGCTGCGGTCGCCGACCTAGCGCCGTTTGCCGCCCATACCTTCGTGCGGCTGGCCGGGCGCGACGGGCTGACGATCACCTATACGGGCGTCGGTATGGAAGACGGCGCAAGTGTGGAGGATATTGCCGAGGCAGTGCGTCTGGCCCTTGCTGCACAGAGGCGACGGGAGCGCGCGATGGGCCAGACCGTCGCTGGCCCTCACCGAGACGACCTGCGTATTGAGCTGGACGGGGTCGAAATAGGCAAGCACGCATCGCGCGGGCAGGCACGGTTGGTCGCGCTGAGCCTGCGCCTCGCTGAGGCGAACCTCCTCCGCGCCCGCCGCGACGACGCGCCGGTTCTGCTGCTGGACGACCTCCTTTCCGAACTTGACGCCGCGCGGCGCAAGCTGGTCATGGAGTCAACCGCCGGCTACCACCAGACGTTGCTGACCACTGCCGACCTAGCCCTCGTTCCCGAGCCCTGGCGCGACGCGGCGCGGCTCATCGAAGTGAGGGCAGGGCAGCTATACGAGGAGGGGGCGCCCCTCTAGAGGGCGGGGCGCTGCTCACGCCAGTTGGTCGACTGCTCGTATGCATACGCGGCCCCCAACAGCGTTGCCTCACTCAGGTGGGGGCCCAGCAGCTGTAAGCCGACGGGCAGCCCGTCCACAAAGCCGCAAGGCACGGTAATGGCTGGTATGCCTGCGATGTTCACCGGCACGTTGCAGACGTCGCTTGCGTGCATCGCGACAGGGTCGTCCGCCTTCTCCCCCAGCCGAAAGGCAGGCGAGGGTGTGCTGGGCGTCGCGAGCACGTCGAATCGCTCAAATGCATCTCGGAACTCGTCGCGAATGAGCGTGCGCACCCTGAGCGCCTTCAGGTAGTAGGCGTCGTAGTAGCCGGACGAGAGCGCGTAGGTGCCGAGCATGATGCGCCGCTTTACCTCCGGCCCAAAGCCCTCCCTCCGCGTGCTTTGCAGCGCATCCCACATCCCGGACTCCCCCGCGTTGGAGTGGCCGTACTTCACGCCGTCGTAGCGGGCGAGATTGGCCGAGCACTCCGACGGCGCGATGACGTAGTATGCCGCCAGCGCGGCGCGCGAACTCGGCAGGCGAACGTCCCAGTCCACGATTGCGCCCTGCGATTCCAGCTCCGCTATCGCCGTGCGGGCGGCCTCTGCCGTGGGGGGCTCGATGCCTTCGCCGAAGTAGTCCTGCACCACGCCTATCCGCAGACCGGCTACGCCGCCACGTAGGCCCGCGGTGTAGTCGTGCGGTCCGGTGGCGAAGGACGTCGAGTCCTGCGCGTCGCCCGTTGCTATCGCGTTGAGCACCAACGCCGCATCCTCCACCGTCCGAGCCATTGGCCCGATCTGGTCGAGCGACGAGGCGAAAGCCACAAGCCCGTTGCGGCTCACGAGACCGTAGGTCGGCTTCAGCCCGACGATGCCGCAGAGGGCAGCGGGCTGCCGTATCGACCCGCCCGTGTCGGAGCCGAGCGCAAATGCCGCCTCGCCCGCGGCTACCGCCGCCGCAGGGCCGCCGCTCGACCCTCCGGGTACGCGCTCGATGTCCCACGGATTCGCCGTTTTGCCAAGTGCGGAGTTTTCGGTGGAGGAGCCCATCGCAAACTCGTCCATGTTGCCCTTGCCAAGCAGCACGGTGCCGGCCTGTCTTAGCGCCGTGGTTACCGTCGCATCGTACGGAGGCACGTAGTCGCGCAGCATCGCAGATGCGCACGTCGTTCGTACGCCTGCGGTGCTGATGTTGTCCTTCAGTTGCATGGGTATGCCGGTTAGCAGGCCGCCGTGGCCGGCGGCGAGCCGGGCGTCCGCAGCCTCCGCCTCTGCCAGCGCCGTATCGCCGCATAGCGTCAGGTATGCGCCGATGCGCTCCTCGACCGCCTCTATCCGCTCGAGGTGCGCCTGCGTCAACTCGGTCGCCGTGACGTCGCGGCGAAGCAGCGATTCGCTCATCTCGGCGAGCGACAGGAAGTGCAGGGGCGTAGCCACTATTCGAGCACGCGGCGGACCCTGAAGTAGTTGCCCTCGCGCTGGGGCGCGTTGGCTAACACAGCGTCGATGGGCAAGGGAGGGCGGGGATGGTCGTCACGCATCACGCTGTGTACGGCGTCTACTGCGTGACCGGTCGGCTCGACGGAATCGGTATCGATCGACTGTAGGAACGCGACGTCGTCCAACAGGCTCGCTAACTCGAGCCGCATCTCCTCGATCTCATCCTCGTTCATACCGATGCGGCAGAGGGCGGCGATATGCCGTACATCGTCCGCGCTCAATTCGTTTCGAACCGCCACAGGAGCCCTCCGGAGACGAATAGCAGTCTACCAAAGGGGCAGATGGGACGGGGCTGATGGGGTACAGGGTTGCTCATATCCGTACTAATTGTTGCTTGCACGTGCTTCCCAAATTTTGGCTCTTTGTCTAAACTCTTGGCTAAACAAAATCTTGGAAGTAGACCAAAGAGGTAGCCTGATGAAGATTTCGCAGATTGCCGAGTACAGCCTTCCGGCGGAGGGAGGCCTTCCGCCTCTGCAGGCCATGGTCTACGAGGAGATAATGCGCCGGCCCGACGAGGTCTTCGAGTACCAGGGGGAGGAGCTGCTCCGCGTCTTCCCTCGCCTAAAGCGCTCGGCGCTGAACTGGTCGCTTTGGCTTCTTGCCAAGGGTAAGCATATCGACAAGATGAAGGTCCGCGTCAACGGCAAACTGACCACCGTCTACGGCTCTCACGAGGCCATCGCCGCGCTGAAGGAAAGGCTACAAGCTCCCAAGGGTCTCGATGGGGGCGCCATGTCCGCTGAGCACGAACACGACGAAGCAGTCGCCTAGCTACCCGGGCCTGCGGCGGCTTCTCGCTCGCACAGTTCGCGCAGGTGCTTGAACGGGTAGATGCCCGTGTCGTGAAGGTCGCTGAAGAGGATGCCGACGGCGTAGTTGCCGATTTCTAGCACGTCCTCGACCCGGATGTCTTCCGGCACGTCATCGACGGCCACCTGCCGCACGTGTGTCATCTCGTCGACGCACTGTGCGCAGCCGCAGTTGCCGCGCAGGACGCGATGCGGCAGCAGGCACTGGTGCCCATCCGCCCAGAGGATGTACATCCCCTCGTCCTGTACGTTGATGGAACGTGGTTGGTAGCGCGGCTCGGCCATGCGTCCGAGTCTAGTGGACGAGGCCCAGCGCGGCCAAGCGAGGGTAAGAGACCCTCACTGCGCCTTGTAGGACGCCAGTTCCTCCATTGCCAGTTGGCCTTCCGTGTGCCTGCTTCGCAGGTTGCTGACGCCCACGCCAATCAGCCGCAGTGGCGTCTCTGCTTGCCAGTTGCGCTCCAGCAGTTCTAGCGCCATGCCTAGTATGGCGCGCGGGTCCGTCGTCTCCAGGCTGCTCGTCTGGGAGCGCGTAATGGTCGTGAAATCGGCAAAGCGCAATTTGAGGGTTACGGTGCGTGCGACGACCTCGCTCCGAGCCAGCGAGTCGCCGATGCGCTGGGCCATACGCTCAAGTTCGCCATGCAGCGTTTCGCGGTCCGTAACGTCGTGGGCGAACGTCTCTTCTGCGCTGATCGACTTCGCTTCTCGCTCCGGCGTAACGATGGAGTCGTCCTCGCCGCGCGCGCGCCGTTGCAGGATGGCGCCCCATGGACCGAGCACAGCTATGAGGCCTGCCAGCGACGCGTTTGCCACGTCGCCGAGCGTGCGAAAGCCTGCGGCGTTGAGCCGTTCCGCCGAGCGCGGACCAACGCCAGGCATCGACTTGACGGGCAGTGGCGCCAGGAACGCCGATTCGTCTCCTGGCTGGACTATGGTGAAGCCCGACGGCTTGCCGGTCTCGCAGGCTATCTTGGCCACCATCTTGCTGGTGCCGAGCCCGATGGAGCAGGGAAGGTCTGACTCGACGCGAATGCGCCCCTGTATCCGATGCGCCAAGGCAGTGGCTGCCTCCATTGCCGGCGCCACCGCCGTCAGGTCGACGTATGCCTCATCAATGGACATCTGTTGGACGGTGTCCGATTCGCGGCGCAGGATGTCCATCACGCGCCGCGAATATTCGCTGTAGAGGCCGTGGCGTACCGGCAGGACGGTCGCGTGTGGGCAAAGGCGCAACGCCGTCGCCATGGGCATCGCCGAGCGGCAGCCGTACGTGCGCGCCTCGTAGGACGCGGCCGCAACGACGCCGCGTCCTTCGGGCGAGCCGCCGATGAGCAGCGGCTTGCCGCGCAGCTCCGGGTTCTCGTTCACCTCGACCGACGCATAGAAGGCGTCCAGGTCGATGAGGACGATCCTGCGGTCGAGCTCATGCGCCATCGTGGGGCGATGGTAGCCCAATAGCAGCGCCGTGGATATCGCTGTTTGGCATCCCAACAGGAGGGGGGCTTCTTCCACAAAGAGCCCCCCTCGCTCATGTCAGGACCTGCAGCGTTGTGCTACTTTCCGCGGCTGACGGCAACCAGCTCGGAGCCCGGCGTGAAGCCGATGCGGGTGTGAGCAGGCACGGTCACGCGCTGTCCCTGATTGGGGCCCCGGATAGCGCGGACCTGGCGCTCCTTCACCGAGCGCGACTCGAAGGTGCCGAAGCCGGTCAGCACCACACGGTCGCCTGCCGCCAGCGCATCCCGTACGGAGTCGAGGACTGCGTTCAGAGCGGCATCACCCTGTGAACGTGGCGCCCCTAATTTCTCTGCAACGCGGGCTGCCAAGTCTCCTTTTCGTAGGTCGGCCAAGATGACACCTCCTCGAATCGACTCACTCTGGCTAGGCGGGCGCACCATAGCACAGCGCCTACGCCCGTTTCAATGGCCGATTGCCGGGCTGCGCCGCCGGAATATGGGCGCGCTATTCGCCGCTTCCCCACCAGTGGTGGAAGTGATTGAGCGGGCCGTGGCCCGACCCGACGGAGAAGGCCTGGCGCAGCGATCCTGTGACGTACTCCTTCGCCTGCGACACCGCCTCGACCACTTCCATGCCCGAGGCGATGCCTGATGCAATCGCCGATGACAGCGTGCAGCCCGTCCCGTGCGTATTAGCCGTGGCGATACGTTCGCTGGTGAAGCTGTAGTAGCGCTGCCCGTCGAACAGGGTGTCGGTTGCGTCCTCCTCGAAGTGCCCGCCCTTGATGAGCACGTATTCGGGGCCGAGGCTGTGGATGCGGATGGCCGCGGCTCGCGCCTCAGCCACGTTGCGTACGGGCATCCCAGCAAGCGCCTCTGCCTCCGGCGCGTTGGGCGTCACCACTAGTGCTCTGGGCACCAACCGCTCGGTCAATACCTGGATTGCGTCATCGCGGATCAGCCGTGCGCCTCCCTGCGCCACCATCACGGGGTCGACGACGAGGCGCGTCATCCGGTGCTCGCGCAGCTTGGCGGCAACCGCTTCGATCACATCGGCGCTCGACAACATGCCCGTCTTGACGGCGCGGGGGGCGAGGTCCGCGGCAATGGCATCGATCTGCGCGTCGATGAGGGAGACGGGCAGCTCCTGCATGGCGGTTACGCCTAGCGTGTTCTGCGCCGTGACCGCCGTGACCACGCTTACCCCGTAGACCTCCATCGCGGCGAACGTCTTGAGGTCGGCCTGGATGCCTGCGCCGCCGCCGGAGTCCGAGCCCGCGATGGTGAGCACGATGGGAGGCGTCGTTGCCAACCTATTCCTCCATTAGGCGGACGCGCGCCGCCAGTTCGTCGAAGTCGTAGCCTTCCGCACCTCGCTGCAAGCGGCCGGCGACGAGAAAGCCCAGCGCTGCCACAGTGGAAACGACCACGGCGGCACCGAAGCTCGCGAGCGTGTTGCCGGACGCAAGGATATGCCACGCGTCTGTCAGGCCGCCCCATGTCCACCAGCCCGCGAGCGACTTTGTCGGGAAGAATGCGGCGCCTACCGCGATGCCGGCCAGTGAGCTTGCCAGCGCCGCGCGCCCCGAAAGGCGGCGTGCGTACAGGCCCAGGAAGACGGGCACCATCGCTCCAGCGCACACCAGGTCGGCGATGAGGAAGAGGTAGAGGACGCTGTCGAACAGGAAGCCGACTATCAGTGCGGGCACGATGAGCAAGGCGGTAACGACGCGCGACCTGGCCAGTAGGGCGCCGCCGCGCAGGGTCGGTTGCAGGCGCGGCAGATCGGACGCGAAGGTGCTCGCCAGGCCGTTCAGCAGCGTATCCATGCTGCTCATTACCAGGACGATGGCCAGCACCATCACGACTACCACCGCCCATGCCGGCATCACGTCCAGCACGAGCGCAAACAGTGATATCGCGGCCGTATCAGCTGCGCCTTGCCCTACGGCCCATAGCCCGAATACGCCCGCGCCGATGAGCATCGGCACGATGAGCACGCCCGCTGCTGTGAACCCGATTCGCAGGTCTCGCTCGCTGCGCGCGGCGTAGACTCGCTGCCAGTAGCCTTGGTGGAACAGGTTGGCCGCCAGCACGGCGATTACCAGCGTTATGCCGAACTCGATTCCCGGCTGGTGCGTCAGCGACAGCAGTTCGGGACGTTCCGCGCGCACCGAGTCAAATGACGCGCCCCAGCCACCGAGCTGGGCCACCACCACTATGAAGGCCACTATCAGCAGCGGCACGATGAGCGCAAACTGAATGTTGTCGGTGAAGATGGTTGCCTTGAGCCCTCCGTAGACCGTGTAGAGCAGCGTAGCCCCGCTGACGAGTACGAGCGTCAGCAGGAGCGGCGCGTCTGTGATGAGCCGGATGGCCCGCGCAATGGCCCCCATCTCGGCTGCGAGGAAGGTGAACATGTACAGGACGATGATGGCCACCGCGAATCCGTACATGGCTCTGCCGTAACGGTGCCATACGAACTCCGTGAGCGAGTGGCCTTCCGGCATGAGGCGGCGCATTCGCGGGCCGAGCACCAGGAACGCCAGCACGGGCGCCGCTTGCCCGATGCCGTAGCCGATGAGCGCGACCAATCCTGCCCAAGTTGCGGCCTCGGCCGGGCTGAAAAGGATCCAAGCACCCATGACGGATGCGACCATCGTCGCCATGGCCACGGTGCCGCTCGCGGTGCCTCGCGCGGAGACGAAAGCCTCGAGCGCCACGCGTGCGCGCCGCGAGTAGAACAACCCCGCCGCGCTGAAAGCGGCCATCGTCAACGCAGCCACTACGAAGGACCATGCTCCGAGCGCCATGCTTTGCCTCCGGCGGCTACGCGGTCAACAAGAAGAGGGGCCGCCTTGCGAATAGAGGGCGGCCCTGGCGCTCGTCACCTAGGCGCGACACTCCCTCCGCTGGCATTACCCAGGTCAGGTTCAGCGAGTCGCCCCGAAGAACGTCGAGGCCTCTCAGCCGGCGCACCCGGCTCCCCGTTGCCGCAGTAGTCGATTGCAGCGATAGTAGGCGAACTGCGAGGAGTCGTCAACGCTCCCCTATTGCATAGAGCGCGCGTTGTGGATAATAGAGGGGCCGCAGTAGGCGGCATTCGCTTGTTGGGGCTATGGACAGCAAGCGAGGAAGGTGTACTATAATGCGCGCTCACAGGACTATGAGCCCTGGTCGTCCGCTTGTGGCGCTGGGGCCAGCGCCTGAGGCGTGATACGAAACGACCGCAATCCTCCGACCCGCTGATCGCCGGGGGAGTGATAGGAGTAGGCATGCTGAAGCCTCGCACCCTCTCAATTGGAATGATTCTAGCGTTGCTCTTCGCGCTCGTTCTTTCCGTAAGCGCCGCAAGCGCTCAGGAAGAGGAAGATGAAGTCACGTTAGGGGGCTCCGTCAAGGTTAGGGATGACGGCAACAACCCGAGTGCGAGGCTCGTCATTGCGCTCAGAGACCTCCCGGCGCCACCCGCTGGCATGGCGTACGAGGGCTGGCTAGTCGGCAGGGACGACAAGATCAGCACCGGCGTCTTCTACCGTGCAATTGACGGCTCTGTCGATGCGGAATGGACGCACCCCGATGGCGCTAACATATTCGCGCACTACGCGGCGTTCGCCATCACGACCGAGCCGGTTCCGGACCCCGACCCTGCGACGCCGGGCGAGGTGGTCTACGCTGACACCATCGACAGCGGCGCATATTTCCCGCTGCTCAACATCCTCGTTGAGTCGGACGACGCCCCGAATGGCACCGCCCTAGGAGTCGGGCTGCGTGACCAGTTGGCGCAAGCGCGCAACTACGCTAGGGCAGTTCAGAACGGTGAAGACCTCGCTGCGCAGCAGGCTGCCGCGCAGAGCGTTCTCGACATCATCATGGGTGCCGAAAATGATGGCTTTGGCGCTACCGCGTACGCCGAGGCAATTTCCGAGCAGCTCAACCTTGCGCAGGTGGGCACGACGGATAAGAAGGCCGTGGAAGCTATCAAGGCAGCCATCGGTGGAAACGACTGGGTGCGCTTGAAGTTGACGCAGGCTACCAATGGAGCTAGCAACCTTATTGCTGCGACCGGCGACGAGCACCCAGAGGAAATCAAGTCCTTCGTCCGGAACGTGTTTGAGCCGCTGGACACCATTAACCGCGACGCCAACGTCGCCTACGCCGGCGCGCAGGACATGGCCGAGTTCGTGCCGATTCTTGGCGCGGTACCGGGCACACCCGGCGTCGGTGACGGCCTCGTCCCGACCGTGGCGCGTGGCGTCCTGCTCTTCGGCGTCATTGCGGTGGCGCTGGGTATGGCGCTTCTGCTCCGCAGGCGGCGCACGGTCGTCCTTCAGGCGGCATAGCGCGGTCGCAATAGAGGCGAACGTCAGGGGGGGCTTCCAGCGAGGAGCCCCCTCTCTCTTGTGCGCGGCCATTGCGCCTCTTCGGGCGAAAGAGTGGAAGCGTCTCGCTTACCGAAAGGCTTCCAGTCCCTCCGGGATTGCCGCCTCGACGATGCTTATGGCGTTGCGCCTCAGCGCCGCCTCGAGTTCGTCGAACAGCTGGTCGGCGCTATGCACCCGCGCCGCTGCGATACCGTACGCTTGGGCTAACGCAACGAAATTGGGGTTGACGAGGTTGCTGCCGAAGTAGCGCGCGCCCATCGAGCGGCGCTGCATCGATTGCAGCGCGCCCCAAGCGTTGTCGTTGAAGAGCAGCACGATGGGCGAGATGCCGTATTGCACCGCCGTGCCCAATTCCTGCATGTTGTACTGAAAGCCTCCGTCGCCGCTGATGCAGAGCACTTGTCTATCCGGCGCCCCGGTCTTCGCGCCCATGCTCGAAGGGAAGCTGTACCCGATGCCGACCCAGCCGTGGGGATGGAAGAACGTGCCGGGCTCGTAGGCGGGGAAGGCCCGCTGGGCTACGTAGCCGGGAATCGCTGGATCTGCGACGACGATGGCGTCGCGATTCAGCACCGCGCGGATGCCGTCGAACAGGCGCGATTCGGCGGGGTACTGTTGCCGCACGCTCTCCGCGACCGCCTTGCGCAAGCGAACCGTCTCCTCACGGTAGGCTGCGGAGGCCTGCGGCAAGCGGTCCGCATGCTCCAGCAGTTGTCGCAGAACCGCCCGCGCGTCGCCGTTCAGGCGAACGCTGGCAGGGAAGTTGCGGTCGAATACCGCCTCGTCGATGTCAATCTGAATGACGGCGCCCGGCAATTCCAACCCGACGCCCTTGGTCGAGCGGAAGTGCATGCTGCTGCCGACGATGATCGCGACATCGCAGGTCGGTAGGAAGTCGGCGATGGGATTGTCGCCCCAGAAGCGTCCGTGCAGTGCAGAGCCGAGGCACAGGGGGTGGTCCTCCGGAAATGCGCCCTTTCCTCCGTCGGCGATGGCCACCGGCGCGCCGAGCGCCTCCGCGAGCATCCGCAACTCTTCCGATGCTCCGGCGCCTATGACGCCGCTTCCGACCCACAGTACGGGCCGCTCTGTGCTTTCCAGCACCCTCAGGGCGGTTGCGACGGCCTCCGCATCGGCCTGTCGGGGGGCACGGTCTCGGCGTCGCGGGATGGCGGCGCCGCTCTCCATCGCCAGCAGGTCGGTCGGCACCGCCACGACGGCAGGGCGGGGGTGGTGCGCGCGCATGTGCTCGAACGCCTGCGCCACCTGCTGGGCTGCGCCCTCTACGGTCAATGGCAGCGCGCGGAAGTCAGCGACGGAGGCAAACATCCCTAGCTGGTCGTTTGCCTCGTGTGTGACTCCGCGGCCCTGGCCCAGCCACTCCGTCTCAATCTCCGTCGTGATCTGGAGCACGGGCACGGATGAGTGGTACGACTCGCCCATTGCGCCCATCGAGTCGGCTGCGCCGGGGCCGGAGGAGGTGACATAGATGCCAGGTTCCCCGGTGGCGCGGGCGTAACCGTCTGCCATGAAGCCAGCAGCTAGCTCGTGCCGCGCGCCGATGAATTGGATCCGCCCCGCCTCAACTGCTTCGCGGAGCGCATCGAAGAGGTGCAGGTTATGGACGGAGATGACGCCAAAGACGACGCGCACCCCCTGTGCGATTAGCGCCTCGACGATGGCTTGCCCTCCAGTCATGCGCACCCTCCTACGGCCGTGGAGGTTGCATGATAGCGGGCACGCGGCGCGCTGCTACGTTAGCGATTCGGCGATGAGCGAAAGGGGGCTCTCAAGGAGCCTCTTTATCTCGACGAGGAACTGCGCTGCGTCCGCGCCGTTGGAGATGCGGTGGTCGGCTGACAGCGATGCCTGCATGACCTGCCGCACGACTACCCCTCCATCACGCACCTGGGGAGTGGCCGTGACCGACCCCACCGCCAGCACCGCCGCCTGCGGCGAGACGATGATGGCCGTAAACGAGTCCACGTCGAACATGCCCAGGTTGCTGATGCTGAACGTCCCCGCGGTGTACTCGTCCTGGCGCAGCCTTCCCGCGCGCGTGCGCTCGCCCAAGTCTTTCGTTTCCGCCGCGATTCGCACCAGCGACTTCTTCTCGCACTCCAGCACTGCAGGCACTACCAGCCCCTCGTCCAGCGCCACTGCGATACCGACGTTGACGTTGGGCGCGACCTGTAGGTGGTCGTTCTGGAACGTGGAGTTGAAGACCGGAAACTTCTGCAGTGCCAGCGCCGCTGCCTTGACGATGAGGTCGTTGACGCTGACGCGCACGTCGTCGAGCTGTGCGTTCAGTTCGCGGCGAAAGTCCATTGCGGCCGTCATGTCGACGCTGGCATTGACATAGTAGTGTGGCACAGGGCCCTTCGTTCCCGCCGTGCGCCGAGCGATTGCCTGGGCCATCTTGCTCAGCGGAATGCGCCCGCCGGCATCCGGCTTGCGCGGCTCCGGGCCTACCTTCAGCGTCTTGCCGATTCGCGGCTCGGCGGCAGCGGGTGCAGGCGCGACGGGCGCCGTAGCCGGGGCCTGCTTGGCGTAGGCGAGCACGTCGTCCTTGGTGATGCGGCCGCCTGGTCCTGTGCCCGTCACCTGCCGCAGGTCGACATCCTGTTCGTCCGCGAGCCGGCGCGCAACGGGGGATACCTTCATCATGCCGCCGTCTGCACCCGGCGTAGGAGCAGGCGCCTCTGCCACCACCTCTCCCTTTGGCTGCTCGGCTGGAGCGGCCTCGACGGCAGGCGTTTCTTCCGCGGAGGGGGCGGTCTCGCGTACCTCCGGCAGGGCCTCGTCCGCTGTGCCGATGATGCCGATGACCGCGCCGACGGGGACCGTCGTCCCCTCGCTTACGGTGACCTTACGGAGCAGGCCAGCGGCGTCTGCCTCCATCTCGACGGTCGCCTTGTCCGTCTCGATTTCGGCGATGATGTCGCCCTTCTTAACCGCGTCGCCTTCGTGTTTGACCCACCTGACGACGGTGCCTTCGGTCATGTCATACCCCATCTGGGGCATTACGACTTCTGTCGCCATTCGCCCACCTCCGAGATACGTTACGCCCCGATGCCGACCACGTCGGCCAAGGTGCGAATCACCTTGTCGGCGTCGGGGATGGACAGCCGTTCCAAGTTGCTTGCGTAGGGCTGCGGCACGTCTTCGCCTCCGACCCGCGCGACGGGGCCGTCGAGGTAATCGAAGCAGACCTCTTGTATCTGCGCTGCGATCTCCGCCGCCAACCCACCCGTCCGCCACGTCTCTTCGACGATGGCCACGCGGTTGGTCTTGCGTACCGACTCGTACACCGTCTCCATGTCCAGCGGGCGAATCGTGCGCAGGTCGATGACCTCCGCCTCCACGCCGCGCTCTGCAAGCGCCTGCGCGGCATCCAGGGCGATGTGGACCATCCGCGAGTAGGCCACCAGCGTTACGTCAGAGCCTCGGCGCTTCACGTCCGCAACGCCGAACGGGATGGTGTAGTACTCGTCCGGCACCTCTTCGCGCACGCGGTACAGCAGCGCGTGCTCCGAGTAGAGCACGGGGTCTTGCATCGTGAGCGCCTCACGCAGCAGGCCGAGTGCGTCGCGGGGTGTGGCGGGCAGCACGACGTAGATGCCCGGCAGGTTTGCGTACCAGTGCTCGAGGCTCTGGGAGTGCGTCGCGGCCAGGCCTGCGCCACCGCCCGTGACCGCGCGGTAGATGACGGGCGAGCTCAGCTGCCCGCCCGACATGTAGCGCACCTTGGTGGCGTGGTTCACGATTTGGTCGATAGCCAACAGGCTGAAGTTGATGGTCATGAGCTCGACGATGGGCTTGAGGCCGGCCATCGCTGCGCCTGCGCCTGCGCCGACAAACACCGATTCAGAGATGGGCGTTTCACGAATGCGCTTGGGGCCGTACTTCTCCAGCATGCCCTTGGTCACCGCGTAGGCACCGCCGTAGGCGCCGACGTCCTCACCCATGATGAAGACCCGTTCGTCGGCGTCGAGTGCCTCTTCCAGGGCCTTCGCAACGGCTTCCCTATACGTGATTTCGGCCATCGCTAGCCCCCTTCTCCGACGATGTCGGTATAGAGCTCGGACGGGTCGGGTTCGGGGCTCTCTTCCGCGAACGCGACGGCCCCGTCCACGGTTGTTTCTACGTCCGCGTCTGCCTCGTCCAACTCCGCCTCCGTAACCTCGCCGTCAGCGAGCAGTTGCGCCCTGAAGTTGGGGATGGGATCGCGCTCCCGCCAGTACGCCTCCTCTTCCTTGTGCCGGTACTCGGCCGGGTCGGCCATCGAGTGGCCGCGGAAGCGGTAGGCGAGCGCCTCTACGAAGTACGGCCCGTTGCCGTTTCGCACGTGGCTGAACACGTCCTTCATCGCCTCGCGTACCGCCAGCACGTCCATCCCGTCGATTTGTATCGCGGGGATGCCGTACGGTTCCGCGATCGTGTAGATATCTTTGACCGCGAAGACCTCCGAGACGGGTGCGCCCATGCCGTACAGGTTGTTTTCGCAGAAGAAGATGATGGGCAAGTTCCAAATCTTGGCGAGGTTCATGCCCTCGTGGAACTCGCCCTCCGAGAGCGCGCCGTCGCCGATAAAGCAGACCACAACGCTGTCGTTTCCGCTGTATTCGTTGGCCAGCGCCAACCCGGTGCCCAGCGGTATCTGCCCGCCAACGATGGCGTAGCCGCCCATCATGTTCACGTTGGAGTCCACCAAGTGCATCGAGCCGCCCTTGCCTTTGGACGACCCCGTGGCGCGCCCGAACAGCTCCGCCATTGCGGCGTTGGGGTCCATCCCTCGGGCCAGCGCATGGCCGTGGTCGCGGTAGTGCGTAATCACGTAGTCCTGCGGCTGCATGACCGACATTACGCCGACCGCGATGGCCTCCTCCCCGATGTAGAGGTGTAGGAAGCCGCGGATGCGCCCGCGCATGTACTGCCGGGCACAAGCCTCCTCAAAGTCGCGTATCAGCTTCATCTGGTGATACAGCTGAACCAGTTCGGTTTTGGTGATGTCCGGTGCTACCGTCATCGTCCCGCCCTCCATGCCTATATGTGGATGGCCTGGCCATCCGCGGCGAGCGCTGCTTCCTTGATGACCTCTGAGACGGTCGGGTGGGCGTTGACCACCGCGCCCACCTCGATACTGGCGCCTTCTAGGACATGTGCAAGGCTGAGCTCGCCGAGCAGTTCCGTGACTTCGTGGCCCAGGAGATGCGCGCCAAGCAGTTCGCCCGTGTCCGAATCCACGATGACCTTGGCGAAGCCATCGCTCTCATTCAGCGCCAGCGCCTTACCGTTTGCTGAGAGTGGGAAGCGCCCCACCTTGTAGTCGAGCCCTTGTTCCGCCGCCGCCTGCTCCGTGAGGCCGAAGGATGCAACCTGTGGGTTGCAGTAGACGGCGCTGGGCATCGCGGTGTAATTGAGCGCATAGGGCGACGCGCCCGCGATGTGCTCGGCCACGTAGACGGCCTGCGCCTGTGCGACGTGCGCCAGCGGCTTTATGCCGGTCACGTCACCGATGGCCCATACGCCCTTGGCGCTTGTTTGCAGGTGCTCGTCGACGACGATGTAGCCGCGCTCGGCCGCAATCCCGGCCTTGTCCAGCGCCAGCCCATCCGTGTTGGGCCGGGTGCCGACGGCCACGAGCACGCGGTCAGCAATCACCTCGACCTCCCCCTCGCTGGCGCTTAGCCGCACCGTTGCCGTGCCCTCGTTGACGCTAGCGCTCTCGAAGCGCGTGTCAAGGCGAAACTCGATGCCTTGGCGCTCGAGGTAGCGCGCCAGGAAACGGACAACGTCCTTGTCCTCTCCCGGCAGGATGGTTGGCATCGCTTCCACGACGATGGGCTTTGCGCCGTATGCTGCGTAGACGTAGGCGAACTCGATGCCGATCGGCCCGCCGCCTACGATGAGGACACGCTCGGGCACGTCGCGCTGGAGGATGGCCTCGCGGTATGTCACGACCACGTCTCCGTCCACCTCGACGTGGGGCAGCTCCTGGGGCCTCGCGCCCGTTGCGATGATGAGGTTGTGCGCTTCGACCTGCTCACCGCCGACTTCCAGCGCGTGCGGCCCCGTGAAGGATGCCTCGCCGTACAGCACGTCCACCCTGTTCTTCTTGAGCAGGGTCTCGACTCCCTTGGTCAGGTCGTCAACGACGCGGCGGCTGCGATCGACGCCCGCTCCGTAATCGGCGTGCACGCCATCAACCTCGATGCCGAAGGTGGCCGCATCGCCGACGAGGCGCAGCACCTCCGCGTTGCGGATGAGTGCCTTGCTCGGGATACAGCCCCAGTTGAGGCAGACGCCGCCCAGTGCCTCCCGCTCGACAACTGCCGTGCGCAGGCCCAATTGCGCCGCGCGTATCGCGGCGACATACCCGCCGGGCCCCGCTCCGATGACCGCTACGTCGTACGCCGGCATAGACAGAACCTTTTGCTCCACACCAATTTTGGGAGTTGTCAGCGCGTTGCAGGCACTGCGCTTGCGCTCGATTCCCCTCGCCAATGTAGCATAACGGTCGCATTTCCTGCCGTAAACCACCTACCAAGCCGGTTAGGGGAAGAAGGTAGAAAGTGACGGCAATCCCATAGAGAGAATCTATATTTTTGTTTCAGGAATTTAGATTGCGCCAAGAGGTCGCTGCGGAAACCGAAAGCGCGACAGAGAAATCAGCGCGCAAACGCTTGCCCACGATACAATGGTGGATGATTGGCGAGGAAAGTGCGATGAGCGACGAAGAAATCCACGAAATGCGCATGGCGCACGCTATCGAGAACACCGTGGTCGTGCGGCCTCCGAAGCAGCACCTTGCAACGTTCGGCAGCACGACCATCCGCTACTACCTCGTCACCGAGCCCGCGTACCGCGAAATCGACGACCGCTCGCCCGACGACGTCGTGATCCGCGAGGGTGTCGTCATCGCTGAGCAGCCCAAGGTGGTGACGCCCTACTACATGCTCAGCCACGAGGGGTTCGGCCAGCACGCCGCCGAATTTCTTCGCAACATCGCCCGCGAGCGCGGACAGGACGCCCCGGGCCTGCTCTACGCCTACAAGAACGAGGGCATGCAGACCAACATCGCCTCAGGCGACGTGCAACAGGTCACCAACCGCCTCAAGCGCTGGCTCGACCGTGAAGAGCGCAACCTGGAGGCGGTGATCCGGGGCGTCGACGAGCTCTGGGACGTTTCGCTCATGAAGTTCATCTTCGACCTGACATCCGCATCCGTACGCGCCAACGTCGCCGAGATGCATGCGCGCGGCCTGTTTGACACCGAGGGCGGGGTCCCCCGCGACGCCCGTGAGCGCATCGAGCATCTCCTTGCGGAGGCCAAGCGGGGCAACGTCGACCCGTCCGACGTGCACGCCGAGATCGAGCGCTGGGGCCTCTTCGACGAGTACCAGGACCGCTTCCTGTCCCTCTTCAAGGCGCACTAGGACTAGTGAGCAATGCTGCGGCGTCTATTCGATCCGTGGATCAGGCGCACGTCGCGCCGCTACGTCGGACAGCTCGTCATCGCGACGCTTGCGCTGTTTGTCGTCCTGTGGGCCCAAGCGCTGCTGACGGGATCCGAAGTTGCCCGGGCCGTGCTCGTTGCGGCCATCGCATCCTCAGCCTTCGTTCTGTTCATCATGCCTCGCAGCGCGACGGCGCAGCCCCGCAATACGATTGGCGGTCACGTCTTGGCGCTCGGTGTCGGCACCGCATTCGCCGCAGGAATGACCGGCGCTTTCGGGGAGTGGCTTGATTCGCAGACGCTCCTCTTTTCGCTCTATGCCGCCATCTGCGTCGGCATCACGATCTTCCTAATGGCTATGACGCTGACGGAGCATCCACCAGCTGCTGGGACGGCGCTAGGCGTCGTCAACGCGCCTGTCTCCTACGAATTGTGGCTATTCGTCGGGATAGCGACGCTGATGCTGGTCGGCATCCACCTGTTGCTGCGCAGCCGCTTGCGTAATCTCATCTAGCAGCCTGCGCCTACGCGATGTGCGCAGCGCCATTGACTTCCAGCAGCGCCCCCGATACATAGTTCGCGTGGTCGGAGAGCAGGAAAAGCAGCGGCCCCACCGCCTCGTCGACCATGCCGACGCGCCCGAGTGGAATGGATGCGAGGTAGCGCTCACGCGCCGCATCGGGGATTCCTTGTTGCGCCTCGCCGACCCGCTCGTCTTGTGACTCGCGCGGGCGCGTCAGGCGCGTATCGATTGGGCCGAACGCCACCGAATTGGCCAGTATGTTGAATGCCGCCCCCTCGATCGCGATCGTCCTCGTCAGCCCGACAATGCCGGCCTTGGCCGCCGCGTAGTTCGCCTGACCGAGGTTGCCGAACGCCGACATGGACGAGATGGTCACGATCTTGCGCGCGATTCGGGGCGCCTCGCGCTGCCGTTCGGCTCGCGACGCTTCCCGCATGGCGGCAAATGCTGCTCGCAGCACGCGGTACGTGCCCGTCAGGTGGACATCGAGCATGGCCTGCCACTGCTCGTCGCTCATCCTGTGGAACATGCCGTCCCACGTATAGCCCGCGCAGGTTGCCACAAGGTCGACACCGCCGAATTGCTCTTGTGCCGCTGCGACGAGGTGCTCGCCCATGCGCCCATCTGCCACCGAGCCTGCGACCGTCGCCGCGTGCTCCATGCCGGAGGCGGTTTCCGCGAGCGGGCCCTCGTCGAGGTCGTTCAGCACGAGCCGCGCACCGTGCGAGGCGAGCGCCTCAGCGAGGCCGCGTCCGATGCCCCGGCCCGCACCTGTGACGATTGCAACCTTGCCAGCAATGCCTTCCATATGCGCGCCATTCTAGCGCCAACGCACATCGCGGGTGGGCGCTGCCCCATCCGCCGCTTCCTGCTAGAATCAACCCAACTCCCACGATGCAAGGAGCGATTCAATGGCGCAGAGCTACGAGGGAATTGACAGTGGGATGTTCGCCGACGCGCTGGACATCCTCAAATGCGACGGGGCGATGGTGGGACTTCAACCCCTGTCGCACGGGCAGAAGTTCTGGGGCAGGGCGCTCACCGTTCGGATGCTTGTCGGCACAGCCGGCACCTTCAATGCCGACGAGATAGCGCTCGGCCAGATTCTCGCCAAGGCCTCCAAGGATGACGTCATCGTCATCGACGTCGACGGCGAGTACATCACGGTTTGGGGAGAGCTGGCCGCCATGGCCGCCCAGAACCTGGGCGTCTCCGGCCTCATCGTCGACGGAGCGGTGCGCGACGCCGACATCATGCGTAAGCTGGGCTTTCCCGTGTTGACGCGCCACATTTGTCCGACCGCCGGCAAGACGCGCCTGCGCCTCGGCTCGGTCGGGCAGGAGCCCGTCAAGGTCGGCGGCGTTTCCGTCCACCCCGGCGACTTCGTCTTCGCCGACGAGACGGGCGCCGTCGTCGTTCCCCAAGACCTCTACGAGCAGACGCTCGACGAGGTCGACAAGATCAAGCAGAAGGAAGATGTATTCAAGGAAGGCTTGAAGCAGGGCCTGCCGTACCTCGAGGCCGCGAAGGGGATGGGCCTCAAGCAGATTTAGACCTCGTACACTGCGGAATGAGAGAGGAGAGGCGATGAGCTTGACCGATGCACAAGTGAAGGAGCTTGCGGACGCGCTTTGGGACGCTGAGCAGACGCACAACTACGTCTCGCCGCTCACCGAGCGCTACGCCGACATTACCGCCGAGGACGCCTACCGTGTCCAGCAGGTCGTTCTCGACCGCAAACTGGCGGGCGGGAGTAGGATTGTCGGCAAGAAGGTCGGATTGACCAGTGCCGCAATGCAGCAGATGCTCGGCATCGACCAGCCCGACTACGGCATGATCTTCGAGGACATGGTCTTCGAGGACGGCGTCGAGCTTTCCGTCTCGGCGCTGCATCAGCCGAGGGTTGAGCCGGAAATTACGTTCTATCTCAAGAGCACGCTGAAGGGCCCGGGCGTCAGCGTGGACGACGTGCTGGAAGCAACCGACTACGTTGTTGCCTCGCTGGAGGTCGTGGGAAGCCGGATTGCCGACTGGAAGATCAAGCTGGCTGACACCATCGCCGACAACGCCTCCCACATGGCCGCAGTCGTCGGCAAGCAACATATTCAGGTCGGCGGTCTCGATCTCGTGAACGAAGGCCTCGTCTTCCAGAAGAATGGCGAGGAACTGAGCCGCGGCACCGGCGCTGCTGTTCTCGGCAACCCGGCCAATGCCGTCGCATGGTGCGCCAACAAGCTGGGCGAGTACGGCGTCTCCCTAAACGCGGGAGAGCTGGTCATGCCCGGCGCGCTCGTCGGCATGACGCCCGTGCAGGCAGGCGACACCATCATTGCCACGTTCGACAATGTTGGTGTGGTGAGCGCTCAGTTCGTTGACTAGCGGCGCGTGCCCGTAGGCGCGTGCATCACTTGCCGAGGAGGTCAGAAGATGGCGGAGAAGATCGGAGTGGCTATTGTCGGGTCGGGCAACATCGGCACCGACCTGATGCTCAAACTGGAGGGTCACCCGCGCCTCGAAATGAAGCTTATGGTCGGCATTGACCCCCGCTCCGAGGGGCTTGCGCTTGCCTCTCAGATGGGCTTCCGCACCACCGCCGAGGGCATCGAGGGCTTCAAGGGGGACCACGAGGACATCAAGATCGTCTACGAGGCCACGAGCGCGAAAGCGCACATGTCCAACGCCCCTCTCTATAAGGAGTTGGGCAAGATCGCCATCGACCTCACTCCCGCCGCCATCGGCCCGTACGTCGTCCCTTATGTGAACATCGGCGACGTGTTAGATGAGCCCAACGTGAACCTCATCACCTGCGGAGGGCAGGCGACCATCCCCATTGTCAATGCCGTCTCCAAGGTGACGCGCGTGCCTTACGCCGAGATCGTCGCGACCATCTCGTCGCGCAGCGCGGGTCCGGGAACTCGCCAGAACATCGACGAGTTCACGCAGACCACTGCCACGGGCATCGTCCGCATCGGCGGCGCGGAGCGCGGCAAGGCCATCATCATCCTTAACCCGGCTGAGCCGCCTATCATGATGCGCGACACCATCTATTGCCAGGTCGAGGAGATGGACCGCGAGGCCATCCTCGGCTCCATACACGAGACGGTAGAGCGGATCCAGACCTACGTGCCCGGCTACCATCTGCGCGTCGACCCCATCTTCTACGACGACCGTGTGGTGGTGACCATCGAGGTCGAGGGCGCCGGAATGTTCCTTCCCAAGTACGCCGGCAACCTCGACATCATGACGGCAGCCGCCGTCGAGGTGGGCGACCAGTTCGCCAAGCACCTTCTGGGGCTGCCCACTCAGACCACTGCATCGATAGGAGGGTAAGTATGTCCAGCAAGGGTTACGTACGCCTCGTCGATTCCACCATGCGCGATGGCTCGCATCCCATGGCGCACCAATACACGGTGGAGCAGGTGACGGAGATTGCACGCGCGCTCGACGATGCAGGCGTGCCGCTCATCGAGGTCTCGCACGGCGACGGCCTCGGCGGCTCATCCCAGAACTACGGCTTCTCCCACACCGACGAGCAGCAATTGCTGCGTGCGGTGCAAGGGGTGCTCACGAAGTCCAGCATCACCGTTCTGCTCCTTCCGGGCATCGGCATTCAGGAGGACCTGAAGGAGGCCTACGACAGAGGGGCGCGCGCCGTTCGCATCGCCACCCACTGCACCGAGGCCGACATCGCCGTGCAGCACATCGGGCTCGCACGTGAGTTGGGCATGGAGACGCTGGGCTTCCTGATGATGGCCCACATGATCGAGCCCGACGACTTGGTCGAGCAGGCGAAGGTGCAGGAGGCGTCCGGCGCGCAAGCGGTCTACGTGACTGACTCTGCGGGCGCGCTGCGCCCCGACGGCGTGCGCCGCCGCGTCTCTGCCCTGCGCGACGCCCTCGATCCCGAGACCAAGGTCGGCATTCACTGCCACAACAACTTGGGACTTGGCATCGGCAACTCGCTGGCTGCCATCGAAGAGGGCGCCGAGTACGTCGACGGTTGCCTCGGCGGCCTTGGCGCCGGCGCCGGCAACGCGCAGACAGAGGTGCTCGCGGCCGTCCTCGAACTTGAGGGCTACGAGACGGGCGTGGATGTCTACAAGATCATGGACGCGGCGGAGGACGTCGTTCGTCCCATGATGCAGCGCCCGCAAATCATCGACCGCGCCAGCCTCGTGCTCGGCTACGCGGGTGTCTACTCCTCCTTCCTTCTCCACACCTACCGGGCGGCGGCCAAGTTCAACATCGAGCCGCGCGACATCCTCATGGAGCTGGGCAGGCGCAAGGTGGTCGGCGGACAGGAAGACTCCATCATTGACCTCGCGTCGGAGCTGGCTGCGCAGAAAGGGTAGCTGGGCCCGCCGGGCACTCGCGTCACCTTAAGGGCCCCGTCAACTGACAGGGTCCTTTGCCTGCTTGCCGCGCCGCGCTGCTATCATCAAGAGCGTGGTCGTATCGCCGACACGTCAAGGGGGCAACGCAGGGCCCCCCGAGCCGCGACTCCTGCGCCTCCGCCTGCGAGGCATGGGCCGCCTCGGCGAGGCCGTGGGCGAATCGGACGGCAAACAGGTATTCGTTATCGGTGGGATACCGGGCGAGGAGGTAGTTGCCGAGGTCGTCCGTGAGCGACGCAGCCACATCGTCGCGCGCGCCGTTGAAGCCGTTGAACCGTCGCCGCACCGCGTTGCCGCACCGTGCCGCTATGTCGACGATTGCAGCGGCTGTCAGTGGCAGCACATCGCCTATGGGCACCAACTGGAATTGAAGCGGCTGGCCGTCGTCGATGCGCTCGAACGCGTCGGCGGCATTACGGGCGCTGAGGTGCTGCCAACGCTGCCGAGCCCGCAGCAACTGGGCTACCGCAACCATGCCCGCTTCACCATAAGCCGTGCTAGCGCTCCTAGCGGGGCAGGCCGGCTAGGATTCGTTAACCGCGAGACGCGCCGCCACGTCGATATCGACGAATGCCTGCTCATGGCGCCGCGCATCAACGAGATGCTTACCGCGTTGCAAGGGCGCGTGGCGGAGACGACGCAGTTGTCAGTGCGCGTGGGGGTAAACAGTGGCTCGTGGATGCTCCAGCCCACGCTGCAGCACCCCGCTATCCCGTTCGATTCCGGCCAGCCCCACTACAAAGAGAGCGTCGCAGGGTACGCCTTTCGCATCGCCTCGCCCTCCTTCTTCCAGGTGAACACGCCGCAGCTAGAGCAGATGGCATGCGTAGTCAGCGAGGCGCTGGGGCTCTCCGGTAGCGAGACGCTCGTCGACGCCTACGCCGGCGTGGGGACGTTCGCCGTGCTGCTCGCCGCCAGCGCCAAGCGCGTCATCGCCATCGAGGAGTCGGGGCCTGCGGTCGCCGATGCACGCCATAACGCCAAGGACCTGCCCAACGTGGAGTTCCGGCTTGGACGCACTGAAAGCGTGCTCGCCGAAGTGGCGGCGGAGACACCCATCGATGCTGTCATCCTCGACCCGCCGCGCGCCGGGTGTCTACCGGGAACGCTCGATGCGCTGCTGGCTGCGCAGCCCAGCCGCGTAGCCTACGTCTCGTGCGACCCCGAGACGCTGGCCCGCGATCTGGCCGTGCTCACCGCCGGCCCGTTCCGGCTCGAGGGCGTGCAGCCCGTCGATATGTTTCCGCAGACGCACCACGTCGAGTGCATCGCAATGCTGGCGCTTGACACAGCCCAGCGCGCCGCCGCCGCTGCCCGCCGCAACCTCGTGCTCGCCTCCGCCTCGCCCCGGCGGCGCGAGATCATCGAGCGGCTGCTTGGCGAGCCGATCGATGCGGTAGACGCCGCCGTGCCGGAGCCGCCCGCTGATTCCGCCGACCCCGTCGCGCTTGCTCAAGAGCGCGCGCTTGCCAAGGCCAAAGCTGTCGCGAAGGCACGCTCTCGCGGCACTATCATTGGTGCGGATACCGTCGTTACGATTGATGACCGAGCCCTTGGCAAGCCTGCTGACGAGGCCGAGGCCGACGCGATGCTTCGCGCGCTACGTGGACGCGAGCACCGCGTGGTAACGGCGATTGCGCTCGTCGATGCGGCTTCCGGCGCGTCGTTGGTGGTGCACCGCGTCTCGCGTGTCGTCATGCGCGACTACAGCGACGCCGAAATCGCCGTGTACATCGCGTCCGGCGATGCGGCGGACAAGGCGGGCGCGTACGCGGTGCAGAGCGCGTCGCTTGCGCCAGCCGCCGAAGTGCGGGGCTGCTACCTGAATGTCGTTGGACTGCCGGTCTGCACACTGCTCAAACAGCTAGAGAGGTTCGGCGTGCGCATCCGTGTCGCGACGCAGTGGCCCGAGCTGATGCGCTGCCCCGACTGCGCCAAGCACGCGCCTAGGCCCCGCGCATAGCATGGACATCTTCGGCATCGGCATACTGGAACTGGCCGTCATCCTGCTCGTCGCCATCGTCTTTCTCGGCCCGGCCCGCATGGTGGAGATGGCGAGCAAGATGGGCTCCTACTGGCGGCAGGCGCAGCGCATCCTGCGCGAGACGGCCGACGTCGCGACAGTGAATCTGGACGCGCCTCGCGCGCCGGACAAGGCGGAGCCGGAGGCTGCTCCCGATGACGCCATCGCCGCCCCCATGCCCGATGCCGAAAGCGAGAGTGAGGGGCGGCGTGGCTAAGGCCATGACGCTGCGCGAGCACCTGGACGAGCTGCGCAAGCGGCTCATCGTCGCCGCGCTCGTCGTGATCTTCATGACCGTCGCTGCATTCGTCTTCCGCGACCAGATCATCGCGTTTCTGCTGGAGCCTGGTTACGGGGACCGCGACGACATGCCCATCGCTACGGAGGTGCTGGAGACGGTAGGGGTGACCTTCAAGGTGACGCTGATGGCGGGCTTCGTCGGCGCGCTTCCCGTCGTCCTCTACCAGATGGTGCGGTTCGTCGCGCCCGGACTCACGAAACGTGAGCGCGTGTACCTGCTGTTGTCCATTCCGGGCATCCTGGTCGCGTTTGCGGGCGGCGCCGTCTTTGCCTACTACATCCTGCTGCCGCCGGCGCTGCGCTTCCTGTTCGATTTCGGTTCCGCCAACGTCGACGCCCAGATACGCATCGCGAGCTACATGAACGTGGTCACGTCGCTCATGTTCTGGATGGGTGTCGTCTTTCAGATTCCGCTGGTCATGTTCGTGCTGGCCCGATTGGGCGTCGTGACCCCGCGGCTGCTGTCGCGCTTCCGCAAGTGGGCCATCGTCCTGGCGTTCGTTGCCGCCGCCATCATCACGCCAACCTTCGACCCCGTTAACCAGGTGCTGGTTGCCATACCTATCATCCTGTTGTATGAGCTGGGGATCGTGCTAGCGAGGCTAGGGCGGCGACTGCGGGGCAGTAGCGGCAAACGGACCCGGGAGTGAGAACACCCGGCGCTTGATGCGCGTCGACTTGTCAATCAGGGTAGGAGCGGTTCGCTAGTTCTTGTCGGACGTGGCCGCGGGTTCCTTCTTCGCCTCGGCCCTCTCTTCGTCGGGCGTGACCGACTTGCGGAACTCCCGTATCCCGCGTCCGATGGCGCCGCCGATCTCGGGGACGCGGCTCGCGCCGAAGATGATGAGCACGATTACCAGGATGATGGTCAGTTCAGGCCAGCCCAGTCCGAATGGCATCTGCGCACCCCACGTTCGCCACTTCTGCGGTGGTGCATAGCATAGCACATACCCCTACCGCCTACCGCGTGACGGGGCGGCTCCGCGCAGCGCCGAGCCTATCGCGACTAATTCCGTCATGGCCAGCTCTTCGCTTGCACTCCCCGACTTCATCGCAACGTCGGCGTCGAGCAACAGGCCGTACAGCCGCCGGACGGACTGCATGGTGAAGCGCCGCGCCTGCTCAGCAGTCTTCCTGACGACGAAATCGGACGCGGTGCCCAGGTGCGGCCCCCACTCGCTTTGCGGCACGCGCTCGTCGGACAGCTCGTGCGCAATTGCGAGCAGCCGCGCTTGGCGCGCGATCATCGAAAGCAGGTACGGGCCGGTAACACCCGCGCTCATCTGCGACTGCAGCTTGGCCATCGCCGTATCGGTGCGCCCGTCCATCATCGCGTCCACCAGCTCGAATACGGTCGTCTCGCGTGCGCTGGAGACGAGCTCGTCGACGTGTTCCACGTCGATGGCCTCGCCGCTACGGTAGACGGCCAGCTTCTCCAGCTCGTTGTCGAGGGTCCACAGGTTGCTGCCTATCAACTCCGACAGGTGCGCGACGGCCTGCGGGGTGATGGATGCTCCCTTTGCGTGGGCCCGGTCGGAGATCCAGCGTGCGAGCGCCTCTCTGCGCAGCATCGGGAACTCGCGCAGCTGTACCTGCACGTGCTCGAGCGCCTCGATCCCGGCCAGCAGCGGATTCGCCCGTCCGAGCCGCCCGTCGATGAAGGCGACGTCGGTGGTTGGCGGCAGCAGCGCGAGCATCTCCGGCAGGCCTGCGGCGGCGCCGAGCGCGTCGCCGTCTGTTGCCCTTCGCCGCCCACGACGTCCGCCTCCGGCGCTCTCAAGCGAGTTGAGAAGGCCGTCAATGATGACGAGCCGCCTGTCCGCGAGGAATGGGGCGACGAGCGCCGCATTCGCGAACACCCCAACCTCAAATCCCTGGGCGTTCAGCCGGCTGATGTTGGGGCTGCGCACGTCCTCTGGCCCGACAGCGGCCACCAGCTTACCCACTGCCTCATGGATAGAAAAGCTGTCGTCGCCGTACAAGACGTGGATCAAGGTGTGGCCGCTATACTCATAGTGATGAGGTCGGTGTTCTTTCTGCTGAGCCGGGCGGGGGCGCTAGTCTACCTGATGAGGCACCCGCAGGTGCCGATTGTCCTCAAGGCGCTGCCGGTGATGGCGCTCGCCTACATCATCTGGCCGCGCGACTTGCTCTTCGACTTCCCGCCCGTCATTGGTCACCTCGACGATTTCCTGGTGACGTTTGCGCTCACCAGCCTCTTCCTGCGGCTCGCCTCGCGCTACGTGCTGGGCGAGCCGCGTAAGCGCGATTATTCCGAAACGGTGCAGGCTGACTTTCGCGTCGTCGATGAAGGGGAGGAGCGGCGGTGACGCAGGGGGAGCGAGCGGTTCCCGCCACTGCCGGGCCGCGAGTGCTCATACTGGCGGTGAAGCTGACCACCGGAGAGGTCCAGAGGCACAGCTACCCCGTGCCTGCGTCGCCGGGGGAAGTAGAAGACCTGATAGCGCGGACGACCGCGCGCATCAACTACGCCTTCAACCCCCAGACGCCGCGCGGGTTCGTTCTCGAAAACCCCCTCGCGCTCTACAACCTTGACCACGTGATGATGATTTCGATAGAGGGCCTTACGGACGAGCAACTGCACCGGATAGCGCGGGCGGCAGAGCAGCGGCTCGGATTCCGGCCCTCCTGATGCTGGGCGCGGAGCCTTTTTCGGGAGTCGGCCATGCCCGCCATGAAAGACTCCATTGAGCCGACGTAGAGCGCAATCTGGGTTCGGCAAGCGGCTTACCGCGCACGTCCGCAAGCAACGCGACGCGCTCGTTCAACGCTTCGGCGCACTCTTCTTCATCGTCCTTGTCGTGCGCACCGTCAAGGAGATGATGGAGGACGACGCGACCCACATGGCGGCGGGCGTCGCCTACTACGCGCTGTTCTCTCTATTCCCCCTCGTACTCGCGCTAGTCGCCCTTTCCGGCATCATCCTCGGCACGGACAGCGGCCTGTCTGCCAGCATCGAGGATGGCATCAGGCGTTTCTTCACCGACAACCTGCCAGGCTCCGAACAGTTCGTCGATGACAACCTCGAATCGCTGGTCAATGTGAGCGGCGCGCTGACGCTCGTTGCCGTCCTCGGCCTGTTCTGGTCGGCGAGCGCCGTCTTTGGAGCGGTCAGCCGCGCTGTCAACCGCGCCTGGGACGTCCAGCAAGACCGACCCTTCTACATCAACAAGCCGCGCCAGCTGGGGATGGCCGTCGGGGTCGGCATCCTGTTCCTGACCTCCTTCGGCGTTGCCGCGTTGGTCCGCGCTTCCGAGGGCCTGGCGGGCGACTCCGGCCTTCGCACCACGTTCAATATCGCCAGCGTCACCTTCCTGCAGCTGAGCTCGTTCGTTCTCATGCTGAGCACCTTCATGCTCATCTACAAGTTCACGCCCAACACCAAGACCTACTGGGGTTTTGTCTGGCCGGGCGCGCTTTTCGCCGCCGTCACATTCGAACTGGCGAAGAACCTGTTCATCGTCTACCTGAGCGCTTTCGCCAATTTCGAAAGCGTCTACGGCACGCTCGCGCCGGTCATCATTCTGCTGCTGTGGGCGTACGTCAGCAGCCTCATCCTCATCGCAGGCGCGGAGATGAGCTCCGAGTACGGCCGGCTCCGCAGCGGTGTGAGCAGGGGCAGGCTGATACGCACCGGACGCCGCGCGTGAGGCGTATGCGCCGTGGCCGATTTGTACTATGTTCTAGTCCACACTTCTCAGAGAAGGCCAACCGACATGACAAACGACAAGACCGATTCCCTCCGCGCGCACAGTGCCGAGATGACCGAAGGCCCGTCCCGCGCGGGCGCCCGCGCCATGCTCAAGGCCACGGGCTTCACCGACGATGACCTTCGCAGGCCGCTGGTCGGCGTGGCGCACATGTGGATCGAGACAATGCCGTGCAACTTCAACCACCGCGAGATGGCCCGCTATGTCAAGGAGGGCATCCGCGAGGCGGGCGGCACGCCGATGGAGATCAACACCATCTCCGTCTCCGACGGCGTCTCGATGGGCACCGAGGGCATGAAGGGCTCGCTCATCAGCCGTGAGGTCATCGTCGACTCGATCGAGGTTGCCACGCGCGGCCATTCGCTGGATGCGCTGGTCGTGCTGGTGGCGTGCGACAAGACGATACCAGCGGGCGCGATGGCGCTTGCGCGGCTCAATCTGCCGGGCCTCACCTTCTACACTGGCTCCATCGCCCCGGGCGTCTACCAGGGCAGGAACATCACGCTGCAAGACGTCTATGAGGCGATAGGCGCCTACGGCGCGGGCAAGATAGACGAGCAGCAGTTGCACGCCATCGAGGACGTCGCTTGCCCCGGTGCGGGCGCGTGCGGTGGACAGTTCACCGCCAACACGATGGCGATGGCGCTGGAGTTCCTCGGCATCAGCCCTGCGGGGCTGAGCGAATCGCCCGCCGTTGGTGAGGCCAAGAAGGAGCACGCGCGCCAGGCCGGGCGCCTCGCCATGCAGCTACTGCGCGATGGCGTGACGCCGCGCGAGGTCATGACGCGCGAGGCGTTCGACAACGCCATCGCCTGCGTCGCCGCCACTGGTGGCTCGACCAACGCAGCGTTGCACCTGCTGGCCATCGCGCGCGAGGCGGGGGTCGAGCTGAGCATCGACGAGTTCGATTCGGTCATGCGGCGCACGCCCATCGTCGCGAGCCTCAAGCCCGGCGGCGAGTACGTCGCAACCGACCTGTATGAGGCAGGCGGCTACGGCATCGTCGCCAAGGAGTTGGTCACCGCTGAGCTCGTCCACGCAGGCGTCCGAAACGTTGACGGGCGCACGCTGTCTGACATCGCGACCGCCGCGGTCGCTGCGCCTGGCCAGCGCGTCGTCGTTCCGGCGAGCGAGCCGCTCAAGCCGTGGGGAGGCCTCGCCGTCCTGCGCGGCAACCTCGCAGAGGAGGGCTGCGTCGTCAAACTGGCTGGCCACGACCGTCTCTACCATCGTGGCCCTGCCCGCGTCTACGACAGCGAGAAGGAGGCGTTTCAGGCGGTGCAGCGTGGCGACATCGTGCCCGGCGATGTCGTGGTCATCCGCTACGAGGGGCCCGCTGGTGGACCGGGTATGCAGGAGATGCTGTCCGTCACTGGCGCTATCGTTGGACGCGGCATCGACGAAGAGGTCGCGCTCATCACCGACGGCCGCTTCTCCGGCGCAACGCATGGGTTTACCGTCGGCCACATCGCACCTGAGGCGTTTCGCGGCGGCGCTATCGGCCTGGTCCGCGACGGCGACCAAATCGTCATCGACGTGGAGAACCGCGAACTGAGCGTCGAGCTGCCAGACGACGAATTGGCGCAGCGCCGCGCCGAGTGGAGGCAGCCGGAGCCGCGCTACAAGACGGGCATCATGGCCAAGTACGCCAAGACCGTCGCCTCCGCCAGCGAGGGGGCGGTCACCAGCCCCGGCCTCTCCGGAAGCATCTGGTAGCGCGGGCTATACCAGCGCGCGCAATTGGCCGCCGTCGATGGAGATGTTCTGGCCCGTTACGAATGCGGCGCGCTCCGACGATAGGAATGCGACGAGGTCGCCGACCTCCTGCGGAGTGCCGAATCGCTTGGCGGCGATGATGTCGCGGCGCAAGTCCATCGCGTGCGAAACATCCTGACCGCGCAGCCGCGCTTGCATCTCCGCCACCAACCGAAGCCGGTCGGTCTCGATGGAACCCGGCAGGATGTTGTTCACCGTGATGCCGTCGGCTGCGACCTCGAGCGCGAGAAGGCGCGCGTACGTCGCCGCCGCTGCCCGCGCTACGGTGGAGAGCGTCAGGTTCTCCTCCGGCTGCTTGATGGACAGCGAGAGGATGGTGATGATGCGCCCATACCCCTGCTCGCGCATCATCGGCACCACCAGCCTGTCCAGTCGCGTGGCGCTCATGAAGTTGAGGTCGAGCGCGGCTTGCCACTGCTCGTCGGTGAGGGAGGAGGGCTGGCCTGGCGGCGGACCGCCGAGGTTGTTGATGGCGATGTCGCAGCGCCCATACCGTTCCGCGGCCTCCTCAACGACGCGCTCGATGTCGGCGGGCGCGCTCAGGTCGGCGGCAACGGCGTGGGCGCGGCCGTCACCGTGTGCCTCTCCCAGCTCCGCGGCGGCTTGGCGCACCTCATCTTCGCTTCGCGCGACGAGGACCACGCTTGCGCCCTCGGCGGCGAGCGCCTCCGCGCACGCCCGTCCGATACCCTTGCTTGCGCCCCCGACGATAGCAACGCGTCTGTCAAGACCGAGTTCCATGGCGCGCGGCATGATACGGGCCGCGCCGAGCGTGTACAAGGACGCGCACTGCCGCTACGCTTGCTGGCGTGGATGCCGCCGCCCTATCGTCCGACTTCTTTTCGCTGCCGAGAGGACCGCTGTTCGGTTCGGGCATGGACGTCATCGCCCAATGGCTTTACGTCTCCTCGCTCGCGGGAGGGGTGCTCCTCGGTTCGCTAGCGTGGACGGTGAACGCATTGCGTTGGACGGGCGCGTTGGCGCTGGGCGCGTGCATCTTCACGGTCGGCGAAGGCGCTTTCATGCTGCTCATAGGCGTTCAGTCCTGCGCGCGCGTCGTCGACGAGGCATGCGTCGAGTACAGGTCATTCTTCTTGTTTATGGCGTTCGGCGTAGCCGCCATAGCCGGCGGGTGCGTCGGATTGGCGGCGTTGCGCCGGCGCGCTGCGCGCCGACTGCCCTTTGCGGTGGCTGGTATCCTCGCTATGGCGGCCTTTGGCTTTGCCTTGGGGCCCTCCTTCTTTCTCGCCTGGGGGCCGCCCGTCATCCTATTGGCGTTGGCGGTCCGGCAGCCCCGCCTGCGCTACAGCTAGCGTTATCTAGTCGGTGGAGGTGAGCCCCATGCCCGGAGCCCTAGAAGGCATTCGTGTCATCGACCTCTCGCGCATCCTCGCGGGACCGTTCTGCGCCATGCTCATGGCCGACCTAGGAGCGGACGTCATCAAGGTGGAGGCGCCCGGCACGGGCGATCCGGCTCGCGGCAACGGCCCGTTCCTCCCCGGTCCCAACGGGGAGGAGAACGCCTACAGCACCTATTTCATGAGCATCAATCGCGGCAAGCGCTCAATCGCAATCGACCTTGCCAAGCCGGAAGGGAAGGCGCTGCTCCTGGATTTGGTCAGGGACGCCGACGTGCTTCTGGAGAACTTCCGCCCCGGTGCAATGGAGCGCCTCGGCCTGTCCTACGAGGTGGCCAAGGCCGTCAACCCCCGCATCATCATGGCCTCGGTGTCCGGCTTCGGGCAGACAGGCCCCTACGCGTCGCGGCCCGCGCTCGACGTCATCGTACAAGGGATGGGCGGAATGCTGAGCATCACCGGCGAGCCCGGCGGCGGCCCCGTCCGCCCCGGTGCAAGCATCGGCGACATCACCGCCGCGCTCTTCACGGCCACCTCCATCCTCTCAGCCCTGCTCGAGCGCGAGCGCTCCGGCGAGGGACAGTACCTAGACATCGGCATGATGGACTGCCAGGTCGCGATACTGGAGAACGCTTTTATGCGCTACTTTACGCTTGGGCAGGTGCCCGAGCGCCTTGGGACACGCCATCCCTCTTCGACACCGTTCCAGGCGTTCAAGACGCAGGACGGCTACGTCGTCGTTGCCATCATGGGCGGCGCGACCGACCAGTGGCCCCTCCTATGCGCCGCGCTCGATCTGCCCGAACTCATCGACGATCCGCGCTATGAGACGGGCTGGGGCCGCACCCAGAACTACGACCAGCTCATCCCGCTGCTTGAGCAGGCCTTCGCTCAGCGGACGACAGCGGAGTGGGTCGAAATCGTCAGCGAATTGGGCATTCCCGTTGGGCCGGTGCAGGACATCGCGCAGGTGGCGAACGACCCGCAGATGGCGCACCGCGAGATGTTCGTCGACCTACCGCACCCTGCGCTTGGCGAGCTGAGGTTCACCGGAAACCCCATCAAGATGTCGCGGACGTTCAGCGCGCCTGAGCGGGTCGCCCCCGACCTGGGGCAGCACACGGAGGAGGTATTGCGGGAAGTGCTCGGCCTGGACGCCGCCCGCCTCGCCGAACTGCGTGCAAAGGAGGTTGTGGAGTAGTAGATGAAGCGCGCGCTTCTCATCGTTTTTGGGCCGCTCACCGTCGTCCTGGCGGTGGCTATCAGCATCGCAACCCTTGGCTATCTCAACCTAGACTTTGACATAGACAGCGAAGGTGCAAGAGGAGTTAGTCCCCGCTTGGACACCAGCCCAGAGGCTATCGCCCGTGCCAGTGCGGTGCTCCGTCTAGGCGATCGCGCAGGTGCAGCCAGCGAGGTGGTGGAGGGTCTTGGCTTCCAGGTGATCGTCACCGTCACCAACAACTCGCCCGTGCCTGTCCTCGTGCCATCTACCGAACACGCCATGCTCGTCGACGACGTCGCGGTAACGGAACCTGCCGTCGTGGAGGTTGGCGTTCTTTCGCCCGGCGAGACAGGATCGTTTGCCGTGGACATGTCGCTCATGGGCGATCAAGTGCCTGGCGTGGTATTCGAGGCGCTGTTCGACGGCGGCAGCATCGACTACGTCGTTCGCTCCCGGCTCAAGGGCGGCGTGTTCTCCGGGCTGGCCCACGAATCGTCCGATACCCTCGATCTGCCCGGCATTGTGCGCGCCCTACTCGAGGGCAGGGACAGCGGTTAGGCGTGGAACTCCCCTAACGCCGTTCGGTAATCGTCTAGCGTATTGAGGTTGGTGAGCGTCAGCGGATCGCTCGTGGGCACGAGCAGCTGTTCCGAGCGGTGTCTGCCCACTACCTCACGCAACCCCTCGCGCTCCTCGCTGACGCTTGCAAGCTCGCCCAGCAAGCGCCCGTGGAACAGCACTGGATGGCCCGCTCTGCCGTCGAGGCTCGGAACGGCCAGGGCAGGGGTGGCCGCTTCCCACGCCTCGCGCAGCGAGCGCAGCATTCCCGCAGAGCGCGGCTGGTCCACCGAGGCGATGAGCACGGCCTCCGGCGCGGTTTCGGCCAGCGCCTCCACTCCGGTGATAACAGACGTCGAGCGTCCCTCCGCGTGGCGCTCGTTGACGATTGTGCGAACGCGTATCCCTGGCGGCACCGCTGCGGCGATTTCTGATGCCGCGTGGCCAAGCACGACGACAGTAGGGCCGTAGCCTGCCTGGGCTACCGATTGCACCACGTAGGCGATGAGGGGCTGCCCGTGCCAGTCCAGCAGCGCCTTCGACTCGCCCATGCGCGTTGACGCGCCCGCAGCGAGCACGACGGCGGCGATGGTGGGCCTATCCGGCGGCGACGCTTCCAACCTTCTCGACGAGGCGGTCTACCTGCGCATCTTCGAGCTTGAGCGTGCCGCCGCTCTTGCCGTGGCGCCACGCCAGCACTTCCGCCATGATGCTTACTGCTATCTCCGCCGGGTCGCGCCCGCCGAGGTCCAGCCCTATGGGCGCGTGCAACTCCCGCACCCGCTCGAGCGGCACGCCGTTCCGGAGCAGTTCTTCGAAGATCAACAGCGTCTTGCGCTTGGAGCCGATGAGGCCGACGTAGCCCGCGTTCGTGCGGGCTGCCGCCTCCAGCGCCATGTCGTCGAATCGATGGCCGCGCGTTGCGACCACGATAGCCGTGTTCGGTGTGATGGGGAAGGAGTCCAGCGCGGAGTCGTATGGCCCAACGCGGAAGCGCTCCGCCATCGGGAAGCGCTCCTCATTGGCAAACTCGCGGCGGTCGTCGGCTACCATCACCCGGAAGCCCAGGCCCTGCGCCAGCCGTGCCGTCGCCAGATTGACGTGACCGCCGCCTACCAGGACCAGTGTCGCGGGCGACGTGTAGCCGACAACGAACACGTCATCTCCTTCGCTGGTGCTCAGCCGCTCTGTCTTGCCCATTGGGATGACTGCGATCCCCGCCCTTGTAGCGGCCTCGTCCAGCTCCACCGTGCCGAGCGAGCCTGCTGTGGCTCCGTTGGCATGGACGACCATTCGCGCGCCAATGCGCCCCGTCTTGCTATCGACTACGGTGGCGATGGCGATGGGCGTGCCGCCGTTGTATGCCTCGTTGACCGCACTTGCGAGGGGATCAAAGGTGCGCGGCTGCAGTACAGGCTCGATATAGAAGTACATCGACCCGCCGCAGACAAGCCCGTCGCGCGCCGCGATGTCCTCGTTCAGGTAGTAGTCCTTGTAGAGAGGGCCTGTGCCCTCGCGCAACGCCTCTTTTGCCATGAACCAGATGTCGCCCTCCACGCAACCGCCACCCAGTGTGCCGACGGTCGAGCCGTCGTCGCGCACCAGTAGGGCCGCTCCGGGCTTTTGCGGCGTGGAGCCTTTGGTGTGGACGACCGTGGCGAGGACGAAGCGCTCACCATCCTTGGACAGCGCTTCCGCCTCCTCGAAAACCGCCTTCATTGGGCTGCTCATCATCTCTCTCCGTAATCCGCGCGCCGTGCGACGCCCCTATTGTAGCGAAGCCGTCTAGAGCCCTGGGTGCGCGGCGCGACCAACGCCATGACGCCCTCCCAGCAGGCGCAGGGGTTGCGGAGCGGCGCTAAGGGGCGCTTGCGCAATTGGACACGCGACTTCAGTTTCCTCAGCGGCTGGCGTTCCCAACCAGGCCCTCTCAAGAGCGCGATGTCATGCTCGTCCTTGGGCCGGAGGGGTTTGCCCGTCGCTTCGCCGAAGTACACCTCTTTCGTAAGCAACTGTTCGACTGCGCTTATGACCGGAAGCCGGACCCCTTCCAGGGAGCCTTCGTGCTCGAAGGCGTCATCGGGCCACGGGAAACTTGCGAATACGTCTGGCGTGACGATATCGCCATGCGTACCCCGCTCGATGTACACCATGCTGAGCACCCCTGCGTCGGTGTCGAAGTCCGCCCGGAACGTGGCGTGGTCGCCCGACCGCTCTCGGTAGCCAAGAGGGCCGAACAGTTCACGGACCCGGTCGATATCCCGCCGCCAAATGACGAATTCGATATCACTGTGGGCCCGCGTTACATCGCCGACGAGGAAGTCCACGCCCCAGCCGCCGAACAGCCAGTGGGCGATGCCAGTCTCGCTCAAGAGGCCGTGCACTCTCTCGATAACGGTGAACTGCTGTTTCGCGGCGGCATCCATGGCGCGCAGTATAGGGGGACAAACGGAAACAAGCGGCAGGCGCAACGCTAGTTCTGGCTGACCAGCGCGACGTGGCGCTCCCAATCGGTGGACGGCTCAGGATAGTCGGTGCGGTAGTGCGCGCCCCGGCTCTCGGTGCGGCGGAGCGCCGCCTCCGCCATCAACCATCCGACGAGCGCCAGATTTGCCAGTTCGTGGCTTGGCGGGTCGCCGGAGTAGGGCGCTGCAGCTGCCCAACCGCGCAAGGTTGCCGCCGCGTGCGCCAGGCCGTCGCCATTGCGCGCTAGCCCTACGCTGTCCCACATCAACTGCTGCAGCGCCGCCCGGCTCGGCGGGCGCTCGCCGTCAAGCTTGGGCGGCGCGAGCCGAATTGGGTCGGCGGAGGGCGGGCAGCCTGACGCCGCATCGCCTGAGGCCAACGCACGTTCCACGACACGGTGCGCAAAGACGATGGTCTCCAGCAGCGAGTTGCTTGCCAGCCTGTTTGCCCCGTGCGCGCCGGTCGAGGCGACCTCCCCGCAGGCATACAGGCCGGGTAGGGTCGTTTCGCCCTGCAGGTTCGTGCGTACGCCGCCCATCATGTAGTGCGCCGCTGGCGACACGGGGATCGGCGACGTCGCCATATCGACCCCCCATTCCAAGCAGGTGCGGTAGATAGTCGGGAATCGGGCGCTAACCAGGCCGGCCTGCAGGTGAGTCACGTCGAGCAGGACGTAGGCGGCCCCTGTCCGCGACATCTCCGTCGCGATTGCGCGCGCGACAACGTCGCGTGGCGCGAGGTCGCCCCGCTCGTCGTAGCGCGGCATGAAGGCCTCCCCGTTGCTATTCCGCAGAATGCCGCCCTCGCCCCGCACGGCCTCCGATATCAGGAAGTGGGGCGCTCCGGGCAGCGAGAGCGCCGTGGGGTGGAATTGGTAGAACTCCATGTCTGCCAGCTCGGCTGCGGCACGGAACGCGAGCGCGACGCCGTCGCCGGTGGCAACCTGCGGGTTGGTCGTAGCGCGGTAGAGCTGCCCCGCGCCGCCGGATGCAAGGATGACGTGCCGCGCGTGAAAATCGGCGAGCAGCTGGTTGCGCGCATCCAGCACGCGCACCCCGTTGGCCCGGCCGTCTGCCATGAGCAGTTCGGTGGCCAGCGCATACTCCAACACGCGTACGTTCGAGTAGCGCGCCAGATCTGCGAGCGTCGTCTCGATGTGGGCGCCGGTAGCATCACCGCCGGCATGCAGAACGCGCGGCTTGCTGTGCGCCCCTTCGAGCGCCAACGCGATCTCGCCGTGCACCTCGTCGAACGCAACGCCCATGCGCGTCAGGTCGGCCACACGCTGCGGGCCTTCGCTCGTCAGCACGCGCACCGCCTCCGGGTCGCTGAGTCCGGCGCCCGCCTTCAGCGTGTCCTGGGCGTGCTGGGCGGCAGAGTCGCCCTCGCCGAGCGCCGCTGCGATGCCGCCCTGAGCGTACAGCGTATTCGTGTCCTCGATGCCGCCCTTCGTCACCACGAGCACGGAACCGTGCTCTCTTGCGGTGAGTGCGGCGAACAGGCCTGCGATGCCGCTGCCGATAATGACGAAATCGAATTGGTTTGCCATAGCGGGAGAGGATAGCGCACGCGCGCCGACAGCCTTGCCATGCCCGTGTGCGGTAGAATCGCTCCGGCGCTGCGGCGCCTTTTCGCGTGCGTGGAGACGGTCGATGCCTGTTAGACAACTGACGCTGGAAGAGGAGGAGCTCGCCGACAGGCGTTTCCGCATCCGCCACTCGGCGGCGCACGTACTCGCCGACGCCGTCATGGAAATGTTCCCCGAGGCCAAGTACGCCATCGGACCGCCGGTCGAGGACGGCTTCTACTACGACTTCGACCTCCCGCGGCCCTTCACGCCGGAGGACATCGCCCAACTCGAGGCCATTATGCGCGAGCGCATTGGGAAAGACCTGCCCTTCGTCATGGCGGAAGTGACGCGCGACGAGGCCAAGCGCCTATTCGCCAACCAGCCCTACAAGCAGGAGATCATCGAAGGGTTGGATGGCGGCGAGCGAATCACGACGTGCCGGCACGGCGGCTTTCTTGACCTGTGCAGAGGCCGCCACGTGGAAAGCACCGGCCAGATCTCTGCGTTCAAGCTTCTCAATGTGGCCGGTGCGTACTGGCGCGGCGACGAGCGCAACGCCATGCTCCAGCGCATCTACGGCACTGCGTGGGAGTCGAAGGATGCGCTTGAGGCGCACACGAAGCAGATGGAGGAGGCGGCCAAGCGCGACCATCGCCGATTGGGCCGCGAACTCGACCTCTTTTCCCATAACGACCACGTGGGTTCGGGGCTCATCCTGTGGCACCCCAAGGGCGCGCGAATCCGTTCGCTGATGGAGGAGCACTGGCGCACCGAGCACCTGCGGCGCGGCTACGAGTTGGTCTACTCCCCCCACATCGGCAAAGGGCTGCTCTGGGAGACCAGCGGCCACCTCGATTTCTACCGCGAGTCTATGTACGACGCCATCGACGTGGAGGGCCAAGAGTACTTTGCAAAGCCAATGAACTGCCCCTTCCATATCCAGGTCTTCGAGTCGGCGAAGCGCTCCTACCGGGAGTTGCCGGTGCGCTACACGGAGATGGGTACCGTCTACCGCTACGAGCGCTCAGGCGTGTTGCACGGCCTGCTGCGCGTCCGCGGGTTCACGCAGGATGATGCCCATATCTTCTGCACCGAGGAGCAGGTCGAGGACGAGGTCGTCGGCGTGCTTGACTTCGCCTTTGACCTTCTCGGCGCCTACGGATTTGACGACTATGAAGTCTTCCTCGCGACGCGCCCAGAGAAGGCGGTGGGCGAAGTCGATTTGTGGGACCACGCCACGGAGTCGCTGCGCCATGCGCTCGACCGCCGCGCCGTCGACTACCTCGTGGATGAGGGTGGCGGCGCGTTCTACGGACCCAAGCTCGACATCAAGGTGCGCGATGCGATCGGACGCTCATGGCAGTGCTCCACGGTCCAATTTGACTTCAACCTGCCGGAGCGCTTCAAACTGTCGTACGTCGGCGCTGATGGGGCGGAGCATCGTCCCTACATGGTGCACCGCGCGCTGTTCGGGTCGCTGGAGCGCTTCTTCGGCGTCCTCATCGAGCACTACGGCGGCGCGTTCCCCACATGGCTCGCACCTGTCCAGGCCATCGTCATTCCCATCACCGACAGGCATATCGACTACGCGGAGACGGTCAGGACGGCGCTGGCGGCTGCCGGCCTGCGCGTCGACGTAGACAAGCGTAACGAGCGCATGAACGCCAAGATCCGCGATGCCCAGCTCCAGAAAGCCCCCTACATGCTCGTCATTGGCGACAAGGAGGCGGATCAGGGTGGGGCAGCCGTGCGGCTCCGTTCCGGCGAGGATCTGGGACTTCAGCCCGTTGAGGCCATTCGCGCACGTATGGTCGAAGAGGTCGAAACCCGAGCGGAGCACCCTCGGAATTGACGCGGGGCGCGGCAGGTGAAAACCTTCCCGCATGGCTGCCGACGAATCGTCTGTCGTCGTGGCTGGCGCGACGACTTGGGGGGCGGCGCTCGCGATCATCCTTGCGCGGCGTGGCGTAGCGGTAACGCTGCTTGCACGCACCGATGGTGAGGCGGCGTCGCTCGCGGCTGCCGGCGAGCACGCGCGCCTTCCCGGACACGCCTTCCCCTCCAACGTCAAGGTATCTGCCGACGCAAGCTGCGTTGCAGCCGCGACAGCGGTCATCTTTGCCGTGCCATCGGCGGACATGCGCTGGAACGTACAGGGGCTGGCCACGCACTGGCGTGAGGGCGCAATCGCCGTGTCGGCGGCAAAGGGTCTCGAGCGCGGCACGCTCCGGCGCATGAGCGAGGTGCTCGCGGAAGAGTTGCCCGGCGCCCGCGTCTGCGCTCTCTCCGGCCCCAATTTGGCTGCGGAGGTCATTGCGGGGCGACCCGCAACGAGCGTGGTCGCTTCCGATGACCACGACGCATGTCGAACCGCGCAGGAGATACTCAACTCGCAGACCTTCCGCGTCTACACCAACAACGACCTCATTGGCACGGAGTTGGGTGGCGCTCTCAAGAACATCATCGCGATCGGCGCGGGCATAGCGGACGGGATGGAGGTGGGGGACAACGCTAAGGCTGCGTTCGTCAACAGAGGACTGGCTGAGATCACACGCCTCGGCGTTGCCGCAGGGGCACAGCCGCAGACCTTCGGTGGCCTTGCCGGCATGGGCGACCTCATTGCGACCTGCTACAGTCCGCTTAGCCGCAACCACCGCCTTGGATTCGAGATTGCAAACGGGAAGTCGCTGCCGGAGGCGCTTGCCGTTTTGGGCGGGGGGATCGCAGAGGGCGCCAACACCACGCCGGCCGCGCTGGAATTGGCTGCGGGGCTGGGTGTGGAGATGCCCATCGCCTACGAGACGAATCGAGTGCTCTTCGAGGGCCTGGACCCCCATAAGGCGCTGGAGGGCCTCATGGCGCGTACGCCGCGCCCCGAAGGAGTCTAGGTGCTGTCCAGCCCCTCGCCCCTTGCCTTGGGGCTGCGCTCCTCTTCCACTGCCTCCATCTCTTCCTGCACCTTTCGGTCGACCCACTCGGCGGACACTTGCTTGGACTCCCTCAGGCGGCGCGCCATTTCGGCAAGCTTTTTGACCTGCTGCGGCGCTGTGCGCGCGCGCTCAATGATGTGAGCGTCTTTCGCTCGCTTCAGCAGTCGCGCTGCTTGCACTTGCCCCTGTTGCCGCGCCTCGTTTGCCCTTTCGACCAGGTGGGCTTCTTGCGCTCGCTCCAAGAGCTGCGCTGCTCGCGCCCGATCCGCTACACGGGCAGAGATGGCTGACCAGTAACCGCGGGCCCGGTTGACCAACTCTCGCGCTTTCTCATTGCGCTCCATATCGCTCACCCCCGTCAATTATACGGCGGCTCGTGCGCGTGAGCGCAGGCGCGCGCTACCCACCCGCCGCATAAGCACTGTGGAAGGTGTCTACTCCGGCCCGCAACTCGGGTGACTCGCCTCGCACGATGGCGAGCGGGCTGGCAAACGGCGTCCAGCCTCGTTCCAAGAAGTCGTACGGCACGACCCGGACGTCATGCCCTTGCTCCCTCAGCTGCTGGATGACGTCTGTGCCGATACGCATGTCGGCGCTGGCCGTCGGTAGCGATGCGTCGACGCGCGGCGCATCGATTGCGGCCTGCGGTCCCATGCCATGGTCGAGCAAGTTGCTGAGCACCTGCGATACGCAGTTCGTGATGAGGCGTCCCCCCGACGCACCGACGGCGTGCGTCGCTCCACTCTCGCCGAGGACGAGCGCCGGCGTCATGTTGTTGAGCGGCGCCTTGCCCGGCGCTACAGAGTTGATGTGCCCTGGTGCGGGGTCGAACCACATCATTCCGTTGTTCATGATGACGCCCGTGCCTTTGGGCACGATGCCGGAGCCGAACCCCGACATGATGGTGTTGGTCAGCGACACTGCGTTGCCTGCGGCGTCCATCACGCACAGGTGCGTCGTTCCCTGCTCCCACGCAGGCAGGCTCGGAGGCAGCAGCTCGGCAGGCCGATGCTCCTCGTGCGTCCACGGGTCGCCGCTCGGCACGCGTCCGATGCGCTCCGATATGAGCGCGCGCCGCGCATCCAGGTAGTCGTCAGCGACGAGGCCGTTCCACGGCGCGTCCACATAGTCGGGGTCGCTCATGTAGACAAAGCGGTCGGCGTATGCCAGCCGTGCCGCCCAGATGAAGTGGTGCAGCGTCTGGAATGATCCGTGGCCCATGCCAGCCACGTCGAATCCCGCGAGAAGCTTGAGAGTCACGGCGGTGGTCGTTCCAGCGCATGCGAAGGGCGGTACGACGATGCGGCGGCCTCGATAGTCGAATTCGAGCCCTCCCTCCCAGTGCATGGGCGTGTACGAGGCAAGGTCGTCCTCCGAGAGGATGCCGCCCAGGTCGCGCGTGCCTGTCGCTAGGGCCTCCGCGACGGCGCCCCGGTAGAAGCCATTGGGCCCCTCCTTGGCTACTGCCTCGAGCACGTTCGCGAGGTCGGGCTGGCGCAGCAGCAGCTCTGCCGAGCCGGGCGCGGAAGGCCATTGGCCGTTTGGCATCATGATGTGCCGCAACTCGTCGTAGCGGATGAACATGTCGGCGCTCATTCCGGCGGCGTAGTGATCGAAGAACGTGGGCGCGAAACCGTCACGCGCGAGTCGAAGCGCCGGTTCGACGACCTCGTTCAGCGGCAGCGCGCCGAAGCGGGCGTGTGCTGCGCACAGCCCGGCAATCGCGCCAGGTACGGCGATCGACAACGGGCCGTGGATGTTGGCGTCGCCCTCGACCTGCGGCCAGCCGAACGAGCCCGTGCCGCCCGCACCCGTGAGGCGGTACGTGCCGGCGTGAGCCGCCTGCGGCGCGCGCATGGGGAAACCGAATACGCCCGTCGCGCCACCCATGTGGTAGACGAGGTAGCCACCTCCGCCGATGCCGCTCGACCCTGGCTCGACGGTGCCGACGGCCAGGCACACGGCGACCGCGGCGTCGATGACATTGCCACCCGCCTCCAGCATCGCTACACCAGCGTTCGTGGCGAAGCGGTGCTTGCCCGCCACTATGTAGCTGTCGGCTACCGCCTCCGTCTTGGTGAAGCTCGTTTGCGTCGGGCGTGTGGCCATCTGGGGGTCTCCTTTAGCGGGTGCTCCTACTCTAGCAGGGGGCCTTGTTGCGTATCGGAATCGAGCGGCCTTCCCAACAGCGCTCCTGCCATCACGTTGCGGAACGATTCCGCCGATATGCGGAAGAACCAGAAGGTATCAAAGCGGATGTTTGCGAATTGCTCGCGGTCTGCATCCTCCAGACGGAAGCGCACAGCATCGAGCGGAATTGGCTCGCGCAGCGGCAGGTACTCGTACCAGAAGTCTCGGTTTGGGTAGTCGACTTCCGTCACGATCCCGATGCCGGGCACCGATTGCGGATAGCGCCGATACGTGCCGGTGCAGTAGAGCAGCACCATGTCGCCCGCCTCCAACACGCGGGGCAAGTCTCGGTGGCCGTACTTGCCGTCCTCCACGTGGACGTGGCCGGGCGCGTCGGGATCGCCGTAGACGGCGAGGTAGTGGTGGGGCCGCGCGTCGTCGAATGTGCTCACCCTGCGCAGTCTACCTTGCAATTGCGTGACAAAGGCCTCGGGGCGGGTGGGGGGTGCGCCGCTATAATTGAACGGCCCATGGTCAAGGCGCACGATACCCTCCTGGAGGGCCTGAATCCTGCTCAGCGTGAGGCGGTCCAGCACATCGATGGGCCGCTGCTCATCGTTGCGGGCCCCGGCAGCGGCAAGACGCGCGTCATCACGCATCGCATCGCCTATCTCGTTCGCGCCGTCGACCTTCCGCCCAGCCGCATCGCTGCCGTCACCTTTACCAATCGCGCGGCGCGTGAGATGCGCGAGCGATTGGAGCGGCTGCTTGGCGTGCGTTTTCAAGGGCTAAGCGCAGGCACCTTTCATGCCTTGTGCGCTCGGATCCTTCGCGAGGACGGCGAAGTCATCGGCATCCCGCGCGACTACGTCATCATGGATGACAGCGACCAGATAGAGGTAGTAAAGCGGGCGATGGAAGAGGTGCAGGTCGACCCCAAGCAGTTCCCGCCGCGCGGCATTCTCAGCCTGATATCCGCCGCCAAGTCGGAGCTCATATCACCGCAGGGATACCAGGCGCAAGCGGACGTCTACTACGAGGAGGTGGCCGCCAAGGTCTACGAGGCCTACCAGGCGCTGCTAACGCGCAGCCACGGCCTCGATTTCGACGACCTGCTCGCCAAGGCGGTCGAGCTCTTTCGCAGCGCGCCGCCTGTGCTCTCCAAGTACCAGAAGCGCTACGTCCACCTGATGGTGGATGAGTTTCAGGACACGAATGTCGCGCAGTACCAGCTGGCGCGTATGCTTGCCGCCAAGTACGAGAATATCTGCGTAGTTGGAGACCCGGATCAGTCGATCTACTCGTGGCGCAACGCGGACATTCGCAACATCCTGTCATTTCGTCAGGACTACCCGCGGGCCAAGGTCGTCAACCTTTCGCAGAACTACCGCTCCACCAAGACCATCCTGGAGGCGGCGCAGCACGTCATCGCCGAGAACCACTCGCGCCTGGAGCAGCACCTCTTCACCGACAACGACCAGGGCGTGCCCATTGTGATGTCCGAGGCGTACACGGAGGAAGAGGAGGCGGAGATGGCGCTCGATGCCGTCGAGCGGCTGGCACGCGACGGAGACTATGCCCTACGCGACGTCGTCGTGGCCTACCGCGTCAACGCGCAGTCGCGCGCGCTTGAAGAGGCGTGCCTCCGCCATGGCGTGCCCTATAAGCTCATCGGCGGGACGCGCTTCTACCAGCGCCGCGAAATCAAGGACACCCTTGCCTACCTTCGCCTCGCCCGAGACCCCTACGATGAGGTGAGCCTGGCCCGCGTCATCAACGTACCGGCGCGCGGCATCGGCAGGAAGACGCTCGACGACCTTTTCGCTTGGGCGGCGAGCCTTGGAGTGCCCCCGTACACTGCACTGCAGGTGCTCGGCGGCGATGAGGCTGGCCGCGCACGCGTCGCGCCGTCCCCGTTCGCTGCGCGCCAGCGCGAGCAACTGCTCGGCTTCCTCGGGCTGCTCAACGGACTGCGCGAGCAGCTGGACACTGCCAACCTGCCGCAATTCGTTGAGTTGACCGTCGAACGGACCGGCTACCGGCGGATGCTGCTCGAGTCGGGCGAACCCGATGCCGACGACCGCCTCGACAACCTGCGCGAACTCCAGAACGCTGCATCCGACTGGGAGGGCACCTCCGAGGATGTGCTTGGTGGCTTCCTCGAGCAGGTGGCCCTCGTCTCGGAGCAGGATGAGTTGGAAGATGGCCAGCAGCAATACCTGACGCTCATCACGCTACACCAGATCAAGGGGCTGGAGTTTCCCGTCGTCATCATGGTTGGCATGGAAGAGGGGGTCCTACCGCACCTCCGCTCGATGGACGACCCAGGCCAGCTGGAGGAGGAACGACGGATCTGCTACGTCGGCATGACCCGCGCCAAGGACCGGCTCTGCCTGCTGCGCTCCTTCCGCCGTCGGCTGTACGGGGCAGTGCAGGGCAATCCCCCCTCGCGGTTCCTGCGCGACGTACCGGACGACCTTGTGGAGGTGCCCGGGCGCCAGCGCCCGGGCACGCAGGCCGTCGCGTACGACCGTTGGAGCACGCCGTCGGCGTCCGCAGTTGCCGCCGCCGCGCCCTTCAAGGCGGGTGACAAGGTCAGCCATGCCGCGTTCGGGCAGGGCATCATCGTCAGCTGCCTGCCGAGCGGCAACGACTATGAGCTCACCGTCGCCTTTACCGGCGGTTCAGGTGTCAGGCGGCTGCTGCACACCTACGCCAACCTGGAGAGGGTGGACTGATGGCCAACGCACCGGTGTCGCGCACCGAACTCGCCCTCTCCATCGTCATGCCCGCGTACAACGAGGAGCACCGCATAGGCCCCACGCTGGCCGAGTATGTCCAGCACTTCCGCAGTGGATGGAGCGGGCGTTTCGAGGTGGTGGTCGTCGCCAACGGCTGCAGCGACCAGACACGGAGCGTCGTTCAAGGAGTGATGAGCAGTGCGCCGGAAGTCCGTCTGCTGGAGTACGAACAGCCGCTAGGGAAGGGCGGGGCCGTTTGGGAGGGCCTCGCGGCCGCATCGGGCGAAAGGCTGGCGTTTGCCGACGCCGACAACATGGTGCGCGCACCGGAGACGGAGCGCATCGTCCGTGCGCTCGACGGCGCGGACATCGCTATCGGGGATCGCTATGGCAAGCGGACGGGCGGGCGTGAGCGGTCTGCCGCACGCCAGATTGTGAGCCGCCTGACGCAATTGTGGTCGCGCTACTTCCTCGGCCTGCCCTATACCGATACTCAGTGCGGCGCAAAGGCGTTTCGCGCGCAGGCCTGGCGGCTGCTCGCCCCGCTCGTGTGCGAGCAGGGATGGGCGTTTGACCTCGATGTCCTCTCCCATGCGCGGCGGCACGAGTTGCGCGTGGCGGAGGTGCCCGTCGAGTGGACGCATGCACGCGAGGGTTCCAAGATGCGATTGTGGGTCGACCTGCCCAAGACGCTCGCGGCGACCTTTGGGATACGCCGTCGCTCCCGCCGCCGCTCCTAGCCCCGGGGCGCGGTCCGTCGGAAATCGCGCACGAGCAGCCGCAAGCACAGCGCCGCGAGCGCCATACCTTCACGCAGCGATGCTTTGGACGCGCCCACCTTCCGGTTGCGGAAGACGATGGGCCATTCGCAAACCCTTGCGCCACGCTGCGTTGCCAGTAGCTCGAGCAGGAACTTGAAGCCACGTACTGAGTAGCGCGTGGGTACGCTCAACAGCAATTGGCGGTCGCAGAGGACATAACCCGTTAGCACGTCGCCGCACCGGATGCGGAGGACCGCCCGCGAGAAGAGGTTGGCCGCAATACTGACGACGCGGCGGCTGAGCGGCACATCCAGGATGCGCCCGCCTGCTGCAAACCGCGAACCGACGACGATGTCGCAGCCGGCTTCCGCCCGCTCCAACATCCCTGGCAACTCCTCAGGATCGTGGGAGAGGTCGGCGTCCATGGCGCAGACGTAGCGGCCTGACGCGCTTGCGGCCCCCTCGAAAACCGCGCTTGACAGCCCCATCTTCGTCGGCCTGCTGACGAGGACGACGCGCGGGTCTTGCTCGGAGATGGCGCGCACGGCGCCCGCCGTTCCGTCGGGGCTGCCGTCGTCGACGACGATCACCTCGCACGGCGTAGGCTCGAGCACCGCCAGCACACGCGGCACCAATACCTGTACGTTCTCCCGCTCGTTGAAGGTCGGGATGAGGACGGAGACCGTGGGCTGTTGTGCGCCGGATGGGGTTGTCATGACGCGCGACAGGCTAGGCGCCCAGTCTACCAAGGGCCAATCTTCAGCGGCAATGTGTGCAGCGGCGTATCACGTTTCCCGTTTACGGATTCTGCACGCACCCCTTACACTTGCTGCCCATGTTGGGCCAAGTCGACACTGCGCTGGTCCTGGCAGGTGGCAAGGGTGAGCGCCTTCGCCCGCTCACCGACGACCGCCCCAAGCCGATGGTCGAGGTTGGCGGACGCCCCATACTCGAGCACCACCTTCGGTGGCTGAGAGGTGAGGGCATTGTCCGTGCCGTTCTGCTCACCGGCTACCTCGGCGTGGTCGTCGAGGACTACTTCTCCGTCGATCGTGTTCCCGGCCTTCAGGTGGAATGCGTGCGCGAGACCAGCCCTCTGGGGAGGGGCGGCGCAATACGCAACGGGTGGGAGCAGGCCTGTTCTGAGGCGTCCGCCGTCGTCGCCACCAACGGCGACGTGCTCACAGGCCAATCGCTGGCCGAAATGGTTGCAACGCACCAGCGCAGCGGGGCGCTAGCGACCATCCTGCTCAAGAGGCTCGTCAGCCAGTACGGCATCGTCGACGTGGACGAGGACAACGTCGTTCGCAACTTCCGTGAGAAACCGGAGCTGCCCTACTGGTTCAACGCAGGGGTCTACGTGCTCGACGGCTCGCTGAAGGGGCGCTTCCCCAGCGAAGGCGATCATGAGGCGGAGCTGTTCCCGCAACTCGCGCGAGAAGGCAACATCGTAGGTTGCGCCTGCACGTCCTACTGGCAGTCGGTCGAATCGCAGAAGGATATGCGCGAGGCGGAGCGGCTCCTGGCCGGCGCCACGACGTAATCCGGCCCGTCCACTATAATCAACTGTCGCGGCGCCTCTGGCGAAGCGCAGTGCTCGGGGAGTGGCTCAGTTCGGTAGAGCGCTACGTTCGGGACGTAGAGGTCCCGGGTTCAAATCCCGGCTCCCCGACCACCGTTCCATTACAGCAGCAATGCGGTCGATGCAGCCCTGCGAAGGTGCACGACCTCCAGACTCTCGATGCGCTGCTGCATGCGCGAGGCCACGAGGCGGCGGTGGCATCTCTCCGGGTCGAAGCACACGCACATGATGGCGACCAGTCCGCGTTCTATCTCAGCCTGCAACCTTTCTAGCCCCACCGCTTCATCGACGAGTTGGACGGTGCCCGTATCCTTGCCTTCGTTGCCGAGCTCGACCATGTGGACGTAGCCGATCCCTTCAGAGAGCAGCGGGCCGCTCTCATGTCCTAGCCGATTCTTGTTGAAGCCAGGCCTGAAGCGAGAGTAGGGCTTCCAGCGGATGTCCACCAGCGTCTCTACCCTATGCTGCTTCAGCAGCTCGACGAGGCCCGCCGGTTCCATCTTGCTCCACCCGATAGTGAAGAGCGTGGTCACTCGAGAAGGCTCCTGGGAAGTGCCGTGCCTACCGGCCTCTTAGGTGGCGCGTGACCTCGTGGGCCAGCGCGGCGACGCCCCGGCGGTTGGACATTAGTCCCGGCGGCGACGTTGTGCTGGACAAGCGCCGGTAGTGGTTCGTCACCTTGTGTGATATCTGCGTCGATGCCCATGTGACGACGATGTCCGCCCATCGGATGTTGGCCTCCGCCTCCTTCGCGGTATGGCGCTCATCCGGGACAAAGCGCGCTTCGCAGTCGGCAGGGAGCAGCCTCTTTAGGTCCTCCCGCGTGTTAGGCGTGCCGCCGACGACCAGCAGGTTGCGCTTGTCCACCCGCCGCATTGCCACCGCCATGTGCTCGACGGCGCTGCGGTTGTCGGAGCCGCTGCACGTGTCGCAGTGCCGGCTGGCGACATCCACGCGCATGCGTCCCTCGGCCCGTTCGATCCGGACGCCCGCCTTGCGGCAGGCCGGACGGTGACACACCCTGACGAACCGGTCGGAAACCAATGACTCGATGTCCCGGAGTTTCGAGATGGCGATGCGCTGTTTGCCTGCTCGCGTCAAGCCGACCGCCTCTATGAGGCTGCGCGCCACAACCCCCGCCTCGGCCTCCAGGCCGAGCGAGGCGAGGTGTTCGGCGATAGCAACGTCCTTCATGCCGCTACCGGGTTAGCGGACGCTACCCCGCCGCAACGGCCGCTGGTTGCACCAGGTGTTCTAGCTCGGGCCGCCGCGTTGATACCCCCGCCCACTCGGCGGTCTCGCGCCCAACCATCCCGTCGCGGAAGAACTCCAGGAAGACCTGTCGGAACATCTCGGGCTGGTCCTGTTGCCCGACGTGCCCGCACTCGTCGGGGTAGAAGAACTGCACGTTCGGTAGCGCGTCTTCTTGGTTGTAGCCGTTCTCCACCGGCGACAGGTCGTCCTGCCGTCCGAAGAGGTATATGCCGGGAACCGTTAGTCGGTCCAGCCGCCCCTTGGTTGCGAGCACCTGGCTCAGGTTGGGGTCGCCAGCGATGGCTTGACCCGCTCCCCGAAAGGCGGCGGTCGACTCCTTCTGCCGGTTTGCAGCGTCAGTCCGCATCCTCACTATCTCGTCCGGCAGGTACGGCTTCTTGTAGGTCAGCGGCCCCAGGTGCTGGCGCATCGACTCTTCTGTGCCCTCGAAGCGCGGCAGCGAGATGCCAGAACTCACGTGCTTCGACGGGTCAACCAGGTTGCCGAGGCCGCCGTTGATGAGGATGAAGCTGTTCACTCGCTCCGGGTGTGCCAGCGTGTAGTTGATGGTGTTGGCACAGCCCATCGAGTTGCCCGATAGGTGGAAGGCATCAAGGCAGAGCGCGTCGACGAAGTGGCGGAGGAAGCCGAGGTGGTCGAGCGCGCCGTTGACCGGCCTATACTCCTCGCGCGTGTCGGCCAGACCGAAGCCAGGCATGTCGGGACAGTACACGCGAAAGCCATTGTCGCCCAGAAATGGCGCGATGTTGCGCCAGACCGCCGAGCCGGATGCCCCCGTTGCGCCGCCGTGGAGCAGCACGACGGCAGGTCCGGTGTCGCCTGCTGTGACGTAGTGCGCCTTCGCCCCGTTGCTGAGGCGGACCCAGCGGCTCATCAGCCCCGGGACGCGTACGATGCCCTCTTCGGTAAGCGCCATGGTCCTGCTCCTGTCATTCGGCGTTGGCGCAATCTTGCCAGACCTCGGCCGATCCCGCCAGCATGCGGCACATTCTGTGTCGGATGCTACAGCGTGTCCAGCAACGCCTCTACGCGAGCGGCGATGACGTCACGGAGGGCGCGTACCTTCGGCAGCGGCATCTCCTTCGGGTCGGGCAGCTCCCAGTCCTCTACGTCGCGGAGCAGGATGGCGGGGCACTCGTTTGCGTCGACTGCGCAGCCCATCGTGATCACGCGCGCTGCGGACTCAACGCTCTCATTGGTCATCAGTTGCGGCTTTGCGTCCGACAGGTCGATGCCGATTTCGCGCATCGCCTCCTGCACGACAGGGTGGACGCGCTCCCCGGGCTCCGTCCCGCCCGATTCCGCCCGCACTTCGAGTCCTCGCGCAATCGCCGCACGGTCGAAGAGCGCCTTGGCCACCTGGCTGCGCCCGGCGTTGTGGACGCAGACGAACAGCACGTAGCTACGCGTCATCGGCCATCCTCACCCGCCTCCGTTCCGACCGGAATGTCCTCGCGCAGTCCGCGCCGAATGAGCGTCTCGTACGCGAGCGCGCCGAGCGGTCCTCCGACGAGCGGCCCCAGGATGTATGCCCAGAAGCCTGCGGAAGGCCCGGGTATGGCGATATCGCCCCAGCCTGCAAAGTAGGCGACAATGCGTGGTCCGAAATCACGCGCGGGATTCCAGCCCGCCTGTGTTAGGGGTGCAAAGAGGGCGATTAGCACTGTCACCGTAAATCCGATGAGCAGCGGCGCTAGATACTTGGCCGGCAGGCTTGCGTTGCGGCGGTCGGTCACCGCGAAAATCACCAGCACGAGCACCGCAGTGCCAAAGCCCTCGACCGCCGCTGCGCCAAGGGGCGAGATCAGCCCGGCGGCACCAGCGCCGGTGCCGTACATCGCGGGGTTGGGAAAGTACTCGCCGAACACCATCGCCGACAGCTCGCTCCCCGGCTCGCCGCGGACGATGCCGTTGGCCGCTTCGAACCGAGCTATGAACGTGCGGTAGAGACCGAACACCGTGAGGCCGGCCAGCGTTGCGCCCCCGAGTTGCGAGAGCCAGTAGGGGACGAGGTGGCCGATAGGGAAGTCGCGCCGCCGAAACAGCGCGAGCGCTAGGCTGACCGCAGGGTTGAGATGCGCGCCGGAGACCGCCGCCGTCACGTAGATCGCGAAGGCTATTCCAAGCCCCCACACAGACGCCACGTGCCATAGCTCGAGGCCGGAAGGCGTGACGACGGCCGCAGCAACGGCGCCCGTGCCGAATAGCACGAGCAAGTAGGTGCCCACCAGTTCGGCGAGGCAAGACGAGGCTAAAGAGGGCATGGTGTTGTGATTCGCCCCCTTTGCTGCCCAGCGGCTGTCCCGAGGGGAGGACGTCTCGGGCGCCGCGGGGCAGCAAAGGGGGCGGCTGGCGGGCGCTTCGGCGTTCCGCCCTGCTGCCTCATCTAGTTCCTGGCCGCTGCCTTTGCGGCTTCCCTGTTAGCGGTGTAAGTCGCAGCGTCAGAGGCAATGTAGCCGACTTCCTCCGTCAACTGCGCCCCATGCACCATGTAGAAGTCGATGAAGGCTGCCATCTCCGGCCGCCTTAGTGACTCCGCGTTGACGTAGATGAACAGCGGGCGCGACAGGGGCGTGTAGCTGCCGTCCTCTATGCTCGAAGGCTCTGGCGCCACGCACCCGTCGCCATTGTCGACGGCGACCACGCGGACTAGGTCCTGATTCTCGATATAGTATGCGTAGCCGAAGTAGCCGAGTGCGTTGCGGTCGCCGCTGACGCCCTGCACCAGCACGTTGTCGTCCGGGCTCGCCGTGTAGTCGGAACGCGACGTCTGCGCCTCACCGTTGATCTCCTCGGTGAAGTAGTCGAACGTGCCGGAGTCGGTATCGGGACCGTACAGGCGGATCCGCCTGTCGGGGAAGCCCGAGCGCACCTGGTTCCAGTTGTTCACTTCCGACCCAGGCGCCCAGATGGCGTGCAGCTCTTCGACAGTCAAGCAGGTGACGAAGTCGTTGTCGGGGTTGACTACGACCGACAGGCCGTCGGTGCCGACGCGCATCTTGATGTACTCGATGCCGTTCTCTGCAGCCGCCTCTGCCTCCGAGTCCTTGATGAGCCGCGAGGCATCGGAGATGTCCGTCTCGCCGACGGTGAACCGCTTGAAGCCGCCGCCTGTACCGGACACGGCTACATTCACCTGCACGCCCGGGTGCACCTTGCGGAACTCCTCTGCCACGGCCTCAGTGATGGGGAAGACGGTAGAGGAACCGTCCACCTCGATGCTGCCGCCCAACTGGGGCATCTGCTCTTCAGTCGGCGTTGGGTCGCTGCCTTGGGGCACCTGCTTTCTAGTCGGCGTCGGGTCGCTGCCGCAGGCTGCTGCAGCCAGCGCGACCACTGCCAACGCGGCGAACAATGCCGCTCGGTACGTAAGCCAGACCTGTTTCGCGTGCTTCATGGATAACTCTCTCCAAGATCTTGGGGTACGTACGCAGGCTAGGAGCGCACCTTTAAGGGATAACGCGCACCTCTGTTAACGTGGAGTTAGCGGGGATTATTGCGATGAGGCTGGGGCGCTCAGACCGCTAGTGCCAGCCGTGAATGCATCGGCTCGAACGAGTACCTTGCCCCGATGCGGCGCAGTGTGTCCAGGCTCGGGTCGTCCAGCGTCAGCGCTGTTGCGCCGCCTTTGATCGCATCGACCACGGCCGCATCGTCCGCCAGGCCGAAGAAGCGTACGTGCATTCCGCTACGCCGGGCATAGCGGACGAGCCAGCGCGGCGCCTCCGCGACGTGCATGACCAGCTCCGTCACATCCATGCCTACCGCTTCGCGCACGGCGTCCGAAGTAAGCGTTCCCAGGTCGCGGCGCACGGTCCAACCGATGCGTATCGCATCATTGGCTGTGCGGGCTGCTTGCAAGTGGCGTCTCTCGGTCCCCGTCACGATGACGTTGGCCCCAACGCTGCGCCGTTTGGCCGCCAAGGCCACCTCCTCCGCAAGCCCCTCGCCTTCGCTCTTCAAGTCGACGTGATAGATCAGGCGATCGCCGAATCGCGCGAAGAGGTCGCCTAGCTCGGGCGGCGCCTCCGCCGCTTTGTTGCCCTGATGCCACGATGTGGCGTCCAGTTGCTTGATGACCACCAACGACGTCTGGCCTACGAGGCCTTCCCCGTTCGTCGTGCGTTGGAGCGTTGCGTCGTGGATGAGGATGGGGTGACCGTCGGCGGTGAGACGCGCGTCGGCTTCCACCTCCATTGCGCCCATGCTGACGGCCGCCTCGAACGCGCCGAGCGTGTTCTCCGGCGCACAGGCGCTTGCCCCTCGATGCGCGACGACCCTTAGTGGTATCTGCTTCATGCGTTACCCCCGCTAGGGAAGGTAAACTTCACATCGCCCACACTACTGTATTCGGTGGTATTGCGCGTTAGAACACGTTTAAGTCTCCTTTATCCTTCACCAACCGAATGGGCCTAGCGCGCCGGGCCTGTAGGCGCTACCCTTTGCGCCGACGCCCGATACCAAGGAGGCCAGCATGGCTACCACAGCGCAATTGACCGAAGAAGGCACTAGCCGGACCGTGCAAGCGCTCGGCACGACCATCCACTACCACGACATCGGCAGCGGCGACCCGCTCATCATGCTCCATTCATACGGTCCTGGTTCCACTGCGTGGATAACGTTCCACAAGAACTTCCCCGAGCTGTCGCAGCACTTCCGGTGCATTGCGATGGACTTGCCCAACTACGCCAAGACCGGCCCCATCATCTACGAGGAGCCGATGCACAAGCTGCAGGCCAGGATGGCCGCCGCCCTCATGGACGAGCTCGGCATCGACAAGGCATACATCCTCGGCAACTCGCAGGGCGGCCAGTCGGCGCTCACCTTCGCCTACATGTTCCCGGAGAAGACACGGAAGATGATCTGGGGCAGTGGCCACATCGGCACGGGCGGCGGGTACCCCAACGAATACCTCATGGTCAACAAGCCGGAGGAGGGCATCATTGCCTCGCGCGAGGCGGGCCTGAACCCCACGCGCGAGAACTTCCGGCGCTACCTTGACATGCACATCGTCAACAAGGATCTCATCACCGACGATCTTGTCGACTACCTCATTGGCTACCACACGGGACGGCAGGACCTCATCGATGCGCGCGCACAGTCTCGGAGCGTTCCCTACGACCACAGCCACGACATCATGGGCATTGAGGCGCCGACGCTCATCATCTGGGGCCGCAACGACCGCACCTGCCACTTCGAGATCGGCATCAATGCCCTCAACCTCATCCCCAATTCCCGGCTCGTCGTTCTCAAGGATGCCGGACACTGGTCGCCCTTCGAGAAGCCGGAAGAGTACAACGCTCACGTGCTCAATTTCCTGAAGGGCGATTGGGCGTAGCCGGCCCGGGCGGCAGGCGGGGTAGAGGGCATGCCTAGGGCGGTCGTCACTGGCGGTGCCGGCTTCATCGGTTCGCACCTCACCGACCTGCTCGTTGCGAAGGGTTGGGACGTCGTTGTCGTCGATGAGCTGTCCACCGGCGCGCGCGGCAACCTCAATCCGCAGGCCGAGTTCGTAGAGGGCAGCATCCTCGACCACCAGCTCCTCGCACGCACTTTCAAGGGCGCGCAGTACGTCTTCCACCTAGCCGCCCTTCCGCGTATCGCGCCTTCCTTCGAGCAGCCCGTCGAGCACGAGATGGTCAACGTCGTCGGCGCCATTCGTTGCCTCGAGGCGCTTCGCGGCAGCACGACGATCCGCCGGTTCGTGTACTCAGGGTCGTCCGCTTGCTATGGCACTCCTGAGAGGACACCGACCGACGAAACCGCGCCCATTCGCTGCATCAGCCCCTATGCGCTCCAGAAGTACGCCGGTGAGCAGTACTCCTTCATCCTCGGAGGGCGCTACGGCATCCCGGCAGTGTCATTGCGCTATTTCAACGTCTACGGCCCGCGCTCCTTCAGTGAAGCCAACCCCTACAGCGCGTACACGCCCGTCGTCGGTGTATTCGACCACCTGCGCCGCTCCGGCAAGCCGCTGACCATCACCGGCGACGGCACACAGGCACGCGACTTCGTTCACGTGCATGACGTCGCGCGCGCCAATCTGCATGCTGCCCTCGATGGACGCAGCGGCGAGGTTTACAACATCGGCTACGGCACGGCGTTCACCATCAACGAGGTCGCCAGCCTCTTTCAGCATCCCATCGTCTACATCGCGGAGCGCATGGGAGAGGCGATGATCACCCTTGCAGACATCACCAAAGCGCGCCGCGAGCTCGGATGGGAGCCCACCATCTCGCTTCCCGACGCCATCGCAGCCTACGACCGCGCCGGCGGCATCGTCTGACTCCGCGCGGTTTACACGCCGCCCCACACTGTGGACAATGGTGCATAGCGGCGATGGGCGGATAGCTCAGTGGTTAGAGCGCCTGCTTCACACGCAGGAGGTCGCAGGTTCAAGTCCTGCTTCGCCCACCACCGCTTACGGTAGATACCGCCGTCTTCGAGATGTCGCTCGGCAGCCTGTCGGCGCACCGAGGTCTCGCAACCCCTGTGGTGTAAGGCATAGGGGCGGAAGAACTTGAGACGGCCGGCGTGGCGCGCGCTTCACAGACTGGTATAGGGACGGCTATCCCGACGTCGACCAGGGGTTCATGGAGGGCAGTTCGCCCCCATGTGCGTGAGGACGGCGTCCTGCGGTGTCCGCGTCAGGCGGGTCATCTCGCAGGGTTTTGCCAAACATTTGGGACATGCGCATACGTATTCATAGCGCGTGAGCAGTCCACTGCCAGAGAGTCATCAGGCCGGAGAGGTGTGTATCACTCCTCAAGCGCGAGGGGCTTCTTCATGTGGTGTACGACGTCGTCCCCTGTCACCCAGCGGATCAGACAGCCCCGACTGGATCCAGTTACGCGGTAGCCGAGTCTTTCATAGAGGCGACGGGCATCCTTGTTCTGGCCAACAACACCCAGAGACAAGAAATTCTTGCCACTTTCCCTGGCTAGCTCTTCAGCGGCGTTCATCAGCCTGGTTCCGACACCCAATCCGCGCGACTGCTCGTTTACGGAGATGGAGGACACGATGAACTCTTCGGGCTTTGCCGATTCGTCGAGCAGCACAAGGTTCAATGCCATGCGCAGCGCCCGCCATGGCCAGAAGCGGCGAAACAGAGCACCGAGGCGCAAGTGGAAGAACTCAACCTGTATGGTTTGGTAAGTGAGGATGCCCAGCAAATCATCGTTTTGCAGCGCGATGATGCAATTGTCACGGTCGATTGAATCATGAAAGAGGAGGTAAACCTGGTCCGTATTGCTGAAGCCTATGTGGAACTTTTCGGCGAAAGCTTCATAAAAAAGGGCGATTGCCGAGCGGACGTGTTTCTCTTCAAGGGAATGGAGGATTCTTACTTGATCCATGGACAGATGGTATAACAATGCCTACCACGCCCACCGGCCTTGACCACTCATCTACTGGAGCTGTGGCGACAGTAGCGTGAGAGGCCTCAAAGCTTGGCCGGCTGCTCAGCAAGGCTACGAAAGTGCCGGCGAAACCGGCTCACACCGCCTTTCCCCCTCAGCGACGTTAGGCTGATAATGCGGCCCTGTCCCTGTGCCTGCGGGCAGCTCAATGGGACTGTCCGGGGGAGAGCCCGTGCAGGGCCTCCGTCCAATGCGCTGTAGGAGGGAGGGACGGAATGCTGCAGGGGAAAGCGGCGCTGGCGGCTATCTTGGCGTTGTCCTTTGTCCTGGCGGGGTGCGGCGGGTCAGCCCCAACACCCACGCCCACTCCTACTCCCACAGACGCACCACAGGTGGAGTCTGCGCCCGCCGAGAGCGTATCCGGGGAAGTGGCCCCCACCGATCCGGCAGGCCTTGCCCAACATCTCAGCGAAAAGACCATGCGTCTGTGGGAGGTCTACAACACGTACGACATCGAAGGGCTCAAGGCCTTCTACTCGGAAGGTTACTGGGAGGAGCGGGAAGAGCAGACCCGATTAGAGATCAAGCCTTTCGAGAACGCCGGCGTGACCTTTACAGCAGAGGAGACGTCTCCACCCACGGAAATCGCCCCAGGCAAATGGGAGATCAAGCACAAGGCCAGCTTCCCCGGGGGTTCCGTAAACATGGTGTTCGTCTATGAGGAATTCGGGGAAGAGTGGCTGCTCACCCACGCAGAACCCGGATAGGCCGGCCTACGGCTTCGCGCGGCGCTTACGCGCCTCCATGAGTTCGTCCCACGAATCGGACACCATCAGTTCCGCCCAGAACGAGTACATCCCGAACTGATTCGTCTCTGACCAGCGCTCCACCGCGGAACCTGGCATGTCGGGGTGCGCGTGCTCGTAGCCCCGCCCCAGCTGATAGTTGTAGGGCAGCCTGCGCGCCATGGTCCCTGACGAGGCCTTCGTGGCGTAATCCCAATTCTCCATGTCGTCCTGCTCCGTCATGCCTGCCGGGCCTGCGTAGCGCAATGCGTAGTGGCGAAGCATGTCCCTGACGGCCTTGGGTGCGTTCTTGTCGACCAGTCCCCACGACCACAGTTCCGAGCGCTTCGCAGAGCCGCCGGGGTTGATGAGGAACAGGCGGCGCGGTTGGTGTACCCAGAAGGACAGGTTCGGGAACACGTTGCCCCCTATTCCTAGTCCGGTGCCGATTCTGGCGCGGTCGCCCAGACGCTTCTGGCGCTCGTAGTAGGCATGCTCGAACCACTCCGCCACCTCGGGAATCTCCTTGAACTGGGGTGTGGCAGGGTGTAAGGCGGTCTGCTCCGAGGTCATCATGCCGTGGCCGTTTTCCAACAGCAGGCTGTAGCCCCGAAACGGGTGCTGCTCGGCGTCGCGGCGACCCTGACCGCGCGACGGACCGATGCCGGCCAGATCCACGGACCGATGGCTTATGACGTGGTAGAGGTCGCCCGCGCGATTCTCGGCGGAGATCTTCCAGTTGGCCCGGGTCAGCCATTTCTGGACGCCGCCCACGACTTCCGACCCACCCGGGCTGCCGTCACGAGCGTCCAGCAGGTCGTCGAGGTGGAAGGCCATGCCTCCGAGGTACTCCTCGAACGACGGAGCGGTCTTGTCCCACGTGGCCCAGATGGTGCCCTTGTAGTTGCAGAGTTGCCCGACCTCCTTGAGGCCCCACTCCTCCTTCTTCAGCTCGGAGTGGTACGCCTCCTTGAAGTAGGGCACGCCCACCAGGTCGCCGCTGAGGCCGTACGACCAGCCGTGGTAGGGGCAGGTGAAGATGGGGGTGTTGCCCTCATCGTAGCGGCAGACCCTCATCCCGCGGTGCATGCAGGAGTTGAGGAAGACGTGGATCTCGCCCTGCCGGTCGCGGGTGAGGATGACCGACTCCTCGCCCATGCGGGAGACGAAGTAGTCGCCCGGCTTCTGGATCTGCGACTCGTGGCCCACGAAGAGCCACGTCCTTGCGAATACGCGCTCTTGCTCGAGTGCATACAGGCCCTCATCGACAAAGATCTTCCTGTATACGACCCTGCGCTCGGGATCGAGCCAGTTCTTGGCCATCTCCGTGACATTCGACTCGATGATGCCCATGGGCCACCTCGCGCCTCCGACGTTGCGCGCAAGTATACCCCCGCGCTCAGCCTTGGTACCGGACTAGACCGCGCACCGCGAGCATCGTCAGGACTAGTGTTGTGACGCCGATGGCGACTCCCACGAGGAGCGCATTGGGCGCCAGAATCGCAGCTGCCATGGCGCCAAGGATTACCTGACCCAACGACGGACCACCACGGTTCGAGAGCTGGAGCACCGCAGTGGCGCGGCCCCGAATGTTGTCGGGCACTGCCATCTGGAAGATGGTGGAGCGCACGATCGTCCCTATCCCATCTGTGGCGCCAACCAAAGTGAGCGCCGCCAGCGAGAGGAGGTAGTTCCGGGACAGAGCGAACATTGCTATTGATGCCAGATAGGCGAGGTAAGAGGCCGCCACCACGAGCCCTTTGTGCCTGAAGTCACCTGCAACGAGGAGCGCGCCAGCGCCCAATAGAAATCCAGCTGCCGGCGCGGAGAAGAGCAGGCCGTAGCCGAAGCTGCCGGTGTCTAAAATGTCCTTGAACACCGGCACAAGCCCCCGGTGGTTCGTGAACAGCATCGCGACAATATCCAGCATGAGCATGGCAAGTATCACCTGGGCGCCAAAGACGAAGCGGAATCCCTCGAGCATCGACCTCACGTCCATGTGCCTTCGGCCCCCCGCGTCGCTGGGTGGCATCGCCTTGATCAGGAACAGCGTGCCGACCGTGGGGATGAAAACGAAGCAGACCACTGCGTAGGTCCAGCCCGTGCCGACCAGACCAATCAACAGACCTCCTATTGCCGGCCCGATGAGCATCGCGCCGTGGCGGGCGGCTTGGTTCAACGTGATCGCATTCATGAGATGGGTCCTGGGCACGAGCCGAGGGAGCATCGCCATTCGCGCGGGGCCTTCGAATGTGTTCACTGCAGACGCGACCAAGGTGGTCCCATAGATGTGCCACACTTGGATGCTGTCCGTCAGCATGAGCATGGCAAGAGCGCCGGCCAGTACCAGGTTGCCCGATTGCGTGAGAATCAGCAAAGTCCGGCGGTCCACGATGTCGGCTACCGAGCCTCCGATGAATACGAGGAGCAGCATCGGCCCGAATTGAAAGAGGCCGAGGAGTCCAAGGCTGAGAGGGGAGCCGGTAATGTCCCAGATCACATAGAGGTTTGTGACCTGTCGCATATGGAAGGCGACAAAAGCGGCCATGAAGGTGATGAGAACCAACCGGAATTCCGCGAACGCGAGGGAGCCCAGTGGCCTGACCCGTCCGGCGCTTGGGCTGTGCCCTGTCGGCTCTGCTCGCTGGTCCAACGGTTCAGCCACTCAACGCTCCCGTGACCGAAGCGGTTCGTCTTACATGGCTACGGTACTGCATTGCGCGAGCCAACTGGAGTCTGTCCCATAAGCGCGCCTCTTCTGCTGCCCATTGCGTTACGCCATATTGGGGCAACGGGTTGCCCAACCCCGGATTGAAAGTACCTGCGCGTGTCCCTTGTCTGGTCGTGCGCACCTCGGCTCGCCTCCACGCCACGGGAAGATCACATGGTGCGCTATGCTGTGGCGAACTCTCGACAGGTGCGGCCTACGAGAGATCAGCACACCATGGTGAGCCCACTAGGCCTAGCGCGGGGATGTGCTCTTGGGTCGATACCCGGCATTGTCGGGCTGGTGTTAATGGCCATCGTTGAGGGCCCAAGCAGGGACAACGCGATGGCCTTCCTCGCCTTTGCATTCATTGGTGGCGCCCTTGGCGCACTGACGGTGCTCGTTCCAGCCTTCATCCGTCGGCGAAGGCGGGAAGTCCCGACCAACGGCAAACGCCATTTCATGGTGAAGGGGTTCTTTGTAGGCATCGTTCTCGGTATGAACGGCCTCATCTTCACTGCCATCTTCGCGAACTGCCTCGGCCTTGACCCAGGCAGCAAGATCAGAGTGGACTGCGAACTCACCAGGACTGTTTGGCTGTCTTTCTTTGCATCTCTTTTCGTCCTCGGCGGGCTGCTAGGAGCAATGACTGGATGGTTGCTCGCCCTCAGGCAAACTAGGCCTGCATAGCGCATTCGCACGTTCGCCGTCCATAACCGGCCATGCTGGCTACACGACGCTTATCGGATGAGGCAGCGGCTGGTTGAAGAGGTAGCCCATCTCGTTGAAGGGCACTTCATCTGGTTGCGTATTGCCTGCGGTATCGGTCGCGCGCGTCATGATTTCGCGGTTGCCCGGCATCGCGTCCCAGGCGAACTCGAACCGCGCCCAGGAATAGTCCTGCTGCTGGCCGGTCAGATCCGCACGCTCCCACGTACGCCCGGAGTTGGTGCTCCATTCCACATGTGCGATCCGCCCGGCGGGGGAGTGGGCGTACCCGTGAATACGGTGGCGCCCCGCCTTGAGATGCGCCGGCCAAGGCAGAGCGAGCGCGCTCTTTATCACCTGCGCTGTCACAGGCTTGCCCCGCGACTCGCCCTCCGGTGGATAGTGGTCGCCGGCGAGGACATAGGAGGTTGTGTTGTTGCGCGTCCACACCTGTTGAGACGAAACAACAATGCGCCCAAGCCACTTTATGTTCGCGCTGCCAGCCCAGCCCGGCACAAGGGCGCGCAAGGGAAAGCCGTGGTCCTTTGGCAGCGGTTCACCGTTGAGCACGTAGGCCAGCAGCGTGTCCGGGTGCATCGCCTTCTCCGCCGGCAGGACGTAGCGAAAGCCCCTCTCCGGTGATTCGGAGTCCAGCCCTACCAGCAAGACGCTAACGGCGCTGGCATGAATTCCTGCTAGGGTGAGCACATCTCGCAGTGCGGCGCCTACCCATTCGCCGTTGCTGACACCTCCCGTCATCCATTGCGTGCCCGATGCCTTCTGTCCTTTCAGAACATCGAACATGGCACGGTGATTGCCGGCGCACTCGAGGTACGATGTCAAGGTGCGACTGGGCAGGCTTCTAATGTCGTCGTAGGTCAGCACCATCGGCTCTGCTACCGCATCACCCTCCACGGAGAGGCGCCAATCTGAGGTGTTCAGGTCCAGGCTGAAGGAGTTGTTTCTGACAAAGAAGTGGCGGTTGGGCGTGATGAGCCCCTCCATGTTTTCTAGACGGGCTTCCAGGCTCTTCTCGTGCCGGATGAACGGTCCGGGGTCTTTGAACCATGGACCGTCGGAAGCTGCGTCGGACGCAGTCCCTGCAGCCGGCTGCGGCGTTTCAATGAGCGGCATGCCGACACAGGCGGTGAGAACTGCCACGGTGCCGCCTGCCAGCATCAGGCGTAAGAACTGGCGACGGCCCATCCCTCGCGCGCTGACATACTCCCACAGGCTTTCGTCGTTCCACTGCGCTGCCGACGACTCGGACTCGCCATTCGCCATTTCCATCCCACCACGGTTATCGGTCTCCGTGTATTAGAGGAAAGGCTGCTGCTGCCTGTCCAGTGCTTAGCTGTGCGCGCTTTGGCCTGCCCTGGCTCTACGGGAGGGCCATGCGGTGCGCTATACTGGGGCGCAAGGCGAGTGCCGAGGTGGCGGAATCGGTAGACGCGCTACGTTCAGGGCGTAGTATCCGTTCGGATGTGCGAGTTCGAATCTCGCCCTCGGCACCACTCTCGCCATTGGAGCCTGTGCGCGCTTGTAGCTCAGTGGATAGAGCGCATCCCTGCGGAGGATGAGGCCGTGGGTTCGAGTCCCACCAAGCGCGCCATCTCGCACCTCTAGTTCCGATATAGGCGCCGTTTTCGTCGCCCGATTGACGCTGGGCGCACCTCCTCGTAGTATGCTCCCTGCTTGTGCAGTTGGCTCCGAGCAGGGCCCGGGGCATCCTGGCGACACGGGGGACATAATGAGAAAGTCCGTAGTGCTGATGGCAATCGCCGCGGTGGTTGCGCTCTTGGTCGCTGCGTGTGGCAGCGATCCCACGGCGACGCCGACACCTGCGCCGACCGCCACGCCGACCGAGGCGGCGATGGAGCCCAAGGATGGCGACGGGGAGATGATGCCAAAGGAAGACGAGATTCCAGTGGCTCACTTCCGCTTCCTGGCGGGGCAGGCCTCTTATGCGCCGTTCATCGAGGGTTGGCGTGAGATGGTCGACCGTGGCACGGGCGGCAAGATCACGTTCACGCCTCAGGATGCTAGCGAGCAGGAGGCGATGGACTTCATCCAGCGAAACCGCAATGAGTACGACGCCGACGGCGTCGACGGCACGGGCCTGATCTTCCGCTTGAACGAGGACCACGTGCCGCTGTGGGATACCGCCGAAGACCTCGGTCTTAGCCCGCGAGAGGCCGTGGATGAGAACATGAACTTCACGGGCGGCCTGGTGGTGACGCCGCGGCCGCAGAACCTGTGGATGTCCTACCCGGCGGCATGCATGAACTGGTACACACTCGACCCCGAGATCCGCAGCGTCCATGACTTCGAAGGCAAGCGCGTGCTGATGGGCTCACCGGGCAACACCGTGTTGCCCGTCGCCATCATCCTGACGGAGGCTGCCGGCGTACGCGGCACCTTCACCGAGATTATTGGCGGTGCCAAGCCCGGCCACGAGGCATTGCAGGACCGCGATGTCGACGTGACTGGCCATGGCATCATCTTCGCCGGCCATCCGCTGGGCTCTGCGACTCCGCAGATCAACCAGGTCGCGACACTGACGGGCTCGCTGTTCAACGTGGACACGCCGCTTGACGTCATCGAACAGGGGCGCGCGAACAACCCAGAGTGGGCCAATAACGGTCTGCTTCCGCCCGTGAAGCTGCTCAGGGGCGACCTGAGCCGTGCGGCGAAGGTGAACTACGACATGGTTCGCGCTGAGGAGGAGTACTGCACGGGCTCGATTACGGTCAATTTCATGACCAGCCCGTACGCATCTGAGGCGGCGATGTACCACATCGCACGGTCGGTGGTTGAGAACATCGACCTGGCAGACGACTACTTCCCGTTCATCTCGCTGACGTGGAAGGAGCGGTTCGCGCACACGTGGAACCCGCAGTCGTCGTTCCACCCCGGCGCCCGACGGGCGTACGAGGAGGCCGGTGTGACCTACGGCATTGAGGGCATTCGTGAGTGGGAAGAGACCTTCGACCGCGACGCCTTCATCGCCAGCCTAGGCAGCTAGCAACCTAGTCCAGAGGGCCTCATACTAGGAGGGGGGCGAGTATCCGCCCCCCTCCTGCGTCTATTCCCGGCCTTCGACGAGGACTTGCTGTACCGCATGGCGCTCCGCCTCCCCGTGCTTGGCCGCATGCTCGCAGATGACCCTGAGGAAATCGTTTCCAGCTACCGCAACTGCATCGTGCCGACGCGCGACACTTGCGAAAGGCCCTCACGGCCCTACGGGTAGCAGCGTGCTTGCTACACGTCAAGCAGCGAGCCGAACTGGTGTGACCGCCAGTTGGCGCATCATGGCCATGTTCGTGGGCCTAGCGGTCCTGGTGGTTGAGCGACCGGTGCCTGAAGGGATCACAGATTGGTCACGAATCCGCGGGTCGACGCCCAAGGCAGGCTCAAGGAGGGTTGCAACTTCACGTTGCCGACCACACACAAGTGGGCGTAGAGGTCACCGGTTAGGACTATGCTGGAATGGCCTAGCCAACCCTGGCTGCCCTTGAGGCTAGCGCCCTGATTCAATAGAAGGCTCGCAAGGGAATTGCGGATTATATGCAACCGCGCCAGGAACGGCTGAATGCCCTCATACGCAAGGCGATCGGGGTTGACGTAGAGGATCTTAAGGCTGCTTCCCAGCGTCCCTGGCGGATGCGCGCCGGCCTTTCGGGGGGCTGGGGGTTGTTCAGGAAGTTCGCTGCGGTGCCGTTTACCTGCAGCGCGGTCAGCCGATAGCACCGCGACTTGTCAGCGCCCACCGACATGAGCGCGAGCGCCCCCGTCCGCTGGGGGCGCTGTGCGATGGCATCCCCATGTGGTGACAGGAAGTCGCGTTAGCCGCAGTTGTTGCATAGGGTATCGCCGGGGCCCGAGGTCTGGGCTCGATCGCCCGCAGATGCGGCGCGCATAGGCCCCGCGTTGAGCAGCGTGAGACGGCCCGTTATCACTCCCGCTGCAGGGGGGCCCTGCCTCACTGCGCCAGCCCGACTTCCTCTCGCGAGCGCATGCACGAGTCGATAACGGCGTAGACGATGATCTTGGCCACATTGGTGAGGTGCGGCATATGGCCCACGCCCATGCCGCTGAGCCCGTAGGTGTAGTCCTGTCGCACGTGAGATGGCGAAGGCGGCTGCCCGACGCGCGCCAGCGGCACGCCTAGGTTGCGAATTGCCGACGCGTCGGTTTGGCCGCTCGTACCCGTGCGCGCGTGGTGTTGCTTGCCCTCTACGTGCTCCCAGCCGCGCATCGTCGATTGGATGATCCAGTGGTACGGGTCGGTGGAGGCGCCGGGGTAGGAGCCGAACATCTCCCACTCGATGCGGATGTTGGGGTGGCGCGCCTGTATCTGCGCCATACCCTCCGCGAACTGGTGCTGCACGTCCGCCGTCGAACTGCGTGGGTTCACGCGCACGTCTATGAGCATCTCCGTCGACGCGGGCGAGAACGATGGCTTGTGCGGCCAGCCGCCACGAATGGTCGAGATGCCGCCCCACGGGGTGCATAGGCCCGATGTGTTCGCCTTGCTGTACTCGTTTAGCCATGCCTCGATCTCAGGGATGATGACCGCCGCCTCAAGGATGGTGTTCTTGTAGTCCGGCACGTCGTGCGGACGGCCCGCGTAGCCGATGTAGCCACCACTGACCGCAACCCTAAACCAGCATAGCCCTACCTCCTCCCATGCAACCGCGTAGCCTGGCTTGGAGATGATACCGAAGTCGGGCGACACGCCGTGGTTGAGCATATAGCTCACGCCGGAGCCGAGCCCCGAGTTCGCCGTCGGGCTGTTGGGCGGCGCCTTGACGGGCATGCCGCCACCGGCGAACCCGCCGATGATGCGCCCCTTCAGTGGTACGCCCGCGCGTGTGATGGCGTCGATGGCGCCCCAGATTGCGGTGACCATCCCCTTTGGGTTGTTCGCGCCCAGCCCGATGACGTCACCGTGCTCGTCCGCGTACGCCGGAGTCAGCATGTCGTCGCTAAAGCGCGGCCCGACCCACGGGAGGTCGTAGTCGTCAACCAGGTCGATGTGCGTGTCGATGGGCGCGTACAGCAGCAACTGCGGGCCGTCGTCGCCGCCGAAGCGCCCGACGGCGTTGCCCGTGTTCTCGTCGATGTGCTGGTAGAACGCGTCCATTCCCAGAGCTGATAGCTGCTCCGCCATCCACTCGCTCACCTCGCGCTCGAACCCCGTCGGGCTGTGGATGCTGACCACGTCGAGGCAGAACTGGCGCATCCTGTCCTCATCGAGCGCGGCGTAGGCCTTCTCCAGCCACGCTTGCTGCTCCATCGACAGTGGCAGCTGAGCCACCTCTACGTCGGTCGGAGCCTGCCCTGTCGTCGTCATTGGCCTCTCCTTGTGCCCCAAGGTTGGCCCATGATGACACTCTCTTGCTCCGAACGCTAGGGTAGTTGGTGTGCCACCGCCAGGAGACGCGCCAGATTCGCTCCAAAATGCATCCAAAAGTGCTTACCTTCACGCTGTAGTCACATAGCATTGCACTCTAAAGCCTACCCTTAGGAGGACGACTGATGGAGGCGAACGAACACTACTGCGTGAAGTGCAAGGCGGCGACGACCCCTAACAACGTCTCGACTGAGCCGAAGCCGACCAAGAACGGGCGAAAGATGGAGCGGGGCATCTGCCCTACCTGCGGGACCAAGACCTCCCGCATTCGCTAATCACAGCGCAGACACTAAGAGAGGCCCCGGTGCGCACCGGGGCCTCTTCACGCTTAGCCAGATGGTCGCACGCGCTGGCTAGTGCGCCAAGTCTCGGTGTCGCCCGAGGAATTCCAGCAGCGCCGAGTTGAAGGGTCCGGGCTGTTCGATGTTCACCAGGTGGCCCGCCGTCTCCACTACCACCAGCTCAGCATTGGGGATACGCCCCAGCATCAGTTCGCCGTGTGACGGTGGCGTGAGCCGGTCGTCCTCCCCGAACACAAGCAGCGTCGGCACTGCGATGGTGCCGATGTCCAGCGTAGCGGGCTGTTCGCCCGACGCGGTTATCGTCTTGATGTACGACTCCTTGTGGAGCGCCGCCATCGAGTCGACCAACCGCTGGAACGACTCCTTCGACGAACGAGGCCCGATGAGCGTCTCCGCCACGGGTGGCGCCATCTCCGCGGGCGTCTTGCCCTCCAGCAGTGGCTTGACGCGCAGTTCCACGAACCGAGCCCGAGCCTCGGGCGACTGCTTGATGTCAGACGATGACGTGTCGCACAGCACCAGCGTTCCAACGCGCTCCGGGTAAAGCTGATAGAACTCCTGCGCAATGCGCCCGCCCATTGACAGTCCGACCACGTGCGCCGTCTCCGCGCCGTAGTGGTCGAGCACGCGCGCCAGGTCGTGCGCATAGTCCGTGTAGAAGAGCGGGCCCTCGTAGTCGTCCGACAGCCCGTAGCCCCGCGCGTCCCATGACATCGCCGTGTAGCCGGCCTCTGCCACCGCTGGCAACTGATCGTGCCAGTTCGTGCGGTTGCCTCCGACGCCGTGCATGAAGATGACGAGCGGACCTTCGCCCTGCCGGTCAACCGCAATTTGCGGCGTCCCGGGCACATGCTCCGTTGTCCACGTCGTGCCCGGTGGCCTCGTTGCCTCGATCGTCATAGCTCCCTCCTATCTGCTCACTCAGAGCGTCCCCGCCGCATAAGATACAGCATAGGCGGGAGGAAGGTTGGAAAGGGGGCGGCACCCATCTCATTGGATGGACAGTGGGGATCTTGACCTGGCCGGTGCCTGGGAGGCTCGAGAGGTCACTACACACGCAAGTGCACAATGCCTCCTTAGGAGTGTTCGCATCGCTCATTGAGATTGGTGCTGACGCCAATGCGGTCAACTCGGCAGGATGGACCCACCGCACCAGGTCCTGCGCACGGCAACAATTCCAAACTACTTGACCCGTTCCTTGACTACGGCGCAGGTGTCAAAGCCTACACCGAGACGGCTGGGGGCCGCTTCCCTTCGCTGCCCCTTGCCTGACGGGCCCCTCTATAGCTGCGCCATTACTCCGGTGCGGTGAGGGCCGCCCTCCCTCTCGCACCAATATGGTGGCGCCAAAAGAGATTGCTGAGCGAGGCTTTATGGGGATGAGGGTTATCCCCGCAATTCCACGTCCTCTGCGGGGCGCCATTCCGTGCCGCGGTAGTTGTCGCCATGCTGCCATTGGCGCAGTTCGACGTGGACACCGTCCGGGTCAAGTATCTCGGCGCGGATGCCGTGGAAGGTGAGGGGATTGGGGTTGGGTGCGCCGGCTAGGCGGACGCCCTGTTGCTCTAACGCCGCTACCGTCGACGACATGTCGTCGACGCGGAGCGCGAGCATGCGGAGACCCGTCGCTCGCTGGTTCACCTGCTCCTCGTCCGCCCTGAGGATTTCGATCATGAAGTCGCCCAGCGCAAGGCACGCGACCTCCGCGACGCGCCCGCCGCGCTCGGCGCGCACCCAGCGCGTCACCTCGAAACCGAGCACATCGCGATAGAACGCCACCGTCTTGGCTATGTCGCGCGCATTGAGCTCCACGTGGTCGACTCGGCTAATCATCGTTGCACCGCCCCTTGCATGGTGGATGCATGATACGCTCGCGGCGCCCGCAGTGACTCATCGAGGAGGCAGCCATGCCAGGTCCACTAGCCGGAGTCCGAGTGCTGGACGTCAGCAGGATCCTATCGGGGCCCTTCTGCACGATGCTCTTCGCCGACCTCGGCGCGGACGTCGTCAAAGTGGAGCGTCCGCCTGCGGGCGACGTCGCGCGGCGACTCGGCCCACTCGTGGGCGAGGACACCTCCTACTTCATCAGCGTCAACCGGGGCAAGCGCAGCGTCGACCTCGACTTCTTCTCCGAGCAGGGTGCCGAACTCTTCCGCCGCCTCGCTGAGCGCGCCGACGTCCTCGTTGAGAACTATTCGCCCGGCACGATGGCGCGGGCGGGACTCGCCTACGACGACCTCGCGGCGCTCAACCCAGGCCTGGTCTACGCGTCAATATCAGGGTTCGGTCAGAGCGGGCCGTACGCCAACCTGCCGGCCCTCGACGCCGTCGTGCAGGGCATGGGCGGTCTGATGAGCGTCACTGGCGACGCCGACACGGAGCCATTCCGCCCCGGCGTCTCGCTCGCCGACAGCCTGGCCGGCCTGTTCACAGCGCTCGCCGTAACGGCGGCCCTCTACCAGCGGCGCGCTAGCGGCAAGGGCCAGTACATCGACATGGCGATGCTCGATTGCCAGGTGACGCTTATGGAGAACCCCATCGGGCGCTACTTTGCCACCGGCGAGACGCCCACCCGCATCGGCTCCCGCCACCCTGCAGCCGCGCCGTTCCAGACCTTCCGCACCGCCGACGGCTTTATCGTCGTCGCGCTCATATCAGAAGACGCGGCGCTGTGGGAGGCCTTCTGCGCGGCGGTGGAGACGCCGGAGCTCGCCGCCGATGAGCGCTTCACCGGCAACCGCGCGCGCGTCGCCAACAGGCCGGTGCTCGAAGAGGTGCTGAACGCCGCCTTCCTCACCCGTCCCACCGCCGACTGGCTGCCACGGCTACACGCCGCCAACATTCCCGCCGGCCCCATCCTCGACGTTGCGCAGATGACGTCCGACGAGCACCTGCTCGGGCGCGGGATGATCGCGGAGATACCGCAGCCCGGCGCGGGGCAGTGGCGCGTGGCCAACACCCCGTTTGCCATGTCCGGCGCAGAGACCGGCCCTGCGGGGCCGTCGCCCGCCGTCGGTGAGCACACCGACCAGGTGCTCGCCGATTGGCTGGGCGTCTAACTCGTTAGACGGGCGGCCTTGCGAACGGACGCGCCGCCTTCTCGTAGGCGTGCCCCGCGCCGAGAACCGTCGACTCCTCGAACGGCCGCCCTGCCAGCTGCAGGCCAATGGGCAGCCCGCCCTTGGAGAATCCGTTGGGGATGGAGAGGGCCGGCATGCCGGTCATGTTCATCGGGCCCATGAAGTTGGAGATCATTAGTACCGGCAGCAGGTCGAAATCGAAGTCGCTCGCCGGGGTTGCCATCGTCGGTGTGGCGATGAGGTCGACACGCCCCATCAGCGCGGTGTATTCGCTGCGCACCTGTGAGCGCAGCCGCATCGATTGCACATAGTCCCCGGACGAGAACATGCCGCCGAGGGTGAAGCAGAGTTTCGCCGTTTGGCCGTACAGGTCGGGGTGGTTGCGCAGGTTGTCGACGTGGTAGGCGTGCGCTTCCGCAATCATGATGAGGCTGTTGGCCTGCGTTGCGTGCTTGAGGCTCGGTATCTCGACCACCTCGACCGTGGCGCCCAGGTCGCGGAGCGCGCTCAACGAGTCATGGAACGCCTCGTGCACCTCGTCATCGAGCATGACATCCGGGCTCGCAATATAGGAGCGCGGGAAGCCAACGGTCAGCCCGCTGAGGTCGTCGCGCAGCGCGCTCCGGTAGTCGGGCACTCTTGCCGTGCTTGATGTTGGGTCGGCGGGATCGTGTCCGGCCATCGGCTGGAGCATCAGCGCGGCATCCTCAACCGTCCATGTCATCGGCCCCGCGTGGTCGAGTGACCACGACAGCGGCAGGACGCCCGCACGGCTTACGCGGCCGTAGGTCGGCTTTATCCCGACGATGCCGCAGTACGCCGCGGGGATGCGAATCGACCCTCCTGTATCGGAGCCGAGGGTGCCCATCGCCAGTCCGGCGGCCATCGCCGTGCCCGACCCGCTGCTAGACCCGCCCGGGCTCTTGCCCAAGTCCCAGGGGTTGCGCGACAGCTTCGCCAGGCTGGTGTCCGGCCCGCCGAGCGCGAACTCGAACATCGTCAGCTTGCCGAGCAGCACTGCGCCCGCCTCGCGCAAACGCACCCACACCGTGCAGTCCTCTTCCGGTATGCGACTCTCCAACAGCTTGGACTGCCCCGTCGTGGCGATTCCTTTGGTGTCGTACAGGTCCTTCAGCGCGATGGGTATGCCGTGCAGCGGCCCTCTGTAGCGCCCGGCTGCGATTTCGTCCTCCGCTGCATGGGCGGCTGCAAGCGCTTCGTCGCGAGTAACGAGGATGTACGAATTCAGCTCGCCGTCCAGCGCATCGATGCGGTCGAGGAACGCCTGCGTCAATTCGACCGGCGAGAGCTCGCCGCTTTGGATGCGCGCCGACGCTTCGGCAATGGACAGGTAGTAGAGCGGTGTGTCTGCCATCACGCGTCTCCCTCGGCTCGCAGCGGGTCAAAACGCCCTGCCACCTCGTCCACTGCGCTGAGCTTGACCTCATAGATGCCCTTGACAGCGTCCATATAGCCGTCCCAGCACGCGGCGATGCGCTGCAGGTCGTCCTGCGACAGTGCTACGCCCGTGCGCTCCGCGAATGCGTCGAAATCGCTCATGCAGCGCCTCCTCGCCCCATCGGGCCTGATGATAGAACCGCGTATCTACTGCAACAACCTAGTCCCCGGCCATCGCCGGCCGGCGATGCGACCACGGGCGCGCCTCCTCGAATGCGGCTGACGCCCGCAGCACCGTCGCCTCATCCTGGTGCTGTCCGACAATCTGCAGGCCGATGGGCAGCCCGTCGCTGGTGAAACCGCAGGGGATGCTGGCCCCCGGATGCCCGCTCATGTTGAAGGGGTAGGAGAACGGGGTGAATCCCCAGAATGCCGTCACCGCCTTGCCTTCGATGACCGTCGGGTTCTGACCTATCGGGAAAGCCGCCGTCGCCGTCGCTGGTGTTGCGAGCAGGTCATACCGTCCGACAAGCGCTTTCATGCGCGCACGATGCCACTCCAGCTCTCGTAGCGCCAGAGCCAACTCCGCGGCCGACCACTCGGACGCCTCCTCCAGTTGCGCCCGAAGCGTAGGCGTCATCTCGCTGCGCCGGTCGAAGTACCGACCGTAGTTGGCGACGAGGTCGGACATCCACACTCGCTTGAACGTAGCCAGCGAGACTTCGTGGTCCATCTCCACTGCCGCATCCTCAACGGTCGCGCCCAGCTCTTCGAAGACGCTCACAGCCTGCCGTGTCGCCTGCGCTACCTCTGGGTCTACCGGCAGCGAGCCGAGGTTGCCGCTCCAGCCGATTCGCAGGCCGCGCACACCCTGGTCGAGGCCCTCTGTGAAATCGGGCGTCGGTCCAGGCAATCCGGGCGGGTCGGATTCGTCCGGCCCCGCCATGACGTTGAGCAGCACTGCGGCGTCGCGCACGTTGTTCGCCATCGGCCCGTTCTGCGAGAAGGCGCGCCAGCCGCCCGGCGGGTAGTAGGGCCGGGCTACGCGTCCTTGTGTTGGCTTGATGCCGTATATGCCTGACAGGCTCGCGGGGATGCGAATCGACCCGCCCCCGTCGCTGCCCGTCGCCAGCGGGTGCAAGCCGGCGGCAAGCCCGGACGCCGTGCCTCCCGATGAGCCCCCAGGCGTTCGCGCTGTGTCCCACGGATTGCGGCACGCGTCACCGAGCATGTTCTCTGTCGTCGGCGCATGGCCGAACTCCGGCGTATTCGTCTTGCCGAGGAAGTGGGCGCCTGACGCCCGCAGTCTGACCGCCGTCAACTCGTCGGATTCCGGCACGTAGTCTCGATAGAAGACTGAGCCGTTCGTCGTGCGGATACCCGCCGTCTCCGTCAGGTCCTTCACCCCGATCGGAACGCCGTGGAGCGGGCCGCAGTCGCCGCCCCTGGCGACGGCGCCATCGGCTTGCTGGGCTTCCGTCACCGCTCGCTCGCCCGACACGGTGATGTAGGCGTTCAGCTGCGAATTGAGCGATTCGATGCGCCGCAGGAAGTGCTCCGTCACCTCGACGGAGGACACTTCCCGCGCCAGAATCATGTCGCGTATTCGCCATGCGGGAGTGAAGGTAAGGCTGGCGCTGGTCATGCTGCCTCCTGTGTGCGGCTGGTAATGCGTGCGGGCAGTATCACCGATACCTAGCACTGCGTCACCCCACCTGCAGCGAGAGGGAAGGCTAGCGGACGCGCCGCTTTTGCCGTAACGTTCTTGGCCGTGTCACCGACGCAGCACTCCTCGGCCTACCTGGGCATCGATACAGGCGGAACGTTCACCGATTTCGTCCTCGTGTCGGATGGTGCGCTCACCATCTACAAGACACGCTCTACCCCCGCTGAGCCCTCTCGCGCCGCGACGGTTGGCATCGACGCCCTCGGCGTGCCATCGGACGCCGCTGTAGTGCATGGCACCACCGTCGCCACCAATGCGCTCCTCGAGCGCCGCGGCGCTCGTACCGCGCTCGTGACGACCGCCGGATTCGAGGACGTGCTGCAGATAGGTCGGCAGAACCGCCGGCACCTCTACGCGCTGGAGTACGAGCCCATCCCGCCACTCGTTGACGTCGGGCTACGCCTTGGCGTCGTCGAACGTGTAGGGGTGGGCGGCGAAATCGTCACGTCGTTGACGGATGAAGAGGTGAGGCGTGTAGCCGAGCATGTAGCCGAACTGGGTGTCGATGCAGTGGCGGTATCGTGCCTCTTCTCCTTCCTCGCCCCTGAGCACGAACAGCGACTAGGGGAGGCGCTTGAGCAAATCGACGGCCTGTTCGTTTCCCTATCCAGCGACGTATTCCCTGAATTCCGCGAGTACGAGCGCTCCTCCACCACGGTCATCAACAGCTATGTCGGCCCCGTCATGTCGCGCTACTTGGGGCAGTTCGAGAAGGCCATGCGCAGGCCGTTGCGCATCATGCAATCGTCGGGCGGTAGCGCGCCTGTTCACCTCGCTCAACGGCAGCCGGTGCGTACCGTGTTGAGTGGCCCCGCAGGCGGAGTGATCGGCGCGCGCTACGTCGCCGGCGTCGCCGGTTTCGACCGCATCATCACGCTCGATATGGGTGGCACCTCTACCGACGTTGCTCTCCTCCCCGGCTCAGTGCAGGTCTCGACCGGCCACACCATTGGCGGGCTGCCTGTAGGGATCCCGACCATTGACATCGAGACAGTGGGCGCTGGCGGCGGTTCCATCGCTTGGGTCGATAGTGGGGGCGCGCTGCGCGTTGGACCGCTCTCGGCTGGCGCCGACCCCGGCCCCGCGTGCTACGGGGTTGGAACAGAGCCGACCGTTACCGACGCTAATCTAGTGCTCGGGCGTATGTCCGCGACCGACTTTCTTGGGGGACGGCAGTCCATTGACGCCGATCGTGCGCGAGACGCCGTCGGCACGATCGCGGAGGAACTCGACATTTCAGGCGAGGAGGCTGCGGCCGGCATCGTGCGCGTTGCCAATGCGGTCATGGAGAGGGCAGTGCGCTCCGTGTCACTAGAGCGGGGCCATGACCCGCGGGAGTTTACGCTTGTCCCGTTCGGTGGCGCGGGCCCGCAGCATGCGTGCGAGCTGGCCGAGGGCCTTGGGATATCGCGCGTGCTTGTGCCGCGCTATCCCGGCGTCCTATCCGCGCTCGGCGTCGCCATTGGCGATACGGTCAAGGATTACTCTCGAACCGTAATGGCGAAAGCGCCGGAAGACTCACCCACCGTCGAATCGGCCTTGCGGGACATGGAAGCACTTGGCTACGCCGATCTCGTGGGCGAGGGCTACGCAGCTAGTGAGCTCCAAATCACACGGCGCGTCGACGCGCGCTACAAGGGACAATCGTTCGAGCTGGACATCCCCTGGCCGCTGGCCTCGGCGGATGCGTTCGCCGAGGTCACGAACGAGTTCCATCGCGCCCACGAACGGAGATTTGGCTACCACAATCCAGCCGCCCCCGTGGAGATAGTCACGGCGCGCGTGCGCGCGATAGCGCCGTCCCAACCGCCGCCGATCGAGCGAGCAGCCCTTGAGCCCGGCCCCGCGACCCCGCGCGGCACGTCGTCGGCGTGGCTCGGGGGCCACAGTGCCGAGGTCGACGTGTACGTTCGCGATGAATTGGGCCCGGGCCAAACGTTTTTGGGCCCAGCAGTCGTGGTCCAGATGGACTCGACCACCGTCGTCCCTATCGGCTGGAGCGCTGAGGTGGACGGCTACCGCAACTTGCTGCTGGCTTCCAATGGAGTGCAGTCATGACCGTTACACCGATCTCGCTCGAGGTGTTCAAGAACCTGCTCGTCTCCGTTGCGGAGGAAATGGGCGTCACCCTTGGGCGCACCTCCTATTCTCCCAATATGAAGGAGCGGCGCGACTACTCGTGCGCCGTGTTCGACGCCGCCGGCGTGATGGTTGCGCAGGCCGCCCACATTCCCGTCCACCTCGGGGCGATGACCGCCTCCGTACGAGCGGTGCTCGACAACCTCGAACTTGCGCCAGGTGACATGGCCATTCTCAACGACCCCTACCTCGGCGGCACCCACCTGCCCGACGTAAGCCTGGTGCTCCCGGTCTATACACAGGACGACGGCGGGCCTACGCTCGTCGGCTATGTCGCCAATCGAGGGCACCATGCGGACATCGGTGGCATGGCGCCTGGCTCGCTGCCCATCGCGACCGAGTTGATACAAGAGGGCGTCATCATCCCGCCCCTCAGGCTGTATGAGGGCGGCGGGATGAACGAGCCGCTCATGGAGCTGATCTGCCGCAACACGCGGACGCCTGATGAGCGACGCGGCGACTTCTCTGCGCAGATAGCCGCCATCCGTACAGGCGAGCGCAGGCTGCTCGCGTTGGTAGAGACCTACACACTGGCCACCGTCCATGAGCACATGGCGGCCATCTTGGAGTACACCGAGCGCGTGACCCGCTCCGCCATCGACGACGTCCCCAACGGTACGTATCGATTCGAGGACGCGATGGATGACGACGGGCTGGGTGAGGAGCCCGTGCCGATGGTCTGCACGACAACGGTCAAGGCCGGGCACGTGACGTTCGACTTCGGCGGCACCGCCATGCAGACGGACGGTTGCGTCAATACGCCGCTTGCCGTTACCGAGTCGGTGGCACTCTACACCGTGCGCGCGGTCATCGGCGGCGACATTCCGGCCAATGACGGCGTGCGCCGCTGCATCACCGTCAATGCGCCTCTGGGCTGCATCGTGAACGCCGAGGCGCCCCATGCGGTGTCGGGCGGCAACGTCGAGACATCGCAGCGCATCGCCGACGTGCTTCTTGGCTGCTTCGCCAAAGCCTTGCCGAAGCGCATGCCTGCGGCAAGTCAGGGCACGATGAACAACCTGCTCGTCGGCGGTGAGAACCCCCGCGGCGGCAGTTTCACCTACTACGAAACGACTGCCGGTGGTATGGGCGGCGGCCCGCTGCGTCCCGGCGCCTCTGGCGTTCACTCCCATTCCACCAACACCATGAACACGCCCATCGAGGCGTTGGAGTTCGAGTATCCGATGCGTGTGCGCAAGCTGGGGATTCGGCGTGGCAGTGGCGGCGCCGGACGCCATCCCGGCGGCGACGGCGTCGTCCGAGAGTTGGAATTCTTGGGCCGAGCGCAGGCCACCGTGATCTCCGAGCGCCGCAAACTGGCCCCGTATGGCCTTGAGGGCGGCTCGCCGGGCAGCCTCGGTGCCAACCGCCTGCGGCGTGTTGACGGTACTGAAGAGGTGCTTCCGGGGAAGGTGACGGTCAATGTGGAGCCGGCCGAAGTGTTTGTTATCGAGACGCCCGGCGGCGGAGGTTGGGGCGCGCCGTAGCCGCGGGTGGCAGCCCTTGGGAAAGAGTAGGGGGTGAGCCAGTCGGCTCACCCCCTGTGCATTACGCTTTGGTGCGCTGCTTAGCCTGCGGCGACCGCAGCCTCGTCGTGGATGGTGACGCGCTGCTCCTCGATGGGTGGCCAGTAGGCCCAGCCGGCGCCGGTGGTCACCTTACGCGCCGGGATGTAGTCGACGCGCTGCGCCTTGTGGCCCTTGCTCACCTCGTCGATGGCTCCGGCCACAACCGTCCAGCACCGCAACTCGCCCGTTCCGCCTACGAAGTTCTCCGAACGGAAGGAGAACATCGCCTTGAGTGCGTCGGCGTTGCCCGACTCCAGCTGATCCAAGAACCAGTTGTCCAACGGCTCGTCGACCCAGCCCGAGCGTGGGCCGCGCGGGTCGTGCGACATCCCCCCGGAGCCGTAGATGGCGATGCGCTTGTCCGACTCTTCCAGGATGCGCGCAATCGACCGTCCGATGGCCAGGCAGCGCTCTCCGTTCAGAATCACCGGAGGCCCGTCGTCCACGTTGACCAGGACGAGCACCATCGGGACATCCAGGTCGAACAGATAGGGAGCAGGGTTACCCCATCCGTGGGGCATACCCCGCTCCGGCTGTGACTGCGCGTTCATCTCTTCGATAATTGCTGCGTCAAAGCCGTCGTCCACGAGGCCATTCAGAATGGCCGAGGACAATTCCTGGTCGACCTTCACGGGGTAGCGGAACTTCTCGTCGTAGGGGCTCGGCATCGGGTCTTCGTCCATCAGCCCCGTGTTGTGCATCGTCCACGTGTCGGGGCCGACGTACACCGCGAGGTTCGGGATGTTGGAGCCGTCGAACATCTCGCGCTGGTCGCCGATGACGGCCACGATTGCGTCTGGCTTGAACTTTGCTACCTCTTCCTTGATGGTCGCGAAGTTCTGCCGGATCTGAGGCACGCGCTGCGCAATGAGCTCCTCATTCTCCAGTTCCGTCTCCGGTGGCTGCGGGTGACCGTCGTTTAGTCGGTGGTGCATCCGCTGCCAGCCATCGTACGTTGAGAAGAACAGGCTTGGCGCGTGAGAGGTGCAGATACCCATTCGAATCGGCATGTCGTCCTCCTTTTTGCTACGCGCGTCGTCGCGATTCCTTTGGTTGCGCAAGATTACCGCAATTGCGGCTTCGTGTCATCCCTGCGGAGCTTCCCAGTATGCAAACGCAGTCCCAACTGTCGCGTGGTGGAAGCGAATGTAGTCAACAAACTTCGCCTTGGCGCCGAGCGACTCCATTGCCGAGCCCAGTGCGATCCATAGCCGCACCTCGCTTGTCGCACCGCGTACAGTATCGGAATCGAGGTCCCACATCGACCCCAGTTGCTCGGACTTGCCGCGGCGCAGCCGACTCGTTATCCAATCGTCTAGGCGCTCATCGACCCAGCCGGCGAGGTAGCCCTGCGGGTCGCCGCTCAGTCCGCCCGAGGCGATGACGGCAATGCGCTCTTCTCGCTCGTCCAGCACCTTGGCGAGCGCCCGCCCGAGTGCAGGCATTCGGCGTCCGCTGATGGTCGGTTTGCGATGTGCGTTGATCCAGACAGGAACGATCGGTACGTCGCGTGCAACGATGCGCCGCACGGGGTCGGTGAGCTCTTGCCCGACGCCGTCCTCAGGTGCACCGAGCGGCTTGAAGAAGCGGTTGACGTTGGCGTCGAACCCCTCTTCCACCAACTCGTCCACGAGCCACGCCGATACCGCGGCATGGCACGCTAGTGTCGCGGTTTCGCCATCGGCGGGCTCTTCTCCTATATAGGAATAGTGCGTCGTTCCCCAGATTTCGTCGCCGACGTAGACGCTGATTTGCGGCGTCTGCGTCGCGCTGAAGACACGCCCTTTGTCGGCGGACAACACGACTACCGCGTCGGGTCGTGCATCGGCCAACCGGCTGCGCAGGGTGTCGAAGGCGGCTTGGATGCGCGTGTTGAACGCGTCCAGCTGTTCCGGTGTTTCCTCGCCAGCGCGGTTGGGCTGCGAGACATCCTTGATTAGCGCCTTGTAGACGTCGGGCCAGCGCTCACGAGGCCGGTAGAGCGTTGGCGAATGAGAAACTCCTATACCTAGTACGAGGGGCATGCGTCCCGCTCCCTTCTGCTGCGAGGCCCGCGTTGGCGGTGTGGCGCGCAGCGGAAAAGGAAGGTATCGCCGCCACTGCCGAGTGTCAACTAAACCCTGGTCTATTGGCCAAGCACAATATGCGATGGCCTTGGCAGCCACACGTATGATATTGCCGTGCACAAGGCTCGGCAGGCGCACATTGGGCGGCACGAAGGGAGGCGGAGACTAGGAGGCCCCTGCCCCTGCTCGTGGTCCCCGCTGCTGCATCGCTCTAGCTGGGCGCCTGTGGCGAATGGTCCACGTCAACACCTGACATTGGCCCGACAGTGGATGCAACCGTAGGGGCGACTGTGACCGCCGTGACCACACGGTCGGTGGTTGAGAACATCGACCTGGCAGGCGACTACTTCCCGTTCATCTCGCTGACATGGAAGCAGCGGTTTGCGCATACATGGAACCCGCAGTCGCCGTTCCCCCCAGCGCCCGCGGGCGTACGAGGAGGCCGGCGCCACCTACGGCATTGAGGGCATTCGTGAGTGGGAGGAGACCTTCGACCGTGACGCCTTCATCCGCGAGTGGGAGGCCATCCGCAAGCCCTGATTAGTCGTGCGCCAACACTGCCGGCAAGGGAAGCATCGGCGCGGTAGGCATGGTTGACAATTGCGGATTGACCGGTAGAATGCCTGCGACTCTGCGGATACCTGCTGGGTGTCCTGCGCTTTGTGTGCGCCGAGACGTCGGCGCTTAATTGACCGATGGAGAGGGAGGACATAATGAGAAAGTCCGTAGTCCTGATGGCAATCGCCGCGGTGGTTGCGCTCTTGGTCGCTGCGTGTGGCAGCGATCCCACGGCGACGCCGACACCTGCGCCGACCGCCACGCCGACCGAGGCGGCGATGGAGCCCAAGGATGGCGACGGGGAGATGATGCCGAAGGATGAAGAGATTCCGACGGCTCACTTCCGCTTCCTAGCGGGGCAGGCCTTCTATGCGCCGTTCATCGAGGGCTGGCGGGAGATGGTCGACCGTGGCACGGGCGGCAAGATCACGTTCACGCCTCAGGACGCTAGCGAGCAGGAGGCGATGGACTTCATCCAGCGGAACCGCCATGAGTACGACGCCGATGGCGTCGACGGCACGGGCCTGATCTTCCGCTTGAACGAGGACCACGTGCCGCTGTGGGACACGGCTGAGCAGCTGGGCATCAGCCCGCGAGAGGCCGTGGATCAGAACATGAACTTCACGGGTGGTCTGGTGGTGACGCCGCGGCCGCAGAACCTGTGGATGTCCTTCCCAGCAGCATGCATGAACTGGTACACGCTCGACCCCGAGATCCGCACCATCCACGACTTCGTGGGCAAGCGGGTACGCATGGGCCAGCCGGGCAACACGGTCTACCCCGTTGCCATCCTGCTAGCGGAGGCCGCTGGCATCCGCGGCCAGTTTGAAGAGATCATCAGCGGTGCCAAGCCCGGCCACGAAATGCTCGCCGACCGCGACGTCGACGTGACCGGTTCCGGCATCATCTTCGCCGGCCACCCGCTGGGCTCTGCGACTTCGCAGATCAACCAGGTCGCGACGCTGACGGGCTCGCTGTTCAACGTTGACTCGACGGAGGAGGTCCTCACCCAGATGCGTGCGGACAACCCCGCGTGGACAGACAACGGACTGCTCCCGACGGTGAAGTTGCACCAAGGCGACCTGAGCCGTGCGGCGAAGGTGAACTACGACATGGTCCGCAACCCCGAAGGGGAGTACTGCACGGGTTCGATTACGGTCAACTTCATGACCAGCCCGTACGCGGACGAGGCGGCGATGTACCACATCGCACGGTCGGTGGTCGAGAACATCGACCTGGCAGACGACTACTTCCCGTTCATCTCGTTGACGTGGAAGGAGCGGTTTGCCCACACGTGGAACCCGCAGTCGTCGTTCCACCCCGGCGCCCGACGGGCGTACGAGGAGGCCGGTGTGACCTACGGCATTGAGGGCATCCGTGAGTGGGAAGAGACCTTCGACCGCGACGCCTTCATCCGCGAGTGGGAGGCTACCCAGTAGCAGAGAGCTGTAGCGCGAGAGAGGACCCTCTCGACGAATCGGCCATCATGCTAGAATCGGTGGGCCGCCTGGCGAGCAGCCGGGCGGCCCACCTGCCTTATTTGTAGGCACTTAGCCAAGACCCAGGACGCATGAGCATGCAGGCAAGGAAAGGACAGCAATGGCGGATGAACCCCTAGCAGACCAGCATCCGAGCGAAACGCGTACGGAGATGGGGACGCCGGACCTGAGCCCCAAGACGCGCAGCGAACTCGCCTTGGATATCCTGTTCTGGCTGTCGCTCGGCTTCCTCATGCTCGTCTACTTTGCCCAGTTCGATGGCATCCCCATCGTGATCTGGGATCTGAGGCTCTACTCGTCTTGGGATCCCGCAGGCGCGGGCTATTCCGCCGCCCACGTAGGTGCGGCAGGCGTAATGGTCTCCCTGTGGTTCATACGCAGGATGCTTAAGGCACCCCGCTCCCAATGGATATGGATGCCGCTCCTGTGGCTGTGGATACCGCTGGTCGCGGGAAGGGTCGCCTTCTCGACGTCGTTGTCCGACATATGGCTATGGATACCTTTCGCATGGCCATTCATTTGGATAGCGGCAGTCTTCATCATGCGCCGCCGCGCTTCTCCACAGTGGACCGGAAGCGCCATCTCGTGGGTCGGCGGCATCATGATGCTGGTCGCGTTCGCCTGCTTCGGGTGGTACTTCTCGACCAACGCGCTCGACCTGCTCTTCCGCCCTGCCTATGGGACATCTCCCGACCTCATCATCGGCATGGCGATGCTCGTGTCCGCGTTCTACCTTTCGTGGCTCTACTGGGGGCCGGTGTTCCCCGGACTGGGCCTGCTGTTCATTGCATACCTGTTCGTAGCCGACCTGTTGCCAGGCCCGCTGAAGGGGCCTTCTCTCGACACGCACGCCATCTTCACGCGCGAAGTCACCCGCAGCGTCTCAAGCACCGTCACGATTCTGGCAGCCAGCTTCCTCTGGATGCTGGTGTTCTGGGGACTGCTGCTTGGTGAGTTGGGCGGCGGGCGGGCGCTCATGGCGCTCGCACGCAAGCTCTCTCAAGGAATAGCGGGTGGCCCTGCGATGGGCTCGTTGGTCACGAGCGCGTTGACCGGCTCATTCGTTGGCGGCGGCGCCAGCAACGTGGCCATCACCGGCCCCGTCACCATCCCCGCGATGCGCAGCGCTGGTTACACCGGCGAAGAGGCTGGCTCCGTTGAGGCGATGGCATCCAACGCCTCCTCCATCACGCCCCCCATCTTGGGCGCGGTGGCCTTCATCATGTCTGACCTGCTTGGCGTTTCGTATATCGAAATCATCATCATGTCGCTTGTTCCTGCGATTCTCTGGTTCCTTGCCGTAGGCACGTGGATAGCGACCCACGCCCAGACGAACCGGCACCGCATCAGGCCGATACCTGCGCCGGTTGGGCAGGCCACAGGCTTTGCCGCGGCTTGGTACTATCTCCGCTCCACCCTCATTCTGGTCATACCCGTTTCGGCCATCGTCGTCCTGGTGGTTCAGGCGTACACGCTGAAGAGGGCGGCCTTCACCGCGTTCCTCATCACCATCATCTTGGCCTTAGTGCTTCGCGTTGAGAAGAACTACCGTGTAGTGTGGCTGAACGCCTTCCGCAACGCTGGGATGTACGCCAGTTCGATCACTGTCATCATCGTGATCGTTGCCCTCATCGCCGACACGCTCATATTCACCGGCTTGGGTGGCAGGCTAGGGGCCCTCATCGAGGAAGACATTTCAACGCTTTGGGGATTCTTCGACACGCCGCAACTCGCCATCGCTGCCGCCACCATGGTGGTGGCAGGCGTTATTCTGGGCGGACCGCTGCCGGCCCTCCCGGTGTATTTCATCATGATCGTGACCTTCGCGCCCGTCCTTGAGCGCATGGGCGTACCGACGATTGCCACGCACTACGTTGCCTTCTACATGGGTGCGCTCGGCTCGATTACCCTGCCTGTGGCGGCGAGCTGTCTCGTCGCCGCCGCTATCTCCAACACGAAGTACTGGCCGACTGCGGTTGTGACGGCAAAGGTCTCATGGCCGTTGTGGGTCTACCCTGTCCTCTTTGCGCTTGCGCCCGAGTTGTTGCTCCAGGGCGATAGTGGTCTAGGCACGACGTGGCTCGTCATCGGCACGGCCGCGGTGGTCATGATTGGGGTGCAGTCTGCCACCGGCGGTTGGCTCCTCAGGCCAGTTCCCGTCCCTCTGAAGGCGGTGCTCTATGCCAACTTCGGCCTCCTCCTAGTCGCGCTGTTGCCCGATGACGAGAATACCCTGTTCTTGCTCATCTGCATTGTTGTCGTCGTAGTGGTGGCTGCAATCAATGCGCTCGGCTTTGGGCGCCTCATGGAGTCGATAGGCGGTGGCAGGGCTCGCGCCCCCGCTGAGGCCGAGGAGTCTTCCACAGGCTCGGGGTAGCGTGGCAAAACCTAGATTGAAGGGAGCGCCTGGTGAGGCAGACCCCCCAATCACTGGCAACATTGGGCCTCATGTTGATCGCGATGGGCCTGGTCCTCGCCTTCATCTGGTGGCTCGTCGTCTATAGCCCCATTGGATTCGGACGCGCCTTCGACGTGCTCATCGACGGTGCCGAGATGCGCCGGACGTTCAATGGCGTCTTCGTCGTGGTCTTGACCGTCGATGCTATTGCAGCCATTGCCTGCTTCTTCCTTGCAGCCGTGAAGGTCTTGCAAGACTGGGTGCACCGGCTCACGGGCAATGCGAGTACGGCTGCCGCGAAGGGAGCCGTTTCCGTTGAGCGACTCATTGAGGAAGCCTCGATTGAAACAGAGAAGGCGCAGTCTGAACGGGCCGACTAACTGCTGGTAGACAGCCGTAGCGCAGGCTTGCATTCCTGCGCTACACTGCTACAACCTCCCGAGGAGGATGAGATATGCCTGATCAGCATAAGAACGGTGATGCGCACCAACCAGAACCTGGGCTGAACGCTGGTATGGGGCCAACCCCGCCGGACAAGGGCATGGTTGCCCCAGGTGGACCCGATGACGTGCTGCCTGAAGATCAATGGGCGGAGCAGAAGACGCTCTCGGCCAAGCGCCGCACCGGCCTAGCCTTTGGGCCTACCTACGAGCAAGCCGCAATCGGCCTGCCCAACTATTGGTATCCCGTTATGTTCTCGGTCCAACTGGGCAAGCGCCCCAAGCCCTACACGCTGCTCGGCCAAAACCTCCTCTTCATCCGCAGGCAAGGCAGGGCATACGCGACCGAGAACCGCTGCCCTCATCGAGGCATTCCACTGCACCAGGGCAAGGTTGAGTTCGAGGGCACTATCAGTTGCATCTACCACGGTTGGACGTTCGACCTTGCTACCGGCCAGCTGGTGGCAGCATTGCCGGACGGCCCGGACTCTCCGATGCCGGGACGCGACGTGTGCTCCATCAAGGCCTACCGAGTCCAGGAACGCCTTGGCGTCGTCTGGGTTTGGATTGGCGAGACGGAGCCAACGGTCCCCGTGGAGGAGGACATTCCCGAAGAACTGTTGCGCGACGATGTCGTCATGATGGGCTGGATACACAGTCGCTACGGCAACTGGCGCTACGGCGTCGAAAACGCAATCGACGAGGGCCATGCTCGCTTTCTGCACAAGGACTCTATCCAGGCACGCTGGAGGCAGTCGCCCGCGTGGACGGACGTCAAAGTCGTTGAGACGCCTGACAAGAGGTGGATATACCGGCGCGTCGACTGGAGCCAAACCTATGCCTACTACCCTGGTCTGGGCGTATGGCCCAAGAAGCGCCGCTGGCGCCTAGAGCGCGAGCGCGACAAGCGCTTCGTCAAGACGCGCGCCAAGAACGCAATCGGCATGATTCCTGAGGGGGCTCGCCCCGGACAGGCACGCCTCCCATGCATCTTCAGGCCTATAGGGTGGCCGTACCCGATGGTAGTCAGCTATGAGTTCCACGTTCCCATCGACGAGGAGTACGAGCTCTACCACCAATGGATGGTGCGATTCACCAAGAACCCCATTGCCAAAGCCATCTTCAAGCTCAAGTATCTGTTGTGGCACCGTTGGATTGGCGAATGGCGCTTCAATAGCCAGGACGGCTCGATGGTCGCAGAGATGACGCGCAACATGAAGGCCGAACGCCTCATGAAGACCGACGCGTCCATCACCGGCTGGCGCAAGATGGTCGAGCGGCAAGCTCGAGGGCAGGTGGACGAGTGGCGTTCCATAGGCGTGGAGCACACCGCCGACCTTGAACTCGAGTTCAAAGGATCCGGTGCGGCTACTGCCGTAGCGACCCAAGACGATATGTCGGACCTCGGTTCCTAAGAGCAGCTGCGCGATGACAACCAGAGGGAGGTGAGACGGATGGTACGTGAGAAGGAACGTACGGACATCATCTACGAAGAGGTGGAACGCGAGCAGCGCGAGCGACCCTGGGCCCGCTACATCGAGGCGGAGTTGGGCCTGCGCAATCACTGGTACCCCGCCTTCTTCAGCAACGAATTGAAAGACGGGGAAACGCGGCACGAGATGCTCCTTGGCGAGCGGATCTACTTCAAGCGGGTACGCGGCCAGGTCTTCGCCGTTGAGGACAGGTGCCCGCATCGCGCAGCCCCCTTCTCCTCTCGCGTCGAGTGCTACACCACCAACACCATCACCTGCCCCGTCCACGGATTCACCTACGATATTCGTGACGGCAAGCTGGTGAGTATTCTCACGGAAAATGACAGCGCACTCGTCGGCAAGCTCTCCGTGCCGTCCTATCCGATCGAGGAGAAGTTCTCCATCGTCTGGGTCTACATTGGCGACGGTGAGCCACGGCCTTTGAAGGAAGACGTGCTGCCGACGCTTTGGAACACGCCCGACCTTGTCATGGCGCCCACTACGCGCTACAAGATCCGCGCCAACTGGCGCGTCGCCATCGAGAACGGCTACGACACGGGCCACCTCTATGGGCATCGCAACTGGGCTGCAGCGTGGCGCTACGGCATCGCCGTGCCCATCGGCACCGTCAACAAGACGAAGGACGACATTCGCATCATTGAGGAACCTGGCGCGCCCGTGGGCATGAACGTCATGAGCAGCGTCAATACCTGGGTGGGTGAGGTAGACGGCGTCAAGGTCCACATGAACATGGTTGACCCCGAGAACCCGCCACCCAGGGAAGGTGGCCTCTACCCGCCTGGCTTTGGTCCGTACCTGCCCTGCGGCCTTGACGTTCCTGGCTTTCCAAGGCCCGACCTCTTCCACTGGGAGTGGTACGTCCCGATCGATGAAGAGCACCACATGTACACCATTCTGCAAGGGGCGCAGGCGACCACGGACGAGGAGCGCGAGAACTTCCATCGCGAGCACGAGGAGTACCTGGCGCGCGATGTGTGGGTAGACCCCGGCACAGCACGGCCCATGGAGCCACCCGGCTTCAACAACTTCGACTCCTTCGGCCGCGAGGTGATGCAACACTCCTACGAGAACGAGGACTGGTGGCACCGCGAGCGTCTGTACAAGGCGGACTACACCATCATTCAGTGGCGCAACCTCGTTGCGCGACATGCCGATGTGGTCCAGACGCGGGCTGCGCGTGGCTTCGCCAAGTCCAACCCCCAGCGCCGCAGCTATCCGGAGAACCCTATCCCCTAGGTGCTCGATAACCGTGACGAAGGCAAGGGGGCCGCTCTCGCAGCGGCCCCCTTGCTGTCTAGCGCGCCATCTCCATCGGCTTCATCAGGAACAGCATCCCCAGCGATAGCGCGGAGAGGAAGCCCAGCACCCAAACGGCTAAGTCGTAGGAGCCGCGAGTATCGTAGACTGCGCCCATTAGCAGCGGCCCAGCAACGCCGGCGACCAGCGTACCGCCATTCAGTAGGCCGATGGCAGCTCCCAGGTTGCGCATTCCGAACATGCGGCCGGCCATTGCCGGGCGCACCGACAGCGCCCCGCCAAACGCGACGCCCATCAGCACGGTGAAGGGGAGGGACGCAATGATGCTCGCAGGCTGCGCGAGGACAAGATAGAACTGGGACACGACCATCGTCACGCCGATGCCAAGCAGTACGGCGCGGTAGTCGATGTAGTCGGTCAGAGCGCCTGCCCCAACTCGTCCGATGCCGCTTGCCATGACGACAATAACCGCCGTCGTCGCGGCACCTGCGGCGGAGAGGCCCTGCTCTTTGAAATAGAGGATTTGGTGGACATTGAAACCATTGCTTGCCATGTTCATTGCGCCGAGAAATAGCGTCAGTAGCCAAAACTCGCGCATCTTGAAAACTTGCGCAACGGACAGCCCAGGTTCCCGTGCCGCCATACGGGCTCCTGGCGCAGGAGGAGGCTCGCTGAGGGGGTCGCCATCCGGCCCGTAGCCCCGCTGCTCAGGTCGCTCTTGCACGGTCAGTGCGAGCAGCGTGACGACGACAAGTGTGATCGTGCCAAGGGTGAACAGCACGGGCCGCCAGCTCCACGCCTCACTCATGATGGTGTTCGGCAGCGCCATTGCGCCGCCTATGATGGGGCCGGTCATGGCGATGCCGACCGCACGGCCTCGGTGGCGGCGGAACCAGTGCGTGATGAGCACCGGCCACGTTATGGAGTGGTTCGCCATCGAAAAGCCAATGGAAATCACCATGAACGCCACGTAGAAGTGCCATAGCGACTGGATCTGGCTCAACCCCATCACGCCTAGGCCCACGATGACGCCGCCAAGGATGATGATGCGCCGCGGTCCCCACCTGTCGACCGCGAAACCGAGGATCGGCCCGAAGGTCCCCGTTTCGACCTGGCGGAAGGCGAATGCGCCCGACAGCTGCGTTCGGCTCCACCCGAACGTTGCGAGAATGAAGGGGATGAACGCCTGGAAGCCCTGTGCGAAAACCGCCGTGGTCAGCGTATTCGTCAGAACACTCGCGGCGACGATGTACCATCCGAAGAAGAGCTTGCCGCGCCTTCGCCCGTCACCTGTCATTGCCAATGCAGCCCTGCCTACGTGAAAACGGGACGCACCACGCTTCGCGGCGCGCCCCGCCTGCCATGAACGGTTGCAAACGGCGGGTTAGCCTGCTGCCGCGGCACCCTCGCGTTGCTCAGACTTCTGACGCAGCGCCCACGCTAGCGTCATTGAGTTGAACTCGTCCGCCGTCTCCCACTGCGCCCAGTGCCCGCTGTTGCGGATGACGTAAAGCTCCGAGTTCGGGTAGTGGCGCATCAGCGATACGCTGCTGTCGAGCGCGGCGAAGCGGTCGATCGCCCCGAAGACGACAAATACGGGTTGCTTCACCTCGTAGAGGCGGTGGGTGAGGTTCGAAGCGTCCGTATTTGCGTTGCGGCTCTTCAACCGCGCCTGCCGGTGCTCCTCGTTCGCGATGACGGCGTTCCATCGCATTTCGACGAAATCAGGGGTGATGATGGAGTCGTCCGCGACGAACAGGTGCAGCACGCGCTCGACCTTCTCCTTGGTCGGCTCGCGCAGGATTTCGCCCAGCAGCCGCGTGCCCTCATGGGGCAGAGGGTCAAACAGCGATGGCCCCGTCCGAGCGCCCATCAGCACCAGCAAATCGAGCTGGTCGTTGTAGTGCACGGAGAAGTAGATGGCGTCGCCGCCGCCCTTGGAGTTGCCGACGAGGCTGGCCTTGGCGATCCCCTTGCGCTTGAGCAGCTCGCTCAGGATCATGCCGTCCAGCTCCGTTGCCGAGACGTCCGTGTGGACGTGTGCGTCCGACTTCCCGAAGTTGGGCATGTCGATGAGGATCGTCCGGAAGTGTTCGGAGAAGGGCTCGATGTTCAGGTAGAAATTGAACCAGCCGCTAGCCCCGAGCCCGCCGCCGTGCAGGAAAACGATGGTGTCCTCGTGCTCTTCTCCTGCCTCATGGTAGTGGATGTTGATGCCGTTAATCTCGATGTACTTTTCGGTGTTCTCGTAGGTCAAGCGCCCCGTTTGCGTCTTGCCCGACGTGCTCCACTTGAACGCCACTGCTCTCCTCCTGTGCCCGCCGCTGTTGCTGAGCGCGGCTCTCGGCGACGGCAGGCTACACGCGCCCGCCAAGACGGTCAAGGAACCGCCATCTGCCACCTAGTTGCCATGGAGCGCCGTTCCTGCTACAAGTGCAGTGTCAGCCAGAGGAGTTCGACGTGAAGTTCAACATCGGATCTGGAATGAATCGTGACCCCGGGTACCCGGGCCCGCGTGGCTTGGGAGCGCTCGGCCTCTCGCGCGACATCGTTGACTGGCCGCAGACGCCGGCGCAGTGGTGGGGTATCGGCTTTCTCCTGACCTTCTTTGCGCTCCCGTGGGGCCTATGGGGCACGTTGTTCGGCATCGGCATCCACGCTGTGATCGCCTACTTCGTGATGGCAGGGCTCGCAGGCTTGGTGGGGTGGTTACTGCGCCATCCGATCAACGAGGACTACGCGCAGCTGTGGGCGTCCATGGTGGTTTCTGTCGCTGCATTGGCGGGGACGATTTGGCTGGCGGCCTTCTACACGTTCAGCAACGGCCAGTGGTTTGGCGGCGCGGTCGTCACCATCATTGCGGCCATTGCCCTCAACATTCTCTTTCGCACATGGCAGACGCTGCTGGTCATCGGCCTGTTTACGACACAGGAGCGCATGATCCACCCACCGCAGGAATTCGTGGACCAGGTGTCGCGCTACCGCCACCAGCGCCAGTCGCGTACATCATCCTCGTAGGCGACTGCTTCGCTAGTAGGGCAGACCGGTCTCCGCGCGCGTCCGCGTCAGTGTGTCGACGGCCGCGTAGATCATCACCTTGGCCGCCTTGATGAGGTAGGGCGCATAGGCCCCCGACATCGTGAAGCCGGTGATGTCGGCTGGCAGCTCAGGGTTGGGCGGCGAGCCCGATATGCGCGCGGTGGGAATGCCCCACGTGCGTAGGACGCCCGCCTCCGTCTGTCCTGCGCCTGCGCCTTGGTACTCGTCCGACTGGTCGCCGTCCAGGAACTGCACGCCGCGAATGGAAGACTGGATGATCCAGTTCTCCGGAGAGGTCCGCCCGCCAGGCATCGCGACGAACATGTTCCAATCCACCTGCATGCCAGGGTTTTGGTCGACGATGCGGTTCATGATGGTGTCGAACCAGTACTTCACTTCCATGGGCGCCGTCCATGGGGCAGGGCGGATGTCGAGGAACAGTTCCGATATGGCCGGCGACCAGTTGGGCTTGGCGGGAGCGCCTGCGCGCAGGCTGCCGACGGCCATTGCCGGACGGAAGGTGCCCGCCTTTGCATGGTCGCGATACTCCTGCGCTGCTTCGTCGAGCGCCATGACGATGCGCGCCGTGTCGGTCAGCACGCGGTAGGGCCGTTCCGAATGGCTCTCGTTGGCCATGTACATGGGGTCGCCGTAGACGCGCACCTTGAAGTAGCACATCCCGGGCTCTTCCCACGATACGTTGTAGCCCGGCTTGTGGAACAGTGCGTAGTCCCCCGTCAGCCCGTTGCTCAGCGAGTGGATCAGGCCCTGGCACAGGCCGATGTTCTTGCGCGGCTCGTTCTCCGGCGACGTCGCTGGCGCGCCCCCGGCAAGCGTCGCCGCAATCAGCGTGCCCTTCAGAGGCACCTGCGCGCGCTTCAGCGCGGACACCGCCATCATGATGGACGTGGCCATGCCCTTGTCGTTGTTGGAGCCGAGACCGATGACCGTTTGTCCCTCCACCTGGGCGGGGCGCATGTTGTCACGCCGCATCGGGTCGCCCCACTGATAGCCGTCCTCCTCCAGCTTCCCCGTCCAGTGGGTGTCGATGGGACAATTCATGAGCAACGTAGGGCCAGTGCCGTCGCCGCGGAGGAGGCCGATGGCGTTCCCCTGCGTCTCGTCCATCTGCTGGTAGAACGACTCCACGCCGGCTCGCTTCCAGTAGTCGACGACGAAGTTGTTGACCTCTCGCTCGTATCCTGTGGGGCTGTAGATGTTGACGAGGTCGACGTCGATGTCGATGGCTGTCTTCTCGTCCAGGTATGACCATGCCTTCTCGACCCATGCCTGCTGCTCGGCTGAGAGCGGCAGCTTCTTCACACGGGTCGTCGTCGGCGCTTGCGTCGGGTCATCCAGGTACGCCTCGTGCTGAGACGCCTGCATCGATGCCGTTATGCGCTGTGTGCTCGTGCTCATGGAGCTCCCTCCTCGCGGGTTGGTGCAATAGTACGCGACTGCGCGCTCATTCGCACACGCCCGGCGACGGCCCAGTAGTTGGGATAGTATGGGCATGCAGCCAAGCTGAGGGAGGAAGGGACGGTGAGTGCGATGAGCGGCGGGGTGCGCCTCTATTCCAAGGTGTTGGTAGCCCTTGATGGCTCGCTAACCGCCGAGGCCGCCCTGGGCTTCCTCCCTCTCGTCATTGAATCGGAGCCTGGCGATGAAGTCATCCTGCTCACCATCGTCGAGACGGATGAGCCGCAAGAGCTCGAGCGTGGACGTGCGTACGTTGCGCGCACTGCGGCGGAGCTGGAGGAGTGGTGGCGAACGTCCGGGCGCCAGATGCCTCTCTTACATAGCCAGGCTGTCTCCGTAGGCCATGCGGAGCCGGGACGTCCGCCGGGGCGTGTGCTTGTCGCCGAACGCATAATCCAAGTCGCCGAGGCCTCTAACGTGGACCTCGTCGTGCTGGCCGCCAACGGGTGGTCGGGAAGCGACCGCTGGCTCGCCGGCGGGACGGCGGAACTGGTGATGCAGATGGCGGGACGCTCGGTGCTGCTCGTGCGAGCCGACGACTACCGCCGCCTCGAACACCCCCAGGTCAAGCGTCTGCTCATCCCCCTGGACGGCTCGGGACGGGCGGAGCGCTCGCTTCCCTACGCGCAGTCTGTCGCCGCACGTGCGAAGGCCGAAAGCGCCGTGCTATTGCACGTGCGGCTGCCAGATGAGGGCGCGGCAAGCCGGGTCATGCGACCGACGTGGGACTTCCGCCCCTTCCCCAAGGGCGAGGCGGGCACTTACCTGCGCGATACGGCCATGGCGTTGGCGACCGATGACATCACAGTCGATACGTCGCTCGACCAGGGCGACCCTGGCCCGCGTATCGTTGAGGCCGCCAAGCAGGCGGGCGCAGACTTTATCGTTATGGCGTCTCACGGACGCTCGGGATGGGAGGAGCGGCCCTTCGGCAAGGTTGCCGACGACATCCTGCACGCCGCACCGGTTCCGGTGCTGATGATCTACACGGGCCCAATGAGCGACGGCTAGTCTTCCTGGTATTCCTCCAGCGCGTCCCAACGGGGCTCGAGGCCTAGGCCGGGCTCCTCTGTCATGGTCATGGCGCCGCCGTGCGGGCCCGGCGGATCGACGAATATCATTTCGCCGGCCTTCCACATGGGATAGTGGTACTCGACACGCCAGCCGTTGGACATGGCGGCCTGCAGGTGCATGTTCATGTGCGGCCATCCGCCCCCGTTGGCGATGACGAGATTGAAGGCCTGCGCCATAGCGGCAACCTTCACGCCTTCCGTAAAGCCGCCGCAGTAGACGACGTTGGGCTGGAGGATGTCGACGGCGTTGTTGACCAGCAACTCGCGGTAACGGAAGCGATGGCCTTCGTTCTGTCCGGCGGATATCGGCACGCTGGTGCGCATCCGCAGGTCGTGGAGCAGCCGCGCGTCGTTCCCGTAAACCGGCTCCTCGAACCACTCAATGTTGTGGCCTTCGACCGCCTTGGCCAGCTTGAGCGCGTTGGTGAAGTTGAAAAGGTAGTTGGCGTCCATGGACAGCTGCACGTCGTTGCCGACGGCCTCGCGTACCGCGATCGCCCGCCGCGCGTCCTCCAGCGGCGCGTTCGCGTCGTCGATGGCCACCACCATCTTCAGCTTGTCCTCTCCCTGCGCCACGAACGACCTGGCAACCTCGACGAGCTGGTCGGTGTCGTACTCGAGCAGGCCGAACGTGATGTAGGCGGGCACCGTCTTCTGCGCGCCACCCAGCAACCTCCAAACGGGCTGGTTTAGGTACTTGCCCTTGATGTCCCACAGAGCAATGTCCACCGCGCTCACGCCGGAGCTCCATACACCTGTCTGAGAGCGCGGATTGAGGTCGACGTACAACCTGTGCCAGATGCGCTCCGTTTCCATTGGGTCTTCGCCGATGACCTTAGGCGCGATCTCGCGGTTGATGAACTCGCGCGTCGCGAATCGCTGGATGGGTCCTGTCATACCGTAGCCGGTGACGCCGACGTCCGTCTCCACCGTGACGAACACCAGTTGGCGCGGGATGGGAAAGTCCAGCAACGGCACGGGGACGGGCAGGTTGTGGACGGTCGCGTGCACCCGTGTGATCTTCATGTGTGCCCTCCTATAACGAGTACGGGATGACCAACAGGCCATCCCGTACATTTCGCCATTACGCCTGATATGCGTCTAGCCGACGAAGTCCTCGATCATCTTGATGACGAGGTCGGGCTTCTCCCAGTGGACGTTGTGCGTCGCGTCCGGGATCAACTCGAACTTCATGTCGGGTGCCACCCACGGCTTGGACCCGTTGCCGGGGTTGCCGCCGCTGCTCTCCCACTCCTCGGTCCAAGTCGGGTGGGGCTCCATGCCTTCGGACTCGCCCCAGATGAAGAGGACGGGCATCTTCATGTAAGGCATGCGACGCTGGAGCAGGTACGACTTGCGGGTGTCGGGATTGGCCATCTGGTCGACCAGCGGCTTGAGGCCGCCGAAGGCGCCTTCGCGGGTCGCCAGGGCGATCATCTGCCCCGCCATCTCTTCTGCCATCTCTTCGGTGAACTGCGAGCCCTCGTAGACCGAGTTCATGTTTGCGGCCTTCGCGCTCTCAGTCGTCGGCTCCTGGTAGCGGCCCACGGATGCAACGGGCGTGACGTTCATGCCCGCGGAACCAATGCCGATGAGCGCTTCCACGCGATCGGGGCTCTCGTAGGCCAGGATGCCCCCGAACCACGGGCCTGCGCTGTGGCCGACGACGACGGCGGAATCGATCCCCTTCTTGTCCATGAGCTCGCGGAGGCCGTCTACGATGACGTCGAAGGTCGGGCCGTTGCCCAGTACGCGGTCGCTCATGCCAAAGCCGAGGTAGTCAGGCGCGACGACGTGGTACTTCTCCGCCAGCTGCTCGAACATGAACTGGAACGTGAGGCACGAGGTGTACACGCCCATGCCGTGCAGCAGGAGCATATTTCGCCCGGAGCCTGCCTCCAGGTAGCGTACCTTCCCCTGGGTCAATTCCTCGTAGTTCTCGTACTTCGAGAGATCGGGTAGCACTGCCATGTATTCCCTCCGTAATTGGGCAGGCGCTTAGACTTGCGCCACCCCTCGCGCGCACCATACAACCGCTAATGTCTGCGCGCAATGTACGCCAGGCTACTACCCTCCCGCAGACGACCGCACCGACTGCACCTCGAACAGGATGGCGTGGATGTCCGTACCGCCGATGTTCTCGACGCGGCCCGTCCATGGGTCGTAAGCCATGGTGTCGCCGTCCGCAACCTCTACGTCACGCGAGTCGGCCTTGCGCTCGTGCAGGCGTATCGCGCCACCCTTTATGAAGTAGAGCAGCGACTCTTGGTGGGAATGCAGCGTATCGCTCTCGCCTGCGGCGAGCCTCCACTCCAACATGCGGCGCGGCCCCTCCCATGCGAGCAGTTTGTACTGGGCGGTGGAGGACTCGAGCGGGTCGATATAAGGCATACGGGCCATGGTTACCCTCTTCGTACGTTGCCGGCAGGCCGAGGTTAACGGCAAGGAGGCCAGGCGTCAAAGCTGGAGGCCTACGTCACCGGCGGGTACCATGGCCAGTACTTCGCCAGCACGCCGCCGTCGACCGACAGGTTCGTGCCCGTGACCATGGCTGAGTCGTCCGAAGCCAGGTAGACGAATGCAGGCGTATAGTCGCTCGGCTTCGGCATGCGCCCAAGCGGAATGGCGGAGTACTCCATCAGGTGCTTGCGCTGCGGTCGGGAGCTGGCCCGCGCGGCGCGCCGCGCAAGCGCCTCTTCGTCTTCCGGCTGCGTGGCTGTCGGCGTCATGTTGTTGACCCGGATGCCATACTCTGCCAGTTCCATCGCTGCCGAGCGCGTGAAGTTGACGACGCCCGCCTTAGCGGTGCAGTAGCCGATGTTGCCTGGCTCGCCTTGCCATGCGGCGCACGTCACGACGTTGATTATGCTGCCCTTGACGCCCTTCTCCACCATCGACTGGGCAGCGTACTTGGTCCAGATGAACGTGCCGTCCACCATGGAGGAGACTTGCTCCTTGAACTCGTCGTAAGGCATGTCGAGCACGCCCTTGGGATTGATTTGGGCGGCATTGTTCACGAGGACGTCAACCCGGCCCCACGCATCGACGACCTGCGCGATAGCGGCGCGCACAGCGTCTTCGTCCGCGACTTGAGAGGGGATGGCCATGGCTTGCCCGCCCGCGTCGCGAATCATCGCGACGGTGCTATCGGCCTGCTCGGGCCTGCGGTGGTTGACGGCGACCTTTGCGCCCTCTCGCGCGAACTCCAGCGCCACTGCCCGGCCGATGTTCGGCCCCACCCCTGTGATGATGGCTACCTTGCCCTCGAGTTTCATCGGCTGCCCTCCTGTTGCCTGTGTGGGTAGCAGGCTAACGAGGGCGGCAGGGCGGGTCAATCGTGGCCCAGTTGGTTCAGTAGGTCGCCGGGCGTGTAGTAACGGATTTCCTCGGTGATGAGGCCGTCGTCGTTGAAACGCCAGACTGCGACTGCGCGTTGTACGAACTCCAAATTGGTCGGAGGAATGTCGCCAAGTGGGCCTGTCTGGTGGCCGCGTATCACCACCTCGGCGGCGACGCCCTCGGCGCTTGACCAGAGCCGTACCGCCTCCATCGTCGTATCGGGCGCAGCGGTGAACCATGCCTGCGCCTCGTCCTGGATCGCCTGGCGGCCACGCAGCGGCTCAGGATGGCCAGGGTCATAGACCACGGAATCGAGCGCGTGGAGCGCTCCCGTCGCTTCTGCGTCCTGACGCCCAAACGCTTCCAAGAGTTGTTGTACGGTCGCCTCCATCGTCGTTACGTCCGGCATGCGGCTCCCTCCCTGTCGGTATGGCGGCGCGGTCAGGTTAGCCGGCTGCGCCGTTGGGGTCAAAAAAGGGCTAGGGCGAGGGCGAACCACGTGCAGATTCCACGGAATGCCCGGGTGGTGAATGGTATGGTTGGGTCGCTGGAAGAGGCATCGAGAATGAGCAACCAGGACAACCATGGCGTTACGGGAGAAACACTGTACGAAGCCATCTTTGACCCGAAGGTTGTCGTCCATGGCAGAGTAACGCTTGTCCTATGGTCCCTCGTCACGATTGTTGGCATCCCGTTCATCCCGTTCGTGCTCCTGTTCAGCCTCTGGTATCACCCGGAATACCTCCGGCGAATCTCCGCTCGCCTCACCACAAATGCGGTCGAGATACGCAAGGGCGTCTTCTTTCGCAAGGAATCGACCATTCCGCTCAACAGAATCACCGATGTTCGCTTGCACGACGGCCCTCTCATGCGCCACTACGGCTTGCGCGGGATCCGGTTGGAGACTGCGGGTCAGTCGGGCCCGAACGCCAGCAGCGAGGGGGACCTAATCGGCGTCATTGACGCAGCCGAGTTTCGCGACCTGATACTGCGCCAACGACAGAGGGTGTTGGGCGGCGAGGAGGCCCCGCCGGCTCCGGGCGGCTCCGTACCGGAGATCTTGACCGAGATTCGAGACATTCTTGCCAGGATCGAGGCCCAATCGGCTGGAATGGCTGACAGACCTGAGCGTGGCCAGGCAGGTTGAGTCCGTTAGCACTATTCCAACGCTCAGCGCGAGGACCAGACTGCCGTGGGGTACGCATCTGAACAGGCCATTCGCCAGGGTTGATGGGATGAGGCCACTCGGAGCCAGGGTGCGCTAGCAGTGCCACGAGTGCGCTTACTCCACCTGCGACCGCTGGAGGCGCAAGCCCGTATAGCGGTTCTGCGTGCGCTGGGCTACGACGTGGCCTTCGAACCCCTGGACGATCGGGAGGCGCTCAAGAGAGTATGGCTGACTCCACCTGATGCCTTCGTCTTCGATATCACCCGCGTGCCGTCCCATATGAGAGAACTGGCGATAGCGCTGCGGGCGCGTAAGGCCACCCGCCACGTGCCGATGGTTTTCGCGGGCGGCGAGCGGGCCAAGGCCGTTGCGCTGCGCGAAGTACTGCCGGACGCTGCGTTTGTCGCCTGGGAAGAGATCGAAGGCGCACTTGCCGAGGCTATCGCGCACCCGCCGGAGTCGCCGGTGGTGCCGGAATCGCTGTTCGCAGGGTACTCGGGGACTCCGCTGCCCAAGAAGCTGGGCATCAAGCCGGGTATGCAGGTGGCATTGCTGGACGCGCCGGAGTCATTTGCGACGACCCTGGGTCAGTTGCCTGAGGGAGCATCGCTAGTATGTGATAGGGCGGAGCCAAGGCCGCTCGCCATCTGGTTTGTGCGCTCTCGCGATCGGTTGGAGGAGGGACTGCCCCGTGCCACCGAGGCTGTCGCGGAGCGTGGCGGGTTGTGGATCGCGTGGCCCAAGCAGAAGTCTGGAGTTTCGGCGGACGTCACACAGCAGGCGGTTCGCGAGGCAGGTCTGGCCGCTGGCTTGGTCGACTACAAGGTTGCGGCGCTGGACGGTACTTGGAGCGGACTGCTCTTCACGCGCCGTAAGCAGGCCTGATGCGCAATGTCTATCATTCCGCTACTGACAGAGTCCCACATGTGTACGAGGAGCCAAGAGAATGCCCGTAACGCGTGACCTTACCCGATACGTTGCCGAAGCCTCGCTGGACGATGTGCCCCAAGGGACACGGCAGTTCGCCAAGCTGCTGTTCCTCGACACGCTCGGTGTGGCCGTTGCAGGCACCACGCTGCCGGCGTCGGAAATTGCGATGCGCTATGCCCGCAGCCTTGGCGCAGACGGCGGCGACTCGCACGTGTTTGGGAAGGACGAGCGGTGGGCGCCGGCTGTTGCCGCATTCGCAAATGGCGTTAGCGCTCATGCGCTCGACTACGACGACACCTCCTTCCTCACCATCGCGCACTCCAGTGGCTCTGCGGTGCCTGCGGCGGTTGCGCTAGGCGAGGAGGTAGGCGCGACGGGCCGCGATTTACTGGAGGCGTTTGTCTTCGCGCATGAGGGTGTCGCGAGGCTGGCGCTTGCGATCATGCCGACTCACTATTTGCTGGGCTGGCACACGACCGGCACGCTGTCGACACTCTCGGCGGCCCTGGCTGCGGGCAAGATTGCGAAGCTGGACGCCGAGGGCATGGCCAACGCCATTGGCATCGCAGCGTCGATGTCCGGCGGAATGCGCGGCAACTTCGGCACCTACACTAAGGCGCTGCACACCGGCCTTGCGGCCATGCACGGTGTCATGGCGGCAGCGCTCGCCCGCGACGGTTTCACCGGCAACCAGGACATCCTCGAGCACCGCTACGGGTACTGGCCGCTCATGGCCGGCGCCGATAATGTCAAGCCCGAACTGACGGAGGCCGCACTCTCCGACACATCGCACTTCTACCTCGACGATCCTGGCGTCGGCATCAAGCTGCACCCGTGCAACAGTGCCGTCCTTGCCGGTATCGGTACCACGCTCGACCTGGTGCGCAACAACGACATCGACCCGGAGCAAGTGGAGCGCGTCGACTACGGTTACATGCACGTCGCGCGAGGTATCGTCCCGTTCGACGATCCGCAGAACTCGCCGGAAGGGCAGTACAGCATGACGCACGCCATCGCTGCGTCAGTCGTCCGGCGCAAGGCAGGTGTATGGGAGTTCTCGGATGAGGGCGTGCGTGACCCCGCTATCGCGGCGATGCGCGAGCGTGTTCACACCTACGAGCACCCCGAGTTCCGTTCCTTCACTGACCCCCACGATGTGCCAGCCTGCGAGGTGACCATTCACCTAAGGGACGGCAGCGTCGTATCGGGGCGCCTCCAGCGCCCCAAGGCGTACCCCGGTGGCGAGCCTGTTGGCCGCGACGAGGTGCTCGCGAAGTTCGCCGAGAACCTGGACCTAGTGCTTCCCGCAGGCCGGTCTGCGCGCGCCATCGAGCAGTTGGAAGCGCTCGAGGATGCGCCGTCTGCCAGCGCGATCGCCGAGGTGGTGTCGCTCTAGCCAGCTCAGCGGTGCCACTCGCCAATGTTCCACAGCTCAGTGTCCCAGCCATTGATGCGCACGCCCTTGAGACTGTCCAGGTGGGCGGAGACGAGGCCCCGATTTATCAAGGGAATCTGGGTGTAGCCCTGGACGATGGCGTCGTTCATGCGCTTGACGAGTTCGTTACGGTCGGGCCCGATCGATGTGTGGGTAAGCTCTTCGACCAGCTCGTCGTACCCAGGGTCGCATGAGCGAGAGACGTTGCTGCCTCCCCAGTTGTTGTCAGCGTCGGGGATCTGGTCGCAGGTCAAGCCCGAGAGGTGTCTTTGGGGGTCGATGTCGGGGCCTGTGGCGTACATTTGAACGTCTGCCGTGAAGCGGACGTAGACCTGCTCCCTGTCGTCTACGGGGTCGCCGCCGAAGTACACCGCGGCATCGTGGTGGATGACGTCGGTCTCGATACCGATCTGACGCCACCAGCCCTTGACGAGCGCCTGGGTCTCCTGCCGGACATCATTCGTTGAGGTCTGGAAGGTGATGTGGAGCGGTGCGCCGTTGTGCTCGCGGATGCCATCGCCGTCGGAGTCTACGACGCCGTTGTCTTCGAGGAGCTGGTTGGCGCCTTCGATGTCCTGGGCGAGGCAGCCTGCGTTAGCGGTGGAGACGTAGTGCGGGGGCCCAACGACGAGGTCGCAGGTGGGCTCGCCCGCAGGACCATAGAGCTGCTCAGCCAGGAGCGCGCGGTCAATGGCCATGGACATGGCTTGGGCGATGGGCGTGAAGGCCAGGAAGGGATGCGGGTTTGTACCGTCCAGGTACTCGGAGCGGCCGTCGCCGAGTGTGGGGTTGGGGTTCGTCTGGTTCAGGACGATGCGCTCGACGAGGCTGGAGAAGGCGGTTACCACTTGTCCGTCACCCGACGCCTGCAGCTCGGCCAGGGCCTTAGGATCTATCTGGAGATTCCATGCGTAGTCGGCCGTGCCTTCCTCCAAAACGGCCTGGGCTGCGGATAACGCGCCGCCACCACCCTGGAGGACAACGCTGTCGAAATAGGCCTTCTCGCCGTAGTAGTGGGGATTGCGTTCATAAACGGCCCGGCTCTCAGGAATGAAATCGACAACGCGGTAGGGGCCCGGCCCCAGTGGCGCGTAGTTTTCTTCCTCACAGCCCGACGCGGCTGCGCCGACGCAGTCTTCGAACTGGGCACGGCTGAGCACTGGCAACGCGGCACCGACAAAGACGGAGTAGGGGTAGGGGGTGGCGGCGTGGAAGACAACCCTAACCGTCGTGTCGTCCAGCGCCTCCACAGCGGTTACCCCGGCAAACGCGCCGGCTGCCGTGCATCCGGTGGCTTCGTCGGCGCAGTAGCTCCAGGTGAAGACGACGTCATGTGCGGTGAGTGGGCTGCCGTCGGACCATTTCAGTCCATCGCGGAGCTTCCAAGTGATGGAGGTCATGTCGGCGGAGACGCCGCCGTTGTCTAAAGTAGGAATTTCCGCTGCTAGAGCAGGAACGAGCACGCCCTCAGGGTCGTGGTTTGCCAGCGGTTTCAGGGTAATGGCCGCGGCCGATGTGTCCTTGTCACCACTGGAGAGGTAGGGGTTGAGGATGGAAGGTGCTTGCCAATAGACCAATTTCAGCGCTTTCTCCTCGCTGGACCGGAGGAGGAAGAACAGAGAGATGCCGACGGCTACAGCCACTACTACGAAGACGCCAAGAAGTAGGGGAGGACGTTTGATTGCGCTCATTTGTATCCCTAATGTGAAAGCTACGGAAACGCCCCAGAGGGCAACAGAGATAGCCCTTAGCTCTAGGCTTCAGCCGATATGCTCATTTGCCCACAACCATTACCCCACCCTGTTCGCCAGGTTGGGGCGCACCTGATCTCCCTAGCGCCTCTTAAATGGCTGAGGGACGCCTCCCAAGGGTGGAATGTTATCACCCAGGTGTTGCTCGACAGTTCGAGTCCAGCTTGGCGGGCACTTCTGTTGGCGCCAGCTTGAAAGCGACCTACCTATAGCGAGATGGAATTGGCCCACTCATGAGCGGAGTGTCCCTCCCTAGAGATGAACGGGAGGGCGAGTTGCTGGGCGTTGGGCCGAGGAAAGACCTGTACGGGATGCGGGATCAGGAGCATTCGAACCGCGGGACCGCGCGGGAACAGGGGATTTCCTGGAACACGGCGGGGAAGTGTCCGAGGTCGCCGGGAGTTCCGCAGGCGAAGCTGAGGGCGCGGCCGGGGGGGGGGGGGGGTGGCGGGCAAGCCCAGTAGCGGGCTGCCCTTCCTGCTGGCCGAGTAGACGCGCCGGGTCAGCCGCTGATAGCGGCGGGTTGGCCGCGGCCCTCGCGCGCGATGGCTTCGACCGCTTCGGCGATGGCGTCCAGGTCCGACTCGCGGTTCCACGCACCGATGGAGAGCCGCACCCCGTGGGGCTTGGTGACGACGATGGTGCGCGTGAAGATGTTGCGCTCGCGCAGTCTGGCGACGACGTCGGCAGGCGCCATCCCCTCGACGACGATGGTGAGCAAGCCGCTGCCGCCGCGCGGCGACAGGACGCGCACGCCCGGGATTGCGCCGAGTTCGCGCCAAAGGCGATCGTAGAGCGCGGCCATGCGCTCGAAGACGAAGGGCCAGCCCACGTCATCGGCCAGCCAGCGCAGCGCCGCGGTGCCGCCCATAATCACGGGGATGGGCCTGGTGCTCACCTCGTAGCGCTGGGCGGTGGGCATCAGCGCGAGGACGCCGCTCATGCCGTGCTCCGCGTCGCTGAAGACGCCGGTGTAGGTGGGCAGGACGCGGTCGAAGACGGCGCGGTTCACGTAGAGGGCTCCCGCCCCGTCCGGGCCGCATAGAAACTTGTGGCGGGCTAGGGCGTAGCCGTCCACGCCAAGCGCTTGGACATCGATGGGCGACGCGCCCGCGGTCTGGATGCCGTCGGCGATGAGGAGCGCGTCGGCATCGTGGGCGATATCGGCTATGGCGCGCAGGTCGACGCGGGCGCCGGTGGCGAAGCAGGTGTCGGAGATGAGCGCCATGCGCGTCCGGGGCGTTATCTGGGCGGCGACTGCCTCGGCGGAGTCCTTCTCGCCGTTGCCCAGGTCGGCCCAGCGGAGCGTCAGCCCTTTGCGCTGGGCGATGAGCATCAGGGGCACGAGCGCGGCGGGGTTCTCGAGGCTTCCGGCGATGATCTCGTCGCCGGGCGCGAAGTCGTAACCCCACAGGAAGACGTTCATGGCAGTAGTGGAGGAGTCGGTTAGGGCGACCTCGTCGGGAGAGCAGTTGATGAACCGCGCCACCTCCGCCTTGGCGTCATCGACGGGCGCTTGGTAGCGGAAGAGGCCCATGCGCCCGGCGCGCATGCCGTCCGGGTCGTCGCCGCGCGTGGCAGCCTCCTCGTCGTAGCCGTCGGCGATGGCGAGCCGAGCGGCGCTGCACAGCGGCCCCCACGAGCCCGCGTTTACGGCCACGACCTCGTCCGGCAGGTTCAGCTCCCTGCGCACGTAGGTGACTTGCTCTTCGGTCGTCATCGCGCCTCCTCGCTCATGGGCGTCTTGCCGAGACATGGGAGAGGGCGGCCCCGCGCGCGGAGCCGCCCTCTCTCGCTAGCCGATTGGAAGCTGGGCTATCTGTCCAGCCACATGCGCTCGCGGTTGCGGGCACCTGCGCCTGCGGCGAAGCCGAACTCCCAGCCCTTCACGTAGGAATGGTGGATGAAGTTGGCCTGGGGCGACATGGCGTCCGCCACCGGGAGGTCTTCGAGGAGGATGTCCTCGATCTGGCGCACCAGTTGCAGGCGCCTTTCGGGGTCGAGCTCGACGCTCTGCTCTTGGAAGAGCCGGTCGATCTCGGCGCTGCTGTAGTGCATGGTGTTACGGACGGCGCCCGTTACGTACTGGTTGGCCAGGCTCTCGTCCGGGTCGGCGGTGAAGAGTGTCCACCACATGGGAGTGAGGTGGAAGTCGCCCGACTCGGTCCTGGGGTTCCAGACGGCGAAGTCTTGAATGTCGAGCTCCGCCCGGATGCCGAGCTTGGCGAGTTCGGCGGCGAAGAATTCGCCCATGTTGATGGTGCCGCTGAAGTTGACCGTCAGCATGTTGACGTTGTCGACGCCGTCGCCGTAGCCCGCCTCCGCCATCAGCGCCTTGGCCTGCTCAACTTCCTGGGCCTTCTTGTCGCCCGTGCCCCAGCCGGGCAGGACGTTCCAGACCTCTTCGTCGGGCCGTCCATAGATGGTGAAGGCCATGGGCAGGCCGGGGAAGGAGTTGCCGTTCCAGAGCGCCTGGCTGTACGCCTCGCGGTCGATCACGAGGTTGACCGCTTGGCGCAGCCTGAGGTCGTCAAACGGCGGCTTGGAGACGTTGAAGAAGAGGCCGACCGGGGACTGCGGCGGCGCGTAGCGGAGCCGGTTGACCTCGCCCTGCGCCACCTTGTCTTCCACTTGAGGGTCGAAGGATGGCGGGATGGGGTTGAGGGTGCGCATGTAGTCGATGCGCCCGGTGAGGAACTGGCTCAACGCCACGTTCTCGTCCTTGATGACGAAGATGTTGAGCCCGTCCAGGTAGGGGAGCGGCTGGCCGTCGTCGCCGAGCTCGTAGTAGTCCGGGTTGCGCTCCAGCTCGATGAAGGAGCTGGGCTGGAGGGCCTTGAGCTTGAAGGGGCCGCTGCCGATGGGATTGGTCGACGCCTCCTCGGTTGTGGTGTTCTCCTTGATGATGACCGCTGCGCCAAGGACCAGCAGCTGCGGTACAAACGCCGAGGGCTGCTTGAGGTGCAATTCGACGGTGTAGGCATCGGGCGTGGTCACGCCGTCCTTGCTCTCTCCGTCCTGGCTGTACGTGGCGTCGCCCTTGGTGTCGTCGACGTAGTCGCGCAAATAGCCGATAGCGCGCGAGGGGATGCCGTCGACGAGGCCCTGGATCTTGGCCAGGGAGTACTTCACGTCAGCGGCCGTGAGGTCGGAGCCGTCGTGGAATTTGACGCCGCGGCGAAGTTCGAAGCGGAGCGTGCGGCCGTCGTTCTCGACGGACCACGATTCGCACAGGTCACACTCGATGTCGTTGCCGCGCGGGTTGTGCAGCACCTGGCTGTATATTTCCGACACGTAGGGGTTTAGCGCCTGGCGGTGCGGGTCGAGGTTGACGTCGCAGCAGGTGTAGCTCTGGAGGATGCCGCCGCGCTTGACGGTGATGGCCGGCGTGGGAGTGGAGGTGGGGACGGGCGTCGGCGTGGGGCGCGTCTGCAACTCGCCCGGTGTCGGCGTCGGCCGCGGCGTGGGATCGGGCTCGGGCCCAGCGGCCGTCGGGGGCGGCGAGGTGGGCGTTGGGGTCGGGTCTTCCTGCTCCCCGCAGGCGACGACGGCGACTGCAACGAGCGCCGCAAGCGCGGCAAGGGATAACAGGCGGAGCATGAGTTGGCGCATTGTGTTCTCCTCCCCTAACTAGGCGCGCAAACCTATCACCATTGGTTGGGCGCGTCAAATCAGAGTTCGCAAAGCGAGAGCGGACGGGCGCCGATTGTCGTAACGGAAGGGGCGTCCGGGCGCGATTTAGCGTCCCCGGAGACGCGGGTCCCACACGTCGCGCAGCGCGTCGCCGAACAGGTTGAAGCCCAGCACGAGGATGGTGATGGCCGCGCCTGGGAATATGACGAGCCAGGGCGCCGTGGTGGCGTGCACCAGGACGGAACCGGCGAGCATCCGTCCCCATGACGGGGCGGGCGGAGGCACGCCAAGGCCAAGGTAGCTAAGGGCGGATTCGATGAGGATGGCGGAGCCAAGTTGAACGGAGGCGACGACGATGATGGGGGCGAGAACGTTCGGCAGCAGGTGGCGGAAGATGATGCGGGTGTTGGAGGCGCCGACGGCGTGGGCGGCCTCCACGAAGACGTTGTTCTTCACCGACAGGGTCGCGCCGCGCGCAACCCTGAGCGCCGGAGGGGCGAAGCTTATGCCGATGGCCCAGACCACGTTCCACAAGCCGATGCCGAACACGGTGATGAACGCCATAGCCAGCAGGATGCCCGGGAAGGCGATCATGATGTCGGTCAAGCGGGAGAAGAAGTCGTCGACTCGCCCGCCGACGAAAGCGCTGAAGATGCCCAGAATCGCGCCTATGGTGGTGCCCATGCCGATGGACGCGAAGGCGACGATGAGCGAGACGCGAGCGCCGTAGACGATCCTGCTGTACAGGTCGCGCCCGAACTCGTCCGTGCCCAGCCAGTGGTCGAAGCTCTGTCCCGCCTTGATGGCGGTGAAGTCGGCGATGAGCGGGTCGTGGAAGGTGATAAGCGGCGCCAGGAAGGCTGCCAGGATGGTGACGAAGACGATGAGGAAGCCGAGGGCGCCCAAGGGCTTGCGCCTCGTAAAGCGCCACGCGGCGACGCCCCTGCGGCGCAGCATGCCCGCGGCGCTGCTTGCCGCGCTTGGCCTGTCCGCCGCCTGTGCCCTGGTTACCGCTTCGGCGCTCATCGCATCACCACGCTAGGAGTAGCTGATCCTGGGGTCGAGCCACGCGTAGACGATATCGACCACAAGGTTGAGAAGAATGACGACGACTACAGAGATGAGCACCAGCGCCTGGATGACCTCGTAGTCGCGGGTGCGGATACTGGTCAGCATCAGCGTCCCCAGGCCGGGGATGGAGTAGACGGTCTCAAGGATGACGGTGCCCGCCAGCAGGAACGCGAAGGTTACGGCGCTGAGGCTGATAACTGGAATGAGCGCGTTGCGCAAGGCATGCCGGATGATGACGGCGCCAGGCATAAGCCCCTTGGCGCGGGCGGTGCGGATGTAGTCCTCGCCGAGCACCTCCAGCATCGAGGAGCGCGTCATCCTGGCGGCGATGGCTGCGCCGCCGACGCCGAGCACCAACGCCGCCGGGCCAAGCTGGAGCATGTTGTTGCCAGGGTTCTCCCATAGGAGAAAGTAGCCCAGCGGGGGGCTCCAGTTGAAGACGCGCGAGGTGAACAGGAGCAGCATCAGCGCCACCCAGAACTGCGGCATCGCAAGGAAGAGGATCGACCAGAAGCGCGAGATGGTGTCCACCGCCTTGTCGCGGCGCATCGCGGACACGATGCCCAGCGGTATGCCGATGGCGAAGGCGAGTAGCTGACCCATGAGGGCCAACTGGACGGTGAGGGGCAGGCGTGAGGTGATCTCGTAGGCGACCGTGCGATGGGTGAAGGCGGATTCGCCGAACTCGCCACGCAGCGCGTTCCCTATCCACACGAAGTACTGCACCGGCAGCGGGCGGTTCAGGCCCAGTTCCTCGCGTATCGCCTCGATAGCCTCGTCGCTGGCGACGCCGGAGGCGTCGGTGCCGAGTGCGATGAAGAGCGCCACGTCGCCTGGCAGCACGCGCAGGACGAGGAACACGACTAGCGTCGAGGCGATGATGGTGGGGGCGGCGATAAGCACGCGCCGCAGAATGTACTGCCCCACCTACGCCTCCTTCACGCGCGCCACGCCGCACTGGCTCATGCTGACACTCTCCACTATGCCTTGATGCACGCCGCCCATTGGCCGGGGCGAATCTCTCGCAGTTCGGGTCTGGCCGCCTTGCATGCCTCCTCCGCCAAAGGGCAGCGGGTGTGGAAGACGCAGCCGGGCGGCGGGTCTTGAGGGCTGGGCACCTCTCCCTGGAGGACGAACCGCTCGCGCTGGGCCTCCGCTTCGGGATCGGGGACGGGTGCGGCGGCGAGGAGTGCGCGCGTGTAGGGGTGCGCCGGTTCGGTGAAGACGTCCGTCTCGCCGCCGAACTCCATCACCTGGCCGAGGTACATCACGGCGATGCGGTCGGCGATGTGGCGCACCACCGACAGGTCGTGCGCGATGAAGAGGTAGGTGAGGTTGAACTCGGCGCGGAGCTCTTCCAGCAGCGTGATGATCTGGGCCTGGATGGAGACGTCGAGGGCGGAGACGGGTTCGTCGCAGACAATGAAGGCGGGGCTGACGGCGAGGGCGCGGGCGATGCCGATGCGCTGGCGCTGGCCGCCGCTGAACTCGTGGGGGTAGCGGCCAGCCATTTCGGGGTTGAGGCCAACGATGGAGAGCAGCTCCGCCACTCTGGCGCGGTAGGCCGCCCTGCCCCGGGCGAGGCGGTGGATGATGAGGGGCTCGCCGATGATCTGCCCGGCGGTCATGCGCGGATTCAGCGAGCTGTAGGGGTCTTGGAAGATGATCTGCATCTCGCGGCGGATGCGGCGGGTGTCGGCGGGGCGCAGTTCGGTCAACTCCTGGCCCCGGAAGGTCACCTTGCCAGAGGTGGGCCGGGTGAGTTGGAGGATGCTGCGGCCCAGGGTGGTCTTGCCCGAACCGGACTCGCCGACGATGGCAAGCGTCTCGCCCTGGGTGAAGTCGAGGCTCACGTCGTCCACGGCCTTGACGGTGCCAACCTGGCGGCGGCGAATCAGGCCCTTGGTGACGGGGAAGTGCACCGACAGGTTTCGCACTTCGAGGAAGGAGGCGCCGTTGGTCTGAGTCATGGTTTCACGCCACTATCGGGCGCTGGCGACCTCCGCTAGCTGCCAGCAGGCAGCCTCGTGCCCGTTGGCGACTGATTCAAGGATGGGCGTGTCCGCCGTGCAGCGATCGACGGCATGGCGGCAGCGCGGCTGGAAGGCGCAGCCTGGTGGAAGGTTGCCCAGGTCGGGCGGCTGGCCCTGGATGGGGTCGAGGCTCTCCGTCTTGGGCTGGTCGAGGCGCGGCACCGACTTGAGGAGGCCAAGTGTGTAGGGGTGGCTGGGGTTGGCGTAGACCTGGGCGGCCGAGCCGCGCTCGATGATCTTGCCGGCGTACATCACATTGACGTCGTCGGCGTAGCGCGCGACGACGCCTAGGTTGTGGGTGATGATGATGAGGGAGACGCCGAGGCGCTGGGTCAGCTCCTTCATCAGTTCGAGCACCTGTGCCTGGATGGTGACGTCCAGGGCGGTGGTGGGTTCGTCCGCGATGACCAGCTTGGGATTGCAGGAGATGGCCATGGCGATCATCACGCGCTGGCGCATGCCGCCGCTGAACTGGTGGGGGTACTGGGTGAGACGACTCTCGGCGTCGGGGATGCCGACCTGGCGCAGGAGGTCGGCGGCGCGGCGGTTGGCATCGTAGCGGCTCATGTCGAGGTGGAGCTCGAGCGCTTCGGTGAGCTGGCGCCCGATGGTGAGGACGGGGTTCAAGGAGGTCATCGGCTCTTGGAATACCATGCCGATCTCCTTGCCGCGGATGCGGCCCATCTCGCGCTCTTGCAGGGAGAGCAGGTCAACGCCGTCGAACATGATGCTCCCGCTCACGATGCGGCCGGGCGGCCAGGGGATGAGGCGCATGACGGAGAGCGCGCTGACGCTCTTGCCGCAGCCGCTCTCGCCGACGAGGGCGAGCGTCTTGCCCTCCTGCAGGGTGAAGGAGATGCCGTCGACGGCCTTAACGAGCGCGTCGTCGGTCATGAACTGCGTGCGGAGGTCGTCGACCTCGAGCAGGGTTGTCATGACGCTGCATGCCTAAGTTGGATGCGTCCGTTCATCGCCGTCAAGATATACCACAGCGCGGGATTGCGTGCGCGGATGGAATGCGCGCACCGTCAAAACGCGCACGGCGGCGCCCGGGCAGGGCTGATTCCGCCGTTCCGTTCGCCATGCGCTGGTCACCGGAGCGCCGTCAGCGTTCCGTCCGCCGTCAGCAGCAGGACGCGCCCCGCGGCGAGAGCAGGCGGCGATTCGATAGGCGCGTCGGTCGCGTGGAGCAGGCGCGCTGCGCGGTCGCGCGTATCGACGGCGTGCAATCCGCGTTCGGAGCCGACAAGCACTGTCGCGCCGATGAGCATCGGACCAGAGAGCCGCTCGCTGTCGAGTTCGGCGCTCCATAGCGATTCGCCCGTGCCGTCGCTCAGGGCGTGAAGTGCGCCGTTGGGCGCCGTTACGTAGAGCGCGTCGCCGCTCAGCGCGGGGGACGTGCGGAGCGGCTCGGAGGAGAGACGGTGCGCCCAAAGGAGGCCTTTGGCGGCGGGTGGTTCGTCGAGCATGCCCCACACGTAGAGGTTGGTCCTCCAGTAGTGGAACCCTTTCTCCAAGGGGTATTCGAGGGCGCGCCAGTCGATCGCCCACACCCGTCCGTCGCCGGATGCGGCGTAGAGGGCGCCGGCACCGAGCACGGGCGAGTCGGCGACCGGGCCGGCGCTCTCGAACGTGAAACGCTTCTTGCCTGTGTTGATGTCGATGAGATGTACCGCCCCGCCGCCTGCGACAGCGACGACGACGTCGTTGACGGCGGGTGCGCCGATGATCCAGCCGCCTGCGTTGTAGTCCCAGCGCAAGGCGCCAGTCTGCGCGTCGAGGGCGTAGAGGAAGCCGTCGGCGCCGCCCAGGTAGAGCGTCCCCTGATGGACGACAGGCGAGGCGAATATCGGGTTGCGCGCCTCGAATGACCAGCGCGCCGCGCCACTGGCCGCGTCGAGCGCAATGAGCCGTCCGCCGCGGGTTCCCGCGTACACGAGCTCCCCGGCGACTGCGGGCGTCGTCTCGATGGGGCTCCCTGCGTCGTAGCGCCACAGCGGGCGTCCAGTGTCCAGCGAGAAGGCGGCCACCACGCCCGCCTGCGAGGCGGCGTAGACGGTGCCGTTCGCCACGACGGGCGACGCGGACGCGGGAGCGCCCAGTGACGCCGTCCACGAGACCGCGCCACCAACCGGCGCGCCACTCGCCGCTGTCCCCTGGTGGCTCGGCCCGCCGTGAAGCATGGGCCACGCGTCCGGCGATTGCTCGGCGCTCCACCGGGTTGCGGGCGAGTCGAGGATGGGGTCGGGGCGGATCCACAGCCCCAGCGCTACGAGGGTGGCAAGCACGAGCGCCGCGCCCAGGGCGGCGAGGATGCGCCTGCGGTTGTGCAGGCCGCGCGCGTGCCCCAGTGCGGAATCGCGCGGGTGGCGGTCGAGCGCCGTCCAGCAGTTGGCGCAGCGAGCCGTGTCCGGGGCGTTAGGGTGCCCACAAGATGGGCAGGCGGCCGCCGTCGGGGGAGCGACCGGTGCCGGGCTCGGCATCGGCGCTCCGCTCTGTTCGGCTTGCGCCACGACTCACTCCTCGCCCTTTCCCGCCCTGGGCAGCGGGGCTGCGGAGGGAGCGCCTATCCCGCCGGGACGCCCTCCAGGGAGTTGGCGAACTCGATGATGTGATGGCGGAACAACGCGGGCGGGATGGAGGCGCGCCCCTGGCCGGGCGCCATGCTCGGCACGATGGCCAACCGCACCTGCTCCGGCATCTCGTTCTTCAGCTCGATGGAGTGGTCGAAGGTGCCGCGCCCTCGCGTGACGATGTCGTCCGATTGCAAGACGAGGATGGGGCAGGCGATGCGGGTAACATGGTCGGAGTGCTCGCCGACCACGTCGTGGAGCGGGTTGGAGACGCGGAGGTTGTAGTAGGTCTGCAGCTCTGTCTTGTTGCGGATGTTGTAGTAGTTGCGGTAGGCGGTCGTCCAGTCTTCGCCGTGGCGGCGGCGCATCTCCTCCTGCTCGCCGGGAGGCAGGTTGGCGCCGTCGCCGCCCGCGCGGTTCATGTTGGAGTCGAGCTCCTTGATCAGGTAGGTGTGCGGCGCGGTGAGGATGATGGAGCGCACGCGCTCGGGGTACTCGATGGCGAAGCGCATCGCCACGCGCGAGCCGAGGCTGATGCCGTAGACATGCGCCTGGGCGATGTCCAGGTGGTCGAGCAGCGCGCGCAGGTCTTGCACCCACGCGTCGTGCGGCATGCTCTCGACGTGGGCGCTGCGCCCCATGCTCCGCATGTCCGGCGCGATCACGCGGAAGCGCTGGGAGAGTTCGGCGTGGTGCTCCTCGAAGGCGTGCGCGCTCCCGTTCGCGCCATGCAGCAGCACGAGCGCCTCTCCGTTGCCTACATCGTCGTAGTAGTGCGGAAGTCCGTTGATGGTCGCGGTTGGCATGGTGCCCCTCCTCGGTGCGGATTCGGTCTGCGCCCCGCGCGCATCGTAAGCGGGGAGAGGCGGGCGGTCAATCGGGAGCGCCCGCCTGCCACGCCGTTCGCGCGAGCTCCCGGCCCGTCTTCGGCCGCTCCCTGCGGATAGAACTCGGGGTGGGTGAGTAGGTGGCGGGTGCCACTATCCGAATCTCCCCGAGCTTCTGCCGCTCTTGCTCGTCGGCCAGCTCTTGGTTCCTTCTCACGCTCGGCCTCTTCCTTAATCCTGCGGGCCAGCCGGGGGTGGCCTCCGGATGCATCGCTGGCTATGCTCGACCCCTCAGACTTGAGGGAATGCGCGGCTTCCACGCGCGATTGCAGGAATGGCCGGCCGTGACACCCTGATGGGGCCCCGCGAGACTGACGAAAGAGCGATGAACGGCAGGAGCAGGCTCAACGAGAATGCATCGCGTGCATTAGGGCAGCTACGACGTCCATGGGCCGATGTCCCCGGGTGACCGGCTGCCCAGGCGGCCGCAGGTCCAGGAGATGACGGGGCTAAGCCGATCATCGATCCACCGGCTCATGCAGGAAGAAGCATGCCCGCGGCCCTTGAGGTCTAGTTCAACCCGCATCGTTACCCGCACCTCTCCCGACCGTTATGCGGTGCACCCAGGACTTGCTCCCCCGTTGCTGATGTAGAGGTGCAGGCGCCCGCCGTCTGTATGCCCCCGGTTCCTCGAGGTCCTTCACCCGCATCGCCGATAGCGCCATGGAGCCACCTGCCTGCCTTCCAGCTCCCCACAATTCTTGCCACATTCGCTTATCGGAATCCCAAAGACGCAATGGGCACATGCAAGAAGGAAACTGGCGAAGGTTGAACGTAACCCTGCGAATAACGAGACGATTGAGGACAAGAACAGAATGAGGGGTGGTGGCAACGACAGGATTCGAACCTGTGACCTAGCGCTTATGAAGCGCCCGCTCTGCCGCTGAGCTACGTTGCCCCCGCGCGAAGGGGAGCCAGCCGCTCGACCCTTCACGCTTTCTGGAGCCAGCATAGTGGCCGCCCGGAGCCACCGTCAACGAAACCAGCGGCCTGCCAACCGCTGTTGGCTGCATAAGCAACGCTTGAATCCCACTCAACATAGCGGCGGACCCCGGGCCTCATCTTGGTTGTAGGAGGCGCCGCATGCTCGACCGACTCAAGGTGCTTGGCAGGATGCTCTTCGATGGCCTTCCGCACTCCTGGGACCCTATCGACGGCTTTCTACGCACGAACCTCAATGCCTGGGAAAGGGGTGACCTGCCCAGCCGCTGGCCAGCCCAGGCAATGGTGGTCTGATGGAGAGGCCTTGCAGGAAGAGCCACCAAGGCGCATGGCCGCGCAGCGTCAAGGCCGCGCGGCGCTCCGGCGCTATAATGGCACTAGCGACGGTACAGGGCTGGTGCGGCAGTGGCGCTTCGCGAAATACAACCATTTGTGGACAACGTACTCGATGAGCACGCCGAGGCGTGCGAGGTGCTCTGTGGAATCATCGGCGACCACCCTTCCGAGTACGCGAAGAGCCCGGGCATCTGGACAGCGGCGTTTCAGCGACTCGGCATCGACGGCGCGTACTTGCCATTCGACACGCCCGCCGAAAACCTGGGCTCCCTTGTGAATGCGCTCCGTCATATGCCGGGCTACGCAGGCGGCAATGTCACGGTGCCCTACAAGGTTGCCGTCATGGAGTACCTCGACGAGATCGACCCACTCGCCGCGCAGATCGGTGCGGTCAACACGATTTGCAAGGCGAACGACGGCAGGCTTATCGGCTACAACACCGACGCAGACGGCGTCGTCGGTGCGCTGACGCAAGGCGGCCCGTGGCATCCCAAGCCGGTTCTGACTAGCCTTGCGGGCCTGGATGTCCTGCTCGTCGGCGCCGGTGGCGCCGGGCGGGCGACGGCGTTCGCGCTTAGCGCGCACCTTGGCGATGGCAGGCTGTACATCGTGAACCGCTCGACTGACAAGGCAGTGGAGCTGGCCGAGAGCGTGTCAAGAGCCCACGCCGCTGTCGAGCCGGTGGCTTTTTGGGATATGGGGAGGGCGGTGGCAAAGGCTGACCTCATCATCAACGCTTCGTCCGTCGGTCAATCGGGCATGCGCCACCTGCCGGGGAACGCGGTCACGTGCCTGGAGCCCTACAGTCCGCTCGCGCCCGTCAATGCGCTCAATTTCACGGCGAACGGCCACCAGCAGACGGCTGACCTGCAGCGCATATGGTTCGAGGCGTCGCTGCATGACATCGCCGCCAACCAGACATCGGCGGCGCACATGGTCGCAGCGACGAAGAGCGACGCTGTCTTCTACGACCTCATCTACAGCCCACTGGAGACGACGTTGATGCGCCATGCGCGCCTGTCTGGCCGTCGCGTGCTGAACGGGAAGGGGATGAACATCATCCAGGCGGTCGAGGCCTTTGTGAACCGCGTCATGGCGCCCATTCTCGCAGCGCGGGGCCTAGAGCCCGCCGACACCTACGCGCAGGTCATGGACACCATGCACGAGGCGTGGTAGAGGGGAATACAGTCTGACAAACGTGGGCGAATAGCTCAGCGGTTAGAGCGCCTGTCTTACACACAGGAGGTCGCAGGTTCGATCCCTGCTTCGCCCACCACTTTGGACGGTAGGCAGTACCGAGCCGTTCAAAGCCGCCTCCTCTGCTTTCCCGCCGCGTAGAGTGCCGTCGTCCGGCATGGGTACGGTGTAGCGCATGAGGGCGCCTTCCGGTGTGACGACTAGCTCCTCCACGAAGGTCTCGATGAAGGCCCTGCGCTCGGTCAGTTCGCTCTCCTTGAGGAACTCGCTCATGTCCTGGGCGTAGGCAGCGATAGTCTCCACGTCGTCGCGGGCACCCCTTCGCTCCGCGAGCATTCTCCTGGCCTCCTCCGCGGCAGCCTCCAGCTTCTCCTTGCGTTCTCAGTGGTCCCTGAGGCGCTCGGACGCATCGGCCACGTCGAGGTCGTCGGTCTCGATGAGGTGCCGCGCCGCCCGCAGGCGGGGCTGGACCTCGAGGGTGAAAAGAGGGAGCGCCGCACTCCCGGGCGATCCTAGCTGGACCGACCAGCCATCAGGTGCGTGGGCCCATGTACGGACTTTCCCAGCCAGATGGCAGGGCTGAGGCCTACGAAGATACGGAGCTGCGCGCCCTCGGTAGTCTGGAGCCCATTGGCAACATCGTGAGCACCCTGGCGCCGGTAGCCCTGCGCGCGACGCGGTGGCGCAGGCACCGCGTCAAGTATCATCCTCACATTCCTCGAACGTAGGGCGGCACCGGCCAGCGTTCGGCGGATGGATAAGAGTAGTGACTAGTTGGGACAGCTCACTGCTTGTCTCAATCGGGACAGCACTCAGCACATCGTACACCTGTCGGGTCTCCCCAAACTTTGTCCCACAGTCGATATAAGCCATCGCTTAGCAAAATGCGTAGACCTGCAGAATCGCGCCCGGCCCTACTGGGACAGTATGCGTCCCGCTAGCCCTGCAAGAAATCACAGCGGGAGCGCGCGCCCTTCTTCTCGCAAGCGCCGCCGCCGCTCCTGAGCGTCCGGCATTGCCTTGGACAAGTGGCCCCAAAAGTCCGTCGAGTGGTTGCGGTGGGTTAGATGCGCCAATTCATGCACGACGACATACTCCATGAGAGATGGCTTCAGCATAACGGTGCGCCAATTGAAGCGCAGCGTCCCGTCGGGTGCACAACTCCCCCAGCGCTGCCGCTGGTCGCGGATGAGGACCTTCGGTATCCCTCCACGCCCCAACTGAGCCCACCAGCGCTTCACGATGGAAGCCGTTGTTTCGGCGGCGCGCTCCCGATACCATTGGATGACGGCCTTGCTAATCGTTTGGCAGCGTCCCTCGTCTCTCAGGGAATCGGGCACAATGATCCTGAACCGCCAGTGATCGAAGCGAACACTTGGCCGTCTCACATCGGCGCGTTCGATGAGCATGCGCACGTTTCGGCCCAGGTATGGCAGTGTTTCGCCGCTCACGAAACGCTTAGGGGCAGCCTCCAGCGTCGCTTCAGAGGCGTGGCTCAGTATCCAAGGCGCCCGCTTCCTCACGATGGCCTGCAACTCGCTGCTGGAGGTCGTAACGGGTGCCGCGACATGCACGCCACCGCCGTCTACGGTTACCTGTACCGTCTTCTTGCGTCGTTTGCTCCGGCGGGACCTGGTAGTGCGATGGTCGTACTGCCGAAACGGATGCTGTTCCGAAGAGTCACCGCCCGCTCCTCCTCAGCGCCAGCTCAACGATTCGGTTTGCCAACTGCTCCAACTGGTCTTCGGTGTAGCCTCCGGCAGGCCGGAGCTCGCGCTTGATGTCACGACGCATCAGCCGTTTCACCTCGTCGTTGGATTGCCAGTCGACGACCCGGCTACGCTGGGCAACCACGGATTCCACCTGCTTCGCGACCCGCTTGGTCTCCTCGTCGAATGCTGTCACGTAGGCGTCATATTCCTCTTGACCATCGGTGACGAGGCTTGGCTCTGCCGAGTTACCGTCAAGCAACTGGTAGATGGCGAACGAGACCGGTGAGAGCCCATGCTCAGCTGCAATATCGTCCTCGCTCCTAACCTGATCGCTAAGGACTGCCAAGCGCAGGCAGGCCTCGGCGGAATCGATTAGCCGGTTGCGCAGATCATGAATGATGCGCGACAGCTGCGTTGAGAGCCTCTCGAAGTAGACAGGGTTCTCGGCAATGCGCTCGTGTATCTGCGCGCGGATGGCGTGCTCCATGACCGAGGCCCGCGCCTCATCGTGGGGGAGCTCGGCGACCTTCTGGTCGAAATCGCTATCCAGGATGGAGACCGGTTTCATCAGCACGCGCACCTCTGCGCCGATGCGCTCGTCGACCAGCCTCTTGACCTTCGCACCTATTTCGGTCCAATCGACGTCCGCATTCTCGCGCAGGAACTGCGCCCGGGCGTAGGCGCGTATCCCCGTCAGCCGGGCAAGCCGATCCACATACGGGAGCGCTCGCGGGTCGGGCAGGAAGCGATCCATGAGGTGCGAGAACTGCCGGTAGTCCGCATTGAAGCGCTCAAAGACGTCAGCCTTGAAATCCCCTTCCGTGGCGGCATCCGGAGCAAAGAGGGCGACACACTCCCACGTATTGCTCAGGTCGCGGCCTTTGAAGTGCGACTCCGCGCTGACGGCGGCGGCCTCTATCACCGACGCGGGATCCCCGTCGAGCTCTCGCATCGCGTCCTGCACGTCCGTCCGGTCGAAGGACGAGAGCGCCTCCTCGAGGTCTCGGGAGACGCCATGGTAGTCCACCACCAGACCGTAGGACTTCTCCGTCTCTACTCCGGCCTTCCGATGTTCGAAGCGTCGGTTGACGCGGGCGATGGCTTGCAGCAGCGCATGCTCCCTCATCGGCCGGTCTAGGTAGAGGGCCTGCTCCGCCGGCGCGTCGAAACCCGTGAGCAGCATGTCCACCACGACCAGCACCTCAGGCTCCCCGTCAGGGTCAACGAAGGCGTTGGTGACTTGCGTCTGGTCGAGCTCCCGCGCCGCCCGAAACTCGGGCCCATCGTTGGGCGCAGTCGTGATGATCGGGTAGGCGCGAACGCCAAAGCTGTTGAGGCGTTCGGCGTAGCGGAGGGCCGCCGCTCGGCTGGGCGCGACGACCTGTGCCTTGAATCCGTTGGGCCGGAGTTTCGCCTTGAAGTGGTCAGCGATGTCCAGCGCAATCATCTCGATGCGCTGCTCCGCCTCCGCAACGGTCTCCTTGTTGGCATAGCGGCGACGAATCTGCGCCTGCACCTCCGGCGACTCATTACCGAACATCGCGTCGTACAGTCTGTCCAGCGTGCTGGGGCCCTCGATGGCCAGTTCGGGCAAACGCGCCTCGTAGTAAATGGGCACCGTCGCGCCGTCTACTACGGACTGCGGAATCGTGTAGGAGTCGATGAGGGGGCCGAAACGCCCTATCGTGCTGTGCTTGAAGCTTCGTTCTATCGGCGTGCCGGTGAAGCCGATCAGCGCCGCGCGGGGCAGCGCCTTGGACATGCGCCCGCCCAGCACCCCGTACTGCGTACGGTGTGCCTCGTCCACCATGACAAGCACATTCTCGGAGGGGTTGAGTACGTCCAGGGCGCCACCGGTCGTAGCCAAAGCCTCTTCGAACTTCTGGATGGTGGTCATAACTGTGCAGCTCACGCCCTCCCTGAGGGTAGTCTGCAGGTCGGGTGGATCCGGCTGGTTGGGCCTCTCCCTCCTGCGCTGCGCCAGGCGCTCGGGCGGTTCAGGGCGCGAGCGCTCCATCCGTTCCGGCGCAGGGAAGCCGCAACGCTCAAAGGTGTCGGCGATCTGCCGATCGAGCTGCCTTCGGTCGGTGACGACGACGATGGTCGCATTGGCGAGGCGTGGCTCACGGCGCAATTTCGTCGCCAGCCAAAGCATCGTGAGCGACTTGCCGGAGCCTTGCGTGTGCCACACTACGCCGCCGCGCTCCTCCGGCTTGCTGCTTAACAGCAGCCGCTTCACCGCCGCGCGCACGGCCCTATACTGCTGGTAGCGGGGTAGCTTCTTCACCAGACGCCCTCGTTCCGGCTCGTAGACTACGTAGTCGCGTAGGATGTCCAGCAGTGTCGAGAGCGCGAGCAGCCCGGCGATGAGCTGCGCTTGCCCCTGCGGCTCGACGCCGAACCTTCGCCGCACCTCCTCCTCGGAGTAGGGCAGGACCGACTTCCACTGGAAGTAGGCGTTCTCCGGCGCTCCCAGGGGCGCGTAGGCAGCAGCGGCGCCGCAGTGCGCCACGCACAGCAAGTTGTAGTGGAACAGCTCCGGCGCGCCTGCCCCGTGCCACTCCGGTCCCGCTTCTTGGTAGCGGCGCAATTGGCGCACGGCCTGGGACTTCCACACGTCCAGCAGCGACGGCGACTTGGCCTCCATCACCACGAGGGGGATGCCGTTGACGAACAGTACCAGATCGGGGATGACCATGCGCTCGTCATCCTCTGCACCGCCCTGCTCGTTGCCACGACGGACGCGGAACTGGGTGGTGACGATGAACTGGTTCAGCCCGCCCTCCGGGTGGTCGAAGTCGAAGAAACGGACGATGCGTGTCTCCTGGTCCTGTGCCGTGTCCACGGTCAGAGGCATACCGTAGGTGAGGTACTCGTGGACGCGCTGGTTGCGGGCCATGCCCGTGGCGTCGACATGCTCTAGGTCGAAGATGGCGCGCTCGGCCTGCTCCTCCGTCATCCAATCGTTCAGGCGCAGCAGCGCGGCGCGCAGCCGCCCTTTCAGCAGAACTTCCCGCTCATCGCCGCGCTCTATCGCCAGCGCATCGCGGGGCACGTACGTCCAGCCGAGCCGCTCCAGCAGCACCCGCGCCGGCTCCTCGACGTGGTTGTACTCGTTGATCTTGGCAGGGGAAGGCATCAGGGCTGGTCCAACAACGACTCAAGGGTCGGAGCGGTGAGTTGTTCGGTCGCCGCGTCCACAAACATCAGGCTCCCCGCTTGCCTGCAACTCAGCCCTGCTTTGGTCACTGCAGTCAGTTGATCACTAGCGAGCCCCAGAATCTTGCAGACATTTGATGAAGTTCCATCTATGTCAGGATTGACCACCAGTATCTTGGTGTCCGTGGAACCACGGCGTTTGCGCAATAGGTCATTGAGGTGTTCATCCGCCAAGTTGAACGAGTAACCGACAATGACGATAGCAGAGGCCTCATCAATGGCACGGCCGCATTGGTACCAAGTTTCAAGGTGCTCTCGGCACATTACAGGCTTGACTGATAATGGAGGCACAATCCCCGGCAAGAACACTTTGTCGGTATCAACATTTATGCCCAAAGACGCAATGAAGGCAGCAAGGGATTCGACAGTTGAAGCTTCCAATACCCTCTGGTCGTTTCTAATCAATTGACGCGTATCCAATCGAATGTAGGATAGGCAGTCGCCATGAAAATAGCGGACTGATGCTCGTATCTCATTCGAGAAGAATTTCGACGTGTAGTTGAGCGTGATGATTTCATCATCCTCTGATAGGCTTGCCAAGTGCTGGTATAGAGAGTTCGCACCACCTTCCACTGCTTCTTCCATCTTGACGCGAAGATATGCCCAACAAAGCCATCCCACATACAGATATTGCTTCTGGTGCGTCTTTTGTCTTGTGTAGAACCCGGAGAACAATTCTCCCATTAGCTCTTCGACGTTCATCATGGCGAGGGCCACGGCAGTGAGCGCCTCTCGTTCGTCTTCAGTCAATTCCTCTGCTTGCATTAGGCCCTGAAAGGTCTTCCTAAAAGCTTGCCGAACAACTGGCATCAGGGCGATTCCTCGCGGATTAAAGATGAAGTCACCACCGCTTGGTTGATGGGGTTCCCCACCGATCTCTGCGAGGCGACGCAGTGTTTCGTCTTCGAGTCTATTCTTGTCACGAATGTCTTCCAGTGCCCCCACTACCGTTCGAACAGCACGAATACGCTCCGATTCCTCCCCGCTGTGTGCACTGAGGTAGCGGTCCAATGCATCTTTCGCCTTGCTGAGCGCCTGCGTATCCTCTACGAGAATTCTCTCCGCCAAAGCTTCTCCTTGTTCCTCGGTGTATTTGGCGAAGCTGAATCGAAGATAAGGTAGTTGCCCACGTATAGCATCTGCCACCGGTTGCCAGGGCCGCTGGCGAATGCAGCAACGTCATTAAGCAGCTCGGTTGCCAAAGGCATACCAAGAGGTCTGTCAACGCCAGCGCCCAATATGTACACAACCTTTCGACTGTCGGCCATAGGTGTTCACCTCTGTTGCTTGCCCACTCGCACGTGCCCGGTCAGCAGCGCATCGGCGGCGGCTTCCTTCAGCGATTGTAGCGCTTCCTTTTCGGTATGCAGATGGGCGATGTCACTATCTACCCCGTTCAACACAGCAGCAATGGCGCGCTGCTCCATCAGCGGCGGCAGGAGGATATGGAGGGCAATCACATCTTCCCTCGTGATCCCTTGGATAGTGGTACCCCGAGACTTCTTCTTCAACGATCGAGCCAGTAGCACTAAGGATCTGCACAGATACTCAGCATCGGCTCGATGATTAACAACGAGGCGAGTAATGTCCTGGCTTGCCCCCATCGTCTCTGTAGCTATACCAGCAAGGCCAACCGCCGTCCTCGTAGCAAGCAACAAGTTCCCGGGTTCACACACCACTGTGCTGCCCGAATAGAGACCTTCAGTGCTGAGGAAGGAGCGAGCATTCAGTCTCCCTAAGCGAAATTCCGTCAAATCCGCACCTGTAACAAAAGGAGTGTGACCATCCCAGTACTCAGGCCTGCTTTTTCGGGGTGTTCCACCCTGGCTCACGGTTACCACATCCCCCAACTGCACCAAATCCCAGTCCGCGGGTATGACGCCGATGCCCGGGGCATCCTTCCAATCGCTGTGCCAGCCGGGGAGACCGCGAGTGAGCAATTCGTGGAGCAAAAGGCGTCGCGGAGGCGCTCCGTGGCGGCGATGACCGCCTGCGTGCGCTCGATGGCATCGTCGATTGCGTCGAGCACGGCGACGATGGCCCGCTGTTCGGGGAGGGGCGGGAGAAGGAGGGGGAGAGATCTGTACTCTGTTGCATTGATGTTCGGCTGCGCTCCAGCACGCAGCATTGACGCGACCCAGCGCCTATAAGAAGTCGAGTGTGTATAGATTTCAATGAACCGGGGAAGTGCGACTTTCAAATCGGGGCGGAAGCGAATTAGATAGCCTGCAAAGACACATGGGCCATCTTCAGGCCGATATAGATAAGTGCGACCTACACTACCGCTACGAGCAAACAACAGGTCTCCAGTATCAAGTTCGTAGCCCCTGACCTTCGCCGGATCGGCGGAACGCGCATCGTCGCTCTTCAGCCGACCATCGTCAGTGATGTCAGTGATGCGAACAAAGCGAGGCATGTTGGAATTGAAAGGGCGCGCCGCTGCATTGGCTCCGTACTCGGGTGGTGCGCAAACATCCCCCAGCCGCACCACCCGCCAACTATCGGGGATGCTGGCGTTGCTTGTACCGTCGTGAGTCGTAGTCGCCATCACACCCTAGCGTCCAGCCGATTGAGGTCGCCGCCCCACCCCAGGATGCGGTCGTCGGCGGTGATGAGGCGGTGGCCCTCCAGGGCCGTCGCCACGATGATGCGGTCAGCGGGATCGCCGTGCATTTCAGGCAACAGTCCTGCTCGTGCTGCAATGACGCCATTTACGGCTATCTCGACAATGCCCGCATCAACCAGTTCCTCTCGCCATGCGCCAACGTCCTGGCCAAGGCTGAGTCCTCCTTTCTGGGCGCGCATCCCGGCCTCCCAGAAGGTTATGGCAGAAACGGCGGCATTACCCTCATGCAAGGCAGTTTCCACTAGACCGCGCGCCATGGGCCCCAGCCTGATGTCCTCAGTCCGCACCCAGATCACCACGTGCGTGTCGATGGAGAATCAAAACAGCTCCTCATTGCCGTCGCTCCGGTCTTCGAACCACTGTGCGGGCATAGGAGAGACGATGTCACCGACAATCTCTATTTTGCCTCGGTCAGCGCCAAAGAACGACGCGGGGCGTTCGCGGTAGGGCACGAGGCGAGAGACAGGCCTGCCGTTCTTGGTGATGACGACCTCGCCACCAGCGGCAGCCACCTCGTCCATGAGATGAAGGCACTTGGCCTTGAACTCTGACGCCTTCATGGTCCGTGTGCCGCCCGGGGTGTCGTTGCTTGTGCTCATCGCGCTACTCCCAAACTAGAATTCCCTGGACCGCACCATAGGCATGACTATGGTTATATTCATCGCCTGTATCCCATTTCCGCCAGCAGTGCGTCCATCTTGGCAACCGCTTCGTCGCGCCGTTGTTCAGCCTCGCACAACTGCGATAGCGCTTCCTCCACACTCATCACCTCCACCGGCTCCGTGGTGTCCACGTAGCGACTGATGTTCAGGTTGAAGTCGTTCGACGACATCTCATCGAGGTCGGCGACGTGGGCGAAGCGGTCGATATTCTCGAAGGCGAGGTAGGCCTCCACGATTCGCTTGACGTGCTCAGGGTCCAGGAAGTTCTGCGCCTTGCCCTGTCGAAAGTAGCCCTCCTGCGCCGCGTCGACGAACAGCACTTGGCCGCGCCTCTCGGCGGGCTTGGCCTTGTTCAGCACGCAGATGGCGACGGGGATGCTGGCCCCGAAGAAGAGGTTGGGCGCCAGGCCGATGATCGCCTCGAACAGATCCGCCTCCACGATGCCACGGCGTATCTTACCCTCTGCGCCCCCGCGGAACAGGACGCCGTGTGGCATGACCACGCCCACCATGCCCTCGGCATTGGTGACCGCCAGCATGTGTAGCAGAAAGGCCAGGTCACCGCGCGTCCTTGGGGAATAGCGCCGTAGCGGTCGAAGCGGTGGTGCGGGTCGGTGGGCGCGAAGTCGTGCCCCCAACTCTTGAGGCTGAAGGGCGGATTGGCGATGACGCGGTCGTAGGAGAGCAACCTGCCCGACGGGTCGACTAGGCCCGGTTCGGCGATGACGTCGCCCGGTTCGAGGCGGGCGGAGCGCAGGCCGTGGAGCAGCAAGTTGAGTTTGCCGATGGCCAGCGTGCCCAGGTTGCGCTCCTGACCGTGGAGCGCGAGGTCTCCCACATCGCCTCCCTGATCCAGCACGTATTGGGCCGTGAAGATGAGCATGCCACCGGAGCCGGCTGTGGGGTCGCAGATGCGCATCCCGACGCGGGGCTGAAGCAGCTCCACGATGAGCCGCACCACTGAGCGCGGGGTGTAGAACTCGCCGCCCTTCTTACCCGCATCGTCGGCGAACTGGTAGATGAGGTACTCGTAGGCATCACCCAGTACGTTGCCGCCGCCGTTGGCATCCTCCCGGAGGTTGGCGTCGCGCAAGTCCAGTCCGCCGAAGTGATTGAGCAGGCTGCGGATGATACGCTCGCGGTTAGCTGGGCTGCCGAGCTTGGACTCGTCGTTCCAGTTGGTGCCGCTCAGCACGCCGTCCAGCCTGGGAGTGTTGGCGTCCTCGATGGCGTGGCTGGCGACGTTCAAGGCTTCGCCCAGGTTCATGGACGCGCCGGTGAGGGCAGGCCACCGTGCCGACTCAGGGACGAAGAACTCGTGCTCGTCGTGGTCTGTGAGGGCGACCTCGCGAGCAACGCCCAAGGCGACGGCGCTCTCCACCTCCTCGTCGAAGCGGTCAGAGAGGCGCTTCAAGAAGAGGATGGAGAAGATGTAGTTCTTGTAGTCGGCCGAGTCGATCTGGCCGCGCAATACATCGGCGGCCTGCCACAGCTTCGACTCCAGCTCCTGATTCGTAAGCGCCATGCGTGTTCTCCTTTAGCCCGACGCGGCGACTCTCCGGCCCACTTCGCGCACCACAGCGTTGCGCAGCGTCTCGCGCCGTAGCTGCGCCGCTTGCAACGTCGTAGTGTGCGCCGCCTCCGATGCTTCCACGAGCCGCGCCACCGCGTCCAGATCGTGGTCCGATGGCAGCGGAACCTCGATCTCCCCAAGACTCCTTGCAGATAGGGACCGGAGCGTGCTAGTGACGCTCATGCGCTTGGCCAACTGCTCTCGGCCTTGGGCTGAACTCAGGAAGTACCATAGCCAGTGGCCCATGCCGGACTCAGGCTTTCTGGGCCGAATTACCAGCAGCGTGATGCCTGCCACTGTCCTTGACACGCCCGGCGGTACGAGCGCGACCTGCACGGACCCTGAGCGCGCCGTCACCAGAACGTCGAAGGGGCGCAGCAAGTGCCGCTCCGTGCGCGCTCTCTGGACTACAGCAATCTCGCGGAGGCCGTGGAGGCGCAGCCAGCCGTCATCATCAAGGTCGCTGCTCTCCACTATATGGAGACTCCAGTCCCCGGCTCGTGCCCCGGCCCCCCGACCAGCCAGGGCGAGGCCTTGGTAGAGGTCGGCGAGCATGGCAATTGGCTTCATGGTCAAAGTCTATTCTCTCACGTGGCTTTATGTAAAGTCCACACGTAGGAGTGTTATAATACTGGGTGTGCCTCCGAGGCCTAGAGGGGGCGCCTAAGTGTGGGGAGCCTATGCCAATCCCAGAAGCTCAACTCAGCAGATGGTCAGACCACGGAGTGCAAGACTCATCCAAGCGTACGCATGAGGCTGTTCGAACAGCGCTGGACGCCTACGGGTGGCCTCCTAGTATGACCTACGACTTCTACCTGCACGGGTCGTATCGGAACGACACCAACACTCGGAGTGACAGCGACGTGGACGTGGTGTTGGAGCTGAAAGCCACCGTTATGCGCAATGTGAGTGCACTTTCCCAATACGAGCAAGAAGTGGTTGCCGCCTCCTTTGAGCCAGCCATCTACGACTGGAACGACTTCAGACGTGAGACCCTCAAGGCGCTTGAGGCCGGGTTCGGTGGGGGGATGGTGTCGCAGGGCAACAAATCGATCAAACTGAAGGCGGACCCACCTAGGCTCGCGGTCGATGTCGTTGTCTGCATGGAGCATCGACGATATACCAACGTCTATGCCTATACCGAGGGCATCACTCTTTGGGCGCTGCACGACAAGCACTGGATCGTCAACTTCCCAAAGGAGCATTATAACAATGGCGCGGCTAAGAGCGCCCGCACGTGGGACCGCTATAAGCGGACGGTGAGAATGTTCAAGAGTGCACGAAATCACTTGGATTCCATCGGCAGGATTAGCGGTGACCTCGCTCCGTCCTACTTTCTTGAGTGCCTCCTCTACAATGCTCCAGACTCATCCTTCCAGCCAAGCTTTCAGGAGACCTACCGCTTAGTTGTCAACTGGATGGTCCAGAGCAGCCTGGACGGGCTCATCTGTCAAAATGGTCAGCAATGGCTGTTCGGTCCGTCTCCCGAGCAGTGGTCGGTGGCGAACGCGAAGGCACTAGCGAGTCAGCTGGCGTCTCTGTGGAACGACTGGGGGTGAACAGGGCAGATGCATTCCTACGAAGTAGAGGGGAGAACACAGATGACCCTAGCCACTATGGGCGTCAGCGTCCTGGTAGTCTGGCTACTCGACATAGGGCTGGGTGCAATCGACTTCGAACCTGAGTGGTGGTTGAGCGTCCCGTCATTCGCAGGATGCTATTCGGGCCTCCATTGGCTATTCGACCGCTACGCCTGGAGGGTCAGGCTGCTTAGGAAACTCCATCTCACCCAGTTGCCTGACCTCAATGGGGAGTGGGTTGGTAAGATTGAGTCCTCATACAACAAGGGAGACAGCATCTACGCAGTGTCCGTTGTCATAAATCAACGATGGACAAAGATGCTTGTCAGGCTTGATGCCCAACATTCCCAGTCTCGCAGCACTACCGCGAGCCTGCGAACTACTGACTTGGCCAACCCTGAACTGTCGTACCAGTACGTCAACGAGCCTCATTCAAATGCTCCCGCCACGATGGAGATGCACCGAGGAACGGCAACTCTGGAACTTATCGGGTCTGTTCTCAAAGGTGGCTACTATACGGGGAGAGGGAGGGGAGAAGTTGGAACGATAGAGCTACGTAGACCATGATGCCACGGTGATCAAGGCGGAGATTTGTCTGCGTGAGCGTTCAGCCATGGCTCTAGGACAGGATTGTGCTGCCAGCCGACACCGCAACGTCAAGGTACTTGAGAATGCCGATATAAGAAGCCACTACTTGTTTCCCTCGCGCTGGCTGGCATCTCACTATGCGTCAGCGGTCTCCCTCCTGCTCGACTAGGTTCCCAGTCTTGCCGGTCTAACGTAACGGGTTGTACAAATGTAGGGGAGGTGCAGATCATGGACATACTGGAATCACTCAAGCGCGATTCGATCAAAGACGTAATCGGCATCCTGGACACTGCTTTCATGAAAGGCAACGAGATAGTTCCTCAGTATAGAGCGATGCAGATAGCTAACCGGGCGCTCCTAGCTCACACTGCAATCGAAAAGGGGCTGAAGGCCCGACTAGACAAGGAGAAGCTGCCGTACCCTAGGAGGGGCCAACAAGGGCACGACTTGTGCAACCTATACCAGCTCACTAAGCAGGTCGCTAACGGCAAATGGGCGAACTCTCTAGCGAACGCCTTCAAGGATGCCGTGGCCTTCTACGAGTATGACCTAGAGATGCTGCCCTACTTGGAGACGCTCGAGACCTACCTTGAGCAGGTGGGGACCAGCAGGAACTTTGCCGACATGAGGTATTGGCTTGAGGACGCCTCTGCCGTAGAGGAGGCTGTCGAACAGATCCACCATGTCTCACTATACTTGCACAAAGAGATATTGGAGGCCTTGTGGGGACTTGTTGGCTTTGACCGACAACACTTAGTGTCGGAAAGAGTTGAGGGTGAAGTACAACGGGCTCTGCAGCCTGCATTTGGGTATGCAACTGGAACACCTGAGGAGCACGCAGCTAACGAATTGCTCCAGTGGCTCCGGAGCAAGACCAACTGCCGGGAAGCTCTTAGAGAAGCTGTACAGCATAACTATGCAATCGAAGGAGTGTCTGAGGTCGGCCGGACGCGGCTTAGAGTAGCCTTCGAGAGGCTCCAGAGATCAGATAATCCTGCACTCTATTCTGCACCATCAGCCGACCCAGCCGTTGCCTTCTATATGGCTACCTGTCGAGACCTTCTACCAGGCTACTCCTCACCATACCCGGACGCTAGAGTCCGAATTGAGTGGCGTGGGGAGAGGGAGACGATGGCGAGGGTATTCTCTCCTGGTGGGGACTTGTTGGCACTCATGACAAAAAATGCCCAAAGTCGCTGGCATGTGAACTTGCTAGGTGGTCATGGGCAAGCTTTCAGCAAGTCGTTCGAGGATGGACAGAACTGGATAATCGCTCGATGCTGCAGACAAGTCACTGTAGTCGCTGATCAGCAAATCAGCCAGCGGTACATTTTCTTAAGTGACTCCTACCTGCCTCACCCTAATGCGGTGAGGATTCTAGATGCTACCGGACTGGATAAGCCTCAAGAGCTGGAATTGAGCTTTTGGGACACGGACCACGAACTGCTGCCTAAGCAGCAAGTGACCATTACACTTGCATTTAGTGAAGAACCTCAACTAGGCGATAGCTTTGGAGGGGCCGTTACCAAGGTCGAGCAGCAGAAGGTCTGGATTGCGGGTGACAGATGGTTTGGCCCAGCCTGACTTCTCCTTCGACAAGGCTGGTGACCGCGCATGACCTGCCGGAGCATTGGCACCACCAGCTGTGCGTTAGGCCGACAAGGCTAGACCGCCCCAAACATTCGGTCCTGTTGACGTGTTGGCCACCAGTGTACCCGTGCGGCAATGCTGCTAACGCAACTCCCCGCGGAGAAGGCCTCCTTGGGCTTCCTAAGGCAAGGTTGAATCAAACCGAGCCCGCCAACAAACTCACAACTAGTAGCTACTTTGTGTTGCAACCGTAACTCCCCTTCACATGTATCTTTGGAGAGGTTCTCCAAGCATGAGGCGCATCGCTTCATAAACTGACCCTTCAATTGCCATGAGGGTCTTTTCTGGTAATTCCTTGTAATCATGAGAGAAGAAAGTGTTTTGGCAATTGGTTAGTATCGCCATCAAGAATTCAGAAAACCCTTCGCCCTCACCAATATTGTTTACTAGACGAGTGATCTCTTGTACCGTTCTTTCAGTTGATGGCTGGTATTGCCTCATTCGAGAGATTATCATGCGGTGCCTATGCTGACCACTCTCATTGTGTTGCAATTGTTGGAGAGGCAAGATGAACAAGAATACACCCGCATCGTTACGATGCTCTACGCCAACCGACCATGTATCTGCAAGCGCAATTCCAGTTGGTAAATCGATAATCATGTCTACCGGAATGTCAACAAATGACTCGAAATTCTGAGTGAGGTAGCGTTCTTCGAATAGTTTGACATCTTTGACAACAACATTCTGAGTTGCTTTGATTTGACCTCTCCTTAACAAAACTGCCGGGCTTCGCTGGTCTTGCTTCTTCATGCTCTCAATCATAAGTAATGTGCGCGCTAGCTGCTCTGTTTTTAGTAAAGCAATCCGATACATCAGCATTGAGTGATGTGCGGCCGTCAGCGGCCCATCCAATGGATGGGCATCCATAGGTCCCTCGGTATGTTCAATGAGTTTGAACAACTCCGTATCATGGGAGTTACAACTGAAGTAGTATATCGATGCTTCGTTGACACCGCGTTTTTCGGGTGACCACCTGCACTGGTCGTACATAGCCTTGCTTTCTTCCGTTTCATGTTCAACCAGCCGCCGCCTAATGCTAGCTATGCTCCTGGAAAATGTCATGACGTGACCGTTTGTCGATATCCGCTGAAGGATGGCATTCTGGATTGTGTGCCCAGCAACGGCAATCTCATCGCAGTGCTTGCCGACCGACAGCGGGAATCGGCAACGCGACTTGCTTTGCTTGGCGTCGAAGGTTTCATGGGCTCTTGTCAATCGGCCCATTGCTTCGCCAAACTGATAGTTCTTCCTGTATTTCGGTCTCCGATTTGGTCCATAGAGGCTCATCTTCATTCCTTGGAGTAGCATTCACACTGACTTGAGGCATTTGCAGAGCCCCGCCTCGGTTTTGGGCTTCGCCTGTTGGGAACGGTAGATTTCATTGGGGATTATACATCTAATTAGCGGAAAAACATTAAGCGCACAGACATATGAACGAAATACCATCTAGTGATCCCTCTTCTTGTGAGTATTGCCGTAGCGCGTGCACATTCTCCAAACCAGCATGTGCGCGATGCTACAGATTCGGGGCACCACAATTGGCTATGCTCAGTCGCTGTTAAGTGTGCCGGTATACGACGACCCAAGAGTTCTTGAACTGTTCGCGACCCATGAGGCGTGGCTTCAAGGTCTAGAAGGAGCGCCACGACAATATCAGCTAGCCATGCCATCACCTGTTGATTGTACAAGGTGTGGCTTGTCACGATAGGGTCATTAGATTCCACTGTAAGCCCCTCGATAAGAATTGGGGCCACAAGCCCCTATTCTAGCTGTGCCCTGGGAGCATTAGGCGCTCCCTCTCCCATTGCTGTCGTGCGTGGCGGATATCCTCCTGCACGGTTTGCCCTGACTCTCGGCGATGTGCCAGAGCCTTCTTCCAGAGATAATCGCCGAACTCCATCGCGTAGAGCAAGCGGCTAAATCCCTCCATCCGAGTGATATCGTCCTCGTAGTCAATCGTCAGGAGATAACCGGAGCCCGTCGCGGGAGGGCTGGCGATCATGGTGACGTTGTGTCTCTTGTAGGTCTTCCACGCATCATCTGAGATTGCCTGCCAGTCGTTCGGCGTCGCATACTTCCTTATTCTGTCCAACGCCTTTGAGTATTGTATTCTGGCGATGGCACCCCATGGGATAGCCACTATGGCGTAGAGGACGCTCAGGAAGAACAACGCTATAAATAAGTCAGTCCCCTCACCATCAGCCCCAGTCGTGAAAAAAGCTATCACATACAGGACAAAGGAACAGGGAGGAGCTAGCAAACCAGAGATGATTAGCAGTGTGGCGGGTGTCTTCTTCACAGGTACCCCCTCGCGGCATCAGCAGTTGGACGCTTGCCACAGCAGCCCGACCAGCCTCACATACCGACGAGGGGGCGCGGGGGCCCCTGACTGATGCCTTGCGGTTAGCAAGACCGGTCGTCGACTGCTGTGGCGGGGAACATTATCTGAGCTAGGTGCCCGAAAGTCAAATTGACCGAGAAGTGACTTAGAAGTGGCCAAAATCTTAGGTATAACTGACCCAAAACACTATGGAATGTATAAGTTATGAAAAGGGATCCGGCAAGAACTTCCGCAAAAGTATGTCACTAGTGGAGGTCGTCCGGTTCTTCAGTGATGAAGAGGCCACGGAGCAGTTCTTCATTCAGACACGCTGGCCTAACGGAATTGCGTGCCCGTTCTGTGGTTCCTTGAACGTGAATGAGCGCCCAAACCGCCGCCCTCAGCCCTTCCGATGTGGCGACTGCTTCGGCGACTTTTCCGTGAAGACGAACAAGCTAATACACGCCTCCAAGCTCTCCTTCGGTAAGTGGGGACTGGCGATGTACCAGCTAGCGGCTAACCTCAAGGGCGTGTCTAGTCTCAAACTCTCTCGTGACCTAAAGGCGACGCAGACCACGGCGTGGCACCTGACCCACTGGATTCGCAAGGCGTTGGAGAGCGAGCAGGGCCTGTTCGGTGGCCCGGTGGAGGTTGATGAAACCTACGTCGAAGGGAAATGGCGAGGAATGGGTCGAGGCCCCAAGGGCGGTATGAGTTCTGGCGCTGGCGACAAATCCAGGAATCCTATCGGTTGCCTAGCCACAGCTCGAAGGTGGTATTGCCTACCGTCCAGAGTGACCCACCAAACTGCGCAAGAGAATCATTGGGCGCGTCGTTGGACTCCGGGCTGCCGATGACGCCGGCGGGCGGTCGCCTCAGGCGCTGCCGAGTGCAATGACTACAACCCCAGCCACGATGAGCGCGGTCGAGACTAGTTTGACTGTAACCGTGCTGGGCGTCACGACTTCACCCAGGGTGCCGCGCCACACCAGGGAGGAGACGATGGCAATGATGACGACAAAGGAGGTACGCAGGCTGGAGAGCGCCGTTACGAGCACAGCCGGGCCGAGGGAGAGTGCCCAGAGAAGCAGCAGCTGGCTCGTGTTGGAGATGACGAACTGGTTGAGGGCGACATAGCGGAGCGCCGGGCTTCGCGTGCGCATGAACCATAGGACCTGCTGCAGGGAGTAGCGGCGCAGGTTCAACGCGATCAGCGTGCTGCTGAGGGCGAGCAGGCGCAGTGCGTGCGCGAAGAGCACAGGCAACTCGTTCACCGCCGACTTGCCGAACACGAAGGAGCTGCCCTCTATGGCGCTGCCGAGCACCAGCAGGAGGAACGCCCTGTTTAGCAGCAGGCCGCGGCCGGGCAGGCGCGGGCCGGAAGAGAGCAGCATCGCGCCCACTACAACCGCAAGCACTGCGAGCCACTCAGCGATACCCAGCCGTTCACCGAGGAGCAAGAATGCTATGAGTGCGGTGAAGACAGGATAGGTCTGGTAGACGGGGACGGCTCGCGAGACCTCCTGGGTGTAGAGCACGTACACGAGGATGTGCGTGCCGAGCCCGTAGAACAGGCCGGAAATGAGCGCCCAGAGGACGGCGTCGAGCGTTGCGGACGGAGGGATGCCGGTTATAGCGAGGAGCGGAAGCCCGACAACCATCATGGTGATGCCAATGGCCAGCGGCTGCAGGTATGGCGTACGGGCGTAGCGGTGGATGACCGTCTTGTCGATGATGCTGATGAGCGCCGCGAGCGCAGCGCCCGCCAGCACTACTGCTACCCAGGACAACTCTAGCTGCCCCCTTCCGCCATCGCGGCCGTATCGCCCGTGATGCGGGCGGATGCGTCGTGGTGCGCTAGGAGGTGGCGGGGATTTCCTGGTTTGTGGCGGTGGTCGGTGTAATGGTTGTCATTAGAAGGAGCGAATCGAATAGATCAAAGCCTCATTTGGTTGTGCGTATTCTCGAAGCTGTTCACCTACTTGTTCCGAGTCTTTGTACCACTCGTTAGACCAGTCCGACAAGCACCTGGCCGCTATCCATATTTTGCCCCAGCTCATCGTGCACCCCTTTGAGCACCGTCCCTTGGCGGCTGACATAATGGCCGACGATGCAGGTGTTGGATGACAAGCGCTGAAGGCGCGGCGCGAGCGATCGCTCGTCGACACGACCTTGATGCGCTGCGCGCGTTCGCAATGGCGCTCGGCATCGTGCTGCACGGGGCGCTCGCGTTCATTCCCGGCGCGTGGCCGGTAACCGACGCGTCGGTCAGGGACAACGGGACTCCGTTCGCCGTCCTTGTGACGGCGATACACGGATTTCGGATGCCACTCTTCTTTCTCATGAGCGGTTTCTTTACGGCGATGCTGTGGCGGCAGCGCGGGCTGTCGTCGCTTCTGCGCCATCGGGCGCAACGGCTGCTGTTGCCCCTGGCGCTCGCCACGCTCATCGTGACTCCACTGATGTGGGGCGCATGGAGCTACGTGGACTACGTGTCCGATGCGGGGAAGGAGGGGAGGACGGGCGCCGAGTTGGAGGTCAGGGCAGAGGACAACGTTTGGGCGGCTGCGGCGCTGGGCGACGTAGCTGCGCTGGAGCACCATGTGGACGCGGGAGCATTGCTCAATGCGTTCGACCCGACTTTCGGCGTGACGCCGCTGTCGTGGGCCGTGCTGCACGGGCGCACCGAGGCAGCTGTGTGGCTGCTCGGCAACGGAGCCGAAGCTGGCGCGCGCAACCGCGATGGTGCAACGGCATTGCATGGGGCTGCATTCATGGGCCGCCCGGAGCTTGCGGAACTGCTGTTGGAGCGCGGCGCCGATGCGAGCGCTGTGGATGTCAATGGTGTGCGCCCACTGGACAGCAGCCACGCGGATGCGGCGACGACAAAATGGCTAACGGAGTTGCTTGGGTTGTCGTATGAGGATGCGGCGTTAGGGGAGGGGCGCCAGGAGGTTAGGAGGCTCCTTGCAGGCGCGACAGAGCAGACGGAAGCAGCTGGTGGTGTGGCGCCGTACCGGGACGGCGCTGATGCGATGGTGGATGAGAAGAGAAGCCTGCTCGTGCCATGGTACTGGAGCATGCTGTATTCGGGTGAGTGGGGTGGCCTGTTCACCGTCGATTTCTTCGGGCATCTCTGGTTCCTCTGGTACCTCATCTGGCTGGTCGGTGGGTTTGCCCTGATCGTCTGGGTCGTAGGGAGGCTTGGCGTGCAAAGGCTGCGGCTGCCGAGGAGCCTGGTGGTGACGCCGGCGCTCTACCTGTGGGCCGTGCCGCTAACGATGGCGGCGCAGTATCTGATGGGCATTGAGGGGCAAATTCCAGAGTTCGGCCCGGCCACCTATACCGGCCTCGTGCCTGCGCCGCACGTGCTGCTCTACTACGCGATATTCTTCGGATTCGGCGCTGTCTACTTCGGTCGCAACGAGGGAGGTGTGCACATAGGGCAATGGTGGCAGCTGACGCTCCCACTGGCATTGGTCGTGTTCCTAGCGGGCGTCACCTTGACCTTTCCGGAAGAGGGTGGCATCGCACGGGGCTGGGCGCGCACATGGTCGCTCTTCCTCCAGGCGGCCTATGCGTGGATGATGGCGCTCGGGCTGATAGGCCTCTTCCGCGCAACGCTTGGCGGGGGCAACGCCCGCGTCCGCTACCTCTCTGACGCCTCGTACTGGCTCTACCTCATGCACCTGCCGTTGATTGTCGTGCTGCAGGCATTGGTGCAGGATTGGTCGCTGTCCGCGAGCCTGAAGCTGATGCTGATGGTCGCGGTGACGGCAGGCACTTTGCTTCTCGTCTACCACTGGGGCGTGCGCTACACAGCGATTGGGCGATTGCTGAACGGCTCTCGCACGCGGCCGCGTGCCGCCGTGGCCACGCCATGATATGGCGGCGACTTACGCCTCTCCTACCGCTAAACTCGAAGGAGGAGTGGCCGCAATGGCGAAAGGTGGAAGGTCATTGAACAGGGTTCTTGGCTATGCAATGGCCGTCACTCTTGCGCTGATGATGATGGCATGTGGTTCGGAAAGCGACCCACCGGGCGCCACGACGGAATCCGGGGCTGATCACTCGGTTCTTGTGACAGACGCTGCCTTGTCGGACACTGGTCGCGCGGGTGAAGAAGTGTTCAATGCCAACTGCTCGGTCTGCCACGGTGTGGGCGCCACCGGAAGCGAAAGGGGCCCCAGTCTGATCCACAGAATCTATCACCCCGGCCACCACCCGGACTTCAGTATCCGCAACGCGGTAAGCCAAGGAGTGAAACAGCACCACTGGTTCTTTGGGAATATGGCTCCTGTCCCTGGCGTGTCCGCGGATGAGGTGGAACAGATCATATGCTACATCCGGGAGAGGCAGCGTAGCGCCGGCATCTTTGAGGGGGATTCCTTTTCAACCGTCTGCTGACCAAACGGCGAGAGCATCCCAACGGTAGGTCGAGGCCCGAGAAGCCCTCCTGCAATCACGTGTTGGTCGCCCACAGGGGTGGTTGGTAGTATGGCGAGTGGCGAGGTGGAGCACAGTGGTTCGGAGAATCGCGATTGTCGGCGGCGGCGTTTCGGGTCTGGGCGCCGCATGGGCGCTGCACCATCACCCGGATCGCTTCGACTTCCGGGTCTTCGAGGCACAGGCACATGTTGGGGGGAATGCGATTACGGTCGATATGCCGCAGGATGATGGCAGCACCATACCGTTCGACATTTCAGTCACTGCCTGTATACCTTCGGTGTACCAGCACTTCCTTTTGCTGATGAAGAGGTTCGGTATCGAGCTTGTCGATACCAGCTTTAGCTATAGCGTAAAGCATGGCGACGAAATCTACGCACATGATTTCGATTCAGACATGAGAGAGCGACTGCAATTCGAGATTGCGAGATTCCAGCGTTTGCTAAGGTATTTGCATAAGTTTGGCTGGCTGACACGTTCCCGGTCGAAGCTGCTGAACGCGCTCAATCCCTTCAACTACATCAGCATGGGCGCCCTCCTGAAACTGGGAGGATTTTCGGACGACTTCAAGTACAAGATCCTCAAACCAATGTTCATCAATTTCGTGCTGGCAACGCATGTATTCGACATGCCGGCGGCACTCTTTGCACGCTATCTCGAGTTTTTCGATATTGAGAGGGCCACGCCCATGCAGACATGGGATCAGGGAACGCGGCGCATCTATGAGAACCTGACGGCCGACTTCCAGGACAAGATCTACCTGAACCGGCCGATCCGAAAGGTATACCGGCAGGCATCAGGGGTCGTGATAGAGGATGATGATGGCGCTCAAGAGATGTTTGACGAAGTGGTGTTTGCGTGCAACGCAGACCAGACGCTGCGCATCCTCGATAGACCTACCTTTCTCGAACGCTACATTCTCTCGTCGATACGCTACGATGGCGAAATCCACCGCAGTGCCGTCGTCCACTACGACTCAGCAGTCCTCCCGGACAGCGACGTTAGGGCTTTGACGACGCGGAGCACCCATGTAGAGCAGTTTGGCACGAAGCCTGACAACTACGAAATCACATACATCATGCACAACCAGCAGCCCTGGGCGAAGCGGTCCGACAGGCCCTGCCTGGTGACCTACAACCCGCATAAGCCGATCGATGAGCAAAAGGTCCTCGGTAGGTGGTCGTTCCAGCATATAGTCCACGACGTGCGCCACGTCGCCCTGCTGGTCAGTCTGTTCCAGTTCATTCAGGGCAAGCGGCGGACGTGGTACTCCGGCGCTCACACACTGGTCAACAGCCAGGAGACCTGTCTTGTCAGCGGACTTGCCACAGCCAGGCAACTCGGCGCGGACTACCACTTCGCTGATCGCAGAGCAAGGCGGTCGTTCAACTACTACGGAAGCATCATGTTCGGCTCGCGATTCAGGAAGGCGCCGTAGGGAGAAGCCACCCGCGGAGTTGCTGCCCCTAAGCGTCTAGGACCTCATCCAGGCGGCCTGTCGCGCAGTCGTACACGAAGCCCCGTACGCTGTCCTTCACGGGTATGAAGGGGTTGGCGTTGATGCGGCGGATCGACTGACGGATGTCCTCGTTCAAGTCGCCGAACGCTTCCAGCGCGAAGGACGGACGCAGGCCGGTGTCGGCCACGATCGTGTCCTTCACGTCGTCGTCGCGGAAGGTCAGCATTCCGCAGTCGGTGTGGTGGATGAGGATGATTTCGCGTGTGCCAAGCAGGCGCTGTGAGATCACCAGGGAGCGAACCGCATCGTCGCTGACGACGCCACCCGCATTGCGGATAACGTGTGCGTCGCCCTCGTCGAGGCCCAGCAGCTTGTGGGTGTCCAGGCGTGCATCCATGCACGCAACGACGGCTACGCCGCGCGCAGGCGGCAGGGGAAGGTCACCCTTGTCGAAGCTCTCTGCGTAGCGCGCGTTGTTTTGCAACAGTTCATCTGTGGCTGTCATTTCGGAACCTCCTCCAGGTAACCGTATGATGCACTCGCAGACTGTATCCTATTGGGTAGGCTCGCGCTACAATCGCAGCGGCCAAGACGTAGGCCCACTCTCGATCCGGAAGAGCCTCCTATGACCGGTTACCTTGCCCGCATTTCTGCCCGTAGGCCCCGCATTGTTCTGACCATATGGTTGCTGGCGGCTCTTGTCTCTGGCGCGATGGCCGTCGATGCGGAAGTAGGGCCGGGCCCCGAACTGGTCGACATCCTCGGCCCGGCTACCACCACTGAGCTGAAGCTCAGCGGAGGCGCCGAGTCGACTCGAGCCGAACGCCTGCTAGAGGAGCGGCTCCGCGGCCCGGCTCCCGCAACCGAGATCGTCATCGTTCAATCAGACTCCTTGACGGTGGACGATGCGGAGTTCCGTGCGAAGGTGGAGGAAGTTTTCGCCGACATTGCGGCGTTGGGCAGTGACATCGTCACGCCGGGGTTGAACTACTACCTGTTCCCCGCCCCGCAATTGGTGTCCGAAGACCGCCGGACAACCCTCATGTCCTTCGACCTCACCGGGACGTTCGCGGAGACTGAGAAGAACGTCGTCCAATTGCTTGACGTCGTGCAAGAGGCTGATGGCAAGGACGGCTTCCGCGTCCTGACCGTCGGCAACGCCAGTGTTTCCCATGAGCGGAACGAACTGTCCGAGCGTGACCTTCGGCAGGGTGAGCGCATCGGTATACCCGTGGCGATGGTCATCCTCGTGGCACTCTTCGGCACCATCGGCGCCGTATTCATGCCCATCGGACTTGCGCTGATCGGTATTGCCGTCGCTCTGGGCGTGACGGCGCTGATTGGTCAAGCCTTCGAGCTCGTCTTCTTCGTCACGCTGATGATCATCATGATCGGTCTTGCGGTCGGCATCGACTACTCGATACTCATCATCACTCGCTTCAGGGAGGAACGGCAAAGAGGGCTGGAAAAGCACGAGGCCGTCATCAGGGCGGGGGAGGCCGCCGGCCGGACGGTGTTGTTCAGCGGCCTCACCGTCGTCATTGCGCTTATCGGCATGCTGATAGTGCCCTTCTCCTTCTTCCAGGCATTGGGTATCGGCGCGATCTTGGTCGTACTGGTCACCTTGGCCGCTACCTTCACCTTCCTTCCTGCCTCACTTGCGCTCTTCGGCGACCGTTTGGACATGCTTCCGGTGCCCTATTTTGGGAGGCGGCGCATCCAGGCTGCGCAGCCGACCGAGGGCATGGAGCACGGGTTCTGGGAGACGATTACGCGAACCGTCATGCGCCACCCGCTCATCAGCATCGTTCTTGTGGGCGCGCCAATGGTCGTCGCAATTCTCTTCTACTTCCAGTGGCCCGGCATCAATACGGGCTTGAACGGGGTGGATGTGTTCCCCGAGGGTTCGCATACCAGGGAAGCGTTCTTCGTCATGGAAGAGCACTTTACCTTTGGCTTCGTCGATCCGACCGACATTGTCGTCGACGGTGACATAGGCAGTGCAGGGGTGCAGGAAGGCATAGCGAAACTGCAATCCTCGCTGGCGGCGCATCCGGCCGGACTAGAGGTGCTTCCGACGGTGGATGTCAATGACGCCGGTGACCTTGCGCACATCACGGTGTCGCTGCCGGGCGAGCCCAACAGCCAGGCTGCGGTTGACATCGTGAACACCATTCGCGACGACTACATACCCGCAGCCTTCGACGGCACGGGTGCGGAGGTGCTGCTCGGCGGAGCGAGTGCCACCGCCTCCGACATCTTCTCCACGGTGGATATCTTCACGCCGATCGTCTTCGCTTTCGTGCTGGGCCTTAGCTTCCTCATACTGATGCTTGTCTTCCGGTCCATTGTCATTCCGATCAAGGCCGTTTTCATGAACCTGCTCTCCGTTGGCACCGCCTACGGGTTGTTGGTGCTTGTCTTCCAGAAGGGCATCGGCGCGGATCTCTTCGGCTTCCAGCGTTCCGACGTTATCGACACGTGGATACCCCTCTTTCTCTTTTCCATCCTCTTCGGATTGTCGATGGACTACCACGTGTTCCTGTTGAGCCGTATCAAGGAGCGCTACGACCACACAGGCAACAACGCGGAAGCGGTGGCGTACGGCCTGCGCTCGACCGCCGGTCTCATCACTGGCGCGGCGCTCATCATGGTGGCCGTGTTCGGCGCGTTTGCGTCGGGGAAGACGATCATCAACCAGCAGGTGGGATTCGGTCTGGCCGTTGCAGTATTGCTAGACGCGACACTGGTTCGCTCAGTGCTCGTTCCCGCCAGCATGGAGCTCCTTGGCAGAGGCAACTGGTACTTGCCTTCCTGGCTTAGCTGGCTTCCCAAGCTCCACGTCGAGTCCGTGGAAGAGCGCCCTCCGAATGCATACGCCTGGCCTGAAGGTGCGAGTTCTGATTGACCTCGTCCGACGCTCGTAGATCTCGCTGCCTACTGTAGTACGATTGATAGCAGGATAACGCCGCGCCCCTGTAGCTCAGGAGGATAGAGCAGCGGTTTCCTAAACCGCGTGCCTGGGTTCGAGTCCCAGCAGGGGTACCATTATATCTCGATTTAACAGTCTATAGACTTACAAATACAAAATTGAAACCCTTGGCTATTACAATAGATATCAGAAATGCCTAACCTGAACTGCGACACTTAGGCGTACTAGTGGGAAAGCCCAAGTGGAGCCCGCATTTGACTAAGCTTAGTGCCGACCATCATTCGACCCCATCGTGTTACTGCCCTGAGGAGTGAGGTCATCAAGCCACCGCTCTACATCGGAACGCCTCCAGCCAACCGCGCGGCTCTTGGGCCCTCCTAGGCGTAACGGTTGTGGGAAATCTCCGTCCTTCACGCGCCTCCAGATGGTCACGCGGCTGAGCCCTACCATGGTCACAACGTCCTGAGAGCGCAGGATCATCTGCTCTGGAGGCGTCATGCTGCGCCTCGTCTTCCGGCCCTGTCTGCCAGATTGGTTGGTAGGGGCGTCGCCGTGACCAGCCTAACGAAACGGCATGCCGTGCCCTGAAGCAGAGATGTGCCAACCGAGCCCGTTTGGAGAAAGTGCAGCCGACGTCCTCGGCGTGACACCCGGCGACCGCCGTTAGCAGGACAGGGTATCACTGTATATGATCCCCAAGAGTATCAACTCGGACCGCTGGCACTGCAGGGCTGGTCAAGTGCGCTCCTTCGCGTATGGATAAAAGTAGTCACTTGTAAAGCACGACGCGCTCTGTCGAATTACACCGCAGAGCGCCATCATCCCTTTGGATCGCAACGCCATCGGGCCGCCCAGTTCGCTGGGCTACGGGCCGCCGGTGCCGGAGGCGGTGTTGCCCTTGAGCCCACCAGCCCTATGTGGGAGCCCCGTCAGCCCGTGGCTACCTCGCCCGTTGCCGCATCCTTGTTAAACGACCCCCCGGGTGTGGCAACCGCGCGTTCGTCAATGCCCTGGCCGTCCTTCTCGTGGTCGTAGCCGTAGGGCGCGTAGCGCCCGCCAAAGGCCTTGGCCACAACCAGCCGGCGCCACTGGATGACCTCGGCATCGTGGCCGGAGAGCTTCTCGGGCCAGTCGTAGCGCTGGTTGAGCATCATGCTGCCGTCTTGGATCGAGAGGTTGTACTCCACCACCCAGCGGCCCCAGATGTTGTAGACGAGCTTGTGGTAGAGCCGCGCGAGGGGGTTGCTCGGCGTGGTGTAGTGGAAGTACCACAGGCGCGTCTTCCACGGCTCCAGCGCAACGGGCCAGCGCGTGTACTGGCCGAACATATCCGAGCCGGCCTTGCGGAAGAAGGAGAGGATGCGCGGGCCCTTTCGCGGCGGCTGCGGCACCCAAGCGCGGACCATCCCGGGCAGGCGGTGGCCCGGCCCCCACCCCCACCAGTCCTTGCCCTTCATCGGCGGATCTGGGACGCGCATCAGGGAGAAGGGGATGACGAAGAGCCAGTTCCACCAGCGGCGCACGTTCGACTTGGGCCACTTGTAACCGCCCTCGTAGTAGTGGAACTTCTGAAGCGAGTTGAAGGCGCCGGCGCCGGTTGTTGCAGCACCTGGCGGCATGCCGTACCTGAATCCGTTGCCGGTGAAGATGGGACGGAAGCCTGGCGCGCCGGGAGGCGCTGCGATGTCTGCGGCGAGTAGGGCCTGGACGTTGTCGCGATGCAGGTACGCTACGTGCGAGTCCATCGCGTTCTCGAGGGCCACCAGCCAGTTGGTCGGCCAAATCACGTGGTCATTCCACGTGATGTACGCCTTGGGGTCGAAGAACTCCGGCGGGATGTCCTCCTCCACCGGCGCCGGCTTGGTGTCGCCTATCCACGCGAACACCACGCCCTTGAGCGTGACGGTGGGGTAGACGTACGCCTCCGTACCCTGCTTGCCGCATACCTTGGAGTCGGGGCCCTCCGAAAGCACCATGATGTTCTTGCCCTGCTCGTCGAAGACCCATCCGTGGTAGGGGCAGGTGATGGTCCCGGGCCAGTGGATGTGGCCCTCCGAGAAGCGCGCGCCTCGGTGCGGACACACGTCCTGGATCGCGACTGCGGATCCGTCCTTCTTGCGGAAGAAGACGAGCTCCTCACCCAGCATCCGGATCTGAACAGGCCGGCGCTTCGGAATCTTGCGCTCGGAGATCGCCGGATACCAGTAGTTGCGAAGCCCGTACTTGGGGATGAGGTGCCGGATGTCGCCGGCCAAGTTGGGCACGTCCCCAATATGGGCGTCGTGCTCGAGCTGGCCTCGTGTCGCTGCCGTAAAGGTCGCAGACATGCACAAAACGTATTCCGTCAGGCTAGGGCTGTCAATGCTGCGATGGCTTTGGTGAAAAAGTGGTCACTAGTAGGTATCTTCAGAATCATGACCAAGGGCTACGCACCCCATGGTACCCATTTGTCCGGAGCGGGGAGCGGTCCACTTGATCCAAGACTGGCAATCGCCCTGGGCTAGGCTTCGGGGCACATCACTCACTCGCTGTCGCCCTGGAACTTTTCCGGTGCGTTGGTGGTGTCGCTGGTCAGGTATGTTGATGCGTCCAGGGTGGTGGGCAACGCCTCCAAGTCCAAGCGCCTCAGTATCGCCTCGATACACCCCCGGCTGCCGCCAATGTAGGTATGGCACAGGTCGATGTCCGTTGCCACGCACCAAGCACGGTCCTTCGGCCACCAGAGGTTCGGCGAGTTGCTCCAGGAGTTCCTGCGAGGCCAATCTGTTGCGAAAAAAGCCATGACGGCGTCGATTGGACCGTGGAACAACAAGTGGTCTCGGTGGGGCGCTCTCACGCGCGAGCCAACCTTGTAGAGGTGAGTTTCGAGGTCTCCCCAGCCTTCCCATAGGCAGAAGTAACAACTGTCGGGAGTCGTGGTGAAGCCCCTGAGCGTTTCGACCAGGGTACGACACTCCGCTTCCGGGATCGATCCGACCGTCGGATGCGAACCCCACGGCGGGTCTGGCTCATTGTGGTGAGGGCCTTCGGGCAGACCTGCGATACGCTGGAACTGCATCAGTGGATGGACTGTTCGTCCCGTCCACGAAGCCACCGTCGACCATCGGACCGGCTGTTCCTCGTCGCCGTTCAGATATGCGGGATGAAGCACGCGAGCATATGCAGGAAACCCGTTTGGAAGTAGGGAACCCACCGTCGACATGCCCGTGTCCGATAGGCGTTCCTCCACCCACCTGCCCTCAGACACGTCCTCGCAGAACGTCACGCCATTAGGCGCGAGCTCGGTCTGCCGGATTGGAACGCCTCCGCCGGTGGAAGGCACCGAAAGGCTGGTCGTGTCGGGGCCTCGCCTACGCAACACCCATCGGATCAGCCTGCGAAACCACGAACGCCGCACGTACTTCATCTCCATTGCCACATGCACCTGCAGACCACTCTAGGCAGTTGCAGTTCAAGGGCAAAGTGTACCAATCGGGCTATCGCCGGCTGACAGGCGTCAGGGACGTACGTGCGAGGATGCCATCGGTGAGGGTTGCATTGGGCGAGGTCAACGCGACGCAGTTCGTGCCCTCGCCTGATGGTGGAGATTGGGCCTCCAATCATATCTCTAGCGCGAACCGCAAGACGAAAGTTCTTGATCTCGCCAAGTCTGGTGAGCCCAGCCAGACTGTATTGCGAATGGTCAGCTGGGAGCCAATAGCCACTAGTTTTAGGCGCCGTCAGACGCGCGGCCAAGTGTTGCCCTCCCCTTGGCGATTACCCATCCAAACGGGGTGGGGTGATGCGGACACTGGGACCGGAACAGCGACCCAAAGACCTGTCACTTGCTCGGGGTGAGGCAGAGCGGCTCGGCCTCCTGGCCCGTAGTTCTGGGTGGCTTGGGCTTAGCCGTGCGTCCGCGCGGCCGCTACTCGCGTGCGAGATTGCTGATCGTGAACCTGGTTTCTTCGTCCGTTCGGCGCTCTTCGTGGTCGATGAACAGTTCTACAGGGTAGCCGTAGTGTTCGTCGTATGAGACTTCGATCCGCGCGGCCTTCTGCGCAATGGCCTCGTGAATGAGTGAGAACAGGCCTTCGATGGGAAGGAACCTCCCGGGCTCGGGAATCGTCTGGACGGTCGGATCTGCGGATGTAACTGCGGTCACTGCGCCGTCGCGCACGGTCACTCGTGCCTCAGCAAGGTAGTCCTGAGGACAGAAGCACGTCCACGCGCCGATGTAGCTGTAGGCCGGGGCTGCGATGCTGGAAGTCGCCCAGCGTTCCTCATGCCGCAACAGGGTTGCCTGAACCGAGTCAGCGTCTTCCACTGGCGTGGGGGTAGCCGTTGGAGGTATGAGGATGGGGGTCGCTGTCGCTTGTGGGGCGGACGTGGCCGTGGGCACCGGTTCCGCACCACAGGCCGCAGCAACGGCGAGCGCCATGGAGACTCCCACCATCGCCATTACGTACTTGAACATGCTCGCCGCCAACGTTTCCGCGTCACCCTCTATCAGAATATACGTTGCGAGCGCACCGAGCGTTCCATGAGTCTTGACGCCCAGTATGCTCTCAAGTCCGGGCAGCCTCCGTTCCGTCACAGCCCATGCGTTCAGGCAATTCGCCCCCACCCAAGCAGCGGGCGGCGCGCCGGGAGGCGCGAACCCTTCTAGGCCAACGACAATGAAGCGAGCACCCTAGAGAAGCGGAGGCCGGAGAGCCTTCCTCCGAGGGACGTGCGTCTTTATCTACGGCATCCCGTCCGCAGGGCGTAGGAAGGTCAACTCACCAGGATGGCAGAAGCCAGCGCCGTAGTTTGCCGAGGAACGTTGTAGGCCGGGGTTTGGGAGCGCGGGGGCTGGGGCGAGGAGCCTTGTCGTCTTTCTCGCCTCCTATGCCGTAGAGCGCTCGAGCATGGTTCGGCTGACCGATGCGGCGCAGCGTATCGGCTGCACGTGATTTCCAATCCGGCTGCAACATGGCGCTGCCTCCTATTCCGTCTCCGCTGATAGCAACTTAGTGTGGTGCACCAGCATTGCCTGACCGTTCGCTATTCTAAAGGGCCTGTTCTCGAACAGGTAAGCCGCCTACCGGCGCATGGCCAACGGGCTTGTACGTGCTACCCAGCGGCGTCGTGACGGCAGTCCCCTCCCCCGAAGTGTGCGAAATGACCACAAGGAAGCACACGCCGGAGCAGGTGATCAACAAGCTCCGTGAGGCGGAGGTGGCCATAGCCGCGGGCAGCGCGGTGGCCGAGGCATCCCGCTCCATCGGCGTGACGGAGCAGACCTTCTACCGCTGGCGCAGTGAGTACGGTGGCCTCAGGATCGACCAGGCCAGACGGCTGAAGCAGCTGGAGTCGGAGAACGGCCGGTTGCGGCGAGCCGTCGCCGATCTCACGCTGGACAACCAGATCCTGAAGGAGGCCGCCCAGGGAAACTTCTGAGCCCTGCCCGTCGCCGCCGGTGCGTCGGGCAGGTGAATCGACGCCTCGGGATCTCCGAGCGTCGCGCCTGCCGGGTGCTGGGCCACCCTCGGTCGACGGAACGCTATGCGCCGAGGGCTGCGGGAGACGAGCAGGCGTTGGCCGATGCGATCGTGGAGTTGGCCATCCGGTTCGGCAGGTACGGCTATCGCAGGATCACCGCGCTGCTGCGGATGAGGGGCTGGGGCGTGAACCACAAGCGGGTGGAGCGGCTATGGCGGCAGGCGGGGCTCAAGGTGCCCGACGAAGCAGCCGAAGCGGGGACGGCTGTGGCTCAACGACGGCTCGTGCGTGCGGCTTCGGCCGGCGTGGATGAACCACGTGTGGGCCTACGACTTCATGCAGCTCAGGACGCAGGACGGCAGAGGGGTACGACTGTTGACGGTCATGGATGAGTACAGCCGTGAGTGCCTGGCGATCAGGGCCGAGCGCCACCTGCGCTCGGATGACGTGATCGAGGTCCTGGCCGAGCTGATGCTGACTCGGGGAGTGCCGGAGCACATGCGCTCGGACAATGGGCCGGAGTTCACGGCGAGGGCGGTGCGTGAGTGGCTGGGGCATGTGGGAGCGCAGACGCTCTACATCGAGCCCGGCTCACCGTGGGAGAACGGGTACATCGAGAGCTTCAACGGCAAGCTGCGGGATGAGCTGCTGGACCGGGAGGTCTTCTCCACGTTGCTGGAGGTGAAGGTGCTGACGGAGCAGTACCGGCAGACCTACAACACGATCAGGCCGTACAGTTCGCTGGGCTACAGGCAGCCAGCACCGGAGACGGTGCTGCCTGTAGCTCCAGCTCTCAGTCTTGCCGGCCTAACATAGCGAGTGGTACAAACGATGGGGGCACGTCCGTGTTTCAAGCGGCTCCTGCTCCCGCATTGTTGCCACCAGCTCAAGCCCTTGCTACAGCTAGCCCTCTTCCCTCTTCCGCGCCCCGTGCGGCAGGAGAAGCCAGATGGCGCCGACGGCTGCGACGAAGCCTATCAGCACCACCAGTAGTGCGTTGCGATACGCGGCGGTTATGTTGCCGTCACCGGCGAGGAACAGGGTAAGCAGCATCGCCATGAAGGACGAGCCGATGGCGTTGCTAGCGTGGCCTGTCAGCACTTGCACGCCTGGCGCTAGGCTCATCTTTTCCGGGGGCACCGCGTCGAAGATGACCTTCAAGTTGGGCGGGATGAACATGCCCATTGCCGCGCCGATGAGCGAGAGCGATGCCACAACGAGTATCGGTGCGGGCGCAGATCCCAGCGAGAGCAGGGCGAGCGTTCCCAGCGCCATCAGGACCTGTGCAGTGATGATGAAGCCTTTCGTCCCCACGCGGTCGGCCAGCGTTCCCGATATCGGTCCGAATATCGGCTGGCCTGCGCTGAAGGCCATCTGCACCGTGCCGGCAAACGTTCCGCTCCATCCGAGCCCCTGAATCAGGTAGAAGGGGAGCAGGAAGATGTGTGACGAACGGGTCATCGCCATTGCCAGGAACCGCGCAACGGCAGCTGCGAATCCCGGCGCGGCGAACAGTTCCATTGGAACGAGGGCTGCTGCATGCCGGCGCTCTACGTAGACGAACGTCATTGCCAGTGGGATTGCCGATCCCGCCAGCACGAGGCCAAGCGGATCGCTGATCGACTGCCCCAACCGCTGCATTCCTAGGCTCAGCGCGACGAGGAATGCCGCCATCAGGATGAGCCCCCGGTAGTCCAATCGCCGCATCGCGCCGCGCAGCGACTCGACAACTGGCGATTCGCGTACGAACGCGAGTACACCCACGAATAGCACCGCGTACATCGTGCCGGTCAGGAGGAACAGGTAGCGCCAACCCAGTGTGTCCGCCAAACGTCCCGCGACAACCGTGCTCAGCAGGATGCCGATGCCCAGCCCCAGCGCGATGACGCCGAGCGCCTGCCCGCGCTTTTCCGGCGCGAAGCTGCTGACGGTGAGCGGGCTCAGGTTGGGGACGATTAGCGCGTTGCCGAATCCCCCCATCAGCCGGAACAGGACGAGTCCCCAGAAGGGCGCGACGAGGAAGATGCCGAACTGTGCGATACAGTCGACGGCTACGCCTACCAGCACTACCTTCCTGCGTCCTATCGTGTTGCCGAGGTACGCCCCGACGAGGATGAAGGACGCCGTAGACAGGTAGTAGACGACGACTGCCCATGCAACGGCGGCGCGCGTGAGGTCGAAATCGGCCTGAATGAATGGAAGCAGGACTAGTGCCCCGTTGATATGAAACGGCCCGGCGATGTCGAAAATCCACTGCACCCCAACCTGCCGGGTCCGCTGCCATGCCGTCAACGTCATCCGATTCGTCAATCCCCAGTAAGTTCGTTCGCGCACCATGCTGGCGCATTGGCACGGGGTCCGTAAGCCCATTGGCGTGCAGAATCTGCGCTTGCGGGTAGGGAGGGTCTCCTCACCTGCCAGGGAGGCGCGGCGACCACTCCCACAGGGAGAAGCGAAGAGTGCCGCGTTTACACCTTGAGCACTTGCTCCATCCGCCGCAGCGCTTCGGAAAGGTTGGCCTGCGAGTTGGCAAACGATATCCGGATGTAGCCGTCGCCGAGATGGCCGAACGCCGTACCCGACAAGAGCGATACTCCTGCCTCGTATAGCATCTTGTGCTCGAACTCCCGGCTCGACAGCCCGGTGCCCTCGATGTTCGGGAAGACGTAGAACGCCCCCTTTGGCTCCCGCACGCGGATGCCGGGCAGCGCGCGCAGGCCGTTGACGATGACGCTGCGGCGCTCTCGGAACTCGTCCACCATGGCCTCTGTGGGCGCCTGTGACGAGTGGAGCGCCGTCACTGCCGCTTGCTGCACGAAGGCCGCCGTACACGAGACGCTGTTGGTCACTAGGCGCGAGACGGGTTCGACAAGGGGTTCCGGCATAACGCCGTAGCCGATGCGCCATCCCGTCATCGCGTACGACTTGGAAAGGCCGTCAAGGATGACCGTGCGCTCGCGCATGCCCGGGAAACGCGTAATCGACGCGTGTGAGCCCTCGAAGTAGAAGTCCTTGTAGATCTCGTCGCTGAGTACGACAGCATCGGCCTCGCATGCGATTTCGGCGATGCGCCGCAGATTCTCCTCTGGGATGACACTGCCGCAGGGATTGTTGGGCGAGTTGACGATGATGAGCTTGGTGCGGGCTGTAATGAGCGTCCGCAGTTCATCCACGTCGGCGGCGAAGTCGTTCTCCTCGCGCAATGGCCACGGTACGGGCGTGGCGCCGGCAAAGCGAATCATCGACTCGTAGATGGGGAAGCCGGGGTTGGGGTAGATGACCTCGCTGCCCTCCTCTGCGAGCGCGAGGATCGTGAAGAACATGATGGGCTTGCCACCGGGCGTGACGATGATGCTGTCGGCGCCCACATCGTAGCCCTGGCGCTCCGCCTGGTGGCGTGCGATGGCTTCGCGCACCTCCATGATGCCTGGCGAGGGGGTGTAGTGCGTGTGGCCGGCGTCGAGCGCATCCTTCGCGGCACTGCGGATGTGCTCCGGGGTATCGAAGTCCGGCTCGCCGATGCCAAGGTGGATGATGGAGCGCCCTTGCGCCTCGAGCGCGCGAGCGCGCGCCAGCGCCTCGAACGCAGTCTCCGTACCAAGCCTCGACATGCGCGCCGCGAGGGTTATGGTCATGCGCTTGTTTGCCTACCCCCCGGATATCGGCCGCAGGAAGTGGACCTCGGAGTTTGTCCGCAGTTTCGAGCGCAGCCCTTCCACGGTCTGCTCGCCGTCGATGACGGCGGCCAGCCCCGGCCTGATACGGTCGCCCTGAACGACTTCGCTGATGAGCGCGGGATAGAGCGTCCCTGCCTCGTGTAGCGCTTCCCGCAACGTAGCACCCCCGACCTCCACACGGTCTGCGCCGTCAGTGTGACGTCGCATGTGGATGGGGATGAAGAGGGTGGGCATCTACGAGCGTCCGTTATGTTCCTCGACTGCCTTCACCGCCTTGAGCACGCGCGACGGCTTCATTGGCGCTTCGGTCAACCGTGCGCCCGTCGCGTCTGCTATGGCGTTGGCCACCGCCCCCACCGGCGCGATGATGGGCGTTTCTCCGACGCCGCGGACGCCGAATGGGTGGGTCGGGTTTGGCACTTCGGTCAGGATGGTGTCGATCATCGGCAGGTCGAGGGAGGTGGGCATCCTGTAGTCAAGGAACGTCGAGTTCTGCATGGTGCCCTCGTCCGTCCAGAAGTACTCCTCGTTCAGGGCCCAGCCGATGCCTTGAGAGGCACCGCCCTGTATCTGTCCCTCGACATAGGAGGGGTGTATGGCCCTGCCCACGTCTTGCGCCGCCGTGTAGCGGATGACGTCGACCTTGCCGGTCTCCGGGTCGACTTCGACGTCCACCAGGTGCGCGCCAAATCCGCCGCCGGAGCCGCGCTGCCGGATGGACCCGCTTGCTGCCAGCGGGCCGCCCGTTTCCGTCAACTTGCCCGCTAGTTCCTTGAAGCCGATGTTCAGTTCTGAGTCCGACATGCTGGAGAAGACGCCGTCGGCGAACTGGATGTCGTCCGCCGATATCTCCCACAGGATGGCTGCACGCTCCTTCATCGCCGCGATGACGTTGTGTGCTGCCAGGTAGGCGGCATACCCCGTTGCGTTGGCCGTGCGACTGCCGCCCGTCACGTCGGTGTACCCAACGCTGTCGGTGTCGACGACGACGGGATGCACCTCCTCTGCGCGCAGACCGAGCACTTCGGCCGCCTGCATGGCGATGGACGCACGCGTCCCGCCGATATCCACCGAGCCTTCGACCAGCCCTACCTCGCCGTCAGCGTTCACGTTGATGGTGACGGTCGATTGCATCCCGCCGTTGAACCAGAAGCCATTGGCGATCCCGCGCCCGCGGAGCTTGCCGTCCTGCGTCACCTTCTCGAGTTGGGAGACGTAGTGCGGCGATTCCTTGAGCGCCTGCAACTGCTCGAGGTTCCCGATGCGCGGGTAGACCGGCCCGTCGGCCCGGCGGTCGCCCTCCTTGACGCCGTTCAAGAGCCGAAATTCTATGGGATCCATGCCAAGCCGGCGGCAGATTTCGTCCACAACTGACTCTACTGCGAATGCTGCCTGCGTGGCGCCGGGTGCGCGGTACGCCGCTGTCTTGGGCTTGTTGACGAGTATGTCCCAGCCGTCGATGCGCGAATTGGGGACGCGGTAGCAGGCAAGGGAGCACATTGCCCCTGCGCCGACGGGCGACCCGGGGTAGGCCCCTGCCTCGTAGTAGAGGTCGACCTCCGCCGCGGTAATCTCGCCTGCATCGTTGGCCCCCATCTTGACGCGGATGCGCCCGCCCGGTGTCGGCCCCGTCCCCTCGAATATTGACTTGCGGTCCATCACTATCTTGACGGGGCGCCCCGCCTTCTTGGAGAGGATGGCGCTGAGCGGCTCGAGGTAGATGTTGATCTTGCCACCGAAGCCGCCACCGATCTCCATCGGCGTTACCTTGATGTTGGTCTCCGGCACCTTCAGGATGGGCGCGAGCGCGCTCCGGACGCCGAATGCGCCCTGCGTGCTCGTCCAAACCTCTATCTTGCCGTCCGACTTCCATAGCGCTGTTGCGTTGTGCGGCTCAATGTAGCCCTGGTGTACCATCGTCAGCGAGAACTCGCGCTCGACGACGACCGTTGCTTCTGAGAAGCCCTTGGCTGGGTCGCCGAATTCGTGGCGGAAGTGGTCGGCGACGTTGGTGCCGCGGCGCTTCTCGCCGAGGTCGTTGCCGACGTGGTCAGGCAGCACGAGCGGCGCGCCTTCGGCCACCGCCTCATCGACGGTCAGCACTGGCTTAAGCACCTCGTACTCCACGTCAATCAGCTTGAGCGCCTCGAGCGCCGTGTTGTGGTCGACGGCTGCGACGGCTGCGACGGGGTGACCCTTGTAGGTGACCCTGCCATGGGCCATCAGTTTCAAGCTGGCGTGGGCAAGGTTGGTGACCTCTTCCCCTGTCTCCAATTCAATGGCTTCGGCGATGGGCATGTCCGCGCCGGTCATCACAGCGAGCACACCGGGTGCAGCATCCGCCTTGGAGGTGTCGATGCGCTTAATGTTGGCGTGGGCGTGGGGGCTGCGGAGTACGGCGCCCCAGATAAGGCCGGGCAACTTCATGTCGCCGCCGTAGAGGGCCTTGCCTATCACCTTGTCGAGGCCGTCGTGTCGGATGGGCCTCGTCCCGATGACTCTGTACTCTTGTGGCTGCTCGGTTGTGGTCATGGTGGCTCTGCTCCTCATTGGCGTGCGCGTTCTACTCGCTCGCCTTTTGAACCGCGCGGACTATCTTGTCGTATCCGGTACAGCGGCACAGGTTGCCGGCAAGCCATAGGCGGATGCGGTCTTCGCTCGGGTTGGGCTCCCGGTCCAACAGCGCCTTTGCTGAGACGAGGAAGCCTGGCGTGCAAATCCCGCACTGGAGAGCCGCCTCTTCCAAGAACGCCTGCTGCAAGGGATGCAGGTGCTCACCGTCCGGCGCTATGCCCTCCACGGTGGTGACCTCACGACCATCGGCCTCTGCGCCCAGCACGAGACAGGAATCGACGATGCGTCCGTCGAGCATGACGGTGCATGCGCCGCAGTTGCCGTCGTTGCAGCCCTCCTTAGTGCCGGTGAGTCCGGCTGCCTCGCGGAGGGTGTCGAGAAGGCTCTCGTAGGGGTCGATGAGCAGGTCGTAGTGCTGCCCGTTGATAGTGGGGCTCACAACAACCTTCTGGGTACCGGATGCATTCTGCGTCATAGATTAGCCTCGTGCTCTTTCTAGGGCTGCCATCAAGGTGCGGCGCGTCAGCACGCGCACCAGTTCGCGCCGGTAATCGGCATCGCCGCGCATGTCATCGATGGGTGAGCAGGCACCAGCCGCTGCTTCGCCCGCCTCGGCGAATGCCTCCGCATTCGGCGCTTTGCCGGCCAGTGCGTTGCCCGCCCCAAGCGCCAGTATGGGCGTTGGGCCGACCGCAGCCAGCGCGATGCGCGCGGACTCGATGCGGTCGCCCGCGCCGTTCAGCGAGATGGACGACGCAACGCCTGCAATTGCGATGTCCATTTCGTTGCGCGGGATGAATCGCTGGTACGCCGCGCCAAATGACGGCGGCGGCAACGGTATGCTAAGGCTGACGAGAAATTCCCCGTTCCCTAGGACAGACCGCCCGGGGCCCGCGCAGAAGTCCTCGACCGGAATCGACCGCTGGCCTGATGGCCCCGCGATATTCGCCTGTGCGTAGTGGACGATGAGCGGCCCAATGCCGTCTGCGCTTGGCGATGCGTTCGACAGGTTGCCGCCGATGCTCGCCCGCGACTGTATTTGGATGCCCCCGATGAGCGAAGCGGCGTCGATGAGGCCCGGGTAGGCCCTTGCAACCTCCTCCGACTCGTAGACCTGGTAGCACGGGACCGCTGCGCCGAGCGTAAGGCCTTCCGGGCTAAGGCTCAGAGTGGTCAGTTCGGGGATGCGCTTTATGTCGACCACTGTGTCGAGGTCGAATCGACCCGTCCTCGTCTGCACAAGCAGGTCAGTTCCGCCTGCCAGGGGCCGGGCACGCTCACCCTGATCTGCCAGCACCGCCACTGCTTCGTCAATAGTTGTAGGCGCCACATACCGGAAGGGGTGCACTGGATACTGCCTCCTAGGACGGCTTACCTAATCTACTAAGCCGCTGCGCGCATTATCGGCAAGGCGTTCACGCGCCGCAAGCGAGGATGCGTTCATCAACGGGGTCGTAGCCGTGCACTCCCACGTCCAATCGCACGATTGCGCCCATTCCCGCCACGCTGATCCACGCGGACTCTCCCTGCCACGTAATGTTCGTCGTACGCTCGCCGGTAACGTAGCTTGCGAGAACACGTCCCGCGTCCACGTCCACCACGTCTACTGTTCCGTTGACCCATCGTGCTGTCCACAAGCGGCCATACTCATCGAACATCATGCCATCAACCGCGGGAGACTCGAACTGCACGACGGTCCGCTTGTTCGTGAGCTCGCCGGTCGCCGACAGGTTGTACGCCAGGATGCTGTTCGTTCCCGTTTCAGCAAGAAAGAACCGCCTCCCGTCAGGGTGAACGGCCAGCCCGTTTGGGAAGGCCAGGCCGTCGTCAAGCCGCCGGACGCGTATGGGGTCGCCGGTGCTGCCTACGTCGATCCGGTATACGGCGCCAAGGGGTTCCTCGGAGCCGCCGGTGAACGGGTCTGAGAAGTAGATGTTGCCGTCGCGGTCGAGCGCAACGTCGTTTGGGCCGAGGTATGGAGCGCCGTCGAACGCGTCAGTGAGAACCTCCATGGCGCGTGTCTGCGTGTCGAAGCGCGTCACGCGCTTGCCTCCGTAGTCGGCGCAGAGGATGCGTCCTTGGGCGTCGTGCTTCAGGCCATTGGCCTGCCCGCCTGTCTCTACCCACACGCTCGCAACACCCTCCGGCGTCAAGCGCCCGATGGTGCCAAGTCGCAGGTAGTTCACAAAGTAGAGGCTGCCTTCCCGGTCGAACGTCGGCCCCTCGGCAAACGCAATGCCGTCGACAACGACATGCGGCGTAAGTGTTTCGGGCAGTGCAGGGGTTGGCATGGCGTCTACGCGGTAGTGCTTCCGGAGGGCTCCGCGCGCCGCGTTGGCCGCTTTGTCGTGACGATGAGCAAGCCGCTGAGCACGAGGATGCCGACCGCGGGCCACCACACGACAGCGAACGAGTTGGTCGCCTCCGCTATGAGGCCGGTGAGCGGCCCGGAGATGGCGCCGAAGGTAAGCGAGACGCTTAGCGAAACGCCTCGAATAGCTCCAATGTGGCGCCGGCCGAAGTAGGCGGGGAAGAAGAGGTTCTGTGCCATCACCAGGTAGGTTACTGCCAGGCCGAACAGCATCAGCGCTGCCGTGACCGTCGCAGGGTCGTCTGCGATGACGGTCAGGGAGTGTGAAAGTGCCATGAACCCGAAGCCTATCGCTGCAGTCCCGTTGAGGCCCAGCTTGCTGACGACGTAGGCGAACGATAGCGCTGAGCCTATTGACATCACCCCTTCCGCTGACGCTGCGAATGAGACGATTGAGGCATCCACGCCCTGGTCGGAGTAGTGCAGGAAGCGGTAGAGCGACACCGATTGCTGCCCCATCATATGCAGCCCGAATGCCAGGGTCAGCCGCCAGAAGGTGAATGAGCGAAGCGCCTCAGCCCGCGTCCACGAATACTCTTCTTCGACAGCCTGGCCTACCGTGCCGGGCGAGGCGTTCTCCTCGAATTGTGCACCGCCGTCCGGCCGCAGCCCCATGTCTTCCGGTTGTCGGCGTAGCAAGAAGAAGGACGACGGCACAATGATGACGAATCCGACTAGCCCCAACACCGTCCACGCCGTACGCCATCCGATGGTGTCGATGAGGTACTGGGTCAGTGGGAAGGTGAAGATGAGGACGACAGGCAGTCCAAGGTAGGTCATCGACATTGCGCGCGGCCGCAAGCGCACGAACCATTTGGAGACGATCGGCGCTGTAAACACCTGGCCGCCGCCTTGCAGACCGAGCAGTCCAATGCCCAGGTACAGCACGACCAGGTGCCATTCCGCCGTTACTTGGCTGACGGCAGCGAGCAGAAGTGCGCCTCCGCCGCCGAGCACCGCGAGTAGCACGCGCGGCCCGTGCGAATCAAGCAGCCGACCAATGATGATGCCGGCACCAGCAGCCCCGAGCGTCCGAGCGGTCGATGCCCATCCGAATATGGACAGATCGAAGTCGAGCTCCTCGCGCATTGGACCGAAGAAGAACCCGAAGTTGGCGACGCCCATCGACAGCGTCCAGCCGCCGATGACCGCCATGACGGCGACGATGACCCAGCCATAGAAGAGGGGCGTGCTTCTGCGGAAAGGACTGCGCAAGGGATGGTCTCGCGCGCAGTCTAACGCATAGCGGTTGGATGGAATGTTGTTGACATGGCCAACTGCTACGGATAGCCTTGCGCGCCAGAAATCGCCCATCCGGGCAGGCGAGGTCGCCTACAGTGACCTATCTACGCATCATTGCTTGGGAAGTACTTGGCCGTATCGTGTGGCGTGCCATCCGCCTTGCAGGCCTCTTCTTCTTCAGTGCGTGGGTGTGGATGATGCTATGGGGGATGGTCTCCCACGCCTCCTCTGTTGCCCCCATGTGCTACTGGGCTTCGGCATTGACCACCCTTGCCATTTGGCTCGTCGTTATCCCCGTCGTCGTCGTGGCATTGCGCGTCTACAAGCCGCCTGAGCGCGATTTGTTCGAATAGCGACCTAGCGAGCCGGGAAAGCTGACACCGGTCCTAGCACCTCGAGTTGGACGCTTTCGCCCAGTTGGTAGGCGCGCTCTCTTTCGCGTACGCTGACCGTTTGCCCTTCTGCAATTTCTACGAGTGACACATGGTGCGGGCCTTGCAGTGCATGCCCCGTGACGACACCCTTGCTCTGCCCCGAACCCTCGCGCGCGCTGATGCTGTCAGGTCGGATGGTCACGCGCACGTTGCCGCGCGCCGGCCTCTTGAGCAACAGGCGTCCGAGTGCCGTTTCGACCGATTCGCCGTCCGCCGTTCCGTCTAGCACGTTGGCCTCGCCCAGGAACGTTGCCGTCTGCAGCGAGGCAGGATTGGTGTAGACATCGCCCGGCGCGCCCGATTGGTGTATGTGCCCCTCGAACATCACGGCCACTTCGTCGGCCATGGCGAATGCTTCGTCCTGGTCGTGCGTTACAAGAATGGTCGCGCAGCCAGATTGACGCAGAATGTCGTGTACATCCGTCCGCACCCGGTCGCGTAGGCTCGTATCAAGGTTCGAAAAGGGCTCGTCCAGCAACAGGAGTGAAGGCTCCGGGGCTAGCGCTCTGGCCAGGGCCACGCGCTGTTGCTCCCCGCCAGACAGCTCGAACGGCATGCGGTCGTCCATTCCGGCCAGCCCGACCATCTCCAACACCTCGCCAACGCGCCGCTCGATGACCTGTTGCGCCGTGTCTGGGCGGAATATCCGCTTGCGCAGGCGCCCGACAAGCCCCCAGTAGCCGCGTCCAAGGCCGAACGCCACGTTTTGGCCTACGTTCATGTGCGGGAAGAGCGCGTAGTCCTGGAAGACCATGCCAACTTGGCGCAACTCGGGTGGTACGAAACAGTCCGGTCCGGCAGCCGTTGCGCCGTTCAGTTCGATGCTTCCCGCATCGGGCGTGCCGAATCCGGCGATCAACCTGAGCGTTGTGGTCTTGCCGCACCCGCTCGGGCCAAGCAGGGCGAATATCGCACCTCGCGATACCTGCAGGCTAGCGCTGGCCACTGCCTGCGTACCGTTGAATCGTTTGGAGACCTCGGCCAACCTTAGTGCTGGGGCCGTGTCTGCACCAGCGCTCGCGGCCGACTCCGTTCGATGTGCCATCGTACAAATATAAACACGTACGAACAAACTGACAATGCATGCACGAATGCCGGCGCTGCTCGCTGTTCCGGCGCGGATTCAAGGATTGTGATCCTATTCCTCTGTGACCGTTCTGAGGCGCGCCTTGCCTCTCCGTACTCCGATCAGCAACAGCGCGAGCAGCGCGGCGCCGACTGCTGATGGCAGCGCGTAGGCCAGGTACGCCCTACCGCTTGCGCTGCCTATCCTGCTAAGTAGCGTTGGTTGCGGAAGGCCCACGACTCGTAGCTCAGCCTGCTCTCCGGCTGCGAATGCTGCGCCCTCGAGCAGCTGTAGCCTGCGTCCAGTTAGGTCGGCTACGCCGAGGTCGGCCAGTTCGGGTGCGACGCCCGTTCCCGTGTCGGTGGGCACGACGAAACGCAGCGATTCAGCCCCGAACCGCAGCGTGCGCGATAGGTCGATCGCGTCGTCGTCGTAGGCGAGCCGGTAGACGAACTCGAAGCGATGTGGCTGGTCCTGCGGTGTCGGCGGCACGGGCACGCTGACCGCAAACCCACGGTCTACCTCCAGTACATCACCGCCAACGAGGTTGGAGCGCACGTCAAGGTGCGTGGCTCCCTGCGGCAGCGCGAATCGTAGGAATGAGAGCATCGCGGGCCCCTCACCTTGCAGGTCGGGCACCAACGTTCGATCGGAGTCGTTATGGACGGATGCGCGTTCTAGTATTTCGAGCACGCGTCCGTCTCGCTTCGCCCCGGTCACGATGACGGAGTAGTCGGAAATTCGCAGCACGTCTGAGGAATTCGTCGATTCAAACACCTCGATATCCACCGGCATACCCAGGTTGCTCACCTGGAGAGAAACCGAATAGACAGCGCCGCCGTACTCCGCCGTCACAAAGTAGGTGCGGCCGGTTGCGACCGGTACATTATCGAATGCAAATCGCCCGTCGGCATCGGCGAACTGGGTTCGCTGGTCGATGGAGACGATGCCGTCCAGGATGGTCAAGGAGACGCGCACCGACGCAGGATCGAACTCGACGTTGGGGGTTGCGTTTCGGATAGTGCCTGCCAGCGTCGTGACGCTTTGGCCATACGCTGGAATCGCTCCAGCAAGCGTCAGCGCGACGGCAATGAGGCACGCCGCGACGATGCGCTTCATTCGTCAGTGCCTCGAGGCAGGCGGGGCTCAGCGTCGGCATCAACTCCAGTGCCGGTCGGGGAGGGCCCCGCCTGCACGTTGCGCTGCTGCTGGATGAGCCGCGCCGCCTGTGCCCGCAGCGCTTCCAACTGCGCTTGGTACTCCTCGTCGCTGATATCGCGCATGAAGCGTTCCTGCTGGAGTGCGCGAATCTCCTCATACGTCCTGTCGCGCGCCCGCCGAAGCTGTTCTACGGCCTCGGTCAGCGGTTCATCTGCCTCTGCCGCTCGTCTCCCGCGTTGCACGAGAACGGGGTAGGCCACAATCGCCAGGAGGGCGGCCGTAAGCACCGTCGCTATGAGGATCGCCATACCACGCCTCGCGTCACCGTGGACCTACTCCGCTTTCGCTGTGACCGCGCCGCCTTGGAGTGCTGCAGGCACGCTCGCGACCGCTCGCTGGCGCGATGGCCATAGGGCGACAACGGTCCCTAGCAGGACGAACGGTCCTGCGAGCCACATCCACCACACAAGCGGGTTGACCAGTAGCCGGAAGACGGCGCTCTCTCCATCTGGCTGCACCTCGCTAAACAGCACGTACACGTCTTCGCGGGGCGTCGTGTGAATTGCCGCGCGCGTCGAGAGTATCTGGAACGACGGATACAACCCCTGCCACGCCTCCATGGTCTTGACGTGAGTACCGCCTCGAAACAGGTCGATGGTCGCCGTTCGCTCTGTTCTGTCCACGAACGGCACGGTTGTCCAGCCGAGGAATTCCACCTCGTACGCCCCGATGGTTGCGCGTTCGCCAGGTCCAAGGATGACGTCGCGCTCGAGGTTGTAGAACTGCGAGCCGATGATGCCGAACGCCAGCATCACCACGGCAAGGTGAACGACATACCCACCATATCGGGGCCGGTTCGCTGCCATCAGCCGGAGAAACGCCAGCGGATAGGCGTCGCCTGACGCGCGGCGGCGGGCTCGCGTTCCGCGCGCCCACTCCTGCAGCACCGACGCCGCCACGAAGGAGCTTACGGTAAAGGCGATGAGCGCGATGGGGTTGAACACGCGCATTGCCAGTAGCGCGGCGAAGGCCACAGTCGTTAGCATGGCCGGCACAACCAGCGCGTTGCGTACCGATGCCCATGTCGCGCGCCGCCATGGCAGCAGCGGGCCAATGCCCATCAACAGCACTAGCGCCAACAGCAACGGTCCGTTCACCTGGTTGTAGAAGGGCTCTGCTACGGTGATGGTTTCGCCCGTCACGAACTCCGAGATGAGCGGAAACACCACTCCCCACATGGTCACGAATGCGACAGTGAGCAACAGGAGGTTGTTCACCAGGAATGCCGCCTCACGCGAAAGCGTCGATTCGAGAGAGGCGCTGCCGCGGAGGATGCTCATTCGCCAGAAGAACACTCCGAATGAGCCCACGACCGCTACGCCCAGAAAGAGGAGGAATACCCACCCCAGCGTCGACGCTCCGAATGAGTGGACGGACGGCACTGGCCCCCCGCGGTTGATGAATATCCCGAATGCGCCCAGCGCAAACGAGATGTTCACCAGGGCAATGTTCCACATCCTGAACATTCCCCGGCGCTTCTGGACCATGATGGAATGGATGAAGGCTGTCAGCCCGAGCCACGGCATGAGCGCCGCATTCTCTACCGGGTCCCATGCCCAGTAGCCGCCCCAGCCGAGAATCGTGTATGCCCACCACGCGCCGAGCAGCAGGCCGATGCCCAATACCACCCACGCAACCAGCCCCCAAACGCGGCCGACGTCAACCCAATCGTCGTCCACGCGCCCAGAGATGAGCGCGCCCATCCCGAACGCAAACGGCACGGTCACCGCCGTCAGGCCGGTCATGATGAGCGGAGGGTGAATGAACATGCCTGGGTGTGTCAGCAACGGGTTGATGCCGAGCCCGTCAACCGGTGTTGCCGCCAGCTCGACAAACGGGTTGGCCAACAAGAGTGTCACGCCGGTAAAGAAGACCAGTATCAGCATCGCGACTGCATTCGCATAGGGGCGCAGCGTTCCCAGGTAGCGCGGCGAGAGCGAAAGCGCCAGTGCCCACATCGCGGCCAGTGCAAAGCACACGAACAGCAGCGAGCCCTCGTTGCCCGCATAGAACGCCACCCAGGTGTAGATGCGTGGCATGGCCAGGTTCGAGTGCTCCGCAACGTAACGAATGCTGAACTCGTTTTGCAGAAAGGCCGTCACCAGCGCAAACACGCCGACGGCCAGTGACGGGACCGTGGCGTAAGCCGCGCGCTGTGCGCTCACGATCAGCGGGCCGTTCCGTTGCCGGCCCCCGGCAACGGATGCGCCGAGGCTGTACCCGGCGAGGGCCAGCGCAAGGACGAGCGATAGAGTGCCAAGTTGGGACATCGCCTGCTACACCTTCTCCTCGCCCAATTCTTGGTCGACGAGGCGCAGGGAGTCGGGAAGGGGTGCATCGTCTCCTGGCCCGTTTGCAGACGGTGGAAGGTCAGGGGTGGTACGGCGCATCGCGCGAAAGACGAGTGCGAGCAAGGCGGCTCCGACCGCCAATGCCACCGGCGGCACGATCCAAGCGGTCAGCCCGAAGCCTTGCCTGGGCGGCTCTGCAAGCACTGAACTTCCATACACGGAGATGAAATAGTCGATGATCTCCTGCTCGCTTTGCCCTTGCAGCAGCCGTTCTCGGACGATGACGCGCATCTGCTTGGCAAGCGTCGCCTGCGACTGATTGATGGTCTCGCCTGGACACACCGGGCAAATCAGGCGCTTGTCCAACCCTATGGCGACTTCTTCAAGCTCGGGAGGCAAGTCGGGCGGCGCAGTGCTGCTTTGCGCGCCGACATGCGGTGCTGATAGCAGCACGACGGACAAGCAAGCCGCGACTACCAACCCCCAATAGCACCGTCTCGCCGCGTCCTCGCGCCGCACACCCCACCATCCTGCCATCACGACGCTGACTGGTCTGCCGTCGGGCCTCCTCCTGGCGCCTGGTTGCTGGGGTCAGATAGGAATGCTGCCCGCATGCTAGGGTCGGTGAAGATGAGGTGGACGAGTGTCCATCGGTCGTCGTCGCTGAGCAGGTTTCCGAAGGCAGGCATCAGGCCGAAGCCTTGGGTAATCGATGCGTAGGTACGGCCTTCGGAAAGCTCGCGTATGCGATCGCTGTCGAAGGCCGGCGGTAGCACGCCCGCGTACTCCTCGAAGTGCAGTCCGACATACCCGTCCCCTCCGCCCAGCGGGCCATGGCACATGGCGCAATTGATTGCGTATATGTGCGCCGCGCGGTTGAGCACGTCGTCGTTGGCAGACATTGGATTGGCCAGCGCGTCGATGGCCTCCGCGTCTTCCGGTAATGGCAACTTGCCACCGCTGATGGGCACCGACCCTTCAGGCGGTAGTTCACGGGGCGGCTCCTGCGCCTTCCAACCCTGGTTGTAGTGCATCTCCTGGAAAATATCGATTGGGTATGCGCCACTGGAGCGCCCTGGGTCAGCGCTGTCGCAGGCGACAGCGACCACCGCTGCCGTTGCGAGCAGAGCCAGCGCAACGAGCGCGCGTATGTCCAGTAGGCGCTTCACCTCAACCCTAGCCTTCGGCCTTCTTTCCCAACCCGAAGGAGCCATAAGCTATGGCGACTGCCATCCAAGGGAATACAGTCGCGCCCGGTACGACAAAAGCCGAGAGGGAGTCTGAATTGGTTAACGTGGCAAGTAGCCAGCCGACCCCTGCTCCAATGCCGGCTCCTATGAGGAGAATTGCAACGAATGTCGCGACGCTTTGCAGGTTTCTTTGATTTCCCATGGTTACTCCTTTAGCTGGCGACTTCCTGTTTCACGTCTTCCGCACCCGCCGCGTTCAGTAGGCTTTCGGCTGTGCCAGTCCTCTCAGGCGGGCAGGAGACGATGACGCCGATGTAGCCCTCGGTGATCCGCGCGTCGTATAGCCCTAGCTTGCGCCGAGGCAGTCGCGACTCGAACAGGATGCCCAGCACCGTGAAGATGATGGCGTGGAGCATAGTCATTTCGTACATGATTACCGTCATGGGGGGAATCGACAGCAGTGGCTTGCCCCCGGTGACGATCGGGTAGGAAATCTGCGTGGCCGCTGTGATGAGCAGGCCGACGGTGAAGCCGACCATCGCCCCTACCAACGGGAAGACATACAGCCGGTGCGGCGCTTCATACTCCCCGAACGTCCCCTCCGGGAATGGGCTCCCCGAATAGATGTCGAGGTCCTCGTGCGGAAAGCCGTCCTCTCGCAACGACGAGATGGCATCCGCGGCCTGCTGCGGGTCGGGGAACAGCCCCAATACCTTTGCATTTGCCATAGCCCTACTCCTTCACCAAGCCGGGCACGGCTACGCGCCCCACCTGTACTTCGTCGATTAGCCGCTGACCCTCTTTCTCTTCCCAGATTGGTATCAGCGGGAAGAACTTGCTGAACATCAACATCAGGAAGCCCACGAGGAAGAAGGTTCCCGCCACGATGGTGATTTCCACCGGACTGGGCCTGTAAGTGCCGTACTGGAACGTTATCGGCCCCTTTCGCATGAGCGCCGGCACGATGATGATCAGACGCTCGAAGAACATCCCGATGTTCACCAGCAGACTGGTCCACAGCATCCACTGGAAGCTCCGTCTGACGCGTCGGAACATCCACAGCGGCACCGGTATCAGGAAAGAGCACACGTAGAAGGTGAGGAAGAACCACGACCATGGCGGCTCGAACAGCCGCAGCAGCCAGACCGTGAGCTCTTGCTCCTCCAGCAGCCATAGCGCGAACACGAACTCCAGCCAGAACAGGAAGTGCCACCCCAGGGCCACGACGACGAGCAGCCGGGCTAGGCCGTCGATGTGCTCCTCCCAGATGTAGTTGTGGAGATTGAACAGGCGGCGCATGATGATCATAAGCGTCACCACCGCCGAGACGCCCGATAGCACCGCTCCGATGACGAAGTACGGCGCAAACACCGTCACGTGCCAAGACGGCACCAGGCTCACTCCGAAGTCCCACGACACGATGGAGTGAACGGAGACGAACACCGGCAGGATGAGCGCCGATAGCAAAATTCCCGCGATGCCCTGCAACTTCCATTGGCGCGGGTTGCCGTGCCAGCCCATTGCGAGAGTTCCGTACACGATTTTCCGCCATCCCGACGACCGATCGCGGATGACCGCGAAGTCGGGGATGAGCGCGGTAAACACGAACAACATGCTGCTCGTCAGATAGGTCGTGATGGCCGTCGGGTCCCATACCAGCGGCGACCGTACGTCGGGCCAGATGCCCCGAGAGAAGTCGTAGGGCAGCACCCAGTAGAAGATGCGCCAGGGACGCCCGGCGTGGATCACCGGCATGAGTAGCGAGGTCATCAGCGCGAAGACGGTCATCGTCTCTGCGGCGCGCACCATCGGCCGCCGCCATTCCGCCTGGCTCAGCCGTAGGATTGCCGAAATCATCACCCCGGCGTGGCTGATGCCGACCCAGAAGATGAAGTTGGTAATGAAGAAGCCCCAGAACACCGGGCGGTTCAGGCCGGTGACGCCCAACCCCTGGTTGATGAGGTAGCCAGCGGCGCTGACCGCGCCCGCAACGATGAGTCCCGTCAGTCCGGCGAGCACTAGCCAACGCGTGTGAGTGTTCAACACGTTGTCGAGCAACTCTTGGTTGATCTGTGCGTCGGTTACCGTTCTGCGGTAGTACATGCTCTGTAGACCTTCGCCTCTGGCCTAGTGCGACTTCGCAATGACGCGGACCCAGCGTCCGTAGTAGCGCCGAACTTTTACCAATCGCAGGCCTTCGCCTACCTCCCACATCGAAATCACAGGCATCACCTTCGCTGCCAGCAGCATCAGGAACGCCGCGGCCGCCACTGCTCCCACCGTCACCATGAGGTCCGCGATGTCCGGCCATATCGCCGCGGGCACGACGTGGAGCACGTGTCCGGACAACTCGTTGTCGGGCACGGACGCAGCCGATACGTAGATACGCATGCAGTTCAACCACGTGCCTATCAGTATTCCGACGCTGACCACGGTCGGACCCCAGACGCTGCGGCGTACTGGATTCCAAACCAGAGCGATTAAGGGTCCCAGGAAGTTGAGGAACATCGACGTCGCGAACACATACTTGTACGGGCCGAGGAACAGCAGGTTGATAACGCCGACTTCCGCATCCGTTCGCCCATACCAGAAGGTGAGGAAGCTCGCCCACCAGAAGTAGAACCACATGAGCGAGAATGCCAACAGCGGCTTGGACAACGCCCAGAACTGGTCTACCCCAATGTAGTCCTTATACCCGGCTTGCCGGACGATGAACATCACGATGATGAGCGTCGCCACTGCGCCCTGTAGGCCGATAACCGTCACTGTCGCCGGGAAGATGGCGTCCTTCAATCCGGGCACCAGACCCGCGTGGAAGTCGGACGAGAACATCGTGTGGACGAGCGGGTAGGTGAGCAGGAATATGGCGCCGAGCACCAGCGATGCGGCGTATTGCACTCGCCAGGCGCGCAGGTTGCCGACCCATCCCATGGATAGCCCTGCGGCAAGCCGCTGCCGGAATGATGCAGGTAGATGGTCGCGCGCGGCGGCTAGGTCAGGGAGCGCAACCGTCCACGCCAGCAGCAGTGCGGACAGCACCATCGCGATGACGCCGATGTATTCCCAGGCATCGGGCGAGCCCAAGGGGAAGTCGAACCACAGGTCGGGCCGCCCCTCCAGGGGGGGGAGCACTTGCAGCGCGAAGATCAGCATGATGAACATGACGATGCCGGACAATGCGCCCAGTTCCGCCAGCCGCGTGATGGGCCGGCGAAAGTGCGCCTTCGTCAAGCGCAACCCCGCCGATATGATGGGCATTGCCACGAGCGTGCTCAGCAGGAAGTTCATGGTGCCTGCGTGGTACCCCCATGCCGACCGGTCATCAAAGCCTCCGCTTATCCTGATGATTAGTCCGATGATGCCCACAATGGCCAAGATGCCGGTGACGAGCAGGCTGAGCAGGTACCCCGACCCGACGGTCGCGAACTTACCCATCGTCTCGCGCGCCACCTCTTGGTGGCTCGGAGGTTGGGGTATGGGCTCGTGATGCCCGTTACCGTGCATGCGCCTCAGCCTCCTCGACGCGCTTCAGGTAGGTGACGCTCGGTGCGGTGCCGAGGCTCTTGAGTACCGTGTACGCTCGCTCGTCGTGCGTCAACTCATAGACGCGGCTCTCCTTGTCCTTCAGGTCACCGAAGGTAAGCGTCTGGGTTGGGCAGGCCTGAACGCATGCCGGTGCAAAGGACCCGTCTGGGATACGTCCGTCCTTGCCCCGCGTCGCCCTGCGGATGCGCTGGACGCACATGGTGCACTTTTCCATGATGCCGCGGCCGCGCACGGTGACGTCGGGGTTCAGTTGGTGCCGAAGGTCTTCCGGCCAAACGGGCTCCCAGTAGTTGAAGTTTCGCGCGTGGTAGGGGCAGTTGTTCGCGCAGTACCGCGTGCCGACGCAGCGGTTGTACACCTGCACGTTCAACCCTTCGTTGTTGTGGTATGTCGCGTAGACAGGGCAGACCGGCTCGCACGGCGCATTGTCGCAGTGCTGGCACATGAGCGGGATGAACCGCGCCTTCACGTTGGGGAACTCGCCTTCCCAGTAGCGCTCGACGCGTATCCATGTGATGGCGCGCCCCTGATGGTAGTGGTCTTCCTCGCTGATGGGGATGTTGTTCTCCGCCGTGCATGCGATGACGCAGGCCTGGCACCCTGTACACTTGTCGAGGTCGACTACCATTCCCCAACTTCGCTCGGTGGGGCGGGCGTCTAGGTCGCGGTCAAGTTGCGGTGTGGTTACCATCTCTTCTCTACCTTACCCGTGGCCGTTGCTGCTGGTCTTGCCCGGTGTGTGAATGAGGATGATGGGCTGGTCATCCAACTGCTCCGCTGGGTAGATGCCCTCAAGCGATGCGAGCTTCTGCCGCCTGTTGGTCTTGTGCAAGCGTACGCGCGTGCTCGCCCAGGCAAACGCCCCCGTGTCGGCGTCCTCGTTCGGCAGGAGAATGTCGAACACGTTGGCGCCCCGTCCTGCTGCAACCGAGGTGTATTGTGCGTGGCCCTGGCCAAAGGGGACCGCTACGACGCTCGGCGGCGTCGACGGGTTGATATAGACGGGCGCGCGAATTGTTCGTCCGTTGCTCGCCTCGACCAACACGATGTCTTGCTGAGCGATGTTCAGGTGCTTGGCTGTTTGCGGGTTTACTTCCACCCAGGTCTGCCACGCCACCGTCGTAATGGGATCGGGCACCGACTGCATCCAGGGCAGGTGGGCGTCGTTCATCCCGATGCCGTGCGGCTCAAATGGTATGAGGTGGAAGGGGTAGCTGTGGGCGTCACCCGCAAAGCTCGGCTCGCGTACGCTCCGCGACACGGAGCGGGCACGCGGACGCGTCGAAACGACGTCGGCCTGATCCCACCAGCCGCCGCGCTCGAGCGATGCCTTCCAGAACTCCTCGAACGTCGGGGCGCGCACGGAGCCCTTTCGCGCAGCGTGCAACTCGCCCGCCTCTGCGCGAACGGCATCACGCATCGTCGCCCACGGCAACTGCTCCGTGTGCTCCAACTCGCGCCCCACTTGGAGGAGGATGTCGCCGAACGCCAGTGTGTTGCGGAAGCGCCGCACGACCGGCTGCTGGAAGCCGACGGTCGTGTAGCCCGGCCCCGGCTCCGGGGTGTCGCTGCCCCACTCCTCCAACGGTGTATGGCACGGTAGCACGAGGTCAGCCGCGTTCGTCGTCTCGTCGAGGAAGGAGCTGAAGGAGACGATAGTTTCGACCTCGCTCAGCGCTCCGGCCGCGTCCAATTCGCCCGGAAGCTGGTGCAGCAGGTTTGCGTCACGGACGAGGAGCACCTTGGTCTCGCCTGAGCGCATCTGCTCCAACTCGCCGACCCAATCGCGGAGCGATGCCGCTTCGATGCGGCGGTTGCGCGTTGCGGGATTCAGGATGATTCCCCCTGGCGCACCCGCACTGCCTACCAGGTAGTTGAGGCTGAGGATGGCACGTAGATTGTCGGTGCCGTTGGTGTGCGCCCCCGCCGACCCTCCGCCTATCGCCATGGCAGGCTGGTAGTCCGACGAGGCAAACGTTCGAGCTAGCTGCTCGATGCGCGCTACCGGCACGCCGATGGCATCAGCCACACGCCCCGGGCGGAAGTTGTCGATTCGGCTTGCGTCGCCGCCACCGGTATAGGCGTCCGGCGAACCGTTGCGGTCAAGACGCTCACTGATGATGACGTGAGCCATCGCCATGGCCAGCAGACCTTCGGTGCCGGGATTGACGTAGACCCACTCATCGGCGACTGCTGTCGTCGCAGACATACGTGAATCGACTTGCACGAGGTATCCGCGGTGGTTGCTGTCGTGCCGGAACTTGTCGTACCCGCGCATGAAGTGCGTCGGCGCGAGCCATGTACCCAGGAAATCGGCGCCGAATGAGACGATGTAGCGGCTGTGGCCGATGTCGAATTCGGGCAGCACCTGCTGATTGAATAGGTCGCTCACGGCGCGGTAGAGCGCCTGCTGCCCGAGGGGGTCGAAGCCTGCGACGCGGCTTCCTGTCGCATCGGCGAAGCGCGTGACGACACCAGCTAGCGCGCCACGAATAGGCGGCGTGGCGAAGAGCATGGATCCAGGCTCTGCGCCCCCGACGACTTCTTGCAGCCGGGCTAACGCCTGGGCCCAGCTGATGCGCCGGAAGGGGCCCCCTTTGCCGACCCTGGCCAATGGCTCACGTAGGCGGTCGGGGTGGTAGAGCGCCTGCAGCAGTCCTTCCGCTCGTGCGCCGTGTTTGCCGGTATTCAGCGGAAAGTCGGGGTTGCCCTCGACCTTCTTTGCGCGCCCTTCCATCACTCGAACGAGCAACCCCTCGCTGCCCGACGACAGTTGCGCCGTCGTCGCGTAGTAGTTGTCGCGCCCCGTCACAAGGTCTTCGGGCATGGACAGCGAGCTCTGAACGCGCACTTCCTGATCAGGGACCGTGCAGCCGTTGAAGACGACGGCGCCAACGCCGGTCGCGCCCGCCCACTTCAAGAACTGTCTGCGTGTCAGTGCCAAGGTGTTCGTCTCTCCTCTAGTAGTGACACGTCGCGCAATCAGTCGGCGCGTTTAGGTCGCGGTGGCAGTCGACGCAGTCGCGCATCTTCAGGTTGCGAACCTGCTTCACGACCTCCATCGATGCGACGTCGCCGTGACATGTGGAGCAGGTCAATCCTGCAGTGATGTGTGGCTCGTGGACGAACTGCACGTGATCAGGCAGTCGGTGGACCCGCGCCCAATCGATGGGCGCCGGCGGATCCCCATCGAGGCTCCCATGGAAGGCATCCGTGAGCTTGGCAATCTCAGCCTGGGCAATTTCCGGATCGGGCGAGAGAGAGCCGTCGATCTTGCCAAAGTCGTGGCAGAAGAGGCACTGCTCAACAGCGGGGATGGAGGCGGCCTCGTCCGTGCTCACCGTTCGGTGGCAGAACTGGCAGTCGATGCCTGCTTGCTGCACGTGGACGGTGTGCGGGAATGCTATTGGCTGAACGGGTCCCTCGTTGAAGCCCAAGACCGCAGGAGGCTGGCTCCACCACGCGGATATGAAGAACCATGCGACAAGTAGCGCGACCACCGTCGCGGACAGGCCAACCAGGGGCACCGCAATCTTGATGAGCGTCGCATTTCCCATCCGCTAGATGGGCCCCTGATCAAAGATGTTCGTCAAGATATCGAGCCTGTCGAGGAAGATGAGCACGCTAATGATGCCCAGCGCCAGAAACAGCCCCGCCGATGCGTAAAGCGGGGGACGGAGCCTTTTGACCGCACTAGCCGGAAGGTCTCGCGTAAAGCCCAATGAGGGCAGCATGCCTTGGGCCATGAGCATAGAGCCGGCAAAGCCCAACACCGATCCGAAGAGCCACCAAAGGGTCAATAATAGCCCACCGACCTCTTGCCAGTCGGTAGCATTGAGGAACACAGGGTCGCCCAATGAGGCCTCCGAATTAGGGCGGTGGGTCTGGTTCTGCATCTACGCAAGCAGTAGCTACTAGCGCCTGACCCGATCCTGCCGAGTAACGTTAGACTAGCCGCTAGTGCGCGTCAACAGCAACTTGTGACGGATTTCGCATACGAGCCCGCCGAGCCTGCCGCGAGGGCAATGTACTCACGCCTCGCCCACGCCGCAGACTTGAGGCCGGGAGGCCAAACGGCAGCGGGGATTCGAACGCCGTCGTACTTTGCAAGCATTTTCACAAACGCTACAATTGCTCCGCCATGAGCGAGACTGCATTAGCTACTAGCCCAACCGACCGCCGGGGCTTCTTGAAGCGCGTCGCGCTCGTTGGCGCCGCTCTGGGAGCTCTTGCGGTGCTCTCCAGGCGCCCCTTCGGCGATCCTCGCCGCTCCGGGCGCTCCTTGCCCGCCGACCTGCCGGGCGCCGGCTCGATTTTCCAGCCACGCGGTGACACTCGCAGCCGTTAGCCTAAGCCACCTGCGCGACTAAACACGTAGGTGGCCTATTGCCGTGTGTTGTTTTCCGTTTATGACGATTGACGAAGCGATGGAAAGCACTTATCTTCTTGCGCAAATGGGCCATGCACCCAGTCAAGGAGTGGCGCCACGGACGACCTAGACCGCAAGATCATCGAGAGGCTCCAATCGGACGGACGGGCCTCCCATGCCGACATGGCACGGCAATTGGAGGTGAGCGAGGGCACGGTGCGCCGCCGCCTTACCGCCTTGCTCCAGAGCCGCATCATTCGCGTCGTCGCCATTGCCGAACCGGAGCAACTCGGCTTCCACACCTCCGCCTTCATCGGCTTGCAGGTGGACCCGTCCCGCATCGAGACGGTTGCGGAGCGGCTTGCGGAGCTCCCTGAGACGGAGCACGTAGCAATCATCACGGGCGCCTATGACATCCTCATTTGGGTCAACCTGCCGAGCGCCGAGGCATTGGCTGACTTCCTCCACCATCGCGTGGGTACCGTCGAAGGTGTGAGGCAGACCCAGACGTTCGTCAGTCTCGAGACGAAGAAGCGTGCTGCAGGGATAGGCATCATCTAGCGGTGCAAGCCTGTCCGGCGGCGAGCCCCCGTCCTTGACACTCGCGCGAGGGCATCCCTACCATGGCAATGCTGGCCGAGGTAGCTCAGTTGGTAGAGCACAGCACTGAAAATGCTGGTGTCCCCAGTTCAAGTCTGGGCCTCGGCACCATGCATGGCTTCCTCGGGCTACAATAGGGCGCAGCCGAATCGAGCGGAAGTGGCTCAGTGGTAGAGCATCTCCTTGCCAAGGAGAAGGTCGCGGGTTCGAATCCCGTCTTCCGCTCCACCCTCTAATTCATTAGATCTAGCCCAGCGGCATGCGCAGGCCCGCAACCTGCATCTGAAGCGAATAGACGGACGTCTGCGCCGTCACGAACAGCGTTGTCAGATCGCCACCGCCGAAGCAGCAATTCGCCGGCTGTTCCGGGAATGTGAGCGTGCCGATGTGGTTGCCGCCGGCGCCCAGCACCTGGACGCCCTGCTGCGCGGTGACGTATAGCCGGCCCGCTGCATCGAGGCACATTCCATCGGCGATAGTCGCTTCGGGATGGCCCTCGAGTTGCACCGCAGCGCCGCCGGGCCCCAGGACGTACGCGGCCTCCGGTACCTCCAATGCACCCCACTCGTACGCGTGCTTCATAGCGCCAGGCTCGCCGAGGTCTAGCGCCCAGACGTACTTGCCGAAGGAGTCGGCGACGAGCAGCGTCGCCTCGTCGTTCGTCAGCACGATGCCGTTCGGCTTGGCAATGCCGTCGCATATGCGGTGCAGGCCGCCGGACGGCGCAAGGTAGTAGACGGCCTCCACGTCTTGGGAGAGGCGTTGACCTGCTGCGGGGAATACCGGGTCGGTGAAGTAGAGGCCACCGCTGCGGTCCAAGACGAGGTCGTTCGGTGCGTTCAACGGCTTGCCACCATATGAATCGACCACTGTCTGCGCTTGCCCCGTTTCAGTGTCGTACGCACTGATGCGATTACCCCTTCCATGACAGACGTACAGGCGTCCGTCATGCGACAAGGCCATTCCATTCCCGCCGTCCGTTGCCGAAGCGAACGTCATGATGCTGCCGTCGCGCTCCACCCGCATGATTCGGTTTGACGGCGAATCGCTGAAGTAGAGGCGGCCCTCATGGTCCCACACGGGCCCTTCCGTGAAGAGGAAGGCCTCGCCCTTGTTCAGGCGTATGGGTGCTGCGTTCGGCGCGACGATGTCGTCGAGCGTGGACGTGCTAATCGGATAGACCCCGCCGATGTGCTGGCTGCCGATTCTAGGCGTGGCTGCTGTAGGCGGCAAACCCTGTGGTGATGCACTAACCATTGCCGCATCCTCTTCAGGGCGATACGCTGTGTCGCGAGCGGGCCGATGCCCCGCGTTGAGGTGAGGCTATGGACGACGATGCTCGACCACCCGTTTGGGTAGGACACATTTCCATGACCACGGACAGGCTCGACGAGTCGGAGCAATTCATGCGCCAGGTCGGGATGCGCCCCGTCTTTCGCGGCGAAGATGTCGCCATCATGGAGCTGCGCGGCGGCACCCACCTCGTCCTGGCAGCGCGCGACTCGGTCGAGCCTACGGACGCCGGCTTCGACTTGATGGTTGACGATATCGATGCTACGCACCACGAATTGGAATCGCGCGGCCTTGGGCCGTCGCCCATCACGCGGGGGAGCATCCATGCTTCCTTCTACGTGATGGAGCCAGCTGGCCACCGCATTACCTTCAACTCGTCCCACGTCGCCGGCCCCGTCTAGCCGTTTGCATCGCGTTGTGGGCGCATTCGCCGCCGTGGGATAATGGTCGAGACCTGCCGAAGTGGCGGAAGGGTAGACGCGACGGTCTCAAAAACCGTTGGGGGCGACCCCGTGTCGGTTCGACTCCGACCTTCGGCACCATTGGTAGGTGACACACAATTCTGCGCTCTTCACCCGGAACGTTTGGCATGCCTTGGCGTATGGGTGTGGTTGCAGCGACCGCTCTAGTCGCGCTGGTTGCAGTGACGGCGTGCTCTACTGAAACGGCGCCCACGGCCACGCCGGTTCCGACAGCCACACCCACCGCCATGCCGACGACCACGGCTACTCCAGCCCCGGTTGCGATGGCAACGCCAACGCCCATTACCACGGCCGTGCAGCCTTCTCTATCCCTGCGGAACTTCGTTCTCGACGGGTCGACTACCGGCGGGGACCTCATCGACCGCATCTCCGAGCAGGAAGCCGCCTGCATCGAAGAGGCCGTAGGTGATGCTGTATATCAGGCCATGCTCGGCACACCGTTACTGGTCGCAAGCGGCGACTCCTGGGGAGCGGCGCCGTTGTTTGACTGCTTGAGTACGGAGAATGCCGTGCTCTTTGGTGTAGCGCTCCTGGACGCTGCAGCCGGCGGGCGCAGCGAAGAGACGCGCATGTGCATCGCTGACTTTGCCCTTGAGCGCCCCGAGTTGATATACGACCGTCTTGGCCTCGAATGGCCACGGGAGGGCGCGAGCCATGGCACTGGTCCGCGCACAGTCATACTCGGCTTTTACAACTGCATGACGGGTCGCGAGCGGGCGGATGCCCTGATAAATCTCTACACCGCTCTCGATGCTGCCTCTCTCGTCTCTGGGAAAGACCTCGTCGCCTTGCTTCCGGAGCCCGAGGCGACCTGCGTACGCGCCGCACTTTCCGAGGAGGAGTACGGAGCGCTGGTGAGCGCGACGCCACTGAGGGCAGCCGGACTAGGCGTCATTGCAACTGACTGCCTCACGCTTGACAGCGTCGCCGCGTTCTTCGTCATCGCTACGGAGGGGGTACTTGGGGATATCAGCGACGCGTCTGTGGAGTGCATTGGCGACTTCGTGCTGAACCGTCATGGGCAACTACCTATCTTTGCCGCCTACCTCAACGACCGCTCACTGCCGTTCTCATCCGCCGACTTGATGGAGGTGGCCGAGGGTGGATTCGAGTTGTTCGACTGCCTGAACGAGGACGAACTGGTCAGGATCGACAAATTGGCCATAGCCATTCCGGGTGCATGACCGGACTACCGTCCGCTGCCTGACTGCTTCGCGCCCTGGGCGAAGACTCATCGTATTGTGCCCGCGCTCGTCGCACGTGATGAGGGTCTTTGTCAGTCTTGGCCGTTGCCGCAAGGCTCAACCCTCTCGATGCCCCCTTTTGCCGCAGGGGTTTGTGCACGGCCGGTTCCAGTCAGGTAGCGCCATCGCACAGGGCGTTCAGATTTTGGAGTGCGACACACCCCACATAGGATTCGCATATTCGCAGGCTACGCATTACCAACCGCCAGCTACGCAAGCCTAGGTAAACCAACGAAATCTATGAAGGCATTAGCGAAGCCTGATAAACACCAATTGGAGCCCCGTACGACGGCAGGGGTGCCCCTTACGACCGCGCCGGAGTGTGCTCCCCCAGCGCATCTCGCAGCACGGCGGCAATTTCGCCGAGCGTCGCGTATGCCTCCACAGACTCCAGGATGGCGGGCATGGTGTCGCCGTCGCCCGCTGCCGCCCCGCGCAAGCGCTCAAGTGCGCGCGCGGCGATCGCACCGTCGCGCCGGGCACGGACGCGCTGCACGCGCTCGATTTGTGCGGCGGCAATGCGCGGGTCGAGCGTCAATGCTCCCCACGGAGCTTCCGAGGCCTCTACGTACGCGTTCACGCCGACGACCGTCCTTTCGCCTCGCTCGACTGCCTTTTGGTGGCGGTATGCGGCCTCCTCGATCTGCGCCTGCGGATAGCCCGCCTCGATGGCTGCGACTGCACCCCCAAGTTGCTCGGTATGATCGATGTACGCCTTCGCCCGGCGTTCGATTTCGTTTGTCAGGTGCTCAACGTAGTATGACCCCCCGAGCGGGTCGACTGTCGTAGCGACGCCGGATTCGGCGGCAAGCACCTGCTGTGCGCGGAGCGCGAGCGTCGCCGATTCCTCGGTTGGCAGGCCGATTGCCTCGTCACGCGCATTGACGTGCAGCGATTGCGTGCCACCGAGGATTGCGGCCAGCGCCTGCACCGTCGTGCGCACGGTGTTCACCTCCGGTTGCTGCGCGGTGAGGGTGACGCCTGCCGTTTGGGTGTGGAAGCGAAGCGCCCATGAGCGCGGCTCCTTCGCGCCGAGCCGTTCTCGCGTGATGCGGGCCCAGAGTCGCCGCGCCGCACGGAACTTTGCGGCTTCCTCGAATAGGTCGTTGTGCGCTGCAAAGAAGAACGACACGCGCGGAAGGAGGGCGTCCATGTCGATGCCCGCGTCCACCGCTGCCCTCACGTAGGCGAGGGCGTTCGCCAGCGTAAAACCCACTTCTTGGCTTGCCGTTGCCCCGGCCTCGCGCATGTGGTAGCCGCTCACGCTGATGGGGTTCCAGCGTGGCGCGTGTTCGATGCAGTAGCGGAAGAGGTCGGTTGCGAGCCGGATAGACCCCGCAGGCGGAAACGCATATGTCCCCCGTGCGATGTACTCCTTCAGAACGTCGTTCTGCACGGTGCCACCCACCAAGGAAAGGGGGACGCCGCGCCGGCGTGCCACTGCCAGGTACAACGCCAGCAGGACTGGTGCCGTGGCGTTGATGGTCATCGACGTTGTGACTGCATCCAGGGGTATATCGGCGAGCAGCTCCTCCATGTCGACGATGCTGCTGACCGATACGCCTACCTTGCCTACCTCCTCCTGTGCCAGGGGGTGGTCGGGGTCGTATCCGATCTGCGTGGGGAGGTCGAACGCTATCGACAGGCCGGTCTGCCCCTCGGCGAGCAGCCGTCGAAAACGGGCATTCGTTTCCGCAGGCGTCGAGTAGCCGGCATACTGCCGCATCGTCCATAGGCGGCTGCGGTACATGCTCGGATAGACGCCGCGCGTGAATGGAAACTCGCCCGGGTAGCCGATGTGCGCCGCATCGCCGGGCGTGTCATAGAGCGGTGATGTCGGCTCGCCTGCCTCGCTCGCGAACGCCGCCCGCTCCGGCTGCGCCTCAACCGCCGGCTGGTACGTCGCCTGCTCCCAACGCTCCTTGCCTTTCGCGTCCATGTGCGGGCAGTCTAGCGCAGACAAGGTGCCTCGCGGGTGCCTGTGACATATCACGGGTTACAATTGCAGCGCCGCGCGGTAGAGTAAGCCGTACACCGCTTCTGCCATGCAGGGGAGAGACGCCGAATCGCATGACCGAGCGCATCATCTCCGGCGACCCTCAGCCCGACGACGCTTCGGTCGACAGCGGCCTTCGGCCCCGCCGCCTTGACGACTACGTCGGTCAAGACGTCGTCAAGGAAAACCTATCGATCGCGATGGCGGCCGCCCAACACCGGGGCGAGCCCCTTGACCACATGCTCCTCTACGGCCCGCCGGGCCTGGGCAAGACGACGCTGGCGCACATCATCGCCTCCGAGATGGGCACGAGCATCCGCGTCACCACCGGCCCTGCCATCGAGCGGGCAGGGGACATGGCTTCGCTCCTTACCCAGCTCCAGCGCGGCGACATCCTGTTCGTGGATGAGGTGCACCGCTTGCCGCGCCCTGCCGAGGAGATGATCTACCCTGCGCTGGAGGACTTCACGGTCTCGTGGGTCATGGGCAAGGGACTGAACGCGCAGGGCATCAACCTGCGCATCGAACCCTTCACGCTTATCGGGGCGACGACCCGCTACGCCATGCTGAGCGCCCCGCTGCGCGATCGCTTCGGCTCCGTCTACCGGCTTGACTACTACGATACTGCCGCGCTCGAGCAAATCGTGCGGCGCTCCGCCAGGCTGATGCAGGTGGAAATTGACGAGGGCGGTGCAGGAGAGATCGCGCAACGTGCTCGCGGCACGCCGCGCGTTGCGAACCGCCTGCTGCGCCGCGTCCGCGACTTCGCGCAGGTTCGTGCTGAGGGCCGCATCGACCTCGAGGTTACCGGCCAAGCGCTGGCGCTGTTGGGCGTCGACCAGCTCGGCCTCGACGAGATCGACCGGCGCGTGTTGCAGACCATCGTGAGCAAGTACGACGGCGGCCCCGTCGGGCTGGAGACCATCTCCGCCTCCATCGGCGAGGCGGCCGATACGATCATGGACGTCTACGAACCCTTCCTTATCCAGCTGGGCTTTCTCGCACGCACCGCACGGGGCAGGGTGGCGACGAAGCGCGCCTACGAGCATATCGGCGTGGACTACCCCGAGAGGCAGGCGCTCAAGCAGGCCGCACTGTGGGATGTGGCGGACAACGGCCAGTAGGCAAGCCCTCGCCGCCATCGCTACCGCACTGGCGCTGCTGCTCGCAGCCTGCGGAGCTGCCACCCCTACACCGACACCTGCTCCGGGAGCGCCCGCTACGCCAACGCTCGCCCCCAGTGCTACGCCAACGCCCGTTCCTTCGCCTACCCCGACATCGACGCCGACGCTCACACCGACACGAACTCCAACCGCAACGCCGACGCCTGGACCATGGCTCCCCAGAGCAGTACTGGCGATTGGTGGTGCCTCCTTCACGGTGGAGATAGCAAACACGCCGCAGTCGCGGGCACGGGGACTGGGTTTCCGCGATCGGCTGGCGGAGGGACGGGGCATGTGGTTTGAGTTCGAAGCGCCGCGTATTGCGAGCTTCTGGATGCGAGGCATGCGCTTCCCGCTGGATATGGTCTGGATTGATGCCAACTTGCGCGTTGTCGGTGTTACCGCAGACGTTCCCCACGCCCCGCCCGGCACCCCGGACTCCGAACTGCCGACCTACTCCTCGCCCAGCCCCGTGCGCTACGTCTTGGAGCTCAACGCAGGCGCTGCCGCCCGTCATGGGATAGCGCCCGGCTCGCAGGTGCGATTCGTGGAGCGCTAGGCGCCGCGTTGGCCGTGCACTGGCGTTACAATTGGGTACGGTGCCCCGTGGTGCAGTGGTAGCACAGCAGACTTTGGATCTGTTGACCCAGGTTCGAATCCTGGCGGGGCAGCCAAGATGCCTCCGCATGCGTGCGCAGGCTGTAACTGCGACACCAACCCCCTTCTGCTACGCTTCTGCGTGATGCGACTATTCCTGATACGGCACGGCGAGACGCAGTGGAACAGGGATGGGCGCATCCAAGGTCAGGCCGACGTGCCGCTCGCCGATTCGGGGCGGGAGCAGGCGCGGTTGCTGGCCAAGCGCCTTGCACGAGTGCCCTTCGACGCGCTCTATTCCAGCGACCTCACGCGGACGTGGGAGACGGCCCAGCAGCTGCTTGCAGCTCGCGGAGACAGCCTGGCCGCGACACCGGAGCCTGGCCTTCGCGAGATCGCTTTCGGCGACTACGAGGGCTTGGGCTGGGAAGAGGTGCGCCGCAAAGACCCGCACGTCGAGTACCGGATGGTCGGCGAGGATCTTGGTCTGGACTTGGCCCCACCCAACGGCGAGAGCGTGCGTCAGCTCTTCACACGCCAGCAAGCAGTCGCGCGGATGCTGCTGGAGCGGCATCTCGGGCAGCAGGTGCTGGTGGTGGGACATGGCGGCGCCCATCGCGCGCTTGCCGCTGCGCTGGTCAACGATAGTGCAGAGGGATACTGGTTGCACCGGTCGCTCCGTCCGACGAGCGTCTCGCTATTGGAGTACCATCAGGGCCGATGTGCCGTGCGCCTTTGGAATGACATGGCGCACATTGGCGACGACATCCCTTAGGAGGGGCACAGTGCCCGAACTACATGACCTCACCGTAGCGCAAGCATCGGAGCGCATCGCTAAGCGGGAGCTCTCGCCTGTCGACCTGGTGGAGGCGCTGCTGTCGCGCATTGAACGACTCGAGCCGCAGCTCGGGGCGTGGGCGCGGGTCACCGGCGACGTTGCCCGCGCAGAGGCCAAGGTCGCGCAGGACGAAATCGAGGGCTCAGGCCCCAAGAGCCCTCTCCACGGTATCCCCGTCGGATTGAAGGACATCATCGATACGGCGGGCATCCTGACCGAGGGGGGGTCGGACGTCCTCGAAGGCCGCGTACCCGACGCCGATGCGCACTGCGTCGTCAAGCTCCGCGAGGCCGGGGCGGTCATGCTCGGCAAGACGACCACGACGGAATTTGCGGGCGGTCATCCTTCGGCGGCGAAGAACCCGTGGAACGCAGCGCACACGCCCGCCGGTTCGAGCAGCGGTTCGGGCGTCGCGGTGGCGGCGCGAATGGTGCCTGCGGCCCTCGGTACCCAGACGGTCGGCTCCGTCCTGCGCCCCGGCGCTTACAACGGCTGCGTTGGCTTCAAGCCGACCTTCGGGCGGATCGGCAGGACGGGCGTCCTCTGGATGGCCTACTCGCTCGATCACGTAGGTACCCTAACGCGCTCGGTGGAGGACGCTGCGCTGATGCTGCAAGCGATGGCCGGCCACGACCCGAACGACCCTGACACCCATGACGCGCCGCTGCCTGACTTCCGGGGTGAACTGGGCCGGGTTGAGCGCCCCCGTATCAGGCTGGTCAGGCGCTTTTTCCAAGAGGAGTCGGAGCCTGAGACGTGGGCCGCCCTCGAGCGCGTCGCGAACGACCTTGCGGAGGCCGGCGCGACAGTAGAGGAGGTCGACTCCGACCTCGATTTCGGCGCCACTTACGCACACCACCGCGTCGTTCAGGAGAGCGAGATGCTACACGCGCACCAAGCGTACTGGCCCGAGCGCCGCGACCTCTACAAGCAGCGCACTCGCGAGTACCTGGAGGCAGGCGAGCAGCACTCCGCGATCACCTACATCGAGGCGCGCCGTGTGCAGCGCGACACCAGGGCGAAGTTTCACGGTGTGCTGCGGGATTGCGATGCATTGCTCATCCCGACGGCGTCCAGCCCTGCTCCGGCCAACCTGACGAACACCGGCGACACGCGCTTTCAGAGCTTCTTCACCTTCACCGGCTTGCCAAGCATCTCAATCCCGATGGGGCTGGCCTCGAATGGGCTGCCCGTTGCGGCCCAATTCGTTGCGCCGCAGTGGCGTGAAGCGCACCTGTTCGCCGTTGCCCAATGGGCGGAGTCGGTACTGGACGTGGATCTGAATCCACTGCCGTAGGGGACTCTCTCCCGCCGGGAGCAGTGAAGATACCCTCTGCTAGACTCGGGAGCGGAGACTTATGGCGCGCAGTCAGCAGACACTTCCCCTTCTCTTGCGCCCGATGCAGTGGTACGACCTCGATCAGGTGGCGGCCATCGAGCGGGACGCGTTTCCTACGCTGTGGCCCGGGACGTCGTACCGGCGTGAGCTGCGCAACCGGCAAGCGGAGTACTCGATCTGCGAGCACCGCGAGGAGCACCTGACGCTTCCACCGAAGCGGCCCAGGCGCAGCCTGATGGACTGGTTGCGCCGCCGCCGCCAAGAACCGCCGCTCGAAGCGCCTCGCACCGTTCCGCTGCTTATCGGCTACGTTGGATTGTGGTACATGGCTGGCGAGGCGCACATCGTCTCCATTGCGGTGCGCGAGACATACAGGGGCCAGGGCGTGGGCGAGTTGCTCATGCTGGGTGCGGTCGAGATGGCGCTGCGGCGCGGCTGCGAGGTGCTGACGCTGGAGGTGCGCGTGTCGAACGAGGCCGCGCAGCGTCTCTATGAGAAGTACGGTTTCAAGAACGTCGGGCTCCGCCGCCGCTACTACTCCGACAACGGTGAGGACGCCTACATCATGAGCACCGAATCGCTGCGCTCAGTGGAGTTCGAGAGCCTTTTCGACGAAGTGCGGTCAGGGTTCGAAGAGCGCTACGGCAATCCCGAGCGGCTGTATTTGTAGGAAGCGCGATGCGGATGCCGATCCGCTCGAGTCGATGTGGGCCATCGCCTTCGCCGGAGGGGGGGGGGCGTAGGAGAGGAGGCTAGGCTAGCTGCTGGAAGGCTGTGATGAGCAGCGCGGTCGCGATGGCCAGTGCCAGAATGCGCCAGTTATTCGACCATTTCCCGGCTATCGCTTGCTTGGGTGCCTCATTGATCGATTCTTTTTCCTTCCGTTTGCACATGCGAACAACCTCCTGCCGAACGATGCGGTTAGCTTTCGGGCGTAATGTACGTCCGGCTCCCACCCCCGACAACCCACATTCGCCACCGTTTCCTTCGTGCGCTAGAGGTTGCCTCCCGGTTCGCGTACCATCGCCGCATCCATTGGCGCCCGGACCGAGGCGATGCATGACGATTGAGAGGGTGGTGGGCTAGTCGTGGGTCACACGCACCTCTATTTTGTCCGCCACGGGCGCACGCGATGGAATGCGGAAGGGCGCGTACAGGGTGGCGGCAACCTCGACGAGGTCGGTGTTGCGCAGGTGTGCGCGCTCGCCCGCAGGCTGGCCTCGCACCAATTCGAGGCGGTGTACGCGAGCCCGCTGCCGCGCACACGACAGACTGCGGCCATCATTGCGGGTGCCCTTGGCTTGCCTGTGCGCCTCCACTTCCTGCTGCGCGACCTCGACTATGGCGAGACGGCGGGCATGCTGACGACGGAGCTACGTGCGCAATACCCCGATCTATGGGAACGTTTGCGCACCGCACCGGAGACAGTCGAGTTTCCGGGAGGAGAGGGCCTGGGTGCGCTGCGCCGGCGCATGGAGCGCTTTATGCGCGAGGCCGCAATGCGCCACTCAGGCGACGTGCTCGCCGTCACGCACGATTCGCCCGTCAGGGTCGTCGCAAGTATTGCAAAGGGGCTAGGCGACGTAGAGCATGGGCGGCCCGACCTGGTGACCGGGCTTGCTTCGCTTACTGTTGCCACGTGGGTTGATGGGGCGGTATCGCTCGGAGTGCACAGCGATACCGCGCACCTGCAGGAGGTTGACGCGCTTGCCTGATTTGGACGCAAGCCGGCGCGGGGATGCTCGTTCTTCGGGCACGCCAGCCAATTCAAGGGCGTTAGGACGGGCAGGGGCTGGGCGGCGGCGGAAGGTATTACGCCCGCGCAGCGTTCACGGCATCAGGCCGTATTCGCTCAAAGAGACGTATGAACTTCTCGCGCCCTACTACGGCGTGGTAGAGCATCGACCGCGCATCCCGCCGCTCGACGAGTTGGTGTGGACCATCCTTTCGCAGCATACATCCGACCTGAACGCAGGGCGGGCGTATGACGCACTGCGCGCCGCGCTGCCGACGTGGGACGACGTACTGGCGGCGCCCGTTGGAGAGGTGGCGGACGCCATCCGGCACGGAGGGCTCGCCGACCAGAAGGCCCCTCGCATCCAGGAGGTGTTGGGCATGGTGAAGGAGCGCACCGGCGGCTTCGACATCGCCTTTCTTGCCGAGATGCCCATCGAGGAAGCGAAGGAATGGCTGAAGTCGCTACCCGGTGTCGGGCCGAAGACGGCGGCGGTCGTCCTGTCCTTCGCGCTGGGCAGGCCGGTGTTCGCGGTCGACACGCACATCTACCGCGTCGCGGGGCGGCTCGGCCTGATCGGCCCCAAGGTTGGCGTGGACGAGGCGCACGACGTGCTGGAGGTGTTGATAGACCCGGAGCGGGTGTTCGCCGCGCACGTCTACCTCATCACGCACGGCCGGCGCATCTGCAAGGCGCAGCGGCCGCTGTGCGGCGCCTGCGTTCTGGCCGAGCGCTGTCCCGCGCGCCCGCAGCTGGAGCAGCGCAAGCTTACCGGTGTTGCGCCCGACGACCTGCGCGCGGAGCTTGCGCCGAAGCCGCTGTGACGCCGTCGTTCGCCGGCGACATCGAGCAGTTGCTTGCTGACCTGTGCCGCAAGCATGGGCTCCCCGTACCGGTGCTCGACTGGTCGACGCGGATGCGCCGCATGCTGGGTCGCGCTTCCTACGCCGCGCCCGTCATTCGCCTGTCGGCATGGCTGGAGGAGGGGCAGGCGCGTGAGACGCTGCGGCACGAGTTGGCGCATATTGCCGTACACGCGAGCGTGCGCAGGGGCAGCAAGCGTGAGCCGCCTCACGGTGCACAGTGGCGCGAATGGGTCCGCCGGCTTGGTGCGGAGCCGCGTGCGCTCGCGAAATCGCCGCCGGCGTTCGCGCCGCAAAGCACCAGCGCACGTGCGACGGGCCTCGAGTGTGCAGGATGCGGTGCTCGGTTCGTTCGCCGACGTGTCGGGCGCGGTCTCTATCACACCGACTGCGGCCCGGGTAAGGGCGCGTTGCGCACCGTGGTCCGCGACGAGGCTGAGGTTGTCCGTAGGTGGGCAATGCACACGAACTGCTGATTTGCTCGGAAGTTCGCCCGCTACCCCTTGGCAAGTGCGCATGCAACCCCTACGATTGGCCCGTGGCGATAGGCCACGGAAAGGGGGTGATCCAGTAGTGTTACCAAGTACTCATCGCACTGCTGCGTCACCCGCTGCCCGCCGGTAGCGACCGACCACGGTCGAGGTCAGTCACCGGCGATCCCATCGCTGGACCTGTCGACGGGTCTAAGCGAGGCGCAGCAGGGTGCGAGCCTTCCTAGCGGAAGGTATTAGGCGGGCGCCCCGGTCGCTAGATGGGCGATCGGGGCGCTTTGCACTGCACGCGCGGCTGCTATACCGTCGCATCGCGTGCGATAATCCCATCATCGTGGCTATCAGAATCGGCATAGGAACTGCGTCGGCGATGGCCCGCGAGGGCCGCGAAGCATTCCTGCGCTACCTTGACGTGCTCGAAGAGCAGGACTGGGACTCGCTGTGGTTCACCGACCGCATCGTCGGTGCGCCCTGGGTGGTGGACCCGCTCATCGGGATGGCGGTTGCGGCGACACGGACGGAGCGGCTGAAGTTCGGCACAGGGGTGTTGCTGATGTCGGTGCGCAGCCCTGTACTCGTTGCCCGTGCCCTTGCAACGCTCGATCTGCTCTCGCGCGGGCGGCTTGCGTCGGTAGGCGTGGGCGTGGGCCAAGAATCACCGCTCGAGTACGACGCCATGGGCGTCCGCAAGCGCGACCGCGGCAGGCGCCTCGACCAGGCCATTCAGGTCATGCGCCGCCTTTGGACGGAGGAGCGCGTGACGTACGAGAGCGAGTTCATGCGCCTGGACGATTCCGGGGTCAACCCGCGCCCGGGCAGACCAATTCCCATTTGGATTGGCGGGCGCACGGAGCCGGCGCTCAGGCGAACAGGCAGGCTGGGCGACGGATGGCTACCGTCCCAGGTGACCGCAGATGACGTTGCGAACGGCGTCATGAAGATAAAGGAGTACGCCGCTGAAGCGGGGCGGAGCATTGAAGACGACCACTACGGCATCCAGCTGGGGGTATACGTTGTTGAGCGTGGGCCGGTGCCGATGGAGCACATCGAGGCGCACTTGCTCCGACGCCGCACGGACGTGAGCCTCGACGCGCTCAACCTGCTGGGCACCGTCGACCATATACAGGCGCGGGTTCGGGAGTACATCGACGCTGGTGCGACCAAGTTCGTCGTCAATCCCGCGTGCCCGCCGGACGAGGTCGTTCAACAGGTCGAGCTGCTGACCGAGGCGCTCGTCAAGCCATACCACACGCGCAAGGCGGTCGTTACATGAAAGTAGGCATCCTGAACGTTACGGGCTACGCGGGCGTCGAGCTCGCGCGCATTCTGCACCATCACCCCGAGGCGGAGATTAGCGGCGTCACGGGCCGTTCGTCGGCAGGCCAACGACTGGCGGAGGTCTTTCCACACCTCGCCGAAGTTGACATAGAAATCGAGCCGGAACTGACGGCGAGCGCGGACATTGTCTTCTCAGCGCTGCCGCAGACGGCGAGTGCCGAGGCGTGCGAGTCGTTTGTCCGCGACGGGATCAAGGTGGTGGACATCAGCGCCGACTTCCGCCTGCACGACCCCGCCGAATACCAGCGATGGTACGGACAGGCGCATCCCGCGCCCGACCTGCTCGAGACGTCGGTGTACGGGCTGACCGAGCTCGACAGGGAGGGGGTCACGGGGGCGTCGCTCGTCGCCAATCCTGGCTGCTACCCCACCGGCGCACTGCTCGCGTTGGCACCGGTGGTAAAGGCCGGTCTCATCACCGAACAGGTCATCGTCGACGCCAAGTCGGGCGTGTCGGGGGCGGGCAGGGGGCTCAGTCTGGGCACGCACTTCAGCGAGGTCAACGAGAACGTCTTTGCCTACGGCATTGGCGGCCATCGGCACCTGCCCGAGATCACGCAGGAGCTGCGACGCCTGCGCTCCGGCTACCAGCCGAAGGTCATCTTCCAGCCCCACCTCATCCCGATGACGCGCGGCATTCTCGACAGCGTCTACGCCGATTTCGTCGATGGCGTGTTCCCCTCGCCCGCGATTGCCAAGGAAGAGGTAGGAGCGCTCTACGCCGACTACTACAGGGATGACCCATTCGTGCGCGTTGTCGGTGCGGCGCCGCAGACCAAGCAGACATGGGGCAACAACGACTGCCTCATCCACGCAACGGTCGATCAGCATACAGGCCGCCTCGTCGTATTCGCTGCTATCGACAACTTGGTGAAGGGCGCCGCAGGGCAGGCTGTGCAGAATATGAACCTCATGTTCAACCTGCCGGAGACTGCCGGCCTAGAGCACTTGGCGATATACCCGTGAGCCAAATGAGGCAGGGGAGCGCCCAGCGTGCCGCTCCTGCCCATATGCGACAATACCTAGGGCGCCCCCATCGTCTAGAGGCCTAGGACGCCACCCTTTCAAGGTGGAGATCAGGGGTTCGAATCCCCTTGGGGGCACCAATTGGAAGTCCCTCGACATCTCCTACTGTTCCAGTTCTTCCCACATTTACGGCTAACCCCCCCCCCCGCCTCCTTATGCATGCCAAACGCATCTTGCATGTTCCCACAGCAGGTGGCGCGGCGGGTGCGCCAGCCCATGCGGGCCATCTTTCGCTGGGCGATGGTGCAGGGGCTCGTGGAGACCAACCCTGAGGGCGACGCGCTCGACGGTGCGTTACCCTCTATGCTGGGGGCGAGCGCGCACCACAAGGCGCTGCGCTACCAGGAGATTGCATCGGCGCTGGAGACTGTCGCGGCGTCCGAGGCCTCTCTACTGGCCAGCCCAGGGGCCCCTGGCGCTTCATCCCCTCCGACCACAGATTCCTGCCTTGCCAGGCACACATCGAGCGCGATGGGCAACGGTGCTCGGGCCCGCAGCGCTGCGGATCCTCAGAGTCCGAGCCTCTCGTTCCATGGAGCGTGATGACGGGCAGTGCGCTGGCAAGAGCGGAGCCAGTTAAGCGAGCCAAGTCGGATTGAAGGGGATGCGGGCGCGCCGGAGGGGGGCCCGGGGAAGGCCCCTACGTGCGCCGCACCGCGGGTCCTGGCTGGCGGGAGATGGACACGTTCACACAGGCCGGCAGCCCGCTGCCTAGGGCGGCCTGGAGCGCCGGGCCGAGTTCCGCTGCCTCCGCGACGTTTGCTCCGTAGCCGCCGAGCACTGCGGCCACCTCGTCATAGCGCGACGGCAGCAACTCGCACCCCAGCAGCCGGCCCGGCCCGTAGTCGCGAAGCTGTAGCTGGTACTCCGAGTTCCACGCGGCATCGTTACCCACCACCAGCACGAAGGGGATGCCGTAGCGCACGGCCGTATCGATCTCCATGGCGTGGAACCCGAACGTCCCGTCGCCGAGCGTGGCGATGACGGGAGCCTGCGGACGGGCCAGCCGAGCGGCCAGCGCGAACGGTATCGCGCTGCCGATGGCCCCCGACGGTCCGTTGATGAGCCGCTCTGGGGCGGTGATGCAGGCCTGCGCCCACTGCCCGAACTCTCCGCCGTCCGAGACAAAGACGCCGTCCTCGCCAAGCAGCGCTTGGATCTCGTGACAGACCCTTGCGGGGTGGAGGGCCCCTTCCACGCTCCCAGCCGAGTCCTGCCACGGCCGCGACCTGGACGCGATGGCATCGCGCACCTCGCTGGCCCAACTGCCTCTCCGTGGTTTGAGCGCGCCGGCATGGGACCGCAGCGACTGGGCAGCGCCTGCCGGGCCAGCCACGATCTGCAGCGCTAGCCGTCCCGCGTCTCCCAGGACCGCCTCCGTCTCGGCCATTGCGGACTCTTCGGCGTCGATCTGCACAAAGTCGCAGGCAGGGCTGAAGGTGGGCTCTCGCCCGAACCTCAGCATGAAGTCCAGCCGCTTGCCGACCAGCACGACGAGGTCAGCCTCTGGCAGCACGTCTGCGAATGCACCCAGGCTGGGGTCGGACACGCCGCGAGGGCTTTCCATGTATGCCGCAGGTACACCTGTCGCGCCCGTAAGCTCGTCTATGGCCCGGCGAGCCTCCCCCCTTGCTGCTGCGGGCCCTGCGATGATGAGGGGGCGGCGCGCGGCGCGCAGCAACGCGAAGAACCGCGCTGCGACGGCATCCTCCAGCGCCGGTTGAGGCTCAGGGCCGGCTGCGCCGGGCGAGCGATGACCGCTGGGGGCTGCCTGCGCTTCCAGGATGTCCACCGGGATCGTCACGTGCACCGGACCCGGGCGCCCCGATGCCGCAACGCGAAGCGCCCGGTCTATTTCCCCGGCCAGGCCCGTGGTGCTGGATATCGTCCATGACGCCTTGGCGACGGCCTCCGCAATGTGCGATTGCGGCATCTCCTGGAAGGCCCGCTGGCCCGCCTCCGCAGCGGGTGAGCCGCCCGAAATGAGCACGAGCGGCGATTCCGCCATCCGCGCCACGTAGAGGGCGGAAAGCGTGTTGGCAAAGCCCGGCCCGGCCGCAACGAGCGCAACGCCCGGCCGGCCCGTCAGCCTTCCCCAGGCGTCCGCCATGTGCACGGCAGCCGCCTCGTGCCGCACGTGGTACAGGCCAATGTCCCCGTCCACGAGGGCATCGTAGATCGGCATTATCTGGTTGCCCGATAGCGAGAAGAGGTGCGTTGTACCCGCGTGCGCAAGTGCCTGCGCGAGTAGGTCGGCCCCTCTCATCGCCTCTGGCATGGTCGTTTCGCTCTCCCTCGCGCTGGGCCGCCGTGGTTGGCGCCTAAGGATAGGGCCACGGGGTCTCGCCGCGCGAATGGCCGCTCAGTCGTGCTTCGCCGCCTGGGCCCTCCCGTGCTTCTGCAATGCGGGCTGCTCGCCCGTGCTCGTAATGCGTTGGAACAGCCGGCGCCGGCTGCTCCGCAGGGCATGGAGCGCCGTGTGCGCCGACGCGCGGGGTCAGGCTCGCCCCATGGTAGCAGCGGGGCTGGCTCAGGGCTGGGCAGGGGACGCTATGCGCACGCCGGGTCGTCCGACGACCAACGGTTGTAGGGCGGGTCCTCTTCCTTCGCGAGGCGCGCGCGTGCCTCTTCCCACTCTTGCGCCCACGCCACGGAGTCCTGGAGCTCCGCTCCGGGGTTCGCCCTGCTCCGCGCCACGAATCCAGGAAAGGCAGATCTGCCAGTATGCTGGCCGGTAGGGTTGTAGCGCAGGTCCAAGCTCCACCTGACGCGGTCGCTTCGATTCGGCAGCGAACCGTGGCAGGTCAGCCGGTGCATGAACAGCGCACTCCCGCGCCGCATCGGAATCGGGACGGCGTCCGCGATGCGGAAGAACTCGTCGGGTATCTGCAGGCCGGACGGGGAGGTTGCCGTGCCCCCGGGGCAGTGCTGGCACAGGCCTTCCCGGTGGCTGCGCGGCACGAGCTGCATGCACCCCGCCGCTTCGTCTGCGTCCCAGACCGGTATCCACACGGTCAGAATCTCCGAATCGTCCGCATCCGCCGTGACGACCCCGCTGTCTTGGTGCCATGGTGTCGCGCCAAGCTGGACCCCGCCCGTCTCGGGATTGAGCGGCGTGCGCGCTTCGGGCGGCTTGAGGCGCACGTGCTGCGTCGGGTTCGAGTAGATCTCCGGCCCGATGATCGACTCGACGGCATCCAGCAGCGGCGAAGCGGTCAGGACGTCGAACACCGCCGGACCGTGCCACATCGGAGTCTCGGCGGTGATGTTCTTCTGCGGGAGCGAGAAGTCGAAGTACTGGGTGTGGACCTTGCCGCTCTCCTGGTAGATCCGGGTAAGACGCTCGCCAAATTCCATCCCGGCGTGCGCCGAACTGATGGACCCCTCCTTGTGCAGTGTTCGGGCGAGGCTGTCCAGCACCGCCTCATACTCGGCCTCGAGCGGCTCCAGCACCTCCGCCGGGTCGATCGCGTCTTCGACGACGACGTACCCCTCGCGGTAGAAGTGCTCCAGCTGCTGGTCGTTGAGCCGTGCCATGCGCCAACGCTCCCGCCCGGGCCCGCATCACCGGCGGGCCAGTCCAGAGGGCCGCTCGAAGCCTACTGACCTGCCTCGAGAGCTGTCAACGATACCTCTCCCGGCCGGCACGTCTGCCCAGCCCTTACAGCGCCTGCACGTGACTCGCTGCATCAATCGCAGAGGGTACAATCGTTAGGCCATGAGCCTCCGCGACCGCCTCACGCTGCCCTCCTTCTACGGCTGGTACGTCGTCGGGACCGTCTTCTTCGTCTCGATGGTAGCCATCGGCTCACGGCAGTCGTTCGGTCTGTTCGTGGAGACGTGGACGGAGGAGTTCGGCGTGTCCGTGGCGGTCATCTCCGCCGTCTCGTCTGTCGGCTGGCTCATCAACGGCATTGCGCAGCCCATCGTGGGGCGCCTGACCGATAGGTATGGCGGGCGTCTGACGATGGGCATGAGCCTGCTCGTGCTCGGGTTCGGCACGGTGCTGCTGGCCGCGTCGCCGAATATCTGGGTGCTCGCGGTCATCCACGCCGTCGTCATTTCGTTCGCTGTCGGAGGCGTGATGTTCACGCCCTCGACGGCCGTCATTGCGCGATGGTTCCGTCGCAAGCGAGGAACGGCGATGGGGATTGTTGCCTCTGGCGGCTCATTCGGCGGCATCCTCGGCGTGCCGTTCCTCGCCTATCTGCTTCTGCTGACCAACTGGCGCATCACGTGGTTTGTGGTGGCCGGAGTGATGCTCGCGATCACGCTGCCGCTGCTCTTGACCGTCGTCCGCAACGACCCGCGGGACATGGGGCTGCGCCCCGACGGGGCACCGCCCGGCGATGACGTCGACCTCAGCCAGGCCGGCGGCCAGAGCCGTGGACCGCTCACGGCGGACCGCTGGGGCGAGTGCTTTCGCTCCGCCCCGCTGTGGCTGCTCGGCATGAGCTACGTGGTCTGCGGCGTCACGACCGCGATGGTCGCAACGCACTTCGTCTTCTTCGCGACGCAGGAGGGCATCGCGCCGAGCAGCGCCGCGCTCGCCTTCGGCCTCCTTAGCACCATGAACCTGATCGGCGTCCTGTTCGGCGGCTGGCTCTCCGATCGGATGCCGCGCAAGGATGTGCTCGCGGTCATCTACTGGACGCGGGGCGCGGGATTTCTGCTGCTCGCGGTGTTGCCCGCCGACGTCGGCATCTGGGCATTCGCACTGGTCGCTGGCATCTCGTGGCTTGCCACCGTGCCGCTCACCTCTGCGCTCGCCGCCGAGATCTACGGTGTGCGCAATATGGGGACGATCGTCGGCATCCTGACGATGATGCACCAATTCGGCGGGGCCGCCGCCGTCTTCGCAGCAGGCGCCTCCTACACCGTGCTCGGCACCTATGTCCCGGTGTTCGCGGGTTCCGCCGTGCTGCTGCTTCTCGCGGGCGTCAGTTCTTACGTCGTTCGCGAGCGCAGTCTATCGGCCCGCTACGTCGGCGTGGCGGCGCCCGCCGCGGCTGAGGCGTAGCCGTGCGCGCTGCTCCCCCGCTCCACCACAGCGAGCCGACCGACCCCGACCTGCTCGAGTGGCTCACCCACCAGGTCGACCGCTTCCTGCCGTTCGACCCGCTGGTCTGGGTCGTTGTCGGTGGCATCTTGCTCGTGACGATACCGGCGGGGCTGTTGCTGCTCGCTGCGCGCAACGCGAGCCGGCGAGGGAAGGAGGGGGCGGCGCGGCAATGATCACCATCACGCCTACCATCTCCATCGCCGAGAGCGAGCTGGAGTTCCACTACATCAGGTCGCCCGGCCCCGGCGGACAGAACGTCAACCGCGTCGCCACGGCCGTGCAACTGCGGTTCGATGCCGCAGGCTCACCCTCGTTGCCCGATGCGGTGAAGCGCCGCCTGCGCGGCCTCTCGGGCAGGCGAATGCTCGCGTCCGGCGAGATCGTCATTCGGGCGCAGCGGTTCCGTTCGCAGGACGCCAACCGCACCGATGCGATCGACCGCCTCGTCCGGCTGCTCCGGCGCGCGGCAGATCCGGCCAAGACACGCAGGCCGACGCCGGTCCCCCGCGCTGCAACCGAACGAAGACTCGCATCGAAGCACCGCCGCGCCACCACGAAAGGGCTGCGACGGCCCCCGCTGGACGACTAGCCAAATCCGAGAATAGGGAATACGCTAGCGCCATGCGATCCGTCCTTCCTGAATGGAGCGGCGAGGAGCTGCACTACATCGGGCCTTTGCAGACCTGTTGGAAGCTGGGCTACACCTTCTCCCACCGCAGGCAGCCCGCAGAGGACTACTATTCCGCCTCGCTGAGTTCCCGGGTTCCTTTCCAGGACGGTGATGCGGCCGAAGCACGGCACGAATTCGCTTCCGCGCAGGCGGCGAGCGACGCCGTCAAGGCCAAGGCAGTGGAGCTCGGAGCGTACAGCGCAGGCGTCACTCTCGTCGATCCGCACTTCGTCTACGTTGGCCGAGAAGTCGAGCACACCTACGCTGTCGCTATGGCGTTCGAGATGGACTTTGAGACCATCAAGGACGTGCCCTACGAGACCAACTGGGAGTGGCTGCGGGTCTACGACCAGGCGTCCAAAACGGCAGTCGAGCTCGCCGCGTACATCCGCAGCCTCGGCTATCCCGCCAAGGCGCATACGGTCAGGGGCGAGCAGCTGGCCATGATCCCGCACGCCTACGCGGCGGGGTTGGGCGAGCTGGGCAAGCATGGATCCTTGATCAACCGCGAACTCGGCTCGATGTTCCGCCTTGCCGTCATCACCACCGACCTACCGATGTCGCTCGACTCTCCTGTAGACGACGGCATCGACGACTTCTGCACCAAGTGCCGCATGTGCACCGACTACTGCCCCGGCGATGCCATCGGACCGGAGAAGCAGGAGGTGCGCGGCGTCCTGAAGTGGGTTGTCGAAACGGAGAAGTGCGCGCCATACTGGGCGACGTATGAGGCGTGTGGCATCTGCTTGCAGGTCTGCCCATGGAACGCCAGGGCGCTCGGTGGCATCTGGAAGCGTACCTATATGGACACCATCCATCGAGAGAAGGCCGCGGACCTGGTCGCTCATCTCCAAGAAGGGGTGCAAGAGGTTTGGTCGCTGGTCGAACGCCCTGTCGAAGTGGGGTAGGGCGCATCGCCAAGGGCGCTCTACTAGAATGAGTGTATGGGCCCCTCCGTTCTGCTAGTCGAAGACGAGACGAACCTGGCCGACGCGGTGCGGCTCAATCTCGAACGCGAGGGCTTTGACGTCCGCATGGCGAAGGACGGTGTCGGAGGATTGGCGGAGGCCCGCCGCGAGGCGCCGGACATCATCGTCCTCGACATCATGCTTCCCGACCTGAACGGCCTCGAGGTCTGCCGTGCCCTCCGCCGCGAGTCCGATGTCCCCATCCTCATGTTGACCGCGCTTGGCGAGGAGGTCGACAAGGTAGTGGGCCTCGAGTTGGGCGCGGACGACTACGTCACCAAGCCGTTCAGTATGCGTGAGTTGCTGGCGCGGGTGCGCGCCATTTTGAGGCGCCCGCGCAACGCAGCCGGACCTGCATCCCCTGAGGAGGTGCTGCGCTCGGGGAACCTAGAAATCGACTTGGCCGCCCACGTCGTCCGGCTCGACGGCGAGGCCATTCCCATGCGCCCCCGCGAGTTCGCCCTCCTCGCGCTTCTCGTCAAGAACCCACGCCGCGTCTACACGCGCAACCAGATGCTGGAGGCGCTATGGGGGCACGACTACATCGGCGACGAGCGGACGGTCGACGTCCATATCCGGTGGCTGCGCGAAAAGATTGAGGAGAAGCCGAGCGACCCGACGCGCATCGTTACTCTCCGAGGAATCGGCTACCGTTTCGAGGGATGAGATCGCCGCTTAGTAGGGTAAGGCTGCCCCGCTTGGCAAGCCTCCGCGAGGGGCTGGCTATCGTGGTCATGCCATTCACGGTAGCGATAGCCGTGATCATTGGCGCCACGCTGACCGACGGTGCGCTGTGGGCCATTGGTGTTGCGTTTGCCGCAGCGATACTCGCAGCGTGCGGTGGCTACGGGCTCGCGTGGCGCTTTTCCAATCCCGCGCGTGAGTCGGCGCAGGTGCTTGCGTCCGCCGCACAGCGGCTGGCCGGCGGTGATTTCGATACCAGCTTGCCGCCTGAGGGCCCCAGCCAGACAGCGCACCTTCGCCACGCATTCAATGCAATGGCCGACACGGTACGCCGCCTCGTCAGCGAGAACGAATCGGAGCGCAATAGGCTGAATATGCTGCTCGACTCGCTTGCCGACGGGGTCGCCGTAGTCGATGCGAGCAGCCGTGTCACCCTGGCCAACACAATGGCCCGCCGCTTGCTGCGCCTCCCTCTTGATGCGAATCACCGTCCCATCTTGCGCGACCATGACCTGAGCAGGCTTGCCGCCGAGTGCCGCGGAACGGGGCAGCGCCAAACAGCGGACGTGGACCTGCTCGAGGGCCGCCGCTCCGTCGGCGTCGTCGCGATGCCCCTGTCCTACGAGGGCACCGGTGCGGTACTGATGACGCTCCACGACCTAACGCACGCGCGAAACGTCGACATGACCCGGCGGGAGTTCGTTAGCAACGTCTCTCATGAGCTTCGTAATCCGATCGCCTCAGTGAAGGCGATGGTGGAGACATTGGAGGGGGGTCTCGCCGACGAAGATGTCTCGCGCGATTTCCTGGGCCGCATCCACCACGAGATTGATCGCATGGCGACGTTGGTGGATGAGCTGCTGGAGCTCTCCCGCATCGAGAGCGGGCAGGTCGAATTGCAGACGGAAGAGGTGGACGTCTCGGCACTTCTCGCAGACGTGCGCGATTCGAATCTTCCGGCGGCGGCTGAGCAGCAAGTCACCATCACGGTCGAGGCGAACGGGGATGTTTCACCGGTGCAGGCCGAGCCCACCAAACTGAGGCGCGTCTTCGTCAACCTCGTGGGCAATGCGCTCAAGTTCACGCCGCCCCGAGGACGCATCAACCTCACGGTCTCTCAAGAGCCCGGCTGCATACGTATCGCCGTTGAGGATAGCGGCCTTGGGATAGAGCCGGAGCACCTGCCGCACATCTTCGAGCGCTTCTACAAGGCACATCGCTCTCGGGACGACCGCGGCACGGGCCTCGGCCTGGCGATTGCGCGCCATATCGTCGAGGCGCACGGCGGACGAATCGACGTACGGAGTATCCCGGGCGCCGGTACGACCTTCGATGTTGTGCTGCCCTGCGGGCGCGCCTGACCCCTTACTACCCCGCAAGCCATGACTCGGCGCTAACACTGTGCGCAATGGGTGTTAACAAATGCCGCCTAGCGTAGGAGGGCACGGAGCGGTGCACAGGCACCTGAGAAACGCCTCTGGACTAACGTTGCTCTAAACGAACGTTAACCCAACACTAAAGTAGATGCGGGAGCCTTACGTTTGCGGAGCAGCAGACAGACGGCGAGTCCTCCGACACAGGATCGGGCATCTTGGCAAACTTTTCCCGGCTGGCCAGCTGGAGCTCTTCACGTGGAAGACGCGGCAATCTGCAGGGGAAGGTGGTGCACGCCATCTTCTTGGCCTGCGCGCTCGTCTCTATCATCACCACCATCGGCATCGTAGCCAGCCTCTTCCTCGAGGCGCTGGGATTCTTCCGCGAGGTACCCTTCTGGGAATTCCTCTTCGGCCTGCGGTGGTCGCCAATCCTGAAGCCGCAGTCCTACGGCGTCTTACCGCTCGTTGGCGGGACGATATTGGTCGCGGTGTTGGCTCTTGGCGTAGCCATTCCTGCGGGACTCGGCATCGCTATCTACCTCTCCGAGTACGCGCCCGAAAGGGTGCGCAAGACGCTCAAGCCCATCCTCGAGGTGCTCGCCGGCATCCCGACGGTGGTCTACGGCTACTTCGCGCTGACCTTTGTCACCCCGCAGCTCCAGAAGATCCCGCTGGGCATCTTTCAGGACCTGCTCGTCTTCAACGCTCTCAGCGCTGGCATCGTGATGGGCATCATGATCATTCCGATGGTCTCGTCGCTGAGCGAGGATGCGATGGTCGCGGTGCCGCGTTCGCTGCGCCAGGCGTCCTACGCCCTTGGCGCGACGCGCCTGGAGACGTCGCTGCGTGTCGTCGTTCCCGCCGCCATTTCGGGCATCGTCGCATCTTTCATCCTCGGCTTCTCGCGCGCCATTGGAGAGACGATGCTGGTCACCATCGCCGCCGGGGCTACGCCGAACCTCACCATCAACCCACTCGAGAGCATCCAGACGATGACCGCGTTCATCGTGCAGCTCGCTCTCGGCGAGGCGCCGCACGGGTCGTTGGAGTTCCAAACGATATTTGCGGTGGGGCTGTTGCTGTTCTTCATGACCCTGTTCATGAACGTTCTCGGCCACATGTTTGTCCGGCGGGTGCGGGAGGAGTACTAAGGTGGCGCTGAACATCGGCATTCCCGACCAGTTCAACCCGCGCCTTGGCTACCGCAAGGTGTGGGGCAGGGTGTGGTTTGCCCTCTTCATGCTCGCTATCTTCATTGGCCTGGCGGGCTTGGTCGTGCTCATCGCCCGCATCTTGGGCCAGGGCATTCCATGGCTGAGCCTGCATTTCATCACCGACTACCCCTCGCGCTTTCCCGAGCAGGCCGGCATGGCATCTGCCATCTGGGGGTCGGTGTGGGTGGTGGGGCTCACGGGCCTCTTCACCGTGCCGGTCGGCGTCGGCGCGGCCATCTACCTCGAGGAGTACGCGCCTAAGAACTGGCTGACGCGCATCATCGAGGTGAACATCTCCAACCTTGCCGGCGTACCATCCATCGTCTACGGGCTACTGGGACTCGCCGTATTCGTGCAACTCCTGGCGCTCGGACGCTCGGTATTGGCCGGGGCCCTCACGATGAGCTTGCTCGTCCTCCCTATCGTGATAATCGCGGGGCGAGAAGCAATTCGCGCTGTTCCCCGCAGCCACAAGGACGCAGCCTACGCGTTGGGCGCGACCCAGTTCCAGGTCGTGCGGGCCATCGTGGTGCCGCAGGCCATCCCTGGAATCATGACCGGCACCATCCTGGCGCTTTCTCGAGCGGTCGGCGAGGCTGCGCCGATGATTGCTATCTCCGCTCTGGTCTTCCTCACCTTCATCCCGACCGATCCGCTCGATAAGTTCACCGTCATGCCCATCCAGATCTACAACTGGGTGACGCGCCCGCAAGAAGGCTTCCGCGGCATCGCGGCGGCAGGCATCATCATCCTGCTGGTGGTGCTGCTCTCGATGAACGCCATTGCCGTGTACATTCGCAATCGCACGCAGAGGAGGTCGGAGGAGTGACCATCGAAACCCAAGCGCCCCCACACGTCGCGCTCAGCATCCGTAACCTGAGCGCCTACTACGGCAGCTTCCGCGCGCTCAAGGACGTTACGTTCGACATCCCGCGCAACAAGGTCATGGCGCTCATCGGCCCGTCCGGTTGTGGCAAGAGCACGCTCCTGCGGTGCTTCAACCGGATGAACGAGCTTGTGCCTGGCGCGCGGGTCGAGGGCGGCGTGATGTTCAACGCCGAGGACATCTATGGCCCGAGCGTCGACCCGACGGTCGTGCGCTACCGCATCGGAATGGTGTTCCAGAAGCCCAATCCGTTCCCCAAGTCCATCTTTGAGAACGTCGCATTCGGCCTGCGCATCAACGGTTACCGGGGCAACGTTGCCGAACAGGTCGAGCGCTCCCTGCGGAGCGCAGCTCTGTGGGATGATGTCAAGGACCGGCTGCACGACAGCGGCCAGGCGATGTCCGGCGGTCAGCAGCAGCGGCTCTGCATCGCCCGCGCGCTCGCCGTCGAACCCGAAATCATCCTGATGGATGAGCCCGCATCTGCCCTCGACCCCATCGCCACGCTCGAGATCGAAACGCTGATGCGCGACCTGATTCAGGAATATACTGTCGTGGTCGTCACGCACAACATGCAGCAGGCGGCCCGGGTGTCCGACGAGACGGCGTTTTTGAATATGGACGAGGATCGTGCGGGGTACTTGGTCGAGCACGGAGACACGACCCAGATATTCACGAACCCCAAGCACGAGCGGACTGAGGCCTACATCACCGGGCGCTTCGGATAGGGGGGCGGTCATGCAGCGGCACACCTCAACGAGAGCAGGCCTAGACTCAGAGCTCATCAACGTCCAGAACGACCTGCTTATGCTTGGCAGTATGGTCGAGAAGGCTATAGACAAGGCAGTGGACGCCTTGCGCCTTCGTGATCTTGCTGCATCCGAGCAGGTCGTCAAGGACGACGACCATATCGACTCGAAGCGCTTCAGCATCGAGGAGCGCTGCATCGACCTCATCGCGCGGCAACAGCCCGTCGCCAGCGACCTGCGCCACATCATCACCATGCTGCACATCGCGGTCGAGCTGGAGCGTATCGGCGACTATGCGGAGGGCATCGGCAAGATTAGTCTCATGATGGGCGATCAACCGCCGCTTAAGCCACTCATTGACATTCCCCGCATGGCTGAGCTAGGTACAGGGATGCTGCGGCGCGCCCTGGACGCCCTTGTCAACCGTGACGAGAAGGCCGCTCTCGACGTCTGTAACGCCGACGACGAAGTAGACCAGCTCTACGACCAGGTCTACCGTGAGTTGCTTCTCATGATGATCCAGGACCCCAAGTCCATCGAACGGGCGACCTACTTGCTCTGGGCAGCCCATGACCTCGAGCGCGTAGCTGATCGCGCCACGAATGTCGCAGAGCGGGTCATGTTCATGACGACCGGCAAGCTCACCGAGATCAACGCCTCCCGGTATTAGGCCTCTCCCCCCTTCTTGCCCCGATCTTCTTGCCTGCGCAGGAATGCCGGAGTGGAGCGCCCCGCTACATGGCTAGATCTCCGGGTGGGCGAGGGCGCTTGTTTGCGCTGCGCCGCTCCGCGACAATGCGGCCATGTGCGCATCGTGCGACCCGACTAGTTCCTCTGCCCATACCCCGCCTGCTGAAGGGCATGCGGAGCAGAGCCGCGTCTCGTTCGCTGCGCTCCGCAACCGCGACTTCCGCACCTTCACCGGTGCGGGCACCCTCTGGATGATGGCCGACAACATCGAACACGTCATCTCGTACTGGGTGCTGTTTGAGCTGTTCAACTCACAGGTGCTCGCCGGCTACGCCGTCATCAGCCATTGGGCGCCCGTCCTCTTCTTCTCCGTCTACGCCGGCGCCCTCTCCGATCGTTTCGACAACCGCAAGCTGACCATCTTCTCGATGGTGCTGTTCATGAGCGTCTCGATAGCGTGGGGCATGCTCTTCTGGACCGATAGCCTTCAAATGTGGCATGCCGTCGTCCTACTGACCATCCACGGCCTCGCAGGGACGTTCTTTCAGCCCGCCCGGCAGCTGATGATTCACGACATCGTCGGCCCAAACCAGCTGCAGAGCGGAGTCCGCATCACCTCCACGTCGACGCAGCTGGGCATCTTCCTTGGCCCCGTCGTGGGCAGCGCCCTCCTCATCTATCTCGGTCCTGCCCTCGGCATCTTCGTCAACGCGCTCATCTATGTGCCGATGATCGTCTGGTGCTTGCGGGTTCCATACACCGGGCACTTGCACCGGGGCACGACATCCCGCCCTCCAGTGCGCCTGGGACTGGGCTCCTATTTCGACGCTATCCGCGTTGCCTCAAGGAACCGCGTGATCCTGTCGATGATTGCGCTTGGCGGCATGTCGTCCTTCTTCATTGGCAATGCCTATCAGGCGCACATGCCAGAGTTTGCCCTGCAATTCCTGCCAACCGACGAGGGCTTTCTCTATGCGACGCTGCTGGCGGCCAGCGCTGCAGGTGCGGTACTTGGAGGTTTGGCGATGGAGAGCGTTGCCGCGTTCCAACCTAGGCCCCGCACGGCGATAGCCCTGGCCTGCATCTGGGCGCTCACGATGCTCTCGTTCGCGGCGGCGCCACACTTTGGCGTCGCACTGGCCGCCCTGTTCGTCGCCGGCGTCTTCCAAATCAGCTTCACGTCCATGGCGCAGACCATTGTCCAACTGGAGGCGCCTGCCGCGGAGCGCGGACGGACCATCGGCGTCTTTGCCATGTCGCTCAACGGCCTGAGATTGGGCAGCGGATTCACGGTCGGGTTCATCGGCGCGGCCATCGGTATCAACTTCTCGCTCGGCCTCAGTTCCGTCCTGCTATTCGTCCTGACGCTGTTGCTGCTCGCCATCGTGCGGACTGCAATGCGTCCACGCCAGGCCCTTGCCGCCGACTAGGCCCGCCATGTTCGCTCACGGGAGCGGGGTAGACTGCGGCCTCACCCGCTGCGCTCATCGGTATTGATGCGCTACTATCCCTGCTATGTGGTGGGAGTCGTTTCGAGATAGCGACTACTACGGCGCCGCCGTCGCCGTAGTCGCTTTCGTCGTGTCGCTCATCGTTGGAGCGGCGGTTTCGTACGCGATGCGCGTTGTCGCCAGGAGAGCGGCCGCCCGCACCCCTGGCGGCGTTGGTGGGGCCCTCATTCTCTCCGTCCGTAGGCCAGTGCTGGTGTTCATCGCCCTGCTCGGCGCTTTCATCGGCACGCAGTTCGTCAGTCAGATTGACCCTTACGCAGCAGAGGCTCAGCGGGCCTTCCGCGTTGCCGCCATCTTGGTCGCCGCGTTTGCCGCTTCTGCGGTCGGTCGACAGATCATCGATTGGTACACCGTCATGGTCGCGCCCAGAACCGCGACGTCGCTCGACGAGCAGGTGATGCCCATCATGCGCCGCATCCTCAGCGTGATTGTCTACGGCATTGCGCTGCTGCTCATACTCGACACGTTCGGCCAATCGGTCAGCGTCCTGCTCGGCGGTTTGGGCATCACGGGCCTTGCGGTAGCACTGGCGCTTCAACCGACGCTCTCCAACTTCTTCGCAGGCACCTACGTGATGTCAGACCACGCTATCAAGCCGGGCGACTACATCGAGCTGCAGGGCGGCCCGGCGGGATACGTGATCGAGGTTGGATGGCGCACGACCAAGATACGAACCTGGTGGAATACGCTGGTCATCATCCCCAATGCGCTCATGGCTGACACCATGATCACCAACTATCAGGGCCCGGATCCGCCTTTGAACGTCATGGTGAGTGGCGGCGTCAGCTACGACAGTGAGCTCGAGGTGGTGGAGCGCGTGGTCTTGGAAGAGGCGCGGGCCGTCATTGCGGAGAATGAAGATGCAGTCAAGACCATGGATCCGTGGTTCGGCTTCGACAGCTTCGGCGACTCGAATATCTCCTTCTGGGTGTTCCTGCAAGCCAAAGACCGCATTGGCTCGTTCGTCGTCACGAACGAGGTGGTCAAGCGCATCCACGCTCGATTCAAGGCCGAAGGCATCGAAATCAACTACCCCGTGAGGAAGGTCGTATTCGGCCCGACGAACGGGCCATTTCCGCCAATCGGTGGAAATGGTGAGGAATTGCGACAGGCCTAACCGTAAGCAATAGTTGCACTTACCCCCCACTAGTGGCACACTTGCGACGGCTCGGAATGGATGCCTGGTCACCGTTGGCGCGTTGGTTCCATGCGGCGCTTGGCAGACGAAGAGAGCAAGAACTGTAGGAGCGCTGCGTGAACATCTACGTTGGGAACCTTCCGTACAGCATGACCGACGGGGAATTGGAGAACGCCTTCATCCCGCATGGCGAGGTCACTTCGGCGACCGTCATTATCGACCGCGAGACCGGCCGCTCGCGCGGCTTCGGGTTCGTCGAGATGGCGAACGATGACGAGGCCCGCGCCGCCATCGCTGCCCTCAACGGCACCGATATTGGTGGGCGCACCGTGACGGTGAACGAGGCCAGGCCCCGCGAGCCCCGTCAGCCTCGCCGCTGGTAGAACGACCGCTTACGGCTAGTGCAGCGTCGCCTCGCGCACGTGCGCGAGGTGCTGCGCTGCGCCCTCCCGCAGCGCAGTCGAATCCCGGCTCACCTCCAGGAAACGAAAGCCCTGCGCCAGGCGCTTGAGCGCAACGTTGGCGTTGCCCGCGATACCCGCAGCAATGCCACTGGTCTCGCACGCGCCCACGATGCGCTCGATGGCCGCCGCCCAAGCCGGATCACTCTGGTCGGGCGCCGGCATGAGCCCATAGGCGAGCGATAGGTCGCTCGGGCCGACGTAGATCCCGTCGAGGCCGGCGGTTGCCGCAATCTCCTCCACTTGCTCCACCGCCTCGCGCGTTTCCACCATCACCATGCAGATGACTTCGTCGTTGGCCCACGCCTGGTAGTCGGTCTGGCCGTCCAGTCCTGCCCGCCATGGGCCGCTGCTGCGGTTGCCTTGGGGCGGGTAGCGTGTGGCCGCTACTGCGGCGCGCGCCTCCGCCGGCGAGTTGACAAGGGGTACAACGACCCCCGAGGCGCCTGCGTCTAGCGCGCGCATGATGATGCTCGGCTCGTTCCATGGCACGCGCACCAGCGGGGTTGGGCCCGCGTCCTCGATGACCTTGACCACCTCGAATGCGTCGCTGAGCGTCAGCGCGCCGTGCTGGAGGTCGACCACTATCCAGTCGAATCCGACGGCGGCAAAGACCTCCGTCTTCAGGACGCCAGGCTGGGTGAGCCAGCCGCCGAGCGCGGGCTTTCGGTCGCGGAAGAGTTGCTTGAGTGTGTTCGGGCGTTTCATTCGCTGAGCCTTGCGGAGAGGATGCCCCTGACTTTAGACGGCTCGAGCACACGATGACAACGTCATGCTGTCTCCTGCGCTAGACTGGACGGCGGAGGTGCGTGTAATGGGTAGCCCGCAGCCGCAGGTCATCGTCGACGCAGGCTTCAAACTCGGCGAGGGGCCCTTATGGCACCCTACAGAGCGCAAACTTTACATGACCGACATCCTGGGGGAAGCGGTGCATCGCTGGGACCCGGCGACGGGCGAGTTGGAGACGGTCTTCTCTGGCGATGCCGTTGGCGGATTCACCATGCAGGCCGACGGGACGCTGCTTCTGTTCATGGCGCGCGGCCAAATCGCCGTCCTTCGCGACGGCCACCTCCATCCCATCTTCGAGTCGCTGCCTGAAGAGGAGGACACCCGCTTCAACGACGTCATTGCCGATCCGGAGGGAAGGGTGTTCTGCGGCACGATGTCCACCCCCGACCATTCAGCGTCCCTCTACCGCCTGGACACCGACGGGACGCTGACCAGGGTTGTAGAGGGTGTCGGCACCTCCAACGGAATGGGCTTTACTGCCGACCTCAAGACGATGTACTACATCGACACGAGGGTTGACCGCATTGACGCGTTCACCTACGACCGACGGAGCGGTGAGCTCTCCGGCCGCCGCACCTTCGCCGATACTGCCGCATTCCCCGGTCTCGCCGACGGCATGACGGTCGATGCCGAGGACCACGTCTGGTGTGCGCGCTGGGACGGCTGGTCGGTCATTCGTTTCGCCCCCGACGGCTCCGAGGAGCGACGCATCGAGTTCCCCGCACGCAAAATGACCTCCATCACGTTTGGCGGGGACGACTATTCGACAGCGTACTTCACCTCGGCCAACGTGCCCTGGGACGATTCGGAGGACAACGGACCCGACGCCGGCAAGGTGTTTGCAATGGAGCTCGGGGTAGGGGGGCGGCCGGAGTTCATGAGCCGCATCCTTCTCTAACACCGTCCGCTAGATATTGCCCCAACGGGGCCGTCTGGCGACAATAGCGCGCGACGATGGCAGTTACGACAAAGCGTCACCGTTTCGCCGATGTGGCGGAGAAGCTCCTCGGCGAGGCAGGCATCCAAATCAACGGGCCGAACCCCTGGGACGTCCAGGTTCACGATGAACGTCTCTACGCCCGCGTGTTCGCCGAGGGCTCGCTGGGCTTCGGCGAGGCGTACATGGATGGGTGGTGGGATTGCGAGCAGCTCGACGAGATGTTCGCGCGAGCCATCGGCGCGGGGATACAGGCGCGGATCCCGCGCAACCTCAAGCTTGCCATGCTTCACCTTCAGGCGCGCATGGCCAATCGCCAGTCGAAGCGCCGTGCCTTCATCGTCGCCGACGTCCACTACGACATCGGCAACGATGTCTTTGAGGCGACCTTCGACTCGCGCGTTACGGGCTCATGCGGCTATTGGAAGGAGGCGGCGGACCTCGATGCGGCACAGGACGCCAAGCTTGACCTCATCTGCCGTAAGGTGGGGTTGCGGAAGGGCCAGTCGGTTCTCGATATTGGCTGTGGATGGGGCGCCTTCATGGGTTTCGCCGCCGAGCGCTACGGCGCTGAGGTGCACGGCGTTACCGTTTCCAAGGAGCAGGTCGCCTACATCCTCGAGCGCTACGGCCACCTGCCCGTCCATCCGCAGCTCAAGGACTACCGCGACACCACCGGCCAGTACGACCACGTCGTCTCGATGGGCATGTTCGAGCACGTGGGCCCCAAGAACTACGAGGACTATTTCGCGGTGGCCCACCGCTCGCTGCGGGACGGTGGCCTGTTCCTTCTCCACACCATCGGTGCAAGAGGCCCCACCAACAGCATCGACCCGTGGCTTGACAAGTACATCTTCCCCAACGGCGTCCTTCCGTCCGTAGACCAGATAGGGGCGGCCATCGCCAACCGCTTCATCGTCGAGGACTGGCACAACTTCGGCGCAGACTACGACAAGACGCTGATGGCCTGGTTCGAGAAGTTCGACTCGAATTGGGAGAGGCTGCGGGACAAGTACAGCGAGCGCTTCTATCGGATGTGGAAGTACTACTTACTCTCGTGCGCCGGCGGATTCCGCGCGCGTCACATCCAGCTGTGGCAAATCGTGCTCGCCAAGCGAGGCGTTCCCGGCGGCTACACTACCGTGCGGTAGGACAAACGCCCAGCGCACGATTCGTTCGCCTGCTGTACGATAGGGGCGAGGGGCCCCCTGTTGCGGGACGGCCATACTCCACACCGTAGGGGACTGATGGTGGTACCCACCGCCTCCAATGGCGTAGCGGTTGACGTTGTCAAGCTCGTCCGCGAGTTTGGGCGGACGCGCGCCGTCGATCGTATCGATTTACAGGTCGCGTCGGGCGAGATATACGGCTTCCTTGGACCCAATGGCGCGGGCAAGTCGACCGTCGTCCGGATGCTGACGACCCTGCTCATGCCGACGTCTGGCGTTGCCCGTGTCGCTGGATACGACGTAGTTCGCGACCCCGTGAACGTACGCCTCAACATCGGCGCGGCGCTCCAGGACGCCGCCCTTGACGACAAGCAGACGGGCAGGGAGCTGTTGTCACTTCAGGCTCGGCTCTACGGCCTGCGTGGACGCACGGTGCGTCGGCGGGTCGACGAGCTGTTGGACCTCGTGGATATCGGCGATGCCATTGACCGCTTCATTGGCACCTACTCCGGCGGCATGAAGCGGCGCCTCGACCTTGCGGCCGCCCTCGTCCACGAGCCGACCATTCTCTTCCTCGACGAGCCGACGACGGGACTTGACCCCATCAGCCGCAACACGGTGTGGGAGGAGGTGGACCGCATCAACCGTGAGCTGGGCATGACGATTTTCCTGACGACGCAGTACATGGAGGAGGCCGACCACCTCGCGCAGCGGGTCGGTATCATCAGCCAGGGACGGATCGTTGCGGAGGACACCCCCGGCGCCCTCAAGCGCTCCATCGGCTCCGACGTCATCGTCGTATCGCTTGAGAGCGAGCCTGAAACGGCCGCCGCAGCCTGCGCCCTCGTTCCCGGGGCCGTCCAGGTTGAGGCGCACGGTAGCGAGTTGACCGTCAGCGTATTGGACGGCGCCAAGGTCATCGGCCCGGTCGCCATCGCGCTCAACGAGTGTGGAGCAGCCGTTCGCGAGATCACCCTGCGTACGCCGACGCTTGATGATGTGTTCTTGCACTACACGGGCGCGCGGATGGACGCGGACGCCGAGCAGGGCGGCGAGCAATCGACCGAGGAGGAGGGGTAGCAGTGACTACGGCGGAGGGGGCTTCCACGCAAGCGCCGGTCAAGAGGGTCCAAGCGCGGCGGGCAGGGTTCATTTCGGATGTGATGACCGTTGCCGCTCGCGCGCTTAGGTCGATCCCCCGCGACCCAGAGATGATCGTGCCAGCCATCCTCTTTCCCGCCTTCTTCTTCGCGGTCAACATCGGGGCGTTTCAGACGCTCGTCGAAGGAAGCGGCGTCGACTTCAAGGCTTTCCAGGTGCCCGTTGCCATCATTTTCGCCGTGACGGGCATCTCCAGGGCAATGACGCTGGTGCTCGACATCCAGGGCGGCTACTTCGACCGCCTCGGCATGACGCCGGTGTCCCGCCTCGCGCTGCTGATAGGGCTAATGGTCGCCGACTTCGCCCTGGTGGTTGCGCTGACCATCCCCGTCCTGATCATGGGCTTTGGCGTCGGGGTGCGTTTCGAGAGCGGCCCTCTCGGGATACTCCTCTTCATCCTCATATCGGGGCTATGGGGGCTCGTCTTTGCCGGCTTCCCGTACTCGATTGCGCTCAAGACAGGCAATCCGTCGGCGGTCAACCTCTCCTTCATCATCTTCATGCCCTTCGTCTTCCTTGCGCCGGTGTTCATCCCGCGCGATCAGATGACCTCGTGGCTCGCCACCGTTGCCACCTACAACCCCGTCACATACCTGCTCGATGCGCTCCGGTCGCTGATAAGCGTTGGGTGGGAGTGGGATGTCATCGGCCTGGGGGTGTTCTCGGTGGCCTGTGTCGGGGTCTTGAGCCTGTCGATGGCGCTGTGGACACTACGCGGGCGCGTGACGCGGCGTTAGTTGCCCGTTGAGGCGCGGGTCCGTAGAATCCGCGCTGTGCCCGCTTCGCTGTCCGTGGGGCCGATGCGGGTGCTACCTTCTAGCGGGAGTGCACCAGTGACCACGAGCAACTTCGACCCCAACGACGTGCTGTTGACGGGCGAGAATCCCTTCATACGGCTCAGTGAGGAGGATGACGGGCCGGCGACGACCAACGCGTCGCTCTGGCGCATCATCCTCTCTCCCGGCGGCCCCGGCCACGTGCTCTTCCTTCGCAGCGACGACCTCACGGACGGCGAGGTGCAGGTCTACTCCGACAACATCGCCATGACGCGCTGGTTGCAGTCCACCGTGCAGGGCAGCCTCGATGCCGCATTCGGCGACACCAGCCTGCCGGTCATCGAGGCGGAGTTCGAGCGGACGGGTGACGTCCGCTCGTTCTGGACGGAGCGCGTAACGACGTTGGACGAGGATATCTCGCTCACGTGGTACGACTTTGGCCAGCCGCTGCTTCTCCATACGCAGCCGAATGCTAGCCCGGAAAGGCCGTATGGGGTCTGCACGCTCTTCGTTCCTGCCGCGGGCTCGCGCCTCAGCGTCGACGGCATCCAGGCTCCCGGGCGCCCCTGGCCCCGAGAGCGTGACGGCAAGCCCTTCAGCACGTGCGCATTGGCGTTCTCCGAGTCCTGGACAGCGGCCCCAGCGACGTAGTAGTTGCGCGCAGTCCAACCAGCCTACAGGCTTGTCACGACGCGGCAGCAGCTAGTCGACGCTATCCGTGACGCCGAGGCCTCGCCCCGTATCGCTGTCGATACTGAGGCGAACAGCCGCCATCGCTACCCTGAGCGCGTTTGCCTTGTGCAACTGGCCACGGAGCGCGGCGTGTACGTCATCGACGCCGTCGCGCTGCCCGATCTGTCGCTGCTGGGCTCGGTGCTTGCCGACACGCGCATCAAGAAGGTGCTCCATGGTGCTGACTACGACATACGCGGACTGAGCCGCGACTGGGGGTTTGAGTTCAGGAACTTGTTCGATACCTACGTTGCGGCGCGGCTGTTGGGACGCGAGCGAGTCGGCCTCTCCGCGCTCCTCCAAGAGGTGCTCGAGATCGAGATACCCAAGGACCCGCGCTTGCAGAAGCATGATTGGTCTCACAGGCCGCTGAGCGAACGGGCAATCGACTATGCCGTGGCGGATGTGCTCCACCTCGCCCCCCTCAGCGATGCACTGGCTGCGAGCCTCCACAGCCTGGGTCGGGCGCAGTGGGCCGCTGAGGAGTTCGCGCGCCTCGAGGAGGTGCGCCACCTGCCGATGTCGCTGGATGAGTATCTGTTTTCGCTGAAGGAGTCGCGCGGGCTCGACGGCCGGGGCCTGGCCGTGCTTCGTGCGCTCGTTGAGTACCGTGATGCGGAGGCGCGGCGACTCAATCGGCCGCCGTCCTACATTCTGTCCAACGCCGCGCTCGGTGCGATTGCAGCGGATTCCAGCGCGGAGGCGCAGCACACGGCTTCCGTACCTCGCCGATTCGCCGACGACGTTCGCAAGGCCGTGGCTCGCGGCAAGAGTGCGCCACCGTTACGGCGGCCCGCAGGCGAGCCAAGCCGGCGCCTGTCGAGAGAGGAGACGGCGGTCATCAGGCGACGCTTCACGTCGCTGAAGGAGTGGCGCGTGAAGGAGGCGGCCGCCTTGGCCATCGACCCGGCGCTGGTCTGGCCGATGAGTAGCCTCGAGCGCCTCGCCCGCCGCCCCGGGGCGCTCGATGAGGAGTGGGGATCGCGGGAGGTGCGGCACTGGCAATTCGCCTTGGGTGCCGACCGCCTGCGCCAGCTGCTTGCGTCGCTTGATAGGGGGTGAGGAATCGGCCCACCCCTTCGGCGAGTGGCGCCTGCTAGCTCAGGAACGCCTCGCGCCAGCGTGCGTATTCGTCGCTGCCGGTTGCCAGCGCAATGCGCGCGGAATCGGCAAGACGCCCCTCCATCTCCGATGCGGGCTTTCCCGCTGCCTGGTTTGCGAGCGCTTCGTATACTGCCTCCACCATTGCTTGGAACGGCGCGTGCCCGCGAAAGACGAGTCGTACGCCGTGCTGCGCGAGCAGGCCGTCCGGTAACGACTGCGGCGTTGCGCCGAGTACGATGGGCAAGCGCACGCCCGCTGTGAGCGCACGCAACTGGGCTTCGTCGTTCACGCCGACGAAGAACAGCGCGTCCACGCCGCACGCTTCCATCGCCCTGGCGCGCGCGAGCGCCTCTTCCATGTCTCCGCTCCGGAGCGCGTGCGTGCGCCCGACGATGACGGTCTGCGGGTCGCGGCGCGCTTCGAGCGCCGCGCGCAGCTTGCCCTGCAGCTCGTCGACCGAAATCAGCTGCTCCTCGCTGCCTGCGCCGAACGGGACCGGCAACACCGTATCCTCGATCGTCAGCGCCGACACACCGGCATCCTCCAGCTCGCGCACGGTGCGCATGACGTTCAGCGCGTTGCCGTAGCCGTGGTCGGCATCGACCGTGAGGCTCACGTCGGCGGCGCGCATGATTCGGCGTGCTTGCTCCGCCAACTCGGTTAGGGTCATGAGCGTCATGTCGGGTGCGCCCAGGGCGACTGCGCTTGCGACAGACCCGGCGAGCACGGCGAATTCGAATCCAAGGCTGTATGCCATCCGCGCCGACAACGGGTCGTATACCGACGCCGGCTGAATGCATGTTGCCGAAGTTAGCTGGCTGCGGAGGCGGACGCGCATCTCCGTCGGTTGCATAGCTTCACCCTCCGAACGAAGAGCGCCCCGCCCGATTGAGCAGGGCAGGGCGCCGATGTGCCGTACGTGTAGCCGGTGCTACTGATTGACCGTACGCGTGAGCGCGTTGGCCACCGTGGTCGCCACGACCAGTGCGCCTACACCTGCGGCCAGCGCAATAACGCCGTTCACCCAATCACCAGCGACGAATTGCCAGATGCCGACGCCTATCCCCGCAAAGAGAGCCCCCCAGCCAAGGCCCATCGTTACGCCGGTTCTCCACATGCCAATCCTCCCTCTCCAAAGCGGCGCGATAATACCACACGCACGCCGTTAGGCTGTTGCGATGCGCTCGACGTTGAAGGGGTAGGGGAACTTGCCGTCAAAGCGTCCAAGCCCCGACGGCCACTCGGTGTGGGGCACCTCGTAGAACACCTCCAACTCGTTGCCGTCGGGGTCGAGGAAGTAGACGCCGACGCCGATGCCGTGGTCGCCGTAGCCGACGATGGTCACGCCCTCATCGAGCAGGTGCTGGTGGAACTCCTCCAACGCGCTCAGCGACCCCAGCTCCCACGCAAAATGGTAGAGGCCGACGCGGTTGTTGTCCGGAGCGGGCAGCTCTTCCCCCAGGCCTAGCAATCCCAACTCGTGCGACTTGGCTGATCCGGGAGTGGTCAAGAAAGCCATGCGTTTACCGGCCCGCGACGTCATTTCCAGTCCCAGTACGCGTTGGTAGAAGTCGACGGAGCGCTCGAGGTCGCGCACCCGTAGTACGAGGTGCGCCAGGTGTTGCAGTTGCGGTATTCCCATAGCAGTCCTCAAAGGCTGGTTGGTTCACCCTACATCATAGCGAACAGATCCCGTCCCGAGGACGTGCGGTTTTCCGCATTCGCGGCAGTGTCGAATGGAGGGTGCAGAAAGAATGGGAAGGTGCGTGCCACGCCTCTCAAGGAGGGTTTCCTTACGCTCTGTTCTGCCTCGAAAGAGAGGCAGAACGTGCAGCGACCAGAGGTATTAGCGGTGTGCGTGATACCCTCTAGCTGGTATGCCCAAGCGTGCAAAGGTTGAGTATCCGGTTTCCGCGGGCGGCGTTGTCTGCCGCAGGACGGACGATGGTATCGAGGTCGTGCTGTGCGGGCGCCTCAAGGCCGGCACATGGAGTCTGCCCAAGGGCACTCCTGACGACGGCGAGTCCATCGAGCAGACCGCTCTGCGTGAGGTGCGCGAGGAGACGGGGCTGGACGCAACCATCGACGAACCGCTCGGCACCATCGAATACCGGTTTGCGGCTCCCGGCGGTTCGGTCCGCTACCACAAGCGCGTACACTACTTTCTGATGACTGCAACCGGCGGCAGCATGGATGACCACGATCCGGAGTTCGATGTTGTGAGGTGGTTTCCGGCGGAACGCGCTATGGTTGAGATGACCTACGACAACGAAATCGGCGTTGTACGGCGCGCAGTTGATAGGGCGGGCTCGCATGACTAAGGTGGACGCGAACCGAGAAGGTGACGGGAGTGCCAACGACGGCATTGCCGCTCGCGGCCGCCTCGTCACCCTGCGCGTCAAGCGGCCCTCCGACGCGGAGGCCGATTACCATTGGCGGACCGACCCCGAGCTGGCGGAACTCGACGCGACCGCTGTGCTTCGGTTGTCCTTCAAGGACTTTCGCGAGCGCTACGAAGAAGAGTTGCGGTTCCCTATCCCATGGGTGCGCCGTCTCGCCATCGACACCTTCGATGGCACGCACATAGGCAACTGCATGGTCTACGACATCGATACCGTCACCGGCGAGGGCGAGATAGGCATCATGATCGGCGCCAGGGAGTTTTGGTCGAGAGGCTACGGGCGCGACGCGCTGACGCTGCTCTTGGAATACTGCTTCGCCATGCCGTCGATGCGCCGTATCTACTTGCACACGCTCGAGTGGAACACGCGCGCCCAGCGCGCATTCGCCTCTGTCGGATTTCGAGAGGTGCGCAAGGTCAAGCGCGCCGGTAAGGACTTCGTCCTGATGGATATTCGCAAGCCGGAATGGCTGGAACTGCGTGGCGGATTAGTGACCAAGGTGGATGCGCAGACGGACGCCTAGGCGAAAAATCGACAATAATTCGTTCCGAAATCGGTATTGACGCCTGGAGACGGTGCTGATACTGTCGCGACGCGCTGGTGCATGTTTTCGGCTTTGAACCGTGAGCACCGGTCCACAACTAAGCGATCTCTTCGGTGCCACGGTGTTGCCGGACCTCTCCAGTCCACGCATCTGGGAACCGCGTGCAGCCCTTCCGCGACGGAAGGGCTTTCACTTTGTGGCCCGTTGCGTGCGCAATTCCACGCAATGGCCGATAATGGCCGCGACAGGGGTGTAGCTCAGTCTGGTAGAGCAGCGGTCTCCAAAACCGCCGGTCGTGGGTTCGAATCCTGCCACCCCTGCCAGCCCTACGCCTTCTCACCTTCCCGTGTCTTCCCTTGGTCACTGCGGCCGGCATATGGGATGCACCTCACCCACCTTGCAGCATCGGGAAGCTCTTTTGCTTCGAGCGAGGTGGCGACCACCGCCGGGGGCGGGCCGACCGTGGTGCGGCAGTGACCGCGAATGCCTGCAGACGTGGTTGCCCCCTTCTGGGATTCGGGCCGAACGGGGAGGGGCCGGATTGCGGAGAGGGACGGGAGACAAAAAAGTGTCCTGAGCAACCGAGGCGCCGGTGCCGTTTCCTCGCTGGCCGCCCGGTTGCCCGATTGGCCGTCGCGTATCAGCGACACTTTTCTCTTGGTCACTCAGGACGCGAGTAGTATGGCATTTTGCTTGTATGTGCTGTCAAGTGCTGATTCTAGGGAAATCTGCGGCAATTTGTCATATCGGCGACACCTCATGACGGCCAAGGCACAAGGGTGCAGAAGAGCACCATGCGCCATCGCGCAGTTGGCAAGGCCTGTCCTACGGCGCTATTATGGCGGAGGCCGCACAGCGGCGCGGTGGATGCCGAGGTGGTGGAATTGGCAGACACGCTGTCTTGAGGGGGCAGTGGGGCAACCCGTATGAGTTCGAATCTCATCCTCGGCACCATACAGGCGGGGCGACGTAGCCAAGTGGTTAAGGCGGAGGTCTGCAAAACCTCTATCCCGGGTTCGAGTCCCGGCGTCGCCTCCAAGGGCGCCTAGTCCAGTAGCACCAACACCCATACGACTGGCACCGCGACCAGGGAGGTGAACACGGCGGCTGAGCCGATGTCCTTCGCTCTCCTGGAAAGGTCGTGGTACTCGCTGCTGACGCGGTCGACGATCGCTTCTATGGCGGAATTGAGCAGTTCGACGATGAGGACCACAAGGAGCGCGGAAACCAGCATCGCGCGCTCCACGCCTGTCTTGCCCAGCCAGATTGCGAGCGGCGTCAGGGCGGCGGCAAGGAGGAGCTCAAGGCGGAAGGCTGCCTCTCCGCGGACTACGTCGCGGAGCCCGGCCAACGAGTACCGCGCCGCCCTGACGAGGCGGGGGAGGTCGAAGGTGCGTCCGGCCATGGCAGGGTGGCTGGGTGGGGGCCGCGGCTCCTACCAGTACCCGACCGCCTTGCCGGGGGAGTAGCCCTTGCCGTCGGGCGACCAGCCACCGGTGTTGGCCCAGTCGCCTCGCTGCTGGACGCCGCGCATGTGCTTGGCGACGAGCATCCGCCAGCGGACGATGATGTAGTCGGGGCGGTAGAGCCGCTCGCGGTTCCACCAATTCTCCTTGTCGTAGACGTGCTGGAGTTGCTCACGCCCGAACGAATCGAAGTTGTTGAAACCCCAGGTCGGGCCATCGCCGGGGTAGTCGGTCTGGTTCAGGGGCTTCTTCCAGACCAGGGGGCCGAGCCAGTTTTCGCACTCCTCGTGGAAGGCCTGCTCCTCTTCCTCCGTCTCGCAGTACTTGGACTGCGTGATCATGTACATGTGGCTGCGCTCGTCGATGGGTACGTACCACTCGAAGTGGATCATGCCGGGCATGGGAAACCAGTCGACCTCGAGGCCGCATGGCATGAAGAGGCCGACATCGATGTCGGCGCCCTCCTCCGGCGGATTGGCCGGGTCGTCGATGTTGGCGGCGAGCACGGCCTGGTCCTCGACGTTTGCTGCCCATACCTGCACGTCCGCCCCTTGGCGCTTGACGATGCCCTTCGGGTCATCGCCGACCTCGTCGAAGACATCCACGCCTGACTTGTCGGGCGAGTAGGTACCGAGGGGCAGCGGGATCTTCAGCTCCGCCACAATCTGCGCCTTGCGGTGGGCGTAGATGTGTCCGGCGTCGTAGCCGTTCTCGGCGGAGAGCCGCCAGTTGGCGTTGATACGGTGGCGCATGAGGGGATGGAACTTGAGGCCCGCATTCCAGAACTTGGGCTGCACGTCGCTCCTGAGGGGTGGAGGCGGCTCCATGTCGCCGATGAAGGTGAAGACCACGCCGTTGTGCTCCTCGACGGGGTAGGGCTTGAGGTTGATCTTGCCGATGGCATTGCTGCCGGGCTCGGTGAGGATCTGGATGAGTTTGCCGTCGCGAACATCAAAGGTGAAACCGTGGAGCCAGCACGTGACGGTGTTGGTGGAGTAGCACTCAGGCTTTGCCGAGAAGGCTGCGCCTCGGTGCCGGCAGCGGTCTTCAACGGCGTAGACGCGGCCCCCTGCCCGCTTGTAGAGGATGCGTTCGCCGGCGAGCATCTCGCCACGCGTCTCACCCTCGGCCAACTCCTGGCCGAAGAAGATAGGGTACCAATGGTTGCGCAGGCCGAGCTCCGCCTCCAGGTACTTGTGGTAGGGCTTGAGCCGTTCGACCTCGTCAACCGCCTCTTCCGTGTCGGCAATCTGGTAGAGGCTTTCTTCTTGCTGCTTTCCTACGACCATTGCATGCCTCCCTAGGCTGTGCGCCAGCGCTGCAATTTGCATGGGCGATATCACCACGTTTCGAGGCCAAACGCAAGTCTGGGCTCAGCCTCCGAGCCAGCGCTGGGCGGATGTGATGACGATCGTTAGACTCGCGAGGCTGGCTACCGTTCCCGTGACGACGGCGCTCGAGACGTAGCGCGGCTCTGCATCGAACTGCGTTGCCAGCAGCGTGGTGAACACGGCGGCGGGCATGGCGCTGACGGTCACAAGGACTTGCTGCGCCACTCCGCCGATGCCCAGCAACCACGTCACGGCGTACGCGATAGGCGCCGCTGCGATCAGCCGTATGGACAGCGCCGCGAGCAGGCTGCGCCATCGCGCCATCTCGATGCCGCCCGCGAGTTGAAAGCCGAGGATGAGCAGCATCAGCGGCAACGCCGCGTCCGCCAGCAGACCGACGGGCACCTCGATTGCGGCGGGCATCTCCCAGCCGCTGATTCTGACGAGGATGGCCGCAAGAAGCGCGTAGATCGTGGGCATCTTGAGCGCCGCGATGAGCGGCGCAAGCCCCCTCGCCCTGCTCCGCGCTGCGATGAAGATGCCGACGGGCCACGAGATAGCCCCTTGTGTGATGAACACTACGATTGCCACTGCGAGCCCTGATTCTCCGTAGGCGAGCAGCGTGGTGGGCAGGCCCATGTTGCCGGCGTTGGGAAACCCCGTTGCCAGCAGAAAGCCCGAGCGCAGCTGCCGCGTTTGCCGCAGCAGGAGGCTCACGCCAAGGCCGAAGGCGAGCATCAATAGGGTGGTAAGCAGCGATGCCGCGACTATCCTCCCGGACGTTCCAGCAGGCAGTTCGGCGCCGAGGAGGAAGCGGAAGACGAGGGCGGGCGAGAGCAGGTAGACCGTGATGGGGCTGAGCGCGCCGATGCTGAGGTTTAGCCAGCGCTGCAGGCTCGCGCCAGCAGCGGCAACGAGGAACACCGGCATGATAACGGTGAGGAAGACATCGAGCATGTGGTCGGCCTGGGCAGTCTAGCAAACACGGACTGCCTTGCGTTGGGCCGCACGCCTTGTAACAGAAACGTAACTTGGTGGAAACACCGGCGCAAAATCCGCCTTCCACCATAGAAGTAGTACGGTCGGCGTACCCGGCCAGTTCCACACGGGAGGACTCAAGCCCATGGATAGCGGCGCTATTGCTTGGTTACTGGTGGCGTCAGCGCTCGTGCTGCTGATGACGCCAGGGCTCGCCTTCTTCTACGGCGGCCTTGTCAGATCGAGAAACGTCATAAGCACCATCATGCTCAGCTTCATGGCGATTGCCGTGGTGAGCATTGTCTGGGTGCTATGGGGTCACAGCCTCGCCTTTGGCACGGGCAGTGCCTTCATTGGCGACTTCTCACTTGCTGGTCTGAGCGGAGTTCCTTTGGTCAATGAAGAGAGCCCCGGCGACGGCGACCTACTATTCGCCACCTTCCAGATGATGTTCGCCATCATTACGCCGGCCCTGATTACAGGGGCGATGGTGGAGCGATTCAAGTTCACCACCTACCTCGTTTTCTTGGTCGTTTGGGTGTCACTGGTGTACGCGCCCATTGCCCACTGGGTGTGGGGAGGCGGTTGGATAGGGGACGTCGGAGATGGGGCGCTCGACTTCGCGGGCGGCACCGTCGTCCACATCAACGCAGCGATGGCGGCGGTGGCAGCGGCTCTGCTGCTCGGCAAGCGACGCGCCCCCGGTTTGGAGCCTGGCAATGTGCCGTACGTCGTCATTGGCGCCGCACTGCTTTGGTTCGGTTGGTTCGGGTTCAACGCGGGCTCCGGCCTCGCGGCAGATGGTATCGCTGTAAACGCCTTCCTCGTTACCAACACGGCAGCCGCCACGGCTGCGCTTACTTGGGGCATCCTGTCGCAGATACAGAACAAGAGGATGAGCGCAGCTGGAGTCGCGACTGGCGCGATTGGTGGCCTCGTCGCCATCACGCCGGCGGCCGGCTTCGTTGGTGTCATGGGCGCCCTGGCCATCGGATTCGGCGCGGGCGTGTTCTGCTACGCAGCCGTCCTGCTCCGCCCCAAGCTGGGAATCGACGACGCGCTGGACGTCTTCGCGGTCCATGGCATCGGTGGCATTTGGGGCGCCTTGGCGACTGGTATCTTCGCCGTCGCCGCGATAGGCGGAACGAAGGGACTCATCGAGGGCAACGCCGGCCAGATGGGTACGCAGGTCATCGCAGTGCTCGCGACCATGGCCTACTCCTTCATAGCCTCGCTGGTTATCCTGAAGGTGCTGGATCTGATTCCGGGGCTGGGCCTGCGGGTGGAGGAGCGCGATGAGGAACGCGGCCTCGACCTCGCTGCGCACGGTGAGCGCGCATTCGTCGATGATGGCGCAGACTAACCACTACGAAAGGAATGCCTTGGCGTGTGCTCAAAGCAACGCCAGGGCGAGGAGGGTGACAACATGTTGAGCATCGAAGCGGTTGTCAGACCGGAACGTGTGAACCAGGTGACGGAAGCACTCGAGGCCGCCGGTTGCCAGGGCTTCTACTACTTCAACCTAACTGGGCAGGGTAGGCAGCGCGGTGTCGAGGTGTTCGTGGGGCGCGGGGGCCAGATGGCTTCACGCTCCTCCGTCCCCAAGACAATGGTTCGCACCGTTGTCCACGACGACATGAAGGACAGCGTCGTCGCGGCCATCATCGAGGCGGCACGCAGCTCTGACGGCGGCGAAATCGGCGATGGAAAGATATTCATCTACCCCGTGGCCGACGTCGTGCGCGTCCGCACCGGCGAACAGGGCGAAGCCGCCCTCTAAGGCGATGGGCGCTCTTCGCCGTATCGGCGAAGGCCCGGACGCCGAGGCATCGGTCCCAAGACCTCGCCCGGCGCTTTTCCCAAGGAGAGGGGGAAGAGCGCTGGGCGAAGGATCTCTCTATCGCTTCCCCCAGCACACGTATCCCCAGCGAAGCAAGTTGCGGGCTTGCGGCTACGACCGCAAACCCAGTAGATAGAGACCCCGTTCTTTGATTCTGGCGAGGTCGCCCAGGAGGGTATCGGGGTCGTCGGTCACGGTGATGTGGTGGCCGGAGAGCGCATCGGCTTTCCCTGAGGCAAGGAACATGAGCTGCTCAACCGCAGCTTCCATAGGGGTGTCGGTACCTTCGGCAAAGCGGTTGGTGAAGTACTCCCGCATCTCCTGGCGTACTTCCGGCGAGTTGGAAGCGTAGTCGGTCATGCCGGTTTGGACGAGGCCCGGGGCGTAGGCAAATACCGCGATCCCCGTATCCGTGAGTTCGAGTGCCAGGACATTGGTCCAATGACTCAGAGCGGCCTTGGACGCGCAATAGGCGCCTGCATAGGTCGCGGCGTAGACGCCTGCGGCAGAGCTCAGGTTGATGATGCGCCCTCGCCCGCGGCTGCGCATCCCCGGCAGCACTGCGCGCACGTACAGATAGGGCCCGCGCAGGTTGACCTCCAGGGTGCGCCACCAATGGACCGGGTCGGCGTCTTCCGTCGCCGTGAGCGGGCCGATGACCCCGGCGTTATTGACTAGCAGGTCAACCGGGCCGAGGGAGCCCTCGACGGCGGCGACGGCTCCGGCAGTTGCCTGCTCGTCGGCGGCGTCAGCGGCGATGGGAAGCACAGTGCCGCCTGCATTCGTGATGAGGGCTGCTGCCTCATCCAAAGCAGCGGGCGACGTGCCGGTTATGGCGACTTTGGCGCCTGCATTGGCGATGGCAAGGGCAAAGCCGCGGCCGAGCCCGCGGCTCCCGCCGGTGACCAAGGCCGTCTGGCCCGTCAGGTCAACTGCGTCTGACATTGGCTGACCTCCTTCGCGGTCGGGTGAGAGTGAGTAGCTGCTGCGCCGTGCGCTAGGTGACCTTCTCGCCGGCCACGAATTGGCGCACAGCCTCATTGAAGGCTTCCGGGTTCTCCCAATGCGCCCAGAAGCCGGTCTGCGGCAGCAGCTTGAACTGCGCGCCTGGGATGATGTTGGCCAGCCGCTCCCCTGCATCCGGCCCCGCGCCGGCCGAGCCGTCGCACCACACGACCAGTGTAGGGACGCGCGTCTGCGCCATCTCCTCTTCCGTCGCGTAGTGTTGCCGCCCCGCCCCGTTAATGAGCGCGGAGTAGAAGCGTGTCTGCGCGTCGTTCGTCGAGGGCCTTGAGTAGTGCGCGAGCCGTACATCCACCAACTCATCCGTGACCTGCTCCGGGTGGTCGCGATGCATCACCATGAGCAGCCGCGCGTGGACACCGTCCCAGTCGGGCGCTTTCAGCAACTGCAGCGTCCTCTCTGGCATCGATATTCCGCCGACGGGCGGCGCTGGGGGCTTGACGGAGCCTTCCTTGAAGTTCATGCCTATGCCTGACTCGTAGATGACGCCCTTCAGCCGGTCGGCGTGGAAGCGTGCGAGCAGCGAGACGGCGCTGCCGCTGTACGCCTCGCCGTGCATCCAAGCGGTGTCGATGCCCAGCGCATCCATCACGTCGAGGATCTGCTCGGCGACCTGCCCCTGGGGATTATCACCCACTTCCGGCGCGTCGCTCAGGCCGTGCCACAGGATTTCGATGGCGACGACGTGCATGTGCTGGGCGAGGGGCACGACGTTGCGTGCGAACGTCTCGAGGTGTCCCCCGCCGCCATGTGTCATGACCAGCGTCTCAGCCTTGCCCTTGCCCGCCTCTGCGATGCGCGTGCGGTACTTGTTCCCTTGAACGAACTTGATGTCTGCCCCGAAGTAGTCCGACCAGATGCTGACTCCCATACCAGCCCCCTTGTGAATTGAGCGCACCATATCACCACCACCTGCCGCCAAAGGCGGCAGGTGGTGAAGGAGGTTTGCTCACGCACTCGAAGAATCTCTCGTGCATAAGGCATTGCTGCAACTGAGGTCGCCTGTACCGAGATCTCCACGGCCTGGCTTACGAGCCTCCGAGACCTCCACAGGCGCGGGCACTCCTCCGGGTCAGGCTCAAACGCATCGAGGATGGCTAACTCGGCGACCGCAGATCGGTGGGCAACAGGGCAGCTGAACCACGAATCCACACCAGCTAGGGCTACGGGACGCACAACACCATTTGGCGGCATACGGCGGTGGTGCCCACGCATTGTGGAAGGAAGTCAAACCAACGATGGGACATCGCTCGTGCACGCAGGATAGTTGGCGGACCTCCTGGGATGCGCAATGAGCCCCAAGCGATTCGACGCTGCGATTAGCCCGAGAGCGAGGAGCCAATGGTCAGTACCCAAATGCTGCCCTTGACGAGCATGACGCACACCGCTTCGCCATGGCGCCGGGAAGGGTCGCGCGCGCCTTAGGGGACGCTGTCCATTGCGGAGGCGCCCGGTTTCGGGCGCAAGTTGCTGTATCGAGCACGCTCATAGGAAGGTGGTACGCGTATCGACACCCTGCTTCGCACCCACTATGGCCTTCACATTCGCCTTGTCGTCCATTGCACCTGCCATTCCCAGCGGCCGTTTCGCCTAGCGCGCAGTTCAAACCCGAATTCCCCCTCCAGCTGCTCGTCATGTATAATGCCCCTGAACAAAACCAAGAAAGTGGAAAGAAGAGAGAAGACGGACCCGCTCCATGCTGAGTACGGAAGACAAGCAGCGCATCATCGGCGAGCATCAACACAAGAAGGATGACACCGGTTCGACCGAAGTGCAGGTTGCGCTGCTGACTGAGCGGATCAGAGGGCTAACGGACCACCTCCGTAGGCACCATAAGGACCATGCCACACGGCGTGGTCTGCTTATGCTCGTGGGCAAGCGACGCCGACTCTTGCGCTATCTGGCCGGCCAAAGCGTCAGCCGCTACCGAGAGCTCATCGGCAGGCTTGGCCTCCGCCGCTAAAGCGGCTTTCCCGCAGCAGCTCCCAGCGTCCCTGCTCTCTCCTCAATACCACGAGGAGTGATTCACGTTATGCATCGATACGAACTCGAAGTTGGAGGCCGCCTCCTTACAATCGAGGCCGGGCAACTGGCCCAACAGGCCAGCGGCTCAGTCCTCGTACGCTACGGCGACACCGTCGTTCTCGTTACCGCTGTCGCAGGCGGTGTCCGTGAGGGCATCGACTTCCTGCCCCTCACGGTTGACTACGAAGAGCGTCTGTACGCCGCTGGGCGCATCCCAGGCTCCTTCTTCAGGCGCGAGGGCAGGCCGACGACCGAGGCTGTCCTCGCAGGCCGCTTGACGGATCGGACGATACGCCCGCGGTTCTCCAAGGGCATTCGCAACGACATTCAAATCATCTCAACCGTTCTCTCGGTCGACGGCGAGAATGCCCCGGAGGTGCTCTCCATCATCGGCGCATCCGCTGCCCTCTCTGTCTCCCAGATTCCGTTCGACGGCCCAATCGCCGGCACCCGGATGGGCCGCGTCAACGGTGAATTTGTGGTCAACCCCACCTACCAGCAACTCGTTGACAGCGACCTCGACCTGACAGTCTCCGGCTCGCGCGAGGCCATGATCATGGTCGAGGCGGGTGCCAACGAGGTCAGCGAGCAGGACGTCCTCGAGGCGCTGCGCATCGGCCAAGAGACCAACGTCGCCGTGGTTGAACTGCAGGACCGCATGGTCGCAGACATCGGAAAGGCAAAGCGCACTGACTGGCTCAAGCCCGCGGCCGCCGACGAAGAGGCGCTGAACCAAGCCGTCGCTGATCTCGCCAAGGCGCAGGTCGAGGCCGTCATCGATAAGGGCGAAGCGCGCGGCGAGCGGTCTGACGCCCTGTCCGCTGCGGAAGCGGAGGCCACTGCTCAGCTTGGGGAGCAGTACGGCACAGAGCGTGTCGCCAAGGCTTTCGACAACGTTGTCAAGAAGGTCGTTCGGGCCAAGATATTGGACGCAGGCCGCCGCCCAGACGGGCGCGACCTGACGGAGGTGCGCCCGCTCTCCAGCATGGTCGGTCTTATCCCGCGCACGCACGGATCAGCCCTCTTCCAGCGCGGCGAGACGCAGATCCTAACGCTGACGACCCTCGGCCCGATGTCAATGGAGCAGCGGCTCGACAGCCTCAGCCCCGATGACCGCAAGCGCTACATCCACCACTACAACTTCCCGCCGTTCTCCACCGGCGAGGTGCGGCGTATCGGCACGGGGCGTCGCGAAATCGGCCATGGCGCTCTTGCAGAGCGCGCCCTGGCGCCTGTCATTCCCGACGAGGTCGAATTCCCCTACGCGCTTCGGCTTGTTTCCGAAGCGCTCGGCTCCAACGGCAGTACCTCCATGGGATCCGTGTGCGGCAGCACGCTCTCGCTCATGGATGCTGGTGTGCCTATCAAAGCACCCGTCTCAGGCGTCGCGATGGGCCTCATCACCGACGACGACGGCAGGGTCGCCGTCCTGACCGACATCCAGGGCGTCGAGGACTTCATGGGCGACATGGACTTCAAGGTGGCCGGCACGCCGGAGGGCATCACCGCTCTGCAGATGGACATCAAGGTCTCTGGCCTAACGCCTGAAATCATGCGCACGGCGCTGCATCAGGCTAAGGAGGGCAGGGCGTTCATTCTCCACCATATGCTCGGCACGCTTGCCGAGCCGCGCGAGGAGCTGAGTGCCTATGCACCGCGCATGGTCCGCATCAGCATCCCCGTGGACAAGATTGGTGCGGTGATTGGGCCCGGCGGCAAGACGATTCGCAGCATCACCGAAGAGAGCGGCGCGTCCGTTGACATCGACAACGACGGCACGGTGACCATCGGATCCATGGATGAAGCGGCGGCGGCTAAGGCCATCACCATGATCGAGGGTCTGACCAAGGAGGTGCAGGTCGGGGAGGTCTACACCGGGCCTGTCACCCGCATCATGAACTTCGGCGCCTTCGTCGAAATCCTCCCGGGCAAGGACGGCCTCGTCCACATCAGCGAGATTTCCTCCGAGCGCGTCCCCAGCGTTGAAGCTGCGGTTACCATTGGCGATGAGATGACGGTGATGGTCACGGAGATCGATAGGATGGGGCGCGTCAACCTTTCGCGCCGCGCCGTGCTCGAGGGCGACGACTACCGCCCGGTTGAGCGCGAGCGGCGGGGGCCACCCGAGCGGGGCAACGGTGACAGGCGCGACCGAGGTCCGCGTGGCGATCGGAATGACCGGGGCCCGCGCGACAGGAACCGCGACCGAGGCGAGCGCGGCCCCAGGCGCGACCGCTACTAGGCGTGCTGCGGCATCCATGGTCAGCGTTCTTCGGCGCTTTGCGCTGTGGCTGCTTCTGACGGTTCCACCTGCGGCGGCGGCCGGCTTCGTGGTGACGCTCCTAGCGACGGACGTGACTGCGCTCAACCGCACGCAGACTGTCGTAGGCGGCGCAGTGCTCGGTGCGGCACTTGCTGCCGTCGGCGCTATTGCCGCCACCGCCACGACGCTGCTTGGCCGCGGCGCACTCCGCAGGGCGGGGGGCTCCGAGTTTCTGACCGGTGCCATCGTTTCCTATGGTGCGGTCGCACTCGGGCTGCTGCTTGCCCGCCTCGCTTAGCCGCTGCCGCGAAGGTCGAGGATGAGCGCGGCGTGGTCGCTTACAGAGCTACGCCGCGTGCTGCCGTCCATGCCCCATTCGTAGCGCGCGTTGAGCAAACGCGGTAGCAAGGCCCGGTTCACGAAGGCTTGGTCGAGCCGGAAGCCGTTGCCTGCGTTGGGCGAGTACCATGTGTAGACACGCTCATCGCCGCGCAGCCTGCGCCACGCATCATGCCAGCCGGCGCACTCCATTGCCGCCATCCAGCCGTCCGTTCGCGCGTTGAATACAGGCGATTCCTCGTCGATGCCGATGCGTCCCGAGTTCGTATCGCCGCAAATCAGCGCCGGCCCGCGCCGCCATCGCCTGACGATGCGCAGCACCGCGTCGTGGAAGGCGTACTTTGCCCCGCCGGAGAACGACGCCAGCGGGATGTGGAGCGCGCCGACTGCAAAGGGTTCGGGCGTCTGCACACGCACCGGCAACCAGTTTGAGGAAGGCTGGGGCGTCGCTGCCATCCGCAAGCGCGATACCGGCCAGCGTGACGCCACCAACAGCCGGTTGAGTGCGGCACGGCGCGGGTCAGCGGTGGTCAGTTGGTAAGGCAGGCCTTGCTCAGCCAACGCCTCAGCCAAGCGCATGCTTGGTGGCGTTGCGCGAAACTCACACAGAGCGACGACATCCGCCTTCCAGCGCGCGATGTTCTCGGCGATGGCGTCGATGCGCCGCCCGCCCCCCGCTCGAATGTTCCACGCGATAAGGCGCGTCACACCGCCGAGGCTTCGATGGACAAGTCGATTTCGTACAGCGCCAGCGTCTCGTCCAGCAGCTTGGCCGTCTTCTCGTCCGGCTCGGTAAGCGGTAGACGCGGTGCCCCGACGTTGAATCCTGCCTTGTTCAGACAGTACTTCACCGGCATCGGATTGCCGACTACGAACAGGTCCTTGCTCAAGGGCAACTGCTTGAGGTGCTCCGCGGCGGCGGCGCGTAGGTCGCCCTCAAGGATGTCCTGAATCATCTGCCGTATCTGCAAGCCGATGAGGTGTGCCGATACGCTGATGACCCCGTGGCCCCCCATCGCCACGATGTGGAAGGTGTCGGCGTCGTTTCCGCTCCAGACACGGAAACCATCCGGGGCGTGGCCGATGATTTCGCCTACTTGCGCCAAGTCGCCAGACGCCTCCTTCACGCCGCAGACGTTGGGCAATTCGGCGACGCGCAGGCACGTCTCGGCCGACATGTTGGTGATGGTGCGGCTCGGCACGTTGTACGGGATCAGCGGCAGCGGCGAGCTCTCCGATACCGCCTTGACGTGCCGGAAGATGCCCTCTTGGGTCGGCTTGTTGTAGTAAGGCACGACTATCAGCAACCCGTCCGCGCCCGCGCGCTCCGCCTCCTTCGACAGATGGATCGTCTCGCCGGTCGAGTTCGTACCGGAACCGGCGACGATGGACGCGGTGTCGCCCACCGCCTCCTTCACTTCGCTCCATAGGCGGACGTTTTCTTCAGGGAAGAGCGTCGGATTCTCGCCGGTCGTGCCCGTGACGATGAGGCCTTCCGACCCGGAGGCGACAAGCGCCTTGGCGAGTCTCCGCGCCTGCGCATAGTCGACCTCACCGTCCTCGTCGAACGGCGTGACCATGGCCGTGAGCAGCCTGCCGAATTCAGCCATCACGCTCCTCCTGGCCGCTGACTGTCGATACTGTAGCCCCGCGCTGCGCCGTCGCGCAAGCCAATGCTGCTTCGGCGCGCTATCCTATGACCCTATGCGGCTTGTCTCTTGGAACGTCAACGGACTGCGCGCTGTCCACCGCAAGGGTCTTTTCTTGGACTGGGTCGCGCAAGACCAGCCTGACGTCCTCTGCATCCAAGAGACGAAAGCTGCTGAGGACCAATTGCCGTTCGAGCTGCGGCCCGTCAACGGCTACCACGCCTACTTTTCTTCGCATACCGCCCGCAAGGGCTACAGCGGGGTTGGCGCCTACGCCAAGCGGCCCCCGCTCGATGTGCGCCGAGGGTTCGGCATTGCCGAGTTCGATGATGAGGGGCGTACGCTCGTTCTCGATTACGGCGACTTCGTCCTGCTCGGCGTCTACTTTCCCAACGGCAAGTCGAGCGCGGACCGGCTTGACTACAAGATGCGCTTCTACGATGCCTTCCTCTCCTATGTCGACGGGCTGCGAACACAGGGTCGCGAGGTCATCTTCTGCGGAGACGTCAATACCGCCCATACCGAAATCGACCTTGCGCGCCCCAAGGAGAACGAGCAGATCTCAGGCTTCCTTCCCATAGAGCGTGAGTGGCTTGATCGGGTCATCGCCCGCGGCTTCGTCGACACGTTCCGCCATCTACATCCGGGCCAACGCGACCGCTATAGCTATTGGGACATGATTTCGCGGGCACGCGAGCGCAACGTGGGCTGGCGCATCGACTACTTCTTCGTGAGCGAAGGGTTGATGGAGCGAGTGACCGACGCCTTCATCCTGCCGGATGTCATAGGCTCCGACCACTGCCCGGTCGGGATCGATCTAAGCTTCTAGCAGCCGCAGCGCCTCTTCCGGCGCCCACGATAGTACGGCCACCTCTCCGATTGGCTCGTCCGGTAGCACGTCGTAGCGACCTTCCCCCGGTGTCTGGAACACGCGCCCTGTTACCACGCCGCTTGCACTGACGCTGCCCAGCTTGTCGAGGTCGATGGTGACGCGGTCGCCGATGGCGAAGGGCATCTATGCGCCGTTCCGGTGAAGCGCGTCGCGGCGGAGCAACTCCTCCGCTATCTGCACGCCGTTGGTCGCCGCGCCCTTGCGGAGGTTGTCGGACACCACCCACAACGCGAGGCCGTTGGGGTGCGAGTCGTCCTGCCGCAGCCGCCCGACAAACACCTCGTCGCGCCCTTCGGCGTCCATGGGCATTGGGTAGGTCGAAGTCAATGGGTCATCGACGACGGATACGCCGGGGAAGGTGGCGAGCAACTCGCGTGCTTCACCGACCGACATCGGTTGCTCAAACTCGATGTGGAGGGCCTCGGCGTGTGATACCGGCACGGGGACACGCACGCACGTCGCGGAGAGTGCGAGATCCGGCGCGTGCATGATCTTCCGTGTCTCGTCGCGCATCTTCCGCTCTTCCGTCGTGTAGCCGTCATCAAGGAACGTTTCGACCTGAGGCAGGATGTTGAATGCAATGCGATGGGGGTACTGCTCCGGCTGCGTCGCCTCTCCGCGCAGCACCTGTCCCGATTGCACGGTCAGCTCTTCCATTGCCTCGGCGCCGGTACCTGATACCGATTGATAGGTGTCGACGATGACGCGCTTGATGGGGTTCGCGCAGTGCAAGGGATAGAGCGCCATTACCATCTGCGTCGTCGAGCAGTTGGGCACGGCGAGTATGCCCTGGTGGCCCTCGACGTCGTCGGGGTTGATTTCGGGCACGACCAGCGGAACGCTCGACTCCATTCGGAAGGCTGCGCTCTTGTCGATGACGACGCAGCCCCGCTCCACGGCCATGGGCGCAAACTCCCGGCTCATTGCCGAGCCGACGGCGGTGAACACGATGTCGCTGTTGGCGAACACCGCTGGCGTGGCCAATTCGACCTCGAGCTCCTCTCCGCGAAAGTTCACGCGCTTGCCGACGGAGCGCTCCGATGCGCATACGCGCAGCGACGACATCGGGAAATTGCGCTCCTCGAGCACCCGAAGCGCCACCTTCCCGACGGCGCCCGTCGCTCCTACCACGACAACCCTTGGTGCGCTCATACTGCCATCACCTTATCAAGTCCGATTACGAGACCGTTCAACTTCATAACGCGCTCCATTGCCATCAGCACGCCAGGGATGTAGCACTCGCGGTTGATGGTGTCGTGCCGCAGCGTCAGCGTTTGGCCCTGTCCGCCGAATGTCACCTGGTGGTTGGCCATCTTCCCCGGCATGCGCACGGAGTGGATGGAGATGCCTTCGTAGTCCGCGCCCCGCGTGCCGGCGAGCGGCTCGCGTTCAGGCACGTTGCATTGAAAGCCGCCGGCGCGGCCCTCGTGAATGGCGCGGGCGAGCGCGAGCGCCGTGCCGGAAGGGGCGTCGATCTTGGTCTCGTGGTGCTCTTCCACAACTTCGACGTATTCGAAGTAGGACGCCGCCATGTTGGCCAGTTGCATGAGCAGCACGGCGCCGATGGTGAAGTTGGGCGCGAGCACTGCCGATAGTCGGTGTTCGCCCACGAGGTCTTCGAGGCGCCGTATCTGCTCCTCAGTGAAGCCTGTGCTGCCGATGACCAGTCGCGCCCCGGCCTCAAGCGCCGCTGGCGCCATCCCAATCGACGCTGCGGCATTGGTGAAGTCGACTACCACGTCCGCCGGGTGCTCGTTGAGCGCGTCGGCGACGTTCGGGTAGTGGGGTGCGCCAACCAGTGCCTGAGGCTCTGCCAGGTCCACCGTCGCGGCGAGATGGAACCGCTCAGCCGCATTGACGGCGGCGACCACCTCGCGCCCGACCTTGCCCGCTGCGCCGTGAACTACTACGCGTATGTCGCTATCGCTCGCCATGACCCCCAAATTATAGCCCTATGCCGCTACGTGAGGGCCGCTGCGGGCCTAGCTGCGCTCGCCGGCGCGCATGCGCGCCGCCATCTCCTCGTCGCGACCGCGCGCCCACTCGCGCCTGGCTGGGTCGGACACCAGCACTTCCAACACGCCGATGCCTTCGATATCCATACCGATTCGGTCGCCATCCTGAATCGCGCCTAGGTTCTGGTGGTTCGTTCCGGTGCTGATGATGTCGCCGACGTTCAGCTCCATGATGGCGCTGGCGAACTCGATGCACTCCGGAATCTTGTGGGCCATCTCGCTCGTGTTGTAGCCGGGGAAGTTGTAGTCGCCGTTCCAGACCTTCACGTTGATGTCATGCGGGTCGGGGAACTCATCCTTGGTGACGATGAACGGCCCCATGGGGCCGAACGTGGCCCACGATTTGGATTGGAAGTAGCTCTGAGCGCCGCGCACCTGAATGCGTCCGGAGACGTCGAAGAAGCCGGTGTAGCCCAGCACGTGCTCCATTGCATTTGGCTGCTCGATGTGCCGGCCCTGCTTGCCGATCACCAATGCGACTTCGGGCTCGGCATGGAAGATACGCGCATTGCACCTGGGATCCATGAGCACGGTGCTGCCGTGGCCGATGACGCAGTCGGACGCCTTCAGGAATGCGTCGATTTCTGGAATTGGCGGGTCTTCGCCTTCCAGGTAATTCACTGCCATACAGATGATCTTGTCGGGGTGAGGCACAGGCGGGAGCACGGTGACTGTTCCAAGAGGCACACCCTCATTCGATGCTGCGCGCTCCTCCATCGGTCCGCGCAGCACGTCCAGGTTGGACAGAACCGCCGTCGCCAGCTCCATCGGCGAGTCTGCGCGTACATTGCCCACCACATCCGACACATCGACGATGCGGTCGCCCTTCACCACACCCAACGTCCAGTTGTCGAAGAAACCAAACTTCATGCTCTCACTCCTTGTATCGGGCTACGCTACGATGCGCCTGACGACGATGGTCTCCCCGCGCCGGGGGCCGGTGGAAATCATGTCGATGGGAGCGCCGATGAGCTGCTGCAGACGCAAGATGAACCCCTTCGCCTCTTCCGGCAGTTGGTCGAACGCCGTCGCTCCTGCGGTCGGGCGCGTCCAGCCTGGGAGGTCTTCCAGGATGGCGGTGCAGCGTTCGAGCTCGCTGGGGCTGCTGGGGAGTTCCTCGATGCGCTTGCCGTCCAATTCGTATGCCACACACAGCCGCACGGGCGATATGTCGTCGAGCACGTCGAGGCGTGTGAGCACCGCTGAGGTGAAGCCATTGACCAGCGCGCTGTAACGCGCCGCAACGCCGTCAAACCACCCGACGCGGCGGGGTCTGCCGGTCGTCGTGCCGTACTCCCAGGCGCGTTCGCGGATTTCGTCAGCCGTCGCGTCGTGCAACTCCGTAACCATGGGGCCTGAGCCGACGCGCGTCGAGTACGCCTTGAACACACCGACCGTCTCGCGTATCTCGCGTGGCGGTATGCCCACGCCCGTCAACGCACCGCCAATCATCGGTGAGGACGAGGTGACGTACGGGTAGGTGCCGTGGTCGACGTCGAGCATCGTGCCCTGCGCGCCCTCCAGCACGACACGGGCGCCGCGCGCGAGCGCCTTGCCGACCATCAACTCCGATGAGCCGATGTAGGGTTGCAGTCGCTCCCCCCACTCCAGCGCGCTCTGGAGCAACGACTCTGCATCGATGGGCCCCGCGCCGAACACATTCGTCAGGATGCGGTTCTTCTGCTCCACGACCGGTTCGAGCCTGCTGGTGAGGTAGGGCTTGTCGAGCAGGTCGCCGACGCGAATGCCGACGCGAGACGCCTTGTCGACGTAGGCTGGGCCGATACCGCGCCCCGTCGTGCCGATGGCGTTCCGTCCCTTCGCCTCCTCCTCCAACTGGTCGAGAGTGACGTGGTAGGGCATGATGACGTGGGCGTGGTCGCTTACCACAAGGCGGCTGGTGTCCACGCCCCGCGCCCTCCAATTCGTCGAGCTCGAGCATGAGCGTCGGCGGGTCGATGACGACACCGGCCGCGATGACGGGCGTAACGTGCTCCCAGAAGATGCCGGACGGGACTAGGTGGAGCTTGAACTCCCCCTTGTCGTTGATGACGGTGTGTCCAGCGTTGTTCCCGCCGGAAAAGCGGACTACCATGGCCGCTCGTTCTGCCAGGAAGTCGACAATTTTGCCCTTGCCCTCATCACCCCACTGGGCTCCGAGGATCCCGTATGCGGGCACCGCATCCTCCCCCCGCGCCCTTGTGGCGCAGGCCAACATTGGACTATATCAGTTGCCGCTCGTTCCGTCGCGCATTGACCGCAGGGCTGCTCACAAGGCACAATCGCCAACCGGACATAGGAGGACGACTATGACGCTGGCGCTCGCGAGCCTACCCCTCGGCTTTTGGGTTGCCCTCATTACGTGGATAGCGCTGGCCGCCCTACTCGTGGCTGCGGGCCTCATGCTGCACATGCGCGAAAAGGGCGGCGCTTAGTCAGCCCCCGCGTCGGCGGCTAGGGCCACTGCGCCGAGTGCGCCTACCTCGGCCCCCAGCGCTGTCTGCACTACGGGCAACTCCTTTCCGATTCCCGCAAACGCCTGATCTCTCATGATTTCGATTGCCGGCACTATGTAGTCAGCCCACTCGTTCGACAGCCCGCCTCCGATGACAACAATGGCGGGGTCAATGATGTTCACCCACGTCGTCATGGCCGCGCCGAGGTAGGCGATGCCCTCTTGCACCACCGATTCCGCCAGCGCGTCGCCCCGGCGGTAGGCGGCGAATACTGCGGGTGCTTGCAGGCCGGAGGCGGCCATCGATGAGGCCTCCCCTGCAGCCATCCGCTCCTCGGCAATCTGTGCGAGCGCTGTGCCGGACGCCAGGCTCTCGACTGCCCCGGCGACGCTGCTTCTTCCGTACCTACCGTCGCGTTGCACGCGTGATGTGGCCGACTTCACCCGCGAATCCGTGTGCGCCGCTGAGCAGGCGTCCATGGGCGATGATGCCGCCGCCGATACCTGTGCTCACGGTGACGTAGAGCACGTGCGCGTACCCCTTGGCTGCTCCGAACCGTTGCTCCGCCAGGGCCGCGAGGTTGGCATCGTTTCCAATGACCGTCGGCACGTCGATGTGTGCGCGGAACATCTGAATGAGCGGCACGTTGTGCCAGTCTGGCAGTTGGGGCGCGTGAACGACGATACCGCGATCGGCGTCGATGGCCCCTGCTGCGGCGATGCCCGCGCAGTGAATTGCGTCGTGCGTCAGTCCAGCCTGCGCCAAGGCTCCATCCGTTGCCTCGCAGATGGTGTCTATGACGGCGTCCGGGCCGCAGTGGGCGGGCGTCGGCAAGGTCGAATCGCCAAGCACCTTTCCGTCCGCCTGTGCTGCGATGGCGAGAATCTTGGTGCCGCCGAGGTCGATGCCGATGTAGACGTCAGGCAGCACGGCGTCTCGAGCCGGTGCGCCGTTTGGCTGAGGTAGGTGCCGTCTCTTTTGCGGGTCCCACCTGTATCCTCAGCATCAGGCGCAGGTGGTCGGCCAGCAAGCGAGTGGTCAGGAAGTTCTCGCGGACGTGCTCGCGCCCAGTCAGTCCCATTTCTTCGCGAAGGCCGGGGTTTTCGAGCAGCTCGCCCACGTGTTCGATGAAATCGGCTGTCGAGTTGCCCAGTCGGCCTGCCTTGCCGTTGGCCATCTGCATAGGAATGCCGCCGACAGCGCCGGCGACGACGGGGCGCCCCTTCCACAGCGCCTCCGATATCACCAGCCCAAAGCCCTCGCGAGTCGACTTTTGCAGGACAACGTCTGCTGCACGCTGGAATGCGTTCACCTCGAGGTTGGCCACGCCGTTGAGGTTGGTCAGGACATGGATGTCGTAGTCCTCTCCCGCGCGCCGGACGATGCGCTCGTAGAACGACCATGCCTCAGGGTCGTCGTCTGCCATCGACGCGACCATTAGCAGTTGCAGGTCCCTGTGTTCGTACTTTAGCGCACGGTAGACGTCGACGACTCCCAGCGGGTCCTTCCAGGGGTCGAAGCGCGATATCTGCGCCATGATCGGCCGGTTGGGGTCGATGCTGTAGCGCTGCAGGACGTCGCGGATGATGTCGGGCGACAGCTCTATGTTCTTGGTGCTCAGCGGGTCTATGGCTGGAGGGATGAACGCCATCTCGACGCCGGGGAAGGAGCCGTTGACGTAGGCCTCCTTCGTGTAGATGACTGCGTCGTAGAGCTGTACTGCCGGGCGCAAGAAGTCCCAGACCTCCGGCAGCGACTCCGTCGTGTCGAGGTGGCAGCGCCAGATCCAGCGCGTGTCGATGGCCATCTGGCTGCCCTGCTCCGTGAGCGCTTGGAGAATGCCTGCGGGCTGCGGGTCGTGGATGAATGCAAAGTCGTAGGTGCCGTCGAGCGTATCCGCGTTCGCGCGGTTCACGCTCTTCCATGTCTCCCCCATGGTCGTGTTCCATGGGATGAACATTCCCTGCAGCGCGTTGTGCATCTGCTTGGACACGTTGAAGAAGTCGCCGGATGCCTCCATGACCTTCCAATCGACTTCGATGCCCAGGCTGCGCAGGAGGGGGATGAGGGTGTGCAGGATCTCTGCCACCCCGCCGCCGAAAGAGGTTGCGTTCAGGTGCAAGACGCGAGAGCCCTGCAGCGGTTTGGCCAACTCGATGATCTCATCGGTCTTAGCATCGCCAATGATCGGCCGGTACTCTTCGATCGACTTAGGTGCAACGGGAACAAGGATGGGCATCGGGATAGCCTCACGCGATCCGACGGCTGCGCCGCTTGGTGGTTTGCACCAGTGTCTTGAGGTAGCGCTCCAGGAAGGTGGTTATGAGGTAGCGCTGCGCGACCTGCTTGTGCGCGGAGTTGCCCAGCCGTGCGGCCACCTTCGGGTTGTCGAGCAGGTAGATGATGGCGCCCGCTTGCTCGTCCGGCGTGTCGGCGAACAGCGCCGAGCGCCCCTCCTTCAGTGTCGCCAGCGCAACGGGGCTACGTCCCGAGACGATGGGACGCGATTGCCACATCTCCTCCAACAACTGGACCGATACCCCCTTGGGCTGGCCCTGATGCAGCAGCACCGTTGATACGCTCCGCAGGACGGAGAGCTCGACGTTTCCGACGCGATCCATTGCGGTCAGGATGAGGCAATCCCCGATTTCATTCGCGCGTTCGGACAGCTTATCGAACAGCGCCGATATCTCCTTCTCAGCCACCATGTTGGCGACGACTAGCTGCGCGTCTGGCCGGTGCGCCTTGACGCGCTCATACACGTCCAGCACTTGCATCGGGTCTTCCTCGCGCAAGTTGAAGATGATTTGCGACAAGATGGGTCGGTCGAGCCGGATACCACGCTGGCCGAGTACCACCTCCCTGACACCATCGGTTAGTGGGCTTGCGCGCGCAGCCAGGGGGTCGATGCCCGGCTGGATGACCGCCGACCGGTGGCTAGGCGCGTCGGGCCGGATGAAGTCCTTGTAGTCATAGAACGCTGCGTCAAACTCGCCTGCGGCCTCACGGATGGCTGCCCACGAATGCGCCTGCGCGTCACGGTAGTCGCGGTGCGAGTGCCAGATCCACGTTCCCTCAGGCCGGGCCATGCGCGTGCGCGTTAACGCTGGAAGCAGCCCCACCGAGCCCGTGTGATGCACCACCACCACATCGAATTCCTCGTCGTACAGTTCGGCGTTGGTTTCGTTAAAACGCCGCCACTCTGCCTCGTCCTGGCGCGTCCATTCCACCGTATAGCCGGATAGAGCGCGCCGCTGGCGCTGGTCCATCTGCCACATGTCCGTAGGCATTCGCACCTGCTGCCAAAGCGTCTGCAGGCCCAGGTCGATGAACAAGGGGATTGACGACGACAGGAGGTAGCGGACGGCGCCGCTTGCCGCGGGAGAAGTCAGGTGCAGGAAACGGAGGCCTCGCAGTGGAGCCGCAAGCTCGCGCAGTTGCGCAATCTTCTCTGCCCCGACAATCGGCGCATACTCCTCCAGCGACCTGTTAGTGATGGCGACGGTCCCGAACATGTAGGGACGCCCGTTTCCTTGTCTGCCCCCGGTGGCGCTAGCGTTGCTGACGCTGAGAATTATCGGGACGCAGGGAAACGGCGGTCAAGGACATACCCTGCAATCCCCTATAATTTTGGCGCTCACGCTCGTGGAGGTGATGCGCGCATGACTACCGTCGGCATTCTCAGCGCGGGGGATATGGGCTCCGCTATCGGCGCGGCGCTTACTCGTGTGGGCATTGACGCTCCAACCGTACTTGAGGGCCGCAGCCCGCTTACCTGCACCCGTGCCGAAGAGGCGGGCATGCGCGACGCCGGCAGCCTCGATGACCTCGTGCGCCAGTCCGCGCTCATCCTGAGTGTGCTCGTGCCGTCCGAGTCCGAAGGCATCGCGGACGCTGTCGCCGGCGCAATGGGGCGCACCGGTGCGCGTCCCGTCTTTGCGGAATGCAACGCCATCGCTCCGCAGACGGTTGACGCCATCGCGAAGCGGATGGGTGCTTTGGGCGCTACATTCATCGATGCAGGCATCATCGGTTCGCCGCCCAAGCCGGGCGGCAACACCCGCATCTGCTGCTCAGGCCCCGATGTCTCTGCGATGAGCGTCCTGGCTGATGCGGGGTTGAACGTCAAGACCGTCGGCCCCGAGATCGGGCAGGCGTCAGGCCTCAAGATGGTCTATGCCGCTTCTACCAAGGGCACGACCGCGCTCTGGACGCAGCTCCTGACAGCCGCGCGGATCCTGGACTTGGGCGACGCGTTGTTCGAGGAGCTTGACATGGGCAGTTTGGGCGTTGCCGACCAACTTATACGCGGCGTCCCGACGATGCCCCGCAGGTCCCGGAGGTGGGTAGGGGAGATGTGGGAGATTGCCAAGACCTTTGAGAGCCTGGGCCTATCGCCCGACATGCTGAACGGTGCCGCCGCCACCTTCGAACTCGTCGGCGGGACGCACCTTTCAGCCCAAACATCCCGCGAGCCCGACCCATCTCTCGAGGAAGTACTGACCACGCTGGCCGCTGCTGCTGGACGCGCCACCGGTTCGCATTCTTCGTCCCGCACTCCGGCGGCCTCTCCCGTCATTTCGGCAGAGACTGGGGCCTAATAGGGGAGCACGCTTCTACCGTCGCCCCGCTGCGTAGGGCGGGCGTGACATCGCCACGATGGTCGCCGCCAGCCACCACGCCGCTATCGGCGACAGGAACGCGAGGAAGTAGTTGCCGCGCAGGTCGCGCAGCCCTGCGATGAGGACTGGTGCGATCGCGCTCGAGAAGGTGTTGAACGGCATCAGCGCACTGTTTACCCCACCGAGGTATCTGCGCCCGAAGTACGACGCGACCAGCAGCGGCTGGAGGATGAAGTACCCACCGATCGATAGGCCTGCCAGCACCATGAAGACGATGACCATCCATTCGTCCACGGCGTAAATGAGGATGAAGATGACCGATCCCGCAAGGAACGATTGGGCGATAAGCAGCTTGCGTGCCTCGAACCGCTCCGCCAGCACGCCCCATACGATGCGCGATGTCGATGAGAACGCGCCGTATACCGATGTTGCGGCGACCGTGAGGCCCTCACCGAATCCGCGCTCTAGCAGATATGGCGCCCAGTTCGGCTGAAAGCCTTGAAAACCCGCGCCTGCCAGCACCACGGCCGCAACCACGAACCAGAAGGCTTGCATTCGCAAGGCTTCAGTGCGCGTGTAGCTGCGCTCGCGCTCGTAAACGGACCCACCACCGGCGGCTGCGCTCTCCGCGGGCGTTGGCGCGCCGTCGGGATGGAGGCCCATGTCTTCCGGGCGCCCCCGCAGCGCGAGTGTGAACGGCAACTGCACGATGATGCTAACGAGGCCAAGCGCCACCCACGCGTCACGCCATCCCAGGAGGCTGATGAACAGTTGCGTTATCGAGGGAAACAGGAACGGCCCAAATCCTGTCCCAATGTGCGCGATGCCCAACGCCCTGCCACGCTTGCGCACGAACCACTTGGGCAGGACTGCGTTGGCGATGACGAATCCCGATCCCACGAACCCGAATGCGCCCAGGACGCCGAAGAGGAGGTAGAACTGCACCTTGGCGCTCATGAAATCGAGCGCCGGAATGTCTCCGATCCACTTGGTGCCGATCAGGGACGCGCCCATCGCGAGGACGCCGATCAGGCCTAGGATGCGCGGACCGTTGGTCGTATCGAGGTACGGCCCCACGAATGGTGCGATGAACGCCGCCACTACAGATCGGATGGTGAAGGCCAGGAAGAAATCGAAGGTCGACCAGCCCAGCTCTTCGCGCATCGGGAGGACGAAGAAGCTCGGCGCCCAAATCGCGAGCCCCGAGGCAAAGGAGCCCATCACGAATGACGCAAGGACGATCACCCAGCCGTAGAAGATGCGGGGAGGGCGTGCGTTGGAGGGGACGCGCTGCACGTTCGAATGCTAACAGGCTGCAACCGACCCACTGCTAAACTCCGCCCATTCCAAGTAGGGAGATTGCCATGACGACCGGCAGCACGCAGACACCACAGGGCCCCTGGGAGCAGCTCATGCCACGCTTCGGGGAGCTGACGCGCGAAGTCCTATTCGGCGATATCTGGGAACGGCCGGGGCTGTCGAAGCGCGACCGCAGCCTCATCACCGTCGCGGCGCTCACCGTCCTCTATCGCACCGAGCAGCTCAAGGGACACATACGCCGCGCCGTCGACAACGGCGTCACCCAGGAGGAACTGGGCGAACTCTTTCAGCACATGGCCTTCTACGGGGGGTGGCCCGTGTCGGTCAACGCGTTCGCGGCTGCGAACGAGGTGCTGGGGCTGAACTAGGCAAGCGGCGAGTAGAGCATCGTCCCTGCCCGCCGCGAGGGAGGCTCCGCCATCAGGTCGCCCGCTGCGGCGAAGTACTTCTTGAAGTGCGGCGTCTCGCGGTGCGCGTCCAGCGACTCCGGCCTCTCGTACACCTCGTAGAGCGTGAAGCGGTCGGGGTCATCGTTGTCTTGCACAACCTCGAAGCGGATGCACTCCGGCTCGGCCTCGGAGCTGGACGTCGCCGCGTTCTCGGTGATGGCTGCGATGAATGCGTCGCGGTGCTCGCTCTTGACGTGGATGTCGACTACGAGTACGAACATGCAAGCCTCCCTGTGCAGGCCTTTTCGGAGCCTAGCGGATTCGGCGCTATGATAGACGCTGCGAGCTGCCATGACCTATCGCAGGACCAAGATCGTTGCCACCTGGGGCCCCGCCATCGCCGACGAGGAGACGGCACGCGCGGTCATTCGCGCGGGGGTTAACGTCGTTCGCCTCAATTTCTCCCACGCCACCACCAGCGAGATGGAGCAGGCAATCCCCATGCTGCGCCGCATCGCGGAGGAAGAAGGGCGCACCATTGCGCTGCTGCAAGACATTCAGGGCCCGCGACTACGCACGGGCGCTGCGCCTGATGACGGCGTGGCGCTTGAATCAGGGGAGGCTATTGTCGTATCGACGGAGGCGGAGGCGAGCGCGCCCGGGCGCATCGCCATCGCCTATCCCGGACTTGCCGACGACCTGAGGCCAGGCCACCGCATCCTCATCGCCGACGGCGCGATCGTCCTGCGCGTCAACGGCGTTCGCGGCACGGAGCTGGACGCGACCATAGAGCAAGGGGGCATCGTCACGGCGCAGAAGGGCGTCAATCTGCCCGACAGCTTCGTCTCCATCGGCGCCCTGATGGACAAGGACCGCGAGGACCTTACGTTCGGCGTGCAACATCAGGTCGATTTCGTCGCACTCTCCTTTGTGCGGCGACGCGAGGATGTGCTGGAGTGCCGCCGCATCATTCGCTCGCTCGGCGCGTCATCGCCCATCATTGCCAAGGTCGAGCACCCCGAGGCCGTCGCCAATATCGAGGGCATTCTGTCCGCCTCAGACGGCATCATGGTTGCGCGCGGCGACCTTGGAGTCGAGGTATCCCCTGAGCGCGTCCCACTGCTTCAGAAGGAAATGATTCGCAGGGCAGGCGAGTGGGGCGTGCCGGTCATCACCGCCACGCAGATGCTCGAGTCGATGGTCGAGTGGCCCGTGCCTACACGCGCAGAGGCCAGCGACGTCGCCAATGCCATCCTCGACGGCAGCGACGCGATCATGCTCTCCGCTGAGACGGCCATCGGTGCGCACCCGCTGCAGACGATTCAGACAATGCACCGCATCGCCCTGCAGGCCGAGACGACGGAGCCGCGCCGGTTCGGCTATCCCACGAAAGAGCAGGGCCACGTGCTTGCGGCGCATGCGCGCGTGCTTGCCGAGGAGGTGGAGGCAGATGCCATGCTCGTATTCACGCGCTCCGGCCACGTTGCATCGCTGCTGTCCCACCAACGCCCGTCGCTGCCCATCTACGCCATGACCACCGAACCATCGGTGGCCAGGCGCCTTGCGCTGCCGTATGGCGTAACACCCGTCCTCGTGAGGCCGGAGGACGAAATGGAGACGATAGGGGCGTCGCTGAGCACGCTGCGCCGCCGCGGTTACATCGAACCTGGCCAGCGCATCGTGGTCCTCAGCTCGTCGCACGGCCAGTTCGAAGGACTGACCGACCTCATCACCGTCCAGACCGTTCCGGCGGAGGCGTAGCGCAACCCCCTTCGCCATTGCCGCTGAAGCCAAGATTCTGACGATCGCCTTTCCAGCAGGCTGCTTCCTAAGATAAGGGGTAGGGACTTGCGATACTCGTAAGGCCCCCATTGGTTGGCGACGAATAGCCACAAAATGATGGGATGCCGATTGACACTTACGTGCGGTGGTCTATTATGCAGTCGTTCAGGCCTGAAACGCAGGCCGTTGATTCGGGAAAAGGGAGGCCATCATGCGGTACGACCTCGTCATCCGTGGCGGACACGTTCTCGACCCCGCACTGGGCATCGACCGGATTACGTCCGTTGCCGTAAAGGACAACAAGATTGCGGCGGTCGGCGACGAGGTAGACGCCCACGAATCGGAGCGTGTGGTCGAGGCCAGCGGCCAGTACGTAACGCCGGGCTGGTTCGACATGCATGTTCACGCATACAGCCATCTTGCATTCTCCCATCCCGACACGATCGGTGTCCTCCAGGGCGTTCCGACGATGCTCGACGCAGGCGGCGCGGGCGCATGGACGTACGACGACTGCCGTGCCTATTGGGAGGGCCGCTGCAAGACCGACATCTTCGCGTTCGTCATGTACAACGCAGCCGGCATCTACACCGGATCGCAAGCCATCTTGGACGTCGAGACCAACAATGCGCTCGAGGTGCCGGTGGAGGAGTGGAAGGACGTCATCGGGCGCAATAGCGACCGCATCAAGATGGTCAAGTCCGCCGCCATTACCCGCCTTGGATTCACACCCGTCGCTGCAGCGCAGCAAATCTCCGAGGCCAGCGGCGTTCCCATCTACATGCACGTTGGCGACATCGGCGACTTCGGCAATCAACCGAAGCACATGACGATCATCACCCGTGAAGTATTGGACATGCTGCGCCCCGGAGACATCGTCACCCACGTCTACACTGGCAATTGGGGCAACCTTCTTGACGACCGTGGCAAGGTCTACCCTGAGGTCGTTGCGGCTCGGAAGCGCGGCGTCCTCTTCGACGTCGGATTCGGAGGCCTCAACTTCGATTTCAATGCTTACGACAAGCTGCTTCACCAGGGCATAGTCACTGACGTCATCAGTTCCGACCTGCAGGGCGTGAACATCACCGGTCCGGCGCACTCGCTCGCGCACGTGATGTCGCTCTTCCTCAACTTTGGGCTGACGCTCAAGGACGTGGTCGAGCGCGTTACCATCAACCCGGCCAAGAGCCAGGGCCTTGACCACATGATCGGCAGTCTCACTGTCGGATATCCCGCGCGCATCACCGTCTTTGACATCGAGGAGGGCGAGTACATCTTCCGCGATTGCGAGGGAGGGAAGCGCACCGGCTCGCTCATGATTCGACCGCAGTTCTGTGTCATGGATGGCGAGGTCATCGAGTCCGACTTCGAAGCGGGCGTCGTCCAGGAGAACTGGTCGTTCATGCCGGCGATGGAGGATGTGGCGCCCAACGCCGGCGCCCTTGATGGTGAGCAGCGTGAGTTCGCGCGCGCCCTCGCCGACGACTACAAGAGCGCAAGCTGGGACGACGGCAAGGGTCTCCACAGCATCTTCAAGCAGCGTGTCCAATCAGTCGGCATCGATGAGCGCCGCGCGAGCGACGCCGTCTACGACCTGCTACTCGAAAGCCGCTTCTGCGTCCCCGTCGGCTGGATGCTGAACGGGTTGGAGAAGGACGAGACGTTGCGCCGTCTGACTGTAGCCTAGGGGCGACACAAGCAAGCATGGAGAGCAGCACACAGGCCCACCGGGTGCCCTATCCGCCCGAGCTGGACAAGGACGACTTGGCTATCGTGGAAATCAAGGGCCGTGAGGTGGTTGTCCTGAAGGTCGGTAACGATCTGCGTGCCATCGACCGCGAATGCCCCCACGAGCTGGGCGACCTCGGCGAGGGCCTGTTGTTCGGCAGGAACATCAAGTGTCCTGTCCACGGCTGGATTTTCGAGTTAACGACAGGCCGCTGCCTCAACCAGCGCGGCCAGTGGGCGTCCGTTTATGACGTCGCCGTCGAGGACGGCGCGTTGACGCTACATGAAAAACAGGGAGGATGAACATGACCCGCATATTCAGGCCGGCGGTGCTGGCCGCCTTCGTGCTTGCTATTGGCCTACTCGGCCTTGTAAGCGCGTGCGGAGGAGATGATCCAACCCCGACGCCCGTCCCGGCTACGCCGACGCCCACTGAAGCGGAGGCGATGGACAAGGACGACGGGGAAGCCATGGACAAGGACGATGGGGAAGCCATGGCGCCCGAGTCGGACGAGCAGCGTATGGCGGCCCTTTACGAGAAGGCAAAGGAAGAGGGGACCGTACGCATAGCAGGGCACCCCAGCGACTTTCGCCGCGATGCCTGGCTCGCCTTCGAGGAGCGCTTCCCGGGTATCTCCGTCGAGTACGTGCCTCTGGCGGGCGGAGAGGCGAATTCCCGGCTGCAGTCTGAGTGGGAGAATGACGTCTGGGAGTGGGACATCCTCGCTACCGGCGCTACCTACCTGCTTGGTTCGTACGCTGCGGAGAACCACTTGGTCCCCGTTCGAGACGTGGTGTTCCTAGAGGAGGTGTTGGACGACTCCAAGTGGCTTGGCGGATCCTTCGACACCAACTTCCTGGACGCCGCGGGCAAGTACCTGTTCGCCTTCCACGTGTTCATCGCGGAGACGGCGTTCGTTCGCGACGACCTCACCCCGGTGGCGAGCTTCACCTCGCTGGCGGACCTGCTCAAGCCGGAGTACAAGGGCCGCGTCTGCTGGGTGGACCCGCGGCTTGGTGGCACGCCACAGTTCATGGCTGCGTTCCTGCTTCAGTCGCAGGGCGAAGACTTCCTGCGCCAGCTCCTGACGACGCAAGAGCCGCAAATCTTCGCCACTACCCAGGAGATGGTCGCGGAGATGGTACGAACTGATGACTGCCCCATCGGCATCGGCGTCACCCGTCCCGTGCTGAAGGAGTTCCAGGACGAGGGTTTGGGCCTGACCATTCAGCGCATCGAGCCGCCGGATGGGCGGTTCCAGGGCGGTTCTAACTTTGTCTCCATCCCCGTCAATGCGCCGCACCCGAATGCCGCTGCCCTCATGGCCAACTGGTTCCTAACGGTCGACGGCCAGACGCAGTGGGCAGAACTCGGGCGTGAGAACTCGCGGCGCCTCGACGTGCCGCTGGGCAACGCTGAGCGCATGCCCAACCCAGAGGTCTCGTGGTTCGACTTCTCGACCGAGGAGGCGAACTACTTCGTCTGCTGCCTGCTGCCGACCCGCACGATAGCTGAAGAGGCGCTAGCCGGACGGTAGAACAGCGCGTTTGCGACTGAATCGGGCCTGGCCGGACAACGCTCGGCCAGGCCCGACTGCCGCTTGGCTGCCAAGAGGAGACCCGTGGAGCCACCCAATGCCATCGTCCGCATCAAGAACATCAGCAAGTCGTTCGGCTCGGTTCGGGCGGTTGACGACTTAAGCCTGGATATCGGAGCGGGGGAGGTGTTCACGCTCCTCGGCCCGAGCGGCTGCGGCAAGACCACCACGCTTCGCCTCCTTGCCGGGTTCGAGGTGCCGGACCAGGGCGACATCCTCTTCGCCGATCGCCCCATTGTGAGCGTTAGCCAGCGCATCAACGTCCCGCCGCATAAGCGTGACATGGGCATGGTCTTCCAGTCCTACGCCATCTGGCCTCACATGACCGTTTTTGAGAACGTGGCCTATCCGCTCAAAGCGCGCGGCATCAAGCGAGGCGAAATGGGCGAACGCGTCCGGCGCGCCCTCGCGCTCGTTGGTCTTGAAGGCCTTGAGAACAGACCTGGACCCATGCTTAGTGGCGGGCAGCAGCAGCGGGTAGCCGTCGCTCGTTCCCTCGTCTACGAGCCCAAATTGCTCCTGCTGGACGAGCCCTTCAGCAACCTCGACGCCCGCCTCCGTGAGCAGATGCGCGTCGAACTGAAGGTCTTGCAGCGAGAGCTGAATATCGCCGTCCTGCTCGTGACGCACGATCAGGTGGAGGCGCTGAGCCTCTCCGATCGAATAGCCGTCATGGACGCAGGGAACGTGGAGCAGGTCGGTACGCCTGATGAGGTCTATAGCACGCCGTCGAGCCCCTTCGTCCGTGACTTCCTTGGCCGCGTGCTCGTGCTGCCTGCCACCGTTACGGCGGTTGATCATGGCGTTGTGGTGGTGCGCGTACTAGGGGAGGCAGGGCCCGAACTTCGCTGCCACAACAGCGGCATCGCACTCGCAGAGGGTGAGGCTGTCTCTATCGCCATCAGGCCGGAACTAGTTGATGTTCAGCTCCAAACTGGCGGCGAGAGCGCCACCAACACCCTCACAGGCAATATCGAGGCAGTGCTCTTTTTGGGTGACTCCTACGAGTGCAGCATCCGGCTCAATGAGGACCAGGTTGCGCTCCTCCACCTCCCGCGCAATCGGACTTGGCAGGAGGGAGAGTCCGTGGCGCTGCGTTTCCCGGAGGGCGACTTGACGATATGGCCGGCTTAGACGTCCCGTTGCGTCCAACTGCGCTCTCATCGCTTGCTAGGGGCCACCTCAATGGCAGGACGTTCGGGTTCGCCACCCTCTTCGTCGTCATTGCGTTCTTTGTCATCTCGCCGCTCGTCTTCATCTTCATCAACAGCTTCTATGAGGCGGAGACGATAGGTGCACGCGCTGTCTTTAGCCTGGACGGATGGAAGGCGGCTTTCACCAGCCCCGGCATCCGCCAATCGCTCATTAACACCTTTACGCTTACCATCACCCGGCAGGCTATCGCCTTGGCCATTGCCATCTTCTTCGTCTGGCTAATCGCACGGACCGATTTGCCCGGGCGCGGCTGGCTTGAGTTCGGATTCTGGATGGTCTTCTTTATGCCCACGCTGCCAGTCTTGCTCGGCTGGGTGCTCTTGCTGCACCCGTCGTACGGCTACCTGAACGAATTGCTCCAGAAGCTCCCCTTCATCAACGACGGCATCTTCAACATCTACTCGTGGTGGGGCATCGTCTGGGTACACCTCGTGACGGGCAGCATTGCCATCAAGGTTGTGCTGCTTGCGCCGGCCTTCAGGAACATGGACTCGTCGCTGGAGGAGCAATCTCGCATCGCAGGCTTTACCGTGCTTGGCACGTTGCGCCGCGTCGTCATCCCCATCATGATGCCCGCAATCCTCGTCGTGACGCTGATGTCTGCGGTCATCTCGCTCCAGGCATTCGAGATAGAGTTGGCGCTGGGCGGGCGTGCTGGAATCGACGTCTATAGCACCACCATCTGGAAGTTCGTGAAGCTTGACCCCTCGTTCCCGGGCCGCGCAGCCGCCCTTAGCGTTGTCATCCTCGTGGTGATGGTGCCGTTCGTCATCCTCCAGTACCGCTTTGTGGGCAGGCGCAACTATGCGACCGTGACGGGCCAGTACAAGGCTAACGTCACGCGCCTGGGGCGCTGGCGCTGGCCCGCCTTCGGCATGGTAATCGCGTTCCTCACGATAGCGACGGTCTTACCGCTAGCCTTTCTTCTGACAGGCACGTTCATGAAGCTGTTCGGCTTTTTTGGTCTGCCGACCGGAACCTTCACACTGGAACACTGGAACCGCGTCGTCACCGACCCCATATTCATCGACTCGGTGCGCAACAGCCTGATGCTTGGTGGCGGTGCCGCGCTCCTTGCTGCCACCTCCTTTTCGGTCGTTGCCTATGTCATTGTCCGCACGCGCTTTCGGTTCCGCATGGTGCTGGACTTCATCTCGTGGTTGCCGTGGGCCCTGCCAGGTGTGCTCTTAGGACTGGGGATGCTTTGGATGATTCTCAGCATCCCGATATTCAGGCCTCTTCATACCAGCACCATTGTCCTCATCGTGGCCGTGACGTTGGGGACCATCACCGTAGGTGTACAGATGTTCCGCGCCACGTTCCTGCAAATCGGTTACGACATCGAGGAAGCGGCGCGCATCTCCGGTGGCTCGTGGTTGAACACGTACCGCCGCATCCTCCTGCCCATCATGGCGCCGACCATTCTGGCCGTTGCGCTGGTCACGTTCGTGACCGCCGTGCGCGACATCAGCCGTATCGCGCTGCTCGCCGGGAGCGCCAACCGCCCGCTCTCGCTGCTCCAACTCGACCTCATTCGTGATGAGAGCCTAGAGGCCGCTGCCGTTGTGGGCGTCGTCATAACGGTAATGACCGTGGTTGTCGCCATCGCCGCGCAGTTGCTGAGCCTGCGCGTCCGCATCAGATCCAGCTGATGACACACTTTCTCCGCCTATTCCCGCTGCAGTCCGTCGTCCTCTTTCCGGGCGAGGAGCTGCCCCTTATGGTCTTCGAAGAGCGCTACCGCCGCCTCACCAAGGAGTGCGTTGAGAATGACGAGCCGTTTGGCGTTGTGTTGCTGCGCTCTGGTTTTGAGGCGGGAGACCGCTCTGCCGTGCCGCACGACGTTGGCACGACCGCGCGCATAGCGGAGGCCTCGCCGATGGGCGACGGCCGCCTGCGCGTCGAGGCCGTCGGCGAGCTGCGCTTCCGTATCGCTTCGCTCAACCGCGACCTGCCGTACCTTGCAGCTGAGGTCGAATTTCTCGACGAGGGCGATTCGGACTTGAGCGAGGACACGCTGGCAAACGCTCGCGGTCTGGCCCGCAACCTGGTGCAAGCGATGGCTGCACGCCGCGGCGGTTGGGTGCAGGACATTCCGCTGCCGGAGGGCGCAGCGGAGCTTTCGTACGCACTAGCCCAGCTCTTCCAGGGAAACCAGTCGGTACAGCAGGCGTTGCTGGAACTGAACACGGTCGCGGAGCGGCTGTTGGAGGAGCAGCGCTTCATGCGCATGGTCATCGACCGTCTCGTACACAGCCCTCGGCGCGCCTCTGAAGGGCCCTACTTCAGCCAAAACTAACAGGCGCTCGCGATGAGGGGTGTGAACGGCTATCCTTCCTTGACCGATCGAAGCAAGGAGGAGATACATGGCAACCGAGACGCACTGGCGCTCAATCTGGGTCGAGCTGGCCGGCAGTACGGTGCGGGTCATCAAGGGCAAGCGCTATTCCACCCGCGTCATCGAGGCAGGGTCTGGCGACCCCCTCATCCTCGTTCACGGCGTCGGGGGCTACGCGGAGGCCTACGCACGCAACGTCCTCAACCTGGCCAAGGACTTCCACGTCTACGCAATCGACGCGCTCTACCACGGCTACTCGTCCAAGGAGCCGTTCGACGCCGAGCATACCGCGCTACGGCAGGCAGAGGCCATCGTCGACCTCCTGGACGCCGAGGGCCATTCATGGGCGCACATCAAGGGCGAGTCAATGGGCTCCAACATCGCCTTCACCTTCGGCATGAACTTTCCCCATAGGGCCGGGAAGCTGGTGCTGGACACGGGCGCCTACTTCATCGACCTCAAGCCTACGTTCAAGGAGCAACCCGGCGGCGGCAGCGCCCTCATGGACCTCTCCCGCGCCGCCGTTCTGGAACCCAACTACGAGAACGTCCGCAAACGCCTCGAGTGGCTCGTATCCAGCCCTGAGCGCATTACGGACGAGATGGTCCAATTCCGCATGAAGGTGTACTCCGACCCCGAAATCAACGCGTCGATGCAGCGCGTGTTCGGTATCACGGTGCCGCGCACCTCGCCCATCAAGTTCACGGAGGAAGACTGTGCCAAGCTTGGCCCGCCGTCGATGGTTTTCTGGACGGAGAACAATCCAGGGGCAGGCCCCGACGTCGGCGAGTACTTTGCAAGCCTGATCCCGAATGCCGATTACTACTGCATGGCAGACGCCGCGCACTGGCCCATGTGGGAGCACCCGGAAGAGCACGACCGCGTCATTGCTGCATACCTAAGGAAGTAGGCGGCCGTCGCGCACCAGCGGCGCTGCCATCAGCAGCGTCGCGATGCTCTTGCCGTCCTTCAAGTGACCGGAGCGCGCCTGCTGGGTTGCCTCGTCGAAGGGGACGCGGACCAGTTCGATAATTTCGTCCGTGTCCCCTTCAAGCGGGTCGTGGACGAGGTGGTCTGCGACATAGGCGTGCATCAGTTCCGTAGCCAAACCCGGCATCGTCCAGAACTCGCCGACCTTGCGCATCCGCTCTGCGCGGTAGCCCGTCTCCTCACGCAACTCGCGCTCCGCGGCGGCGCCCGGATCCTCGCCGGGATCGATGCCGCCCGCCGGGAGTTCGGTTAGCACTTCGCCAACGGCGGTCCGGTGCTGCTGAACGAAGAGCACCTTTCCCTCGTCATCGAGCGCGGCAATGATCGCAGCGTGCGGGTGTTGGACGATGTCCCGGTCGTGGATTGACCCGTCGGGTAGGGCAATGCGTTGCCTCAGCACCGTAATGCGCCGGCCTGTGTACTGCGCCTCGTTCGAGACGATGCGCTCCCACTCAGCCACGCGTCCGCGCCTCTTGCTCCGCAAGCATCCGTGCGACAGACAACGCCTGGTCTGAACCGCGCCGCAAGCGGTAGACGAGTGTCTCGTAGAAACTCTCCGCCGGCCCGGCGCGCAGAAACTCCGCCCGATGCTCGCTGGCCGTCACGACTACGCGGTCGCCTTGGTGGAGCGGCATGTCCGCAAACCCGTCGGCGGCGACAGAGGTTGCCGCCTGGCTCTGCGCCTCGATTTCGATGAGCGACGTTGGCGGCACGACCAGCGGCGCCGCGAGGTCGCCGTGCGACGCGACAGGCGTGATCACCAGGTCCTCCGCTTCGGGGTGCAGGATTGGCCCGCCAGCCGCAAGAGAGTATGCGGTACTGCCCGTCGCCGTTGCGACGATGACGGCGTCGGCGGTGTAGGTGGTCATGTGCGCGCCGTTGATGGACACGTTGATGCGGCTTACGTTTCCTGCCGGCCCGCGCCCGACGACGACCTCGTTCAGCGCGTGAAAGACGGCCTCGCCAAGCGCAGCCTTCACCATCTGGCGCTGCTCATGCCATGCGAAGCCAGGCTCGGTGAGGTAGCGCAGTATCAGCGATTCGGCATCCGATGCCTCCAGTTCCGTCAGGAAGCCGACGCGCCCGGTGTTGATGCCGAGCAGCGGCACGCAGAGCGGCGCTGCCATCCGTGCTGCGCGCAGCAGCGTCCCGTCGCCGCCCACCGTTACGACGACCGAGGGCGGGCTGTCCGGCAGGGGATCGTCGCGATCGGTCAAGTGGAGTGAAGTCGCTGTGCCGAGCAGGGCTGCAATGCGTCGGCCCAGCGCTATGGCACCAGGATTGCGGTGGTAGCACAGCACCAAGGCGTTGGCCGGATCGATAGCCATCGCCATCTATTATACGGCTGCGCGCCTTGACGCTCCCCAGCCTTATGCCTATAGTCGCTAGGGAGGGGTGCGGCCTGAGAGACAGGCCGCGCAAGGCGGCAACCCCATGCAAGTACTCCTGAGTGCCCCGCGCGGATTCTGCGCAGGTGTCGTGCGCGCCATCGATATCGTGGAGATTTGCCTCGAGCGATTCGGTGCGCCTGTCTACGTTCGGCACGAGATAGTTCACAACCGCTTCGTAGTCGAAGACCTCCGGCAGAAGGGTGCCGTATTCGTCGAAGAGCTCGAGGAGGTGCCCGATAACTCCACCGTCGTGTTTAGCGCCCACGGTGTTCCCCCTTCCGTTTGGGCTGACGCTGAAGCGCGTGGACTAAGTGTCATCGACGCCACCTGCCCGCTCGTAACCAAGGTACACCTCGAATCGAAGAAGTTCGCGAGCGAGGACTACTCCGTCATCGTCGTTGGGCACGAGGGGCACCCCGAAGTCATCGGCACGATGGGCCAGTCGCCCGACCGTTCCCAGCTCGTTGGCACCATCGAGGGTGCTGAGCGCGTGACGGTGGAGGACCCGGACCACGTCGTAGCCTTGACGCAGACGACACTCAGCGTCGATGACACGCGTGCCGTCATCGACGTGCTTAAGCGTCGCTTCCCGAATATTGTTGCACGCAACGACATCTGCTACGCGACGACCAACCGTCAGCTTGCCGTCTCTGCGCTTGCCGACAAAGTCGACCTCGTCCTCGTCATCGGCGCGCAGAACTCGAGCAACTGCAATCGCCTCCGGGAGGTGGCCGAGGGCATGGGTGTGCCGGCATACCTGGTCGACGACGCAGCCAGCATCGATCCGGCGTGGTTGGAGGGGGTCGAGCGGGTAGGGGTGACGTCTGGCGCCTCTACGCCGGAAACACTCGTCCAAGAGGTCGTTGAGTGGCTGGCACCCACAAGCCTATCGACCGTCCAAGCCGTCGACGAGAACGTGACGTTCGTCTTGCCGAAGGAGCTGCGCGAGGATGGCGAAGATGGCAAATGGGCGGTGCCCAGCCAGGCTGAGTCGATGCCCAGCTACGGCGACGGGCAGACGACGTAGCTGCGTACCTGGCCCACCATCCGCCATTCCTTCCTCTTGGCCTGCGGTAGAGGGCTAGCGACACAAGCGCGCTGCCAACGCACAACGCTAGCCAAAGGGCGAGTAGCCATCGGGCAAGGGTTGCCGCCCGCTAAGGGCAAGCACGACCGCCACTCCATCCCCGTGCTCCTCGGCTATCCCCGCTAGAAGGCTCAGCGTGACGGTGAGCGCAGATCGTCCCGGCACCACAGAAATGCCCACCGCGCGCGCAACGTCTAGCGTATGCAGCACCATCTCCAAGATGCGGGTGGACAGGTAGTCCGCTAGGCGCAATGTTCCGAAAGGGGTGACGACGGGTGCATCGTCATCCAACGCGCCTACCGCTGCTAGTGTGCGCTCGCCGATGGTTCGAGCCGCTCGCGCAGGATCGTCACCGAGCAGCCCGACGCTCGCCCGTGCCCGCGCGGCTATGGCGTCGTTCGCTCCCGGCGTCGACATGGCATGGATGTAGTAGGCCGCCGCGCTCTCGGTATCTACAGTCCCGGGTACCCCCGCATACGCTGCGGTGCGGTCGATGATCCTGACGACGTGCGCCACGAGTTCGCGTACGTTCCACGAACCAAGGCCCGCCCGCTCCCATGCGTCCCCAGGTATCTGTTCAACCACCTCGACGAACTGGCGAACCGACTCCTGAAAGGCCTCCCTACAGATCCTTGTCTCAGAGGGCATGCACCGCACGATACCAAAGAGACCTCTTGCTCATGCGCTGACTGCGCCGGCTATCGCCTGCGCGGCGGCGCGTGTGCCGTACTCGGGTTGGCCGTTTGGGGCAACGCGCAGCGCGCCCGACTCCAAGGCCGATTCGACGGCGCTGCACACGGCTGCACTAGCAGATTGTTCGCCGAGGTAGTCAAGCATCATCGCCACTGTCAGCACCTGCGAAATTGGATTGGCTCGGTCCTCGCCTGCGATGTCGGGCGCCGAGCCGTGTATAGGCTCGAAGTAGGCATGCTCATCACCCATGTTTGCTGACGGGCATAGGCCGATGCCACCGACCGTTGCCCCGCCTAGGTCGCTGAGCACGTCGCCGATGAAGTTCTCCATCACCAGCACGTCGAACGATTGTGGGCGCATGACGAGCGCTTGCGCGGCCGCATCCGCATATAGGTACTCGCGCTCAACGTCCGGGTACGACTCGCCTACCTCGTCGAATATCTGCCGGAAGAAGGCGTACGATGCCAGCACGTTGGACTTGTCGACGCAGGTGACCTTGCGCGCACCGTTGCGCGAGCGCGCCAATTCGAAGGCGTAGCGGCACACGCGCTCCGTGCCAGGCCGCGTTACCATGAGGATGTCGGACATGGCCGTATCGTTGCCGATGCCACGCCCCCGCGACAGGTATAGGCCCTCCATGTTCTCGCGCACGATGACGTAGTCGATACTGCCGGGCGCTCCCTTGAGCGGGGCGTCGATGGCCGGCAGCAGGCGGATAGGGCGCACGTTGGCATACGCGTTGAGGCCGGGACGCAGGACGCCGCCCAGCGAGCCGGCCTCCGTGCCATCCGGCAGCCGTACATCGGGCAGGCCGGTTGGCCCCTTCATGAGGGCATCCGATTCAGCAATAGCCTCCAGCGCCTCGCGGGAGAGGTTGTGGCCGTACTTCCCGTAGGCTGCGGCCCCTCCTTCGAACTCTCTGAACGCACACTGGAACCCTCCAAGCCGCTGCTGAACCGCATCGAGGACAACGAGCGCTGCGTCGACGAGTTCTGGCCCGATGCCGTCGCCGCGAATGAGCGCGACGCGATGCACGCGAGTAGGTTGGCTGGACATGGGTCTACGTCCCTGGCGGGCTAACCGCCGCCGCTCGAGCCGCGTGGCGGCCCCCTCGATGATAGAATCGAGTATAGCCGATGGACGATTCCCAACTGCAGCAAATCGAAGAGGCTGCGGCGGAGATTGCGATGGGTGCCGGCGCGCTCCTCCTCCGCTATTTCAAAGGCCCCCTAGACGTCGCTTACAAGGCGAACGACAAGCGCAACCCGGTCACGGACGCCGACCACGCCTCCGACGAATACATCCGTGGCGAGATTGCGCGGCGTTTTCCAGACCATGGCATCGTGTCGGAGGAGATGGAGGCTGCGCCGGAGGACGCGCCCGATATCGCTTGGATAATTGACCCGCTTGATGGAACGACCAATTTCCTACACGGCGTGCCGGTGTTCGGCGCCTGTATTGGCGTCCTCGAAAGGGGCGCGCCCGTTGCGGCTGCGATTTTCACTCCCTCCATCCACGCGCCTGAAGGCTCGGTGATACACGGGCGTCGCGGTGGCGGCGCCTTTGAGGCCGATCGCCGCCTCACCATTTCCAACGATGCGTCGCCTGCGGAGGACCGCCTGATGGGCTTCTTGCCGACCTACTTCCTGCGGATGTTTGACTTTCGCAAGCAGGTACGCCGCAGGCTCGGTGACATCCGCAGTTCGGGAAGCACCGCCTATGAGTCAGCCCTCGCAGTGCGTGGCAGTGTCGACTACGTCGTCTTCAGCGGTCCCTACCTATGGGATGTTGCCCCTGGCGTTCTGCTCGTTCAGGAGGCGGGCGGCGCTGTGTGGGGCAAGGCCGTTCGCGCGCAAACGTGGCAGCCATTCGACCGATTCGCCGGAGCGGACAACGCTGCTCCGTCGCTGCGAGAGCTGCGCGATTGGCGCGAAGCGCTCATTCTTGGCGCACCTACGGCGGCGCAGTTCATCGCAGACGGGACAAGGCACCGGCCGTACCGCATGCGCCGGTTGCTGAGGCGCGCCCGCACGACGCTGCGCCCGTCGCGCTCATAGCCACGGCCAGGGTAGGTCACGCCGCGAGCGCGGGCTTGGCATGACCGGCTCGTCAAGCAGCGATTGGGCGCGATGGCGCAACGCTGCGACCTCTCCCTTCGTCAATAGCGCATCCAGCGTTTGGCGCAGCGGCGTCAGCGCATCTCCGTTCAGCGCGTCCAGCAGACGCCGCGCATCATCGAGCCAGTTAGCGGGCACGGGCTCGCCAGCGAAATCCCAAATGACCGTGCGCAGCTTGTATTCCTCGTGGAACGTTAGCCCGTGGTCGATGCCCCAGACGCCGCCCGTCTGTGCTGCGAAGCAGTGACCGCCCTTGCGGTCGGCATTGTTCACGATGATGTCGAAGACGGCCATCTGAAATACTGCCTCTTGGGCATGTTCGCGCAGCGCGAAGTAGTTCGAATCCTGCTGCGGTATCACGAACAACTGCAGCGAGCCGACGCCCAACTCACCGTCATTGCGGATTGCCGTTGGTGGGACAACCGGCCAGCCGAGCCATTGGGCAACTTCGTATGCGGCACACTCGCGGCGGTAGAGGCCACGGGGGAAGTCCCACAGGGGCTGTTCGCCGCGTACCGGTTTGTAGATGCCGTACCCGCGGTCGGCCCCGAGCCGCAATTGCACGACGAAGGTGAAGTTGGAGGCGCTTGGGTGCAGCCAGCCTTCGCCCATCTCAGCCTCGCGTACAAAGGCGAGTGCGCCCTCGGTGTCCGGCGCGACGTCGGAGCGTTCGATGACCACTTGCTCGCCGGGCTGCAATGCGCGCAGACGTCGTTCGGTCATGCACCCGCTCTACGAATCGAGGGGATGGTGTCCGTTAGTGCGCGCACAGATGTGCTCTTCGCCCTCGTTCAGCGGCGCACCGCACAGGGTGCAACGCACCCTGCCTGATGCACACACCTGAAAGGCGATATCCGCTAGCCGGTCGAGCTGGTCCGGTATGACCCATATGGCGACTGACTCGCTGTCCGGCTCCACGTTTGCCAACAGCATGTAGTTGCCCGTAGCCTCATCGTGGCCTATCGCGAGGCGCTGGACCTTGAAGTCGTAGTCGGTCGCCGTATCCACGCTGTCCGGCACGCCTTCGAGCCCGGACTCGTGCATAGAGGTCTTGAGCAGCTGCTTGATGGTCACTGCCAGCTCGTACAGCTGCTCCTTTTCGAGCCAGAGGATGGCTGACGATTGCTCCCCCCGTGCCCGGAGCCGGAAATAGCGCTTGCCGGGCGGGCCGACCGACTCCGCGCCAAGCATACTGACTAACCCAAGGTCGTATGTGGGATTACTGCTGGTCACGCTCAGGCCGTACGCCTAGTGGTCGAACATTGCGCCGACGGACAACCCACCGTGAATTCGGTGAATCGCCTCGCCCAAGATGCCGGCGATGGACACGACTTGTACCTTCCCATTGCGCTTCTCCGGGGGCACGGGAACGGAGTCGGTCAACACCAATTCTTCGAGAGAGCCCGAGCGAATCCGCTCCGGTGCATTGCCCGACAGCACCCCGTGCGTCGCCGACGCGTACACCTTGAGCGCGCCTGCCTCCAGCAACGCCGCAGCGGAGCCGACCATGGACCCGCCGGTGTCAATCTCATCGTCTATCAGTATTGCGGTGCGCCCTGCCACATCGCCGATGATGTTCAGTTGCTCTGACGTCCCGTCGTTGCCGATGCGGCGCTTTTCGACGATGGCTAGGGGCGCGGACATGCGCTCGGCGAGGTCGCGCGCTCGCTTGGTACCGCCCACGTCCACGGCGGCTATCACTGGATGAGGCGGATCCTTCTCAATCCAGTAGCCCGCGTGCAGCGGCATGGCCGTCAGCTCGTCGACCGGAATATTGAAGAAGCCCTGTATCTGCCCGGCGTGGAGGTCAACGGTCAGGACGCGGTCGGCGCCTGCGGTGGAGATGAGGTCGGCGATGAGCCGCGCGGTAATCGGCACGCGGGGTTGGTCCTTCTTATCGGTTCGACCGTAGCCAAAGTATGGAATGACTGCAGTGATGCGGCCTGCCGATGCCCGCTTGGCCGCATCGATCATGATGAGCATCTCCATCACGCTGTCGTTGACGGGGTATGAGAACGACTGGATGAGAAACACGTCCCGCTGCCGCACGTTCTCCAATATCTTCACGAAGGTGTTGTCATTGTCGAACTTAAACACCTCCATGGCACCCAGAGGGATGTGCAAATAGCTGCACACCTCCTCCGCCAGCGCCTTGTTGGCGTTGCCGGAGAAGACCTTCAACTCTTCGTAGAAGGGCATGTGCTGCGCTCCTTCAGGCGTTCGCTGCCGCACTGCACAGTATAGACGAGGGAAAGCAGTGAGTAAGGGCCCGCAGTAGGCTACAATACCCGCCGGAGGCGACTATGACGCTGACTACACCACTTCGTGTGAACCAAGAGCGCCTATGGGCCAGCCTGATGGAGCTCGCCCAGATTGGGGGCACCCCCAGAGGCGGATGCAAGCGGCTTGCGCTTACGGACGAGGACAAGGAGGGCCGCGACCTCTTCATCAAGTGGGCGCAAGAGGTTGGTTGTACCGTCACCATCGATCCGGTAGGCAACATATTTGCTCGCCGCCCGGGCACTGACGATTCGCTAGCGCCCGTTGCTACGGGCAGCCATCTTGACACGCAACCCACCGGCGGTAAGTTCGACGGCCCCCTCGGGGTCATGTGCGGGCTCGAGGTACTTCGCGTCCTCCACGAACAGGGCCTGCAGACCAAGCGCCCCATCGAGGTGGTCTCGTGGACGAATGAAGAGGGCGCGCGCTTCGCGCCGCCGATGGTCGGCTCCGGCGTTTTCGCCGGTGTATTCGACCTCGACTATGGCCTCAGCCTCGAGGACGCCGACGGTGCGACCTTCGGCGACGAGCTGCGCCGCATCGGCTATGACGGCGATGGGTCTCTCAGCCACGACCTCCACGCATTCGTCGAGGTGCACATCGAGCAGGGGCCAATCCTTGAAGCAGAGGGGAGGACCATTGGCCTCGTCAGTGGCGCACAAGCACGGCGCTGGTATGAGGTCTCGCTGACCGGCCAAGATGCCCACGCGGGCACCACACCGATGGACCGCCGCCGCGATGCCCTGGTCGGCGCGGCTCAGTTCATTACCGAGATCAACCGAATTGGCAACTCCGTCCCCGATGGGCGCTCCACCGTCGGCGCCATGCGCGTCTCGCCGGGCTCGCGCAATACTATCCCGGGCCATGTCTTCTTCACGGTCGACCTGCGCCACCCGGATAACGCCGTTCTGGCGAACATGGCCGCTGACTTTCGCGAGTACGCCGCCGGTGCCGCGCGCGAGCACGGGCTCGAACTCGACTTGCGTGAGATCGTCTACTCCCCAGCGGAGCCCTTTGATGCCAACATCCGAGCCGCCGTGGCGCGGAGCGCGGCTGCGGCGGGCTACGACACCATGGACGTCGTATCGGGCGCCGGCCATGACGCCTGCTATCTGGCTCGGGTTGCCCCTTCCGCGATGATCTTCATTCCTTGCACTGGTGGCCTCTCCCACAACGAGCTGGAGGAGGCGACGAAAGAGGATGCGGCCGCAGGCTGCGACGTCCTTCTCCGCACATTGCTCGAACTGGCGAACGGCTAGAGCTCGGTGAACGCGCCGTCCGTGCCAACGAGGTGGTATTGCGTCACCTCGATGCGCCGTGGGCCGTCGACGACTGCGCCGATGGGCTGCGCCTCGCCGCCTGCCCCGGCAATCGCCGACAGCGCGCCGTCGACGGCGTCGCGCGGCACGACGACGCAGAATCCCACCCCCATGTTGAAGACGCGAAACATCTCCGCCGCCTCGACATTCCCCAACTCGCGGATTGCCTCGAATATCGGTTGCACAGGTGGAAGGCTGTCGAGCCGGTAGCCAACGTCTGCTTCCAGCCGCGCCAGATTGAGCAGCCCGTCGCCGCTGATGTGCGCTAGCCCGTGTACGGGCACACCTGCCTCCAGCAGCGCTAGCGCCTCAGGGACGTAGATGTGCGTAGGCCGCAGCAGTTCGACGCCGGCCGCTTCGCACCCTGGCAGGGGGAAACCCAGCGAGCCACCGTCCCCGAGCAGCACGTGCCGCGCGAGGGTCAGCCCGTTGGCGTGTATGCCGTTGCTTGGCAGACCGAGCACGATGTCGCCCGGGCGTACGTCCGCGCCGAGTAGAGGCTCGGCGTCCTGCAGCAGCCCGATACAGGTTGCCGATACGTCGAAAGCCCAGCCCGGCCGAGGTCCGGTGAGCGAATCGGGGTGTTGCGATAGCTCGCCGCCTACGATGGCGACGCGTGCGCGTTCCGCCGCCTTGCGCATCCCGACCCCGAGCGCATCGAGCAGAGCGGGATGCGGCTCCTGCAGGCTGATGTAGTCCAGCAAGGCGACGGGCGTTGCTCCCGTGCAAACCACGTCGTTGACGTTGACGGCCACAGCATCCCAGCCGATGGGCTCGTAATGCCCCGTTGCCTGCGCGACCATTGACTTGCTGCCGACGCCGTCTGTCGATACCGCGAGCGACAGGCGGTCGCTGAGCCGCAGGATGGCGGCGAAGAAGCCGTCGCCTGCGGTCATAGCGCCAGGCCCCTCGCGGTTGGACCGCGTTTCGCGCACGTGAACCACTAGCGCCGCCAGCCCCTGTGCGGCGTCGTCCACCCCTGCTTGGGCGTAGGTGGAGGCTTTGTCCGGTTCGTCAGCCATACCCACTTCGCATACTAGCCTACGCTACCAGCCTGAGAAGCGCCTCAGCGACTGGTACAATCAGGGGGATGGTCAACAAACTGTTTAAGGTATTCGGCGACTCCAACGAGAAGGCGGTGAAGCGCTTGGGTTGGATCGTCGACCGGGTCAATGGCCTTGAGCCGCAGTTCGCCGCCCTATCCGACGACGCTCTTCGCGCCAAGACGGGTGAGTTCCGCGACCGCTTCGGCAGGGGCGAGTCGCTCGGTGATCTGGCGCCTGAGGCGTTTGCCGCTGTCCGCGAAGCGGCCAAGCGCCAACTGAACATGCGCCACTTCGACGTTCAGCTCATCGGCGGGCTTGTCCTCCACCAAGGCAAGGTTGCCGAGATGAAGACGGGGGAAGGCAAGACGCTGGTCGCAACCCTCCCGCTCTACCTGAACGCGCTGAGCGGCAACGGAGCGCATCTCGTCACCGTCAACGACTACCTCGCCCGCCGCGATGCCCGGTGGATGGGCGCGGTCTATCACGCATTGGACTTGAGCGTTGGTTGTCTTCAGCACGAGTCATCCTACCTCTATGAGCCCGACGCGCCGACGGATGGTAGCACTCTTGAGGAGATGCGCCCCGTCGCGCGAAACGAAGCCTATGCCGCTGACATCACCTATGGCACCAACAACGAGTTTGGTTTCGACTACCTGCGCGACAACATGGCAGGGGGCCTTGACCGGCAGGTACAGCGCGAGTTGGCCTACGCCATCGTTGACGAAGTGGACAACATCCTCATCGACGAGGCCCGCACGCCTCTCATCATCTCCGGCCCCGCGCAGGAGTCCACCTCCGACTACAAGAGGTATGCCGCGTTCGCTCCACGCCTCAACGAGGGTGCTGACTTCAAGATCGAATACAAAGACCGCCAGGTCGTCTTGACCGAGCAAGGCATCGAAAAGGTCGAGCGAATGCTCAATGTCGACAACCTGTACGACCCCGCCAACTATGAGCTCACGCACTTCGTCGAGAACGCACTACGCGCCGAATTCGCCTACCTCCGCGACCGCGACTATGTGGTGCAAAGCGGCGAGGTCATCATCGTCGACGAGTTCACTGGCCGCCTCATGCCGGGCCGACGTTACGCCGACGGCCTGCACCAAGCGCTGGAGGCCAAGGAACGTGTCGAGGTCCAGCGTGCGACCATCACGTACGCCACTATTACCCTTCAGAACTACTTCCGTATGTACCGGAAGCTGGCGGGCATGACCGGAACAGCCATTACCGAGGCGGAGGAGTTCTACAAGGTCTACCAGCTGGATGTCATTGCCATCCCAACCAACATGCCCGTCGTCAGGGAGGACTATGCCGACCTGATATTCAAGACAGAGCATGCCAAGTTCGATGCGGTGCTCCATGACATAGTGGAGCAGCACGATGCCGAACGCCCCATCCTCGTCGGCACCGCGTCCATCGAGAAGTCGGAAGCGCTTAGCGAAGCGCTGCGGCGGCGTGGCATCTCCCATCAGGTATTGAACGCCAAGAACCACGAGCGCGAGGCGCAAATCGTCGCTCAAGCCGGACAGCCTGGTGCCGTTACCGTCTCCACCAATATGGCCGGGCGCGGCACCGACATAATCCTAGGTGGCGCGCCTGCATCCTATGACTCCGAGAGTGAGTGGAGCGACGCCCACCAGCGTGTCCTTGACCTTGGCGGACTGTATGTCATCGGCACGGAACGTCATGAATCACGCCGCATCGACAACCAGTTGCGCGGGCGCTCAGGCCGCCAGGGCGACCCCGGTGCAACGCGCTTCTACGGCTCGCTCGAAGACGACCTCATCAAGCACTTCGGCGATGGGGCAACCGGACGCCTCGTCACCGCAGCGTTGCCCGACGATACCCCTCTTGAAAGCGGCCTTCTCACGCGGACGATGGAGATGACACAGTCCAAGGTCGAGGCGCGCTACTTCGACATCCGCAAGCACCTCGTCGAATACGATGACGTGGTCAACACTCAGCGTGCCGTCATCTATGCCGAGCGCAAGAAGGTTCTCGATGGAGGCGATGTCAAGGCCAATATCCAAGAGATGCTTGCCTCCCAGACACAAGCTCTCATCCGCACCCATCTGGCTGGCGACCCGAACGATTGGGACGCCGACATGCTGCTTGCACAGATGGGCGTAGTCCTACCTCTGCCCGATTGGCTCGACGCCGAGTTCATCTTCGGTCACAGTGCGGCCGAGACAGAAGAGGCGCTCCTCGACCTCGCCGACCAGGAGTACGCTCGTCGAGAAGAAGAGTTCGGTCCAGAGACAATGCGTGCACTAGAACGCGTCGTTCTGCTCCAAACAACCGATCGCTTGTGGGTGCAGCACCTCACCCAGATGTCCAACCTGCGCCAGGGCATCGGCCTGTACGCGTATGGCCAGCGCGACCCCTTGGTCATGTACAAGAAGCAGGGCCACGAGTTGTTCGACGTCCTGCGCGAGCGCATCCGGCACGACATCGTGCATACCGTCTTCCGCGTGGCTCCCGCCGGTCATGTGTCGCTGCAGCGCGCCTCCAACGGCAAGTCCGCGGGCGTTCGAGTAGGCAGGGGCGCCGCACGCGTTGCGACTGCCGGGCCCGAGACGATTCTCTCCCAAGTTGCCGGCAATCCCAACGCCACGCCTACCCAGACGAAGAAGCTCGGACGGAACGAACCCTGCTGGTGCGGTAGCGGTAGGAAGTTCAAACGCTGCCACGGTGCGGCGGCCTAGCGCAGGACTCTCCGATGATCGCTACACGCATGCAGCGTAGCGTGCCACCTGGCTTGGCGGCCTCCAAGGGGGCTGGACAGGCGCCGCTTGCGCTCTGGCGTGAGGGGCTCGCTGCCGGGCGCTCCTGGGAAGATGCGCTGCTGGATGCCGTTGGCGCGTGGACGATGCCTGCCGAAACCGTCAATGGCCGTGAATTCGTCTACTTTATCGAAGGCGAGGCGTTCGACTGGCTCGCCGTAGCTGAGCGGCTCCTTCTCGATACCCCCGGCGCCGCGCCGCTCGACGAGCAGGAATGCCTGCTATTTGAAGGGCGCCTTCCCAGCATCACGCCGGGGCGTTTCAGGGCAGCCCTCGGCGCTGCACTCCGTCGCGCGCACCTCAACTTCTTCTACGGCGTCGTGGTGGAAGAGGCGCTGTGGCTTGCGGTCGAGTCGGAGGTGGTCAAGCAGCGCAATGTCCGCGGCCTCGCCCATTCGCTCGACCTCGACGACGCCGTCGTCGAGCGGCTGTACGACCGCAGTTTCGACGACTTGTGGCGCGCCTTTCACCGCCAACGAGGCCAGCGTGTACGCGTCAAGCACAGCCTTGCCGAATGGAAGGCGTTCATCTACTGGTGCTGGCACTTGCGTCTCGCAAGTCATGACAAGGCACGCGTTGCGTCCGATACGCAAAAGGGGCTCGCCAAGTTGGAGTCGCTTCGCCGCGCATCGCTTTAGTGTCGACGTACTACTCAAGTAGCCAGCGCCGTCGCCGGGGGCGTTCGGCGTAACGTACGCCGAACTTCTCGATCGCCATGCGCTTGATGAGCGCCGCCGCATCCTCTGGTGAGTCAGTCAGGGTGAAGCGGTCAAAATCGGCCTGGTCGATTGCCCCTTCAGCGACCAACGTGTCGCGCGTGAATGCCAAGAGAGGCTGCCAGAATTCGCTGCCCATCAATACGAGTGGAAAGCCGGGCGCCTTGTTGGTCTGTATGAGCGTTGCGGTTTCGAATACTTCGTCCAGCGTTCCGAACCCACCCGGCATGGTGATGAAGCCGTAGGAATACTTGACCAGCATGACCTTGCGCACAAAGAAGTAGCTGAACTCCACCCAGTAGTCCGCATAGGCGTTCCGGCCTGCTTCCTTAGGCAAGTCGATGCCCACGCCGACGGTGGTGCCTCCAGCCTCCTTTGCGCCTCGCAATGCCGCTTCCATGATGCCCGGCCCTCCACCCGTCATCACCGTGAACCCCTCCAGTGCCAGCGCTGCCCCCGTCGCGCGCGCCAGTTCATAGTGTGGGTGGCCTTCTCTTATGCGCGCAGAGCCGAAAATGGTGACACACGGTCCGACGAAGTGCAGTGCGCGGTAACCGCGTATCATCTCGCAGAACACGCGTCCTGCCTGTACGAGGCCGATGGCCCTGCCGCCCGGCGCTTCGAGCAGCCGCCGTTCCGAGAGCTTGCTGCGGCCGCTATTCAAATGCAACCATTTCCATCTCTATGAGCTTGCCGCGGAATAGACGGGCGTACTTGAGGATTCCCGCCGCGGGCAGCGGCTCGGCTGCGCCAAAGAACTCCTGCAGCTGGGGGATGACGTTGGCCATGACATCGTCGTCCGTTACCGACCAGTCGCAAACCATGTCCCAGTAGCAAATGTCCAAGGGTGAGAGGCCGTAGTCGGTAAGCCTCTCGCCAAGCGTCCGCAGTATGTCCGCCGTCTGCTCGGCGAGCGACCCATGCTCCCGCGCTGTGTAGCCACTGAGAATGACGGTTCGTGACGTCTCTGCCAGCTCCAGCGTCCATGACGCCGTCTTAAGAATGTCTCCGTGTAGGCTACGCCGTTCCATTCGGCTGCACCTCCTCTATCGTGTACGCGACCACTGCGCGCTAGGAAGCCAAGTCGGCAAGCAGTTCGCCGAGACGCGCCTGACGCGCTCGACCTGCTTCCAGTCGCTGCCGCTCGCGCTCGACTACTTCGGCAGGCGCCTTGCTCACAAACGCATCGTTGGCTAATTGCGCCTCGAGGCTGCTAACGCGCCGCGCCGTCTCGTCAGCTTCCGCTTGGAGGCGTGCTGTTTCAGCCGCAATGTCAATGACGCCTCCCATCGACAGTGCGACCACCGTCCGCTGCACGATAAGTTTGACGCTTCCCTGCGAGGGCCCGCTTGCGCCAAACTCAATTCGGCCAACCGAAGCCGACTGCTTGATGGCGTCCGCTTCACCCACTATCGCATCGCGCTCCGCCTCCGGCGCTTCGATGCGTGCGTCCAATGGCTGCGACGGCGCGACGTGAAACTCCGCGCGCACGTTCCGTATCGCGCGCACCACCTCTGTCACTAGCGAGATGTCGGCAAGCGCCTGTGCGTCTACCGGGAGGCCCGACGGTTCAGGGTACGGGGCTATCATGATGGACTCGTGCGCGCCGCTTTCTCTCGGCAGCGCCGCCGTCAAGTGCTGCCACACTTCTTCGGTGACGAATGGCATGAAGGGGTGCAAGAGGCGCAGCGACCGCTCTAGCACATGCGCCAGCACCACCTTGGCCGCGCCATCGCCGGCGCGCATCCGCACCTTGGCTAATTCGATGTACCAGTCACAGTAGTCGCCCCAGATGAACTCATGCAGCGTGCGCTGCGCCTCACCCAATTGGAACGCCTCGATGCTCTCCCGCACTTCCGCAGCGACCTGGTCGAGCCGGCCCAGTATCCACCTATCCTCCCGATGCTCACGCGGCGGTGCACTGTGCCAGCCGGTCAGTTCGCCCTCCTCGAGCACGCCTAGGACGAATCGCGCAGCGTTCCAAATCTTGTTTGCGAAGTTGCGGCCTGCCTCGAGGCGGTCGTCGCTCAGCCGCATGTCGTTGCCGGGCGCGGAGCCCGTTCCAAGCGCGAAGCGCAGGGCATCCGTCCCGTAGCGGTCGCTTGCTTCCAGCGGGTCGATGACGTTCCCACGCGACTTGCTCATCTTCTGCCCGTAGGCGTCGCGCACCATCCCGTGGAGATAGACGCGCTGGAACGGCACATCGTCCATGTTCTCCAAGCCCAGCATGACCATCCGCGCGACCCAGAAGAAAAGGATGTCGTAGCCCGTCTCCATGACGGAGCCGGGGTAGAAGTAGCGCAAATCGTCCGTGTCGTCTGGCCAGCCAAGCGTCGAGTGCGGCCACAGACCCGACGAGAACCAGGTGTCGAGAACATCTTCGTCCTGGCTGATGTGCGATGACGCACACGATTCGCACCGATCAGCGTCGTCCACTGCCACGGTGACGTGCCGGCAGTCGTCGCAATACCAGACGGGGATGCGGTGCCCCCACCACAGCTGACGGCTGATGCACCAGTCGCGGATGTCCCTCAGCCAACTGTCGTAGGTGGCCTTGAAGCGTTCGGGCACGATCTCGATTGCACCGCTTTCGACCGCCTTGCGCGCACGCTTTGCCATCGGCGCAACGTCGACGAACCATTGGGTGCTGACCATCGGCTCAACCGGAACGCCCGAGCGCTGCGAGTGTCCTACTGCATGGACGTGCGGCGTTACGCTTTCGAGCAGCCCCTCGCGCTCCAGCTGCGCGACGATGGCCTTGCGAGCAGCAAAGCGTTCCATGCCTGTGTACGGCCCCGCCGCGTCATTCATCGATCCGTCCGGGTTGAGGACATTGACCTCGGGCAATCCGTGCCGCTTGCCGACCTCGTAGTCGTGAGGATCGTGTGCGGGCGTAATCTTCAGCACCCCCGTGCCGAAGTCCATCGCCACTGCCTCGTCGGCGACGACAGGAATCGTGTGCCCGAGCACGGGCAGCACAACACGACGACCCCAATATGCGGAAAAGCGAGCGTCATGGGGATTGACTGCCACTGCGGTGTCGCCGAGCAGTGTCTCGGGCCGCGTGGTTGCCACCGTCAAATGCCCACTGCCGTCTTCCAGCAGGTAGCGGATGTGGTACAGCGCTCCGTCCGTTTCCACATGCTCGACTTCGAGGTCGGAGAGCACCGTCTGCAACTGCGGGTCCCAGTTGATCATCCGCTGTCCGCGGTAGATGAGCCCCTTGTCGTAGAGCCGCTTGAACGTCTCGCGCACGGCTCGGCTGGGCCCGGCATCCATCGTGAAGCTGTCTCTCGACCAATCGCACGACGCCCCTAGGCGCCGGTGTTGATTGTCGATGTAGTCGCCGTAGTGGTTAACCCATTCCCAGACGCGCCCAAGAAAGGCTTCGCGGCCCAGTTCCTGACGTCTCAGTCCTACCTTGGCCAACTCGCGCTCGACGACCATCTGCGTGGCGATCGACGCGTGGTCGGTGCCGGGCAGCCACAGCGCTTCATCGCCCAGCATCCGGTGGTAGCGCACTAGCGCGTCCTCGATTGCCGCCGTCAGCGCATGACCGATATGCAGCTCGCCCGTCACGTTGGGCGGCGGCATCACGATGGTGAAGGGGCGCTTATCCGGGTTGGGGGTTGCCTTGAAGTAGCCCGACGACTCCCACCAAGCGTATAGGCGTTGCTCGACCGATGAGGGGTCGTATGCCTTGGGCAGGGGCTCGCGGCGGGTGCTCGTCATCTATTCCGGCTGGTGATGGTCTGCTTCCCGCGATTGTATCGGCGCCGCACAACTAGGGTCAACGGCGCCCTAGAGCCGGTTAGGGCTGCAAGTGGCCTGTTACAATTGCACTTGAATCTTCGTTTCAGGTGTGCATGTCGTCCGACTCGAATAGCGAGGTGCCCTGGCGGCGGAACCTTGCCGTCATGTGGGTGGCGCAGGCTGCAACCGTTCTATCCTTCACATTTACGTTCCCCTTCTTTGCGCTTTTCTTCAAAGACCTGGGCATCGATGATCCGGGGCGCGCGGCATTTATTGCTGGCGTATCCGGCTGGGCCTTGGGCCTCGGTATGGCCATTTTCAGCCCCATATGGGGTGTCATCGGCGACCGATTTGGACGCAAGTTGAACGTTGTCCGCGCCACCGCGATGGGCGCCGTAGTTCTTGGGCTCTCAGGGTTCGCGCAAAACCCAGAGCAGCTCATCGTCAGCCGTTTCTTTGCCGGCGCGTTAGCTGGAGTAGGAGCGGCGATGCTTGCGCTCGTTGCTGCGGGCACGCCGCGCCGCCGCGTCGCGTTTGCAACGGGTGTGCTCCAGTCGGGCATGTTCTTTGGTGGCACTATCGGCCCCGTTGTAGGCGGACTGCTGTTCGAGACCTACGGGATGCGAATAGCCTTTTTCGCCAATGGCATCGGGTTGGCTGTGCCCGCGATACTAGTCCAACTCTTTGTCCGAGAAGGATTTGTCAGACCAGTGACGCCTCTCAAAAGCCCTTTTCAACCCTTCCGAGACCTTGTGGGGACCGCGACATCCCGGGAGTTCTGGCCGCTTTTTGTCGTTGTCTTTTTCGTCCATGCTGCGCTGCTGGTTACCTTCCCAGCGCTTCCCGTCATCGTCGAGGCATTCACGGGGGAGGGGGGTGCGGCAACCGGCGCGGGCATCGTCTTCATGTCGATGGGTGCGGCCAACGCCATCTCCGCCATAACGATCGGCTACTATGGCTCGCGGTTCGGTCTCAAACGGACATTCGCCGTTCTGTCCGTCTGCGCTGCCGGCTTCTATTTGCTGGCGTTGTTCGCCAATTCCGTTCCACAACTGGCACTGTTGCTTGGAGCGGTCGGGCTAATGCAAGGAGGGCTGGTCGGCATCGTCAACGGCCTTATCGCCATCGCGACACCCGAGGGTAAGCATGGGGCAGTTTTTGGCGCGTCTCAGACGGTGATGGCGATGGCGATTGCCCTCGGCCCGCTGGCGGGAGGCGCCGTTGCATTCGCTATCGACCTCAAGGCGGTTTTCGTACTCGACTCAATCGTCTTTGCGGTCACTGCCGTCGTAGCGCTCCTTCTCGTCAGAGAGGTTCCTCGCTCCCGACGCGCCCCCACGACAGGGCCGATCGGCGCACGGCATGCGACTACGGAGGCTGGCTAGCAGGCGTGCATCGCCCCCGCGATCTTGATGAGCAGGCGACAGTGGTCGCTCGGCCCACTCCTTGGCCTCGTTCAGCGCACGCACTTTGATGCGCTCATGGAACCCACCCGAAGCGAAGGCGTAGTCGAGTTGGCTGACTGCGTTAGCCGGGGACTGGGCGCTGGCGGCGAATGCCCCAACGTTCCGTGAATCAGCCGGTTGGCCGACCGGCGGTGTTGTTGGCGGGCGACCATGCGGGGCCTGTGGTCCGACGAACTCTAGTCCGATCGCTCTCATCCTTTCGAACACGGACCGATAGAGTGCTTCCCAGTAGGGGTCGCCTGCGCCACCGTAGCCGTGCAAGAGGTTAAGGTCACCTGCGGCAATGGTGCGATGCCTCGTCGCATTGGCATGTCCAATGTACGCTGAGAGGTCTGAAATTATGCGGTGGACAGAGGCATCCGAATAGATCCACGATGACCGGACCCTCGGATGCGGGCCCCAACTACCGCCCATACATCGAGACTGCAATGAGTGGTTCGATCGAGTCGCCCTTCGGCTTGATGCGCGCCGCTACTATCGTCCCCATGCCGCTAACCTCAATCTCGCCCGGCCCCCCCCTGGGCCAACCTGCCTGAACCACTCCACTTCCACGCGCTCTGAGAGGCGCACGACCATCGGCCATCGATCAACGAATGCCTTCCAACCACGCCCGCGGCACCAGTCCGGGTTCCACGAATGCGAGCCCCACGTCTCTTGCGGGCCTGTTTCGAGCACTCCAGTGGTTTCGGCCGGCGGGAGGGTTGGCCCCGGAGCCGTACAGCGTCGCTTGGAGGTGGAGTGGCCTCTTGCAGAAGGGCTATCTTGGCGTCCATTGTCGCCAGCTGGCGCCACGGCTCACGACGTTCGCCGATATTCCAGCTAACGACGGCAACGCTCCTACGGGCGCTTCCCTCTTTCATCAACCCGATTTGCAGTCTCGGCACCCCCGCGCTAGCGGAGGAGGGCGGCGATTCTATCTACGATTGCCCACGCGACGTCTTGCTTGCTCATCAGCGGCAGCTCCTCTGGGCTGCCGGACCGCGCTAGCAGTGTTACCTGGTTATCGTCTGAGCCGAAGCCTATATCGGAGCGCGAGATGTCGTTCACGACGACCATGTCGAGCCCCTTCGATTCCAACTTCTGGCGCGCGTTGGCAAGCAAGTCGTTGCTCTCCGCCGCAAAGCCCACACGCAGCAGCGATTTCGGCGCCGACGCGATGATGTCGGCCGTTTGTTCCATCTCGACCGTCAGCGAGGCTGCATCGCCCTTCTTGATCTTCTCGCCACGGGGTGAGCGCGGCCTGTAGTCGGCGACTGCCGCCGCCATGATGAGCACACGTGCAGTCGAACAGGCCTCGTTGACTGCCTCCGCCATCTCCGCTGCGGTCCCTACGCATACGGTGGTGACGCCGACCAGGTCGGGCAGTGCGGTTGGTGCGGCGACGAGCGTCACGGTCGCTCCGCTGTCGCGTGCTGCCTCAGCTATCGCGTACCCCATCTTGCCTGACGAGCGGTTGGTGACCACGCGCACCGGGTCGATTGGTTCTTCTGTACCCCCTGCTGATACGACCACGCCGATACCGGCTAGCGCTCCACTGCGCCCCAGTATCGGCGCGATGCGCCCCATCAATTCCGGCGTCTCCGCGAGTCGGCCGATGCCTGTGATACCCGACGCCATGCGTCCAGCTGCTGGCCCTGCGAACGCGACGCCCCTCGTACGGAGCGACTCGACATTCGCCTGTACGGCGGGATGCTCCCACATGCCACCGTCCATCGCCGGTGCGACCAGCAGTGGAGCATGCGTGGCAAGCGCCATGACGCTGATCGGGTCGTCCGCTTGTCCGTGCGCTAGCTTGTAGAGAATGTTCGCTGTTGCAGGTGCGACTACCATCACATCCGCCGCTTTCGCCAGCGCGATGTGCTCGATAGCCTCGTCCGATTCCAGGTCGAACAGGTCGGTAAGTACTGAGCGGCGGGTAACGCTTCGGAATGTCACCGGTCCGACGAACTTGGTCGCTGCATCTGTCATCGCAACGTCCACCAGCGCGCCGGCCTGCGTCAGTTTCGACGCGAGGTCGGCAGCCTTGTACGCGGCGATGGATCCGGATACGCCCAGCAGCACGCGTTTGCGGTCGAATGGCCTCATGGCGCTTCCTCCGCCGGGTTGAGTTGGTGAAGATAGCGCAGCCCGCGCAGCGTGAGGTGCTCGTCAATGATGTCAATGGCGTTGGTCTCTTCCGCCATCAGCGGTGCGAGGCCGCCCGTCGCGATCACCTGGGCGTTGCCGCCTAATTCTTCCTTAAAGCGCCGCACCATCGCATCGACCAGACCTGCGTAGCCGAATACAAGCCCAGATTGCATTGAGTGGGCAGTATTCTTGCCGATCGCGGACTGTGGTGCCGCCATCTCCACCCGCCGCAGCATTGACGTGCTCTGGAACAGCGATTCGGCGGCTACAGTTAACCCAGGCGCAATCGCGCCTCCGAGGTATGCGCCCTCTGCCGAGACGGCGTCAAATACCGTCGCGGTGCCAAAGTCGACGATGATGGCGGGTGCGCCGTAGAAGTGGTACGCCGCCGCCGCGTCCACCACGCGGTCGGCACCAACGTCGTGTGGGTTGTCGTACTGCACTCGCACGCCCGTTCGCACCCCTGCGCCTATCACCAGAGGGTCGACGCCTAGCAGCGTCCGCGACGCCTCAACGAATACGCCGGTCAGCGGCGGCACAACGCTGCACATTGCCGCGTCATGGATAGCGTCAACGGGCACGCCCTTCATCGGTAGGAGCTCGCTCAGTTGGAGTGCGTATTCATCCGCCATACGGCGGGGATCGGTCGATAGCCGCCACGAGGCGACGAGCGCATCCGCGTCGAATACGCCGAGCGTAACGTTCGTGTTGCCGATGTCGATGGCTAGCAACATGGCTGGGTCGGATCGCAGCCTTGCGCGTATCCGCCGTGCCCTATTCTACCAGCACGTTCGTTACATTGACGAAAGTCCCGCTGGCGCGCCGACCATGCCGGGCGTGCCCCCCTCACGCTCTTGGTACACGAACAGCAGCGGTCCGTGTTCACTCTTCCCGGTGAACGACGGGACACCCCAGGGAGACGGCCTAACGTCCGTCACCGGCTGACCTGCCTCCGCCATGCGGCGCTGAAATGCTGCCGCGTCGTCTACGACTATCGAGATGAGCCAGTGCAGCCCCGGGCCTGCGTAGTCATCGAAGAGGCCGTCGACGACCTCCACGATGGCCTTGCCGTCGTAGGCGGCGCGGAGGAAACAGATACGGCTGCCTTCCGGCTCGCCGCGTCCCCGCGAGGTTACAAAGCCAAGCCCCTCGTTGGTCAGAAAGGCGTAATCGGCCTGCCATTGCTTAGACCACCACGTCGTCTGGAAGTGAAGGACCTGCGGGCCTTCGCCGGTTGGCGTCTGTAGCGACGCATCGTCAACGCCTGCCAGCGGCTCGGCGATGAGTACATCCGGCCCTGCAGGCGTTGCTTTCGTGAACCCGCGCTGGCCGGCGGGTGAGGTCGAAAGGCTGTCGGGCACCTCGACACCCTTCGAGGCAAGACGCATTCGCCACCACTCTGGGTCGCCCACGACCAGCTTGACACTGAACGGTGGATAGAAAGGGTAGCCGTGCTCGCGGTGCGTCAGTTCGACCAATCCCATGCCGACCTGCAACCGCATGCTTCCAGGCGGCGCGGGCCTTTGCTCGCCGCCAAACGCCTCGAAGAACGCCTGCACGCTGGCTATGTCTTCAACCTCGATCGCACAAACGAGATGCTGCGCCTCCATTTGCACTCCCCTCCTTTTGCTCCTATCCCACTCTGCCGATAGGAGGGCGGTCGCCAGGGAGGGCGCTTGCGCTCTTCTGGCGCAACTCTCGCGTCACGCGCGGCAACTGCGGTACAAGATCACCTGCCATCATGCCGGAGTCACCAAGCTGTTGACGGACGCGCTCCCCCGCGGCCGCATGGATATGTACACCCACTACTGCTGCATCGAATGGCGACAGCCCCTGTGCCATCAGCCCGCCTATCGCCCCGGCAAGCACGTCACCGCTCCCCGCCGTGGCCAAACCCGGATTGGCGAATGGGCTAATCGCGGAGCGGCCATCGGGCGCGGCTACGAGGGTGAAGGCGCCCTTGAGCACGACAACCTGCTTCCATTCTCTCGCGGCATCCGTTGCGGCCCTCAGGCGGTTTTCCTCTATTTCTCCCACGGACATGCGCATCAGTCGCGACATCTCACCAGGGTGGGGCGTCAGCACGGCCTCTGCCTGCAGGTGGGCAGGCCAACCGTACAACCCGGCAAGGCAGTTGAGCGCGTCTGCGTCGATGACCGTCGGCAACTCAAGAGAGGACTCGCCAAGGAGCAGTGATTGGAGGAAGTTGACGACCGGTTCGCTGTTGCCGAGCCCCGGCCCGACGACGGCAGCGCTAGCACGTTTGGCTCCCGCTAGTACGTCCTTTGCTGCTGCCGCTGCGACTGAGCCATCGCTCGACTCCAATAGCGGCAGGTAGGTTGCCTCGCGCATCTGTGCAGCGGCGAGGTTGTACGTCCCGATCGGTGCAGCCAGGGTCACGAGCCCCGCCCCTGCACGGTACGCCGCCGCGCTCGTTAGAATGGACGCCCCAACGTAGTTCCGGCTGCCCGCAACGATGAGCGCCGTACCAAATGTACCCTTGTGTGCATCGAGCGGACGGCTAGGGAGCAGAGGCGCTACGTGTTCCACGTCCGCCAGGGTCATCGGCATGTCGTCGTCTATTCCCTGCGGCAGGCCAATGTGCAACGTCTCTATTGTTCCCGTAGCCGATGCGCCCGGAAAGCGGAACAATCCGACCTTGGGTGCGCCAAGCGTCAGGGTTAGGTTTGCACGGGGTGCCGATTCATCGAGCCCTCCCGTGTCCGCATCAAGGCCGCTCGGCGCGTCGACGGCGACAATCTGCAGGTCAGGACGACCTGAGCGCGCCGCCAACAGCGCTTCCAGTGCTGAGCGGATGCCGCCTGCCAGCGGCAGCTCAGCGCCAATGCCCAACACCGCGTCCACGACGAGGTCCGTGAGTGGCAGGTAGCTGTTCAGCGCCCAATGGTCTTGGTCGTCTGCCGCCTCGATGATACGCAGACGCCGCGCTTTGCATTCCTCCAATTTGTCCTCGCGCCGCCTCGGGCTCGTCATGTACAGGGTGACCAGCGCACCCCAATCCGCTAGGTAGCGCGCCGCGACCATTCCGTCACCGCCGTTGTTGCCTGGACCGACGAATACGATGATGCGCCGCCCTCGTATGCCGCCTTCCATCTGCCCGATGCGCCGGGCAACCGCCAGTCCTGCCGCCTCCATCAGCGCGTCTTCCGGCACGCCGGCCTCGATTGCGCGCCGCTCCAGCTCGCGCATCTGCTCTACGCTGACGACCTTCATCTCATTCTCCCAACGACCGACGCTACTGCGTATGCGCGCGAGTGCGATAGGCTCAGCTGCAGCTCGCTGACGCCGAGCAGGTCAGCGCGGTCGATCGCGCGACCATGCAGCACGATGGTCGGCGCGCCGCTTTGCGCCCGCGCCACTTCTACCTCGCGCCAGCCGATGCCGTGACGCCCCGTTCCGAGCGCTTTCATCACGGCCTCCTTGGCCGCAAATCGCGCCGCCAATTGCGGCGCGCGACCGCGGCAGTACGACGCCTCTCCCTCTGTGTACACCCGCTCGATGAACCGCTGCCCGAACCTCCCATAGACCGATGCGATGCGGTCTATCTCCACGATGTCAACGCCGACGGTCAATGCGCTCCGCATAGCAGTGGGAGTATAGCGGCGCTGCTATCATGAGGCTCCCATTGGGTACGCCTATCCTGCGCTGAGGTGAGCATGAGCGCCGAAATCATAGACGGCAGGCAGATGGCTGCCGACGTTCGCGCCGAAATCGCACGAGCCGTCTCCGCGCTCACTGCAGAAACTGGCGTCACCCCCGGCTTGGCTGCCGTTCTCGTCGGCGACGATCCTGCCTCCGCGATCTACGTGCACAACAAGCGCCGCGCATGTGACGAAGCCGGGATGTTCAGCGACACCTTCGAGTTGCCGGATGCGACATCGCAGAACGACCTCGTCGCGCTCGTACACCGCTTGAACGACGATGCTCGCTTCCATGGCATGCTGGTGCAGCTGCCGCTGCCCTCGCACATCGACGAGCGCGCCGTCATTGCGGAGTTGGATGCGGCCAAGGATGTAGACGGCATCCACCCGCTCTCCGCGGGGCGCTTGCTGGAGGGCCGCCCTCGCTTCGTACCTGCGACGCCACAGGGAGTCCAGATGATGCTGGTGCGCTCAGGCAACGATCCCTCGGGCAAGCACGTCGTGATCATGGGACGCAGCAACATCGTCGGTAAGCCTCTGGCTGCGCTGCTGATGCAGAAGGTCGACGGCGCAAATGCGACCGTCACCGTGTGCCACACTGGGACACCGGATATTGGAGAGCACACGCGTGGCGCCGATATCCTGGTTGCCGCAATGGGCCGCCCTCGCGCCGTAACTGCCGACATGGTGCAGGAGGGCGCCGTCGTCATCGACGTAGGCACCAACCGGATAGATGACCCTTCCACCAAGTCGGGAACGCGCTTGGTGGGCGACGTGGATTTCGAGCCTGTTGCCGAGAAGGCTAGAGCCATTAGCCCCGTCCCTGGCGGCGTGGGGCCGATGACCATCGCCATGCTGCTCAGTAACACGCTTCAGGCCGCCCGCTACGCTGCAGGAACGTAGTGCGCGCATGCTCTCTACCTCAGCTCGCAGATGACCTCGATTTCGACGGCGGAGTTGGCCGGCAGCGACGCCATTCCCACTGCTGCCCGTGAGTGGCGGCCGGCGTCGCCGAATATGTCCACAAACAGGTCTGACGCGCCGTTGATGACTTGTGGCATCTGTGCGAAGTCGGGCGTACAGTTGACCATTCCCAACATCCGTACGACGCGCTTAACGCTGTCGAGCGAGCCTGCCGCTTCGTTCGCTGCGGCTAGGACGTACATCGCCGCCGAGCGGGCCGCCACGTAGCCCTCTTCCACAGTCATGTCGACGCCCAATTTGCCGGGCATTACGCTTCCGTCGGCGTTGCGCGAGACGTTGCCCGATACGAATAGCAATTCACCCGTCCGAACGTAGGGTACGTAGTTGGCGACTGGTGCGGCGGCTTCCGGCAGCGTCAGACCCAACTCGACCAATCGTTCTAGCGGCGTTGCCATAAGCGTTTCCTCCAGCAGGTATTGTGTTTATTCATAGGCACCAAGCACGCCACCACCGCTCGCCGCCTACTGTTCGGGGCGCGGGGCAACCGCGATGTGCAGCTCATCCAACTGCTCCCGCGCCACCGGCGAGGGGGTTTCGAATAGCGGGTCGATGCCCGTCTGCGTCTTCGGAAAGGCGATGACGTCGCGTATCGACTCCGCATGTTCCGTCAGCAAGGTTACAAGCCTGTCGATGCCGGGTGCGATGCCTCCGTGTGGCGGCGCGCCATACTCCAATGCACCAAGCAATTGGCCGAACCGCTCTTCCATCTGCCCGTCGTCGTAGCCGAGGAAACGCATGATGCGCTCCTGACGCTCGCGCTTGTGGATGCGGATGCTCCCGCTCGCAAGCTCCATCCCGTTGGCCACGAGGTCGTAGTGGCGCGCCCGCATCGCGCCTGGGTCTGTTTTCAGTAACGCCCAGTGCTCTTCGAGCGGCGCCGTGAACAGGTGGTGGGACGGCTGCCACGTCGACGAATCGTCGTGCCACTCAAAGAGTGGGAAGCCGGTCACGAACGCAAATGCGAGTTGGTGTGGGTCGGCCAGGCCAAGCCGCGCGCCCATTTCGTTTCGCAGTTGCGACAGGGCGGTGTTCACCACGGTCGTCTCACCCGCGACGATCAAGATGAGGTCGCCCGGCCCGGCGCCGGTCGCTGTGGCGACGGACTTGACTTCATCGAGCGATAGCGCTCGTGCGACCTGCGAGCGTACGTGCTCCATTCTCAGTGCATCGAACGTGCCGGCGGCTGCATCGAGCGCGATGGTGATGAGTCCCTTGGCGCCTCGTGTTTGGGCGAATGCGATGAGGTCGTCGATTTGGCGGCGCGAGTAGCCCGCGCAATTGGTTGCGGCGAATCCCTTGACCGTGCCTCCCGCCTCGACCGCTCCTCGCAGCACCTGTGCCTCGGATGCTCCGGCGATCTTGCTGAGATCAGCCAGTTCCAGGCCGAAGCGCAGATCGGGCTTGTCCGTTCCGTAGCGCTCCATCACATCGCCGTAATGGAGGCGGGGGAAGGGGAGCGACGTACGGAACGCCTCCGGTGCAACGTCGCGTACGATGCCACCGTACAGCTCTTCGATGAGCCCGAGCACGTCCTCCTCGTCAACGAACGACATCTCAAGGTCGAGCTGCGTGTGCTCGAATTGGCGGTCGCCGCGCAGGTCTTCGTCGCGGAAGCAGCGCGCTATCTGGAAGTAGCGCTCGAATCCGGCCACCATAAGCAGTTGCTTTAGCTGCTGCGGTGACTGGGGCAGGGCGTAGAACGATCCGGCATGCAACCTGCTCGGCACCAGGAAATCCCGTGCGCCCTCCGGTGTGCTCTTGATGAGTATCGGCGTCTCGATTTCGACGAACTCGCGCTCGTCCAAGAAATCGCGAATGTACTGCACAACGCGGTGCCGGAGCACGATGTTGTCGTGCATAGGCTGCGTTCGTAGATCGAGATAGCGGTAGCGCAGCCGCAGGAGCTCGTCTACTTGTCCTTGCCCGCCTTGGCTCACGTCAAAGGGAGGCGTCTTCGACTCGTTGAGAACCGTTGCGCTGGAGGCCAGCACTTCGACCTCGCCCGTCGCGAGGTTCTCGTTTGCCGTCCCTTCCGGGCGCATTCGCACCGTCCCGGTGACGGAGACGACCCATTCGGCGCGCAGGCCCTCGGCAACGGCGTGGGCTGCGGGTGCATCCTGTGGGTGAAATACGACCTGCACAAGTCCGCGGCTGTCACGCAGGTCGACGAAAATGACGTTGCCGTGGTCGCGGCGGCGGTGCATCCAGCCCGCGACCGTGACCTCACGGCCCGCGTGTTCCGCCCTCAACTCTCCGCAGGCAATGCTCTTTTGCAAGGAATCTCTCAGACAACTGCCACGCCGGCGCTACATCTCGCCTGTGGCATCGCTCCCTTGTACCTCGTGTCCATGCCGGCGGTGCAGCGCCTCATGGAGCCGGACAATGGACTCGCTAACGCCGTCCTGTTCGCCTTCCTCGACCCGGCTGATAACCTCATCTAGGCCGCTTTGCATCAATTCGAGCAAGCGCTTTACTCCAAGCACGATTATGGCTACCCAAATGAGGCGAAGCATCAGCCGGATGATTGAGAACACTGCCGCTACCTCCGCTGCGCCGCCGCGCGCTCTCCTACCATAGCGCATAGACTAGCGCCGGGGTAACCATGGACGTAGGTCAGCTCGAAGCATTTGCGCAGGTCGTCCGCACCAGCTCTTTCTCCAAAGCTGCTGCTGCGCTTGGCGTCACACAGCCGTCCCTCAGTGCGCGCATCATTGCCCTCGAAAAGGAGCTGGGCGAGCCCATGTTCCACCGCCTCGGCAGGGGTGTGCGCCTCACTGAGGCAGGCCGCACAATGCTCCCCTATGCTGAGCGGGCCCTTGACGCCATCAAGAACGCACGCGATGCAGTCGAGGCGGGCCGCACAGCTGCGTCCGGCCAGCTCAAGATCGGCGCGGCGAGAGCCGTATCCGCGTACGTCCTGCCCGGCATCCTCGAGGCGTTCCGAGAGCGCCATCCGGGCGTTGACGTCTCCATCAAGACGGGCCGCTCCTCTCACGTACTGGAAATGGTGCTGAAGGACGATATTCAGGTCGGCATCTCTCGCGGCTTCATGCACTCGGACGTTGCGACGAAGCATCTCTACGACGAGGAGGTCGTCCTCGTTGCGCACCCCGAGCACCGATTTGCGAAAGCCGGCGTTGCCAGCATTTACGAGGTGGGCGTGGAGCCGCTCATCGTTTACGATCAGGAGAGCACCTACTTCCAGTTGATCGACCGGGTCTGCCGCGAGGCCGGCATCTTGCCCAACATCAAGATGGACCTCGACTCAATCGAGGCGACGAAGCGAATGATTGAGCGTGGCCTCGGCATATCCTTCCTGCCACTAAACGCGCTCCGCCGTGAACTTGCGCTCGGTACGCTCGCGCACGCCGAACTGAAGGAGGGATATCAGGTCACGTTGCCGACCGCGGCGATGGTGCGCCGCGCGGCGAGTTACGGCGCCATCCTCACCGCGTTCCTCCAACTCCTCGACGAGCTCTACCCCCATGACCAGCCAGTCGTACACGGCGGTCTTTAGTGTTAGACTTTGCAGGTAACGGGCTGGTTGCCCGCCCATTGCCAGGTCTTGTGCGCCGTCGTGCGCCGTGCTACAAGGGAACGAAGAGCCTCGCCATCCGCCAAGTTGACGACAGCCCTTAGCCGTGAAGGTCACCTCCGAACAGCGCCCGTCGCGCGAAGCCCTGCTCACCGTCGAGCTGAATGCCGACGACGTCGAGCCGTACATCGAGCGCGCCTATAAGCAGGTCGTCAATCGCCTCAACATCCCAGGCTTTCGCAAAGGAAAGGCGCCGCGGCGCATCGTTGAGCAGATGTACGGGCGCGAGTACCTAGCGAATCAGGCGCTCGATTTCATGCTTCCGGAGGTCACCGCCAAAGCAGTCGCGCAGGAATCGCTTGAGATGGGTGGCCTTCCCTCCATCTCCCTAGAGGCGCTGGACCCCATCAAATACATCGCTACCGTCCCCCTTGTCCCGGAGGTCGACCTCGGCGACCTCTCCCGTATCAATGCGCCCAAGGAGCGTGTGCGCATCACCAAGGCGCAGGTTGAGGAGGCGATCCAGCAGCTCAGCGAGAACGCTGCGCCGTGGGAGCCTGTGGATGGCAAGCCCGAATTTGACGACTTGCTTAACATCACGGCCCATGGTTCGTATTACGCGAAAGACCACGACCACGACCACGACGCCATCAAGAGCAATAGGGAGGACTACGTCCCCAGAGCAAATTCGCGCCTCCCCGTGCCTGGCTTCGCCGAGAAGGTCATCTCGCTCAACGTCGGTGAGGAGACCTCGTTCGACATCGAGGTACCGCAGGACTACGAGTCGCCTGAAGTGGCGGGCGCCACAGTCCACTTCACCGTCACCATCCACTCCGTCAAGCGCCGAGCCAAAGTAGCCATCGACGATGAACTGGCCAAGAGTCTGGGTGACTATGAGGACATTGAGGCGCTCCGCAAGAAGGTCCGTGAGGACATGGAAAGCGAAGAGGCGAGGAACGTCGATGCCCGCCATAAAGAAGAGGTCGTAGACAAGCTGCTCACACAGGCGGCCTTCGAGGCGTCGCCTCTCCTTATTGACCACGAAATCGACCACTACCTCCAGGGCTTCCAGGAAGCGATGAACACCGGCCGCATCACCTTGGAGTACTACCAGAACTACCTCGCGTGGGCCGGCAAGTCGGCGGAAGAGATACGCGAGGCTGCCCGCCCTGCAGTCGAGGAGCGCGTCAAACGCGCCTTCGTCCTGCGCAAGCTCGTCGAGGACTACGCTATCGAGGTGGACGACGACGTGCTCAAGGAAGAAGTCGAGCAACTGGCGAAGAGCGCCGGATCGGACGCCAAGCAGGTCCGTAGCGGGCTCAAAGAGCCAAGTACGCGCGAGTCGTTCCGGCGCGTCGTTGCTGAGCGCCGCGCCATCGATCGCCTTTCGGAAGAGGCCGCCGTTGGCCCCGGCGGCGCCAAGGCAGCCGCGCCGGCTGCTGGCGTACCAGCGGCCGAGCAGCCGAAGTCCAAGCAATCGAAAGCCCGCCCGCCGCGGCGCGCCAGAGCGAAGAAGCAGTAACGGGAGGATGTATGGACAGCCATATCGACCGGGCGATGAACATCGTCCCTATGGTCATCGAGTCGGGTGCCCGGGGCGAGCGCGCCTACGATATCTACTCACTCCTTCTCAAGGAGCGCATCGTATTCCTCGGTACTCCCATTAACGACCAAGTCGCGAATCTTATCGTCGCTCAGTTGCTCTTCCTCGAGCGCGAGGACCCGGAGCGCGATATCAGCCTCTACATCAATAGCCCGGGTGGCGTCATTACGGCGGGTCTTGCCATCTACGACACCATGCAGCTCATCCGCCCCAATGTCTCGACTATCTGCGTGGGCATGGCGGCGAGCATGGGCACCGTGCTCCTCTGCTCCGGGGAGAAGGGCAAGCGGTACGCGCTACCCAACGCCACCATTCACATGCATCAGGCTATGGGGGGAGCGCAAGGGCAGGCCGCCGACGTCGAAATCGCTGCTCGTGAGATACTGCGTGTTCAGGATAAGATTCGGAACATCCTCTCCGAGCACACTGGCCAACCCTACGACAAGATCGTGCATGACTCCGACAGGGACTTCTTCCTCCCCGCAGAACAGGCTAAGGAGTACGGCCTTGTCGACGAGGTGCTCGGCACCCCCATCCCGGCCCAGTCCGGTGCAGCCTCCTAGGAGTAAACATGACCGCGCGTAACGAGCAGGTCTGCTCCTTCTGCGGCAAGGGGCAAACATCAGTGAAGCGCTTGATTGCAGGCCCAGGCCGCGTCTTCATCTGCGACGAGTGCGTGCGCCTCTGCCAGCAAATCATGGCGGAGGAGGGTAGCGCACCGAAGCCCCCTACGCTGGGAAAGGCCCTATCTCCCGTGGAGATCGCCGAACGTCTTGATGAATATGTCATCGGCCAAGACAAGGCCAAGCGCGTCCTCAGCGTGGCCGTCTACAACCACTACAAGCGCATCACATCCAACGCAACGTCTAGCGATGTCGAGCTCGAAAAGAGCAACATTCTGCTCACCGGTCCTACGGGCTCCGGCAAGACTTTGCTGGCACAGACGCTTGCCAAGATTTTGGACGTCCCTTTTGCCATCGCCGACGCTACAGCGCTTACAGAAGCGGGCTACGTAGGCGAGGATGTCGAGAACATTCTGCTTCGTCTCATTCACGCTGCTGACTACGACGTCGCACGGGCAGAGCAGGGCATCATCTACATCGACGAGATCGACAAGCTATCGCGCAAGGCCGCTAACCCCTCCATCACCCGCGATGTGTCAGGCGAGGGCGTCCAGCAAGCGCTTCTCAAGCTCATCGAAGGTTACTCTGCCAATGTGCCTCCACAGGGCGGGCGCAAGCATCCTCAGCAGGAATTCCTCCAGCTCCACACCGATAACATTCTCTTCATCTGTGGCGGCGCATTCGACGGCATTCAGGACGTTATTGCCCGACGTGTTGCCGCTGGTAGCCAGCGCATCGGCTTCCAGTCGAGCGAAGCGCTGAGCGACCGCGCGACCGACGAAGTGCGCGATGAGGTGCGGCCGGAAGACCTGCTCGAGTACGGCTTCATCCCTGAATTCGTCGGGCGCTTGCCCGTCGCCGTCAACCTGCACGGCCTCGACAAAGAGGCGATGCTCCGCATTCTCACCGAGCCGAAAAACGCCGTTACCAAGCAGTTCCAGCACCTCTTCTCTCTCGATGGCGTTGAGCTTGTCTTCACTGACGCTGCGCTCGAGGCGGCAGCGGATCAGGCGCTAACCCGCAAGACGGGTGCGCGCGGGCTCCGAACGATCATCGAGCAGGCGCTCTTGGACGTCATGTACGAATTGCCGTCGATGACCGACGTCGTGAAGTGCATCATCGATGTAGATGCCGAGGGCAGGATCGTCACCCCCGCCCTCTTGTCTGCTACCGGCGAGCGCCTCCGAATGCACTCCCCTTCGCTCGAATTCCCCGAAGCGCGCAGCGCCTAATCCGGGCGTCCAAGCACTCGCAGGGCTGCTTCGTGCAGTAGTCCGTTCGTCGAAATGCCGCTGCCGCCGTATATCGTCGGTTTGCCTGATAGGTCGGTAAAGCACCCGCCAGCTTCTTCCATGATGGGCTTCAGTGGCGCGTTGTCCCATGGCTTTACTTCCGGATCGACCATTACGTCGACGCGACCCGTCGCCACGAGGTAGTGGCCGAAACAATCGCCCCAGCCACGCACACGGCCCACGGCGCGGCTCATCCGCACGTATGCGTCTGCCATCCCCATCTGATCGAAGATCCGGGATGACGTGACGGTGAACGTTGCGTTTGCTAGCTTCGCAACGTCTGATACATGCGCACGCCGCACCTCCGGTATTGGCTCGCCCTCCCTCCCTAGGCCGAGCGTCCACCAGGCTCCGCATCCCGTTGCGGCATGGATATGCTCGCGCAGCGCGGGGAATACGATGACCCCGGCTACGGCGTCGCCTTCATGCTCCAGAGCGACCATCGTGCCGAACAGCGGCACGCCACGGATGAACGACTGCGTGCCGTCGATGGGATCGAGTATCCAGCGCCAACCGCTTCCCCCTTCCGTCTCCGGAAACTCTTCGCCCAGGACGCCGTCACGGGGACACTGCTTGGCCAATCGGCTACGAATCAGCTCTTCGCCCCCCTTGTCCGCAATCGTCACGGGGCTAGCGTCCGCTTTGCTGTCGACGCTCAAATCGAGCCGCTGATAGTAATCCAGCACGTACTCCCCCGCTTCTCGTGCCAAGGATAGTGCCAGGTTCAGCCGTTCCTGAAGTTCCGTCATGGTGCTGCCTCGCGTGATGCTTCGGCGATTGCCGCGTTAACCTGCGCCGTCAGGTCGTAGGGCGGAGCGGGCTGTCCGTTTCTGTCGAATACCTGCTCGTCGGATAGCGTGCGTTCGCCGCTAGCCAGCGCGCGTAGAGTAGCCAGCAGCAGGGGGGGCTCGCGCAACAGTCCTTCGCGGCGAATTGCCCGAAAGAGTGGCGCATCTTCCCCAAGCGTCGCCTGCAGTTCCTCGACCGATTGCCCTTCAAGCTCAGCCCATAGCGGGTCGAATACCGCACCGCGCAGGCCGAACCGCGCATAGGCAATGGGCGGCCCCCTATCGAGCTCAGGTGTCACGAGGAAGGTCATTACGCCGCTCTCCTCCGCCTGCTCATCCATCAGCTGCCAGATGACCCTTTGCCACAACCCCACCGGCCCTCCCGGCAACGCGCCGTGCATGTTCACGAAGGGGTATGCGCGCGTCATTGCCTCACCCAAGATGAGCAGGTAGCCGGCTAGCACGCATAGGGCGGGCGCGTACGGCGCTATTCGGTCGTGGACGCGAGCGTCGTACGCGTCGCGGTGCGATGCGAAGCTGCCTCCGCGCTTCTCCCGAAAGCGACGTGCCGACAGTGCTTCCAGCGGTATCTCGCGCGACTCGACCAGGTCGATGAAGGCATCGGAGCCTTCTCCTTCTCCGCGCTCTCGCTGCATTAAGACGACGTTGATGCGCGCGTCGAGGTGGCCGCTATCGATGGCTTGCAGCGCGTGTTCGAACATTGCGCGTGAGCCAGGGCCGCGCCCGGCCGTGAACCAGGCCAGTTCGAGCGTCATGGCTCGTCGAAGGGCAGGGCAGGACTATCCGTACCTGCAGGCACGTCATCAAATGATGTGACCTCCTCGTAGTCTGCCGATTCTTCCGGCAGCGAGTCGTACTCCTGCTGGAGCTTGGTGATTTTGAGTTCAGCCGCCGAAAGCACCGAGTTGCATTGCTTGGCCAATCGCATGCCTTCTTCAAAGAGACGCGTTGCCTCCGCCAGCGGCAGATTACCCGCCTCCAGCGCCTTCACCGTTTCGCGTAGTTGTGCGTAGGCCTCCTCAAAGGAGACTTGGTTGTCGTCCATCGCTATCGCTCCGTTGCCGATTGGCGCGCTGTAAGCGGCTCGGCTTGGATTGCTCGTCCGTTCCTCCTGCTACAGCGTCGAATGACCCGTCCGACAGGGTAGCGCGGAATAGGTCCCCTCGCTGCACGCCCTGGACTGAGGCGATGACGTCGCCGCTCTGGCGGCTTAGCGTCGCATAGCCTCGGGAAAGTACTCCGACTGGGTTCAGCGCTACGAGAGACGCTTCGTTGCTCTGCACACCGGCTTTGTGCTGGCGGAGCGTCCGCTCAATCCTGTTCGTCACCTGCGACATTGCATCGTCCACGCCCTGTCGCCGCCCGTCGAAATCGGGAATCCGCCACTCCAGCCTGTTGACTGTCTCTGCCAGCTGGCCGGCCTGTTCGGTCACGAACTGCTTTACTAGCCCTGCGGCGTGACGCACTAGCGAGTTGCTCTCTTGGATGAGCGCTGCTCTGTCTGGTGCCACCATCTCGGCTGCTGCCGTCGGGGTCGCTGCACGGAGGTCGGCCACGAAGTCGATAACCGTCGTGTCCGCCTCGTGCCCTACTGCGCTGACGACAGGGATGGCGCTAGCATAGACTGCCCGCGCTACCACTTCCGAATTGAACGCCGCCAGGTCCTCCGCCGAGCCGCCGCCCCTACCAACGATTAGCACGTCGATATTGCCTATCTCGTTCAGCCGACGTATGGCGCGCACGATTTCGTCCGGCGCGCTGTCCCCCTGCACCAGCGTCGGTGAAAGCAGCACCTCGGCCAGCCCGTAGCGGCGACTGAGCGTCTTGACAATGTCCTGGAATGCGGCGCCCTGCTCGGAAGTAACGACACCTATGCGCTTGGGGAGCGCAGGCAGTTGCCGCTTGCGCGCGGAGTCGAATAGGCCCTCGTGCTCCAATTTCGCCATTAGCAATTGGAGCTTGGCAGCCTCTTCTCCCTGCCCGGCTGCGAGCACCTTGTCCGCGTTGAACTGCACCTCCCCGCGCGCCTGGTAGACCGCGACGCGCCCGTGCAAGTTGACCTGCGCGCCGATGGCCAGATGCTCTGCGCCGGGGCGTAAATTGAACAGCACGCAGCGAAACGAGACATCACCGTCCCGCAGTGTGAAGTAGGAATGGCCTGCTGCCGAGCGGCTATAGTCCGCTACTTCTCCAGACAGCCACACGTCGCGCAGCAATTGGTCGTTCTCGAGCGATACTTGAATGTAGGCGACCAGTTCGCGGACGGTGAAGACTTGCGACGCCATGACATGAATAGGGTGCCAGCCGAGGGCGCCTTTGGGCAAGTGGCCGCTGCCCCATAGTGCCTCTAGGTAACGCGCGTGACGTAGGCGCCGGTACGCGTATCAACTCGAATGATGTCCCCGATATTGATGAATATGGGCACGGTTACGACGACGCCCGTGCTCGTCGTCGCCGGTTTGTTGCCGCCACTCTGCGTGTCGCCCTTGTGCGCGGGCGGCGTGTCCGCGACCTCTAGATCGACTGTTACCGGCAGCTCCACGCTTACCGGCTTTCCTTGGAATATCACCACTTCAACCGGCGCCTGCTCAACGAGGAATCGTACCGAGTCGCCCAGCACATCCGAGGTTAGCTCGTACTGGTCATAAGTCTCTGAGTCCATGAAGTAGTACGCGCCCGCGTCCTCGTACAGGAACGTCGAGTCGCGGTTTTGTACCCGCGCCGCCCGCAACTCCATGCCGTACCCGGAGTATTTGCGCTCAATCAGCTGGCCCGTCAGGATGTTGCGCAACTTGATGGTGTACGTTGGCGCGCGCTGCTGCATCTTCTGTTGCGAGTACTCCTCCACACGGAATGGCACTCCGTCTATCTCGACCGAAAGACCACGGTGGAGGTCCCCGAAGTTGATGACCATGAGTCCCTGCTGCTCCTAGTGTGGGTTAGATCTCAACGAGGTCGCGCTTGTGTGCGGACGTGATGACGCGCGGCATGCCGCCCTCCATCACCACCAAGTCCTCGATGCGCACGCCGCCCCATCCCGTCAGATAGATGCCTGGCTCGACGCTGAACACCATCCCGTCTTCGATGACCTGCTTGTCGGAGAATGGCCCAACTCGCGGGAACTCGTGGACAGCTACGCCGATACCGTGGCCCAGACTGTGCCCGAACGCCTCGGCGTATCCCGCATCGTCGATGACCTTGCGCGCGATGCCGTCTACCTCTTGCCCCGTCATGCCGGCGCGCGCCGTTTCTTCGGCCGCCAGTTGCGCCGCCAACACGATGTCGTACACCTCGCGGAATCTCTTTCCCGCCTTCCCGAGCACGAATGTCCGGGTGATGTCGCTGCAGTAGCCCTCGTACAGGGCGCCCATGTCGACGGTAACACCGTCTCCGCGCTCAATAGCGCGGTCGGTCGGCTTGTGGTGCGGCTTGGCGCCGTTCGGCCCGGACGCGACGATCGTGTCGAACGACAGCGCGTCTGCTCCGTTCTCCCGCATCTTCCTCTCCAGCATCCAAGCGATCTCCCGCTCCGTAAGGCCGGGGTGCAGTTGAGCACCAATCGCCTCTATAGCCACGTCGGCGATGCGAATGGCTTCCTCTAGCAGCGCCAGCTCCTCGGGCTCCTTGACGGCCCGCAATTCCTCGGCCATGGTTCCCGTCGGCACGAACTCCGGCTGCGGCTCCAACTCCTTGAGCGCTTCGTTGACAGCGTTGAACAGGCCGACCGTCATGTCGCCCGACTCGATACCGATTCGCTGGGCGCCTGCTCCGCCCACCTCCTCCTTCAACCACTCCAACCCACCGCCGATGCGCACGATACGGTAGTCGGGCGCTTGCAACCCCGCCTGTTCGGTGTAGCGGAAATCGGTTGCCAGCATGGCGTCGTCCTTCGTCAGCCATAGCGCGCCCGCCGAGCCGCGAAAGCCCGAGAAGTAGTGCCTGTTTTCCTTGGATGTGACAAGAAATGCGTCCAGCGATTCGGCGGCCATCTTCTCTCGCAGCCGCTCTATGCGACGTTGCTTACTCATGGTCTCCCTCCGCCTATCCCCACTTCGGCCAGGTAGTCCAACGCGAGCAGGTAGCCGTGCGTTCCCAGCCCTACGATGACACCGGTCGCGACCCCCGATAGGTACGAGCGGTGCCGGAACCGTTCGCGCGCGTACACGTTGGAGATGTGTACCTCGATCACAGGCATCGAGAGCGTGGCCACCGCGTCGCGCAGCGCAACGCTCGTGTGGCTCAGGCCACCCGCATTGATGATGATCCCCTGCGACTCCGGTCCCTTGGTCTGGATGCAGTCGATGAGCTCGGCCTCACTGTTGGACTGGAAGAAGTCGAGCACCACGCCCATTGTCTCGCCGTACTGTCGCAGCTGCCCCTCCACCTCGGCAAGCGTTGTCGCCCCGTAGATCTCAGGCTCGCGTGTCCCCAGCAGGTTCAGGTTGGGACCGTTGATGACCAGTACGCTCACGAGACCATCCCGCCGGAGTCTAAGCTGATTCGCCACCGGATTGGCGGGCCATCGGGTGTGCTTGCAGGTACACCCGTCTCGCCTCGCCCCGGCTGATATGAGTGTACACCTGTGTTGCGGTCGGCGTAGAGTGCCCCAGCAATTCCTGGACAATGCGTAGGTCGGCCCCTCCGTCCAGCAGATGTGTTGCGTATGAGTGGCGCAGCGTGTGCGGGTGCACGTGGTGAGCTATATCCGCCGTTGCCGCTTGCCGTCGCACCATCTGTTGCACCGCCCGCTGCGAAAGCCGGCCGCCCGCTGCGTTCAGGAACAGCGCTTGCTCTTTTGAAACGCGCGTCAGCCGCTCTCGCCCCTTGTCGATGTAGCGATGCACCGCGACAAGCGCAGGCTTGCCCAACGGGACCTCGCGTGTCTTGGAGCCCTTGCCGACGACGCGCAGCGTTCTGCCCGAGAGTGATGCCACGTCTAGACTCGTGACCTCGCTTACGCGCAGCCCACAGCCATAAAGCAATTCAAGGATGGCCGCGTCGCGCAGGTGCAGCGCACCGACTTGGTGCTCATCCCCAGCCTTGGGCTTGCCTGCAGTATCGAGCAGGTGCGCGGCTTGCGTGGAAGAGAGCGTGTCGGGCAGCCGCCGCGCCGTTTTGGGCGTGTAGCCTCGCATCAGCCCCGAGCGCGGCGCCCATAGTGACGCATCAGGCAGTAGGCCCTCGGTTATGAGGTAGCGCATGAAGGTGCGCAGCGCAACGAGGCACCGGGTGACACTCGTAGGCTCGTGACCACGCTCGCCGGCCCGCAACCCCGCCGTCAGCTTGCGCCGCTCCAGCAGCCAGGCAACGTAGTCACGGACGAGCAGGCGGTACTCACGATTTGCGCCACGCCCCACAGTCCGCCCGACGAAGCCCTGCAACCCTTCTGCCTTGTCGCCGAGGTCGATTCCCTCATTCGCCAAATACTCGACGAACGGCTGCAGGTCTGCGATGTAGTTGCGGACGGTGGGGGTCGCGAGGCCGCGCGCGGCGCTAATGTGACGCTCGTAGGCATCGAGCAGGGCAGGGCGCGTCACGGCCTAGCCTGTGGGTGTGGTATCGCGCTCGTCCTCCAGAACTTGGCCCTTGTAGGCGCAGTTGGTACAGCGTGCTCTGTTCCGACCATCAGATACAAGCAGTCCCTCGCACTCCGGGCAAGGTTGAGGCAACGGCGCCCTGTTCACTAGGAAGTCGCACTCAGGGTAATTGGAGCAGCCCCAAAAAGTACTGGTCCTGCCGCGCATCTTATTGCGGGATCGTCTTTCTACGAGGTTGCCCCCACACTTGGGACAGGGCACGCCGCTGTTCTTCTCCACCCGCCGAATGTTGCGGCAGTCGGGAAAGCCCGAGCAGCCGAGGAATGGGCCAAACCGCCCCACCTTGATGACCATCGGGCGCCCGCATTTCTCGCATACTTCGTCAGTAGGCTCTTCCACCCGTACCTTTGGCATCTTCTCCCGTGCGCGCTCCAGCGCTGCTTTGAAGGGCGAGTAGAAATCCCTGAGTAGCGGCACCCACTCCGTTGTCCCGTTTGCGACATCGTCTAACTGGTCTTCCAGCTTGGCGGTAAAGTCCAGGTCCATGATGTCGGGGAAGTGTCCTGACAGCTGGTCGGCAACCACCTGGCCGAGTTTGGTCGACTTGAGGACGCCACGCTCCCGCTCTACGTACTGTCGGTCCACGATGGTGCTAATGGTCGGTGCGTACGTACTGGGCCGACCGATTCCGTGGTCTTCCAGCGCGCGAATGAGGCTCGCTTCGGTATAGCGCGGTGGGGGTTGCGTGAAGTGTTGCTCAGGCGTTAGGCCGCTGCATTCCAGCGCATCACCCTTGGAGACCAGTGGCAGCGTGCGCTCGTCGCCCGCCTCTGGCTCCGCCGAATGGTCCGCAGGCTTCTTCTCCTCGTCCTTCGCTTCCGTGTACAGCACACGAAAGCCGGGAAACTTGACAACGGAGCCGGCGGCGCGGAACAGGTGCGTCTGCGACGCTCCCTGCGCCTCGATGTCGAGCGATGTCGAGTCGAGCACGGCGTCGGCCATCTGGCTCGCAACCATCCGTTTCCAGATGAGGTCGTACAGCCGGAACTGGTCACTGGTTAGCTCGCTTCGCAGCGAGGCAGGATCGCGCGCGATCGACGTGGGACGCACTGCTTCGTGCGCTTCCTGCGCCACTTTGGAGCGCGCTGTGTAGCGCCTTGGTGAGGACGGCACATACGCATCACCCCACTGGTGACCTATGTACGTCCGCGCCTCGTTCACTGCCACTGCCGCCACCGATGGCGAGTCGGTTCGCATGTACGTAATAAGGCCGATAGAGCCCTGTGCGCCTAAGTCGACGCCCTCGTACAACTGTTGCGCCACGCTCATCGTCTTGCGGGCGGAGAAGCGCAGTTGGCGCCAGGCCTCTTGCTGCAACGTGCTCGTGATGAAAGGCGCCCACGGCCTGCGTTTCGTCTCGCGCTTGGTCACGTTAGCGACACTGTAGCGTCCATTCTGAAGGTCGCGAATGACTTCGGCGGCGCTGTCAGCCCTCGGCAGGTCTCGCCGCTTCTTTTCGCCTGCCGCCCCGAAGTAAGACGCGGTAAACGGGCCGCCTTGTTCTGCTTGTAGCGCTGCCTCGATCGACCAGTATTCGACTGGCTGAAAGGCCTCGATTTCGCGGTCGCGTTCGACGACCAGCCGCAGCGCGACCGACTGTACGCGGCCCGCCGACAATCCGCCTTGGACTTTGCTCCAGAGTAGACGGCTTAGTGGGTAGCCGACGATGCGGTCGAGGATGCGGCGTGCTTGCTGTGCGTTTACCAAGCGCATGTCGATGCTGCGGTCGCCGGCAAACGCCTCTTTGATGGCATCCGGCGTGATTTGGTGAAAGACCACCCGCTTGACTGGCCGGTCTTCCCAACCAGCCGCCTTGAGTAGGTGCCAAGAGATGGCCTCCCCCTCGCGATCAGGGTCGGTTGCTAGGTAAATGTCACCTGCGCCGTCTGCCGCCCTCTTCAGGTCGGCAATGACCTTTCGTTTGTCCGCCATCACCTCGTAGCGGGGCGCGAAATCACGCTCAACGGCGACGCCGAACTGCTTCTGCGGCAAATCGCGCACGTGCCCCATCGATGCTTTGACCTCGTACCCATTGCCAAGGTAGCGCCCTATGGTCCGCGCTTTGGCTGGGGATTCAACGATGACGAGGTGCTTGCTGCCGCTGCGTTTGGGCACAGACTTGCTGGTTGATCTAGTTGCCACTGTTGCTTTCTGGTTCGTTACTGCGAGCAGGCGCGACAACCGGTTAGGCCGCCGCTGCTTCTCTCGCGCGGGCGTAGTTTACCCTACCAACTTGGCGCACCAACCCTCGCAACGCCAAGAGTACAAGCGTGCTCGCGACACTTGGCACCTGCATGCCCGCCTCCAGGCCCGTCTCGTCGACGCGCGAAGGCTCCGTACTGGGGCGCCTCTATCAGCCGCGCCGCCTGCGGCTTCGGTGCAGCGGGGTGCAAGGGGCATTTGGCGGAGAGGGCGGGATTCGAACCCGCGAGGGGCAGGACCCCTACACGATTTCCAGTCGTGCCTGTTCGGCCACTCCAGCACCTCTCCGTTCCCAACGCCACCTCGACCATCCCATTGCATTGAAGTGGCGGAGAGAGTGGGATTCGAACCCACGGTACCGGAGACCGGTACAACGGTTTTCGAGACCGTCGCCTTCAACCGCTCGGCCATCTCTCCCGGGACCAGTATAGCGCAGGAGCCGGTTGCTATTGACACTGTTGGCGCCGCGCACATAGCATTTTGCCAACGTGCTCAAGCGGCACGTATTTGCCAACGTGCTCAAGCGGCACGTAAAGGAAATGCAGACCGGCAACTGGTCGGCCATTGTGATGGCTGCGGGCAAGGGAGAGCGGATGCAGTCCGCCGTGCCCAAAGCCCTGCACCAGCTTGCGGGACTCCCCATCGTTCACTACGTACTCGCCGCGACCCGCCATGTCGCTCCCGATGCAATCTCCCTCGTGATTTCGCCTAACAACCGGGACGACATCCAAGATGCTTGCGGCGAAAACGTTGCGTACATCGAGCAGCCCGAACAGCTCGGCACTGGCAATGCCCTCGCGGTCGGCCTGGGCGCCGACAGAATCGCATCCCGCTCTGTCCTCGTGCTCAATGCCGACGTGCCTCTCGTTCGTGGCGAGACGCTCCAAGCCCTCGCAGACGTGCATGAGCAGCGTGACGCAGCTGCAACGGTGCTGACCGCGTTGCTTCCATCGCGAGAGGCCGGTGACCTTGGGCGCTTTCGGAGAGGCGCGCGCGGTAAGCCCATTGCCATCGTCGAGGCGGACGACGTGCCTGCAGGTGAGCGCTCCTCACCCGAGACAGAAGTAGTTGCCGGCGCCTACGCATTCGACGCAGAGTGGCTGCCTCACGCCGTGCAGCAACTCAAACCACATGATAATGGCGAATACTACGTAACTGACCTCATCGGGCAGGCGGTCGCCGACGGGCGCCGAGTTGAGGCCTTCGTCCTTGACGATCCCGACGAGGCCATCGGCGTCAACACGCGTTCGCAACTTGCCCGTGCCGAAGCGGCTATGCAACAACGCCTCCGTGGACGCTGGATGGAACAGGGTGTCACATTCATCCTTCCCAACTCGGTTTACCTCGACCATGCCGTGACGCTTGGCCGTGACGCCGTGTTGCATCCCAACACCTCCATCCGGGGCGTTTCGGCGATTGGTGCGTCAAGCATCATAGGGCCCAACACTGTGCTCACAAATGCGACTGTCGGCGAACGCTGTACCGTAAGCGGGGCAGTTGTCGATAGCGCGGTGATGGAGCGGGAAGCACACGTTGGGCCCTTTTCCCACATACGTGCGGGAACGACTCTCAAAGAGGGGGCCTACGTCGGCAGCCACGCCGAGATAAAGAACAGCACTATCGGCGAACGCTCCCACGTCGGTCACTTCTCCTACATCGGGGATGCATGGGTGGGGGAGGACGTCAACATCGGCGCGGGCGCCGTGACCTGTAACTATGACGGCGCTGCAAAGCATGAGACGGTTATTGGCGCCGGAGCATTCATCGGTAGTGACACCCTCCTCGTCGCCCCAGTCACTATCGGTGAAATGGCGATGACTGGCGCCGGGGCCGTTGTCACAAGCGACGTTCTGCCCGGCCAGCGTGTCGCAGGTGTCCCAGCCCGCGTCCTGCAAGAGCCGAAGTAACCCAGTTCAGCCCCGGATAAGCGTTCAGAGATAGAATGCGGGGCATTGCGAAAGGAGACGGTTAACATCCTTGGATAGTGGTAGTACGGCGCTACTGGTACTGCTCATCGTTTCGACAGTCATCTTCTTGGGCGCGCATGCAGTCGAAACTGCCCTCCCACTGATTAGGCGCAGCAATGTCCGTGATGCTCTTCCCGAACGCGGCCTTCGGGAGGCTACCATCCGCCGCTTGCGCTCTGGGCGCAGTGCCTATCAAGAGACGGTCAGCCTCTTCGTCTTGGCCTCCGCCTCCGCCGTTTCTGCCTCCAGTCTCGCTCTATTTGTGCGGCTTACCGACTGGGGCTGGGTCTACTTGTCCCTCATCGTTGCCGGCTTGTGGTTGGCGCTCGTTGCCCTGCTGCCTTTGGTCCGCGTCATCGTATCGACGTTCTCGGTTGGGCGGCTCATGGTTGCTGCGGTCGTTATCCAACTGGGGCTATGGCCATTCGTTCCGCTTGCGTCTGCCCTCTTCCGCCTCTGGCAACCCGCGCCTGAACCCACCCCAGCGCAAGTGAGTCCCGTCGGTACTGCAGAGCGTGCAGAAGAAGCACCCCCGGTTGAAGAGCAGATTCAGGACGAGCCTTTGGACCCTCGTGAACGCGCGATGATTGGCGCCATTCTTCAGCTCGAAGAGACGCCGGTTCGCGAAATCATGGTGCCGCGCGTCGACGTCTATGCTATCGAGGTTACGGCTAGTCTGGAGGAGGCCGGCGCGCGGATGCTCGAGGGCGGGCACAGCCGCCTGCCTGTGTACAAGGAAACGCTGGACAACGTGATCGGCGTTCTCTATAGCCTCGACTTGCTCGCTGCCGCGGCATCAGCTAGCGGTTCCGCCATGCCCACCCTGCGCACTCTGGCCCGCCCGCCCTTCTTCGTCCCTGAGTCCAAGCGGGTGGACGAGATGCTCGCCGAGTTCCAAGAGCGCCGCGTGCAGATCGCAATCGTCGTCGACGAGTACGGCGGCGTCGCAGGTATCCTCACCCTTGAGGACTTGCTGGAGGAGATAGTCGGCGAGATAGAGGATGAATTCGACGTACAGGAGCCCGTCGTGGAGCATCGCCCGAATGGAGAGGTCGTTGTCGATGCCCGCATGCCTGTCGACGAGTTCAATGAGGCGTTCAACGCTGACATCGGCGGCGGGGGATTCGACACGCTCGGCGGCTTCATATCGAGCCGCCTAGGCCGCCTCCCGACCGTCGGGGATACCGTTGAATCGAGTGGCCTCCGCATCGAAGTACTGAGCATGATCGGTCGCCGGCTAAAGCGTGTCTTGGTCCGCCAAGTCGAACCCGTGTCCGACGACTCTTCACCCTCGCCTGCCTAGGGTGAATCCCCTGACGCCGCCCTGCTCCTAGCGGAAGGAAGTATCGTCAAACAGGTGCTGCTTGCTCTTCTCAGTGGAAGGCTGCGCCGCAGCAGGTCCCTGACGCATCTTGGAGGCTCCCATCGTGCCATTCAGGACGCTGAAGGCTACGCTCGCAGGTCCCAAGCCGTGTGGCTGCTCCTTATCGGTTTGACCTAGGCGAACGTATCCGCGTTCTCTCGGGTGCTAGGGCCGCGCGCTATAGCCAATAACCGCTTGGCCATTGACGGCCGGCGGTTGGTGGAGGGGTAGTGTGGAGAAGATGCCGTCGTAAGCAAAGGGGCCCCGCCGTATGGTGGAGCCCCTTTGCTTACATGAGATATCTGTGTGAAGCGGGGTTTACTTGTCCGCTACCCAGACAACACCGCTAGCCGAGCCGCCTGCATCACCCTGGGCCACGATGCCGTATACGCCATAGCGCGATGCGTCAATAGTCAGGTTGTACAGGAATATTCCTGAGTTGGTTGCACGCGCTGGGCCGGCAGCTGCCTCACTCCCATCCGGGTGGATGACTGTGAGCGCGATACCCTCCAGCGCAGACCAACCAGCGCCGAGGACTGCCACCTCAAGCCCCCCGTCCGGGCCGGTAATCAGCGTGTCAATGGTGATGCTCGCGTTGAGAGACGGGCCGGGCGGGCCAGGCTGACCAGGGGCGCCCGTGTTGCCGCGTGGGCCGGTGTCGCCCTGCGGGCCTTCAGGGCCCTGTGGGCCTGCGGCGCCTGCCGCACCTGCCGCACCTGCGGGACCTGCGGGTCCCTGCTCGCCGGTGCAGGCAATCGCAAGCATCGACACGACAGCAAGCAGCAGCACAAGAACCATGGCTCTGGCGCTTAGGAAGCGTTTCATGAGACCCCCTTCTGTTTATCTACCAGTAGATTGCTCGCGGCTCGGATGTTCACACTCCCGCGCCCAAGCGCAGAGGCCACAAATCTCGTTCGTAGCCGCGTTGAAGGATATGCACCGCGCGCGGAAGGTGTCAAGCGCCTAATGTTTCGCTTTTCGCCCAACGACGCAGGCATTTCCTTGTTGACTATTTTGCCGCCCCACTCTGCGCTAGGGGCTCCGCTATACTTGATCTCACGCCCCCGTAGCTCAGCGGATAGAGTACCGGCCTCCGGAGCCGGTGGCGAGGGTTCGAGTCCCTCCGGGGGTACCACGGCAACCCTGCGCTGCTGATATTCTACTCCAGCCGCACGCCTGCGGCTCTATTCGCCCGATTTGGAGATGACCTCCGTGCAGTCGCCTACTTCGCACCGACTACCCGGCGCAGTCCGGCCCACGCACTATGCCCTGCGGCTCCACCCCGATCTTGACGCATTCACGTTTCAAGGCCACGTCGAGATTGCGCTTGATGTAGCCGAGGAAGTGAACAGTATCACCGCCAATGCCGCGGAGTTGACCATCGACAGTGCCGCCGTTGCCTTGCCCAATGGCGAAACGCTGGCAGCGCAAACGTCGCTCGACGAGGTGTCGGAACGCGTGACCATTCACACGGAGCGGCCCGTTCCGATGGGGCAAGCGACCCTTCATCTCGACTTCCAGGGCACGCTCAATGATCAGTTGCGCGGCTTCTACCGCAGTCGCTATGCCGGCGCCGACGGTGTCGAACGGTGGCTGGCCACCACCCAATTCGAGGCGACGGACGCCCGCCGTGCGTTTCCATGCTGGGACGAGCCGAACGCCAAGGCGTCTTTCGCAGTCACCCTCGTCATCCCCGAAGACCTGACTGCGATATCCAACATGCCCATTGCGGAGGAGAGCGCGGCTGAATGCGGCGCAAAGGCTGTCGCTTTTCAGTCGACGCCTCCGATGTCCACCTACTACCTCGCCTTCCTCGTCGGCGATTTCGTAGCGGTTGAACAGACGGATGCGGGCGGGGTGCTCCACCGCATCTGGGCGACACGCGGCAAGGAAGAGCAGGGGAGGTTCGCACTCGACCACAGCGTTAGGCTGCTGGAGTACCTGAACGACTACTTCGGCACGCCGTACCCGCTGCCCAAATTGGACCACATCGCCGTGCCTGACTTCGCGGCAGGCGCGATGGAGAACTGGGGCTGCATCACCTACCGCGAGACCGCGCTTCTCTTCGACCCGCAAAACTCTGCCGCTCAAACGCGGCAGCGCATCCTCCAAGTCGTCGCGCACGAGATGGCGCACATGTGGTTCGGCGACCTTGTGACCATGGAGTGGTGGGATGACCTCTGGCTCAACGAGTCGTTCGCTTCTTGGATGGGAGACAAGGCCGTCGACCACCTCTACCCCGAATGGGAGATGTGGACGCAGTTCGTGTCCGACGACATGAACTCCGCATTCGCACTCGACGCCCTCCGCACGTCTCACCCCATTGAGCAGCCCGTCAACGATCCGGCAGAGATACGCGAACTGTTCGATGCGATCTCCTACTCCAAGGGCGGCTCCGTCCTGCGGATGCTGGAGGACTATCTGGAACCCGAGCGCTTCCGTCAGGGTTTGCGTGACTATATTGAGGCCCATGCCTACGCAAACGCCCGTGGCGCTCATCTGTGGGAAGCGCTCGAGAAGGCATCGGGTAAGCCTGCCGTCGCCATCGCTGACTCGTGGGTCAAGCAGACGGGCTTCCCAGTGGTGAATGTCGACGTCCTACGCGGGAACGAGGGTGTGAGTCTTTCGCTTCATCAGCGCCGCTTCCTCTACGACGATCTCATCGGCACAGATGCCGCCCATGACAATGCCACGTGGCAGATTCCAGTCGCCATTGCGCGTGAAGACTCCCTTGCAGGCCTGCCCACACTCATGGACGAGCGTGAGATGACCCTAGGGCTAGACCCTTCTGGGTCGCCAACCGACTGGATAAAGGTCAACGCGGGCCAGACCAGCTTCTTCCGTGCCAACTATGGCGAAGAAGAGTGGGAACGATTGCGCCATGCGGTCGACGCCGGCGAACTGCCGCCGTCAGACCGCCTTGGGTTGCAGAGCGACGCCTACGCCCTCATGCGTGCTGGCCATCTGCCCGCCACGGTCTTTCTATCGCTCGCTCGTGCCTACGACGGCGAAAACGAGGCCACTGTCCTTGGCGACCTCGCCTCAAACTTGCGCGGCATGCAAGTGTTGCTTAGCGACCAGCCCTTTATCGATGCGTTCGACACTTTCGCGCGCGACCGCTTCGCACAGGCCGCTGCTCGCGCAGGCTGGGACGCAGCTCCCGGCGAAGGACACCTCGATGCGCTCTATCGCGCCACGGCGCTTGGCCAGTATGGCGGCTATGGCGCGACGGCGACTGTCGCTGAGGCAGCAGCGCGCTTCAAGGCCTACGCCTCAGAGGGCGCCGCGCTGCATCCCGATATTCGCTCCATCGCATACGCCCTTGCCGCGTTGGACGGCGACCGCGAGACCTTCGACACGATGTGGCGTTTGTACGGCGAGGCCGACCTCCACGAAGAGAAGATGCGCTTGCTTGGCGCGATGACCAACTTCCAGCGTCAGGACTTGCTGTCAGACCTCCTTGAGCGCGCCATGAACCCCGAAGTCGTGCGCTCACAGGACACCGTTCTTGTTCTCGTACGCGCGGGCGCGAACCGTTACGCTCGCGACCGCACCTGGGAGTTCATCAAGGAGCACTGGGAGGAGCTCGACCGCCGGTACGGAAAGGGCGGTTTCGCCATCATGCGGCTCGTCGAGGTCAGCGGCCGCTTCACTACCTCGGCTCGTGCTGAGGAGGTAAAGGCCTTCTTCGACGCTAATCCCGTGCCTTCTGCCGCTAGGACAGTGCAGCAATGCCTCGAGCGCATCCGGCTGAACGAGGCATGGGTGGCACGCAACGCCGCGTCGCTGGAGGCGTGGCTCGCTAGCACCGCCAGCTAGGGCATCGCCGTTGTCCTCGCCGAAAGGCTCGTGCTATAGTCGAAACATCCCCGGCAGGAAGGTTGTGACGTTGCATGGCTGACCACGACGTGCTTGTCGTCGGCGCGGGGCTCGCTGGAATGCGAGCGGCGATTGCTGCGCATCGCGCTGGGGCGCAAGTCGCCATCATCTCGAAAGTCCATCCGGTACGTAGCCACTCCAATGCCGCTCAAGGCGGCATCAACGCAGCCCTCCGTGGAGCGGAGGATTCCGTTAACTCACATGTCTATGACACCGTCAAGGGCAGCGATTACCTTGGCGATCAGGACGCTATCGAGTTGATGTGCAATGAGGCTCCTGGCGAGATCATCAACCTCGAGCACATGGGCGTCGTCTTCAACCGCGACGAGGAGGGTCGCCTGGGCACGCGCGCTTTCGGCGGTGCGTCATACGCCCGCACCTTCTTCGTAGCCGACATTACGGGCCAAGCCATCCTCCACGTCATGTACGAGCAGATCATTCGCTCCGGCGTGCGCTCCTATGAGGAGTGGTTCGTCGTCGACCTCATCGTCGAAGACAATGTCTGCAAGGGGGTCGTGGCGATGGACCTGATGACCGGCCAGATCCGCGCCATCACCGCCAAGGCGACGATACTGGCTAGCGGCGGCGTCGGGCGCGCGTTCGAACCGACCACCAATGCCCTCATCTGCACCGGCGACGGTATGGCCCTCGCTTATCGTTACGGCGCTACCCTCCTCGACATGGAGATGGTGCAGTACCACCCGACGACCCTCATGGGCAACGGCGTTCTCCTTACCGAGGCCGCACGAGGGGAAGGGGCATATCTCCTGAACTCCAAGGGCGAGCGCTTCATGGAGCACTACGCCCCAAAGATGAAGGAGCTGGCGTCTCGCGACGTCGTGTCTCGCGCGGAGCAGACAGAGATAGAAGAGGGGAGAGGCGTCAACGGCTGCGTGCTGTTAGACCTCCGCCACCTAGGCCGTGACCTCATCATGACCAAACTCGGTTACATCCATGAGGTGGCGATGGACTTTGCCAACGTGGACATCGCCGACGACCCGGTCCCCATTCGCCCGGGCCAGCACTACATCATGGGGGGGATAAAGACCGATATCGCCACCCGCACGTGGGACGATTCCGGCGAGAACCGCTGGGCCGGCGTCCGAGGCCTATTCGCCGCCGGCGAGACAGCCTGCGTCAGTGCGCACGGCGGCAATCGCCTGGGCGCCAACTCCCTTCTTGAAACCGTCGTTTTCGGCAAGATTGCCGGTGAGGTCGCCGCCGAGTATGCACGCGACACTGACTTTGCCGAGCCCTCGGCCGACGCCCACCGCGCCGATAACGAGCGCCGCATCAAGGAGGTACTCGACCGACCCGGCGTACCTGACGACTATACCGCCAAGGTTCGCCTTGAAATGGGGCAGGCAATGAACGAGCACCTCGCCGTCTTCCGCACGGAAGATGGAATGCAAGTCGCTGCTGCCAAGGTCCAAGAACTCAAGCAGCGCTACGAGCGCCTATCCGTTCCCCACAAGGGGCGGGTATACAACACTTCCCTCATCTTCCATCTGGAACTCGGGTTCATGCTCGACCTGTCAGAGACGATTTGCGCCGCGGGACTCACTCGGAAGGAGAGCAGGGGCGCACACTTCCGGCGCGACATGCCCGAGCGCAATGACGACAAATGGATGAAGCACACCACCGCCGTGCTTGACAACGGCGGCGCCAAAGTCGGCACACTGCCGGTCACGATTACTACCTGGGAGCCGCAGGCCCGCGTCTACTAGGCGCGCGAGGGTCAGGCAACGGAGGTGCCATGCAGGCGACGCTACGAGTGAAGCGCTACGACCCTGAAGCACACGCCCCAGAGGCGCACGTCCAGGAGTACGCGCTAGACATCGAAGAGCACTTCACCGTCCTCGATTCGCTCATCAAGGTACGGGAGGAGGTCGACCCGAGCCTCGCCGTTCGCTGCTCCTGTCGCGCGTCTATCTGCGGCTCGTGCGCCATGCGCGTCAATGGCCGGGCGCGCCTCGCTTGCAAGACGAAGATGACGACGGTTGCACCCGAGGGCGAACCGGTGGACGTTGAGCCGATGGGCAATCAGCGCGTGGTTCGTGACCTTGTGACCGACGCCAGCCTCTTCTGGGACAAGATTCGCTCCGTCGACCCCTTCTTGCAGCCGAAGGGCCCCGAGCCCGAAGAGGAGTACATCGCTTCTAACGAATCGATGCTTAACCTCATCACGCCGATGGGCTGCATCATGTGCGGCGCCTGCGTCTCCGACTGCACCGTCCTGGAGGTGGACCCCAACTTCCTCGGCCCTGCTGCTTTGGCAAAGGCGTACCGATTCGTAGGCGACCCCCGCGACGAGGCCGATGCTGAGCGTCTGGGGTTGCTCAATGAGTCGGGCGGTGTTTGGGACTGCACCCGCTGCTACGAGTGCGTGCAGGTCTGCCCTAAGGGCGTCGCGCCGATGGACCGCATCATGGAGCTGCGTGAGGCCGTGCAGCGCGCCGGAATGCCGAGCACTATCGGCTCGCGGCACGTCGAATCGTTCGTCCGCTCGGTCTCCCGTGCGGGCTGGCTCGACGAGACAATGCTTGCGGTTGACTCGTGGGGCAAGTTCAACTTGCCCAAGCTGATTGGCAGCGCCCCGGTGGGCTTGCGGGCGCTTGTACGCGGCAAAATGCCCAGGCCGGGCCTGCTTCATCACAAGCGCCCCGGCGCTGAGAACATCAAGCGCATCTTCGACCGCCTCGCCGACGAGCCTTCGAGCTTGGCGACGGCAGCCGGGATGGGCGCGCATAACTAGGCGGGAACGGTGAGGTTTGCATGAAGTACGCCTTTTACCCCGGCTGCGTTTCTCGGGGCGGAGCGCCTGAACTCTACTCTTCCACGATGGCCGTTGCCGACAAGCTCGGTATTGAATTGCAAGAGATCATCGGCGCTGCATGCACCGGAGCCGGTGTGCTGCAAGAGAAGGGTCTGAAACTTGGCGACACCCTCAACGCTCGCACGTTCGCCTTGGCCGAGCGCATGGGGCTGACGACCATCCTCACTATCTGCTCCACCTGCCAGGGAGTCATGGCGCAGGCCAACCACCGCCTCGTCAACGACTCCGACTACCTTTCTGAAATCAACCGCGAACTGAAGCCGGAGGGCCTCGAGTACACCGGGCGCGTCATCGTCAAGCACCTCGTCTGGGTACTGGTCGAAGAGATAGGCCTCGACCACGTGAAGTCACTTGTCGTCAACCCGATGCCCTCGCTCAAGATTGCCCCGTTCTACGGTTGCTACATCCTGCGCCCCTCATGGGCGCTCGGCATCGATGAGAATCCCGGGCGTGAACAGTACCTAGAGCGCATCATCGAAACGCTTGGCTCCGAGCCCGTCAACTTCCCCGGGCGCACGCGCTGCTGTGGCTTCCCTATCTTGCTCATCAACGAGAAGAACGCGACGGCGATGACCGGCAAGCACACGCACGACGCGTCGGAAGCCGGTGCCGACGCGATGGTCACCCCGTGCCCGCTATGCCACCTTAACCTCGATGGCTACCAGCCCAAGGCGCGCGCCCAGCGTGGCGAGAAAGCCGATTTGCCCATCCTCCACCTGCCTCAGTTGCTCGGCATGGCGTTTGGTCTGGACACTAAGTCCCTCGGCTTGGGCCGCCACATCGTCAGCACAAAGCCACTGCTGGAGAAGGCCTCCATCCACGCGTAGGTGGTTAGAAGGTCCTGCCGGCCCCTTCCGCAAGCTGTTCCTTGTCCAGCTCATAGAATTCGCAGAGGCGGCATTCCTCTCTATCAGCACGCAGCGGAAAGTCTTCAGGCACGAGCGGCGCGTTGAGCTCTGCGTCGACTAGGTACTGCTGCATCGTCGACACGCTGTCGCGTATGCCCTCGGCACACTGGTTGAGGTCGTCGGCCGTAAACGCCAACTCCTCTGCCTTACCCGGCCACAGCCATTCGATGCGTGCACGGATATTCGGAGCCGCTACGCCGTGCACCTCCCGTACGTACAGGGCGTAGACCGTCATCTGCTCCCGGTTGTCCTCTCGCTTGCCTGACTTCCAGTCCACCACCGTCCATTCATCGCGGTTATTTCGGAATGCGAGGTCGGGCACCGCATGGACGGGTGTGCCACCGACGTCGTATGTTACGAACCCCTCTATCGCCCGCAAGTAGACGCGCGCCGCGGCGGCGGCTTCCTGGAAGCTCACAGACTCGGGCAGGTGCGAAAGGCACGCTTTCACCTGTTCCTTGGCCTCTGCAACCTGGTATTCGTCGATGCCCACGTCGTAGTAGAACTCCCTGAACATTCGCATGTCCTTAGGTGAACCTAGCCACAGGCCGCGGTTCTGCGAATCGGCCCACGCCTTGTTCAGACGGTTGCGCGCCGCCGCGTACATCTGTTCCACAGTCGGCGCCTTCGTGCCAGAGCGTACTGCGTGCAACGCTTGCGACGCCGCCTCATGGACGACGGCGCCTATTTCCAAGGGCAGACTCGTCAGGTTCTTCAGCCGGTAGGCACGCTGCGCATACGACGAGCCATCCTGGCTCCAGCCGTTATGGGAGGCGTAGTAGTGGTAGTAGTACTTGCGCAGGCACTGCTGGAACTTTTCGCGGCGGCTGTGCGACCACGACATTTCAGGGAATTTGCGGTACTGGTAAGGCATGACCCTCTCCCGTGTCCCGTGCGCGGACATCCTCCGTTGTCAAGGGCGGATGCGCCAAGAGCGGGGCCCGTTCTGTTGCGTTGACAATCGGGTTTGCTCTGATACCGTACGCCACACTTGGGACACGCGCGGCAGTCCAGCGCATGGAGGACTCTATGGCAACGCAAACGCTCACGGAAGTGAGCACTAGCCGCTACGCAGACGCCAACGGCTTCAAAATACACTACAACGAATCCGGCTCCGGTGACGCCATCATCTTCATTCATGGCGGAGGCCCCGGAGCAAGCGGGTGGAGCAATTTCGTCCGCAACATCGGCCCGCTCTCCGAGAGGTACCACGTCATCCTGGTCGACATGCCAGGCTTCGGCAAGTCCGACCCCATTGTCATCGGGCCTGAGAACGACCGGCTGCACGTCAACGCCAAGATATTCGTGGACTTCCTCGATGCGCTCGGCATCGAGAGGGCGCACTTCGTTGGCAACTCAATGGGGGGCGGCACGTCTGCATGCGTCGCCATTGCCTACCCCGAACGCGTCGACAAGCTCGTTCTCATGGGTGCCGCCGGCGGGGGCAAGAGCCTCTTCAGCCCATTGCCCATGGAGGGCATCAAGGAGCTCTACCACGTCTTCCAAGAGCCGACGGTAGAGTCGTTTCGCAAGATGATTGACCTCTTCGTCTACGACTCGTCCTTCGTTACCGACCAGCTCTTGGAGGAGCGCGTTGCGGGCCTGCTCGAGCACCCTGAACACCTGGAGGGCCGCAGGAAGTCCAACCCCGTCCTTCCCGATCTGACGATGGAGTTGCCCAAGATTCAGGCCAAGACACTTATCGTATGGGGGCGCGACGACCTGTTCGTTCCGCTCGACCATGCGCTCAAGTTCATGTGGCAGATACCGAACGCCCGGCTGCACATCTTCCCTCGCTGCGGCCACTGGGCGCAGTACGAGCACGCGGCCGGCTTCAACCGGCTACTTGCGGAGTTCCTCGGCTAATGGTCGAACGCATCCCCTAGGAGGCCTCACGACATGGCAACCCAAACACTGACAGAAGAAGGCACCAGCCGCTATGTTCAAGCAGGCGACATCCGACTGCACTACAACGAGGCGGGAAGCGGTGAAGTGGTCATCATGCTCCATGGCGGAGGCCCTGGTGCGTCCGGCTGGAGCAACTTCCGCACCAACATCGGTGACTTCTCCGAGAAGTACCGTACCCTCCTGCTCGACATGCCCCAGTACGGCAAGTCGGACGCGGTCGTCATCGACGGCGACGCCACGCGCTACAACACCGCTTCGATTAAGGCGATGTTCGATGAGCTCGGCATCGACAAGGCCCACTTCATCGGCAACTCGTTCGGTGGTGCCACCTCCCTGCGCTTTGCCCTCGACTACCCCGAACGCGTCGGGAAGCTCGTTGTCATGGGCCCTGCAGGCAGCGGCCCCTCCTACTTCATGCCGCGCCCACTCGAGGGCATCAAGGCTCTCAACGCATGGTGGGACAACCCAACGCGCGAGCAGATGGTCAAGATCGTCAACCTCTTCGTGTACGATCAAAAGTTCAAGACCGACGAGCTGATTGACCTGCGCCAGGGGAACGCGCTGAGCCACCCTGAGCACATGGAGGCGCGCAAGAAGTCGGTCAACCGCATTACCCCTGATTTCACGCCGGAACTGCAGAATGTGCAGGCCAAGACGCTGGTCATATGGGGCAGGGACGACCGCTTCTCGCCGCTCGACTTCGCGCTGAACATGCTCTGGCGCATCCCGGACTGCCAGGTGCACGTCTTTCCCGAGTGCGGCCACTGGGTGCAGTACGAGAAGTCTGGCGAGTTCAACCGCCTCATCATGGACTTCATCGAGAACGACTAACTCCGTCATGCAGCTACCAGCCCTCCCTTCGCGCCGCGGGAAGCCGAGGGCAAACGCTGCGTGCAGCGAACAGGAGGATGGCGGCATGCCCATGAAGTGGGATGCGTTCCCAGAACTGAAGATGTGGCGGTGGACCAAGAGCGACAACACCGCTGTCGTCCACTACAACACCTACACCCACACTTACGAGGCTTCCATCATCCGCGCTATTTGGGATAGAGGCATGGGTCTGAACGGTGTCGGCTTCAAGTCTCACGAAGATGCAAAGGCGTGGGCCGCGCTCGCCCTGCGCGAGGACTAAAGGCACCAGCACGCTCGTGACGCTAACTGCCAAGAACACGACACGCTACGCCGATGCCAATGGTCTGCGCATCCATTACCACGAGGCAGGCAGCGGCCCACCGCTGGTTTGCGTCGCCGCCACTGCGTTCGGCGCCACGGCATGGGGGCAGAACCGCAGCAACATCGGTGCGCTCTCGCAGCACTTCCACACTATGCTCGTCAATCTGCCTCCGCAGGGAGATTCCGACAAGCAGGTGAAGAGCGACGCCCCGCGCCTCGACTTCTACGCCGGGGTCCTACGCGATTTCATGGACGCGCTTGGCATTGATAGGGCGCATTTCTACGGTGGCTCACCGGGCGCAGGGCCTGTGCTGAAGCTCGCAACGCTCCACCCTGAGCGCATCGGCCGCATTGTCGTTGACGCACCAACGGGTGTCGGCAAGAGCCTCTTCAGCCCCATGCCAGTGGAGGGCGCAAGCTACACCGCCGCATTCGGCCGCGAGCCTACGATGGAGCGCCTTCGCGAGGTCATGGACATACAGATATCGCGCCCGGAGCTGCGCGAGGAGGCGATCCAGCTGCGCTACGCAGCCGCTCACGCCCCCGGCTACAAGGAAGCGCGCAACAACATCACCGGCCCTATGGAGAACCTGCTCAGCTCCCTTAAGCACGTCCAGGCGCCCACCCTCATCATTTGGGGCGCCGCCGATAGAGACGTACCGTTAGACCGTGGTCTTGCGGCCATGTGGGAAATCCCTAACGCTCGCCTCCATCTCTTCGGCGCCGGATGCGGCCACTGGCCGCAGTACGAGCGTGCCGATGAGTGGAACCGTCTCGTCATCCGATTCCTTAACGACTAGGACCGTCCAGTTGACCGAAAGGAGCTGACATGCCTTTCACTAAAGAAGAAACCGACCGCTTTGCGACAATTGACGGCGTTGAGCTGCACTACAACGACTGTGGCGAGGGCCCCGCGCTGCTGACCTTCCATGGCGGCGGCCCTGGCGCCAACGCATGGGACAACACGCGCTTCAACGTCGACGAACTAGGCAAGCACTTCCGCGTCCTGATGGTCGACCTCCCCGGTTATGGGCTTTCCGACAAGAACGCCACCTTGCCTGAGGGAGAGACGGTTGACGGCTTTTTTACACGTCTCTTTGCCGGGTTGCTCGACCACCTCGGCATCGACCAGGCACACTTCTATGCATCCTCCTTTAGCGGCCCCTTCGGGCTCCGATTTGGTATCGACTACCCAGAGCGCACAGGAAAGATCGTCGTCCAGGCTTCCTACGCATCGACCGGCCTTCAACTCATGCTGTCCCCGGTGCCAGCGGAGGGCATCAAGTCGCTGAACGAGTTCCGAGAAGAGCCGACCTACGATCGGATGCAGAGGATGATGGACTACTTCATTCCCAATCCCGCCCTGCGCAGCAAAGAGCTTGTCGACCGGCGCTACGCTGCCGCGATGATCCCCGGCCACCTCGAAGCGTCGCAGCGTTTCGGAGGCAGCTCTCGCATGAGCAGCCTTGAGCGTGATGTCGCTCGACTGGAAGCAGAGGTATTGCTCCTCTGGGGCGGACAGGACTGGATGGTGCCCGTTGAGGGCGCCCTCCGCGCAATGGGCACCATACCGAAGCTGCGCGTGCACATCTGGCGCGGTTCCGGCCACTTCGTGCAGTACGAAAACCGGGACGAGTTCAACCGCCTCGTCATAGACTTCCTAACGCACTAGAGTATTTGCGCCTTAAGGAAAGCGAAGTAGGGGCCCTCGTCTTGTAGGGAGTAGATCGGCTGGCATTGAAGCGGGCCCATATGAGGTGCCTATAGGGGTGCGCTGGGCGAAATAGCGCGGAGGATGTCTCTATTCCCAACGCTACTACCGAAGGTGGGTACACGCTCACCTCTCCATTGCTGCTGGGGTTGGCGGGCAGGCGGCAGCGTAGCCGAGGCCTCGGCGAATGTGGGGAACGCGTTTGCGGCGGTTGCGCGGTAGGGGTTTCCTATTGCCCACGGTAGCTACGTCGATGAGGCTGGCGGCTCGGTGAACGTCGAGCCAGTGCCTCCGCCCCACGAGCTATAGGGAGGCCACTCGCAAGCTGACTATGTGGGGGTGCTATGAGATACCGTGGCGTGTCAGGGGTCCTCACAGAAAAGGATTCCACCCCAAACTCCAATGGGTTCCGTGCTGACGGGCTGGGGCACTCGTGAGTCGATAGTCGGGACATTGCGCCCAGCGACCAGACAACGGGGTATCGACTGGATAGCGTTCACGCGAGTGTGACGCTTCGCTATCGTCCGTTCCAAGGCACGGTATGCGAATCCCCTCCGCGCGGGAATGGCGAACGCAATCGATGGGCATAGCGAGGACGAGAGGCGGAGGCGACGAAGAGCTAAGTTTTCAGCACCCCGAAGTCCGCCTCGTACGCTTCCAGCAACTCCGTTGCTAGCACTTGGAGCGGCGACGCGCGAAAGGGGCTTGGCGGTGGCAGTGCGTTTGGGTCGGCCTCGGCTGATGCGAGCGCTTCCGCATTCGCACGGTCCTGCCGGTTGCGCACTACTTGTCCAGCGCTACGTTCCATCAGGCCGAGGATGCACCCATACTCGAACGATATACTCAGCACGTTGTACGCCGCGTCTTGTGCAACAGGGCTCCCCGGCTCCAGCGACTCGAACAGGTCGCTTAGGAACGTCCACGGCCCAACGTCGTCGCCAGACCGGCGCGCGTCTTGCACCTGCTCAGATAGCGGTTCGCGGCACTCGTCGAGTATCGCCTGTACGTCGTCGGGGTGTGTCTGATCAAGGATGGCCGGCACGTGCCCAGGGAATGCCACGCCCGTTGCGCAGCCTAAGCCGAAAATCGCCTCCGCCGCTTGCACAAGCGCCTCGCGCTCGTACAACGGCTCATCATCGCTTACCTCATGGATGTCGCGTGGCAGCCCTTCTAGGTAGAGCGCCATTGCGACGTCGGTCAACGACGACAAGCCCTCGCCGCCGTCAACCGGTTCAAGCGGGATAATGCGCGGGCTCACCTAGTCCGCCGGTGCGTTCGCCATTGCAGTGACCAATTCACGGACACCGTCGGCGGAAGTGTGAAGTGCGCGCGTCTCCTCGTCCGTCAGTTCCAACTCTACTACCTTCTCGACTCCGCCCGTGCCGAGAATGACCGGCACGCCCATGTAGATGCCGTCTATGCCGTACTCGCCCTCCAGCAAGGCGGCACATGGCAGTTGGCGCTTCTGGTCTAGCAGAATGGCGTCAACCATCTCTGCGGTGGCAGCCGACGGCGCATAGAAGGCGCTACCCGTCTTGAGCAGCGCGACTATCTCGCCGCCTCCGCCCTGCGTTCTGCGAATCAGCGCATCGAGGCGCTCGGGCGGTAGCAATTCACCGATCGAGACACCGCCGATGGTCGTGTGTTTCACAAGAGGCACCATCTGGTCACCGTGCCCCCCCAGCACGTACGCCTGCACGTCGCGTACAGATACACCCAGTTCTTGCGCTAGGAATGTGCGGAAGCGCGCCGTGTCCAGCACCCCTGCCATTCCGACGACGCGGTTCTTGGGGAAGCCGGCAACGGAGTACGCATATTGCACCATCGCGTCCAACGGATTGGAGACGATGACTAGCGCTGCGTTCGGCGAGCGCTGCACCGCCTCCCGGACGACCGTGCCGACTATCTTCATGTTGGTAAACAGTAGGTCGTCGCGGCTCATGCCCGGCTTGCGGGCAATACCCGCGGTCACTACCACGACGTCCGACCCCGCTGTCTCGTCGTAACCGTTGCTGCCGACAATTGAGGCGTCAACGCCCAGCACCGGACCGGACTGTGCGATGTCCAGGGCCTTTCCTTGCGGCATGTCCTCGACGACGTCGACCAACACGATGTCCATGTAGCCGCGTTCATAGAGGCGTTGGGCGGTAGTGGCGCCGACATTGCCCGCACCCACTACGGTGACTTTCTTGCGCATTACTCGTGTTCTCCTAGCCGAAGAGGGTAGGGGCCATTAGCCGGCTTGAACGTACTCCATCCAGCGGCTCTCCAGGGATGAGTCGGCCACCGTTTCGGCAACATAGTCACCGAACTCTGCTGTGGTCGACCCCGTGTCGCGGCCGGTGATGGACAGCTTTCGCTCGTACTGCCCGCATACATCGAGCGCCTTGTGGAGTTTGGCGCCGAGTTCGGGGAAGCCGATGTGCTCGAGCATCATCGCCGCTGCGCGAATCATCGACGAGGGGTCGGCGAAGTGTGCGCGGCCCTCGCGGACCATTCGCGGTGCGCTTCCATGGATCGCCTCGAACATCGCATACTGACTGCCGATGTTGGCAGCCCCTGCCGTTCCGACGCCGCCCTGTATCTGCCCAGCTTCGTCCGTGAGGATATCGCCGTACAGGTTGGGCAGGGCCAGCACCTGAAATTCGTGGCGGCGCGCCGTGTCTATCAGCTTCGCGGTCATGATGTCGATGTACCAGCCATCCCAGCTGATGTCGGGATAGTCTTCCGCCACCTCTCGTGCTACGTCCAAAAACTTACCGTCAGTCGTCTTGACCACGTTGGCCTTGGTGACGATGGTGACGCGCTCCTTGCCCGTCTTCTTGGCATGCTCGAACGCCGCACGGATGATGCGCCGTGACCCCTGAGTCGTAATGACGCGGAAGTCGATGGCCAAGTCGTCCGACACGTTGATGCCCTGGCTGCCGACCGCGTACATGTCCTCAGTGTTCTCGCGGAAGAACGTCCAGTCGATGCCTTCTGCGGGTATGCGTACGGGACGCACGTTAGCGAACAGGTCGAGCGCTTTTCGCATCGCCACGTTTGCGCTCTCAATGTTCGGGTAGCCGTCGCCCCGCTCCGGTGTGTGCGTCGGCCCCTTCAGCGTGACGTGGCACTGCTTGATCTGCGCGAGAACGTCGTCCGGAATTGCCTGCAGCCTTTCCGCACGGTTCTCGATGGTCAGCCCTTCGATGGGACGGAACTCGATCTTGCCCGCGTCCACCTGGCCGGCGAGCAGGTGCTCGAGCAGGCGTTGGGCCTCCGCGGTGATGGACGGCCCGATGCCGTCGCCGCCAATTGTCCCAATGATTATCGGCGACAGGCTTGCGTAGTCGGTAGCAGGGCGCTCGTTCTTGAGCGACTCGACTCTCGCCAACTGTTGCTCCAGCAAATCTCCAAAGTGTGCCGTGGCAGCGCTGATGTCAGCCAAAATCGGCTCCTTTCTGTAAGGAAGGCTTATGCGAATAGCATTGGGCGCCCCGCGAATTTCCCCGATGTTACTTCAGCGGCTTGTGCGCCCCGCCGCAAAGACGCGCGCATTATAGTTTCGCTCGTACGCCGCGGCAACAGCGCTGCCGGCCCTACTCGGCATGCGGATTGCGCGGATCCTCAACCATTGCCACGACGTCCTCATTCGACACGTACCGGAGCACCCATTGCGCATACGGTATCGCCGCTGCCATCTCCTCCGCTGCCGACGCGCTTGGCGCGTCGACCACGATCTCGTAGCGCACGTCATGCCCAACTCTATATTCCATCACTGCCTCCGCTTCGACCTTACCACTGCACCACTGTGGTACGCTGGCGCCCCCACAACTGGCCCGTTCGGAACCGGAGACAACGGAGGAACCAATGCCTGAAGCAACCATCAATGGACACAAGCACTACTGGGAGGATCAGGGTACCGGCACGCCACTGGTCATGCTGCATGGTGCAGCGGGGAGCGGCCTCGGCTTTGCAAGCGTCGCCGCAGCCCTTGCAGGCGAGGGCCTGCGCGTCATCGTCCCCGACATGCGCGCGATGGGCCGTTCAGAGCACGTTCCGGCCATTCCGCCGTCTGCATGGGTAGACGACGTGCTCGGCTTGCTTGATCACCTGCGCATCGACAAGGCTGTCGTGCATGGCATCAGCCTCGGCTCGCGCGTCGCGCTGCGCTTTGCCATCGACCACCCTGACCGCACGCTAGGCTGCATCCTCGACGCAGCCATCATCGCCAACGATCCTGCCGGCAACGCGGCGCTTAATACGAACCTCGATCCAAGCGCTTTGCCGGAGGAGCGCAAGCAGGCAGCGATGCGGCAGCACGGTGAAGACTGGGAGCAGGTAATGACGAACTACTTCCAGATACGCAACGAGCCCGACCTGCAGGAGTACTACAACCTGCGTGCAGCGGCTCCGACCTGCGAGGCGCCGGTGCTCATCATTCGCGGCGACAACGTGCCAGATGCCGTACACCCCTTGGATCACTCCATCGAACTTCATAAGGTGCTGCCCAACTCGCAGCTGGCCGTCTATCCCAACGGGCAAAGCAACCTGACCAACGCCAGTGCTGACGTCTTCGTCCGCTTGACCAAGCAGTTCGCCAGCAACCTCGCAGGCGTGGCCGCAGGCTAGCTCACGCATGCGCGGCCCGCTAGTGCATTCGCCGAGTTACCGGTGGGTGGCGCAACGGGAGCGGTACTCATGAGCGCCCCCTACTTCGTCCCCTTTGGGCAGGTCGGCGCGAATGTGCCGATGGGGAAACTGATGTCAGCTGCCTTCGGCGCGCCGGGTATCCCCGAACTTGAGGCGGTTCTCCACCGCTACGATAGAGGCCAAGGTCTGCGGCTTCTGGTCTTTATGCTTGACGAAGTCACTCCGGTCGGCATCGTAGGCGTTGGCATGGAAAGGAGCGATGCCGTTATTCACCACCTCTCCGTATCCCTCAAGGCCGGAGGAGAGGGGATAGGGCAGGAGATGATGTGCGCGCTCGCTGCCGAGATGGATGTGCAGCGGTTTGACGCCGTCGCATACGGACACGAGGTGCCATTCTTTGAAGCTTGCGGCTTTGAGGTGACGGGGGCAGGTCAAGAGCGCGGCGTCCAACGCTTTACTTGCCGCTGGCGGCAGGGCTGAGCCCGCGATGTTCTTGGCCTCAGACGGCTTCGAGCCAGGCCTTCGCTACCTGCTGAGCCTGGTCGAGCCTTCCGGTGCATCCTCGGCCCTTGAGCGCTATCGCACGGCTTCCAATCACTACCTTTTCGCCATAACCGGAAGCGGCGAAGAGGCTATCGCATGTATCGGGGTCGAGGTCACCGGACCGGGCGAGGGTCTCATCAAGCACGTTGCAGTCGCGCTGGAGCACCGCCGCCGAGGCCACGGTCGAGCGCTCGTGGAGGGCGCAATCACGCGGCTAGGCCTCAGGCGGCTTGAGGCCGACGCTGAATGGCCTGCCGCGGGCTTCTTAAGGGCGCTCGGTTTCCGCGTTTGGTCGCTTACTGTCGTAGACCCTGCGGAAGGCGAGAGGGAAGGGGAGGGCGCTGAGCAGGCGATGCCCGAGCTGTATCGATGCGTATGGGCGCGCAGCTAGAGTGGGATATTCCCGTGCTTCTTAGGCGGGAGCGTGTCCCGCTTGTTTTGAAGCATCTCTAACGCGCGAATCAGCTTGGGGCGAGTCTCTGCCGGGTCGATGACGTCGTCGATGTAGCCCCTCTCTGCTGCCTGGTAGGGCGTCGCAAACTGCTTACGGTAGTCGTCTATCAGTTCGGAGCGCACCGCTTCGGGGTTCTCAGACTCTGCGATCTGCCGTCGGTGTATCACACCGACCGCCGCGTCGGGGCCCATCACGGCAATCTCCGCCGTGGGCCAGGCGAAATTCATGTCGGCACGCAGGTGCTTCGAGCCCATGACGATGTACGCCCCGCCGTACGCCTTGCGGGTGACCACCGTCACCTTCGGCACCGTCGCCTCAGCGTACGCATACAGCAGTTTCGCCCCTTGACGGATGATGCCGCGGTGCTCTTGGTCGGTCCCCGGCATATAGCCTGGCACGTCCACGAAGGTGACGATCGGAATATTGAACGCATCGCAGAAGCGCACGAACCGCGCCGCCTTGACCGATGCATGTATGTCGATGACCCCCGCCAGATACGCTGGCTGCTGCGCCACGACGCCCACGCTCCGTCCATCCAGGTGGGCGAACCCGACGAGCATGTTCGGGGCAAATTCATCTTGTACGTGGAAGAACTCTCCGTCGTCCACGATGCGCTCGATGACCTCCATCATGTCGTAGGGATGCGAAGGGTCGTCTGGCACGATGTCCCTCAACGATTCATCCGTACGTTCGGGGTCGTCCTCGTGCGTCCCTGCCGGCGGGTCGTCGAGGTTGTTCTGCGGTACGAAGGAGAGCAGGTGGCGAATGGCCTCCATGCACTCCTCTTCCGATTCCACCACGAAATGCGCGACTCCGGACTTGGATGCGTGGCTGTCTGCACCGCCTAGTTCCTCCAATGTGACATCCTCGCCCGTCACCGCCATCACCACGTCCGGCCCAGTGATGAACATCTGCGATATGCCGCGCACCATGAAGGTAAAGTCGGTGATGGCAGGCGAGTACACGGCACCGCCTGCCGACGGGCCAAGCACTGCGGATATCTGAGGGATTACGCCCGACGCAATTGTGTTGCGCATAAATATCTCGCCGTAGCCTGCAAGGCTCGCGACGCCTTCTTGGATGCGCGCGCCGCCCGAGTCGCTGAGGCCTATTACCGGGGCGCCGTTGCGCATGGCCATGTCCATGACCTTGCACACCTTCTCTGCGACCGCCTCCGACAGTGAGCCGCCGAAGACCGTGAAGTCCTGCGCATAGACGTATGCAGGTCGCCCGTTGATCTTCCCGTATCCGGTGACGACTGCATCGCCAGGCACTCGGGCTTGGGCAATGCCGAATTCGGTGCCGCGGTGGGTCACGAACGAGTCCAATTCCTCGAAGGTGCCGGGGTCGAACAGCAGCGTGATGCGTTCGCGCGCCGTCAGCTTGCCTCTCGAGTGCTGCTGCTCGATACGCGCCGAACCACCAGCGCTCTGGATCTCTGCCTTGCGCCGGTTTAGCTCGTCCAGCCGTTCGCTTGATTTCTTCTCTACAGCCACGCCGTGATGCTACTACATGAACCTTCCTGCTGGCTCTCTGCTGAGGAAGCGGCTCTGCAGAAGTTCTGCTACCTTTGTCTCGTGCGCTACTCGAGGTGGCACTATGGCGCATGCAGAGCGTGTTTGTAGCACGTCCGACCTGCAACCAGGAAGCATGATGCTCTTCTCGGTTCAGGGCAGGGGGGTGCTCCTCGTTAACCTTCGTGGCGAATACCACGCACTATCTTCCGAATGCATACACGCAGGCGCCCCGATGAGCGAGGGCAGGTGTGAGAACGATGTCCTCATCTGCCCGTGGCACAGCGGAGTTTTCGGCACTAGGTCGGGCGCGGCTCGTGGCGGGCCGCCGACCCATCCTCTTGTCAAGTACGGCATCACGGTCCGAGACAACCAAGTGATCATCGACGTTGGCGCAACATCGCCATAGCCTGCCGAATGCTGCATCTTTTGCTGAGTGTAGTTGCTAGGATTCGGCGCTAATCTGTTATGATTGCCTCTGTTCTCTGGCAGTCTGGCATTTTGAAGCATGTCACCAAATACGATCGGGCGGTGTACTCGCCCGTGAACGGAAGGCACGGATGAGGACGGTACCCAGCTACAGTTCCGACGAAGAGCTCCTGCGGCGCTTGCAGGACATACTCAAGGATCCAGGCAGCAGAGTGATCCCCGAGAGCTTGGGAGCGGAGGCCAAGGAATTGGCCGAGGAACTCGCCGTGCGCATATTTGACGAACCCGAGAAGTGGGGTATCGATAGGATCCCCTCCAACTTCCGGAATGATGCGGTGCAAGATACCTTCATGCGGATGGCCACGGGCGCTTCGCCCCTGCGCGGGCGGCAAAGCGCGCCCAACTGGTTTGCCGAGGCCGTTGAGGAGCGTTTCCGCATCCTCTGGACCCTCCGCCACAGCGTTGCTCCAGAGCCTTCAAAGCCGGCAAGCAGCGGCAAGTCCAGCCGGTTCAGTGTTAGCCGCGAATTCTCAGAGGGCGATGGCGCTTGGAAGCGGTTCGAACGCGAGTTCCCTACCGATACGCTAGTCCTTAGCCTGCGCTATATGCAGCGCCTGAGCTTGAGGGACGTGGCTGCGCGCCTCGGCGAACCGAGTGCAAAAATAGCCGAGACCAAGATCGCGTACGCCCGCAGGCGGTTCATTATGTTTTGTGAAACCAACGGTTATGACCGCAAGCAGGTAGCATCTCTGCTGAAGCGGTTCCAGGAAGAGTAGGACATGACAAGCTCGAACAGCTCACGTTCGCTAGTTGGTATCTCCCGCACTGCCTGGGCGAGGTTTGCCAGCGAGGCTGTCGGACGCTGGATCAGCCTCGCCGGCGAGCCACCCGGTGAACTGCAAGAGATAGCCACCCACTTCCGGGCCGAACGCTACAGGCATGACCTTTCCCTTGCCGACCTCGCCGAGGAGTTGGACTTTCCCGAAGAGCGGCTAGGGGTGCTGGAGCAAGGCCTACTCAAGCCGTCGGAAGTGCCGTCGCGTACCTGGGTGCGACTGATGCGAATTGTCGAGGGGCGCGAGGATGTCGCCGACCGACGCTCTGCCCAGCCCGTCGATGGCGGCGAGCAAGCCATTCCGGTGCCGGCAAGGGCTGAGGCGAAGGTTTCGGATGAGCGGCTTACCTTTGACAAGCTGCACGACCATGAAATCGGCGTTGCACGGGTCAAGGTCATCGGCGTCGGCGGGGGCGGCTCAAATGCAGTCAACCGCATGTACCATTCGCCGGTCATTGGTGTCACCTATATCGCCGCCAACACGGACGCGCAACACCTCGAGAAGCTTGACATACCCACCAGGATACGCATCGGCGACCGCCTCACGAGAGGCCTTGGCGTCGGCGGCAACCCTGAGATCGGCCAAGAAGCAGCCGAAGAGTCACGCGAGGACATCTACAACGCGCTGGCACGGACGGACATGGTGTTCATCGCAGCTGGCATGGGTGGCGGCACCGGCACCGGCGCCGCTCCCGTCATTGCCGAGATCGCCAAGGAGATGGGTATCATCACCATCGCGGTTGTCACCAAGCCCTTCATGTTTGAGGGCAGGACGCGCGTCCAACAGGCTGAGGAGGGACTCGAGCGGATAAAGGACGTCGTCGATACCCTCGTCGTCATTCCGAACGACGGCCTTACGAGGCTATCGGATCAGCACATGACTGCGGAGACGGCTTTCCGCATCGCTGATGACGTGCTTCGACAAGGGGTGGAGTCCATCGCTGAACTTGTTACCGTTCCTGGCGAAATCAACCTCGACTTTGCCGACATCCGCACCGTGGTAAAGGATGCGGGGCCCGCTTGGATGGGCATTGGCCACGGCAAGGGCGAGAACCGCGCCGTCGACGCCGCACGCGCCGCTATTGCCAGTCCATTGCTCGAAACATCCATCGAGGATGCTAGGCGCGTCCTCCTCAACGTTGCCGGGGGCTCCGACCTCACCCTGCAAGAGGTGCAGGCCGCTGCCGACTTCGTTGCCCAGTCTGTGCATCCCGAAGCCAACATCATCTTCGGAATGGTCACAACCCCTGACCTCGACGAGGAGGCGCGGGTCACCGTCGTGGCAACCGGCTTGCCCGCTAGCGTCGAAGTTGTCACCTTGGAAGACATCGTCGAGGAGGCTGAAGCTGCTGCCGCTGAGGAGGAGGAAGAGGAGGACGGAGCTGAACCCAAGGTCGAACTGCCCGGCTTCCTCAATCGCTTCCGTCGCCGCGGCGGCTAGAAAACGGAGGTCTTCTTCCCTCTCCCGTAGGGGCGAGGCCTCCGAGTGAAGGCAATACGAGACGTGCTGCAGAGGCCCGCCACGCGATGAGAGCGTACCTCACCATCGCGCTCATTCTTGCGGCCGCTGCCGCAATGCTCACCGTTGCTACGTCTACCCAAGCACAGATTCGCATTGCCCTCGAGCCCGTCTTCCAGCAACTCCGGTTTGACCGCCCTGTTGTCCTCACACATGCTGGGGACGAGACCGACCGCATCTTCATCGCGGAGCAGGGTGGAACGATCCGCGTCTTTCCCAACACCAACGACTCACGCTTCGCCAGCACCTTCCTTGACCTCTCCGCCCGTGTAGACACGGAGTTGCCGGACGCGGGGCTACTTGGCCTCGCGTTTGACCCAGGGTATGTAGTCAACGGCCACCTTTACGTCTTCTACATCGCTGGTGCGCCGCCTCGCGCCGTACTAGCTCGCTACACCGTATCGGCGAATGATCCGGGTGCTGCCAACCCCAACTCCGAACTCGTGCTTCTTGAAGAGCCACTGCCGTCGGTCGGCAACTATGGCGGGGCACTTGCCTTTGGTGCCGACGGCTACCTCTATGCCAGTATCGGTGACGGGGGCGCAAGTCGCAGCGCCCAAGACCCCAGCACACTCCTCGGCAGCGTTCTTCGGATAGACGTGCGCAATGCTGCGCCAGGCAGCCCCTACGCGGTTCCCAGCGACAACCCCCTAATCTCCAGCAGCAGCGCCCGAGCCGAGATTTGGGCGTACGGATTCCGCAACCCGCGCACCTTTTCCTTCGACCCCGAATCCGGTGAGCTGTGGGTGGCCGACATCGGCCAGAGTCGGTTCGAAGAAGCGGGAGTCGTTATTGCAGGCGCAAACTATGGCTGGCCCGTCATGGAGGGGTCCAGCTGCTTCAACGCCGCCTCGTGCGATCGCGAAGGCCTGCGCACCTCCTTCCTCCAGTACAATCGAAATGGCGAGCGGTGCGGTGCGACTGGCGGCTATGTCTACTACGGCAGATTCGCCCGATCCCTTGACGGCCACTACCTCTACGCCGACGCATGCTCCGGCGAAGTTTGGGCCGCTCATCGAGTCGCCAACCGGATGCTAGGCCCAATCGAAGTGCTTACATCGGAGGTTGGAATACGCTCATTCGGCACCGATGAGCGCGGTGAACTCTACGCCATTGGCGTAAACGCCCATCTCTATCGTTTCGTAGGTTCCGGCGACGCCCTGCTTCTGCCCGACCCTAGCATGCCAACACCGACACCCGTTCCGCCAAGGCCAACATCGACTCCGGCCGTTGAGCACCTCCGCTTGCCCTTCGAGGGTGCGCCGGAACTTGGCCTGCTCATCCTCGGTGTCGTTGGCTCAGGCGCGCTCATTCTCATCCTGTTGGAGCGCGTGCGGCGCCGCTAGCACGCTCCCGCCTCGATGGGCGGGGTGATGCTATTCCCAATATTGCGCATGCTGCGGGTAGCACAAGGAATACTGCAATAGCCAGATTGTACGACCCGGATGACTCGTACAGCAGGCTAAAGGGGTGGGGACCAAGCGCCGCGAATGCCATCGTAGAGGTCATTGCGAGGCCTCGTATGCTGCCGATGTGCCGCCGCCCGAAGTAGTTCGGCCAGATCACCGTAATGGTGTTCATGCCGATGCCCATGCCCGCGCCGAGCACCACTCCGTACACCATCGCCAATGCCGTGTTGGTCACAAGAAAGGAGGAAAGCATCGCTGCAATTAGCAGCGCCTGCGCAGATGCGAGCACGAAGCGGTTTGGGTAGCGGTCGTTGAGCACCCCTGCCAGCAGGTTCGAGCCAAACGAACTGATCGCCATCACACTCAACACGCCTGCCGCGGCAACGCCGCCGATGCCCTTCCCGCCCATCAACGATATGTTGTGGAAGGTCAGCGCGGTTCCGATCAGGGAGAAGGACGCTCCCGCAACCAGCAAGAACCAAAAGGCGCGGTACGACATCGCCTCACGCAGCGTGAAGCCGTCCGCCGCTGTCAGGGGCGCCGGTTGGTGGAACGGGGGCTCGTCTGCCCTTACTCCGTCGGGATGCTGCCGGACGCTCTCTGGTGAGCGACGCACGAGCAACAGCGCCGGAAGCAGCATCAGCCCCCATATCACAAATGCAAACCCGATCCAGGCATCTCGCCAACCAAAGTGCGAAATGAGCGAGTGTCCGATGACAGGGAATACGGTCGCGCTCACCGCGCCGCCCATCGTGGCTATCGATGTCGCGCGCCCACGGTTTCGCACGAACCAGAGCGCAACGAGCGTCGTCGGCGCCATCGTCATCGCACCCTGGCCGAGCGTCCGCATGGCTGCAACGCCGAGGTAGAGGTCGCGGGTCGTATCGACGTAGCTCATCCAAATGGCCGCCAGCCCAAAGAGCACGACGACGCCCGCCAGCACGCGCCGCGCCCCGTAGCGGTCCAGCAGCCGGCCCACGAGGATGATGAGCACTGCGCCAGTGAGCGAGCCCGCCGCGTACATCGCCGTAAAGTGGCTGCGCGCCCATCCCATCTCCTCGATCATGGGGTCGATGAAAACCGAAAAGGTGTATGTCTGCCCGGGCCCCGATGTGAATACACCCAGGCTCGCCACTGCCAATATCACCCAGCGGTAGTTTGTTGAGGAGGTTGACAGGAATCGGAAAAGCCCAGCCCCGGCCGCAAGACGCATGGCGACCATTATAGAGCCGGCATGCCACTATCTTGGTGTAGGTGGTCTATGCGGCGGCCGCTCCTGAAAGGTGCTTGGCAAAAAACGCAAACACCTTTTCCCACCCGTCCGCTGCTTGCTCGGCGCGGTAGGCAGGGCGCTCCCAACTGAAGAACGCGTGGCCGGCGCCATCGTAGCGATGGAACTCGCACTCCTTGCCGTGGCGCTGCAGCTCCGCCTCCGTCCGGTTCACCTGCTCGACGTCCGGATTCGCGTCGTCATTGCCGAAGATCCCGAGGAGGGGACACCGCATGTCCGCCGTCATGTCGATGGCCGCCACGGGCTGATTCGGCGATAGCCGTTCCGGCTCGACGATGACGTTGCCGCCCCAACAGTCTACGGCTGCATCAACGTCCAAGCGCGCGCCGACCATGTATGCAACACGCCCGCCAGAGCAGAAGCCGATTACGCCGACGCGCCCGATATCAAAGTCGCGTTCGCCCGAGCGCAGGTAGTCGAGGCCTGCCTGCAGGTCGCCAAGCATCTCCTCGTCGCTCAAGCCGCCGTTGTCCCGGATGTGCTGTACACGCTCTTGGCGCGGCAAGTCGGGAATGCGCTCCTGCACGTTGGGGCAGATTGCAGCATACCCGTGATGGGCGAATCGACGCGCCGTCTCCAGGCTCTCCACGTCCCAGCCTGGCAGGTGATGCGCAATAAGCACGCCGGGAAACGGCCCGGGCCCCATCGGCCGTGCGACGTAGGCGCGTATCGGCAACCCGCCGTGCCCCGTGATTTGGACGGTCTCCGCTACCAAGTCGCCCGCAGCCATCAGTCGCCTCCGTTCGCCGTTTGTGCGGAGTTTCCGGCGGCGTGCGCACCCTGTCAACGCGCCACCCTTCGCTGCTCCAACTCGACGAGCAGGAACGACCGCGACCCGCGCGGATACTCCACGATGTGCTTCACCGCCACATCGAAGCGGGCCCTATCGACATGCCCGGGCCTCAGTGCAAACAGTTGCCGCCGTGAAGCGTCGTACAGGCTGTCGTCGCCAAGGGCACACTTGGCGCATCCCTCCGGGGCGTAGAAGCGGAGGAAGATGTACGGTTCGTTGACATCCCCCTCCATTACCAGCTGGTCATACTCCGATTCGACCGACTCGAAGTACTTGATGACCTCTCTCGGCCCGTACTGCCAGCCCCAGTAGCGCGCGGCGACCTCCGGATAGCGATTGTGGTACTCGTACAAGTACGCGCCGAGCCCCGCGAGCGCCAGGGCGACGATGATGCCTGCCACGGGCGCCGTGGTCAGCCGGAGCGGGCGTAGCATGCGTATCTGCACCGCGCCCTGGGCCAGCAGGACGGTACCGTATCCCGAAAGTATCGCCATGGCCGCAGTGCCTAGGATCGCCCGGCTGCTGGTAGGACTATCGGCACTCAATGCTCCAGCCATGGGATAGAGTCCCACTAGCGCGAGGAGTAGGCCCTTCTCCCGGGTCGGGCGAAGGACCAGCCCCAAGAGGCCAAGCGCAGCTACCGGCAGTTGCACTAGGTGCAATAGGCCGGCGCCTGGCAGGTAATGGCGAAGCCATCCTTGGTTGTCTCCCTCCAGGAACAAGAATGAGAGCGTGAAGTAAGAGCGGTACTGCTCGGAGAAGCGCTTGGCCGTTTCCCACGCACCCAACCCCAGGTTGCTGATGCCGACGTCGACGTAGCGGTCGCCACTGCCTGAAATGAGGTGCAGCATGATGGGTATGCTCATCACCGCGAAAACTGCCAACCCGGCGCCTGTCTGGCCCTTACGCGCCCACAGTTCGCGCCAGTAGAGAGCGGCGATTATGGCTAGCAGCGGCGGCAGCACCACCCAAGCAGCACGGTATGTGTACGCCGTCAGTCCAAATGCGATTGCGGAGGCAAAGAGAATGCCGCTGTTGCCACGCATCCCTCGGATGAAGAGGTAGAGCGCTATCGCAAGCAGCGGGACGAAGGTGACGAGTTCACCCAGCCCCGTCCTACTGTAGTGGATGTGCCAGGGCATGACAGCCAAGAAGAAGGCAGCCGACAGCCCCACCGTCCGGCTCTTGAGGGCCGTACTTGCCAACAAGAACACCGCGCCGATTGCGACCACGCCGTAGGCCACCGACGCCAAGCGTACGGCAACCTCCGTCAGGCCCAGCCCCGCGATGAACGGCACGAGGCTGTAGATGTACACCGGTAGCTTGTACTCACCGAATGCCTCGAAGAGAACCGGCCAGCCCTCGCCGTGCTCGTCGACGCCGTCCCGCAGAATCGTGTAGGCGTTGTAGCCTGCCGATGCCTCATCCGCGAAGAACCCTGGCGGGTTCTCGCCAATCCCTACGCTCCTTACTACCGCACCGAACACCAGAACCGCCGCCAACCCTGCCCAAATCCCGTAGCGGCGCAAGAAGGAAGCGCTTGGAGCGCTCTCGGTCGCTGCCGTCGTCGAAATGCCCCGGCCCATCGCGGCGGGAGTATAAGCCTAGCCTTGGCCGAAGGCCCCGGCCTACGCCATCCGATAGCGCGGAATGGAGTTGGGTGCGCGCCCTCGAAAGCTACAGGGTGGATGGGGCATATGCTGGATTGTGCATCCTTTGCCCAGGCCGGGTGGCGCAGCGACCCTATTCCCAGAGGAGAGGAGGAGAGATGAGCGGGGCGCGGGAGGTGGACATCGAGGGCGCAGCGCCTACGCGTCGCGCCAGGTGACCTCCGGGCGCCAGCCGAGCATACGCGCCGCCTTCTCATGGCTGATCGGTGAGTCGAAGCCCTTGATCACCGCCTTGCGCTCGGCGTCGGGGTACCAGCGCTGTATCAGCTCCTCCGTCGGCGTGTTCGACAGCGTGTCCGCCGCCTGGATGAAGAACGCCTCGTGGCCAATCCAGTCCTTCTCTATGGACAGCACTACCGCGCGTGCCGCATCGTCCACGTCGACCCAGCTCCAAAAGTTCTTGGCGTGCCGCTCGTCATCGGGCGACCCCTTGTCATCGCCCGCGCTCCACTGCGCCTGGCGCTCACGCGTCCACAGGCCGTGGAAACGCATACTCGATATCTGCATCGTTCGCCGGCGGCAGAACGCCTCGGCCATCACTTCGCCAAGCCACTTTGACTGCGCGTAGGCGTCGGCCACTTTGATCGGAGACTCCTCGTCCAGCGGAAAGTACTCGCGTGGCTGGAGCGACCAGAATGACGCGCCTATGGCGTTGATGGACGAGGCCATAACCACCTTCTCGACGCCATGGATTTCCGCCGCCTCAAGCACATTCCAGTTGGCCGTCATATTGAGGCGGAAGACCTCATGCTCCGGAGCCCAGACTGGGTTGGGGATAGCCGCCATGTGAACGATGGCGTCAACTCCCTTGGCTACCGCCGTGACCATCCCGAGGTCGGTTGCCTCGATGATGACGTAGCGCAGCGTGCTGGGCAGCGAGTCGAAACGAGGCATCCCTCCCTCCGGCGGATTGATGTCAGCACTGATGACGCTGTGCCCAGCATCGAGAAGTTGAGGGACGATGTGGCGCCCTGCGAGGCCGGATCCGCCCGTTACGAGAACTCTCACACTCACTCCTTACACATCCGGACTCTTGTCCAATTGGCCGGAAGGTGTTCAGTGTCATGGCGCGCGCGCTTTCGTGCAAGCGCCCTCCCTCCTACCGCTCAACGGTTGCCTGTAGGAAGGGAGCTGGCAGTACCATTCCTCGCAATCGCAGTTGCGCGCTCACACGCTCCTCTGTCATTACGCGAAACCCGAGCGCTGAGTAAAGCGCGACGTTTGCTTTTGACGTCGTGTTCAGGTAGACGGGCAGGGCGTCTCGGGCGGCTAGCGCCATACCGTGGCGTACCAGCCGCGTCCCGAGGCCGCGCCGCTGGCTTTCAGGGGCAACGCCGACTATCTCCAGGTACCAATGCGCGCCAGTGATAGCCCGGTGATGGACAGCTTCGGCCCGTTCGTTGAACGTGCCCATTCGTGCCAGGGAATCCGGCTCAATCTCGAAGCGCTCCTGAAATTCTGCCGGTTGCTCCGTCGGGGGAAACCATATTGACGCCGCTTGGACGAAACCGCCCTCGATAACGCCCCATACGCGCCCGTGCGTCAGCCCGTGGCGCAGTATGGGGCGCAGCACCCCCGCAGACACGGGAAGACGGTCGTAGCCTTTCGCCACATAGCGAATCACAGGATCGTCCACAAATGCGCGCGCAAGGACCTCGGCTGCACGCTCATAGTGCTCCGAGCCCAAGTCAGCTACGCCTTCAGCGTCCGTCACGGGGCGAATATCCCAAATTTGCGTGCCTACGGGCCCACGTCCATTGAAATGAGCGGCAGCGGTCCGGCCTTCTCCGCCGGCGGCATGTAGGGCCAATACTTGGCCATCGCACCCCCGTCCACCGTGTAGTCGGTGCCGGTAATCAGCCGCGCATAGTCGGAGCACATCCACGCAACGACATGCCCGTAGTCGGTCGGCGTCGGCAGTTCGCCCAGGGGCACCATCGACGCGAAGTCCGCGGAACCGCCCGTCCGGTGCGGCTGGTCGTCTTGGCCACCTGCATTCTCACGAGGGGTCTGACCCGGCAGCCCGGTCATGCCGAACGGCCCGCCACCCTGACTGGCAGCCGCTCTGGCAGCGACCAGTTCAGGATTGTCGACCTGCGTCGCAGTTGGCGTGAAGCTGTTGATACGGATGCCGTAGGGCGCAAGATCCATCGCCGCCGCGCGCACGAACTGTATGATGCCGCCCTTGCTGGAGCAGTAGCCCACGCTGTTCGCCCGGCCCTGCCAGCCTGCCGTCGACACGATGCAGATGATGCTCCCTTTGATGCCCTTTTCCACCATCTGGCGTCCTACCCATTTGGTGTTGAAGAAGTTGCCGGACAGGTTGACCATGATCTGCCGGGTCCAGCGATCCCCGTCGAAGTCCAGCACGCTGGCGCCGCCGTCAATGCCGGCGCAGTTGATGAGGATGTCGATGTGCCCCCACTCATCGACCACCTTCTGGACGTATGCTTTTACCTGCTCCTCGTCCGAAACGTCGCCTGGGACGGCCATCGCTTCGATGCCGTTACGCTGCAACCGCTCGACGGTCGATTGGACCGCCTCGTGGCGGATGTCATTGCAGGCCACCTTCGCCCCGTACTTGCCGAGCATCAAGGCGAGCCCGCCTCCGATGTTGGGCCCCACTCCGGTGACCAGCGCCACTTTGCCATTCAAATTGATCTCCATCGTTGCTCCTCTGCTAGGTGAGATACCTCGCTGCACAATGCTCAGCGCGCGCCTTGCGCCGCCTGACCCGGGCTGCTCTGCAGCCCGGCGCGGGCGCCTACGCCGCCTGCCGTCCCGTCGACCACTTCGCCCGTGCCGTCCCATGCCGCGAGTGTGTTCACCTCATGCACTTCTTCGGGCGTCAGCACCCACTCGGCTGCGGCGACGTTCGCCTCGATTTGCGCCTCGTTGCTCGTACCTGCAATGACGCTTGGTATGCATGAGTGCGCGAGCAGCCAAGCAAACGCTAGGTCGAGCACGCTGCGGCCGCGCTCGGCGGTGAATGCCTCGAGCATGGCCAGCACACCCTCATTTCGCTCGTTTCGTGTCTTGGCGATGATCCCGCTCCCTTCGGCGCCCCGCGACCCGGCCGGTGCAGGCTGGCCGGGCTGGTACTTGCCGGTTAGGAAGCCCCCGCCGAGCGGAAAGTACGGCAAGAACCCGATGTTGTAGCGCTCGCAGTAGGGGATGATTTCCAATTCGACGTGGCGGCGCAGCACGTTGTAGTGGTTCTGTGACGAGACCATCCGCGGCCACCCGTGCTCATCCGCTGTGGCATTCGTCACTGCGTGACGCCATGCGCCGTAGTTACACTCCCCGATGTAGCGCACCTTGCCCTGTTCCACCAGTTCCACCAGCGGCTCGAGCACTTCCTCTTCCGATACCTTCGGGTCGGGCTGGTGCACCTGATAGAGGTCGATGTAGTCGGTCTGCATCTTCTGCAGGCTCTCCTCCGCCTGTGCCAAGATGTACTCGCGCACGGACGTGCCCTCGGGCCGGTTCCGCATTATGAACTTGGTCGCTATCAGCATCTGGTCGCGCCGGCCCTTCAGCGCGTTGCCTAGGAAGCGCTCGCTCGCTCCTTCGCCGTAGCCGATGGCCGTGTCGACGAAGTTCACCCCCAATTCGAGAGCACGGTCGATGTTGCGGACCGTCTGCTCTTGGTCGAGTCGGGGAGGGCCGTATACGTTGCCACCCAGCCCGACAACCGAAACGTTGAGGTCGCTGTCGCCCAGTTGACGGTATTCCATGTTCCAATTCCTCCTGTGTTGGCCTCTTGCTCCCTGGAAGACAGCGAAGCCATCGCTACTCGACGGCTTCGCCCTTGATGAACTGGACCACGCGCCTGTTGAAAAGGTCTGGCTTCTCCCAGTGCGCCCACCAGCCCGTCTCCGGCATGAGTCGGAATTGTGCGTTGGGAATCAGCGACGCAACCCGCTCGCCCGCATCAGGCCCTAGCCCGCTATTGCCGTCGCACCACAGCACCAGCGTGGGCAGCTGGATCGTCGCTATCTGCTCCTCACTGTAGTTGTGGCGCGTCGCGTCGGGCCGCGAGTAGTACTTGCGCTGCCCCTCGTTGGTCGAGGGGCGCGAGTAGTGCGCCAACCGCACGTCTACCAACTCGTCCGTCACCCGCTCCGGGTGGGCGAAATGCATGACCATGAGCAGGCGCGCCTTGATGCCGTCCCACGTTGGATTGTCCAGCAACTGCAGCGTTCTATCACGCATGGTCATCCCTCCGACAGGCGGGAGCGGCGGCTTGTACGTTCCCTCTTTGAGGTTCACCGCAATGCCTGACTCGAAGATGACGCCCTTAAGCCGCTCTGGGTGCTCCATCACCAGCGGCGTTATGCCGGAGCCGCCCCCCGCCTCGCCATGGATCCACACCCTGTCGAGGCCGAGCGCGTCCATCACGTCGAGCACCTGCTCCGACACCAGCGCGTTAAAGTCGTCCACTTCGGCCGGCACGTCGGATAACCCGTGGCACAGCATCTCCATTCCCACGACGTGGAAGTGCTGCGCGAGCGGCATCACGTTGTATGCGAACGTCTCGACGTGACCGCCTCCTCCGTGCGCCATGACGAGCGTTTCCGCGTGCCCACGCCCCGCCTCGACGATGCGCGTGCGGTACTTTGCTCCCTGTACAAAGCGCACCTCGGCGCCCATCAGGGCATTCCAGATAGTCTGTGGCATCGGCGTCTACCCTCCTATTGCCTCTCGACGTACTGCGCCAGTTCGGGCCGGCGCTTGGAAACGCCCGCACGGTCGGCTGTCTGGCGGGTCACCCTACCGGTCGGGAAGAACTCCAAGAACACCTGATTGAAAATCTCTGGCTGGTCTGTCTGCCCCTGGTGACCACAGTTCTCAGGGTAGAAGTACTGTATCCACGGCGTGATGTCCTCCTGCGTGTAGGCGTTGACCACCGGATTCAGTATGTCGTCTACCCCCCACAGGAGGATGTGAGGAATGCCTAGGCGCTCGAGCCGCTCCTGCGGTTGGTAGCGTTGCTGGAGCGCCGGTTCCTGCTCGAAGCGATCGCCGGCCGCGTGGTACGCTGCCAGCGATTCGCGCTGCGCGATGGCCGCACGCGTACGCATCTCGAGTAGGTCGCCGGTGATGGCCGTCGGGTCGGCGATGATGGGCTCCATCATCTTCCGCATCGATGCAGGCGTCCCATCAAAGGTCTCGCGGTTGAGCCCGCGTACGCTCATCGTCCGCACTATCTGGTCTGGCGGCACGAGGCCGGGGATGTTGCCTGCGATGAGAACGAAGTTGACGACGCGCTCAGGGTGTGAAATGGCAAAGCGCCACGTATTGCTCGATCCCATCGAGTTGCCTGCGAAGTGCGCTCGGTCGATGCACAGCGCATCCATGAATGCGCGCAGAAACTCGACATGGCTGTGAAAGCCGTGGATAGGCCAGTGCTCGGGGCGAGTATCCGACATTCCGTAGCCTGGGAAGTCGGGCGCATACACGCGGTAGCCGTGCGCACCGAGCTCTGCCAGCTGAAAGCGCCAGCCCGCTAAGCCCGATGAGCCAGGCAGCCCGCCGTGGCAGAGCATGATGGCCGGCCCGGTATCGCCCGCCGTCATGTAGTGTGCGACGGCTCCGCTTGCGAGGCGAACACGGCGACTCATGATGCCCTCGTGGTTGATCAACCCCTCTTCCGTAAGCGGCATTGGATGGGCCTCCTTTCTGCGGGCACGAGTCTACGCCAAACCACCTCATCGTGCAGCACAGCAAGGCCCTGGCATCAAAGCCAGGGCCCTGGCGATTCGCTATCGAGAGGGTGGGCGGTTAGAAGAAGACGCTGATGTTCTTGGTCATCAGCACGTTGGCATCCAGAATCACCGTCCTGCTCGCTATCTTCCACTCCCCGTCCACGTTCCGCAGGACGTCTTCGCGGCTACCGGCGTACATGTCTTGGTCGGTTTCGAGGTGTGACTTGTGGAGCAGGAACGCCGTCTTGGCTCGCACGTCCCCGTTCTCCAGCGGCTCGACTTTCAGGTTGCCGACGACATGCCGCGTCCGTGACGGCGGGTCTTCCGCCCATGCCATGCCGGTGTCGAGCCGCGCCACCCGCATCTGCAGGTCGGTCTTCGACTCTTCCATGATGGCGAGGTCGCCGTACTTCGTAATTTCGCGCGCGATGTCCTTGCGATAGACGTTCTTGCGGCGAGGCACGAAGTAGAAGGTGTCCTCCGTGAAGAGGTCAAGCCAGTCATGAAAGCGGCGCTCGTCCAGTATCCACGCCTCGTCGATGTAGAACTGCATCAACTCGAACCACAGGTGACGGTAGTCCGCCGGGTCGAGTTCAACACCCGCTGTCTGTGTCTGCGTTGCCATCGTTCACTCCCCCTCTTAGCTCTTCATCGTCGCGGTGCCTTCGTAGACCGCTGTGCTCGCCTCCAACGGGATGTCAGCCCAGCTGTCGGCGTTCATGAAGTCTTCATAGCGCTGATAGAACTGCCGCTGATTGCTCTCCGAGATGTAGCCCTCTGACACGTGGCCCGGGAAGGTCGGGTGCGTCCCCGTGTGGCCGGCGCCCATCGACATCGCCTGCGGGTACTTGCGCGCCAGCGGGCTCTTCGCCGACTCGGTCACGGAGCGCCAGTTGTCGATGTCGTCCATCTCGAACAGCCCTGCAGCGCCGTTGTTGCCCGCAAGGCCCCATCTGAGTGCGTCCTGCAAGTCTTCGGGCATCTCCTTGTCGATGACCACGAAGTGCCAGAACTCCGTCATTAGCGGGCCTCGAGGAAGTGCGAGGCGAAAGCCCAGCACCCCGTTCGGGAAGAGGCTGTGGTTGTTTAGCCGCAGCTTGCGCGCGCGTAAGCTGCCGAGCCGACGCTCGACTTCCTCGAGCGTCTCCATCTGGTACTCCTCGAACTTGTGCTGGTTGTGCTTCGTCAAGCCATGCCCGACGCGGGGGATTGTCTCGTCCGCCTCTCCGATGGTGAAGGAGTGGCCGTTAGTGAACATGTGGTACTTGTCGGAGCTGTCGATGAGATCTTGCTGCGTTACCCGCGGCGTGCCGATGACCTTGTTCTTCGCCAAGATGCTGGAAGCGTGGCTAATGGGGACGTGGTAGTTGTCGGAGCAGTTGTCCACCGGCGTCTTCCAGTTCACCGGCTCCATCCACTTCATCGGCCCCAGCGCAATCGTGCCGCCGTCGCGCCGGTTGAACGACAGGTCGAGGTACCAGCGTGCGTCGCCCAGGTAGGCCTCCAGGCTCGGCGAATCGTGGTCCCAGGTCGCGAACACGATGCCCGCGTACGTGTCCACCTTCGCCTCGATCAGCCTCAGCTCCTCCAGATCCAACTCGCCGTAGTACGCCTCGTTGTACCCCGGCACGTGCTCCAGTGTCCCGTCGCTCCTGAACGTCCACCCGTGGTAGGTGCACATGAAGTGCTTGGCGTTGCCGTCGTCCGCACGCAGGATGCGGTTCCCCCGGTGACGGCACATGTTCAGGAAGGCGTGCAGCTGGCCCTCGTTGTCGCGGGTGAGGATGACGGGGTCCTCGCCGATGTAGGTGTGGAAGTAGTCGTTGAGGTTGGGGACCAACGAGACGTGGCCGATCATCTGCCACGCGCGCCCGAAGATCTTCTCCAGCTCGTCCTGGTAGACCTGCTCATCGATGAAGATGCGCCGGTCGAGTTTCCCGGTGACTGGGTCTATCACCTGGTACTTCTTTGCAGTGGCTACCATCGCGTCCTCCTCGGTAGGTATGCGTTCATTGGCGTCGGGGCACTCTACCCGGCGGCATTTTACATCAGATGTCTACCTATGGCAGCACTGCCTCGTGCACCAATCGTGCAATAGCCCTGCAACCGCCCCGGCGGCGTTGGGGTATCCTTTCGCAGACGCTCCAAGGAACGCACCGTGCAGGGCAAATTCCTCTACTACTTGGCCATCACTGAGCTTGCCTCGGCCTATGCCGAGCGCGCGCTATCTCCCGTCGAGGTAACGCAGGCAACGCTCGAACGCATCGATGCGCTGAACCCCCGCCTGCTCGCGTACACAGAGGTGACGGCCGAGCGCGCGATGGCAGACGCCGCAGCCTCGGAGCGAAGGCATCGGGCCGGAGACGCCAGAGGGCCGCTAGACGGAGTGCCCATCGGCCTGAAGGACATCATCGACACCGCCGGGATCGCCACCACGTGCGGCACGGGCTTTCTGCGCGACCGCATCCCTTTCCAGGATGCGCGGCTCGCAGCGAACATTGCCGCACAGGGGGGCATCCTCCTTGGTAAGCAGCACATGCTCGAGTGGGCGATGGGTGGCGTCGACACCAACGTCCACTTCGGCACCTGCCGCAACCCCTGGAACGACGCTCACTTTTCCGGTGGCTCCAGCACCGGGGCGGGCGCAGCGGTCGCGTCCGGCATGGCCGCCGGTGCCGTCGGAACCGACACGGGCGGTTCCGTCCGACAACCCGCATCCTATTGCGGCATCGTCGGCCTCAAGCCGACCGCCAACCTTGTCAGCCTCGATGGGGTCTTCACCATGTCGCCGACCTGCGACACAGCGGGGCCGATAACACGCACCGTTGAGGACAATGCGCTCTTGCTTGCCGCAATGCTCGGTGAAGGGCAGGGCCTCATTCAGGGAGACTCCACCGCAGCAGGGTCACTCGATGGGGTAGCGCTCGCCGCGCCCCGAGCATGGGCCGCACGCCACGGCCATCATGAGGTGGTGCAAACCGTCGATGCCGCCATCGATGTGCTCGCAGCCCTGGGCGCATCTGTCGGGGACGTGCCGCTCGATTTCGGCGACGACATCGGGACGCTATACCGCAATGTCGTCTTTCCGGAGATGCTCGTAGCCCATGGTGAGTGGTTCCCGTCACGGGCCGATGAGTATGGCCCACATCCCCGGTCGCGCCTCGAAGACGGCCTTACCATCACCGCAGCGGAACGCGCTTTCGCGCAAGAGGATCGCGTCCGCATTACTGCAATGGCCGAAGATGCAATCGCCGGTTTCGACGCCTTCATCTTGCCCACGCAGCCAACCCAAGCACCTGCCTTCAACCAGGACGAGGCCATCATCGCCGGAAAGGCCATGAGTACCACGGCAATACGCGGCCTGTTCACGCTGCCCTGGTCGATTATCGGTTGGCCCGGACTCTCCATTCCCTGTGGGTTCACTGGCGCCGGGCTTCCCGTCGGCCTGCAAATTGTGGGGCGACCGCGCTCCGAGGCGCTCCTCTACCGTATCGCCGCCGCGTACGAAAGCGCGACAACGTGGGCCAGCCTTCGTCCACCGCTTTGAGGTGCAGCCTCGCACGGCTGCTCGCTGCAGCAGCGTTGTTGGTGGGCGCCACGATTGCCTGTACGAGCAGCAAGGCTCCCTCCCTGCCACCGCCGACTGCACCGCCCAGCACGGCCCCCGCGACGACGAACCTGCCACGCCTCTACGTCTATCACCGCGACGATATGGCCGCCTACTCGCAATTCCTCCTTGACCAAGCGGCAGCCGCTTTCCCTGAGCGCGAGGGTGTTGGCGTCGCCCTGACCAACTCGACCGACTTCTATCGCGGCACGCCCGAGAAGTACGCTGGCTCCCTCTTTCATATGAGCGAAGAGGAGGCGCTCCTCATGCGCGTCGGGCAGACGCTCTCTGGCCAACCCCCAATGTCGCCGCCGCCCGTCGCGCTCACTGCCGCCTTCCCCGCTGCGTGCGTCACGTTCCTCACCCGCGACCCTGCGGTCCGTACCGTCCACGACCTTGCGGGCAAGCGCGTCTTTCTGGGCGAACCCGCCACTGTATGGCACGAGAAGGGCGCAGCCTCTCTCCGTGCCGCCGGGGTCTGGGACGGTGTAGAGCTCGCTTCCAGCCTAGCCGATGGCCTCGAGCTGCTCTTCCTTGGCGAAGTCAGCGCGGTGGTCAACGGTATCCTGTTTCAACGAGCCACCGTGCCGGCAGTGGCGCTGCTTGCCATCACCACGCGCGACGTTTACGGCGTGAGTATTCCCATCGACGTCATCGCCGCTGCCGCTCATCTGCACCCCGATTGGGCTGAGGTGGGGCTGCTGGAACCACAGCATCTCCCTGCGGGGACGACCAGCGACTATGTCCGAGCCGACTACGACCTCTTTCGCGACGACGCTACCTGCTGGGGAGGCGGCTCCGAGGTCTACATGGCAAGCCCCGACTTCGACGAGGAGATGGCCTACGCCATCGTCCAGGGCGTCCTCGATAACCGCCTCGACGCGCTGGCTATCCTCCCGTTCCGTGACCCGCTGTGGTTAGAGCGCAGTGGCCACGCCTGGATGCCCCAAAGCGCCTTTCATCCTGGCGCCCGCCGCGCCTACGACGAGGCTGGCCTCACGTACGGCATCGAGGGCATCCGCCAATGGGAATCCAACCAGTAGCGTCTTAGCCAGCCGAGCAGGGGCAGCGGCGCTAGCTCTTCAACCGCCCATATGCCGCAATGAGGCGGCTAGCCGCGACCACGTTCGTGAGCGCCGCGAGCCCAATGAGCGTCGGCAGGCCGAGGCCGGTAATCGCGCCCACCATGATGACGAACAGCCGCACGTCGCGCGACGCCAGCGACGTCCACCCGCGATCGAACATCGTGCGGTGCGCCTCGCCGATGCGTGCGCGCGCGTAGGTCACGGCAAAGGTCCCCGCCAGTGCCGCGAATCCCAGCGACCATGCAAGCGTCGCGCTGTGCGCACCCGCAGTCCAGTGCGTCAGGCCCAGCAACACAAGCGCGTCGGAGTAGCGGTCGACGAGCGCGTCAAAGAACGAGCCGAACGGGCTCGCTACTCCCTTCAAGCGTGCTAGGTCGCCGTCCACTCCATCCACGATCGAACCCGCCTGCGCCAGCACGCCCCCAACGATGTGCATGTCGAACACAAAGGCTGCCAGCGTGCCACCAGCCATCAGCAGGGTGAACAGCGTCACCTGATTCGGCGTAACCGGCGTGTGCTGCAGCCCTCGCGCTATTGGGCGCGATATGCGCCTGTTCAACCAGCGGGATACGAGGCCATCGTAGATCCCCTGCGCTGCGCCGCTACTCTCCTGTGGCGCAGCGGTAGTCTTCGAGGGTGTCGATGTCATTCCAGTACAGGCCGTTGATATCACCTGTCTGCACGGGCGTCTCGCTTACTACGAGCTCCTGCATCACCTGATTCAGCTCCAGGCGCACCCCGTGCTGTTCCTTCAGGTCGCACAGCATACCGAAGATACTCGGCTCAAAGCGGAACACACCGATGTCTACCGCATTCCAAGCCGCTATCTCCTTGCCGATGCGCAGCAACACGCCCGACCTATCCACGAGCACGCGTGTCGCATCGTTCACCTGGCTCTCTAAGGCAGGGGCGGAGTCCACGGCCAGCACGGGGCCCTCGCATGGCATTTCCAGCAGCGTCGCGACTATCTGCGGCTCAATGATATGGTCGCCCATCGACAACACAAACGGCGAACCGCCTACCCAGTGTCGCGCGCTAAAAATGGAGATGGCATTGCCCCCGTCGTAGTCGGGATTGTGGATGAACTCCACGTTCGCCCAGGCAGGCACCATCGACTGTACTTCGCCTACCACGTCCCACGCCCGGTAGCCGACCACCACAGCGATGTCCTTGATGCCCGAGGCCATCATCGCCTCGAGCGGGTACGCGATGAGCGGCTTTCCCCAGAGCGGCAGCGTCACCTTGGCGCGCTCGTTGGTCAAAGGTTGCAGCCTTCCGCCGTCACCAGCGGCGATTATCACGCCCTTCATATAGATGCCCCTCAGTTGGTGTGCGCGGCCTGGTGCACGATCGATTCGCCGCGGAGCCGCTGGCTGTTGCCGGCTGGGCTGTTCGACCTGCCGCAGCGCCTACTCGGCAGGGTGGGCGCACTATATGGGAAGGCCCTAGACCCTTGTCAAGTCCGGCTCTTTGGCTGGTGCAACCCCTGCAACCGCCTGTCTAGAACGCGCAAGGCGCCTCCATTTCCGCGCATGTCGACCGCAGCCATTCCACTACGTCGCGGTGCAACGGGATCCCGTGCTCCGACCGCTCCGCCGCCGTCTCCACTTCCGGCTGGCCCGGCACCAGAACACGCTCATGCCCCGCTGCAGGCGGTGTGTTGCGCAGCGTCCGAATGAAATCGTCCATGTCCGCCTTGAAAGTCCCCAGATCCACGAATGCCTCGACGTCGTAGGCGGCAACCATGTGCTGAAACGGTCCGTTGCGCGCCGTGAATCCAGAGCCGGACAGGATGCTGCTCAGTATCTCGACAACTGCCGCCAGCCCGTATCCTTTGTGCGATCCCATCTCGCGCGTGCTGCCCAATGGGAGCGGGAGATATTCTTCCGGCACCTCCACCGGTTCCATGATGGGCGTACCATCCATTGCCCCCACCATCCCGGGCGGCAGCTTAGCTCCTAGCCGCTTGGCGTTGCGAAACTTGTTGATGGCGACGGTGCTCGTTGCGATATCGAGCAGGAATGGATGCTCCTCACCGGCAGGCGCCGCAACAGCGATAGGGTTGGTGCCGAACCGCCCCTCACGGCCGTACGTCGGCGCCACGCGCGGCGTCGCCGCCGATACGCATACGCCTATCATGTCTTCACGCACTGCCAGCATCGCGTGGTATCCCGCCGCGCCGACGTGGCGCCCCTTGCCAAGTGTCACCATTCCGACACCTGTTTGCCGTGCCTTCTCCATTGCCATCGCCATTGCCTTAGGCGCGAGGATGATGCCCAGCCCGCGGTCACAGTCGATGGTTGCCGCGGATGCGCGCTCTCGTACTACCCGCCAATCGGGATGCGCGTTGATGCTCCCATCCGCGTAGCCTTCTAGATACTCCTGGAGCATGTTGCTCACCCCGTGGCTATCGACGCCGTGGAGGTCGGCGTAGACCAACACGTCAGCGCCGAGCGCGGCGTCTTCCGGCGGCACGCCTACCTTTTCGAGCAATGCGGTCACACTCTCGCGCAGGTCGGCCTCGCGTACGCGTATTGCTTCCTCTTCCCGCACGTGAAACGCTTCCAGCATCGCTTCCTCCGGTTCCTTCCTTCTTCTTCTGGGGTTGGACTGGGATGAGAGTTGGCTAACTTTTCACTGCCGCGACGCCTGCCTCGAAGGCTCTCAGCGTCGCCTCTACGTCGTCGTCCGTGTGGCACATGCCGACGTACACCTTGCCCGCGGGCTTGAAGACGCCATGCTCCAGCAGCGTCTGGTTGAACACTGCGTTCATCGCACGGTCCGCCGTCAGCGTCGAGCGGTAGTCCGATATCTCGTGCTCCGTGAAGTAGACGTCGAACAGGACATCATCGCCCGATACGAACGCCGCCACACCCGCGTCGTCCAGCATTGCCTGCAGGCCGCCCCGCAAGCGCTTGCCTGCAGCGTCGTATGCGTCGTAGACGCCTGGCTTGCGCAATTGCTCCAGCGTGGCCAGCCCGGAAGCTGCCGCGACCGGACTGCCGTTCAGCGTTCCAATTTGGTTGATGAACCCATCCGACGGCACGGCGCTCGAGTCGTACGCCTCCATTATGTCTGCACGGCCAACGACGGCGCCCAGCGGCATGCCGCCCCCGACTATCTTGCCGAGCGCCGTCAAATCGGGCGTAACGCCGTAGCGCTCCTGTGCGCCGCCGTACGCGAGGCGGAACCCCGTCACTACTTCGTCGAACGCCAGCACGACGCCGTTTCGCTCCGTCACCTCCCGCAGCCCTTGCAGGAAGCCCGGACGCGGCTCGATGATGCGCTGCAGCGGCTCGATGATGACTCCAGCCAGCTCGTCCCGGTTTTGTTCGATGATGTCCGTGGTTGCCTCTATGTCGTTGTACGGCGCAATCAGCACCGTGTCGCGCACCGCCTGGGGAATGCCCGCGCTGCTCGGCTTCGGTGTGGGGTATGAGCCTGGCTCATCCGGCGTCACGCTTTGCAAGGCATAGTCATGCGTACCGTGAAACCCGCCTTCGAACTTCAGGATCTTGTCCTTGCCTGTAAATGCTCGTGCTAGCCGCAGGCACTGAAACGTTGCGTCCGTACCGCTTGTCGTGAAGCGCACACGCTCAGCGCACGGCACTGCGTCAACAAGCGCTTCGCCCAGGCGCACGGCGTACTCGTTCTGTGTGAAGAACGTCGTCCCTTTGCGTGCGGCCTCCTCGATTGCCGCTATAACGGCGGGATGTGCGTGGCCGAGGATCATCGGGCCCGACCCCAAAAGGAAGTCGATGTATTCATTCCCACTGACGTCCCAGATGTGCGACCCGCGTCCCTCTCGCACGATGAACGCATAGTCATCATCCAGACGCATATTGCCGAGGCTGCCATCTGGCAACACCGACCGTGCCCGTTCCAATAGCCCCTGCTCCTCAGTCGTCCGGATCCTCTGCGCCATCGCCGCGTCTCCTTACCTCTGCCAAGGTGTCGTTATGCTACCCGAAACACCAGGGGAGGACATGCCTAGGCCCTAGCGCCCGGCTCTCCAGCCCCAGGTACTCTTGGAATTTGCTCTCCAGCGCGGAGTTGCTAACGAACACTCCGCGCCGCGCCGTGGTCAGCGTCGATGACGACCGTTGCTCCACGCCCCGCTGAATCATGCAGTAGTGAACGGCCTGCACAACGACAATGACGCCAAGCGGGTTCAAGTGGCGGTCGATCGCTCCGGCAACCTGCTGCGTGAGCTGCTCTTGCACCTGCAAGCGCCGCGCAAACACCTCGACTACGCGAGGCAACTTGGATAGGCCTGTGATGACCCTGCTGCGGGAGTCCGGTATGTACCCAATGTGCGCTACCCCTTGAATCGGCGCCATGTGGTGCTCGCACGTCGACGTGAACTCGATGTTGTCTACGATGATCATGTCGTCCGAGTCGAGCGGGTAGTCATCCTCATCGAGCTGGAAGATCACTTTGAGGTGCTCTTCCGCGTTCTGCTCGATGCCCTGCGTGTAGGTGAGCAGCGCGCGCGCCCAGCGTTCGGGCGTCCGTGTCAGCCCTGGTCGCGATGGGTCTTCGCCCAGCGCCGCAAGCACCTGCGTCAACAGGGGGACCAGCTGTTCCAGCTTCCGCTCGCCCGGAGTGACCCCATTCCTATTTTGTGTTTGCATAGCTCGTCCTATCCTTCATGCCAGCCTCCTCGAAGGCAGTGCGCCTCTCGTAGCACTTGTTGCATCTTCCACAGTGCGCTCCCCCCTGTGGGGAGTTGCACGTCAAGGTCAACTCGAGCGGCAAATGGCCATACTCGCGGATAATCTCTGCCTTTCGCCGAGCCCTGAATGGCGTCTCTACTGCTAGCTCATGACTCATTCCAATTGCCATCAGCCGCGCCATATCGGCAAAGAACTCCGGCGTCGCATCGGGAAACGGGTTGGCCAGAAGCGACCCGAGGGCGATGCGATGAACGCTGTGCGTGCTGCACCACACGCCCGCCGCCGCAAGCAGCAGTACGTTGCGCCCCGGCAGATAGACGCGCTCGTCCGGGTCGGAGGCCGACGGCACGCCTACGCCGCTCAGGCTCCAATGATCGCCGTACATGACCTCCACCGGCATCGGCAGTACGACGAGCGAGCGAATGTTGTCGCCGCCAAGGGCCTTCAGGAAGCGTTCGAGCGCGGCAACCTCCGCCTCTTCCCAGTGCAGCCCCTTTTTCACGTAAAGGGGGTGGACGGTTGACTCTCGGGCTAGGTGCGCGACCATGGCGCAGGAGTCGAGCCCACCGCTGACAAGCGCCGCCACGGCTTTGGCCATCACGCCTCGCGGTACGCCGCGTAGCTGCTGGGCGTCTCCCATAGGCGAACTTCGGCCACGTCCAACCCTGCCGCACGGACTTGCTCGTATACCAACCTGGCGATATTCTCCGCCGTCGGGTTCGCGTCCATCACGTAGTGGGGCTCGCCCATCTGCTCGAGCACTGGGAGCAGCGGGTCAGCCTCATTCAGCACCATCTTATGGTCGAGGTGCGCATCCACCCATCCCTTGGCAATGCTCCGAATATCGGAGAAATCGACGACCATGCCCCGCACATCCAGGCTCTCCGCGCGGACATCCACCTCCAACAGCCCGTTGTGGCCGTGCAGGTGCTTGCACGGGCCCGCGTAGTTGAGCAGCCTATGCCCGTAGCAGAACTCGATGCGCTTGGTAACGGTATGCATGCTTATGGCCCCTTGGCGGGCAGGGGATTGCCTGCGATGTGGCGGCCCGAATCGATTCTGATGATCTCGCCGGTGATGGTCTCGCTCCGCAGCAGTGCTACCACCATCTCCGCTATCTCATTCGCCGATGATTCGCGCTTGAGTGGCGCTGCCTGGACGACCTCGGCATCCCATGCCGCCTTGCCTATCTCCGATGGGCGCATCGTCGGCCCTGGCGCGATAGCGTTGACCAGTATCCCTTGTCTCGCCAGTTCCAACGCAAACCCGCGGGTCATGAAGTGAATCGCCGCCTTTGCCGTTAGGTAGGCCAGATAGTCGGTATACGGTGTCTCCATCGCAGCCCAATCGCCAAAGTGGAGCAGGTGCCCCCGCGTCGGACCCTGGTTGGACGCCATAGCACGCGACGCGTAGACATCGAGCAGGAACGCACCCCGCGCTGCCACCATGGCGCCATCCCATGATTTGCCGTCCACCGATGTCAGCGGAGTCCGGGGATAGTCCGACGCCATGTTGACCACGAAGTCCAGCCGGCCGAATTGGTTCACGGTCGTGTCAACCGCTTGGCTTATCGACTGCTCATCGCCCAAGTCGCAGTGGACGGCAGCGGCATCTGGGCCCGCCTCCATGACCTCGCCCGCCAGCGCATCCGCCGCAGCGCGCGCGCTGCGGTAACCAATTGCCTGCCGCACGCCTTCGGCGGCCAGTCGCCGCGCTACAACCGCCCCAACGCGCCGCGTTCCGACGATGAGCGCGCTCATTCCTGCTAGCGTCAACATCCCCACTTCCTACCGCCGATTCTAGCAGCGGCGCTTGCTACAATCGCCGCATGCCCGATGCGCCTGCCTGGTATGTGGACTTCTTCTCCGACGCCTACCTCCAGGTGTATGGCCCCGCGCTCACGGAGGAGCGCACGGCACGCGAAGTCGCCTTCATTGAGGCCGTCCTTAGCCTCAAGCCCGGGAATCGCGTGCTCGACCTCTGCTGCGGCACTGGCCGGCATGCAATGCTCCTCGCCCAGCACGGCCTCGACGTTGTCGGGCTAGACCTCAACGAGGAGTATGCCGCCGAGGCTACCCACCGCGCCCATGCCATGGGCTTGCCGAATGCTCATTTCATCGCCCGCGACATGCGTGACATTCCCTACGACGGCCATTTCGACGCCGTTATCAACATGTTCACGGCATTCGGTTACTTCGAGTCGGACGAGGACAACTACGCCGTGCTACGCGCTGTCCATGGTGCCCTCAGACCGGGTGGGCGCTTCTTGCTCGATACTCTCAATCGCGAGTGGGTGATCGTGAACCAAATACCCCAAGAGCGCCACGCTCGCCCGGACGGGTCGGTGCTTATCGAGAAGCGCTCTTTCGACCTTGAGACAGGCCGAAACCACGTCGCGTTCGCCATCGAAGCTGGAGGAGACGGCTCGGCGGCGGCGCGCTCGCTTGGCGCGCATGACATTCGGCTATATACGTTGGCCGAGATGGTGCGCATGCTCGCCGAGGTCGGCTTCCGATTCGAGCGCGCCTATGGCGGCTACGACGCTGCGCCGTATGCGATTACCAGCCGCCGCATGATTGTGCTCGCTCAGCCCTCTCTTCCTACGTCATAAATCCCCTCGCATCATGCGTCTCTCTCCGCTATCATCGCCCTAGACTCACACGGAGATTCGCCTTGCGACCCGCAACCGCTACCATTGCCGTCTTCCTCGCCGCCGCCATCCTGACCCTCGGCCTCCTTTTCGAACAGTCTTGGCCGACGGGCATCGGCATGGTCTTCGTCGGCATCGCCTTTTACGCAATGTTCTCCAAGCCCACCCGACTGGACCCTGACGAGCCGGTGTACGGCAGCCCTGAGGCAATCGCCCTTGCGGAGCAGCGCCGCCTGCAGTTGCGCGCTCGACTACCCTCCGCCCCGCTCGAAGGCATGGGCGTCATGGCCGTTTTTGTCCTGAGTGGCGCCGTCCTCTCTCTGGGCTTCCTGTTCGAGCAAGCCTGGACGACCGGCATCGGCATGCTGATGGTCGGCGTGCTCTTCACGGTTCTCTTCCGTCTGAAGTCCCGCTCCGGCGCCTAGCGTCGCGCTCCCGATCACATTCTGCCCGCCAGCTACCACCCTCTCACTTGGAGGCAACCCATGACCGCACTCCTTTCTCAGGAAGAACTCGGCTACCTTAGGACGCTCGATTCCCCTACGGTGGCGAACGGCGTCGAGGTGTTCGACCTGCGCCCCCGCACCGACGGATACACGCTGCCAGGCATTCACGCGATGTTTCCCGAATTCGGTTCAATGGTCGGCTACGCCGTTACGGGCGTCATCTCCTCGAAGAAGGGCGTCGGCCGGGCTGTCTCGCGCGCCGAGATGTTCGACCACGTCCTTAGCATCCCCGGCCCCCGCATCGTCGTTCTGCAAGACATCGACGAGCCCTCCGTCGGCTCCTTCTGGGGCGAGGTGCAGTCGAACGTATTCAGCGCGCTCGGCTGTCTGGGCTGTGTGACCAACGGCTCCGTGCGAGACCTTGACGAGGCGCGCGCAAAGGGCTTCCAGTTCTGTGCTGGCTCCGTTTGCGTTTCCCACGGGTACGTCCACCTCGTTGACGTGGGTGTTCCCGTGACCATCAGCGGCCTGCCGATTAGCCCTGGCGACATCATCCATGCCGACAAGCATGGCGTGGTCCAGGTGCCTGCTGATGCCGCCAAGGGTATGCGCCGCGCCGTCGACTCCGTGCTGGAACGCGAGCGCCGCATCATCGAACACTGCAACTCCCCCGGCTTTAGCGTGGAGCGACTGAAGGAACTAGTCGGCTAGGTATTGCGGCCGCTGCACGAGTGAAGAGCGCCCTTGTTACAGAGTCGTAACAATCTGACGGTGGTTGAAGGCAGGCCGTGCGTCTATACTGCGGGCAGCCCGCCAGAGCGCAATTTGCGCTGGCAGCCTTTCGGAGGAAACGATGCGCTACAAGGCCGAATACATCTGGGTCGACGGTACAGAGCCAACGTCGAAGCTCCGCTCCAAGGGTAAGGTCGTCGAGAGCACCGCCTTTGAGAGCCTCCCCATTTGGGGATTCGACGGCTCGTCCACCAACCAGGCCCCCGGCGAGGCATCAGACTGCGTGCTGCGGCCCGTCTTCTCCTGCCCGGACCCCATCCGCGGCGGTGACCACATTCTCGTGATGAACGAGGTTCTGCTACCGGACATGTCCCCTCACCCCTCGAATACGCGCGCGGCCTGCGCCGTTGCCGCAGAGAAGTATGCGGGCCTCGAGTTTTGGTTCGGCATCGAACAGGAGTACACCTTCTTCCAGGGCAATCGGCCTCTCGGCTTCCCGGAGGGCGGCTATCCTCCACCCCAGGGTGGCTACTACTGTGGCGTGGGCGCTGACGAGGTGTTCGGGCGCCCCGTCGTCGAAGCGCACCTGGAGAACTGCCTACAGGCGGGCCTGGAGATCTCCGGCATCAACGGGGAGGTCATGCCCGGGCAGTGGGAGTTCCAGGTTGGCCCGCTCGGCGCGCTCGATGTGTCGGACCAGCTCTGGGTCGCCCGCTGGCTCCTCTATCGCACCGGTGAACCCTTCGACATCAGCGCCACTCTGGACCCCAAGCCCGCCCGCGGCGACTGGAACGGGGCGGGGGCGCACACCAACTTCTCCACCAACGCCATGCGCTCCAGCTACCAACCCAACATCGACGCTGCCGAGGCGTTGAGGGGGCGGCACGAACTCCACATCCAGAATTACGGCTACCGCATCGAGGAGCGCCTCACCGGCCTTCACGAGACCGCCTCCTACAAGGAGTTCAAGTACGGTGTCTCCGACCGCGGCGCGTCGGTCCGCATTCCCTGGCAGGTAGAGGTAGACGGCAAGGGCTACATCGAAGACCGGCGCCCCAATGCCAACATGGATCCCTACACCGTCACACGGCTCATCATGGAAACGGTGGGTGAGGCCGCATTGGCATAGGAGTCCGCAGCCCTCACCCTTCGCCCTCTCCTGCGGGAGAGGGCCAGCGTGAGAGTCCGATTGACAGGGTGCAACTGCTACTCGGGTGAAAGGTGAGAAGCTACTTCTTCCGCCGTTATCCCCAGTTTGCGTAGCACCTCCGCGCCGGGCGCCGATGCACCGAACCGGTCGATGCCGACGGCGTGGCCACGGTGGCCGATGTGCCGCTCCCAACCGAAGGTCGTACCTGCCTCAACGGAGACTCGCGTCGTAACGGTTGGCGGCAGCACCGAGTCCCTGTACGCTTGCGGCTGCTCCGCGAACAGCTCCCACGACGGCATCGACACGACGCGAACGGGCACACCGCGCTCCGCCGCCAGCCGCCCAGCCTCTAGCGCGACGTGGGTCTCCGAGCCAGTGCCAATGATGAGCGCCTGCGGCTCCGACGATGACTGCCACAGCACATAGGCGCCCCTTGGCACTCCGTCAGCAGCTGCGCCGAGAGCCGCGTCGAGTATCGGAAGGTTCTGGCGAGAGAAGACGAGCACCGTCGGCGCATCTCGCTCCAGCGCAACGCGCCACGCCGCCGCCGTCTCCGTCGCGTCCGCCGGGCGTAACATTACGAGGCCGGGCACCAGCCGTAGCCCCATGAGTTGCTCGACGGGTTGGTGCGTTGGGCCGTCCTCGCCCAGCCCGACAGAGTCGTGGGTGTAGATGAATGCCACGCGCGCTCCCATAAGGGCCGCCAGGCGAACCGGCGGGCGCATGTAGTCATAGAAGACAAGGAACGTCGCGGTATAGGGGCGCATCCCCCCATGCAGCGCGATGCCGTTTGCTATCGCTCCCATCGCGTGCTCACGAACGCCAAATTGCACGTTGACGTTCGTCTCTTCAAACCCAAAGTCGCCTCGCGAATTGATGAGGGTGCTCGTAGACGGCGCGAGGTCGCCGGAGCCGCCGACTAAGCCATGCACGCGCTGGGCTATTGCGTTCATGACGCGCCCCGACGCTACCCGCGTCGAGATCGAGCGCCCCTCACTAGCGTCCTTCTCGAAGAGGCCATCAAGGCCATCGCTCCATCCGTCGGGCAATTCGCCGGCGAGATCGCGGAGCAACTGCGCCGCCTCGACGGGGTAGGCAGTCGCGTATGCCTCAAGCCGTGCCTCCCATGCCTGCTGTGCCTCCGCTCCTCGACTCACTGCCTTGCGGAGGTGAGCCCGTGCCGCCTCCGGCACCTCAAAGGGCGCGTAGTCCCATCCGAGTTGCTCGCGCACGAGCGTAACCTCCGCCTCTCCGAGCGGGGCTCCATGTACTTCGCCCGTGTTGGCCTTGTTGGGAGAGCCGTAGCCAATGGTCGTTTGGCAGATGATCAGGCTGGGCCGCTCCACCTCCGCCTTGGCCTCCGCTATCGCGCTGTCCACCCTGCCGACGTCCATCCCGTCTATCGGCCCGACAACGTGCCATCCGTACGCGCGAAAGCGCGCTCCCACATCCTCGGTAAAGGTCCCCGACACGTCGCCCTCTATCGATATGCCGTTGTCGTCGTACAGGTAGACGAGCTTACCCAATTTGTGTGCGCCGGCGAACGATGCCGCCTCTGCGGCCACACCCTCCTGCAAGTCACCGTCCGAGGCGATGGCATAGGTGTAGTGGTCGATAATGGTGTGCCCTGGCCGGTTGTAGCGTTCCGCGAGCCATCGCTCGGCATACGCCATCCCGACGCCGTTCGCAAAGCCCTGACCCAGCGGCCCCGTCGTCGTCTCCACCCCTGGCGTTACTCCATACTCTGGGTGGCCCGGCGTCTTGCTTTCCCATTGCCGAAAGCGCATCAGCTCCTCCATCGGCAGGTCGTAGTCCGTCAGATGGAGCAGCGAGTAGAGCAGCATGGAGGCGTGGCCGTTGGACAGGATGAAGCGGTCGCGGTTAGCCCATGCCGTATCGTGTGGGTTATGGACGAGGTGCCGGTCCCAGAGAGCGAAAGCCATCGCCGCGCAGCCCATCGGCGCGCCGGGGTGCCCCGCTTTCGCACGCTCTACTGCGTCTATCGAAAGGAAACGTATGGCGTTAACGCACAGGTCGATAAGGCGTGCATCCGCAGGCGTGCTGACCATCCGCCACTCCTAAGGGGGGGGTGCATGCCTAGGTTACAGCCCGCTGGGCCCCTTCCGCACGCCTTTCGGTCGTCACTCCACGGGCCAACGGTGCCGGGTCGACACCTGGCCGCGTGCCAGCAACGCTTCGCCCATCGCCTGCGCGCGGTCGACGAGCGCGCGCTCGTCGACAAAATTGGGCCGTCCGCCTTCCACCACGATGCGCCCATCCACTATCACGCTATCGACGCTCCGCCCGTCGGCGTTGTAGACAAGCGAAACCACGGGGTTGTGCAGGGTGCTCCATTCCACTAGGCCTGTGTCGTAGGTGACTAGGTCCGCCTTCTTGCCGGCCTCCAGCGAGCCTATTCGCTCCTCCATGCCGAGCGCCTTGGCGCCCATGATGGTGCCCATCTCCAGCACCTGCTCCGCGCGCAATACCGACGTGGAGCCGGTCATGTCCTTGTAGAGCAGTGCGCCTATGCGCATCGCGTGTTGGGTTTCGATGAGGTTGCCGTTGTTCGCTGAATCGGTGCCGAACGCGACCGGCAAGCCTCGCTCCAGCAACTCCGGCAGCCTGCTGTGGGCTATGCCTCCTTGCGCAAGCTTTAGGAAGGCCGGAGGACACACTACCACAGGAGTCTCGCTCGCCACCATTGCTTCTATCTCTGCGTCATCAAGCTCAATGACGTGTGCCAGCAGCACGTTCGGGCCAAGCAGGCCGATATCTTCGAGGTGCAGCGTCGGGCGCTTGCCGTACTCCTCCAGCGCGCGCTTGATGCTATCGGGCGCGTTGATGTGGTGGAAGGTCATCCCCGTTCCGCGCTCGTCGGCAAGACGCTTCAGTCGAACCAGCAACTCGTCCGATGCCCAGTCGTCGGAGAAGGGCATGGGCCATGCGCTGACGCGCCCGCCCACCGCCCCGTCATGCTGCTCGATGAGCGCCGCCGCTACGCGATACGCCTCGTCGGTTGAATAGGCAGGTATACCGGTGCTGTTGGGCTGATCGGTGACGTGGATGCCCGTGATCAGCCGGGCGCCTGACTCCGCACACGCCCGAATCCCAGCCTCCACGTACTTGGTGCTTCCCGGATCGAGCAACGTCGTCGTGCCGCTCTTGACCAGCTCCGTCATCGCGAGCAGCGACGCGACGTACTCGTCTTCCTCCGTCATCATCGCCTGCAGCCGGAAGACGGAGGGGAAGTAGGTCCGCGTCTCCATGTTCTCAGGGAAGACGCCACGGAACGCGTGCGCGTAGCTGGTGTGGATATGGGCATTGACCAGGCCGGGCGCAACGACCTTGCCGCTAGCGTCGATAACGCGCTCCGCCTCGACCTGGGCCAGTTCATCCGACCTCCCGACATGCGTAATCACGTCGCCGTCTATGACAACGGCGCCGTCGTTGATGATGCGACGCGACGCATCCACGGTCACCACGTAGCGAGCATGTTCCAGTTTCAGGGTAGCCATGCGTGCAGTATAGCGGCAGTGGACACGAGGGCAGCCCTCGCCGATACTTGCCCGCGCAATGGACCTAATGCTTCAAGGCAAGCGCGCGGTCGTCACCGGAGGCAGCCGCGGCATCGGCAAGGCAGTGGCGTTCGAATTGGCGAAGGAGGGCTGCGACGTCGTTATCTGCGCCCGTACCGAAGGCCCGCTCACCAGCGCCGCAGAAGAGATAGCCGCCGCAACCGGGCGGCGCATCATCCCCGTCACTGCCGATACGGGGAATGCCGATGACATCTCCCGCGTCATCGACACGGCGGCGCGCGAGTTGGGCGGCGTCGACATCCTCGTCAACAATGCCGCGCAGGTAGGTGGCGGAGGTCGCAACGACACGCTCCTGAACGGCGACGAGTCGCTCTACCAAGACGACTTCAACACCAAGATGCTCGGCTACGTGCGTATGGCAAGGCGGGCGGCGCGCCACATGGTCGAGCAGGGATGGGGGCGCATCATCCAGGTCGGCGGCCTTGCTACGCGCAGCGCCGGAGGCGTCAGCGGCGGCATGCGGAACGCTGCCGTTACCAACATGAGTAGCGCCCTCGCCAATGAGCTAGGTCCTCACGGCATCACCGTTAACACGCTACAGCCCGGCGCCGTCGACAGTGAGAGGCTGCCCGAGCGCCTCCAGGCGATGGCCGCGCGTCAGGGCATACCCGCAGAGCAGATGCGTGAGCAGATCGCGCAGTCCAGTGCCGTCAAGCGCATCATCACTCCGGAAGAGATCGCCAAGGTCGCCGCCTTCCTCGCCTCGCCACTCTCCGTGTCAATCACCGGCGAGTCGATTGGCGTAGGCGGCGGTGCACGGCAGGTGACCTACTAGGGCGACCCTGCCCACGTATCGCCGGAGCCAGGGTCGAACTCAGGCCAGCCGCCAGCCTCGACCTGCGCCAGGAAGTCGTCCACCACTGCGTTGAACCAACCAGGCCGCTCGATGTTCACTGCGTGGCCCGTCTGCGGAAACACCACCAGCCCGCACCGCGGTATCGCACGCTTCAGAAACACCGACGGCTCCAGGCATGGATCGTCCTCATCCCCGACGATGACCAGCGTCGGGGCGCTCATCTCCCTAAACGCTGCCTCTAGCGAGGGTAGGGGAGGCCGCCGTCCCTGAAATCCGCGTAGCGTGTTCGCTGACCCCTTCGCCGAATGGCCCATCAGCAAGGCCGTGAACCGTTTCCAACCCTCCGGGTCCCGCTGCAAGAAGCGCGAGCGCGTCGTCCCGCTTGCATACGCGCGCAGCGCCTCCATTCCATGCGCCTCGAGCTGCTCTGCACGCCTGGCGGCGTCCTCGCGGAACGCCGGCACGCCAGTACTGCCTGTGCCTGCTCCGGCAGCGACTAGGCCGGCGACCATCTCAGGATGCGCCAGTGCAAACCCTAGCGCCATGTGCGCCCCCATCGACAGCCCGACGACGTGCGCACGTGCGATGCCCAAGTGGTCGAGCAGCCCTCTCAGGTTGGCAATCTGTCGGGGTTGCTCATACAGCGAGAGGTCGTCAGGCACATCGGACGGCATATAGCCGACAGCGTTGTATGTAATCGTCCGGTAGCGCTTGCCGAAGTGCGCGACCTGCGCCTCCCATGACTCCATCGACCCCGCGAACTCGTGGGCGAACACGATCGGGAAGCCGTCCCCGGCCTCCTCGTAGGCGATCCGAACTCCGTCAACCTTTGCATGCGGCATGGCTGGCATTCTAGCGTCCAACGCGACAGCCGTCATGGAGCCTCCCTCTTAGCCCGGGATCTCCTGGCAGAAGAGGTTAAGAGGGCTGCCTAGAACTCCTCGTCGAAGGTGACGTTGCCGCCAACACCGACCTGGTACGACGCGACCTTGCGCTCGAAGAAGTTGGACAGCTCCTGCACGTCCTGCAGGTCCATGAAGGTGAAGGGGTTGCGGGCGCCGAAGCGTGCGGGCAAGCCGAGGTTGCCCAACCGCTGGTCCGCAACGTACTCCAAGTACTGGCGCATATCTTGCAGCGACAATCCCGCCACGCCTTCCGACAGGAGGTCTTGAGCGAACTGGTACTCGCAGTCCACCGCCTCCTCCATCATCTCCACGATGTTCGCCCGTAGGTCGGCGTCGAAGAGGTGCGGGTATTCGCCCCTGATGGTGCCGATGACCTCGAGTGCAAAGTTCATGTGCGCCGACTCGTCGCGGAACACCCAGTTCGTCCCCGACGCCAAGCCGTTTAGTAAGCCGCGTGAGCGCATGTAGTAGACGTAGGCGAACGCCGCAAAGAAGAACAGCCCTTCGATGCACGTACCGAAGCAAATGAGGTTCAGCAGGAACTGCTTACGCTGCCGGTCGTCGTCGATGGACTGCAGCTCGTATATCGACTGCATCCACTTGAGCGAGAAGTCGGCCTTGCGCCGGATGGACGGGATGGTGCTGATGGCCTGAAAGGCCTCGTGGCGCTCCTCCACGTTCGGGATGTAGGTGTCCAGCAGCGTCAGGTAGAACTGGACGTGAACAGCCTCTTCGAACAGCTGCCGCGACAGGTACAGCCGTGCCTCGGGCGAGTTGATGTGCTGGTACAGGTTCAGCACCAGGTTGTTCGCCACGATGGAGTCGCCGGTGGCGAAGAAAGCCACCAGCCGGTTCACCAAGTGTCGCTCGGCCGATGTCATCCGTCCCAGGTCCGGCAGGTCGCTGTGGAAGTCCACCTCGTCCACCGTCCAGGTGTTGCGTATCCCGTTTTTGTACATCTCGTAGAAGCCGGGATAGCGCATCGGGCGCAACGTCAGATTGAGGCCAGGGTCAAGAATCATCAGTGCATAGCTCCGCGTGGTTATGCGTAATCAACCGAATGGCGAGTCTAGGGGATGCTCCCTCGTAACTCGCAAGAGGCGGATGCCGCGCATGCACCGCCTCCTTCCACTTGTTTGGCTACTCTTTCCTAGTTCGCCGACGCCGTCGGCCCCTCCAGCGCGACCGCCTTCAAGCGGCGCACCTCGTCCCGCAGGCGCAGCACCTCGTCCTGAAGGTCGCGGATGATGCGCTTTTGGACTTCGTCTTGCCCAACGAGGTATGGCGGCGTAGCGGCAAGCCCGAGCAAGTTCTCCAGTGGCTCCAGAACAGCGCGAGCCCATGCAACCGCGCGCTCGATCGTGTCCCTGGCCAACTCCGGGGCATCGTGCTCCATCATCTGGAGTTGGCCGGCATGCACCGCCGCCGCGCGCTCCAGCGAAGGCTCCATCTGCTCCACGAGGTGCGCGAGCAACTCGCTGGCGTGCCTCACGCCTTCCAATAGTTCTATTGGGCTTATGCCTGGTTGTGTTGTCATCGTGTCTGCCGTTCTGCGCCTTACTGGCAGGCCTCGCAATACTCCGGATTCTCCAGCGAGCATGCCAGCGCCTCCTCGTCCGAGAGCTCGGCGCCAACCATGGTGGCCACAACCGTGGCCGTCGTCGTCTGGTTGATACGTGTCGCTGGGCGCGAGCGCAGGTAGTAGGTCGTCTTCAGCCCTGCCTTCCACGCGTACATGTACATCGACGAGAGCTTCCCAATGTTCGGGTCGGCGATGAACAGGTTGAGCGACTGGCTCTGGTCGATGTAGGGGCCGCGCGCCGCCGCCATGTCGATGAGCGCGCGCTGCGGCAACTCCCACGTCGTCCGGTACAACTCCTGCAGGTCCGCCGGTATCTCCGCAATATCCTGCACCGAGCCCTCGGCAGCTTTGATGCGATTACGCATCGCCTCGCTCCACAGCCCGCGCTCCTTCAGGTCGGCCACGAGGTAGCTGTTAACCTGCAGGAACTCGCCTGACAGCGTCTCGCGTTTGAACAGGTTGGAGAGCTGCGGTTCGATGCATTCGTAGCAGCCGCATATGGATGCAATGGTCGCCGTCGGCGCAATCGCTACGGCTAGCGAGTTGCGAAGCCCGTATCGTGCTATCCGCTCCTTGAGGGCCTCCCACCGTTCGGGTTGCGACGGCGTGACCCCCCATAGGTCGAACTGGAGGTCGCCGCGCGATGCACGCGTCTCGGCGTACGAACCGTGAGGCCCCTTCTCCTCGGCTAGCTCGCTCGACGTCGTCAGCGCCCAGAAGTAGATCTCTTCCTGTATCCGAGCGCTGAGTGCGATGGCCTCAGGCGAGTCGAAGGGCAGCCGCAACTGGAAGAGCACGTCCTGCAGCCCCATCACGCCCAGCCCGACGGGACGCCAGCGCTCATTCGATGCGCGCGCCGCATCGGTCGGGTAGTAGTTGATGTCGATGACGCGGTCGAGGTAGCGCATCGCCGTCCGCACCACTTGCCCCAGTCGCTCGAAGTCGAACGCGCCGCCTGCAACGAAGTGGCCCAGGTTGAGCGAGCCTAGGTTGCAGACCGCAGTCTCCGGCTGGCTCGTCACCTCCAGTATCTCCGTGCAGAGGTTGGAGAGGTGTATGACGTTCTGCGGCATACCCGTCTGGTTGGACTTCCTGTTGGCTGCGTCCTTGAAGGTCATCCAGCCGTTGCCCGTCTGTGCGAGTGTACGCATCATGCCGGCATATAGCTCGCGCGCAGGCAGTTGCTTCACGTGCTGCCCCTTCGCCTCTGCCTGCTCATAAGCGCGATCGAAATCTTCCCCATACAGGTCGACGAACTCTGGGACCGCCTTGGGGTCGAACAGCGACCACATCTCGTCTTGCTCGACGCGGTGCATAAACAGATCGGGCACCCAGTTGGCAATGTTCAGGTTGTGGGCCCGCCGCGCTTCGTCGCCTGTGTTGTCCTTGAGCTCTAGGAACTCCTCGATGTCCGCGTGCCATGCCTCGAGATAGACACACGCGGCACCCTTCCGCCGCCCGCCCTGGTTCACTGCCGCGACAGATGAGTCCAGCGTCTTGAGCCAGGGGATAATGCCGTTCGATTGCCCGTTCGTCCCCCGGATGAGCGACCCGCGCGAGCGAACTCGCGAGTAGGAGATGCCTATGCCGCCGGCGAACTTGGACAGCTTGGCCACGTCGGTATAGCGATTGTAGATGGACTCCAGGTCATCCTCGGGAGAGTCAAGCAGGTAGCACGAAGACATCTGCTGGTGCTGCGTGCCCGAATTGAAGAGGGTGGGGGACGACAGCATGTAGTCGAGGCTGGAGAGCAAATGGTAGAGCTCTATTGCCTCTGGCGGCGTCTCCGCGAGTCCGCATGCGACGCGCAGGAAGAAGTACTGCGGCGTCTCGATCGAATGGCGGCTGTCCGGGTGTTTCAGCAGGTAGCGGTCGTACACCGTGCGCAGTCCGAAGTACTCGAACAGCCTGCTCCGTTCTGGCTGGATCGAATCGTTGAGCTTGCGGTGGTTGTCCGCGACGAACTTCGCGACGCTGTCCGAAATCAGCCCCAACTCGCGACCCATCCGAACGGACTGCGAGAAGGAGTGGATGTCCTGGTTCTCCACCTCCTTGTCGATGAAGGTGGCGAGCAGAGCGGCGGCAAGCTTGGAATACCCGGGTTCTTCCGCAATGAGGGAGGCCGCCGTCTGTATCGACAACTCGTCGAGCTCGCGAGTCGTCGCCCCGTCGTAGAGGCCACTGATGGTGCGGGTGGCGATACGGAGCGGGTCGACGTGCTGAAGGTCGCCGACGTTCCGCTCGACCGCGCGCACTATCTTCATCACGTCGGCGACCTCGAGGTCGCCGTTGCGCTTGCGCACGCGCATACCGATCGGCGGAGCCACCACAACCCGCGCATCCGGCACGTTCTGGTCCACCTGCGGCTGGATGCGGTCTCCGGTCGTCGTCATCGTCACTCCCCTATCCACAGAGAAGCCTTCAGAAGGCCTTTGCTAAGGATTCCTAACGGGAGGCGAATTGTGAATGCAAACGCACATAGTGTCAACAAGATATTGATTGAATATTGAGGCACATACCACGGGTTGTGGGTATTCGCACGCCATTCGCCGTATGTGGAGGGTGCGTGAACCCCCAACCGCGCGCCTGGCAGTCGACCCCGCGGAGGCGAGAACCCGCCACGCAGTGCGCTGCGATCCCCCACTTGGCAAGGGAGAGCCGGGGCGGGCGGAATAGGAAACGCCCGCCCCGAGAGCCTCGAAGGGCGTACAGAGGAGGAAGGAAAGGGAGAGCGCGGGCGTTGGGGGATCAGCCGGTCGTCAGCACGACCTTGCCGCGCACTTCGCGGCTTTCCAAGTGGTGGTGCGCCTCGGCAGCTTGCTCAAGCGGCCAGGTGCGCTCGACGGGCACGCTCAGGCGACCGCTCGCGACCAGGCCAATGATGTTGTCTAGCGTCTCGCGGTCAACGCCACCACTGCCAGCGCCGAGCACAGTCAGATTGCGGAACCACAACTCCGGCAGGGTCACGGTCGCCTGGCGCTGTCCGCTCGCGACGCCGTACACAATGACACGCCCGAAGGGCGCAAGCGCCTTCAGGCTCTGCAGGAAGGTCTTCCCGCCGACGCCGTCAACCACCATCGGTACCCCGACGCCGTCGGTGATGCGCATCACCGCTTCCACGAAGTCGTCCGTGGTGTAGTTGATGCCCTGGTCGATGCCGTACTGCTTTGCCCACTCGAGTTTCTCGTCTGACGACGCCGTTCCGATGACCCGCGCGCCGACATATTTGGCGACCTGGACGTTGCCGATGCCGACGCCGCTCGCGCAGGCGTGTACCAGTACAGTCTCGTCCGCCTGCAACTGCCCGCGATTGACGATGTTCTGCCATGCTGTGGTGTAGACGCCCGCGATACCGGCCGCCTGCACGAAGTCCAGTTCGTCAGGGATCTTGTAGACCGATGACTCAGGCGCGGCGGCGTACTCCGCGTAGGTGTGAGGATAGGCGCGAACGAGCACGCGATCGCCCGCGGCGACGCTCGAAACGTCGCTACCAACACGCTCTACGACGCCTGCACACTCGTAGCCTAGGATTAGCGGCAGCGCTTGGCCGTGCATGAGCGGAAAGGAGCCGCGGCGGCGGCCCACCTCGGCGAAGTTAACGCCGATTGCCGCAATCTCCACCAGCACGTCGCCTGGCCCGGGCTCCGGCTTGGGCACGTCGGTCAGGTGGAGCACCTCAGGCGGCCCAACTGCGTCAAATACCATAGCTCTCATTGTTCCCCTCCGTTTTCGGGCGTACCTGGCTTCTCGAAAAGGATATGCACGTCGCCTGTAGTACGCGTGGCGAACCCTGCCTCGCATACAGCCAGATAGTAGTCCCACGTACGCACGAAGTGCTCGTCGTAGCCCTGTGCGCGCACCTGGTCGATGGCCGTCCAGAAGCGATCGCGCCACTCATGCAGCGTGCGCACGTAGTGCGGTCCGATGTCGCGCACGCTCGTTAGGACCAGCTCGGACGTCCCGTTCGAGCGCTCCATCTCCGCGACGGAGGGTAGTACCCCGCCGGGGAAGATGTATTTCTGTATCCAGTTCACCCCGTCCCGCTGAGCCGGGAACTCGCGGTCGGGGACGGTGATGACCTGCATTGCCAGCCGGCCTCCAGGGCGCAGCAGCGCCCCGCATTTGTCGAAGAATGCCTGGAAGTACTCTGCTCCAACCGCCTCGAACATCTCTATCGAGACGACGGCGTCGAACGAGCCCTCAACGTCGCGGTAGTCGGACAGGCGCACGTCGATTTTGTCAGTTAGGTTGGCTTTCGCGACGTTCTCCAAGGCCAACGCGTGTTGCTCTTCCGATATCGTGACCGTCGTGACGGACGCGCCAAATTCTGATGCTGCCAGCATCGCAAATCCGCCCCAACCGGTGCCTATTTCGAGCACGCGCGCTCCGGGCCTGATACCCGCCAGCTCACATAGCGCGCGGTACTTGCCGCGCTGCGCCTCCGCTAGCGATTGCTCCTCGCTCGTGAAGAGGGCGCATGAGTAGGTCATCGTCTCGTCCAGCCACAGGCGGAAGAAGTCGTTTCCTATGTCGTAGTGCGCGTGGATGTTGTCCCTGGCCTGCGCCACCGTGTTCCGCCGTCCCAGGTGCAGGCGACGGTTGGCAATTCGTGATACCTGTCGCAGCGGTCCCTGGTTCAGGTTGACCTTGCGGCGGTTGACGATGGCAAGCTCGATAAGCGCCACCAGATCCGGGGTCGCACACAACCCCGCCTGGTAGGCCTCGCCGAAGCCGATTTCGCCGTGGAATATGACCTTGGCGAAGAAGGCGTCGTCCAGCACGGCAAGCTCCGCCGACCGTCCCGGCTCCTTGCCACGGTACCTCTGCGTACCTCCCTCGGGCAACGTTAGCGTAAGTGTGCCCACGGCGATCCGGCTAACGGCGGCAAGGAAGGCGCGCCGTGCGCCGGACGCGGCCAGCTTCGCGGCCACCTGCCCAGCTGTTCCCACCATCTAGGCCTTGGATATCGAGCTGATGTCGATGCGTCTGGCAATCAGCGCGCGTACCTTGGCGCGCAGCCGGTCTTGCAATGCCGCCAGCGTCGGGATGGTGCCCACATACTTGTCGGATGCGTGGCGACCCACGTCCGCAGGCAGGGGAAGGCCGACGGAGTCGAGCACCGCCTCCCCGAGGAGCGAGTAGCCCCGTCCGCCAAGCCGCTCAATGAGCCCCTGCACCCGCTCCGGCGACAGCTTAGCAATCGGTATGCCGCGGAGGACGGCGACGTCCATCAGGATCTCGCCCGCGCGCCGCGTGTTGCCCGCGACCTCGTACAGGCTGCGTATGATCGCTCGCGCGTTACGCTGGAGGTCGGCGCCCATCGGGGGGAGCCATTCGAGCGCCCGCAACTGGTACTCCGGCACAAGCGACACGCCCGGCATGTTGAACGTGGAGACCGTGTCAGCGACGAGTGATACCAATTCTGGATTGGCCTCCACCTGCGCAGCGGACATCCGCTGGTACCAGACGTAGTGCAGCGTCTCGCGCCGCTTGACGCGCGTTGCCAGGTCCGCCGCCTCCGGTGCGCGGTTGCGCAGCAGCTTGGCGATCAGGCCGTGCCAGTGGTCGGTCAAGTACTCTTGAATCATTCCGAACGTCGTCAATTCGACGGGCGTCTTGCCACAGGCATGGACGTAGGTGGCGCCCTGCACGCGGGCGATCTCGCAGTCCAACTCCTCCTCGCTGAAGTCCATGCTCATCAGCATCGCCTTGAACGGTGCCGTGTGCGTGTATTCGTCGGGCACCCACGTCCGCTCGGTGAAGCGCTTCAGCCAGGGGGCGTTGTGCTCCTCAGCGCCCTCGTAGAACACCGCAGCGTACGAGTCGGTTGCGCACTCAGTCAGCATCGCGAGCTTCAGAATGCCGACAAAGTCCTCCTCAGAAAGGCCTTCCGGCAAGTCGGCAACCACGTCGCGTACATTCAGGCGCTCGTGAATGTTCTCCAGCTCGCGCGGCTCGACCGCGACGCTCGCCCGCCGCTCGATGCTGTCAAGAAGAGGCTCGATGCGCTGAGACGCGCTCATGGGAAGAGCGTAGCGTACTCCTGCTCTCATGGTTCTATGGGGCAAAATAGGGTAGGGTGCACGTATGTTGATGGAGTGCCCAAGGCTCTAAAGGTCTTTGACATTCCTGAAAATGCGTATGCGGACTGTACTCGCTACCCGCCCGCATGTCAATCGAGCCACAAGCGCTATCGACGCCGAATTTGCCAGTCGTGGCCTGCCTGCCCAGCACAAGCATATCCAACAGGCCCCTCGCCGGAAGAGGCGATTAGCCCCACGCCGGCCGCTCCGAGGTCGCTGGCGGTGACGGGCGTTCCACGGCATCACCCACGAACCGCACCTCCAAGCACGGCATGCGGTCCATCAGCCGCCGCATCGGGTAGAACGGGCCCCACCACGGCAGCCGCAGCGCGCGATTGAGCCGGATCGCCCATAGCGATGCTATGAGCAGCGGTCCCATGAGCCCGGAGCGCCTGCCCCAACGGCCAAGAAATGCCAACAGCAACGGTGTGCGCTCATTGCGCTCCGTCACTCGGCGTGCAATGGCGGGAATGTCGTAGAAGCGCGGCCCTTGAACGGTGTGGAGCACCACCTTCGGGTTTGCTGCGATGTTGGCTACCCAATCGCGCTCACCTGGGTAGCCCGACAGCACGACGGCGCGCTCGCCGCTCCGCGCGAATGTCAGCTCGACCGTCCGCGGCCCCCTGCTACGCCGGCGCGCCATTGTCACCCGCAGCAGGAAATCGCTCGAAAGCGCGCGTGACAGATCGGGGGGCAACACCGCTGGACGTTCTTGCGCCATGGCAACCTTCATGTGCTTGCACCGGCCCACGCCATCGCCTTGCGTATCCACTCGGCAAAGGACGCCAGGTACTGCGCGATGAGCGTGCGCACATCTGCGTCCACCAACCGACTTGACTCGTCGTAGGTGCCGGGCAGATTCCTGACGCCTATCTCCGGGCCGGGCATCGTCAGCGCGCGCGGAAAGACGAGCGATTGCCGCACCTGCGCCCGTGCCAGTGACGTATTGCCATTCACCCCGCCGGACGCGCCCATGAGCGCCACGGGTTTTCCAGCAAGGATGTTCCCCGTTGGGTTGGGCACGGTGCACCAATCAATCAGATTCTTGGTCACCGGACTCATGCCGTTGTTGTACTCCGGTGTAACGATGAGGAGGCCGTCCGCCTCCGCGACGGCCTCCTTGAATCGAACAACCGGCGCGGGTAGCCCCTCTGCCATGTCGTCCTGATTCAGCAGCGGCACGTCGCGAATGTCCAGCGCCGTGACGTGCATGTCCGGCGGCGCCTCCTCCACCGCCGCTTGCAACAGCGATGTGTTGAGCGACGTTGCCCGTAGGCTCCCCGCAAACCCAACCACGTTCAGCGTCGATTGTGTCACACAGCCCTCCTTCCGCGGTCATTCTACAAGCGGTCGGGCATGGCTGTGCCGATTCCGCACAGGCGTAGGAGCGAGAAGAAATCCGCACACCCGCATACGTGCCTTTTGTTGACGCGCCTACTACACTAAGTGGGCCGCGCTACGATGGCTTGTTGCTCGACGAGCCTGTTTCCAGACACCGCACGCGGTCAGACTCCGGGCAGAGGCTCTCGCTTGGCATGCGTGCCATAGCTCGCATACTTGCTCTAGTATTCCGCACACACCCGCGGCAAATCGCCCTCGGATACCTCACCGTACTTGGCGCGGGCGGTGCGGCGCTCGTTATCCCGCGCGTCCTCGCGACCGGGATCGACCGCGCCTTGGAAGAGAGCGGTGGCAATCGGGGACTGTCCGCCCTCGCCGTTGTCGGCCTCATCGTCGTCGGCCTCGGCATCACGCGCGGTCTGTTCGCATGGGGCCAGACCTTCGCCGCTGAAGGCCTCTCGCAGAAGATCGCCTACCTGATTCGCAACCGTTACTACGACAAGCTTCAGTACCTCTCTTTCGCCTTCCACGACCGGCAGACGACGGGTTCGCTCATGTCGCGCGCAACCGCCGACGTTGAGGGGGTGCGCATGTTCGTCAACATGGGTGCCGTCCGTGCGGCGTTCATCGTTGTCATGGTCGTAGGGACGGCTGTGGGCATGCTTCTCATCGACGTCCCGCTTGCCCTTGCGACGCTGGCGTTCATCCCGTTCCTAGCCTTCCGCGCTGTTATTACGTCACGGCGCCTACGGCGGCTCTGGATGCGCGTCCAGGAGCTGACAGGGGAGATGGTGGCGACGCTGCAGGAAAACCTGACCGGCATTCGTGTCGTTAAGGCGTTTGCCGCTGAAGACCATGAGATCGCCAAGTTCAGGGTTCGCTCTCGTGCAGTTGCCGACCAGACCTACCGCGCTGAGAGCACCTGGGCGCGCAACTACGCCATCATGAACTTCGGGTTCATGATGGTCCTCACCGTCATCTTGTGGTACGGGGGCACGCGCGTCATCGACGGCTCCACCGTCCTCGCCGACGGCACCATCGTCTACGGTGACCTCACTCCGGGAGACCTCGGCGCGTTCTTCGTCTATGTCAACATGATGATCATGCCCGTCCGCATGATTGGGTGGACGGTCAACAATTTCGCCCGCGCCGCATCGTCCGGGGAGCGGTTGTTCGAGATTATGGACACCGTCTCTCCTGTTCGCGACATTCCCAGCGCGCGCGATCCGGGCAGGGTTCACGGCGACATTCGCTTCAAGGGCGTCTCCTTCACCTATAACGGTGTCATCGGCGCCCTGGAGGACATCGACCTTGACATCCCTGCAGGAAGCCGCGTCGCGCTCGTCGGACGCCCCGGCAGCGGCAAGACCACGTTTGCGCACCTTATCCCGCGCTTCTACGACGTCACCAGCGGGGGCATCGAGATAGACGGCATTGACGTCCGCGAGTTCACCCTCGAGTCCCTCCGCCGCAACGTCGGTGTGGTGCAGCAGGATGTCTTCATTCACACCGCAACCCTGCGCGATAACGTCGCATACGGCGTTAGAGGGGCGTCGATGGATGAGGTCGAGCGCGTCACGCGCATTGCGCAGATGCACGACTTCGTCGCCACCGAGCTGCCCGACAGCTACGAGACGATGGTCGGCGAGCGCGGAGTCGGCCTTTCCGGCGGGCAGAAGCAACGCATCTCGATCGCGCGCACCCTGCTCGTCGACTCTCCCATCCTCATCCTCGACGACTCCACATCGAGCGTTGACGTGCACACGGAGCGCGAGATCATGACGGGCCTTCAGCAGGTGATGGACGGGCGCACGACTTTCCTTATCAGTAACCGCTTCCACGCCATCGCTCAGGCCGACCTCATCCTCGTCTTCAAGGGAGGCCAGATCATCCAGCGAGGCGTCCATTCCACGCTTGTCGATGTCCCCGGCGAGTACAAGGAACTGCATGACTCGCAGATGCGTCCATTCGAGGAGGCGCGACGAGCCGCTGGCGAATTTGCCCAGGGCGAGGCCGCGGGATAATGGCCGTCGCCACGCAAACCGCCTCCCGTCGCTCCATCTCCGGCGGCCTCGACGAGGTATACCTCGCCAACGTCTACGACGGGCGCGTCGTTAAGCGACTGCTTTCCTACACGCTGCGCTATCCCCGCACCTTCATGACGGCTGTGATTGCGATGGTGATCTACGACATCGCAATCATCGCGCAGCCCCTCATCATCGCCTACGGCATCGACAACTTCATCGCCCCTGACCCGGGAGCTGACCGCATCGGCACACTCGGCATGGTTGGCATCGTCTTCATTGTCGATACGTTCATCATGGGAGCGGCGCAGTACGTCCAATTTCGCGCCTTGGCTCGCACCACCACCCTCGTCCTCTACGACCTTCGCCGCGAGATGTTCGAGCAGCTGCAGAACCAGCCGCCCGCCTTTTTCGACCGCAACGAGGTCGGCCGCATCATGTCGCGCGTCCAGAATGACACGCTCGCCCTGCAGGAGTTCCTTGAGCTGAGCGTTCCCACCATCGGCGACATCGCCTTGCTCGGCTTCATCATCGTTAGCATGTTCGTCAACAACGCCGAGCTGAGCGCCTTCGCGCTAATGCCGCTGCCTCTTCTCGTCATCACCATGATTGTGTGGCAACGCTTCGCCAAGCCCACCTTCATTCGCATCCGCACGGCACTATCGGCGGTGAACGGCAGCTTGCAGGAGGGCATCACCGGCGTTCGCGTTACCCAGAGCATGAACCGCCAGCCCGCGAACCTCCACCGCTTCGATACGCTCAATACCGAGCACAAGAACGCTGCCGTGAAGGGTGCATTCCTCTCAGGCATGCTCATGCCACCGGTCGAGTTCATCTCGATGACTTCCGTCGCGCTCGTCATCGTCGTTGGAGGCGCCCAGGTTATCGAAGGCACGCTCGAGGTTGGACTGCTGACTGCATTTGTCCTCTACCTGCTGCGCTTCTTCGAGCCCATCCGCATGATGACGATGCAGTTCACCATGTTCCAGCGAGCCATGGCCTCGGGCGCCCGCATCTTCGAGCTGATGGACGTAGAGCCCGAAATCAAGGACAAGCCTGACGCCGTCGACATGCCCCCCGTCCAAGGACGAATCGAGTACCGTGACGTCATGTTCGCCTACGTCCCCGGCATCGACGTCCTTCACAAGGTCAACCTGACTATCGAGAAAGGTGAGACGGTCGCCCTAGTCGGCCTCACCGGCGCAGGCAAGACCACCCTCGTTTCGCTCATCCAGCGCGGCTACGACGCCACCGGCGGGCAAGTGCTCGTTGACGGCATCGATGTGCGTGACGTCAAGCGCACGTCGCTTGCAAGGCAGATGAGCATGGTGCTGCAAGAGCCGTTCCTCTACTCCGAGAGCGTGCGCTCAAACATCCGCTTCAATCATCCCAGCGTGACGGATGAGCAGATAGAAGAGGCCGCCACCGCTGTCGGCGCGCACGACTTCATTGTCAACCTCCCGAACGGCTACGACACCATCCTCGAACAACGCGGCGCAAACCTCAGCATGGGCCAGCGCGCACTCCTCTCGATGGCACGGGCCATCGTCGCCGACCCAAAGATCATCATCCTAGATGAGGCAACGGCCAACATGGACTCGGAGACGGAGCACCGTTTGCAGGAGGCGCTGAAGCGGCTGCTCGAGGGCCGTACCGCGCTCGTCATCGCCCATCGCCTCTCCACCATCACCGGGGCAGACAAAATCGTTGTTCTCGACCACGGTCGCATTGTCGAGGTGGGTAAGCATCAGGAACTACTTGCGAACGGCGGCGAGTACGCCCGCCTGTACGCCATGAACTTCGGCGAAGGCCTCTTTGGCGACGACTAGCGCTTACCCCGCATCACGCAGCGCGGGGTAGCGCAACCACAGCGCCGCGACCACCACCATTCCCACACCCGTCAGTATCGCGATTGCGGACTGCGGGCCGATGGCTTCCGACATGAACCCAACTGCCACCATCCCAGGCGGGCTCAGCCCGATCGCGAGCGCAATCGCGCCCAAGGCACGTCCGCGCTGCGCGGCAGGCACCGTCTCTACCGCCAGCGGCTGCATGATGGCGAACGTCACCAACCCAACGCCGGCTACTACCAACAGCAATACCGACGCCGCATACCATGGGGAGAACGAGAACATGAATGCAGCGGCCAAGAAGAGAAAGGTACCCGCCGCATAGGTCGTCCCGCGGCGCGTAGGGTTGGTCGTCGCCAGCAGCACCGCACCGATAAGCGCGCCCGCGCCCAGGCCGCCTTGCAGTATCCCGAACAGCACTTCCGACGCTCCCAGCACGTCGCGCGCGATGACCGGTATCTGCGTCGTTATCGGCCAGCCGAGCACATTGTACACGGCCGTCAGCAGCACCGAGGCCATCACAGCTGGGTAGAGCCGCATCGCCCGGAACGCCTCTGCCACCGTCCTCAACGGACTCTCCAGCCGCACACCTGCACCCTGCTCCTCTGCGATCATCGCCAGGAAGACCATCCCCACGAATCCCAACACCATCATCGCCATGTAGGCCCCTGAGTAATCCGCCCACCGGATGAGCGCCGTTCCAATCACCGGCCCCGTCAGGTTGGCGCTGATGAGCGACCCAATGTCCAGCGACATCGCATTCGTAAACCTCCGCCCCGAGAACAGCGACGCGAGGTACGCTCGCCGAGACGTGTAGTCAAGCGCCCACGTAAAGCCCGTCGCTCCGACCGCAACGTACACGTGCCACGCCTCGATGGCGCCCGCCAGCATCACCGCCAGCACCGCGCCCATCACCACGAGGTTGAGCGCCTGCGCCGCCAGCATCACCGACTTTCGCGTAAAGCGGTCGGCGATGCCTCCGGCTATCAGCCCGAACAGGAACATTGGCGTGGCGCGCGACACGGCAACGAGCGCGACCTGTGCTGGCGAGTCCGTCAGTTCCAGCACGAGCCACGACAGCACCGTCAGTTCCATCATTCGATACGTGTAGTAGCACCACGATGCTCCGGCCAGCATGCGGAATGTCAGCGACGCAAACGCCGCGAACATCCCCACCCGAGCCGCTTCTCCTTGCGCCATACCCCCATTCTATGCGCGCCCTTTCTCAGGGCCGCGGAGTCCGCCCGTATTCTCACGGGGAGGCATGGAGGGGGAGCAGGCGAGGGGAAGGAGGAGCAAGGGAAGGCCTTTGCCTCTGACTGCTATACTCCCATCGCCTAGATCGAGGAGGTCCGCACATGAATCCCAACGGCTATGTCAGCGACATGATCGTAGACGACGAGCACCGCAAGCTCTTCAAGGTGAACCGGCGCGCTTTCGTTTTGCCGGAGGTCCTCGAAGCCGAGAAGCAATACGTCTTCGATACGTGCTGGATCTACGCCGGCCACGAGTCGGAAATCCCCGAGCCGGGCGACTACCGCGTCCGCCGCGTTGCCGGAAGACCCGTCATCATCTCGCGCGGCGACGACGGTGAGATTCGCATCCTCATGAACTCATGCCCCCACCGTGGCGCAGTCGTGCGCAGAGAGCCTGCGGGCAACTCCAAGATTCACCAGTGCTACTACCACGGCTGGACGTTCAACAACGAAGGCGCCCTCATCGGTTTGCCTGGTGAGAACGCCTACGAGAACACGGAGTGGACGCGCGAGGACCATTGCCTTTCGCAAGCCCCGCGTTCCGACTGCTACCGCGGCTTCATCTTCGCCGCATTCAACCCTGACATCCAGGATCTCCCTGACTACCTGGCCGGCGCGAAGGAGTACCTAGACCTCGTTGCCGACCAGTCGGAGGTCGGCATGGAGGTCGTCGGCGGCACCCAGGAATACTCGATGAAGGCCAACTGGAAGCTGCTCATCGAGAACTCCATCGACGGCTACCACGCGCCGACGACGCATAAGCGCTACTTCGATTTCATCGTCCGCACCAACCAGCTCTTCTACGACCTCAGTGCGGGCATCATCGGCAACGGCAGCGCTCTGGGGAACGGCCACTCCGTCATCGAGTACGACTCCCCCTGGGGGCGCCCCATTGCCCGGTGGACGCCCTACTTCGGGGAGGAGCGTCAGCACGAATTCGAACTGAAGAAGAACAAGCTGGTGGAACGCTTCGGAGAGGAGCGCGCCGAGCGCATCGCGCGCTATAGCCGCAACCTCTTCATCTTCCCCAACCTCATCATCAACGACATCATGGCCGTTACCATCCGCACCTTCTTCCCCTTCTCCCCCGACTACATGGAGATCCGGGCATGGGCGCTTGCGCCCGTGGAGGAGAACGCGGAGGACCGCGCCTTCCGCCTCGACAACTACCTCACGTTCCTCGGCCCAGGCGGGTACGCCACACCGGACGATGTCGAGGCGTTGGAGTCGTGCCAGCGCGGCTTCGCCACCTTCAAGGAGGCGCAGTGGAGCGACATCTCGCGCGGCATGGGCAGGGAGCACCCCGCCACCGACGACGAGCTTCAGATGCGCTCCTTCTGGCGCCAGTGGAACGCGCTCATCACCGGCAAACACACCGCACCCTCCTATCCCCAAGGCGTGGGCATCTAGGGGCACACGATGACACTGACCAGCACGGACGCCATCACCCGGCAGGAGGTCGAGGACTTCCTGTTCGAAGAAGCCGCGCTGCTCGACGAGTGGCGCATTGACGAGTGGTTTGCGCTCTTCGCGGAGGACGGCGCCTACTACGTCCCATCGACCGACATGCCCGACGGCGACCATCGCACATCGCTCTTCCTCATCGCCGACGACTACGTGCGGCTGCAGCACCGCGTCGAGCAGTTGATGGGGCGGTTCGTCCACGCCGAGACGCCCAACTCACGCACCCGTCGCTCCATCACCAACGTCCGCATCCGTGAAGCGTCCGCCAACACCTTGCGCGTCAGCGCCAACTTCATCGTCCACCGCATCCGCCTCGAAGTGGTCGACACCTACGTCGGACACTACGAGTACACCCTGCGCCTCGTCGATGGCGCCCTCAAGATCGTCGAGCGGCGCGCCATCCTCGACCTCGACGTCTTGCGCCCGCACGGCAAGGTCAGCTTCCTCCTCTAAAGGCCCCGTGTACCGCTTGGCGCCTGCGCAGGGGGCTGGCGGCATCGAGCGGTGCAGGGTAGGGTGCATCTAGCCCTCGTTTAGTTTGTGGTTTAGGCAAAGTTCCAAATTGCGCGGATCCAGCCCCGAGCAAACATCCCTGGCTATGGCGGCGGCGGTGGCCATCGGCGTCATGATCGGCCTGTGGGTCATCCCCATCGTCCACTTCTTCACCATCCTGCCGTCCCCCTTCATAGGCGGGTACATTGGCGGCTCGAAGGTCCAGGCCACGCCCAACGCGGCGATGGCGATGGGCGCCCTCATGGGCGCCGTTCCCTTGGCTACGCTGCTCGTCCTAGGCGCAACGCTCGGCTACACCTTCCTGTACGCCATCGGTATCGTCGCCGCTCTCTATGTCGCCGGCCTCGGGGCGCTCGGCGCACTCATCGCCGGCAATAGCGCCCGCAGCAAAGGGGTTGAGGGCGGGTAGCCCGCGGCACCTTCTTCTTCGCTGGGCCGGCGCTTCCTTCCTGGCCGCTCCCGCGAAGGCCGGAACGGCCAGGGCTCCGCACTAACACTCCGCCTTGCGCTATCGCCGCAAGCGCCCTTACACCTGCTCCTTGCCGGAAGTGCGCCGGAACAGCCGCGCCAGGGGTTCGGCCGTCCCCAATTTGCCGGAAGTCCAGAAATTGGCCAAACTTCTAACCTGATTTTCAGAATTTGACTATTGACAATCTTAGACTTTGGTGGAAGATATGCACGTTATACCGGGAATTACGGGAGGATCGCCGTGTACCAAGCACAATCGCCCAAGCTCATTCGTGTAAGCACGACGCGCATTGACGGAGGCACGGTTTTCGGCGCGACACCCAAAGTTCACTGGGAGACCTTCGCAAGACCCGACCGCCAGAACAGAGTCGCCATCGGCAACTACTCCATGCTCATCGACCACCCCGACGGGTGGATACTCGTCAACGTCGGCCCCGGCGACAAAGCGCCCCTCGACCTCAACATCGCTCCCGTCCGCAGCAGATCGAGCCTGCTTCGCGAGCTCCGTGACCTTGGCATCACCCCGAAGGACATCACCATGGTCGTCCTTACCCACCTGCACGAGGAGTACGCCGGCGGCTCGACGCACATGACCTCATCCGGCCGCATAGTGCCTACGTTCGCCAACGCACGCTACGTGGTTCAGCGCGGTGACTATGCCGCCGCCCTCGTACCGAGCGAACGCTCATCCCGCCTCTACCGACGCGACGACTTCACCCCCCTCGACGAGGCTGGCCAGCTCGACCTGGTCGACGGCCGTACCGAACTCGTCAAAGGCATATGGCTTGAGCTCGCGGCCGGCCCGACTCCCGGCCACCAGATCGTCACGGTCGTCCGCCACGACACGACATACGTCTTCATGGGCCTGCTCACCCCCACCTCGCTGCACCTCCAACCCTCCGTCATCTGCGGCGCCGATTGGAGCCCCGAGAGCACCATGAACTCTAAGGAGGCCCTTCTAGCGCGCGCCTACGACGAGCATTGGAAGGTTGCGCCAGTCGGCTCCGATGACTGGCAGCTAGCCCGTGACCTCCTCGGTGGCCACGACCGCGCTCCCGTCGCTGCGCCCGCTATCGCCGAGCTTCGAGCCGAGCGCGAGCCAGCCTACGCTCGCGTGCGCTAAGAGCCCTCTAGCAAATCGGGCCTGCGTTTCTGCGTACGCCGCTGCGCCTCTTGCCGACGCCAGGCCGCTATGGCCGCGTGGTCGCCCGATAGCAGGACGTCAGGTACTCGCCAGCCGCGATACTCCGCCGGTCGTGTGTACTGAGGGTGCTGGAGCATCCCTGAGGTAAAACTGTCATCCGACACCGCTTCGGCGCCTTGGCCGACCGCTCCCGGCAACAGCCGCACCACCGCGTCGATAACGACAAGCGCGGGCAACTCGCCGCCTGTGAGCACGTAGTCGCCGATGCTCACCTCGTCCGTCGCCAGGTGCTCCGCAACGCGCTCGTCCACCCCCTCATACCGGCCGCAGAGCAGCACGAATCCAGAAGCCCCTGCCAGCCGCTCTGCGTCGCGCTGCGCGAAGGGCCTGCCCTGCGGCGACAGGAGCACGACGGGTGTCCCGTCGCTGAGTTGCAGCGCCTCGACCGCTTCGAACAGCGGGCCGGGCGCCAGCACCATTCCAGGGCCGCCTCCGAAAGGGCTGTCATCGACGGAACGGTGCCGGTCGTGCGTGTGCTCGCGCAGGTCGTGGACGCGCACCTCCGCAATGCTGGCCTCTATCGCGCGCCCAACGACTCCCGCGCTCAGCGGCCCCGCGAACATGTGGGGGAAGATGGTGACGACGTCGATGCGCACCCTAGTGTCCCCGGTTGCGCCCTGTTGCCTGGCCCAGGGCGTGAGGCAGCAGGGGCAACAGCACTTCAAGCCCCTCTGCGACTGCCTTCGGGCTGCCGGGCAGGTTGACGATGAGCGTCCGGCCCCGCAAGCCAGCAGTGCCCCGGCCAAGCGCCGCGAGCGGCGTCGCGGTAAGCCCCCGCGCGCGTATCGCCTCTGCGATGCCTGGCGCCTCACGCTCCACAACCGATCGCGTTGCCTCGGGCATCACATCCCGCGGCGATAGCCCCGTGCTACCCGTCGTGATAATGAGGTCGGCGCCCCCATCAGCCCAGCCACGCAACTTCGCTTCGATCGCCCCTTCCTCGTCGGGAACGACTGCGTAGTGCGCCACATCGTAGTCGGGCGGGCCGAGCGCCGCGCGTATCGCTGCACCGCTCGTGTCGTCGCGTTCGCCGCGCGCGCCTGCGTCGCTGGCCGTCAGTATCCCGACCTGGTACATGGTGCGAGCATAGCACGCGCTAGCCGGCGCGCTGCTCTTCATGCAGCGCGTGGAGGGCGTCGCCCACATGCCGCCCGACGTGAAACTCATGGTGAAACGCCGCCCAAATCACGCCGTCCCTGCTGATGACGTAGGTACACCGCGAAGTGCCCAGTCGCCAGCGCCGCTGGACGTCGTACAGTCGAATCAGCGCGCGTCCTCTGTCTGAGATGAAGTGGAACGGCAGTTGGTTCGTCTTGCGGAACGCGCGCAGCCGCTTAGCCGAGTCGGTACTGACCCCAACGACCTGCGCTCCTAACCGCTCGAACTCCTCCGACTGGTCGCGGAACCCGCGAGCCTCTCGCGTTCACCCCGCCGTGAACGCCCAGAGGAAGAAGTAGAGCACAACCGGCCCGTGCTCCAATGCAGTCGACAGGCTGAAGCGTGAGCCGTCTTCAAGCACTGCGTCATTGAAGCCAGGGGCTTTGCTGCCAATGTCTAGCACGCCCGTATGGTACCTCTCGCGCCTCGCCCGGCAATAGCCGATGGGATACGGCTGCGCCATGAACCTCGGGGGAGCCGGTTGCGACAGCGCTAATCGCCGCTCCACTCCCCGCGCAACGCTCGAAGCGCATCCTGCGCGTGCTGCCTAATTTGCACCTCGTAGTGAAACGCCGCTCGTACCGCACCGCCGTCGTCTATGACAGGCGTACACCGCGGCGAGGCGAATGGCCCAAGTAGCCCACCTTGCGCTCCACGGCAGAGGCCTTTCAATACCGCATCCGCGATGAACCAGAACGACAACCCGTTGACGCGCGGAATGCACGCAGTTGCTCTGCTGAGTCGGAACTGACTCCAACCACCTGGGCTCCCAGCTGTGTGAAAGATTCCGAATTGCCGCGAAGCTCGCGAGCAGGCCGCATTCAGCTTCCAGAGAACACGTTGAAGAAAAAGAACATGACGAGCGGCCCATGCGCCAGCGTACCGGAAAGGTTGAACCGCGAACCGTCTCGAGCACAGGGCCGCTGAAGCCAAGGGCCTTGCCGCCAATCTCTAGCACACCCATCTGGTATGGCCAGAACCTTGCCCGGCAATAGCCGATGGGCTACGGTTGCGCCATGGACCTTGGTCTGAAGGGCAGGGCGGCGATCGTTACCGGCGGCAATCGCGGTATCGGTCGGGCCATCGCCGACGTTCTAGCCTTGGAAGGCGCCGACGTCGCACTCGCTGCCCGCGACCGTCACACCCTGGAGCGTGCTGCGTCCCAGATTCGCGACGCCCACGGTGTCAAGGCTTTCCCTTACTCCTACGAGGCGCGTGATGCCGCAAGTGTGGACAGGATGGTCGCACAGGCAGCGGCGGCACTTGGGCGCATCGACATTCTCGTGAACAACGGCGCACCGTCAGGCGGATTTGGCCCATCCGTCGTTGCGCTTTCCGACGATGAGGTGCTCGAGAACCTCGACGCCAAGGCCCTCGCCTACCTGCGATGCGCGCGCGCCACCGTGCCCCACATGCGCAATGGATACGGGCGCATCATCAACGTTGGCGGCATGGCGATGCGCAGCGCAAGGGCGATTCCAGGTGGTATGCGCAACGCCGCCGTCACCGTAGCGGCCAAGGTCATGGCGCACGACCTGGGCCGCTACAACATCGCGGTCACCACCGTGCAGCCCGGAGGCACGGGCACCGACCCTTCAGACATCTTCAACTGGCAAGGCCAGGGCCACCGACGCGTTGGGGCCAGGGACGTTGCCTATGTGGTCGCCTACCTAGCCTCTCCGCAGGGCGCTGCGCTCACCGGAGAGTCCATCTCCGTATCTGCCGGCACTCAAAACTGACGACCCAACCCCAGCGCGGAATTGGTCATTCCTGCGGAAGCAGGATTCCGGCGAAGCAATCCCCACCAAGCACCTTGGTGGGGTACAGCGCGAAGGGAGACTCTCTTCTACCCATGCCCGCAGGTCGCCGCGCTGAGGGGGCAGCCTTGGCAGCCCGTTGGCCCATACTGCGCGTGCATCGCTGCTACAACGCGTGAGCGCGATGGTGATGCGGTGTTCCCTGTACCGGCCAGGGCGAGTTCACCTTGCCGTACGGGCTCAGGTCGGTGACCAGGAAAGCGTACAAAGTGCCTTGCCCGCTTTTGCACGACTCCCATCGCGCCCAGCTCGCGCCACGTCGCAATGCGACTCCTCGCGCGGTTTGCCACTATTCGCGACGCCGCAATCGGCCCGATGCCCGGCACGCGAAGCAACTCCAGCTCGCTCGCCCCGTTCACGTCGACGGGGAATCGCTCTATCTGCTGGCCTGCAATCATCAGCTTCGGGTCGGTGCGGTGGTCTAGGAAACCGTCGTCGTCGAACGCGAGCCGCAGGTCGTCGTCGCCCATCTTGTAGAAGCGCGATAGCCAGTCCATCTGGTACAGCCTGTGCTCGCGCACGAGTGGCGTCGGCGGGTGCTCCTCCAAAGGGGTGTATTTGATGGGCCGGAATGCAGCGTAGTACACCCGCTTGAACCCCATCTGGTCGTACAGCGCGCGCATCCGCGTGTAGATGTCCAGGTCGCTCTCGTCCGCCGCACCGACGACCATCTGCGTCGCTTGGCCGACCGCGCCTCCGTAGCGCTCCTTCATCAGCTCGCTGATCCGCGACATCGGACGCAGCATTCCCTCGTTGAACGATTTCATCTTGCTCAGTTTCGCCAAGTGCTCCGCCGTCGGTGTCTCGATGTTTACCGATAGCCGTGTTCCCAGGCGCTGTGCCGCCTCGATGAGCGAGTTGTCACTCGACCCCGGCATTACCTTCAGATGCACGTATCCCCGAAATCCCCGCTTGCGGATTGCTTCAACCACGTTGACGAGCCGCTCCTGCGTGTGGTCGGGATCGCGAAAGATGCCTGAACTGAGGAACAGCCCGGCAACCGTGCCCCGCGAATGCATCTCGTCAAAGAGGTTCGCCAACTCGTCCACCTTGAACCCGTAGCGCGGCCGAGGAACCCAATGGCTGTTGGGACAGTAGTGGCAGTCCATGATGCAGTGGTCGGTGAACATCACGCGCAGCAGCGATATGCGCTTGCCGTTGGGCATTGCCGCGCGGTAGACGCCTGCGTGCGGCGTCGCACCACCTCGCGCAGCGACCCCGTGCCAGTCCGGCCGAGCCACGGAGCGGTCCTCCGTTGGCCCGCTGAGTATGTCGTCCGTCGCCATTCCCCCCAGATGGCGCAACTTCTCATAGCGGTCGAGCTGGCGCGTGATGAGCATGGGATTCTCCTCTCAGAAGAACGTATGTTCTTACAAGTTTCCCAAGAACGCAACCCCTGCAGAAAGGTAGCGACGTGATTCGGCGGTGCGGGGAAACAACCAGGCGCCGGCGTTTGCGCAAGACCATCAGGGTCCTGCCTCCACCGAAATGACGGCAGGCAGATTCAGCGCCGTATACTGCTAGGAACGGGGAGTGGCGCAGCTCGGTAGCGCGCCTGCTTTGGGAGCAGGAGGTCCCGGGTTCAAATCCCGGCTCCCCGACCAGCCCTCTGTAGTATCCTCGCTCCACTATGGCGACTCTTACCGGACCCACACGCGACGCAAGGAATCCTGGCTCACCCGACAGCGCCGTCGTCTTGCTGCACGGGCTGAGTTCGTGCGGTGCCGGCATGATCTGGCTGGCGGATGCGCTCGCGGACGCGCTGCCCAACACGAAGTTCTACGCGCCCAATGCGCCATTCCAATACGACGTCGCCAACGATCCCAAGAGTAACCGCGGGCTGGACTTCGACCCGACGGGCCACTATCAGTGGTACAACCGCCTTTCCGAGCGCACCCGCATACAGGGACTCTATGAGATCAGCGAGCCCATAAACGCCTTCATCGCCGAAGTTGCAGAGGAGAACGGTATCGACGAAACACGGTGCGCCATCATCGGGCACTCGCAGGGGTGCATTACCGCCCTGAACGTCGTCCCCCGGCGCGCGGCGCCGCTTGCTGCGGTCGTCGCCCACAGCGGCTACCTCTTCTCGCCCGACTCGCTCGCACAGCGCAAGGCGCAGCGCCAGCGCTTCTTTGCCGAGGTCAGTAGCCACACCCCAACATGCGGCATCCATGGCACCGAGGACCCCGCGCAGGCGTGGCAGATGATGCAAGAGTCGATGCTCACCTACGAGGAGGCCGGCATCCCCGCCGAGTTCCACCTCATTGCCGGCCTAGGCCACGCCATCGGCGAGCGCTCCGTCGAGATAATGGCCGGCTTCCTGCGCCACCACCTCGGCGACGGCGGGGCCTAGCGGCCACAGATTTGGAGAGGTACACGGCAGTACGATGAAGGGTTCCGCCAATAACCTGGTCCCGCTTCCATTTGCCCTTGTCGCGTCGTCCTACTATTGCTAATTCGGGCATGGTTGACCATGCCGTTGTGGCGCGCTATCGCTTTCGGCAGCGACGGCTCGACCATCAAGGATGGCACTGCGATACCAGTATCCCTTGGGATACCGATAGCCTTGTCGGCCATTGCCGTGCTGGGGCGCTGCAGCCTGCAAACCCGCGAATAGTGCGCGCAAGTCCGTACGCTTTCGCGGGCGCCTCGCGTATATAACCCAAATTGGTGAGGAATACCCATGCCTGACAGCTACGACGTCATCATCATCGGAGGAGGTGCCGCGGGGGAGAATGTTGCGGGACGCACCGCACCCGGGGGCCTGTCCACCGCACTCATCGAAAGCGAACTCGTGGGCGGCGAATGCACCTACTGGGCGTGCATGCCCAGCAAGGCGCTCATCCGCCCCGGCGAAGCGCTGGCGAATGTACGTCGCATTCCTGGCGCAGTCGCTGCCGTCACCGGCAGCCTCGACGTCGCCGATGCGCTCAAGCGGCGCGACGCCTTCACGTCACACTGGCACGACGATGGCCAAGCCCAGTGGGTCGAGTCCGTAGGCGCGGACCTCATCCGAGGCAAGGGGCGCCTCACCGGCGCCAAACGGGTCGAGGTCGAGGCGGGCGACGGCTCGATCCGTGCCCTGACCGCGAACAAGGCCGTCGTCATCGCCACTGGCACGCGCGCGGCCATGCCGCCCATCGAAGGCCTTGCTGATGCCAGCCCCTGGGACAACCGCGACACCACTGCGAGCCAGGAAGTGCCCGCTAGCCTCATCGTCCTCGGTGGAGGCGTCGTCGGTGTCGAAATGGCGCAGGCGTGGGCATGGCTCGGCACGGGCCGCGTCACCATCATCGAGATGCAAGATCGGCTGCTTGGCCGCACCGAGCCCTTTGCTGCCGATGCCATCGCAACCGCGCTCCACGATATGGGCATCGACGTCCTCACCGGCAAGGCCGCAAGCCGTGTCGAGCGCAACGCCGACCGCAGCGTGACGGTCACGCTCGCCGACGGCGCGTCCGTCACCGCATCCGAACTGCTCGTGGCTACTGGCCGCTCTGCAGCAACGCGCGATATCGGCATCGAGGTGCTGGGTCTTGAGGCCGGGCTCTATCTCCCCGTTGACGACACGCTACAGGTGCAGGGCGTAGACGGTGGCTGGCTCTACGCCGTCGGCGACGTCAATGGGCGCGCACTGCTCACGCATCAGGGCAAGTACCAGGCGCGCATCGCGGGCGACCATATCTTGGGCCATGACGTCTCAGCGTGGGCAGACAACGTCGCCGTTCCCGGCGTCATCTTCACCGATCCGCAGGTTGCCTCCGTCGGCTGGACGGAAGCGGAGGCGCGGGACAAGGGCATCAACGTGCGCGCGATCGAGATGGGCTGGCCCGTCGCAGCCGCGCCAATTCACGGCCGGGGCACGGCAGGCGGTGCCAAGTTCGTCGTCGATCAGGACAGGCGCACGCTCGTCGGTGCAACACTCGTCGGCCCAACCGCCGGCGAGCTGCTCCACGCCGCAACCGTGGCCATTGTCGGCGACATCACCCTCGACCTGCTGTGGCATGCGACCCCGTCCTTCCCAACGTTTAGCGAGATATGGCTGCGCTTCTTGGAGGAGTACGGCCTCTAGCGCCCCTCCCGACTGGAGAGGGAGAAAGGGTTAGCCCCGCCAAATGGGAGAAAAGGCATCCTTCACCTTCCTTTCCGGGAGAGGTCGCCACAACGCAGTGGGGTAGAAGGTTCCCGCCTTGACCGCCCTGCAGGTCAGTGAAACACTACCCACGCTATATGGGCACAGGAGGGGCTTGGCATGTCGAGTATCTGGGTTGATCTTATCGGTGCAGAGGTCAAGGTCTACGATCAGGGGAAGTACCGCACTCGCGTCATTGAGGCCGGGGAGGGCGAGCCCCTCATCCTCATTCATGGCGTCGGTGGGCACGCCGAGGCGTACGCCCGCAACGTCGTCAGGCTTGCGGAGAACGGCTACCGAGCGATGGCTATCGACTTGCTATGGCACGGCCTCTCAGAGAACCCCGAGCCGTTCGATGACGAGACCTACTGCCTTCAGTTCTCCGAACAGGTCGTCGACCTACTCGACCAAATCGGCGCGCCGATAGGGCACATCGAAGGTGAGTCGCTCGGGGGATGGGTCGCGATGAGCACGTCATTGCGCTACCCCGACCGCGTCGGCAATCTCATTATCAACACCACGGCGGGCGTCCGCTGGACGCCGGGCACGGTGAAGATAGACATGGCCGGCGGCTCCGACCTACTCACGTCGCGATCGCTCGCCGCCTTGGAATCACCCAACCCCGACACTATCCGCAGTCGCCTCGAGTGGCTCATGGCCTCTCCCGAGCGCGTCACGGACGAGCTGGTCGACATTCGCTACAAGATCTACCAGGACCCGGAGACGAACGCCGCCCTGCGAAAGGTCGTCGCCAACGGCCTTGGCATCGGCAAGGACCGCAACCAGTACCTGACGGAGGAGCAGGTCGCTTCCATCAAGCACCCCTCGCTCGTCTTCTGGAGCGACAAGAATCCCGGTTCCGGCCCGGACGTCGGCGAACGCATCGCCAGCATCATTCCCGGCGCGGCCTACTACTGCATGCTCGATGCCGCCCACTGGCCCCAGTGGGAGCATGCGGAAGAGCACGACCGCGTCATCCTCAACTTCCTGAAGGGTAACGCCGGCGGGTAGGGATCCCCTCGTCGCTGCTGAGGCAGCTCTAGATACGCCACACACGGAAGACAGGACCGTCAGGAGCACGGCGCCGACATAGCGGTGCGCGAAGACCGCTTTGGACCCTACGGCCCAGACCGAGGTCGCGGGCGAAGTGAACAGTGGGCATGCCCAACCGGCCCCGCACCTGATGCTTTGCGAGATCGGTGGTTCGCGGCCCGGCGCGTCGCCAAGCCAACCACGCGAATCAGGTACGGCACTTTCGCATCCCCCGTCCTCACTCCTCGCTTCTCGCCAGCATTGAACGCGACAGGTGCGTGCTGGCCGTCTATTCGCTCTCGTCCCGCGAGGTGACCGTCGCATCGCGCATCGATAGTGCCGCCCTCCACGCATCGAGGTGAATGAGTGTTCGCCTGATGGTCTCGCCTAGGTCGTCGAAATCGATCGGCTTGGTGATGAAATCGAAGGCCCCCCTCCGCATCGCGGTGCGGATATTCTTCATGTCCCCGTACGCCGACAGGATGATGGCCCGTATGTTTGGGTCGACCTTCGGTATCTGTTCGAGCAGGGTGAGCCCATCCATATCCGGCATGTTGATGTCCGAGATGACGATGTCGATGTCCTTATGTTTCCTAAGCATCTCGAGCGCCTCGACTCCGTTATGAGCAAAGACGAAGCTATATTCGCCGGATTTGATCTTGCCCCTCATGCGCTGCAAGACCAGTGGCTCGAGGTCCGGCTCGTCGTCAACCATCAGAATGCGGTACTGGTGCCCCATCTTTTTGCTCCTTTCGGCAGGAGTCCTGTAGCTCACTGAGCAGTACCCGGCACCACTCAGACTTTCAACCCGTCCCCGAGCGCTAACGCGGGTGGAGCCCTCCGTCCTATCAGGGTCTGATTTTCGGGAGCTCGCCCTGTGAGGCGGCACTCCGTGACCGAGCGATCCTCACGGAGGCACTCGGGATGCCTCATGCCATGCCGAGGCCTGCGAGGCCGCCGCCATTGGCACAGAATCGCTGGTTGCAGCGTAGCATACCAATTGGCGAAGCTTGGACGGCAGGACCAAGCCGTCGGCGAAGAGGGCCCGCTATTCGAGACCGGCGGCCCCGCTTCCCGCGTGCCGGACCCCGTCTTCCAAGCCAACCCCTCTAGGGCCGTGACGGGTTTCCCCCGCTGCTCTGCCGACTTCTGGTCGCAGTTGAAGCTCGATGCCGCGCCCTGGCTTCGGGGAGGCACGCGGAACGGCACGAGTGCATCATCCGCAACCCCTGAAGGGTGAGGGGGTAGGAGCTAGCCTCGCCGCCGCCTTAGCTCCAGGTACGCTAGTGGCACGGACGAAAGGACGATTAGCAGCAACGCCGGTATGGCCGCGCGGGCGAAGAATGCTTCGGACGCTGCAGACCACACCGACGTCGCGAGGGTCGTGAAGCCAATGGGGCTTAGTATCAGGGTCGCCGGCAGCTCCTTCATCGTCAAGAGGAATACGAGCGCCCCGCCTGCGAGTGCGCCGCGCGCAAGCAATGGCAGCGTCACCTCAACGAACGCCTGCAGCGGTGCTCGTCCGAGCCCGCGCGCTGCCTCTTCCAAGCGCGGGTCTACCTGGCTCAGCGACGCCTGTGTCGCACCAGCCGCCGCCGGCAGGAACAGCACGACGTACGCGGCCACCAGCAACGCTGCCGTCTGGTAGAGAGGCCCCGCGTAGGCCGACGCAAAGAATACGAATGCCAGCGCAACCGCGATGCCCGGCAGCGCAAATCCGATGTACGTCAGCCGCTCCAGTACGCGTCCGGCGCGCGACCTGTAGCGCACCGCCAACAGCGCAATTGGTATCGCCGCTGCCGCCGCGACCACCGCTGCCAGTAGCGATACGTACAGCGAGTTCCGAGAGGCCGTCCACAGGACGTCGAATGGTTCACCAGCAAGCAGCCCGCGCACGACCCAGTAGCCCAAGACTGCCATCGGCGCCAGCAAGGCAAGCGCCACCACGCTCCAGACGAACGCCGCTGCGGGCCAGCGCCAGCGCCCCAGCGGCACGAGGTTTACCTCACGGGCCGTCCCTGGCGTTACGCGGTGGTACGCTGCACGGCCACGCCCCCACATCTCGCCAAACAGCAGCATCAAGGCCAGCGCCACCAGTATCAGCGACAATCCTGCCGCCAGTGTGCGGTCGAACGACGTGCCGTACTGCACGAATATCGTCCACGTGAACGTCTTGTAGCGCATCAGCGATACCGCGCCGAAGTCGCTCAGCGTGTACAGCGCAGCAAGCAGACCACCCGCGATGATCGCCGGACGCAGCAGCGGCAGCGTCACTTGCATGAACACCGAAATCGGCGACTTCCCGAGCCCACGCGCCGCTTCTTCCAGCGACGGGTCCAGCCGTACGATCGCGGCCCGCACCGGTAGCAAGACGTACGGGTAGCTGAGCAGCGTCAGCGTCAGCGTGGCACCGGGCAGCCCGTAAATCTCCGGCAGGCGCTCGACACCCAGCGGCTCGAGCCACCCCTGCACCATTCCGCGAGGCCCTAGGGCGAGCACCGCGATAAACGCGAATACGTAGGACGGCACGACCAGGGGTAGGGCGGTCAGGACGCCGAGCAGGCGGCGCGCAGGGATGTCGCATCTCTCCGTCAGCCAGGCTATCGGCGCAGCGAGCGCTATGGACAGCCCGGCGACCAGCGCCATCAGCAACAGCGTACGGAGCAAAATGGCGCCGGTGCGCGCCGCCAGCACCAGGTCGAATAGCTCCGTGCCGCCCTGTCCCGCGCGAATAGCGAGGTACACCGGCGTGAGCAGCATGAGCGCCGCAATCGCCACCGCTGGTGCCCAAACAAATGGCGGGGGCAGTCTCCGCGGCGCATTGGTCGCCTCTGGCGCCTGCTCTATTGCGATTGCTGCCATACCGCTACTTTACCCCCGCCGCTCTCGCGCTGAGAGGGCTAGCGCAGGGAGCGACACGACGAAGAGGCGGGCTCTCGTTTAGTCCGCCGTCTGCAGGCTGCACCACAGTAGCCCTTCCCTAGAGGAGAGACAGGGAGGATGCCCTCTCCCCGCGGATAGCGCTGCAAGCAAGTGGCCTTCAAGGCAAGGTCCCCGCGGTGCGCAGCATGGTTTGCGTGCCCGCCAGTCGGGCAGGTCCACTAGGCGGGCGTGAGGTGCCCAATCTCTTCGAGTGGTGTGAGCAGCATCTGCGCCGAAAGGCGTTCGAACGGCGAAAACCCCGCGCACGTTGGCCTCGCGAAGCACGCTAGTCTCACCAGCAGGGGCAGGAGGTCGATGTGGCGTTGGCCGCCCCTTGTTCAGTCCCGGCGTGCCGCCTATTACGTATGCCGATATAAGATAATTCGTTCATACGAACTAACCACACATGATACGCAATGACTGTAATTCGTTCAAGCGCTGGCCACGCCCCGCGTGCTCATCCACGTATATCTTCTTCTCCTAGGGGAGAAGGGGCGTATGAGGAGCCCCAAGAGGAAGCGGAGCGGGGTGCTGGAATACAGAAAGAGGGGCCAGCCACATTGGCCGACCCCCCGTGTGCACCTCTGCGACAGCGTCGTGCTACGAACCATTGCCGTTGTGGAACACCGCGAAGCACTTCTCCGAATTGAAGATCCATGTCTCGAGGTACTCGATGATCTCTGCCTTGCGGTCCTGCATCGCGCCGGCTAGGCAGATCCAGTTCTTGAACTCCTGATCGCCTGCGTCGTCGATCTCCGTGCTCGTCAGGTGCTCCCACTTGGTGTGCTCGCCGCTCTTCAGCTCCTCGAACCGTGCACGGTCGAAGTCGCGGTCGGGCCACAGCCAGTTGTGCTTCTCCGTCAGGAATGCGTGCGACCACCCGGACGAGGCGATGATGGCGTAGCGCCCGTCACGCTCTTCCAGGATCTGGCGCAGCATCTCGCCCAATGCGAAGCACGACTTCGGCGAAGGGCCCTGCGGGCCAGGGTAGTCGATGAGCGGGTCCTTCTCGCTCTCCGAGCGCATGTCCTGGATGTTGGCCGACCCGCCGCGGTTGGAAACTACCAGCTTGCCGTAGCAGTTCACCGAAATCGGCACTGTCGGGTACGTCCACGGGTTGTCGTGGTCCCAGTCGAGGTAGGTCAGGCCGTTGATGAATGCGTGGGTCATGCCGTGCTCGAAGTGGAGCGTCTGCGGCGTGTAGGAGTAGGGCACGGGGAAGTGGCGCTCCATGAACTCGTTCGCCACGTCCCGCGCCAGCGTCGGCGCGCCCTTGTATGTGATCGTCTCGCTCGGATCTACGCCCCACAGGTTGTTCTCTGCGCGAAACGGGTGCGACGGGAACTCCGGAGCACAGAAGATATTGAAGGGGGGGATAATCGTCTCCTTGAAGTTCTCATACTGGTCGTCCCCAAACATGAACACCGCATCGGGCTTGAAGGCGTCGATGACCTTCCGTACTTTCAGAAACGCCTGCCGGTGCTGCTCCTGGTGCGCATGCGCCCGCTCGACCTCGTGCTCCCATTCGTCCTGCATCCCCGCGGGCCAGTTCTTGGGGTCCTTCATCTCTTCGGGAACCTTCGGGCTGCGCAGGATTCCCTTAAGGATGCCCGCATACGCCTCGGGCTTGCCGCTCATAAGCGGCGGGTAGTGCGTAAATCCAACTCCCAGTATCTCCGCCATGCTCTCCTCCTTTCGCCGTCTCCTCGGCGCTCAGCATCAATAGCTCGCCGACTGCCGCCGCGCGATTATTGAAAACGCAGCCTGGCTGCCAGCGGCAGTATACACCCCGAAGGGAGGGTGCGCGCACCTCTTGCGCCGTCGCCTGCTATGCCGTAGAACGGGCGGCAACGCCACCGCGCCATCGTGAGAGAGGTGCCATGTACGACCTAGTCATTAAGGGCGGGCGAGTCTATGACCCTGCGCAGGGTCTCGACGGCTTGCTCGATATCGGCGTTGCGGGCGGACGCATCGCCACGATCGAGCCAACCATCGATGAGGCCGGCGCGAAGCGCACCATGCAACTGCGCGGCCAGATCGTCATACCGGGCATGGTCGACATGCACGTCCACATGATCCAGGGCGCAGGGACTCCGGGCGTCAACGAGATCGCGGGCCCACCCGACCTCGAAGGCGTCATGTCCGGCTCCACTACCATTCTCGATGCCGGCACGACGGGCGCGTGGAACTTCGGTGTCTTCCCGCACCACATCGCCGGACGGGCTAAGACGCGGCTGCTCGTCCTGCTCAACATCGGCAAATTCGGCATCCCCGGCCAGGCGTTGCGCAAGCCGGAGATCTACACGGTCGAAGACGTTGACATCGGCGCCACCATTGAGGTCGTCAACGACTATCCCGACTACATCAAGGGCCTGAAGGTTCGCCTCGTCGGCCCCGCGCTTGAGGCGATGGGCGAACAGCTGATACAGCTCTCCAAGGAAGCCGCGCGTGAGGTGAAGCAACCCCTCATGGTGCACATCGGCGACCTCATCGGCGAAAACCCCAAGGCGCAAGACCTCACGCGTATCCTCCTCAGCGAGCTCGACGAGGGCGACATCCTCACGCATGTCTGCACCGCCGTTCCCGGCGGCGTCCTCGACGCCAATAGGCGCGTACTGCCCGAACTGCGCGAGGCGGAGGCGCGGGGCGTCGTCTTCGACTCCGCTCACGGGCGGAGCAACTTCAACTTCGACGTAGCGCAGCGTCTCGCAGACCAGGACTTCCAGGCGACCATCGTCAGCACCGATCTGACGCTCAACGGCAGGAAGGGGCCGATTCACGGCCTCACCGAGACGATGTCCAAATTCATGGCCGTCGGCTACTCGCTCGCCCAGGTGGTTGAGATGGTCACGGCAGCGCCCGCTAGGGCGCTCGGCATGGCCGATGAAATCGGCGCCATCGTCGTTGGACGCGAGGCTGACCTGTCGGTCATCGAAGCGCGCAACGGCAATTGGCGCTTCTACGATTCGCAGGGCAACCCGTTCACCGGCAATACTGCGCTCGTTCCGGTCCACACCATCCGCGCGGGCGAGCTGATTTCGCTCGATTGGGGCCCGCATCCCTGGGGCTGGGAGCCTGAGGAAGCGTAGTGGCCGCACCGGGCGACGCTGCGATCCTAGACGCCCTGCGCGCCTTACCGTCGGCAGTCTGCCTCGACGTGCTCGATGGCATGGGCTACGTCGGAGCGCAGATACAGGGCGCCCATTCGCTCATCCCTGGCCAAAAGCTCGTGGGGCGCGCCGTCACGATGCGCTTCGTTCCGAGCCGCCCCGATCTGCGGGCGGAGGTCATCGGCGGCACGGAAAGCGCCGAGTACCGTGCGATGGAGGCCTGTGGCCCAGGCGACGTGCTCGTGATGGATGCAATGCGCCTGGGCGGCCCGTCCTCGGCAGGCGATATCAAACTGTGGCGACTCAAGCAGCGCGGCGCGGAAGGCGTCGTCACCGACGGAGGCGTCCGCGACCTAACCACGCTCAAAACATATGGCATCGGCATCTTCGCCGCACGTGAGACCAACATGACCATGCCTTCGCACATGCTGCCGTACGAGACACAAGTGGCGATCCAGTGCGGCGGCATACTCGTCCGTCCTGGCGACTACATCACCGCCGACGATGGGGGCGTCGTAGTCATCCCCCGCCAGCTTGCCGCCGAGGTCGTTGCCAAGGCAATGGAGTTCGAGCGCCTCGAAGCCGCTGTCAAGCACCAACTGGAGCGGGAAGATGTCTCGCCTGGCAAGTACTACCCCTTCAATGACGCCGCCCGTCGCCTGCTAGGGGAGTAGTGCACGTGCGCTACAGAAAGCTCACGCCGTATCAGGCAATGGACTGCGTACCGCCGGGGCCACCCCGTAATGCATGCACCCGCAGCTTCGCCACAGCCCGCTTGGGCCACGGTTGACGCCGGTGCGGTTGGCAGGGCGCCCACCGGTCTTGCCGCAGCAAGCGTTTGGAACCCTGTTGACCTTGCCACCGTAGCCATCCTCACCGCTATGGGCCTAGTTGCCGCAAGCGGCGGGAACAGCCGGAGCGCATTTCCGATTCAGCGGGCCGGCGCAGGGTGGGGCAGCCCGAACACGTGCACGCGCCGCCTCTTCGCGCCGTTACGCTCAGGCTCGCTTCACTGCCATGGAACGATTCGGCGCTGCTAAGCGTATTCTCTAGCGATATGGAAAGCCTCGTCTCCAGGGGTTCTGGCATGCGATGGGTCTTCATCGCTGCCCTGGCGACCCTAGCAGCGCTGGGCGCAGTCGCGTGCTCCGGGCAAAACACGGTCAGCGGCACCATCACCTTCGGCGGCGACACCACCATCCCCGACGGCAGCGTCCTGACCGTCCAACTCCGCGACGCCTCCTACCAAGACGCCGCATCCATCCTCATCGCCGAGCAGACCATCGAGAATCCGAAGCGCTTCCCGTTAGCCTTCTCCGTGCAATACGACCCGGATGACATCGACCAGCGGGCAATCTATGGCCTGGGCATCAGGATCACCCTCAACGACCGCCTGCTCTACATCAACGACACCGCATTCGACGTGCTGACGCGTGGCAACCCCCACAGAAACGTCAAGACCTGGGTGGTTGCCGTTGGCAGCTGACTGCGGCGGGCAGGGCAGACCTCCCTATTAGGGAGTAGTGCTCCCTCGCAGCCCGATGCGTTGGGTCGTCCAGGCGGAAGGTGTCCGGGTTTCTGCCGCGCTCGAGCGCCAACCAGTAGGTGAACAGCTGCAGCGGGACCACATACACGATGGGTGACAGTGCCTCGGCAATGCTTGGCAGAACCAGAACGTTGTCCGCCACAGCGGCCATCTCCTCGTCCGCCTCGGCCACCAACGCAGCCAGTCCCGCCCCTGTAGCCTTCGCGGCCTTGCCAACCTCGACCGACCGCTCGTAGCCGGGCCCCGGCGGAGCGACCAACGTAACCAGACATCCCGGCCCGGTTGCCACGAACGGCCCATGTAGGAACTGCTCGAGCTGGTAGGCGGTGGTCACATCGTAGGCTGCCTCGTTGATCTTCAAGGCCGCTTCGTAGGCGGTGGAGGTGTTAGGGCCCCAGCCAGCGAAACAGTACCACCTGAAGTCCTGCACGCGCTCCACGAGCTGTCTCACTTCCTCTTCCTTCTCCAGGGCCGAAGCTACGGAGCTAGGCAATCGAGCGAGGTCGCGGCCTACCTCCTTGCCGCCGGGCAAGCGAGAAGCCGCAAGCGCCAGCGCTGCCATCGCGCCGGTGTGGCTGACGGTGAAGGCCGCCGACCTGTCTCTGTAGGTCGTCCTCACTACAACGTCCGCCTGCTCCAGATTCGCTTGTGACGTTTGGCCGGTGACGATGGCGGTCGATGCACCTGCCTCTTTGGCAAGGCCAAACGCCTCGCCCGGGTAGCGCTTTGTCCCGCTGTGGGCCATCACGATCACTAGATCGTGGCCTGTAAGCGGCGGCGGATAGGAGGCGAACTCGAACGAATTCCATGCACGCGTCTCGGCCAGACCCACAGCCCTGAATAGGTGCTCGCCAACCAGCGCCGCATGCCATGACGTCCCGATGCCGCACAGGTGGATACGCCTCGCCCTCGATGCCAGGGCAGCGAGCTCGTCTGCGGCCAGCCCCTGCGACTCCAACATCTGGGCAATCGCATGCGGCTGGTCGTGAATGCAATCGTGCATGTGATAGGGATGCCCGTCGCGCCTTGGCGGTCTTGTCACCATCGCTCAACTCCGGGGTGCGGTATGCCCCATGGAGGACCGCGCCCATCGGTAGCATGAGCGCTACTAGGCATGCGGCGTAGCCCCCCTAAGCCCTGTACTCTGAGGGCAGAAGGTTCGGCGCAGATTCCTCTATCGGGTACTGCGCACCGCAGTGCGTGCAGGTCAGCAAGCCCTCCACCACGTCATCGCTGTCCTCCAGCGTCACGGCGAGCGTCAGCGGTGCCTTGTCCTCCGGGCAGGCCAGGATGTCGAGCAGGCTGCGCCTCATGGCCCTAGTCTACCAAGCCTCGCTCGACCAGCAATTGCAGCACGTCCGATATCAAGAAGATCACCAGCCCCAGCACGACCGTGACGTTCACGTGGCCTAGCGCATTCACCGCCAAGCCCAAGCGTCCGCGGCGTGGCGGCGCGTCCGACCGTCCACGTCGAAATGCCACGACCGCGAACATCCAGACCGACAGCACGATCTTGGCCGTGAGCACGCCGACATACGTAACGCTGCTCACCTCTTCCGACAGCCGTTGCGCCGCGAGGATGATACCTGTCAGCGCCAGCACGCCGATGCAGAACGCTACCAGCTGGCCGAACTCCGTCGCCACGATTCGTCGCAGCCCAGGCGGTAACTCGTCTGGTGGGACCGTGGGGCGCAGCACCACCCAGTAGAAGATGCCCCCTCCGACCCACGCAACGGCAGAGATGGCGTGCAACCAGCGGATGATGAGGAAGAAGTAGTCGGCGCCCATACCCGCGCCCCATGCTAGGCCACTCGCCGCTCCGACGTAACCCAGCCTGCGCGAGGAGCGCCTTCCAACTTCGCATCGGCGCCCGTAAACTCCGGCAGACAGAGGAGGTTAATCCGTGGCTGCCCACGTCACACTGCTCCACTACACCAAGTGAAGCACCTGCCGCGAAGCGAGGGAGTTTCTCTCGCAAACCAGCGCCGTCGTGGAGGAGCGCGATTTCTTCAAGGAGCCGCTCTCCCGGGATGAGATTGTCAGCCTGCTGGGCGGCCAATCTCCGCGCGACCTTTTCAGCTTTCGCTCGCCGACCTTCAAGGCGACTGGCCTCGAAGCGGATGCGCTGAGCGACGACCAGCTGATCGACCTGATGGCGCAGGAGCCGCGCTACCTCAGGCGCCCCGTCGCCGTCATAGAGGGTCGACTCATTCCCTCTGCGAGCGAAAAGACGCTCGCGGCCGAACTGGGAACGGCCTAGTGCTACGAGAAGGGCGCGCTCCTGTCGCCGTCGCGTTTCTACTTCGGTGGCAAGCGCACGGCAAGGAACGGAACTAGCCCTAGGGCGTAGAGGGGCGGATGGCATCCGCTACGCCCTAGGGCAGCGGCACCCTCATGCGCCTCGCACAAGGCAGTGGCCTGAACGCGTCTGGCTCCCCCAAGAGCGCGACGAGCGAAACGCCGCCGCGATATAGCCCTCTGTTGCCCCAAGACGGTCCCGTTGCGGGGGTGGAACTTCCGACCCCTCCCTACTCGTGGGCGAGGCGCATCTTCAAGCCACGGGGAGACAGCCAAACGGCGGTGCGGCACCGGACCCCCGGAAACGGCCGTTCTCCTATGGCGTGGCCGCGCGTTTCGTTCTAGCATCGGGCGGTGAGTGCAAGGTTGTGCTACTTGCCCGTTGACAGCGTACTCGTGGGCGTTTCTAGAATGGCGTGCCTGCACGGCACTTGGCGACCTATGACAGCAACTGCACGCAGCACTTCACTGGCGACCCGCTAGGCCATGCCCATACGTGAGCTGGAGGCGCGGGTGGCGGCTGGGATCGCGGCGGGCGAGGTCATCGAGCGGCCCGCCTCGGTCGTCAAGGAGTTGCTCGAGAACGCGCTGGACGCGGGGGCCGGCCACGTCGCCGTCGAAATACAACAAGGTGGATTGGCGCGCATCCGCGTCGCCGACGACGGTTGCGGCATCGACGCCGACGACCTCCCCATTGCCTTTCGCCGCCACGCGACCAGCAAGCTCTCTTCGCTCGACGATCTTGGCAGCCTCGCGACTCTCGGCTTTCGGGGCGAGGCGCTGGCCAGCATTGCCGCCGCAGCGCACGTCCGCATGTCCACCCGCACCCCAAGTGCTGATGGTGCAGCCTTCATCGAGCTGAACGGTGGCAGCCTCGCAGCGCAGGGCACGGAGGGCGGCGCACCGGGCACCATCGTCGCGGTGGACGCGCTCTTCTCCTCCATCCCTGCTCGTCTCAAGTTCCTACGCTCTGTGCCCTCCGAGGCAGGCCGCGTCCGCCTGGTCGTCGAGCAACTGGCGCTCGCCAATCCACACGTTGCCTTCACACTCATGACCGATAAACGAACGGTGTTCGAAACGCCCGGCAACGGCGCCCTCAAAGACACCTTCGCCGTGCTATTCGGCCACGAGCAGGCCGAGGCGCTGTTGGAATTGACGCCGTCCTCCAACGCCGCTTACAAGGTCGAGGGGTTGATAGGCTTGCCGTCGCTCAACCGGCCAAACCGCGTTGCCATACGCATCTTCGTCAACAGACGCTGGGTGCAGAGCCGATCGCTCACCGTCGCCGTCGAGGAGGCGTATACGGGCATGCTCATGGAGGGCCGCTACCCGGTCGCCGTGGCCCTGCTCACCGTCCCGCCCCATGAGGTCGACGTGAACGTTCACCCCAACAAGCGCGAGGTGCGATTCGTGCGTGAGGGCGACGCCTTCGCAAGCGTGCAGCGCACCGTACGCGAGACCCTCACCAGCCATGCTCCCGTGGGCGCGGCGCGAACACTTACCCCAGTGCCGGCCACGATGGGCGCCGATTCGCGCACGCTAACGGCGCAAGAGTTCGATTTCACCGTTGCCCTCGGCGAGGCGCAGGCGTCGCTGCTGCCACTCACCACAGGCGCTCCCACACATCCGGCACCAGTGCGGCCGCTGTCGCGGCTGCGCATCCTTGGACAGATCGCCAACACCTACATCGTTGCCGAGGGACCAGACGGCATGTACTTCGTCGATCAGCACGCAGCTCACGAATCAGTGCTCTTCTACCAGCTCCTGCACCGTTGGGACGCCGGCGCGCCAGAGGTCCAGCCTCTCCTGGAGCCAATGCCCATCGACCTCAGCCCCGACGAGCAAGACACGGCGGCGAGCGCAGGGGATGAGCTGGACCGCCTCGGACTGCACCTGGAACGATTCGGCGAGAGCACGTGGCTGCTGCGCGCAGTTCCAGCTGGCATGGAGCGTACGTCGCCCGAGGCGCTGCTGCACGGTGTGCTCGCCGCGCCCGATCAGCTAGGCGGCAGCCAGCGGCACTGGGCGATGGCCGCGTCCATCGCCTGTCACGGCGCTATCAGGGCAGGGCAGACGCTTGATGCCGCCGAAATGCAGAGGCTGATTGAGGCGCTGGAGAACGCCGCTGACCCCACCTACTGTCCGCACGGTCGCCCCACGACGGTCAAGCTGACCACCAGTATGCTGGAGCGCGAGTTCGGCAGGGCGTAGCCGTGCCGCAACTCCTTCTTGCAACCTCCAACCCCGCCAAGGCCGCCCTTATGCGTGACCTCTGCGGTGGCACGGGTTACGACCTCGTCGACGGTTCGATGCTACCGCCGCCCGACGTTGCGGAGAGTGAGGCGTCGCACCTCGCCATTGCCGTGGCAAAAGCGGTCGCGTGGTCGCACCGCGACGAGCGGGTTGTCGTCACATCGGATGGCGGCATCGCCATACCAGCGCTCGGCGATGCGTGGGACAGCCGCCTCACGCGCCGCGCCACCGGCGAGGGCCAAATTCCAGACGAGACACGCTGCCGACGCCTACTGGCCATGATGAAGAACCTCATGGGCGAAGCGCGCGCCGCTCATCGCGTCGAGGCTATCGCGGTGGCGCACGGCGGCAAACTGCTGGGCGCGTGGGAGGCAACAGGCTTTGACGGCGCGATCGCCCATGACTACCAACCGCCTCCCGGTGGCACTGGGGGCGCATGGGTAGAGAGCCTTCTTATAACCCCCGCCGGCGCGCGCTACTGGTCGCTTTCCTGCGCTGAGCTCGCCGCCCGCAGCGAACCCTGGCAACAGCTGAGGCCGCACGTGCGGCCATTCCTACAGACGCTGACCTAAGCGCTTCACGGCAAGGCGAAGCGCATGGGCTCGCGCTCTGCTACTAGCCCGTCTCGCGTGAGACCGTCGACCACACGCTGGACGACGTCCTGTTCCGCGATGCCCAGCACGTCGGCGATACTGCCTATTGAAGCGCTCTCGCCGACATGGAGACCGCGCAGGTAGTCGACGATCTGGCCGCGCAGTTGGCGGTTAGAGCCGAGGTAGGGCGCTTGCTTGGCGGCATACGGGACGGACGCCTCCGCGACGGCGCGCGGCGCGCCCGATAGCAAGGGCGCTGCGGCGCAGGGCGAGCGCAAAGGGCACTCGCCACACCGCGCCACTGCTACGCCGCATATCGTCGCGCCAATGTCCATCAGCCCCTGGTGCCACTCCGCCGCCGACAACGGGGCATACGGCTCCGGTAGCAGCGACGTCGCCAGCGCGTCAATGGCTCGCCGGGAAGCAGGCGATACGCCATGCACAACGCGGCTCAGCACGCGGTAGATATTGGTGTCGGCCAGGGGGACGCTTGCGCCGAATGCAAAGCATGCGACAGCAGCTGCGGTGTAGGGGCCGAGCCCCGGAAGCGCCCGCAGCGCACGCACGTCGCTCGGCAGCTGCCCGCCGTGGTCCCCCACCACTGTGAGCGCCAGTTCGTGCAACCGCACCGCGCGGGCGTTGTAGCCCAATCCCGCCCATGCGCGAATGACGTTGCCCCTGGAGGACGCCGCAAGGCTTGCGAGCGACGGGAACTCCGCCAAGAACGCCTCGTACTTGGGCACGACGCGCTCGACCTGTGTTTGCTGGAGCATCACCTCCACCACCAGCACCTCGTAGGGAGAGGGGTTGCGCCGCCAAGGCAAGTCGCGGCCGTTTGCTCTATACCAATCCGCGACGAGCCGGTGCAGCCCAACAGGCGCCACGCTCACGACGAACCGGCCAACAACTCATCGAGCACTTCGCGCAGCTGCTCGGGGGATAGCGGCCCGTTGAACTGGCGCACGATGACGCCCTGCGGGTCGATGAAGTACTTCTCCGGCACGCCGCGTACCCCAAAGTCGATGGCCATCTCACCTCTATCGTCTAGAGCGTTGGGGTAGTGCACGCGGTAGCGGTCGATGTGGGCCAGCACATCCCGCGCCTGATCCCAGATGGCAATGCCGAGGAACTCGACGTCCTCACTTGCGTACTCGCGGTACACCTCTGCAAGCCCCGCTGCCTCGGAGCGGCACGGGGGGCACCATGACGACCAGAAGTCGATGAGCACGTACTTGCCAAGCAGGTCCTTGTTCGTGAGCACAGGCCCGCCGCGAAGGGTCGCCACCTCAAAGGCGGGTGCAGCGGACGGCGCGACCGGTTCCTCCCCTAGGCTCTCATTGACAGCAAGACCCCCGGGGTTGCCTCCCGTTCGCAGCAGGCCCCACGTCAGCAGCAGCACCAGCGCTACGACGGGCAGCATCGCCAGGCCGAAAAGCAGCCAGCGCCGTATGCCCGGCGGCGCATCGGAAGCAGGCGGTTGTGTGAAGGCGGGGGTCAAGAGCAACGCACGGCAAGGCGTGTAGTGGGCAGTATAGCGCAGGACTAGCCAATCAACCTGTTGACAGGGCATACCCCCACCGGTACCATGCTCAGGTCATGCAAATGTGCGCGTGCGCTTGTTGTTGTCGCCATTCCTCGGAGGAGGTCGGCTAGGCGCGCGCGTCAATCGCACTAACCCAACACGGCAGAGTTGCAGGCCCCTCCAAGCACCTTGTGAGGGGTCTTTCGTTTGCCCGTGAAAAGAGCAGGCGTGAAGTACGTACGAGACATGGTTGATTGCGAGCCCGCCACGGGCCGCGCGGAGCGATAGCAGTGGAAGCCATCGCATATCTCGTGGCCGCCTTGTTTGCTGTGAACATAGGTGCAAGCGGGGCGGCCGCTGCAATGGGCCACGTCTACGGAGCACGAGCGCTCCGCATCCGCATCGTGGCGCTCGGACTCGCAGCCGCGGCGATGCTTTCCGGGGCAGTCTTCGCAGGCAGCCCCGTTACTGAAACGCTGTCCGCCGACCTGGCTCCAAGCGCCGACGTAACGGCGGTCATTGCGCTGATGGTGCTGGTTTCCGCCACCGGTCCGTTGCTGCTCGCCAACCTGCTAGGCCTGCCGCTGTCCACCTCCGCCGTCACCGTTGGAGCGATCGCCGGGCTCGGCATCGCCGCAGGCAGCATCGACGGGGGCGTAGCCGGCACAATCGGGCTTTGGTGGGTCGTGCTTCCAGCGGCTTCATTCTCCCTATCAGCAGTTGGGACGAGAGTGCTGCAGCGCTCCGGCCTACAGAAGCGCCTCCTCCGCTCGAAGCGAATGCGCTCCGCTATGGCGCTCGTGCTAGTCGCCGGCGGCATGTACGTCGCATTTGGCGTCGGCGCAAACAATGTCAGCAACGCCATCGCACCGCTGCTAGGCGCGGGCCTGTTGGAGAGCCCCACTGCGCTGGTTCTCGGCGGCATCGCGCTAGCCATCGGCGCGGTCGCGCTGGGCGGGCGCGTGCTGAGGACCAACGCCCTTCGCTTCGCCACCCTCGACATGACGACCGGCAGCCTCGTCGCGTTTGTGAGCGGCTCGCTGATACTCGCGGCCTCGCTTGCGGGCTTTCCGGCGGCCCTGGCGCAGGTCGCAACGTCCGCCATCCTCGGCGTCGGATTCGCGCAGCGGGGTGTTCGCGCGCTGCGCCGCCAGCCCACGCGCGACCTCGCGACTGCGTGGGTCGTGTCGCCGGTGGCGTCGCTGGTCCTAGCCTACATCCTCGTCAGCTGGGCGTACGGCGCGAGCCTTGCGGGGCACTGGGAGGCGTACGCGATCCTGGCAGCAGGAGGGCTGTTCGTGCTGGGCGCGCTGTTCATCCTGAACCGCCCGCGCCTACTTCATGTGGTGAGTGCCTCGCGCGCACGGCTGCTCGAACTCAAACGCGCTGCCGCGACCGCCCTGGGCATGTTGGCATTGTAGGAGAGCGAGAGGAGCATCGCCGTGCATATCGAGCCCGACCCCACGATCGCAGCCGAATTGGTCGACGCCGACAAGCGCCTCAACAGCGCAGCGCCGCAAGAAGTCCTCCGCTGGGCCATCGAACGCTTCGGTACGGATGTCACGTTGGCGTGCAGCTTTGGCGGGCCAACGGGCATGGCCTTGCTCGATATGGCGGCCAAGATCGACCCGGACATCGATGTCTTCTACGTCGACACGCACTTCCTCTTTCCTGAGACGTATGCGCTCGTAGGCGAAGCTTCGGCGGCCTACGGCATAGCACCGCGGCGGCTGACGTCGCGCTGGACGCCGGAGCGGCAGGCCGCCGAGTTCGGCGCAGAACTGTGGGCGCACGACCCTGACCTCTGCTGCCAACTGCGCAAGGTCGAGCCGACGGAAAGAGCGCTCGAAGGCAAGGCCGCGTGGATATCGGGGCTGCGCCGCAGCCAGTCGAAGGGGCGTGCCACAACCAACATTGTCGAATGGGACGCCAAGTTCGGCCTCGTCAAGGTCAACCCGCTGGCTACATGGGACGACGCGCAGGTATGGGCCTACATCCACGCCAATCGAGTTCCCTTCAACATCCTGCACGAGCAGGGCTACCCAAGCATTGGTTGCACGCACTGCACGCGCGCTGTCGCTCCGGGCGAAGACCCACGTGCAGGACGCTGGAGCGGACAGGGCAAGACAGAGTGCGGGCTTCACACCGACACGCTCGGCAACCTCGAGCAAGGAATCCCTCAAACACCAAGGAGTTAGACCCCATGACCATCGCATCTACCACATCGACCGAGACCGGCGTGACCATATGGCTGACCGGCCTTTCCGGCGCAGGCAAGAGCACCATTGCCAACGCACTCGTCGACCATCTCCGAGCACACGGGAAGAAGGTCGAGCTTCTGGACGGCGATGTCGTCCGGACCAACCTGTCCAAGGGACTGGGCTTCAGCAAGGAAGACCGCGACACCAACATTCGCCGCATCGGCTTCGTCGCCAACCTACTGACGCGCAACGGCGTCGCGGCGCTCGTCGCTGCCATTTCGCCCTACCGCGCGGTGCGCGACGAGGTGCGCGAGACCATCGGGCAATTCGTCGAGGTCCACGTCGACGCATCACTCGACGAGCTGGTACGGCGCGACGTGAAGGGGTTATACGAGAAGGCGCTGCGCGGCGAGATCGAGAACTTTACCGGCGTCTCCGACCCCTACGAGCCGCCCTTCGCCCCCGAGGTGCACATCGATACAGAGGCGGAGACGGTCGAGGAGAGCGTGGCAAAGGTCATCGCCAAGCTCGAGGAGCTGGGCTACGTGGACGGTGCAGCTTTGACGAGCGCAGGGTAGGGGACACGGGGTACCATGAGCACCACTACGACGTCCAACCTCATTGCGCCGCACGGAGGCGCGCTCACTGACCGCTACACATCGAGCGCGGAAGTGGACGCCCTGCGCGGGCGTGCGGCGCAACTCCCATCCATCACCATCGGCGACCGCGAGCTATCCGACGCGCATATGGTTGCACAAGGTGCGTTCAGTCCGCTTCAGGGCTTCATGACCTCTGCCGACTACACCTCCGTCGTGAATGACATGCACCTGTCCAACGGCGTCGCATGGCCGATGCCCGTGACGCTGGCCATCAGCCGCGAGCAGGCCTCCAGACTGTCACAGGGCAGCGAGATCGCGCTTGCCGACGCTGACGGGAATGTGGTTGGCATCGTCGAGGCGCGCGACATATTTGGCTACGACAAGGCGCACGAGGCGCAGAACGTCTACCGCACCACAGAGGAGGCCCATCCAGGCGTCGCCGGCGTCTATGCGCAGGGCGATTGCTACGTCGGCGGCCCCGTCACCATGCTACCGGGACGCCCTCCTTTCGACCGCGCTGCGGATGCGTTCTACCGCACACCGTTGCAGGTGCGCGAAGTGCTGGCCGAGCGCGGCTGGCGCACGGTTGTTGGCTTTCAGACGCGGAACCCCGTTCATCGCGCCCACGAGTACATCCAGAAGGCGGCGCTTGAGGTAGCCGACGGTCTGCTCCTGCACCCGTTGGTCGGAGTGACCAAGGCGGACGACATTCCTGCCGACGTGCGGATGCGCTGCTACGAGGCGCTGCTAGACAACTACTACCCAGCCGACCGTGTGCTGCTGTCGGTATTCCCCGCCTTCATGCGCTACGCGGGGCCACGCGAGGCCATCTTCCACGCCTTGGTGCGCAAGAACTACGGGTGCAGCCACTTCATCGTCGGGCGCGACCATGCGGGCGTCGGCTCCTACTACGGCACCTACGATGCGCAGAATATCTTCCGCGAGTTCGCGTCATCCGAATTGGACATTACGCCGCTCTTCTTCGAGAACACCTTCTACTGCAACCGCTGCCGTGGCATGGCGAGCGCCAAAACGTGCCCTCACGGTCCGGACGACCGCGTGTCGCTGTCAGGTACACAGGTACGCGAGATGCTCACGCGGGGCGAGGTGCCGCCGGAGGAGTTCACCCGCCACGAAGTCGCGCAAGTGCTGATTAAGGCATATCGGACGTAGGCCCTATCGGGGTTGCCGGTAGAAACGTGCCTTGACGAGCACGAGCAGGGCGATTGCTACCACGGCTACGATCGTCAGTGTGTCCTCGCGCAGAACGATGGCTGCTATCACGTAGGCCGCAAACCCGGCACCTGCCGAATTGCCCGTATTGCGCATGACCGCCACCGCCGCGAGGCCGATGGCAGTGCCTATCAGGCCAGGCACCCATAGCACGCCAATCGCGACCCCGATTGCAGTCGCCAAACCCAGGCCGCCGGGAAACCTTCCAAGAAACGGCATCCAGTGCCCCAAGACCGCTGTCACGCCCACAGCCGTCGACCACGTGTCGTCCAGCCCGAGCGCACGAGCGATGGCTACGGCCGTGGCGCCCTTTGCTGCGTCGCCCAAGAGCACGAGCGCGCCCCAGCGCGGGCCGACGTTGCGGTAGACATTTGCCGTCCCCGCGATGCGTGTCCCCACCTGGTGAATCTCAACGCCCTTGAAGTGGGCAGCCATGTATGCCCATGGGATGGACCCGAGCAGGTAGGCGATGGCCGCGGCGATCAGCAACTGCGCTACGAACGGCATAGACGCATAGACTACGACATGAAGCGTGGTGTGGAGCGGGAGATGGGGATCGAACCCACGACAATCTGCTTGGAAGGCAGATGCTCTGCCACTGAGCTACTCCCGCCCTTGGTTGTCCAGCGCCCACGCTATAGTCTAGCGCAATGGCCAACGCAGCTGACCGCCCCCCGCTGTGGGAACGCTTCTATCCGGCGCCGTGCATCCTCTCGCACGTCATCTGCTACTCCTGCGTCACGTCGACGATGGACGTGGCGTGGCGGTCGACGACGCACGGCGACGTGGTGATGGCGCTTGGGCAGGGGGCGGGCAGGGGGCGCTTTGGGCGGCAATGGATCACCATGCCCGGCGCAGCACTGGCGCTGTCGGCCCGACTCGATACGAATGCCATGGCGGCGCCCTTGCTGAGTGTGCGCGCCGGCGTCGGAGTGGCTCGCGCGATTGTGTCGGTCGCCGGCATCGACGCGCGGCTCAAGTGGCCCAACGACGTGCTCATCGGGGGCGCCAAGGCCGGCGGGATTTTGGTTGAGAGCAGGGTCGATGCGCTAGGCAATACCCAAGCTGTCGTGGGTATCGGCATAAATGTGAATGCCGCCCCTTCCATCCCAGTTTTGCCCAGGGCCATAAGCCTGCACGACGCTGCCAACGCGTCATTCGACCTCGTCCGTGTCCTCGATGGTGTCATAGCCGAACTGGATGCAGCGCTTGTGGCGGATACAGCGCCGCTGCTTGCCGCCTACCGTGAATTGCTTATGACGACGGGTCGTGTAACCGTCGCCACCCGCGACGGCAAGGTCAGCGGCGACGCCCTTGGTATCGGCGACACCGGCGCACTACTGCTCCGCGACGATGCAGGGGTAACGCAGGAGCTGTCTGATGGAGAAGTGACGATGGAGGACGTTGGGCCTTGGCCGCAAGCCAACACGTAGGAGATTGATGGCTTTCGCCGAAGGGCTGGCCCCTATGACGCACTCGCATCCCGCCCCGTACAATAGTGACGTGGTTAACCGAGACCTTTCACCAGGGCAGTGGCGCAGGCATGATGCCATTCGCTCTCGGCTCCGGACGTTCCTAGGGCGACGCGGGTACGACAGCGTCGATACGCCTGTGCTGGAGTCGACCGACCTGTTCCTCCGTAAGTCGGGGGGTGAACTGGCCGCTCGCATGTACTCGTTCGTCGATCCTGCAGGCAGGGGGGTAAGCCTGCGGCCCGAGTTCACCTCGTCGGTTGTGCGAGCGGTGGCCGAGGGCAACCTGAGTGGGCCACTGCCGCTGCGGATGCAGTACGCCGGCCCCGTATTTCGCTACGAGCACATCACTGACGACCTCGGCACGGCGCTCGAGTTCGAGCAGGTGGGGGCGGAGCTGATCGGCGCGGGCGGCGCGGCGGCAGACGCGGAAGTCATCGCGCTGGCGGTACAGGGGCTCTCGCTGCTCGGCGTCAAGGGGCTGACCGTCCGGTTGGGGCACGTCGGCGTAACCAAGGCGCTCTTCGACGCGCTCGGCCTGACGGAGCGGGCGCGCGTCTTTGTGCTGGGCAGCCTCGCGGAAATGCGCCAAGGCGCTGACGGTGCCGCAGCCGCCCGGCAGCGCGCCGAAGACCTGGGGATGTTGAGCGAGCGCCGGCGCGCAAGCCTGACCATGCTCGCCACTCGCCTCGAGGCCGATGATGCACAACAAATGGTTGAGGGCTTCCTCGCCGATGTGGTTGCATCCGAAACGGGCCAGCGCTCGCCGGAAGAGATCGTCCTACGCTACGTGAAGAAGCTGCGCCAAGTGGAGGATCCGGCGACTGTCTACCGGGCGTTGGAGTTTGCAGGCGAGCTAGTAGGGCTTTCCGGGCCCGCCGCTGACGCGCGTGAATGGCTCGGCCGACTCATGGCAAAGTACGGCCTCGACGGCTCGCTGCTTGGACCGCTCGATGATCTGCTCGAGGCGCTCTCGCGGTACGACCTGATGGGCGCCTTGCCGGTGCTCGACCTTGGCGCGGCGCGCGGCATTGCGTACTACACCGGCGCCATCTTCGACATCGAGCACGCAGGCGTAACGACGCCTCCATCGATCGGCGGCGGCGGCCGCTATGACAGCTTGGTGCGTGCGTTCGGCGGCGACCGTGATATGCCTGCGTTGGGGTATGCCATCAGCGTCGACCGCATCGCCGACCTCCTCCCCGCTGAGTTCGGTGAGGAGGAGCAGACCGCGCCACCGCGCGTGCTCGTGACCGCCAAAGAGGCATCCTTGGCCGACGCAGTCGCCACCGCCGAACGCCTCCGCGCCCAAGGCATCGCCGCCGAGCTGGACGTTGTCCCACGCACCGACGCGGAAGCGGCGCGCTATGCCAAGGAGAGGGGCATCGAAACCATCATGCGCATAGGCCGCGACGGCGCCATAGACGAACGCGCGGTGTAGGGCTGCATTCACCACGTTGCGCCTCTGCTGGCAGCCAACCGTCTACAATTCTCCGCGCTGGGACACATACAATGAGAGCGCGAGGTGCGCGTTAGTGCAAGTGATGAACAGGGCGAATGAGGCGCTGCTACGCGTAGCGCTACCCAGCGATGGTGCGATGTACGAGCCGACGTTGCAGTTCCTCGCGACGTGCGGCATGGCCGTCAACCAGCCCAACGAGCGGCGCTACGCCGGCGTCATTCCAGCTATCCCCGGCGCAAGGGTGGTCTTTCAACGCGCACGGGACATCACGCCACGCGTCGAGGCCGCTAATGCAGACGTCGGCTTCGTCGGTTTCGACGACTACCAGGAACGGCGCATCGAGGGCGGTGAGACGACGCTCGTCATGAGTGACCTCGGCTATGGGCGTTGCGAACTGGTCGTCGCCGTCCCCGAGGCGTGGGTGGACGTGGAGTCGATGGCCGACCTCGCCGACCTGTCCGTCGAGTTCCAAGAGTCGGGGCGTGAACTGCGCATCGCGACAAAGTCGCCGCGCCTAGCGCCGCGCTTCCTCTTTCGGCACGGCGTCAACTACTTCAGCTTGCCACAGGTATCTGGCGCGCTTGAGGCTGCCCCCTCAATGGGCTATGCCGACCTCATCGTCGACGTAACGGCAACGGGCTCAACACTGCGCGAGAACCGGCTCAAGCGCCTGCGTGACGGCACGGTCATCGAATCGGAAGGGTGCTTCATCGCCAACAGGCGCTCACTGGCTCAAAATCCCGCCGCGCTGGAAACCGTGCGGCAGCTCATCGAGCGCATTGAAGCAAGACGGCAGGCAGACGACCTCCTTCGCGTCACCTCCAATATCGAAGGCTCGTCGGAAGAGGCGGTCGCCGCACGCGTCTTGGAGCGCGGTGAGGCCGCCGGGCTGCAAGGGCCGACCGTCTCACGCGTCTACTCTCAAAGCGCCGGCAACTGGTACTCCGTGACGGTCTTCGTGCGTAAGGAGCAGGTAGCGCCGGTCGTCGACTACTTCCGCGCCATCGGCGGCACCTCTGTGAGCGTATCAGGCGTAAGCTACGTTTTCGGCGCGGAGAGCGAGTCGTACCGCGCGCTGCTGGCGGAACTGGACCTCGCGTGATGCGCGTCATCACCAACCTACAGGAGGCGCGCGCACTCCTTACGCGACGGCATGGCGCGAATGCCCTCCAAGACCCTGCTCTTGCAACCGCCATCGCTGCCATCATCGAGAGGGTACGAACGCGCGGCGACGAAGCCGTCCGCGAGTACACGGTGCAGTTCGACGGCGCGGCTCCGGAATCGCTAGAGGTTCCGCAATCCGAGCAGCACAATGCACTTGAGCGGTTGCCTCGTGCGCTGGCGATGGCGCTGCGCGCCGCCGCAGACCGCATCGCCTCCTTCCACGAAGCATCGCTCCCAAAGGGCTGGTTTGACGAATCGCGCGGGCTCGGCGAGCGCGTCATTCCGCTGCAACGCGTCGGCATCTACGTGCCCGGCGGCACGGCAGCGTACCCATCGTCTTTGCTGATGGACGCCATTCCAGCGCGAATCGCCGGTGTCGATGAGGTCATCGTCTGTACGCCACGACCCGGCGATGTCACGCTTGCCGCCGCAGCGCTTGCGGGCGTCGACCGCCTCTTCGCCGTCGGCGGCGCACAGGCGATTGCGGCTATGGCGTACGGAACGGAGAGTATTCCGGCAGTAGACAAGGTCTGCGGTGCGGGCAGCATTCACGTGACCGAGGCCAAGCGCGCGCTGTTCGGCGTCGTCGCAATCGACGGCCTGTACGGGCCAACTGAGACGCTTGTCATCGCCGACGACAGCGCCGACGCTTCGCTCGCAGCAGCCGATTTGCTCGCGCAGGCAGAGCACGACGCGCTCGCATCGCCGCTCCTGATCGCAACGAGCGGATCGGTGGCTCGAGACATCGTAAGCGCAGTCGCCGCGCAGCTCGACGGCCTCGAGCGCGCCGATATCGCGCGCCAGGCGCTTGAAGGGCAGGGGCTCGCGGTTGTCGCGAGTTCGGTGGAGGAGGCTATCGACCTGGCCAACGACTATGCGCCGGAGCACGTGTGCCTGTTGGTCCGCGACGCCGCGCGCTATGCGGAGGGCATTCGCCACGCGGGAGGGGTCTTCGCCGGAGAGCACTCACCCGAGGTACTCGGTGACTACGTGGCAGGCCCGAGCCACACCATGCCCACGATGGGTGCGGCGCGTGCCGGTTCGTACCTCGGCGTACACCACTTCATTCGCCACATGCCGGTCGTGGCACTGTCGCAGGACGACGTACTCTGGCTCGGGCCCTATGCGGCGGCAATTGCCCGCGCAGAAGGGCTTACTGCCCATGCCAAGGCGGTCGAGGCGCGGCTGGAAGGGCGAGGGGCGCCACCGGCATGACACAACGACGCATCGACCCTCTCTCTCTCGTCAGGCCGCACCTGCTCGAACTCGCGCCCTACGAGGCCGTCGACCCGCCGGAGAAGCTGGCGAAGCGTGCCGGCATACCCGTCGACCGCGTCGTCAAGCTCGACGCCAATGAGAACCCTTACGGTCCTTCGCCCAAGGCACTGGCCGCGATGGCCTCGCTCGATAACGTTCACGTCTACCCCGACCCGCGCCAAACGGAGGCGCGTGAGGCGGTCGCGCGCTATGTCGGCATCGGCGCAGAGCACGTTGTCGTCGGCAATGGCAGCGACGAGATCATCGACCTGTTGTTCCGAGCGCTCCTCGATCCAGGCGAAGTCATCGTCGACAGCACACCGACGTTCGGGATGTACCCCTTCACGGCGCACGTCTGCGGTGGAACGACCCTCAATGTGGAGCGCGACGAGCATTTTGAGGTGGATGTGGAGGCCGTGCTGCGCGAAGCGGCCGAGCCGCGGGTCAAGGCCATCGTGCTCGCTTCGCCCAACAATCCGACGGCCAACGCCACCCCGCTCGCGGACATCGAGCGGTTGCTTGCGTCGGAGCGCATGGTCATCATCGACGAGGCGTACCACGAGTTTGGCGGGAGCACCGCCGCCAAACTCGTTCCGGAGCACCCCAACTTGGTCATCATGCGGACGATGAGCAAGTGGGCGGGGCTCGCTGGACTGCGCGTGGGGTATGGGCTGATGGCGCTTGAGCTGGCCGACCTGCTACTGCGGGCCAAGCCGCCGTACAACATGAGCCAAGCAGCTGAGGCTGCCCTCATCGCCTCCCTCGATGATGCTGACCTGCTGAATCGGCGCGCCGCGGCCATCGTCGCAGAGCGCGATCGCCTTGCGGAGCAACTGTCCGCCATCCCCGGCCTGCACGTCCTGCCATCGGACTCCAACTTTGTCCTGTGCCGCGTGCCTGATGGCAAGGGAGCGGAAATGCATGCGTCGCTGGCTGCCCAGGGCGTCTTCGTGCGATACTCTAGGAACCATCGCCTAGTGGACTACCTTCGCATCAGCATCGGTCGGCCCACTGACACAGACAGGCTGATAACGGCGGTGCGCCTCGCAATGCAGACCAATGGCTGAACGCATCGCAACCTACCGCAGAGAGACACGCGAGACCCGCATCGAGGCAACCGTCAACCTCGATGGCGACGGTGCTGCATCGCTCAATTCCGGCAACGGAATGCTCGACCACCTGCTCAACCAGCTTGCCCGCCACGGCCAACTCGACATCGCACTCGAAGCCAAGGGCGATTGGCTGCAGACAGGCTGGCACCACACGGTCGAGGACACCGCTATCGCACTGGGGCGCGCTTTCGCGCAAGCGTTAGGCGACGGCGCGGGCATCCGCCGTATGGGTCACGCGCTCGTGCCCATGGATGAAACGCTCGCGCGCGTCGCCGTCGACCTCAGCGGCCGTGGCTATGCCGCCCTCGACTTGGGCGTGAGCGGCCAAAGCGTCGGCGACCTGCCGGGCGACCTGGTGCGCCACTTCCTCCATTCCTTCGCGACGGAGGCGCGGCTAAACCTGCACGCGACCATCTTGGCCGGCCTCAACCCGCACCACATGGCGGAAGCGACGTTCAAGGGGCTGGCACGCGCGCTGCGAGACGCCGTCGAACCGGACCCGCGCGCCGCAGCCCAGCCACCAAGCACCAAGGGCACGATAAGCGGGTAGCGCCTCCGCTACTACACGCAAGCGGGGCGCAGCGCCAGCCGATACGTCTCGACAACCGGGTTCGCAAGCAGTTTGTCGCACATCTCGTCCGCCTGCGTACGCGCCACCTCCTCATCGGGAGCATCGATGGTCAGCGTTAGGTACTTGCCCACGCGAACGTCGTGAACGCTGGAGAACCCCATCGAATGAAGGCCGGCCAAGACGGCATTGCCCTGTGGGTCGTTCACCGCAGGCTTGAGCGTGACGTGGATGTCGGCGATGAAGCGCATCGGTGCTATGCGTCCGCACCGCAGTCGGCATCAATGAACAGCGGCCCTCGGTTGCGGTGACTATCGAAGAATGCGCGGATGCGCCCAGCGTCCACGCCGTCGACCTCGTCGAGCCAGCCCCACGCCGTCAGTGAGACGCCGCCCACCGCGACACCGCTGTGCGGCAGGAGGACGATGCAGGCGGGGTAACCGGTCAGCTCTTCGACGACGGTGGTCAGTTCCTGGACAGCCGCATCATCGGCGAGGTTGTAGGAGATCGCGACGCCGCCACGCTCAAGGTTGGCGACCACGGCTTCCTCCGGAAGTTCCGCCTCGCTCGTGCCCCACGGAGCGGGGGAAGCATAGCGCGGGCCGGAAGTCGCCGGAACGGTGGAGTAGGGCGAATGCTCCGTTCCCTCCTCGATGACGCCTCCCGCTTGAATGGCCACCTGCGTCCCCGCTCGCGGCCACGGCGTCTCGATGGGTGTCTGGTTGCTCGGGCCGACGATACCGGTGAGCTGGGGAACGAAGAGGCTTACGATGAGCGCAAGGCCGAAGGAACCCACAATGATGCCGATAACGAGGCGCCGTCGCGCGCTGCGCGCAGCCGACCGCCGGCGCCTGTCGTCGCGTGACTGGCTGCGCCGACTGACCTGCCTTTGGCTGAGCCGCTCGTTCGCCACTACGCCCGCCGCTATGCCAGTTGCTCGCCTGTGAGCCGGTGGTACGCCTCGATGTAGCGCGCTCGGGTCCGCTCCACTATCTCGTCCGGCAGCGCCGGAGCCGGAGGGTTGCGGTCCCACCCCGACTGGAGCAGCCAATCGCGGACAAACTGCTTGTCGAAGTTGGGCTGCGATGCGCCAGGAGCATAGCCCTCCAGGTCCCAGAAACGGCTGGAGTCGGGCGTCAGCACCTCGTCGATGAGCGTCAAGACGCCGTCAACATGGCCGAATTCGAACTTGGTGTCGGCGATGATGATGCCCCGCTCAAGCGCGTACTCGCGCGCGAGGCTATAGACGGCTATCGACGTGTCGCGCAGTTGGGCGGCGAGCTCTGACCCCGTCGTCGCCGCTACGTCGGCGAACGACATTGGCTCATCGTGACCTTGCTCCGCCTTGGTAGTCGGCGTAAAGAGCGGTTCAGGAAAGCGGTCGCCGTCGGTCAGGCCGGGGGTTGCAGGAATGCCGAATATCGTACCGCTGCGCCGGTACTCCACGAGCGCGGAACCGGTCAGGTAGCCGCGCACGACGCACTCGACGTCGACGCGTTCCGCACGCCGCACCACCATCGCCCGCCGCGCGATCTCAGGATCAAGCGAGCGCAGCAGAGGGTAGTCGGCGAGTTCGCCTAGGCCTTCCCTATCGTCGGCAACGGCGACGAGGTGGTCGGGGACAACAGATCGCGTCTTGCCGAACCAAAACCGCGACATCTGCGTGAGCACGTAGCCCTTGTCCGGCACGCCGCTCGGCAGCACGACGTCGAATGCCGATATGCGGTCGGTTGCGACCATGAGGAGATGCTTGCCGTCGCCGAGGTCATAGGTGTCACGGACCTTACCCCGGTAGAGGATGTTGGGTAGCGGCGTCTCAAGTAAGGGCACTGGTCATCTCCTTCAAGCCAACGCGGTCGAAGAGCGCGTCGACGTGCCGCGTGTACCAGCGGTAGTCGAACAGCGGTTCGATCTCGTCGGCCCCTAAGTGTTCGGCAATTACGCTGTCACCGCGGACCAACTCGCGGAAGTCTGCGGCGTGGTCCCAAGCGGTGTGCGTGTGCGATTGGATGAGGCGGTAGGCATCGTCGCGCGCCATCCCTTTCTGGACAAGCGCGAGCATCACGCGCTGCGAGAAGACGAGCCCGCGCGTCGATTCGATGTTCGCCAGCATGCGCTCCGGGTCCACACGCATGCCGTCCACGACGCCGTTGAAGAGGTCGAGTATGTAGTCGAGCGCAATGCAGGCGTCAGGAAGGATGATGCGCTCAGCGGATGAGTGGCTGATGTCGCGCTCATGCCACAATGCGACGTTCTCCAGCATGGTCACGGTGTGGCCTCGAATAAGCCGCGCAAGGCCGCAGACTCGCTCGCTCAGTTCGGGGTTGCGCTTGTGGGGCATGGACGACGAGCCCGTCTGGCCCTCCCCGAACGGCTCCTCGACCTCATGCACCTCCGTCCTCTGCAACCCGCGCACCTCCGTCGCAAACTTTTCCAGCGACGCAGCCACAAGGGCAAGCGCGGAGACGAACGCAGCGTGGCGGTCTCGCTGCACGATCTGGTTGGAGAGTGCGGCGACGCCCAATCCGAGGCGCTCACAGGCGGCCTGCTCTACCTCCGGCGGCACCGTTGCATGCGTGCCGACTGGACCCGATATCTTGCCGGCAGCAATCTCGCCGCGGGCGCGCTCTAGGCGCGCCAGGTTGCGGCGCATCTCCTCGCGCCAGAGGGCGAGTTTCAGGCCAAAGGTAATCGGTTCGGCATGGACGCCATGGGTGCGGCCCATCTGGAGTGTGTGCTTGAATTCGACCGCGCGCCGGCCAAGCGTGTCGATGAACAGGCGCACGCCGTCGAGCAACAACTCCGCGGAATCGCGCAGTTGAAGCGCTGTGGCTGTGTCCCACACGTCATTTGTCGTCAGTCCGAAGTGCAGCCAGCGCCCCTCCGCGCCTAGGCCAGACGTGACGGAGTAGAGGAAGGCCGTCATATCGTGCCTGGTCTCGGCGAGGCGGGCCTCCAGCTTGGCTATGTCCCAGGTTGCACCGCGTAGCTTGGCCATGTCGTCAGGTGGGATGACGCCGGCTTCCGTCCACGCCTCGCAGACGGCAAGTTGAACAGCAAGCCAGCGGTCGTACTTGCCGCTCTCCGACCAGATGGCGCCAATGGCGGGCCGCGTGTAGCGTGGAATCATCGATAGTCTGCCTTATCACCGACGCGCGGCGCATGCAAAGAGGCGGCAGCGCCGGTGGAGTCGGGATATTTGGTCATCGGTTAGCGGTCACGGAGACGTTGGCGGTATGCGTCGGACGCCTCTCGAATCGTAGCATACTTGAGGCCGAGGATTTGGCCTGCGAGCAGCGCGGCGTTTCGCGCGCCCCACGCACCCACGGCCACACAGGCGACCGGAATGCCAGGCGGCATCTGCGCAATGGAGTACAGCGCGTCCACGCCTCCGCTCATTTCACTCGTCGCCAGCGGCACCCCGATAACGGGCAGTGTGGTGAGCGAGGCAACAACGCCGGGCAGTGCCGCGGCACCTCCGGCAGCTGCGATGAACACCTCTACACCGCGGCTCGGCGCTTCGCGGACGTAGGCATGGACGGCATCGGGGTTGCGGTGCGCGGACGCGACGGTCAGCTCCGCCTCGATTCCGAGCTCTACCAACAATTCCATCGTAGGCGCCATCAGGTCGCGGTCGTTTCTGCTGCCGATGAGGACACCAACGTGCGGCATACGGGGTCACCTTTTCGAGATTGCGGGCAACAGTCACACTACGCAGGGGCAGGGGCCATCGTCAACAGGCACACGTGCTGCGCTTACTCAAAACGGGCGTTTCTTGACCCTTCCGTGCCGCCAATCTAGACTCGCGGCGCAACGCCCGCTATACCCGCCCGGAGGTACGCCATGGTCGACACCCACGAACCCGCGCCAACCGACGTAGCCATCAAGAAGGTGCCGCTCCCTGCCAACGCACAGGCAGCCCTCGAAAAGGCCCTCAGCCTCATCGACGAGGAGAAGATGCGCCAATTCAACCTCAACCTCACCGCCATCCACAGCCCGACGGGGTATGAGCGCGAGGCGTCTGAGTGGTTGGCCGACCACATGGAGGAGATCGGCCTGAGCTCGATGTACCAGGCGGTGGACGAGGATTCGGGGAATGCAATCGGGCGCTTGCCGGGCACCGGCGAAGGCCCATCGCTCATGCTGTATGCGCCCATCGACACCCACCTCGAGGCTGACCCAGACAAGGACCTGCCGTGGGTCGGGCCGGAATTTCGCGCGGAGATGCTGCCGGATGCCTACCTCGCCGAAAACGGAGACGTCATCGGGCTCGGCTCCTCCAACCCCAAAGGGATGATCACGGCGATTGGGGAGGCGGTACGCGTCGTGGCCGCAGCAGGCATCCCGCTCAAAGGCGACGTCGTATGGGCAGCGTGCGGTGGGGGTATGCCTACCAAGCCACCGGACGACGACCTGCGGCAGGACCACGGCCTTGGCAGCGGCGTGTCCTACATGATCAACCACGGGACGACGGCCGATTTCGGCATCATCATCAAGCCCGGCTGGTCGGTGGCTTGGGAAGAGGTGGGGTTGTGCTGGTTCAAGGTAACCGTGCGCGGCGACATGGGATACGCTGGCTACACGCGCGGTTTGCCGGGCGGCTTCCGCAACTCCGTCGTTCACGCCTCAAGGGTCATCCAGGCGCTCGAGGCGTGGCTACCCAAGTACCAGGAGCACAACACCTCGGGGTTGTGCTCGCCGCAGGGCGCCATCGCCTCCGTGCGCGGCGGCTGGCCGCACAAGCCCGCCTTCCCCTCGGCGGCAACGGAGATCTTCATCGACATGCGCGTTAACCCGCGCGTGACCCCGGCGAACGTGGAGCACCAATTCGCCGAGGCCATCAAGGAGATACGCGCGGCCAATCCCGATATCGAACTGGACTGGGAGATGTACGCCGCCTACCCGGGCGCGTCGACCGACCCTGAGAACTGGATCGTGCAGTCGTCGATGCGCGCGTGGGAGTATGCGGAAGACGGCAAGGAGCACCACGCCGCCACGCGCACGGCGGGGCAGACGGACGCCTCCGCCATCCGCAACCTTGGCATCCCTCTCGCCCGCTTCGGTATGCCGATGCCTGTGCCGACGACGCCTCCAGACTGGATGAGTTTCGGCGGCATGGGCGTGAGCTACATTCCTGACCTCGCCAAGGTCACGCGCGCCCTTGTCTACACCATCATCGACACCTGCTGGCGCGACAGGGCCGAGGTAGGACTGTAGGGGCGCCCTTCGCCTCTCCCCCCCCCCCCCCCCGGAAAGAGGCCTCCGCTCCAGCGGGGTGAACCGGGCGCTGCGGTAGACTGGGGCGGTGCTAGGAGCTGCCGTCCGCCAGTTCGCGCTGTTTTCGATCCTCAAGTACCGCGATTTCCGGTACTACTGGGTCGGACTGCAGATGCAGGTCACCGCACTGCAGTTGATGTGGTTCACCATCGGATGGGTGGCGTTCGAGTTGACGGGGTCGCCCGGCGCTGTCGGATCGGTCAGCATTTTCCTATTCATCCCGCCTGTGACCGTCGGGCTGTACGGCGGAGTGCTGGCTGACCGACTCGACCAGCGCCGCGTCATCACGGCGGCGCAGCTGCTTGCAATGGTGGCGATGGCCGGTGTCGCAGCGCTCACCTTCACCGACCGGGTCGTGCTCTGGCACTTGATGGTCACGGCGCTGCTGATGGGCACCGTACCGTCCTTCGACCAACCGAGCAGGCAATCGCTCTTTCCCCACTTGCTGCCTGACCGCTCGCTGCTCTCACGGGCGGTGCCACTGAACGCGATGACGTGGCAGATAGGGCGGCCCATCGCCCCGCTGTTTGGCGGCTTCATCATCGGCATCATCGGCTCCGACACCGTCCCGGATGCCGGGGGAGCGTTCGCATTGTGCGCAGCTGGGTTCTTCGCCGCATCGCTCCTCATCTTGCGCGTGCGACCGGTGGCCCGCGTGGAGCGTCCGGCGCGTTCCGTGCTGCATGACCTGGGCGAGGGAATTCGCGCCATCGGTCAGCACCGCGTCTTTCGCATCCTGATACCGACGCTGTTCGTGACCTCCGTCTTCGGCCTCGGCTTCCAATTCGTGCTGCCGGCATTTGCAGGAGACGTGCTGGACGTGAGCTCGCGCGGGCTGAGCGTGCTGTGGGCATCAGGCGGAATTGGCTCCTTCATCGGCGTGCTGACGACGCCCGCCGTCGTGCGGCGCTACCGCACCGGCTACGCGGTGTTGGTGTGGGGGCTACTGTTCGGTGCCTCGCTGGTTGTGTTCGCGCTAACGCGGCAGTTGTGGTCGGCAGCGTTGCTGCAGGTGGCTGTCGGGCTGGCGTCGCTCGCCTACATGATCTGCTCGGAAGTGGCGGTGCAGACGCTGGTGCCGGACGCGCTGCGCGGGCGCGTCATGAGCGTCTACGGCCTGGCATGGTCGTTCCCGACGTTGGGGGGCGCGCTGCTGAACTTCATCGCAGAGGGAACGGGCACACCGATAGCGCTCGCGCTGGGAGGCGGCATTGTCATGGGCATGATGGTGCTGGTGGGACTCTTCAGCCGCTCGCTGCGTGAGCTCGACATCTCTGAGCCGCGCAAGCACAAAATGGGAGCCACGACATGAACGGGCGCACTCTTTGCGCTCTTGAGCGTGTCGCTATAATGCCGCTTCATTCGGCGGTGCTGGTTGGTGCAGCATGGCAGAACAGACGCAAGCGGCAAGCCCTACGGACGTAGTCCTAGATAAGCTGCTCAACGGCCTGTTCTGGTTCGCGCTGGCAGCGATGCTCGCAATGAATTTTGGCCAGTTTCGCTGGAACCCGGGGTTCCAGGGCTTCCAGAACGCGCACATCGCCTTTGCCCTGATTCTTGCCTTTGTCGTGCGGGTGACCCCGTCGCGGAACCGCTGGCTGAAGATTGGCGTCCTCGTGCTGCTAGTAGGGGTGGCGGTGTCGGAGTTCTACCTGTTCAACGATAGGGAGAACTTCTGGAAGCGCATCCCTTTCGGCAGTGGCCCTGATCTGATTACAGGCCTGTTCATCTTCCTGCTCGTACTAGCCGCATCGCGGGTAGCGTTCGGATGGGTGCTGCCTATCTTGGGCATCATCTTCCTGATCTACCACTTCACCGCAGACTTTTGGCCGGGCTTCCTTGACGGACAGGCATTCAGCGTCCAAGAGGTGCTGACGCGCACGGTGCAATTCCAGCACAAGGGCGTCGTCGACCAGGCGTCCCGCTTCCTATGGCTGCTCATCTTCTGGGGCATCGTGCTGGCTACGGCGGGAGCGAGCCTGATAGTGACGGGTATGGCGCGCTACTTCTCGCGGCGTCTCGTCGGCGGCCCGGCGATAGGCGCGTTGGTGGCGTCGGGCGTTGCCGGCTCATTCGTCGGCGCGGGACCCAATAACGTCGCGGTCACCGGCCCGATAACCATCCCCGCGATGGTGCGCGGCGGCTATCGGGCGGACGAGGCGGCAGGCGTCGAGGGCGTTGCATCGAATGCGTCGGCGATTACGCCGCCCATCCTCGGCGTCGTCGCCTTCGTCATGTCGGATCTGCTGGGCATCAGCTACGTCGAAGTGATACGGATGTCGCTCGTGCCGGCGGCGATGTGGTACTTGGGCACAGCGGCGTACATCATTGGCCACGCCAAGAGCAACCCCACGCGCATTCGCCGGGTAGACATGACGGAGGAGGAGCGCGCAGAGTTGCCCCAAGCGGAGCAGGAGCTAGGCGTCTACGCCAAGATGGGCGCCATCATCTACCTGCCGATGCTCCTGCTCCTCCTGAACCTCACGACCATCGAAATCTTCCCGTGGCGACTGTTTGGCGACACCGGCATCGAGGTATTCCTGTCATCTGCGGTGATGGTGCTGCTCGGGGTGATCGGCAGCGTGCTGCTGGCAATCGTCACGCGGAGCCAATCGGGAATGTACATCCGTTCGGCGGCGATTGCGGTCGTGCCGGTGTCCATCATCATTGCGCTGGTGCTGCAGGGCTTTACGCTACGTCCCGCGGTCATTGCAGCCGTGATGGGGACGGTGATGCTGGGCGTCATCCTGCGCGTGGAGCGCCGATGGTCGGCATGGTCGGCAGGATTCAAGAGCGCGGCGTTCTACGCCAGCTCGGTATCGCTCGTCCTCGTCATCATCACCATCATTGCCGACGTGGTGAGTCATACCGATGTGGGAACGCGGTTCGGCGAGATTGTCCGCGAGATCAGTGGCGGCAGTATCGCCATCGCGGGCGCGGTGCTCATCGTGCTGTCGGTCATCATGGCAGCAGGACTGCCGACCTTGGCCATCTACTTCCTCGTGACCGTGACGTTCGTACCGGTGCTGGCTGAGCTGGACGTCCACGTGCAAACCTCGCACTTCGTCGCATTCTTCATGGGAACGCTAAGCCTCATCATTCCGCCGGTTGCGGGGAGCGCGCTCGTCGGCGCGGCAATATCGGGCTCGACCTACGGGCAAGTGTCGTGGCAACTGGTGCGGATGGCGTGGCCCTTCTACATATTCCCCATCCTCATCCTGCTTGCGCCCGACGACCTGCTGCTGCTGCCGGGCATACAGGACAACGGCATTGCCACGGCCTTGGTGCTCGCATCAACGGCTATAGTGCTGGTGGGCATACAGGCAGCAAGCGCGGGCTGGCTCGGCGCGCGCGTGAACATTCCGATGCGCATCGCCTTCTACGGCGTGGGCGCGGCCCTTTTCTACGGCCTGCTCCGCGACAACGCGACATGGGTTATCATCGCGCCGCTCGCCACGCTTGCACTGGCGGGCGGGCTGTTCCTGACTGACCGCGCGCGCGGCAGTCCAGTCGCAGCAAGCACCCCGACAACAGGAGGCTGAGGCGTTGCGTATCCACATCGCGGCTCCCATGGGGGAGTCTATACAAGAGCAGGTAGCCTTCATCCGTGACGCAGAGTCGCGCGGATTCGCTGGCGTTGGTGTCGCCGATCACCTTGAGCACGGGCACGATGCCTACGTGACGCTCGGGCTCGCGGCAACGCAGACGAGCGACGTGTGGCTCTATCCCGCGGTGACCAACCCCAAGTCGCGGCACCCGTTCCACTTGGCGGTAGTTGCCAATACGCTGGCAGAGCTGGCGCCGGGGCGGGGCAAGCTGGCCATGGGCACGGGCGACAGCGTCATCCTCAATCTCGGCACCACACCCGCGAAGGTGGCCGACTTCCGCGACGCCATCATCCGCATCCGCGCGCTGGTGCGCGGCGAGGCGGTGGAATTCGGCAAGAACCCGAACGGGCGCATCCAGCATCCTGCGTCGCCGCCGCCGGACGTCATCGTGACGGGCAGCGGCCCGCGCGCGCTGCAGGTTGCGGGTGAGGTTGGCGACGGCGCGATGCTCCTGGCGGGCATCGGCCCGCGCTTCCGCGAACAGGCGCTCAAGCGGGTAGGGGAAGGCGCGTCGAAAGCAGGCCGCAGCGTTGCGGACATTCCGGTCATGCACAACGTCGTCGTCGCCATTGACGACGACCCCGCCGCAGCCCGTGCCCGCGTCTGGCCGGCCGTGTTCGGCTGGATAAAGATGCACTTCTACGACGATGGCCTCGCGGCGGCGGGCATCGAGTTCCCCGCCAATGCGGAGAAGCCGGATGATGTGCCCTCCGAGCTCGTCGAAGATCTGTGCAACGAGACGGCCATCGCGGGCACACGCTCGCAGGTCATAGAACGCTTCCACCAGCTGGCCAGCGAGGGCGTCGAGCACATGTACTGCTTCGCCTTCGGCCCGGGCCGAGACGAGGTCATCGACGCGCTCACGAAAGAGGTGATACCGGTGGTGTAGGGGCCTAACTGCCTGCCTATCCGCCGGATGCCGCCGCGAAGTCACTGCGGTACTGTGCGCCCTCGAAGTGGACGGTTTGTGCTGCGGCGTAGGTCAGGCGGCGTGCCTCGGCAAGAGTCGGGGCCTGCCCGACGAGGGTCACGATACGCCCGCCCGCAGTCAGTAGCGAATCCGCGGATTGGCGCACGCCTGCGTAGAAGGCGGCCACGCCGTCCGGCAGCCTGTCAAGGCCGTGAATGGGTCGCCCCGTAATGGGTGACTCCGGGTAGCCCTCGGCTGCAAGGACAACGCCCAGGGTGGCGGTCTTCGACCAGCGCAGATCAAGCGTATCAACGCCGCCTTCGGCAACGGCTAGCAGCACATCGAGCAAGTCGGTCTCCAGGCGGGGGAGAAGCAGTTGCGCTTCCGGGTCGCCGAATCGAGCGTTGAACTCGAGTACGCGCGGGCCTTCATGGGTCAGCATCAGGCCGCAGAAGAGTACTCCCTGGAAAGGCGCGCCTGCCTCACGGAGCGCGCGGAGGACCGGGGTAATGCACGTGTCGAAGACACGCTGCTCCAACTCGGGTGTCCACTCGGGCACGGGGCTGTAGCCGCCCATGCCACCGGTGTTCGGCCCTTGGTCGCCGTCGAATATTCGCTTGTGGTCGCGCGCCGCCACGAGCGATGAGGCATGGACGCCATCGGTGAAACAGAAGACGCTCACCTCCTCTCCCTCGAGGTACTCCTCGACGACCACCAGCTCTCCGGCGTAGCCGAGCGACTTGTCTGACATGATGCCCGTAATCGCCCGGATGGCCTCGTCTTGCGTTTGCGCGACCGCGACGCCCTTGCCCGCCGCGAGGCCGTCGGCCTTGACGACGATAGGCGCCGCCTGCGAGCTCACGTAGGCAATGGCCTCCTCCGGGTCATCGAAGGTGGCATAGGCCGCCGTAGGGACGCCGGCGTCGGCGAACAGCTGCTTTGCGAACGCCTTGCTCCACTCGATACGCGATGCAGCGCGACTTGGCCCCATGACGGCGTAGCCTCGCTCGCGCAACGCATCCGTTACACCGGCCAACAGCGGCGCCTCAGGTCCCACGACCGTTAGGTCGATGGCGTGAGCCTCGGCAACTTGCAGCACACCGGCGGCATCGCCCGCCTGCACGTCTACGCGCTGAGCGTATTGCCAGGCGCCGCAGTTGCCCGGCGCGATGAAGAGCTCGGGTTGGCGCGGACTCTGGGCCAATTTCCAGGCGATAGCGTGCTCGCGCGCGCCGCCGCCGAGGATGAGGACGCGCACGCTATCTGCGTCCCGTTCGCAGCAATGCGACGGCGACGCCGAGTGCAACTACGCCGAGACCCACGACCGCGGGCACAGGGACGGGGGTTGTGGTGCTCAGCCCGTAGGGCACGGAGAGGATGAGCAGGCCAGCGCCGACGAGCGCGAACGCGATGGCGATTGCTCGATTGATTCCCGACACGCCCACGGCGCCCACCGCCTCCGGTTACTCCCACTCGATGGTGCCGGGAGGCTTGGACGTGACATCATAGACGACGCGGTTAACCTCCGGCACCTCGTTGACGATGCGATTGGAAATGCGGCCGAGCGTTTCGTAAGGGAGGCGCGCCCAATCAGCGGTCATCGCGTCCTCGCTCGTAACGGCGCGGAGTGCAACGACGTGGCGGTAGGTGCGCTGGTCGCCCATAACGCCCACCGTCTGCGTATTCGTCAGCACCGCGAACGACTGCCACAGCTGGTCGTAAAGGCCGTCGCGCTTGATTTCGTCCATCACAATCCAGTCGCACGCCCGCAGCGCCTCCAGCTTCTCGAACGTCACCTCGCCGATGACGCGAATCGCAAGACCCGGGCCAGGAAAGGGCTGGCGGTAGAGCACCTCGGGAGGCATGCCAAGCTCCTCACCGACGAGCCTGACTTCATCCTTGAACAGGTAGCGGAGCGGCTCGACCAATTCCAAGCGCATGTGGCTTGGAAGGCCGCCGACGTTGTGGTGCGTCTTTATCTTGTGCGAGGCCGTCGATTCGGGCGACTCGCTTTCGATGACGTCGGGGTAGAGCGTCCCCTGCGCCAGAAAGTCGACCTGCCCGATGCTCGCGGCCTGCTCGTCAAACACCTCTATGAACTCGTTGCCGATACGCTTGCGCTTCACCTCAGGGTCGGTGACGCCCTTGAGGACGCCGAGGAATCGCTCGGTAGCATCGACATAGAGCAACCTCAGCCCCATGTGGCGCTCGAAGACGGCGCGGACGCGCTCAGGCTCCTCTCGCCGCAGGAGGCCGTTGTTGACGAAGATGCACGTCAGTTGGTCGCCGATCGCCTTGTGGATCAGCATCGCGGTGACGGCGGAATCGACGCCGCCGGAGAGCGCGCAGATGACATGTCCATCGCCGACCTGCTCCGTGATTCGCGCCACGGCATCGTTCACGAAGCTGCCCGGCGTCCAATCCCCGCCGCACGCGCAGATGTTGAAGGCGAAGTTGCGCAGCATCTCCGCGCCCTGCGGCGTGTGCGCCACCTCGGGGTGGAACTGTATGCCATAGATGCTCTGGGCGTTGGCCATTGCGGCAACGGGAGAGTTGTCGCTGTATGCGAGCGAGCGGAATCCCGGCGGCATTTCATCGATACGGTCGCCGTGGCTCATCCAGACGGGCAGTTCCCTGCCCAGGCCGTCGAACAGCGGCGCGGGCTCGCCATCCTGGCGGAGGACGGCAAACCCGTACTCGCGCTCGCGCCCGGGGGACACTCTCCCGCCAAGCTGGTGGGCGAGCAGCTGCATCCCGTAGCAGATGCCGAGCACGGGCACGCCCGCATCGAATACCCAGGCGGGGGCGAGTGGCGCGCCGGGCTCGAACACGCTCGCAGGTCCTCCCGATAGGATGATGCCCTTGAGGTTGAGTCCGGCGACGTTGTCTTCGGTGGCGGAGGGGGGAAGCAGTTCGCAGTAGACGTTGAGTTCGCGGATGCGCCGCGCGATAAGGCGGCTGTACTGCGAGCCGAAGTCGATTATGGCGATGGTCTCCGCCGCGCGCGCCGCAAGCGCGTCATGGCCGGCCGCCGAAGCGCGCCCTTCGCGCTCCTGCGCAATCTCCAGATACGTGGAAACTTCGACGTCGCCGGTGGTGGAGACGCGGAGGCTATCGTCGTTCGCAGGCGAGCGCTCCATGTGGAGCAATAGTAGGGTACAGACGGGATGAGGGGCAAGAAAAGAGCCGCGCTCTTGTATACTTGGCCGCAAGGGCGGACGGCTAGGATGGAGCGTATTCCCGACAATCCAGAGAACCGCGCCGAGGCCGCCAATGTGGTCCGGCGCGGCGGACTCGTCGCGTACCCGACCGATACGCTGTACGGGCTCGGCGCGGATGCTTTCAACTCTCGTGCAGTGGCCAAGGTGTTCGCAGCGAAACGGCGCGAGGCCGACATCGGTCTGCCACTCCTGCTCGCGGGCAGTGATCAACTGGCCGAGATTACCGGCCTGCTACCTGTGGCGGGCTCGGCGCTTGCGGAACGCTTCTGGCCGGGTGCACTCACCCTCGTCGTGCGGCGTGCGGTGCGCGTGCCCGCGAGCGTCACCGGCGGAGCGAATACGGTTGCGGTTCGCATCCCGGGCCACCCTGCGCCACGGGCTATCGCGCGGCTCACGGGCGTGCCGCTCATCGGCACCAGCGCCAACTTGCACGGCGGCCCATCGCCCGCCACGCCCGACGACGTGGCCGAGCAGCTGGGCGGCGTCATTGACTTGCTGCTGGACGGCGGACCGTGCGAAGGCGGCGAGGGCTCCACTATCGTCGACGTCACGGTCGAGCACCCGGCACTTATCCGGGAGGGGAGCATCCCCTTCGGCGACATCGAGCGGGCGCTCGAGAAGGCTGGGGCTGGCGAGGCGACGGAGTGAACGCCATCGGCGTGCTCCGTGACCACCAATCCGTCGTCGAACGGGCGTTGCGGGACGCAGTTGACGCGCAGGCTCGCGGGCAACTGCCGCTCTACCGCATGATGCAGTACCAGCTTGGCTGGGTCGCCAGCGACGGCACGCCTGACACGTACCCCACGCCGGACCGCGTGCTCGGCGCGGCCTGCATCGAGGCGGCAGGCGGGCAGGGGGGATCACCGCCGGTTGCCGCAGCGGCGGCAGCCTGCGAGTTGCTGTACAACTCCGTCCTCGTCCATGAGCAGATGCAGACCGCAGAAGGCCCCGGTGAGGAGCGGGCGGCGGTGTGGTGGCTGTGGGGTCCCGCACAGGCGATCAATGTGGGCGACGGCCTCCACGCGCTGGCGCGCATCGTCGCACTGGGCATGCAAGACGCGGGGCTGCCGCCCGGCGGCACGCTGGCGGCGCTGTCGCGCCTCGACGCCGCCGCACTGCGGTGCTACGAGGGCCAGTACCTCGACCTGACATTCCAGGAGCGCATCGACGTGATGCAGTCGCAGTACGAACGTATGGCGTTGGCCAAGCGGGGCGCACTGCTTGGCGGAGCCATGGCGATCGGCGCCAGTCTGGGCGGACGCGACGACGCCTCGGTCGAGGCGCTTCAAACATATGGCGAGCAGCTGGGACTGGCGTCGGCAATTGCTGAGGACCTCTCTGATTTGGCCGCCGAACCGGCGCGTCCGCGCATCCTCAATAAGGCGAAGCTCTTCCCCGTCGTGGTCGCGCTCGAGAAGGCTACCATTAGCCAAAAACGCGCGCTCGGCGATGTCTATTTCAAGCGTGTCGTCGAGCCGGGAGACCTACCCCAACTGCGGGCGGTACTGGACGAGGTCGGCGCACTGGCGCTGTCGCGCGAACATGCGGCGGCCATCGCCCGCAACGCGCTCGACGGCTTGCGTCAGGCCGGCATGGACTCAGCCAGCGTCGCGCGGTGGGAAAGCGTCGTGGTGGAGATGGTGGCATGAGCACCAAGCGGACCATCAAAGACGTTGATTGGACAGGCAAGCGCGCACTCGTTCGCGCAGACTTCAACGTGCCCTTCGAACGCGGAACGTCGGCAATATCGGACGACGTGCGCATCCGCGAGGCGCTGCCCACGCTGAACTACCTGCGAGGTGTAGGCGCGGCGGTCGTCATCGCCACGCATCTGGGACGCCCAGGCGGCGAGCATAGGCCGGAGTTCGAGCTGTCTCCCATCGCAGACCGGCTGGCGCAGTTGCTCGGTGCCAACGTGGGCTACGTGCACGATGCCATCGGAGCGAACGCGCGCGAGCAAGCGGAGCGGCTGGGACCGGGCGAGGTGCTGCTGCTGGAGAACATCCGCTTCTACCCGGGCGAAGAAGCCAACTCCGAGGTGTTTGCCATCGCGCTCTCCCGCCTCGGCGACGTCTTCGTGAACGACGCCTTCGGCACCGCGCACCGCGCGCACGCCTCCACGGAAGGCGTCACACACCACATGCCAGCGGTGGCCGGGCTGCTGATGGAGCGCGAATTGGAATTCCTCGGCCGCGTACTCGAATCGCCGGAGCGTCCGTTCGGCGCGATCTCCGGCGGAGCAAAGGTCAGCGACAAGGTGAAGGTGCTGGAGCGACTGCTCGACAGCGCAGACGCGATGTTCATCGGCGGAGGCATGGCCGCCACCTTCTTCAGAGCCAAGGCGCTGGGCGTCGGCGCCTCTCTGGTCGAGGAAGAGCTGGTCGGCTTTTGCGGCGGCCTACTAGAGCGGGCAGAACAGGGTGGCACGGTGCTCCACCTGCCCGCCGACGTCGTCGTAGCGCGCGAGATCGCCGAGGGCGTTCCGCACGAGGTCGTCGCGCCCGACGCGATTCCGCCGGACGCGATGGTGCTCGACATCGGCCCCGGGACGGCGCAGGCATGGGCATCGGAGGTCGCGCGGCTGCGCACCGCCGTGTGGAACGGCCCGCTTGGAGTCGCGGAGGTGCCACCGTTCGACCACGGCTCACGGGCCGTCGCGCAGGCACTGGTGGACAGCGGCGCGACCACCATCATCGGCGGAGGCTCGACGGCAGAGGCCGTCTCAGCGTTTGGCCTGGCAGGTAGGATGACGCACGTATCGACGGGCGGCGGCGCGTCGCTCGAATTCCTCGGAGGCACCATCCTCCCCGGCGTTGCGGCGCTGGAAGATAAGTAGCCATGATCGACTTTCCGTACCTCAACGACATCCTCCAACCGAACGACGCCAAGATACTCATGCTGGTGGCTGACGGCCTTGGCGGCCTGCCGCAGCCTACTACGCGGCGCTCCGAGTTGGAGTCGGCGCGCGTGCCCAACCTCGACCAGCTGGCGCAAGCGAGCGCGGCCGGATCGAGTATCCCTGTCTCGCTCGGCGTGACACCAGGCAGCGGCCCGGGGCATCTCGCGCTATTCGGTTACGACCCACTGAAGTACCTCATCGGGCGTGGCGCGCTGGAGGCGCTGGGCATCGGTATGGATCTGCAGGCAGGCGACGTAGCGGCGCGCGGCAACTTTGCCACCGTCGATGGTGAGGGTAACCTCGTCGACCGCCGCGCGGGGCGCATCGAGACGGAACTGGCCGCGCCGCTCGCCCAACGGCTCGACACCATCGCCGGAGACGGCATTGACCTGACGGTGCAGCATGTGAAGGACTATCGTTTCGTCCTGCGGCTGCGCGGCAGCAATCTGAGCGCCGACCTAACGGAGACCGACCCGCAGCGGACGGGCGCCCCGGCGCTGGCAGTTGCAAGCAAGAACAAAGCAGCCGCGGCAACGGCCAAGATAGCGAACGCATTCGTCGCAGACGCGCAACAGCTACTCAAGGGAGAGGAGCGCGCGAACGCCGTGTTGCTCCGAGGCTGGGCTGGCGCTCCCAACCTCCCGCCATTTGGCGAAGCCTATGGATTGCGCGCAGCGGCCATCGCTGCCTACCCGATGTACCGCGGGCTGGCCTCCATCGTCGGCATGGACGTGCTGCCTACCGGCGATGACTTCAATGGCCAGATCGCCACACTGCGGGATGCGTGGGACGACTACACCTTTTTCTTCCTGCACTACAAGCACACCGACTCCGCAGGCGAGGACGGGGACTTCGACCGGAAGCGCCTCGCCGCCGAGGCGCTTGACGCCTACATCCCTACGCTGTTGGCGATGAGGCCCGACGTGCTGATGGTGGCCGGCGACCATTCGACGCCGTCGTCAATGGCATCCCATTCCTGGCACCCGGTCCCGTTCATTCTGCGCTCGCAATGGACGCTCGGCGACGGCGTCGACCGCTTCAACGAGCGCGAGTTGCGGAAGGGATCACTGGGCATCTTCGAGGCGAAGCACATCATGATGCTGGCGCTCGCCCACGCGGGCAAGCTACAGAAGTTCGGAGCGTAGCGTGGCGCGCCCGCTGGTTGCCGGAAACTGGAAGATGAACCTTGGCCCCGCCGACGCAGGCGCGCTCGCTGCGGAGTTGCGTGCGCCACTCGACGAGGTGCCGGTCGATACGCTGGTATGCCCACCGTTCGTGTCGCTGCCGGTGGTCGCTGCCGCACTCGCAGGGTCCCGTGTCATGCTGGGCGCGCAGAACATGCATCCGGAGGCGAAGGGTGCGTTCACGGGCGAGGTCTCCGGCCAGATACTGCGCGAGGTCTGCTCGCATGTCATCCTCGGCCACTCCGAACGCCGCCACGTGATGGGCGAGAGCGACGCATTCATCCACCAAAAGGTCCACGCCGCGCTTTCGGTGGGCCTGACACCCGTCTTCTGCTTGGGCGAGACGCTGGAGCAGCGTGAGGGCGGGTGCGCGGCAGAGGTCTGCCACGCTCAGCTCGGGGCGGGGCTTGGCGATCTCACACCCGAACAGATGGCGCAGGTAGTGGTTGCGTACGAGCCGGTATGGGCTATCGGGACGGGTAGGGCGGCGACGCCGGAGATAGCACAAGACATTATGGGCGCGGTACGCGACGAGCTGCGCCGCATGGCCGGGACGGACGCAGCAGAGGCAATGCCATTGCTCTACGGCGGAAGCGTGACGGCGGAGAACATCGCAGGATTTGCCGAGCAGCGCGACATCGACGGCGCGCTCGTCGGTGGCGCCAGCCTGCAAGCAGTCCAATTCGCAGCTATCGCAAAGGCCGTTGCGCGTGCCAAGCGCGCAGCCTAGAACGCAACCCGTGCGAGCATGACCTCGCTCCCCGAAAGCCCGCATTCGGCACGACCCCCGGTCGTCTTCATTGTTGGAGCAACCGCATCAGGTAAGACGGCCGCAGCGATTGCGCTGGCAGCACAAAGGCGCATCGAGGTCATTAACGCCGACAGCCGGCAGGTCTATCGAGGCATGTCCATTGGCACGGCGAAGCCGACGGTGGAGCAGCGCGACGCCTGCGCTCACCACCTCATCGACGTCGCCGACCCCGACGAGCCGTTCAACCTCGCGCGATTCCTGGAACTTGCGCGCGTGGCCATCGACGGCGCTCTAGCGCGGGGCGCGCTGCCGGTTGTGGTCGGCGGTAGTGGTCAGTACGTCTGGGCGCTAGCGGAAGGTTGGGAAGCGCCGCGCGTTGCCCCCCAACCGGAGCTACGCACAGAATTGGAGGCAGTCGCAGCAGAGCGGGGATCAGAAGCACTGCACGAGCGCCTTGCCGCACTCGATCCCGACGCAGCTTCCTCCGTCGACCGTCGCAACACACGGCGGCTAGTACGGGCGCTCGAGGTGGTCGCAGCGACCGGCAGGCCTCTGTCGGCGCAGCGGCGCAAGTTGCCGCCGCCGTTCGAGGCCCATCTCGTCGGGCTGCCGGTGGCACGCGCAGAATTGCACCGGCGCATCGACGCACGGATCGAGGGGATGCTGTCGGCCGGGTGGCTAGACGAGGTGCGTGCCCTTTTGGCCGCGGGTTATACGCCGGAGCTCCCATCCTTCTCCAGCGCCGGCTACCGCCAACTAGCCGCACACGTCGCTGGGGAGCTCACGCTACAGCAGGCGATCGAGCAAGTGCGCGCGGCGCACCGCACGCTGGTGCGTCGTCAGGCCACCTGGTTCCGCGCGGCAGACAAACGGATAGCATGGTACGAGGACGCTGCCGAGTGGGTGGAGGGACTACCCCAACCCTAGGCGGCTGTGACCCCAGATGACGCCCTGTATGCGGTGGAGCACATCTCTAAAGGCCGTCCTGTGGTCGCGCTCAGGAGGATGGGCGGGATAGCGTTCGTCCCAAAGCTGCTCGGCCATCTCCACGTCCATACCGACGTGGTTCGACAGCACGTGGACCGCCCACGTGCGGACGGTCTGCGGCTGGCCGTCGTCGGGTGGTCGATCGTAGGAAAGGGCCGGGATCTCCGCGCGCTCGCGCAGGTGGTTGTAGAAGCGCCCCAACTGCTCGCCGGTGACGTCGGAGGAGAGGATGCGGATGTCGAGGGAGACGGCGCCCTGCGGCGACTCGTGGACGAACGCGCGGATCGGCGACATCGTAGGGGATACACCGAAGAAGAGGCAGTGGTCTACCGCCCAGCTGGGAACGTTGTACTCCTCGGAGAGGCGCTTGACTGAACCGTAGAACTGGTCGTGCCGCTGGGCGTACTGCGACTCGGGGATAGCCTTGAGGTGCCAGTCGAAGTTCTGCACCCACCGCCCGCGCTCCATCCGTCCGTCCTCATCATCGGTATAGGGCGGCTCCTCCGAATTGAAGAGGCTTTGGCGCGCAGCCCTTATGCCATCGACGAACCCAGGCTCATGGACGGCAAAACTGAACGCACCGTCGATTACGGCGGTGTTCGTCGTCTTTTCGAGCACGGAATCGACCGTGTCCCACACCTGCTCAACGGTAATCTCCATCGTCTCGTCCCCTTTCCGCATGGCGGCGCTTCCAGCTAATGCTAGGCGACAGCACAACGGGGGGCAAGCGCGCCCAATCGCAATGATAGAATCCCGGCATGCGGTTCACGAAAATGCACGGTGCAGGCAACGACTACATCTTCGTGGACGGGCGCGGGGAAACCCGTGATTGGCCCGCCGTGGCGCGGCGTGTGTCCAACAGGCACTTCGGCATCGGCAGCGATGGCTTGATTGTTGCAGTGCCGTCCGACGAGGCCGACATACGGATGCGAATGTGGAACTCGGACGGCTCGGAGTCGGAGATGTGCGGCAACGGCATCCGTTGCTTTGCCAAGTTCGTCATCGAAGGCGGCATCGCACCGCTTGGGGACGCCTCCGCTCTCTCAGTGCAAACGGGCGCAGGCGTGCTCAGCGTGACGCCGCTGCGCCTTGACGGCGCCATCGTCAAGGCCGTCGTCGACATGGGCGAGCCCATCCTGCGCGCGGCATCTGTGCCGGTGGACCCATCGCAGTTGGGGCCGAGCGACCTCGCACGGCTGGACGCCGGCTTACTCGCCGAGCTTGGCATCGCGCCGTCCGACATCGTATTCGACGCGCCCGCGCTTGCCGCTGGCGATGAGTTCCCGGTGACCGCTATATCAACCGGCAACCCGCACGCGGTGGCGTTCGTCGACCAAGACGTGGCATCGCTGGATCTGGGCAGGGTGGGGCCAATGATGGAGCACCACCCCGCATTTCCGAACCGCGTCAACTTCCATATCGTCAACGTGCTTGGCCGTGACCGGTTGCGCTCGCGGACGTGGGAGCGCGGCGCGGGCGAGACACTGGCGTGCGCGACCGGCGCTGTCGGGATGACCGTCGCCGCGCGGCTGCACGGCTTCATCGACCACCGCGTCACGGTCGCAGTGCCAGGCGGGGAGCTAGCCATCACCTGGCCAGGCCACGGGAGCGCAATCATGGAAGGCCCCGTCGAAGAGGTCTTCAGCGGCGAGATTCCCGACTGAATGGAGCGTTCATGGAAATAGCCAGCCGGCTCGACAAGCTGCCCCCGTACCTGTTCCTCGAAATCAGCCGGAAGATCCAGGAAAAGCGCGCACAGGGCGCCGATGTCGTCTCGTTCGGCATCGGCGATCCCGACATACCAACCCCGCAGCACGTGGTCGACGAGCTAAAACGGACGGCGGATGTCCCCGCAAACCACCGCTATCCGGAGACCGACGGTCTGCCGGAATTGCGCGAGTCGATCGCACGATGGTACGAGCGTCGTTTTGGGTTGAGTTTTGACCCAAGCAAAGAGGTGTTGCCCTTGATTGGGGCAAAAGAAGGCATCGGGCACATGGCCCTTTGCCTTATCGACCCGGGTGACGTCGCGCTGGTTCCGGACCCGGGCTACCCCGTCTATGGAGTGGGCACAATGTTTGCGGGAGGCGAGTCGCACTTCATGCCGTTGCACGAGGAGCGGGGCTGGTTGCCTGACCTGTCGGCCATCCCGTCCGATGTCGCCAGCCGGGCGACGGTGATGTGGCTGAACTACCCCAACAACCCAACCGGCGGCCTCGCCACCGAGAAGTTCTTCCAAGAGGCCGTCGCATTCGCGAAGGAACACGACGTGGCCATCTGCCACGACGCGGCATATTCGGAAGTCACGTTCGACGGGTACGTCGCGCCGTCATTCATGCAGACGCCCGGGGCTATGGACGTGGCGATTGAGTTCCATTCGCTCTCCAAGACCTACAACATGACGGGTTGGAGGCTCGGCATGGCGGTGGGCAATCCGGCGCTCATCGATGCGCTGCTGCGCGTGAAGTCCAACCTCGATTCCGGCGTCTCGCAGGCCGTGCAGTACATGGGCATCGAGGCGCTGGATAACACCACCGAGGAGTGGTGCGCGGCGAACAACGACATCTACCGCCGGCGCCGCGACCGCATGGTCGAGGTGCTGCAGGCCATGGGTCTCGACGTTGCACTGCCCAAAGCGGGGTTGTACGTATGGGCGCGATGCCCGGAGGGCTGGACCTCGGCGGAACTGGCGACCGAGCTGCTCGACAAGCACGCCGTCGTCGTCACGCCGGGACGCGGCTACGGCGAGTGCGGCGAGGGCTACGTGCGGCTGTCGCTCACGACGCCAGACGAGCGCGTTGAAGAGGGTCTGCGCCGGTTGGAAGGATCCGTCATCGGAGCGCGATAGGCGCGGTGCACCATTCGGAAAGCGGAGGGTAGGGGATAGCCAGCAGCAAGCGGCAGCGCGGCACGGTGCCAACGAAGGCGCAGCAAGAGCGAGCCTTCCTAGTCGGCATTGGTGTCAAAGGTGAGCGCGGACCGTGGTCGATGGACGACTCGCTAAGCGAATTGGCCATGCTCGCACGGACGGCGGACGCGGAGGTGGTCGGCGCGTTGGCGCAGCGGATCGAGCGAACGCTGCCGACCTACCTGGGGGCGGGCAAACTGGCCGAATTGGAGAAGATTCACGCCGAAATCGGCTTCAACACCCTCATCTGCGACGACGAGCTCACGCCCGTTCAGCAGCGCAACCTCGAGCGTAGATTCGCGGCCAAGCAACTGGGCGCCGGCGGAGAAGCCAACGATGTCAAAGTCATCGATCGGACTGCGCTGATACTGGACGTCTTCGCACGGCACGCGCGCACGCGGGAGGGGCGCCTGCAGGTGGAGCTGGCGCAAGCCGAGTACCTGCTTCCGCGCCTCGCAGGCCAGTGGAGCCACCTCGAGCGGCTCGGCGGGGGCATCGGTACACGGGGCCCGGGTGAGACGCAGATCGAGACCGACCGGCGCATTGTCGGGCGGCGCATTCAGCGAATGAAGACGGAGATCGAGCGCGTGCGCCGGCAGCGCGAGCAGCACCGCGCCCAGCGCCGTCGCAGCGGCATTCCCGTCATCTCGCTCGTCGGCTACACGAACGCAGGCAAGAGCAGCCTGCTCAACGCGCTTTCCGGCGCCGGCGTGCTCGCCCGCGACCAGTTGTTCTCGACCCTGGATCCGGTGACGCGGCGCGTGCGCCTGCCAAGCGGCAGGCAGGCGCTCGTGACCGACACCGTCGGTTTCATCCAGAAGCTGCCTGCGACGGTCACCGCCGCATTTCATGCGACGCTAGAGGAGTTGGAAGAGGCCAGCGTCCTGCTGCACGTCGTCGACCTCTCCCATCCGAACGCTGCGGAGCACGTGGGGGTCGTCGAGGATGTGCTGAAGGATCTCGGCGTCCGGGACAAGCCGCGGGTGCTCGCCCTCAACAAGGCCGACCTGCTGGACCGCGCCCTGGCCGGCACACCTGACGCATCGACCGACGTCGCATTGCACGAGGGTACGCTTGCGGTCGTTACGTCCTGCGCAACGGGGCTCGGCATTCAGGAGCTCATGCGCGCCGTTGCTGGAATACTTCCGGTGGAGGGCGCATACGCAGGGGCCGCGGCAGCAGGATAATACGTCGCTAGCTGGGGACCTCGATTGAGGCCCCAAACCGCATTGAAAGGAACCGAGGTGATTTCCGATACCTTCGAACTGCCCGAGCAGCCATTTTTCAGCTGCGAGGAAGACAACTTCTCCATCGCCGATGGTGCGGTGATGCGTACGGACCTTCGCTTCACCAATCTTGAGCCGCTGCTGCGACTTGACGTCGGCGAGGGCAACGTCTTCGAACAGCGGCCCCGCAGCGCCAGCCGCGAAGGCAGCATCGTCAACGTCGAGTGCGATGGCGATGAGACGGTGGAGTTGGACTTCGACGAACTGGCGGCGCGTAAGACCACGCCGGAAGGTGACTTCGTATACAAGGCTGGGTTGGACGAGGCTAACGCCGGACGAGGTTGGTTGAGGATGCGCTAGCGCACCACGCCCGCACTTCGCACTATTGTTGTTATGTAAAATAGCGAAGTGCGCGCGAAACGAAGCACCTTGAGCACCCCCACCCTATGCGCGCTTTCCTCATCGCCGTCATCGCCGTAGCCGTTGCAGCAGTCGTGCTGCTCATCTTGCGCGCCCCGCCCGGCGAGGAGGAGCTCAGCACCCTGGACGAAGTCGTTCAACACATAGAGACCAGCTACATCAACAAGGACGAGGTTGACGCCAACGAGCTGGAGGCAGCTGCCATTCGGGGCATCATCGAGGCCCTCGACGACCCCTACAGCGCCTATGCGTCGCCCGCAGAGGCGGAGATCTCGTTCAACTTTTCGGGAGAGTTCGAGGGCATCGGCGCGGAGATTGGCGTGCGGGACGGCCAGCTGCTCATCCTCCAACCCCTGCCGGGATCTCCTGCAGAACGCGCTGGCCTGATGCCCGGCGACACCATTCTGGAGGTCGATGGTGAGAGCGTGGAGGGCCTCTCCACCCTGGAGGTCGTCTCGCGCGTCCGCGGGCCCAAGGATACGGAGGTGGTGCTCACCGTACTGCGCGCAGGCCTACCGGAGCCTCTCGACGTGACCGTCGTACGCGACACCATCGTCATCGCGTCCGTTGAGAGCCGCCTGCTCGATGAGGACCCGCGTGTGGGATACGTCGCGCTGTCGAGATTCGAAGGGCGCTCGCACAGCGACATGCAGGACGCTCTGGCAACGCTGCGTGATGGAGGCGCGCAGGCGCTCGTACTTGACCTGCGCAACAACGCCGGCGGCCTCGTGGACGCCGCGGTCGCTATCGCCTCCGAGTTCCTCGACGGCGGCGTTGTCGTCACCCTCGTGGACAGCGACGGCAACCGGACGGAGTTCATGGCAACGGAAGGCGGCACTGCGACCGATTTGCCGCTTGCGGTGCTGGTCAACGGCTTCAGCGCAAGCGCCTCCGAGATACTGACGGGCGCATTTCAAGACAGGGGGCGAGCCGTCATCGTCGGTTCCCCTACGTTCGGCAAGGGCTCGGTCAACACCGCCTTCGACCTGCAGAACGAGGGCGGCCTGTTCCTGACGACGGGCCGCTGGCTCACACCAGGGGGGCAGCTGATCGAGGGCGATGGCTTAGAGCCGGACGTGTTCGCCGGGCCGCCTATCGACCGGCAAGCGCTGGCCTCCATCTCGCGGCAGCTGCAAGAGCTGTGCGCGGAGAAGGAGAAGGAGGAGGTCCGAAACGTCCTGGTGTTCGCCCCGGACGCGCTGGAGGCGCTCGATAGCCTGTGCGGTATCGAGCCGCGCGATGTACCAGAGCCCACAACGGACGAGGCGCTTGCAGAAGCGGTGCGGCTCCTCCAATTGAAGTTGAGCGGCTAGCCGTGGCCAAGAAGTCGCGCAGGAGCGCCAAGAAGCGTGCAGCGGCCGGCGACGCGCCGCAGGGGCGCTTCCGGCTCATCGCGTCCAACCGGCGCGCTCGTTTCGATTTCGAGGTGATCGAGACGATGGAGGCAGGGTTGGTGTTGAGCGGCACCGAAATCAAGTCGATACGCGCGGGCCGTGTCAACCTGCGCGATGCGTATGCCATGCCCCAAGCGCGCGAGTTATGGCTCCAGAACATGCACGTATCGCCCTGGTCCGCCGGCGGCCCCTGGAACCACGAGCCGACGCGCCCGCGCAAGCTGCTCCTGCACCGCGAGCAAGCCAATCACCTCGCACAGCAGGTCTCGCAGAAGGGGCTGACCCTGGTGCCCTTGCGCCTCTACATCAAGGACCACTATGCAAAGGTGGAGCTGGCGGTCGCGAAGGGACGGCGCCGCTACGACAAGCGCCGCCGCATCATCGAGCGCGAAACGGAGCGCGAGGTCGCCCGGCAGTTGCGCCGCAGCGCCTAGCACCAACCGCATAGCCTCCGTTCGCCTGAGCCTGTCGCAGGGCGACCGCGTGGGCCTCCCTGCCCTGCTGCTGCCCCTCCCCCCGTGCTAAACTGAAGCGTCCGGCCGTGGGGATGCGTGGTTTCGACAGGGGTCGGTTGGGCAGGATTGCAGGCCGAGGTCGTCGCCCCTCGCTAATCAGGCGGCACAACAGTGACTGGCAACAAGCAAGTCGCACTGGCAGCGTAAAGCACGCAGCCGCGCCACGGTCGCCCACCCCGGCGGCGACCTCCGGCGACAACCCAGTCGGGGTGCAGCGGCCCTCACGCCGCTACGGGCCGCCTAAGAACAGCGGTAGGCGCCCGGGAAGCCCGCCGGTGGGCGTCTCGAGCGTGTCGACAAAGCGCCGGATAAGCCTGTAGTACATCCTGCGCTAGCCTCTTCTGGACGGGGGGTTCGACTCCCCCCCATCTCCACCACGGGGCGCTAACTCCTGCCCACCCCTTGATCCCGCCTGTGCGGGAATGGCGGAAAAGAGGCGCGGAAGGTGGCAATAGGGGCGCACTCCCTCGGCAGGAGCGCCCCTACGTCACCTTCTCCCCCATGATGAACTGGCGCACGGCCTCGTTGAACTCGGCGGGCTTTTCCCAGTGCGCCCAATAGCCCGTCTCCGGCAGCAGCTTGTATTGCGCGCCCGGGATGAGGGATGCGAGGCGCTCGCCCGCGTCAGGGCCGTTGCCCTCACTGCCGTCGTTCCAGACGACGAGCACGGGCAAGCGTATCTGCGACACCTCTTCCTCCGTCGCGAGGTACTGCGCCCCCTTGCCGGAGCCGTAGTAGTCGTAGACGCGAATCATGCCGTCGTTCGTCTCCGGCCGTGAGTAGTGGGCAAGGCGGACGTCGACGAGCTCGTCGGTCACTTGCTCGGGGTGGTCGCGGTGCATGACCATGAGGAGCCGCGCGCGAACGGCGTCCCAGCTCAGGTTGCGGAGCAGCTGTTTGCTGCGCTCCACCATCGAGATACCGCCAACGGGAGGCGCGGGAGGCGGCTTGATGCTGCCCTCCTTGAACTTCATCGCGATACCCGATTCGAATATGACGCCCTTGAGCCGATCGGGGTGATTGAGGATGAGCGGGGTCATGCCGCTTGCACCGCCGGCCTCACCGTGAATCCACACCTTGTCGAGGCCCAGCGTGTCCATGAGGTCGAGCACCTCGTCGCTAACCTGCCCGTTCATGTGGTCCCACATGGGGGGAGCGTCCGTCATCCCGTGCCAGAGCATCTCGACGCCGATGGTGTGGAAGTGCTGGCTGAGCGGGACGACGTTGCGGGCGAACGTCTCGATATGGCCGCCGCCGCCGTGGAGCATGAGCAGCGTCTCGGGGCGCCCTACCCCTGCCTCGACGATGCGGATGCGGTAGCGCGAGCCTTGGACGAACCTGACCTCTGCGCCTAGAAGATCAACCCAAATGCTGTTCGGAGTGTCGGGACGTGTCACAGTGTAACCTCCTCTGCCTAGTAATGGTCATACCGGCCCATCGCTTCGGCGAAGTGCGCCAGAGACCGGGGCGGCATTATAGCGTGCGCGCCTATGAAGCCTCACTGCTGTGCCGAGGGCGCGGTACGAGCACCAAGACGGAGATGGCGACCACCGATACGGCAATCCACGACCAGAAGATCAATACGTAATTGCCCTGAACGTCGTACATGATGCCGGAAATCAGTGCGCCCAGCCCGAGTGAGAGGACGATGAACGGCGTGACGATACCCATTACGCTGCCCGCAGACTCCCGCCCGAAGTAGTTCGCGAAGATGACGCGCATGATCATGTCTACGCCTCCTGCACCGACGCCCATGGTTACTCCTATGGGGATGGCCATGAAGTTGGAGTCGGCAAAGATGACAAGTATGCCCATTACCAACACCGACACTGCGGCGATGCCATAGGCGAACCGCGCTCCAAACCGGTCGACGACCATCCCCAGGGTAACGCTCATTGGAATCATCGTGGCTCCGGCAATGCTGAAGGCTATCGCCGCGTATGCCGGGGACATCCCCTGCTCCGTCATGTGCGCAATCATGTGGATGCCGATGCCGTTTCGAGACATCTCGACCAGCGAGATCGACGCAACGAGCATCCACAGCGTGGGCGTCCGCATCGCCTGGGCGGCTGTCCACTGCAACTCCCTGGAGGGCGTGCTTGCGCCGGTAGCGTCCGCCCGTACGGCCGCGCCGTCCGGCTGTTGACCGACGCTCGCGGGTCGGTTTCGGAGCAGTACGATTCCTCCGGGCAACGCCACGGCAAGCGTCAGGAGCCCGAGCACGTACCACGAGGCTCGCCAGCCCGACCCGTCCAGCACACGCTCAGCGAGTATTGGGATGACGATGAACCCCAAGCCGAGCATCAGCGTCACGAGGCCCATCGCCGTCCCTCTCTTGCGAACGAACCAATGGGCTAGCGCAGACGTGATGCCGACGCGATTGACACCGGCAAATGCGGCGTAGCCAACGCCGAACAGCACGTAGAAGAGCCACAGCTGCGATATTGCTCCCAGACCGATGAGGCAGAGGCCCATGAGCACGGTGGCACCGTTGAGAACGAGCCATGCGCCGTAGCGGTCGGCGAGCCTCCCGGCCAACGGTGCAGCGACGACCACAAGCAGACTCCCAAGGAGCACCGCACCCCCCAGGGACGTCCTCGACCAGTCGAGCGCATCCTGCATCGGCGGGTACAGCAGCCCAATGATGGCCGGCCGGTAGGCAACCGTCGGGAAGATTGCGAGGCCCAGCACCACCGTGACCACCCAACCGTAGAAGAAGGGCATACGGTGCGCTAGGGCATGGGAGATACGCGACACTGAGGGCAGGTTATCGCCTCCGGCGATTCCGTGCCATGCGCTCTCAACAGCGTCCTTCTGAGGCCCGTGGCCCCTGCCCACCCGCCCGCAATACAATCTTATCCATGCCTTGCGGATCCGACAGCCTCCCGCGCCTCTACGGCGACCTCGCACACCTATGGCCACTGATGAGCCCGCCGGAGGATTACGCGGTCAAGGCATCACATTGGCGCTGCGCGCTGCACCGCGTACTCGGGCCGGGGCGCTATCACATCCTAGACCTCGGATGCGGCGGGGGCCACAATCTGAGCCACCTTACGAACGACTTCGACGCCACCGCCGTCGATCTGTCGGAGCAGATGCTGGCGCACTCGCGCCGCCTAAATCCCGGCGTGACGCACCACCAGGGCGATATGCGCACGGTACGGCTAGGCCGCACGTTCGACGCGGTGCTCATCCACGACGCCATTGACTACATGCTGACGGAGGACGATCTGCGCGCAACCTTCGCCACGGCCAGTGCGCACTTGCGCGAGGGCGGCGTACTCATCGTTGCGCCCGATCACTACCGCGAAACGTTTGAGCCGCCGGTAATAGACGAAGGGACGCGCACAAGCGATGGCATGCGCCTCACCTACGTCGAGGTATCGACAGACCCCGACCCGTCGGACGCGCGCATCGAGACGGTGTACGTCTTTCTTGTGGAGGCGTCGGGTAGCCTTGCCGTCCACGTGGACCGGCACGTCACGGGCATCTTCCCCCTAGCGCTGTGGGAGCGTTTGCTAGCGGAAGCGGGCTTCGCGCCGGAGCGCGTTGACTATCCGGTGGCCGAGGACGGCAGGCCTATGTACCTGTGGGTAGGAGTGAAGACCAGCGTGGTATTTTCAGAGACGCACCCTGCCGCAGGCCGGCAGCGGTACTAGGAGGTTTGGCATGGAGTACGCACTGCTGGGACGCACGGGCGTGACGGTGTCACAGGTTTGCTTGGGAACGGCGCTGTTCGGCATTGCGCCGCTCGCTGAGGACGTGCAAGAGCTCGTCGATCGTGCGCTCGAGTTGGGCATCAACTTCATCGATACGGCGAATTCGTACGGCAACCGCCCGAGCTTCGACCGCCCGGGCGCGCCGCCCCACTACGAGCGCGAGGGTGCCGAGGCGCTGCTGGGCAAAGCGCTCGCAGGCAAGCGGCACGACGTCATCCTCGCTTCGAAATGCGGGGAGCGCATCTACGAGGGCCAGAACGGCCGCGGCTTGAGCCGTGTCCACGTGATGCGCGCGGCGGAGGACTCGCTGCGCCGCCTCCAGACCGACTACATCGACCTCTACTACGCACACCACCCCGACACGGACACGCCCATCGACGAGACGCTGCTAGCGATGGAGTTGCTGATACGCGATGGCAAGATCCGCTACTTCGCGCTGTCCAACTACGCAGGCTGGCAGGCTGCGGAGGCGGTGCTGACCGCGCAGGCTGTCGCGGGCGCCGCTACGCCCGTTTGCAACCAGGTGCGCTACAGCCTCGCCGCAAGGCAGGTCGAGCGTGAGGTACTGCCGGCGTGCGACCACTTCGAGTTGAGCGTGCTGCCGTACAGCCCGCTGGCAGGAGGCCTGCTGACGGGCACCGCCAACACGCGTTTGGCCATTGCCGGTACGCGCCGCTGGCGCGGTGGCGAGGGCCCCGGCTACACGGAAGCCGAGGTCGTAATGGCAGAGCAGATGGATGCACTCGGTGCCGCATGGGGGCACTCGGCCAGCCAACTCGCGCTCGCGTGGCTGCTGGCAAAGCCGAACGTCGCCAGCGTTGTCATTGGACCCGGGCGGCTGGCATCGCTCGAGGACAACGCGGCGGCTGTTGACCTGGACCTGTCGGACGACCAATTGGCGGAGCTAGAGGCCGTCGGCGCCTAAGCATGCGGCTGCGGTAGGCGCGGCGCGCGTGCGGCGATGAGCAGCAGCGCGGCGACGAGCACGGCAATCGCGCCCGTCCAGAACGCGGGCGTGTAGGAGTTCACCACGTCGAAGAACATCCCCGCAAAGGGGGCACCCAGGGCCTGTGAAATGATGATGGCGGGGACGACGTAGCCGCGTATTGCGCCGATGTTGGCGCGCCCAAAATAAGTCGGCCAGATGTGGATTTGGACAACGGCGTTCGTCCCCTGCCCTATGCCCAGCGCAACGGCGCTGAAGAAGAGCACCCACGGGGCATCGAGGAGTATCGTCGCCACGATGCCCACCGCCGCGATCGCCATCGCATATCCGCCGACCAGCCGAACGTGGAAGCGCTCCGCCAAGAAGCCTGCTGACAGAATGCCCACGAAGAAGAAGGCGGCGTCAAGCGAGAAGGAGCTGGCGATGAGCGCGCGGTCGTAGCCCCGGTCCTCCCAGAACGCGACGCGGTGGAGTTGCACGCCGCCCATCGCAAAGCTGATGAGGACGTAGGAGAGCATGATTTGCCACGTCGCCACCGTCCGCAGCGCCTGGCGACTCGTCCACGACGTCTCGTCGGCAGGCGTGGCGAGTTGCTGCGGTTGCGCTGGGGCCGCAGCTGGCGGCTCATCGGCGCCGTCGGGGCGCAGGCCCATGTCCTCCGGCTGCCGCCGCATGACAAACCATGCCAACGGGATGACGACCGCCAGCACGAATATGCCCGACGCAACCCACGCAGCGCGCCAGCTGAAGGCATCGATGATCTGCTGGTGGACGAACACGAACGTCATCCCGCCGATGCCGAATCCAGCGGTGACGTAGGACGTGGCGCGCCCGCGCTTTTGGACGAACCACTTCTGCACGGGCACCGAGGTCAGCAGGTTGCCCGGCATCGTGATGCCGCTTAGGCCGACTAGGGTGAAGAGCAGCAGGAATTGCCACCAGTTCTGCACCCATCCAAGGCCGATGATGGCCATGCCCGCAATCGAGGCGGCGACGGTGAGCATGACGCGCGCGCCGTAGCGATCGATGAAGCGGCCCACCAACAGCGAGGCCACGCCCGTCGCGATGCGGCGCGACGCGACAACCCAGCTGATTGCGCCCCGCGAGATATTGAGGTCCTCGCTCATCGGCTTGAGGAAGACGGCAAAGGAGAAGATAGCCGTCGCCTCCACGGCGAAGTTGACGATTGCGAGAGACCCGACAATCCACCATCCGTAAAAGAGGCGGCCCCTTGTGCGCGGAACAAACTTCATATCGGTGGTCCGCCTCGAGGGGAACGGAGCGCGCCGTACTGCGCTAGTGACGTGCACAGGCGGCCGCGCCGGTCTAGAATCGCGGCGGAGGCCTGCATGATACGCCTAGCAGTCGAGGAAGACCTCCCCGCCATCGTCGCCATCTACAACGAGGCGGTACAGACGCGGGTGTCCACCGCCGACACGGAACCGGTCTCGGTCGAATCGCGGCGCAATTGGCTGGTATCGCGCGATGCCTCGCATCCCGTCTGGGTGTACGAGGACAGCGGAGGGCTGCTCGGCTGGGTGAGCCTCAGCCGCTTCTACAATCGCCCTGCGTACGAGGCCACTGCAGAGGTCGGCATCTACGTCGCAGCAGGCTATGCGGGCCGCGGCATCGGCAACGCGCTGCTGGCGCACGCCCTCTGGCAAGCACCGGAACTGGGACTTCGCAGCCTGCTTGCCCTGGTATTCGAGACGAACACGCCAAGCGTGTCCCTTTTCAGCAAGCACGGGTTCGAGGACTGGGGTTACCTCGAGGGCGTCTGCGATATTGACGATGTGGAGCACAGCGTCGTCATATTCGGCCGCAAAGTCGGCGAACACGCTGCATAAGACCTCTCACCCGCACCATGGTGCGGCGATTGAGGGGAGATCCTAGAACCCCAGTATCGCCTCTATCTCCATGTCCAGGCCGGGGTGCGCGAGGGACGCAACGCCTATGAGGCTGTTCGCTGGGTACTGGCCCTCGAACATCTCTGCCCAGACGGCGTCAATCTCGTCCTCGCGCTCACGGTATTCCTCAATGCGCGTGACGTAGGTCGTTAGCTTGACGATGTCCCCCATCGTGCAGCCCTCGCGCTCGACGATGCGCTTGATCTTGTCGAGAGCGGCGCGCGCCTGTTCGGCGAGCGTGCCACCCTGGGCGTCGGTGCCACGTGCGGTGCAGCCTGCCATGAACATTAGGTCACCGTGGCGCAGGCCGCGCACGTGGGTCGGCCCGGTCGGCGCGATATCCGGGTAGTGCTTGCGTATCTTTTCCATGCACGAACCTCTACAACGTTTCCAGAATGTGCGCGTGGCGGAGGAAGGCGGCCATCCCGCACTCACGCAGGTAGTCGACAGCCTTACGCCCGCCCTCGCTGCCCGCATCGACCGTCGCGAGCGTCGAGCCGACGTTGACGAAACGGTCGACCATCGCAAGCGCATAGTCGCGGCGGCATTCCTCCATCGAGTAGCCGGACACACCTGCCTCCGTGAGTGCGGCGTGATACTCGGCGATGAGGACACGCTCATCGTCCTCGCTCAACGACGACGCAGCCCCGAACAGGTAGGTCGCTACGTCGAACGCCGCCCGTCCGCGCCGACAGTGCTGCCAGTCGACGACGATTGCTGTGCCAGAACCATCCGCGTCGAAGAAGAGGTTCTGAACGCGCAGGTCGGCGTGCAGGAACGCCCAAGGGCGCGCGCCCAGCGTTCCCTTCACCGCCGGAACGTGCTCGCCGACCCAGTCCCCTGCCCTTGCGGCGTCGGCGTCCACAGGCGCCTGCACCCACTGACAGATGGTGGGCCATGCGATGGGAAACTCGCGCTGAAAGCGCTCCGCTCCGGCGTCGGTGGACGGCAGCCAGGGATATGCGCCGACGGCGTCCGCGTCCCACGAACGGGCGTGGAACACGGCGAGCTGGCGCATCACCGACGCCATCTCCGCGGGCGTGGTGGCTTCGACCGTCGCTTCGTGGTGGGCGGACAGGTCCTCGAGCAGGAGCACCGTCGTCGCCTCGTCGTGGACGGCAGCGCCATAGCAGGCAGGGACGCGCAGGCCGCACGCCGACGCCAGCTGCTCGTAGAAGGCGACCTCGCGCTCGTAGTAGCCGCGCTGCACGCCGATGGTGCGGGCAGCGACCTCGAGCGTCGGGAACTTGGCCACCATCGTTGCGGGCCCCATTCCGGACGCACCCTCATACTCGAGGTGCAAGCGCGCGATGTCGCCATAGAACCCCGAGACGATTCCGCCACGGTCCACGCACACCGATGCGACCGCACCGTCGATGCTGCCTGCACCGCGCAGCACATCCGTCAGCCACGCGACGGTCAGCTCCTCCGGGGTTGTCGGAAATGCACTGTCAGTCATAGAGCCGCAGTGTAGCGGAACGAGGCAGCGTGAGTCCCCACCTCCATTCCTGTGAGAATGGGAATCCGGCGTGCCGCCTATTCTAGCGGGCTCATTGGGGCTCATTCGGCTGTCTGCGTCCTCTACGGTGAAAAGGGCCGGGCTGAGGAGCGGCAAGCGCTGACAAGGCGTTACCATGGTCCCGCATTCGACTATGAGCGTCGCAAAGGGCGCCAACAGGGGGCATCGACCGTATGAAGACCATCTACCTCGCCAATCCCTACGGGTTCTCCGCGCAGCAGAAGGCGGAGCTTCTCCCACAACTGGTTGCCGCGCTAGCGGGGCTTGGGTTGGAGGTATGGGAGCCATTCGCACGGAACAACCAGGAGGCTTTCGCAAGGGCCGGATGGGCGTACCGCATTGGCCAGAAGGACTTCCAAGACGTGGTGGATGCGGACGGCATCTTCGCGGTCGTCAACGGCGTTCCTCCCGACGAGGGGGTGATGGTGGAGCTGGGAATGGCCATCGCCGCAGGAAAGCCGACGTTCCTGTTCCGCGATGACTTTCGCCGCGCCACCGAGAGCGAGGAGTACCCTCTCAACTTGATGCTGTTCACCGGCCTGCCTGAGCAGGGTTGGGAGGCCTACTACTACACCTCGCTCGACGAGATAGTCTCGTCGGAAAAGGCGCTTGCGCGGTGGGCGCAAGAGTCGTAGGGCCCGGAGGCCCCCTTCCCCGCCAGCCCACACTCTCGCCCTAGTCCTTCTTGTCCTTGAATGTATACTGTCGCCAGGTAGTTCAGGGGGTAGCCGCTATGGTCGCTACGAAGAAGTACCACGTGCTCGATGAGGAGACGGGCAAGCTCGATCGGCGCATCTTCATCGACGAGCAGGTCTACCAGGACGAGCTGGAGAAGATCTTCGGACGCGCGTGGCAGATGATCGGCCACGTCTCCCTCGTCCCGAACCCCAACGACTACTTCCACACCTACATCGGCGAGGACCCCGTCATCCTCACCCGCGACAACGAGGGCCAGCTGCACGCCTTCCTGAACATGTGCCGCCACCGGGGGAACCGCATCCTGCGTGCGGACGACGGCAACGCCAAGCACTTCATGTGCACCTACCACGGGTGGACGTTCAGGAGCGACGGGACGCTGGAGCACGTGCCGGGGTACAACGAGGCGTACTACGGCGAGTTGGACCTTGAGGAGCTGAGGCTGATCGAGGCGAAGGTGGACACGTACGCGGGCATCGTGTTCGCGACGTGGGACCACGATTCGCCGAGCCTGGAGGCCTACCTGGGCGACGCCCGCTGGTACCTCGACACGGCGTTCAACCGGCGCGACTGCGGGACGGTGGCCGTCGGGCCGATGAAGTGGATGGAGCCGGTGAACTGGAAGACACCGGTCGACAACTGCTCCGACAACTACCACACGGTCGTTACGCATACGTCGAGCGCCATGGCGTATGAGCGCTTCCAGGGGCGGCCACGGAGCGATCACAAGGCGCTGTTCTCACGGAAGCACCAGCACCTCTTCGTCAACGGCCACGGCCTAACGGTGCGGGAGGTGGAAGACGATTCGCCGCGCGATCGCGCAGGCATGACGAACGAGAATCGCCATATCTTCTTCGAGCACCACCGCAGCACCATGCCGGAGGTGGAAGGGCGGCTCGGCCAATTCCGCGCGCACAAGATTCAGTTGGCCAACCACAGCCTCTTCCCCAATGGCGTGCTCGGCTTCAGGCTCGCCCTGCCGAGGGGCCCGCGGATGACGGAGTTCTGGCACTTCGCACTCTACGAGCCAGACGCGCCCGAAGTGGTGATACACGGCACGATAACGGGCAGCGCCAACAACAACGGCGCGGCGGGAATGTTCGAGCAAGACGACATCGACAACTGGCGGAACGTTACGGAATCGGCGCTGACGCCCACGGCGCGCCGGTACGCGCATGAGCTGTCGATGGGACTGGGGCACTCGGGTGAGCATCCACTCTACCCCGGCCTGGTCTCTGAACGGTACATCTCGGAGAGCAACCAGCGCGGTTTCTACCGCCGCTGGCAAGAGTTCATGAACGCGGAGAGTTGGGCGGACATCTCGCTCGAGCCGGGCACCGCCGCCTACGAGGGCCGCGCGACGATGCACACGTAAGCCGCGCAGAAGCGGCAGCAACCACGAGAGGAGGGCGCCATGCCTGTATCGCAACTGGGATATCTCGGAATCGGAGTGAGCGACGTCGATAGGTGGGAGGCGTTTGCCACCGACTTGCTGGGCATGGAGGTGACGGAGCGCGCGGATGACGGCACCGTCTACCTGCGTATGGACGAGTACCACCACCGCATCGCACTCGTCCCAAACGGCACCGACGACATGGAGTACGTCGGCTGGCAGGTTCCCAACCGCGAGCAGTACGCGGAGATCAAGGCCAAGCTGCTCGATGCGGGCATCGAGTATTCGCAGGGGACGCCGGAGCAAATTGCCAACCGCCACGTCTCGGACATGATTACGTTCGACCTTGCGGGGCTGAACATGGAGGTCTACATCGGCCCGCACGTGCTGTTTGAGCGCCCCTTCCGCCCCGGCCGCGCGCTGGCCGGTTTCAAGACGGGCGACCTCGGCCTCGGGCACGTTGGCCTGAACCCCGAGAGGCCGGAGGAGTTCGACCGCGTCGTGCAGGTCTTGACCGAGTGCCTTGGCTTCAAGCGTAGCGACGCCGGCGCCGACGGAACCGACCGCTTCTTCCACTGCAACCCGCGCGAGCACAGCGCCGTTGTGTCCAACAGAGCGGGTGACAAGCGGATCGGCCACTTCATGATCGAGCTGAACTCCATCGACGACGTGGGCAGCGCCTACGACATGGCCGATGAACAGGGCGTGTGGATAACGCAGCGCTTGGGCAAACACACCAACGACCACATGATCTCCTTCTACATGGAGTCGCCGAGCGGATTCGGCGTGGAGTACGGTTGGGGTGGACGCCTCATCGACGACGACACGTGGCAGGTGACCAAGCACGACCAGTTCAGCATGTGGGGTCACCGCCGCCCTGAGAGGCCCGCGAGCACGGAGGAGGAGCAGGCCGTCCGGCGCTTCCTCACGTCGCCCAACGGCCCGAGGCGCTAGCCTGCTGCCCCGCCCTCGGCCCTGCCGCGCGGCGGTACAACTGATATGGAGACCTTGAAGCGCCTGGAGCGGCGCCACGTGATATTTGGCGTCGTCGCGCTCGCCCTGCTCATATCGACGATGAACCTGACCGTGGCGTTCGTCGTCTTGCCGCAGATGCAAGATGACCTGGGCGCCAGTCTGACGTGGGTGGGCTGGACGATCACGTCCTATCAACTCGCCCAATCCGTCTCGATGTCGCTGGCAGGGCGCATCAGCGACCAGTTGGGGCGCAAGCGGATTCTCGTCCTCTCGCTGGTCGTTTTCAGTTTGGGGTCGGTCGGCGCGGCGTTTGCGCCCAACATTGCGACGCACATCTTCTTGCGCATCGTCGCAGCGCTCGGCGGCGGCGCAATCATGCCAATAGCAGCCGCAATAGTGAGTGCCGAGTTTCCTCAAAGCCGCGCACGGGCCATCGGCCTGTTCACCAGCATCCTCCCGATGGGCTGGATCTTCGGGCCGGTAGCCGGTGGGTTGATTACCGACCAGCTGTCGTGGCGGGCGGCGTTCCTGCTCCCGGTACCCGTGGCGGCACTGGCGCTCATCGGCACGGTGTACCTCATCAAAGAGAGCACCGGTAGGCGCACGCAGCACCTCGATGTGCAGGGCGCGGCACTGCTCGCCGCCGCCATCGTGTCCTTCATGCTCTCGCTCTCGCTGTTCCGGGTGGAGGGCGCGGCGACGCTGACGGCGGCATGGGCACTGCTGTTATTGAGCGTGCCCATCGGCTACCTGTTCTGGCGCCACGAGGTCCGGACGGTCGACCCGATAGTGGACGTTGCGCTGCTCCGGCTGAGGCCATTCGTCGCGACGAACGCGTACAACACCATATGGGGCGGGACGTCCATCGGCTCGTCGGCGTTCATTCCGTTCTACGCCATGGCGCAGTTCGGCTTCGAGAGCGCGCGGGCAGGAACGATGCTCGTTGGCCTGGAGATAGCGCTCATCGCCGGCTCGACGGCCTCAAGCCTGCTATTCATGCACCGCTTCGGCTATAGACCGCTGCTGACGTTCGGCGGCGTGATACTGAGTGCGTCGCTGCTGGCAGTGGGATTTGGGGTCTTCGACGCATTGGGCGCGGCGATACCGGCGTTCTGGGCGCTGTTCGGCGTGCTCACGATCGCGGGGCTGGGTATGGGCATTCAGGCGCCCGCGTCGAACAACGCGGGCATCGAGCTCATGCCGTCGCACGTGGCGTCGATAGTCGGACTGCGCGGCATGTTCCGCTTCGCCGGCAGTGTCATCGCAACCACGGTCATATTCTTCCTGCTATCAGGGTTCGAGGACGAGGCGCGCGGCATCGAAGCCATCTACCTAGGCCTGGGCCTGCTGATGCTGGCGGCAATGCCGCTGATAGCCATCATGCCCACCGGCCGCGAGCACCCGATTGAGCACCCGGCGGAGACGGAGAGCGCCGCGCGTTAGCGTGGCGCGCCACCACGGCGGTTGGTGCGTAGGCGCCTTGCCCCGCCCCTAACCTCCTGCCAGCAGATGCCCCAGCGCGTAGCGCGCGTACTCCGCAGGCCGTTCGTAGGGCGGCCAATGGCCAACGCCCTTGAGGACGATGAGGCGCGCATCGGGGATATAGCCCATGATGGTGAGCCCCTGCTCCACCGTCACCATGCGGTCGAACCGGCCGTGGATGATCATCGTAGGCGATTGGATTGACGCCAGCTCGCCAAGGTTGCTGTGGGGAACACTGAACGATTGGCGCACAGCCTCAATGAGGTCGGGGCGGCCCGTGTAGCTGGCTCGAACGTAGTCCACGAGCTCGTCGGTAACCAGCTCTTGGTTATCGAGGTGGATGCCCAGGTACCAGCGAACGTTCTCAATCGTCGGGTTCGCTTGCGTGGCGCGTGTGGCCTTCAGTCCCTCAGATGGGTAGTTGGCAATCACGTAGGGGTCACCGCCGGTGGATGCATGGCAGGCGCCGACAACGAGGCGGTCAACCCTGTCCGGGTGGGCGATCGCAGTGACAAGTGCGGTCGTCCCGCCGACCGAGTTGCCAAGGATGGACGTCCGTTCGATGCCCAGGTGGTCGAGCAAAGCGACAGCGATGCGCGAGTGGACAGAGTGAACGGGCTCGTTGTAGGTAACGGGGCCGGTGCCACCGTAGTTGACGAGGTCCATCATGATGCACCGGAAGTGCTTGGCGAACTCCGGCAACACCCTGTGCCAGGTAATCCACGCCGTCGTGCCGACGCCGTAGGAGTGGAGAAACAGGAGCGGCGGACCGTCGCCAGCCTCATGGTAGTGAATCGTCGTGCCGGCCGCCTCGATCGTGCGGCTCGTAGCCTCTTCCGTGTACTCGACCATCGCTGCCGCCTCCTGATGAAATTGCCGTTCCCGCGGGTTATGCTACATCCCGCCCATCGCCTAGTGCTGGGCCGGCTCCAGCTCCTCCGTCCAGTCCGTCAGCCTGCCGATGCCTGCCTGAATGGCAGCGGTGGCGACGGCGTAGCCCACCGCGCGGTGAACGCCGATATCGAGCGGGTCCGGGAGCAGTTCCGTCGGATCGTCGGTGAGCGCCGCCAGGGTTCCGCCGGCAACGGTGAGCATGGCAGGCGTAATGGTCGAAGCCTCCGACGCGAGCGCGCCAAGCCAGATGCCCGGGTAGCCGAGCAGGTTGTTGACGGTGCGGCCATCCCCGACTGCCGCCGCTCCTTGCTCAAGCGCCACCTGCGGTGTTATCTCCGGGTCTGGATTCGAGAGAGCGAGTATCACCTGCCCGCGTCGCACCATCTCCGGCTCAATGAGGTCCTTCACGCCCGTCGTTGCGACGACGATGTGGCATGAGGCCATCACCTGGTCGAGGCTGGCCTCCAACCCGCCGCTTGCGGTGTGACGGGCAAGGTTGTCGGCATTGAGGTCGACGCCCATGACCGCCCTGCCCGTTTCGTGCATGATGAGCCGCGATATCGCTTGGCCCGCCGCGCCAAGCCCGATCTGGCCGACGGTCGCCGACGCAAGGTCGATGCCCGCCTGGGCGCAGCCGTTGAGCAGCGCGCCGTAGACGACTGCCGCCGTCCCGTCCTGGTCGTCGTGCATGACGGGGATTTCGAGCTCCGCCTTCAGCCGCTCCGTCACTTCGAAGCAGTGCGGTGCGGCGATGTCCTCCAGATGTATCCCCCCAAATGTGTCGGCGACGTGCCGGACGGTGTCGACGATGGCGTCAACGTCGGTCGTGTCGAGCAGGATGGGGACACCGCTGAGGCCGGTCAGCTCGGCGAGGAGCGCGGCTTTGCCCTCCATGACAGGCATGCCCGCGACTGCGCCAATCGAGCCCAGGCCCAAGATGGCCGAGCCGTCCGTAACCATCGCCACGGAGCGCCGGATGCCGGTGTAGAGCGCGGCCTGCCCCCTGTCTTCAACGATGCGGCGGCACACCTCCGCAACGCCCGGTGTGTAGATGCGGCGGAGCTGGGCGACGCTGTCGATACGTGAGGTGCTGCGCATGTGGACCTTCCCGCCGCGGTGGGCGTCCAGCACCTCGTCGCGCACCTCCACAATTTCTACGGCGCGGACGGCGCGAATCGCATCGAGAGTGGCGGTGAGGTGGTCGGCATCACGAACGTGGACGTCGAGGTCGCGAATGACGTGGTGCTGGCTGATGTGAACGGTCTCAATGGTACCGAGGTTTGCGCCTGCATTGCCGATCGCCGTGGCGAGCGCACCGAAAACGCCCGGGACGTTCTCGTTGCGCACCTGCACGATGCGAATGAGGCCGTAGGGCTGCGCTGCGGGCCTTGGGCCGTCGAGCATGGCATGACTCCCGCGGACGTGTTGCCTACAGTGTCGCGCCACGAGCGGCGCAGCGCTATACCTCCCCCCCCTCGTCATTCCGACGGAGGCTAGCACTCGGAGGCGCACGCTACGCATCCCACCCCTTCTCTCTGAGAGGGAAGGTCTGAGGGGGAGACCTGGCGATTTGCACCACGCGCACCCGCGTGCCACAATCGCCCCGACGCAATGCATCCGCGATCGCCGCGAGCAAGGAGACGCCTCATGACACAGACCCCAACCGCACTACAGACGCGCTTCGAGAACGAGGTCATCAGAATCGAGCCAACTCCCAAGTGGATACGGGCCGTCGTGAATGGCGTTACCGTCGCCGACTCCAAGCGCGCCGTCTTGATGTTCGAGAAAGGGCACGTTCCTGCCTACTACATCCCCGAGAGCGACGTCCGCCTCGACCTGACGGAGCCAACCGACCACCACACCCACTGTCCGCGCAAGGGCGACGCGTCCTACTACTCGCTCAAGGTAGGCGGTCACGTCGTGGAAAATGCCCTGTGGTATTACCCAAAGCCAACGCACACCGACCCCAGCCTCTCCTCATCCCCCGACATGCGCGGCTACGTGAGCTTCTACTGGAACAAGGTCGACCACTGGTTCGAGGAGGACGAAGAGGTCTACGTCCACGCACGCGACCCCTACAAGCGCGTCGACGTTGCGCAGTCATCCCGTCACGTGCAGGTGATGGTCGACGGCGAGGCGGTAGCGGAGACGCGACGTCCCGTGCTGCTGTTCGAGACGGGGCTGCCGGTGCGCTACTACATTCCGCTGCTCGATGTGAAGCTAGACGCACTCGTGCAGAGCGACAAGGTCACGGCGTGCCCCTACAAGGGCCAGGCGAGCTACTACTCGATGCCCGCCCTCGGAGAGCGCGGACAGGACATCGCGTGGTACTACCGCACGCCCATAGCAGGCGTCGAAGCCATCGCGGGGCACGTTGCGTTCTTCAACGAGCGCGTCGACATCGCCGTGGACGGTGAGGCGCAGGAGCGACCCCAGACCAGGTGGTCGCCCAAGTAGCCCCGCGCCGTCACAAGGTTGCGCACGATGGACTCTGTAATCGACGCATGGCGTGAGCGCGTCCTGGCACACGAGCGCGAGGCAGCAGCAGTGCACGGCGGGAGCCACGGGCAGGGTCATAGGCACATCCATCGGCGCTTCGGCTATGCCAACAGGCCGCTCGACCCCTTTCGCACCGACGACCCCGTGCTAGATCACCTTCTCGCAGGCTTGGATCCAGAGGCTTGCGTGCTCGACGTCGGCGGAGGCGCGGGACGCTACGCGCTGCCGCTGGCCACAAGGGCCAAGCGTGTGACCGTTGTCGAGCCATCTGAGGACTCGGTCGAGATGCTCAAGACCCGCGCGGCGGAGGCGGGCATCACCAACATCACCATCGTCAACGAGGCATGGGGGGACGCGTTGGCGGCCTCGGCGGAGATGGTGCTCTGCTCGCTGGTGCTACACCACGTGGCGGACGCCGCACCATTCGTGACCAAGCTGCAGGAGCACGCCAAGGAGCGGGTCGTTCTCGTCGAGATGATGGAGACGCCGGGGGCGTTGGAGATCCCCTTCTACGAGCGCGTGTACGGCTCCGCCCCTACGCCTCTGCCAGGCCTTCCAGACGTTCTCAACGTGCTGTGGGCCATGCGCATCTTCCCCGACGTTGCGATGCTTGAGCCTGAGGCACCTGTGGTAGAAGCCGAGCGCGGCGCCGCTCTAGAGCACCTGCGCCGCAGGCTGTCCGTCGAGGAGGGCACGGAGGCGGACGAGCGGTTGCGCGCCGCAGCGGCCGAATTGCTGGAGGAGACAACCGAGGGCGTCGTCGTCCGGGGCGTAGGCCCTCGGCGCCAGGCAATCGTCACGTGGAGGCCATGAGGAGGCTTCTGCTCATCACGCAGGGTTCGCCAGGCCATTCCTGCCAATGCAGGGGCCCGGCACGACATTCGACAACCGTCGAACGCCCGCCCCTCTGGGTAAGGTCCCTTACCCCGGCCCCTTTCCCAGCAGGAGAGGGAGCTTCTCCTCCCAGCCGTGCACCTAGCGTAAGCGCGCTGTGATCTCCTTGATCCTAGCGACGGCCTCGGCGGATTGGTCAGCGGTGAGGTGCCACCTCTTCCGAGGCGCGGGGCGCGCCGTCAAGTAGTGGTCGAGTGCTGACCAAGCGCGCTCCTCGGCCTCCGCGGTCATGGCACCCAGGGAGGCAGGGATGTACTTCGTCAAGACCCGTTGTATGCCGAGCGCGCGCTCAGACGGGTCTGCAATAGCCTCAAGGGCAGCATCAACTTCCAACACGAGCCAATCGGGCCAGGGCTCAGCGCTCATGCAGGCCATCCTAGCAAGCGCGTCAACGCGCGAGGATGGCATCACGTACAATCGGCTCTCCCGATGAGCGCACCTCTGCCTTCTCGCACCACTCGGCCACGCTTCTACTACGGCTGGGTCATCGTAGCGTCGCTGTTCACCATCAACGTCGCCGTTCACACAAGCGGCATGTTCAGCTTTGGCGTGTTCCTCGTGCCAATGTCCGAGGAACTGGGCGTATCACGCGGCGGACTGGGGCTGGGCATCACGGCGCGAATGCTTGCGAGCGGCCTCACGTCCATCGTCATCGGGCGGCTTCTGGACCGGCACGGGGCGCGGCTGCTGATTCCCGTCGCCGCCACCGTTGGCGGCGTCGCACTGATCGGCATGAACTGGGTGGACAGCCTCTGGCAGTTCGTCGCGCTGTTCACGTTGGTGGGATTGAGCGGAGTAACCGCCCCCAACAACCTGCTGACGTCGGTGCCGATTGCCAAGTGGTTCGTGCGCAAGCGGGCGCGGGCCACGGCATTCGCCGCGGCGGGCCTCGGTATTGGCGGGGCGCTATTCGCGCCTGTCCATCAGGTGCTCATCGACTCGCTGGGCTGGCGAACGACGTGGGTCATCTCTGGCGTGCTCTTGATGATCGTTCTCGTGCCTATCGGACTGCTGTTCATACGAAGGCAGCCTGAAGACATGGGATTGCAGCCGGACGGCGACCAGGTGCAGGCAGCGGCGGGAGCAGCTACCGTCGAGCAGCATGCGCTGGAGACGAATTGGACGGTACGAGAGGCAGTGCAGACAGCAACGCTCTGGAAAGTGCTGCTGGTCTACATGCTCATCGCCTTTGCCCAGGGCGGATACATCGCGCACCGGATAGCGTTCTGGGAGGACCGTGGATTCGGGCGGGGGCTGATTACGTCGTCCTTTGCCCTCGACGCCATCATCTTCTTTCTGTCGATCCTGACGGCGGGGTTCATCCTGGGCCGCTATCCCATTCGCTATGTCGGCGTGGTGGCGATTACGTGCCAGATAGCGGGCATCACGACGGCGCTGCTGTCCAGCACGACGGGGGCGCTGTTCCTATCGGCGGTTGCCACAGGGCTGGGGGCAGGAACGGCCATGGTGATACAGGTGCATATCTGGCCAACCTACTTCGGACGAGCATTCGTGGGATCGATTCGCGGCATCGTGCTGCCCACGACATTGGGAGGTCAGGCGCTGGGTGCGCCGGTGTACGGATTCGCGTGGGCGGCAGCAGGCGAGAGCTACCTACCCATCTTCTGGGCATCAAGCGTGCTGATGGTGTTCGCAGCGCTGCTGCTCGCCTCTTCGCGCCCGCCGCACAAGAGCGCTCACCAGAGCGACACCTTGCCGTACTCGCCATCATAGCCGGGGATGACGGCGAAGCTGCCGCGGCGCAACCGCGCGACGCCCTCGGCCACCTGCTCGCCCGACGCGCGGGCGATGTCATCGAGGGGTGCATCCAGCAGCACGGCGATCTCGTTGCCGAAGACTCGGTCTACAAGCCCGTCATACGCGGCGGCGACCGCCTTGGTGGCGGCGCCCTTCCCCAGCGCCTCGCCGAGCACGTGGGTCAGCGGCACGATGTAGCGGAACGGCGGGCGATGCCCGGAGGGGTCACGGTGCCAGCCGTCTGCGGACCGTGCAACCGCGGTGGCGCGCCCCGCCAGCGCATCGATGCGGCTGGCAACGCCGACGGTCAGCGCTCGCCCGCAGGCCGGACACTGCGCGCCGCGCTCTCGCGTGACGGATGGGGCCTGGCAGACGTTGCATTTGCGATGGCCATCGTAGTGGTACTTGCCCTCCGCAGGGTGCATCTCCAGCGTCCACGCGATGCCACCCTCGGCAAGCGCACGCATCAACCCCCCGTAGGAGAGGTCGGCATCGAAAGCCGTCAGTTCGCGGCCCAACCGTTGAGCCGAGTGCGCATCGGAGAAGGAGACGAGCGGCTTGGCATCCACTTCCTCCACACGCCAGTTCATCGATGGGTCGCTGGAGAGGCCCGTTTCAAGCGCACGCACCTCTCCGACGAGGTCGCCGAAACACACCGCCAGCGAGTCGAAACCCCCTTTGGAGCCGTAGACGGAGTACCAGGGCGTCCACGCGTGAGCAGCGACGACCGCGCACGCGGGGTCGGCAGTTAGCGCCGCCTCGACGACGTCGCGAGCGGTGAGGCGCAGCATCGGCCGCCCGTCGGAGCCGAGCGCGCCAAACGGGGCAAGCGCCGCCTGCAGTCGCGCGACGGCATCGAACGACGGTGCGTAGAGGAGCAGATGCACGCGGCGCCCGCGGCCGTCTTGGCGATAGACGCACGAGACCTCCGTGCCAAGTACGAATAGCGGGCGGGCGGTTCCCCTCAGGCGGAAGAGGCCGAAGTCACCGTGGGGCTGAAGGTTGTCGGCGAGCTCCTGCGCCCAGGCGGGATGGGTGAAGTCGCCACACGCAAGCAGGTCTATGCCCTTCCGCCGACCCCAATACGCAAGTGTCGGCAGATCGAGCGCGGGGCTGACGCCCTCGCAAACCGAGAGTGCAGGTGCAGGTCAGCAGTGAACACAGGCAGAGGATATAGGTTGTGAGGAGACGTCCCGCGACCCGCTAGGCGCGGCGGAGCGCGACGACGGGGATCAGGCGAGCGGTGCCAGCGCGGTATCTGCCGAAACGCGGGTTCTGCCCAACCACCTTGTCAAACAGCAAGGAGCGCTCCTCGCCTCGGGGTATGCGGGCTTCGGCGTCGAAGCGTTCACCGTCAATCTCGACCGAAACCACAGGGGCGGCCTCAATGTTGAGGTACCACGCCGGGTGCCGGTCCCGACCGTAGTTCGAGCCGATGACAATGAGGTCGCCCGACTCTTCGAACTGGAAGTACATCAACGGCGACGACCGTCGCCTCCCGCTCCTGCGTCCTCTGGTGACGAGGATGAGGACGCCTTGGCCTTCCAAGCGCCCTAGCAGGCGGCCACCGGATAGGCGCAATAGGAGCCTATGAAGCGGGACGAAGAACCACGCGATGATGAGACGCTTGTAGGTCGGCAAAGCTGCCCCCATCAGATGCTACATCCAAGAGCGCTTGTTCACGCACCCCGCTTCATTGACACGCGCGGCGGAAGAATGGTACGCTTTGGCAGTCTACGGCCACGAAAACGGGCTCGCCCAAGTATCGGGGCGGGCTATTTCTTTACGGTGCCACCATGCAGATGTCGGGCGCACGAATCGTTTGCGAGACGCTCCTGCGCGAGGCCGTAGACGTCGCGTTCGGGATACCTGGCGGCGCTATCCTCCCCTTCTACGACGCGCTCTGGCACTACCCCGACATTCGCCACGTGCTGATGCGCCACGAGCAGGCTGCTGCGCACGCCGCCGAGGCGTACGCACGCGTTACCGGGCGCGTCGGCGTGTGTATCGCGACCTCCGGCCCGGGTGCGACCAACCTCATTACCGGTCTGACTGCGGCCAAGATGGACTCCACCCCCGTCGTCGCCATCACGGGCCAGGTGGCGCGCCCATTCCTCGGCACCGAGGCATTTCAGGAGTGCGCGACGGTCGAGATGGCAACGCCTGTCGTCAAGAAGGCGTTCCTCGTCATGGACCCGAGCGAAATCGCAGCGCGGTTGCACGAGGCATTCCGGATAGCGCAGGAAGGCCGGCCCGGGCCCGTCATCGTCGACCTGCCGAAGGACGTGCAGGCGGAGGAGACCGACTACCGCGACGACACGTCGGTCGCGCTGAGTTTGGGCACCCACACGCCTGACCGCAGCGCCGTGGCGGAGGCGGCGGCACTGCTTAACGCCGCGGAGCGTCCGCTGATCGTCGCGGGCAACGGCGTCCACGTCGCCGGGGCTGCGGGCGAACTGCTCGCGCTTGCGGAGCGCGCCGACATCCCCGTCGTCAACACACTGCACGGCACGGGTGCAATCCCCGCCCACCACTACCTTGCCCAAGGCATGCTGGGAATGCACGGAATGTACTGGTCGAATATCGCCACCGTGGAGGCTGACGTCATCCTCGGAGTGGGCGCGCGATTCGACGATCGGGTCATTGGCCGCCCCGGAACGTTCGGGCCGGAAGCCAAGGTCATCAAGATAGACATCGAACCTGAGCATATACAAAAGAACGTGCCTGCCCATCTCGGCATCGTGGCAGACGCAAGGACGGCGCTCAGCGCGCTGTTGCCCCTCGTCCGACACAACGAGCACGGGCGCTGGCTGACCCGGCTTGGTGACCTGCGCAGACGCCACCCGAGCAGATCCATACCGGAGAGCGACGTCATAACGCCCCAAGAGGTGCTGGTGGAGTTGGACGCGCTGCTGCAGGATGCCCACGATCCCATCGTCATCACCGGCGTCGGACAACACCAGATGTGGGCGGCGCAGTTCGTCCACCTGGCGTCCCCCCGTTCGTTCGTGACCTCAGGCGGGCTTGGCGTCATGGGGTTCGAGGTGCCGGCGGCCATCGGCGCGCAAGCGGGCCGGCCCGACGCGAGCGTATGGAGCATCGCGGGCGACGGCGGCTTTCAAATGACGCTGCAGGAGCTTGCGACCATCTCTCAGGAGCGGATGCCCATCAAGTTCGTGATCATCAACAACGAGTACCTGGGCATGGTGCGGCAGTGGCAAGAGTCGTTCTACCAGCACCACTACAAGGCGGTGTCGCTCAGCGGCCCTGACTACGTCAAACTGTGCGAGGCGTACGGCGTCGCGGCGCGCAAGGTAACGGAGAAGGCCGAGGTCGGCGAGGCGCTGCGTGAGGCGGCCTCGCACAACGGGCCGTTCTTGCTGGACGTTCGCGTTGCGCCAGAGGAGAACGTCTATCCAATGGTACCCCCGGGCGCTTCGCTCGCGGAGACGGTGGAGGACCCGCGCATAGTACACCGCCGCCAGGCCGTAGTGTCCGCGCCTGAAGGAACCGTCAGCTACCCGTAGCCCTCCCATCTGCGTCATGTCTGCGAAGGCGAGAATCCATGGCGCCACGCCTGCCATCAAGCACACGCCGCTGCCAATGCAGCGACGACCGTGGGCATGCGCTTCAAGGGCCCGGCAGCGCGGGTAGGGTGTGGGGCTACCCTACCCGCGCACGAATGGCACAGCAAAACACCGTGCTAGCTCTCAGGCCATGGGCCCTCACCCCTGCCCTCTCCCGCCCGGAGAGGGTAGGAGCGCAGAGGTTTGACACGCGCAGTGGGTGCGCCTATGGTTGGGCAACGTACTCCCTTCTCGATTCGGCGCTGGGAGTCTTTGCCCGCTGCGCGGAAGCGGAGTGGGTTATCTATTTCAGTCCGTCACACTTTGCACGCCGCACTGCGGCGGAGGAGGCTCACTGTGCCGGGGAGTACGGCCCTTAATCTGCTATCCGACGGGACCATCAAGATGGACGGAGGCGTCGTCTTCGGCCAGGTGCCCAAGGGACAATGGCAGATGTGGGCCGCCGCTGACCGCCGCAACCGGGTCAAGCTCGGCCTCAACTGCCTCCTGGTCCAACTGGGCGACAAGAACTATCTCGTCGACACCGGCGTGGGCCAGCACCTCTCCGCTGACCGGCGCGAGGCGTATGGGCTCGCTACGAGCCAACTGCTCACCTCGCTGCGGAAACGGGGCTTTCAGCCGCAGGACATTCACGGGGTGGTCCTGACGAGCCTCCAATTCGAGCACGCGGGCAATTGCACCAAGATGGAGCGGCGTGGCGAAGTCACGCCGACCTTCCCCAAGGCCAAGTATTTCGTGCAGCGCTCGGCGTTCGAAGAGGCCGTGAATCCGACTGAGCGGGAGGCCGAGGGGTACATTTCCCAGGACTACATGCCGCTCTACGACAAGGGGCAGTTGGAGTTGCTCGACGAGGAGTGTTTGCTTGCGCCCGGCCTTTCGGTCAGGCGAACGGGCGGCCCCTCGAATGGACACCAGATTGCCGTTATCAACCATGGCGGCGAGCGGGTCGCATTCCTGGGTGACCTCGTCCCGACCCCGTACCACCTTCAGCTGCCATGCATCTCCGCAAGCGATCGCAGGCCAGAGGAAACGCTGGAAGCAAAGCGCCAGGTGCTCACTGAGGCGATGGGCGAGGGCTGGTTGCTCATCTTCAGCCATGGCGCAAACGAGCGCGCGGGCTACTTGGAAGAGCGCAGCGGACGTCCCTACCTGCGAACAGTCGAGCTGGCCTAGCCCCCCTGCCCTGCGCCACCCGGTGTGCCATTGGAGTAGACTCGACATGGTGCGCCTGCGTTGAGCTACCTCCCGATCCACGACTACGGCATCGTCGGCGACATGAACTCGTGCGCGCTGGTCGGGCGCAACGGCTCCATCGACTGGGCGTGCTTCCCGCGGTTCGACTCGCCGAGCGTGTTTGCGGCGGTGCTTGACGACGAGCGCGGCGGCCGCTTTCAACTAGAACCGACATCACCCTACACCGCTTCGCAGGCCTACCTGCCGGAAACCAACGTGCTCGAGACCACCTTCACAACGGATGCAGGCGTCATCGCACTGCTCGACTTCATGCCGCTCGCACGCCCGTCGGAGCACGAGGCGCCGCACGAACTGCACCGCATTGTTCGCGGCGTCAGCGGCGAGGTCGAGATCCGCGTGCTCTTTCAGCCGCGGTTTGGCTACGCTTCCGCCGAAACCTCGCTGCAAACTGACCGCAGCGGCGTCGTTGCAAGCGGCGGCGGTGAGCACGTCGCGCTTATTTCGAGTATCGAAGTGGGCGTGCAGGCTGGCGCCGACGGCGGTCCAGCGGCTACCGGCGGCAGCACGCTGCGGGCCGGCGATGAGCACGTCCTCGTAGCGGCATGGGGGCGTCAGCGAACGCCGTCACCGGCCGCGATGGACACGCACAGCAAGCTGGCGCGCACGACGCGCATCTGGGAGGCGATGTCCGCCAAACTGGAGTACGACGGCGACTGGCGTGATTGGGTGCTGCGCTCCTTCCTGACGCTGCACCTGCTGATTTACGAGCCGTCGGGAGCCATCGTCGCAGCACCGACCACCTCCCTGCCCGAGTGGATTGGCGGCGGGCGCAATTGGGACTACCGCTTCTCATGGCTGCGCGATGCGGCCTGGACGGCGGGCATCCTCTTCAGGCTTGGCGACCCTCATGAAGGCGAGGCCTACATGACGTGGCTGACGAGCACGTGCAGCCTCGATGTCGAGCGGATGCAGATACTCCACGGCATAAGCCCCGAAAGCGACATGCGGGAGGTGGAGCTGCCGCACCTTGCGGGCTATCGCGGGTCTGCACCCGTGCGGGTAGGAAACGACGCCGCGTTTCACCGGCAGCTGGACGTATTCGGAGAGTTGGCGCTCAGTTTGGCGGCCTACAACAAGCACCACGGCGATCTCACGCGTGAGATGTGGTCGCTCATTCACCGTGTCGCGGACCTCGCCTGCCAAACATGGCACATGCGCGATCGGAGCATCTGGGAGGTACGCGGCCCCGAACGCCACTTCGTCTACTCGAAGCTGATGTGTTGGGTCGCGCTGGACCGAGCCTGCAGCCTGGCGCAGGCACACGGCTACGACGGGCCCATTGACCACTGGCGTGAGCAGGCGGAGCGCGTCAAGGCCGACATCCTCGAGCACGGATGGTCGGAGGAGCGGCAATCATTCGTGCAGCACTACGAAACGGACGCGGTAGACGCGAGCGCCCTGCTCATCCCATTCGTCGGCTTCCTAGAAGCCGGCGATGCGCGTGTGGCATCGACGGTGCGGCGCGTGCAGCAGGAGCTGGCCGAGGGCGCCTTCGTGCGGCGCTACCGCGTCGAAGAGACGGAGGACGGACTGGAGGGAGAAGAGGGGTCGTTCTACATCTTGTCGTTCTGGCTCATCGGCGCGCTCCTTGCCATCGGCGCAGTCGATGAGGCGGCGTCGCTGTTCGAACAGGTGCGTGAAACGGCGAGCCCTCTCGGCCTATTCGCCGAGATGTACGACGCGCAGCATGGCATCGCCCTTGGCAACTTCCCCCAGGCCTTCAGCCACATCGGCCTCATTCACACCGCACGCAACCTGTCCAATGTGCTGCGCCAGACCCAAGCGGAAGAGTTGCTCAGCTAGGCCTCTCTCGTCTCCCGCAAAGGGCCAGACCCCATGCCTTGGGAGCAAAGAGCGCATGGAAGATACAATAGGGCTCGTGCGTGCCCGCCACGCAACTGTGGAGGTGTTTCTTGGCTGAAAGTGTCTACGTTACCGGTATCGGGATGATTACGCCCGTCGGACTGGATTCCCGATCGTCGTGGGACGCGTTGCTGGCGGGCGAATCGGGCGTAGACACCATAACGGCGTTCGACTCAGAAGGATTTGCGACGAGATTCGCGGGCGAGGTGAAGGGTTTCGAGCCGGAGGAATACGTTGATCGGAAGCAAGCACGGCGGCTCGATCGCTTCGCCCAGCTGGCCGTCGCAGCAACATCGCAGGCACTCGACCAAGCGAGGCTCGACCTATCGGGCGACGGCACGGACCCGACGCGGGTGGCTGCGGTCATCGGCTCGGGTATCGGGGGCATCATCACCTTGTCGGAGCAGTGGGGTGTGCTTGCGGATCGGGGCCCAAGCCGTGTCAGCCCGTTCCTCGTGCCAATGATGCTGGCCGACATGGCACCGGGGCAGGTGTCGATCATCTTCGGTGCGCAGGGTCCCAACCTCTGCACCGTTACCGCCTGCTCCTCCGGCGCAGACGCCATAGGGCAAGCGTTCGAGATGATCCGCCGCGGCGAGGTGGACATCGCAATCGCGGGAGGGACCGAAGCGCCCATCTGCCCTATCGCCGTCGCGGGATTCAACGCATGCATGGCGCTGTCCAAGCGCAACCACACCCCGCAAGAGGCGAGCCGCCCGTTCGACGCAGGCCGTGACGGCTTCGTGATGGGCGAGGGCGCGGGCATTCTCGTGCTGGAAAGCGAGTCGTCTGCGGCCCGGCGGAGGGCTGTGCCAATTGCGGAGATGGCCGGGTACGGGGCAACGTCCGATGCGAACCACGTCACCCAGCCTGACCCGAGGGCTCCGGCGCAGCCCGTGCAATGCAGAAGGCAATGGGCGAGGCAGGTATATCACCTGAGGCCATTGGCTACGTGAACGCGCACGGCACCGGCACGCCTATGAATGACCGGGTCGAGACAACGGCGATGAAGCGAGCCTTCGGAGAGTGGGCCTACGGAGTGAAGATATCGTCCACCAAGTCGATGACTGGGCACCTGCTAGGAGCAGCCGGCGGCGTTGAGGCCGCGATTACGGCGATGGCCGTGTCGGAGGGTGCAGCGCCACCGACCATCAACCTGACCGATCCCGACCCGGACTGCGACCTTGACTACATGCCGGACGGCGCGGCGCACCTGCCCATCGGCGCGGCGATGACCAACAATCTGGGGTTCGGCGGCCACAACGCATCGCTCGTGTTCAAATCGGTGCGCTAGACCCGCGCGTCGTCACCACCATTCCTGCCCGAATGCCACTTGCGGCGCTGGCGGCTTGGCACTATAGCATCGCAGCATGACGGCTTCAGATACCGCTGCGCTTGCCGGACGTCAGCGCGCGTGGTCGGTACGTCCTCGCGAAGATGCAGCCCACCTTGGAGTCGCCCCCCTCATCGCCCACCTGCTCCACACGAGGGGCATCACGACGGCGCGAGACGCCCAAGACTTCCTCGAAATCGCGGACTCGCTCTACCTGCCGCCGTCCATCCTGAGCAACGTGGACAGCGCCGTGGAGCGGCTCCGCGAGGCGCGGGCGTGGCGCGAGGGTGTCGCCGTCTACGGCGATTTCGACGCCGACGGAGTGACCGGAACGGCGCTGATGGTGCGCGCCTTCCAACGATTCGGCCTGTGGGCAGTCCCCTACATCCCATCCAGGAATACGGAGGGCCACGGCCTCAACGTCCCGGCAATCGACGCCCTTGCCGAGCAGGGTGTGCGCGTTATCGTCACGGTCGATTGCGGCGTGACCGACGTCGACCCCATCACCCATGCGAAGTCGCGGGGTGTCGAGGTCATCGTCACCGACCACCACAGCCCCGGAGCATCACCGCCGGACGCAGCTGCCATCGTCAACCCAAAGGTCTCGCACGACGACGCGTTCGACTCGCTGACCGGCGTCGGCATGGCGCTCAAGGTGTCCCAGGCGCTGCTGGAGTCGGAAGGTACGCCTGATTGGAGCGACGGGCTGCTCGAGCTGGCGGCCATCGGCACCATCACCGACCTCGCTCCGTTGCAGGACGAGAACCGCTACATCGTGGACCGCGGCCTCCGCCAACTGCGCGAGACGCGCAACGTCGGCCTGCGCGCGCTCATGCGGCGGGCCGGTGTCGACCCGCGCCACCTGAACAGCGAGGACATCGGCTTCCGGCTTGGACCGCGCCTAAACGCCGCAGGGCGACTGGGCGACGCCATGAGCGCGTACGAGTTGCTGATGACCACGAACGCGCGGCGCGCCGATGAGTTGGCCGCAGAGCTGGAAGCGTACAACCGGCAGCGGCAGACGCTTACGGAGGAGGCGTTGCAGGCTGGCCTCGAGGCTGCGGAGGCATACGGCGAGCGCCAGCTCATCATGGTGGGTAGCAGCGACTTCAATCCCGGCATCGTCGGGTTGGTAGCAGGCAAATTGGCTGAGGCCTACGGCAGGCCTGCGGTGGTGTACGCGCACATGGGCGACCGCATCCTGGCGTCATGCCGGAGCGCGCCTGGCTTTCACTGGGCGCACGCACTGCAGGCGTGCGAGGGGCTGCTGTGGCGCCACGGCGGGCATTCGCAAGCCGCGGGATTCTCATGCGCACCGGAGCACCTCGACGAATTGCGGGGGCGACTGGAGATCATCGCCGAGGAGCAGCTCGGCGGGCGCGCGCTCGCCGCAGACGCCATCGTCGATGCGGAGGCATCGCCCCGCGAGTTGATGGGCGAAACATTCCAGATGCTGTCCAAGATGGCGCCGTTCGGTGCCGGCAACCCAGCGCCACTCTTCCTGGCGCACAACCTCGAGGTGCTGACGGCATCGCCGATGGGCGCGGAAGGCGCGCACTTTCGCCTATCGCTTCGGCACGAAGGTGTGACGTGGGACGCCGTCGCGTTCCGGCAAGAATGGGCACACGGCGCGGGGGCCATCGACGCAGTCTACGCGCTGGCTGTCGACCACTGGAATGGAAGCCGCAAGCTACGGCTGGACATCAAGGACTACGCTGTGGCAACGGGCGCGACGTGAGCCACACCGCGGCAAGCACAACGGCGGCGATAGCCGTCCACTGCGCGGCGTCAAGGCCAGCCCATATGGGGTCGAGGCGGGTGAAGGAGATCGCGAATCGGCCCACGGCGTAGGCAGCTAAGAGGGTAGCGGCGTGCGCACCGGGCTGCATGGAGCGGTTCCGCAACACGAGCGAGCCCGCGAGCATCAGAAGCACCAGCACCAATTCGTAGCCTGCCACGGGGTGGACAGCAGCGCCGCCTGCATAGGCTTCCGCGGCAGCATGCGTATACGTAACACCCCAGGGCAGCCCTGTTTCGTGTCCAGGCCAAGCGCCCGCAGCGAGGCCTCCTAGCCTTCCGATAGCGATGCCCACCAGCACCGGGGTTGTGCACGCATCCGCGAGGCCGGGCAGGCGCGTCAGAAGCGCGCGGAAACGCCAGGCCCCGGCGGCGGCCCCGCCGATGAGCCCACCCCACAGCGCAAGGCCTCCGTTCCACAGATAGAGCGCCTCGAGCGGCACCGCGGCGTAGAGGCTGGCGTGGTCCAGCACGTGGAATAGCCGCGCGCCGACGATGCCCCAGAAAACTGCCCATAGAGCGAGCCCGTATGCCGCCGTCATACCCATCCCGAGCCTCCCGGCCCGCAAGACGAAGAGCGCGCCTCCCACTGCAACGGCGGCGAGGATCGACAGCGTCGTCAGCGGCAGCAGAACGCCGAGCGGTTCGGGATGTAGGTCGATGGTCATTGCATCGCGCACATGGTGGATTGGGCGAATCGCGCCATCGGAATGCGTCGTTGGCGCGGACGCTTGCTGCCTAGAATAACCCGCACGCCATGTTCATCCTGGATTACGAAGACCGCGTAGCGGTTGCCGGACCTGACGGGGCGCGGCACGCCGCACTCCTGACGGGCTACGTCGAGCCAGACGCGCCGGGGCGCGCAGGCCTCGGTCACTCGCCCACCGCCCTAGCCTACCAGTCGTGGAAGGAGGTGAGCCTCAGGACCGAACAGCGGCTCGACTTCGAAGTGGGTCGCATCCTGTTCGTCGACGGCTCGGAGCGCGTTGCGGAACTGTCACTGAAGGATGAGTCGGACGGCTTCCACTACGCCGTAGTTCTGGGGCAGTAGCGATGGCGCTTGCCAACGGCGCCCTCAGCGAATCGGTCGAAGCCTTCCTGCGCCACCTGCGCGCAGAGCGCGGCTTGTCGGTCAACACCGTCGCAGCCTACCGCGTGGACCTCGGTCAGTTCTCATCTGCCGTTGCGGGAAAGTCGAAGTCGATCCGGTGGGAATCGGTAGGCGACCTCGACCTTGAGCGCTACAGCCTTGGCCTGCGCGAGAGCGGCTACTCGGACGCAAGCGCAGCGCGCAAGATTGCCGCCGTGCGCTCCTTTTTCCGCTTCCTCGCGGAGGAAGAGGTCATCACAACCAGCCCTGCAGAGAGCATCAGGGTGCGAAGGCCCCGCCGGACACTGCCCGACGTGCTGAGCGAGCTCGACGTGGTCGCAGTGCTAAAGGCAGCGGACGAGAACGATGCAGTGCCGCCGCTGGAGCGCCGGCGCGACCGCGCGATGCTCGAAATTACCTACGCAGCCGGGCTGCGCGTATCGGAGGTCGTCGGGCCAACGGGGCTGCGGCTGACGAGCATTCGAAGCGACGACGGCGAGGCGCGCGTTTTCGGCAAAGGGTCGAAAGAGCGCATCGTTCCCCTGTACCCCGGCATCGTGAGGCTGGTGGATTCGTACATCCGCGAGGTGAGGCCGGAGTTGGCGAAGCGGGCGCGCAAGCGCGTGCCCGACGCGCTTTTCCTGAACGCACGCGGCGGTGCGCTCACGCGGCAGGGATACTGGCTCGTCCTCAAGCGGTGCGCCGCATGGGCAGGCATCAGATCGGCCGTGTCGCCGCACACATTGCGCCATTCGTTCGCCACGCACCTGCTGCGCGGCGGCGCATCGCTGCGCCACGTGCAGGAATTGCTCGGACACGCTAGCATCGCCACCACACAGATATACACGCACCTGTCGAGCGAGCAACTGGTGAAGGCCTTCGAGCAAGCCCACCCGCGAGCGTAGATTGCTCCTGCAACAAAGCGCCGGAGGCTATATCCTGAATGCCGACGCTGGACAGGAGGCTAGGTAACCACCATGCCCGTCATCACCATCAACGGATTGATAGGCAGCGGCGCGCCTGAGATCGGCGCGGAGGTCGCCCGCAAGCTCGGCATCGACTATGTCGACCGGCTCATCCTGGCGGAGGCGGCCAAGAAGATGGGATCGACCGTCGCCGCCGTCGCGGAGCAGGCCGAGCGCCCGCTTGGCCTGGGCGACAAACTGGCGGGATTCTTCCGGAACGTGCTGGAACGGTCCGCACTCGCAGGTTCCGGCGCGGACCCCTACTTCGGCGGCGGAATGGACATGCTCCTCGTGCGCGAGTACCGCGACATCCCAGAGGTGGCACCCGGCGAAGTGAGCGACCAACAGTTGCTGGCGGTTACTGCGGCGGTCATCACCGAGATTGCACAGAGCGAGCGGTGCGTCATCATGGGACGCGGGGCGAATCTGCTGCTACGCGATTGGCCCGGCGCGCTGCACGTCGGCACGATCGCAGGATTCGAGGAGCGGGTGCAGCGCATCGATGAGCGCGAGCACCTGGGGCAAGCAGAGGCCGAGCGCTACGTGGTCGAGAATGACCGGGGTCGGGTGGACTACTTCAAGCGCTTCTTCGGCATCGACCCGCAGGACCCCGAACTGTACCACCTCATGCTGAGCACGGAACGGCTGGACATCGCCAAGGCCGCCGAAATGGTGCTGGCCGCCAACACACTCGTGTCGCGGTCGGCTTAGTCGAGGGAGGAGCGATGGCAAGGAAGAAGAATAAGATAGCCGCCGGTCAGGAACGAGCGCGTCAACGTGCGCGCAAGAAGGCACGTTACGCAGGACCGACGACGGCGCCCGAGTCGCCCGCCCCTGCTTCGACGGAGGCCGACGACGTGCCTGAGGTTGAGACGGACGACGGCACCGCAGAGGCGGATCAGTCTCAGCCGGTGGCTGCGGCTCCAGCCGCACCAGCGCAGACCCGCCGTGTGCCGGCGCGCACGGCGCGGGAAGTGACGACCATCGGCGCAACACGGCACCGCCAGGCGACGCAGGCCATATCCGTTGCCGCCGGCCCGTCGCTGCGCAGTGAGGCGCTCCGCATCGGCACCGTAGCGGCCATAGTTGCTGTCGCCCTCGTCGTACTCTTTTTCACCACCGAATTGGGACGCTAGCCACTTCTTCGTCACCCCTGCCGCGGATCGGAGTGCAGGGCGAGTTCGGCTGGAAGCTGCGTCTCTCCACGCGCCCCGAAGCGCGGGCGCTTACAATAGGCGCGTGGCTACAGCTGTACGAAAACCAAAGCGCGCCGGGTTCGGCGAGCGGCTGAAGGCGCTGCCGACATCACCCGGCGTCTACATCATGAAGAACGCCGCTGGCGGCGTCATCTACGTCGGCAAGGCGGCCAACCTGCGCAACCGCATGCGCTCCTACTTCCAGACGCCGTACGGCAAAGAGCCGAAGGTGCAGGTGATGGTCACCCACATCGCCGATTTCGAATACATTGTGGCCGAGACGGAATCCGAAGCACTGCTGTTGGAGAACCTACTCATCAAACAGCACAAACCAGCGTACAATGCCCGTCTCAAGGACGACAAAACCTATCCATACATCAAAATCGACCCGGCGGAACATTTTCCGCAGCTCTATTTCACTCGCCGTGTGCAAGCCGACGGCGCGCGCTATTTCGGACCGTTCGCATCGGCATCATCCGTGCGCCGGACGATGGACTTGCTCAAGAAACTCTTCCCCTATCGCTCCTGCACCAAGGTCATAACGGGAGAGGATGAGCGGCCCTGCCTCGAGTACCACATCCATCGCTGCGTAGGCCCCTGCATCGGCGCGGTGGACGAGCAGGAGTACGGCGAGGTTATCGACGATGTAATGCGCTTCCTGGAGGGCGACTCCGACGAGGTGCTGCAGACCCTGCAGCAGCGCATGGCTGCGGCTTCCGAGTCGATGCGCTTCGAGCAGGCGGCCATCATCCGCGATCAGATACGCGGCATTGAATCGGTGTCGGAGCACCAGAAGGTCGTCTCGGGCCGCACGGACGATGAGGACGTGATTGCGCTAGCCATCGACCGGGGTGAGGTCTGGGCCGAGTTGTTTCAGGTGCGCCGGGGCAAGGTCATCGGACGCGACCACTTCCTGATGGAGGGCGCGGAAGCCGAGGAGCCGGACAAGGTGCTCGAGCACTTCATTCAACAGTACTACGATGCCGCACCGTCGGTGCCCCCTACTCTGCTCGTCGAGCACTCCTTGGAGTTTGCGGGCCTGCTCGAAGAGTGGCTGGGCCAGAAGGCCGCGCCGGCACGTAGGGGGCGTCAAGCCACCCGCGTGCGCATCCACGTGCCCCAGCGCGGGAGCAAGCGCCGGTTGCTTGCCATGGTCGCCGAGAACGCACGCCAGGGCCTTGCCCAGCGGCGCATCAGGTGGCTCAGCGAGTCGGACAAGGTGCTGCAGGCGCTCGGCGAATTGCAAGAGGCGCTGAGCCTCCCGGACCTGCCCAACCGCATCGAATGCTACGACATCTCCAACATCCAGGGCAGCAACTCCGTCGGCTCGATGGTCGTGTTCGAGGAAGGGCGCCCGAAGTCCAGCCAGTACCGTCGCTTCCAAATCAAGAACGTCGAGGGCATCGACGACTACCGCTCGATGCAGGAAATGCTGCACCGGCGCTTCAAGCGGCTCGGCGAGGCACGGCGCGACTCTGCGATGAGCGCGGCGAACGCATCGGGAAGCGACCGCAACGAGGCGCCCTCGGACGCGGTAGCGCTCGGCACGACGCGCATCAAGTACCGTCGCCGGCGCTACGCCAAGACGGGCGTCATGGCGCCGGAGGAGCGCGCCGCTGGAGAAGCGGTCGCCAAGCAGGAGTCGTGGGGGCTCGTGCCAAGTCTGGTGATCATCGACGGCGGTCGCGGTCACCTGAACGCAGTGCAAGAGGTCTTCTTGGAACTGGGAATCACCGACATACCCCTGGTCAGCCTTGCAAAACAGCGCGAGGAGATATTCCTGCCGCACATGCCGGAGCCGGTGCTCCTGCCACGAGCATCGCAGGCACTCTACCTGGTGCAACGAGTCCGTGACGAGGCGCACCGTTTTGCCATTACCTACCACCGGCAGCGGCGTAGCAGGTCAGCCACGCGTTCGCTGCTGGACGACGTGTCTGGCATCGGGCCTAAGCGCAAACGCGCGCTGCTCCGCCGCTTCGGCAGTGTCGCAGAGCTGCGCGCAGCGAAGGTAGACGAGGTGGCAAGCGTGGAAGGCATGTCGCGAGCATCGGCGGAGAGGTTGTTGGAGAAGCTCGGGGGCGCCGCGTAGAATCGCCGCATGTGGCGCGTTAGCGAGAACGACCTCTACGCCATCTCCATCGGCGCAGGAATCCTCGGCACGGGAGGCGGCGGCAACCCCTACCTCGGCCAGTTGCGCGTACGCGAAGTGCTGCGCCGCTACGGCCCCGTCGACGTTTACGACCCTGACGAGCTGGATGATTCGGCGCAGGTGGTGTGCGTCGGCGGTATCGGTGCGCCAACGGTGGGCGTCGAGAAGGTGCGCGACTTCCAGGCCTACGCGGCGTTCAAGGCCATGGAGGACTACACGGGCACGCGCGCCACACACTTCATCTCCAACGAGGTTGGGGGCAGCAACTCGGTGGAGGACATGATCCCCGCCGCCATGTCACGCCTACCGGTCGTGGACGCAGACGGAATGGGGCGGGCGTTCCCCTTCTTTCACCAGAAGACCTTCTTCGTCTATGGCGTCGCGCCGACCCCGATGGCGCTCGCCGACGACAAGGGCAACATCGTGGTCATATCGGAGGCGCTGAGCGCGCAGTGGGTGGAGCGGTTGGCGCGGGCCGTGACGATTCAGATGGGCTGCACCGCCGTCTACGCCGTCCACCCCATGACCGCCGATGAGGTGCGGCGCACGGGAATACCTCGTTCACTGTCGATGGCGCGCGACCTGGGTTTCGCCGTGCAATCGGCACGCGCACGGCACAGCGACCCCATCGGGGCCATCTTGGAGGAGGTGCCTGGCACAGTGCTCTTCCAGGGCAAGATAGTCGCGCTGGAGCGGCAGACGACGTCCGGTTTCGCCAAGGGCAGCGCCAAACTCGATGGGCTGGGCGACTACCGCGGCGAAGGGATGGTCATCGAGTTTCAGAACGAGAATCTCATCGCGCGGCGCGACGGCACGGTAGTCTGCACCACGCCGGATCTCATCTGCGTCGTGGACACAGAGCGCGGCGAGCCCATAACGACCGAGTTGCTGCGCTATGGCTTCCGCGTCACGGTGCTCGGCTTCCCCGCCCCGGCCTTGTGGACGACGCCAGAGGGATTGGAAGTGACCGGGCCACGCGCGTTCGGCTACGACCTCGACCGCATACCGCTGCATCTCAACGGAGTTGGCTGAACCCATGCGCATAGGCATCGACGTGGGCGGCACCAATACCGATGCCGTCCTCCTCAATGGCACCAACCTGGTTGGTCAGGCTAAGCGCCCGACGACGCCCGACGTAACATCGGGCATCATTGCGGCGCTGGAAGAGGTGCTCCGCGGCTTGCCGAACGCAGCACCTGTGGACGGCGTCATGCTCGGCACGACGCACTTCGTGAACGCGCTGCTGGAACGGCGGCGGCTAACTCCAACGGCCATCGTGCGCATCGCCCTACCCGCGACGCGCCTCCTGGCTCCCCTGGTGGATTGGCCTGCCGACTTGCGTGCGAGCATCGGAGGCGTCGCCTACATGGCCAAGGGTGGCCACGAATTCGACGGCCGCGAGATCGGCCCGCTGGACGATGGTGAGATACGGACGATTGCGCGGCTGCTAAAGCAGGAGGGCATTGAGGCAGTCGCCGTGTGCGGTGTCTTCTCAGCCGTAGACGCATCGCACGAGGAGCGGGCAACAGCCATTCTGCGCGAGGAAGCGCCGCACCTGCGCGTCAGCCTCGCGCACGAGGTGGGGCGCATTGGGCTGATCGAGCGCGAGAATGCGGCGACGCTGAACGCCTGTCTGACCGGCCTCGCCGACCAGACGCTCAAGGCCATCCGCGGTGGGCTAGCGGAATTGGGGCTGGATGCACCGCTCTTCCTCAGCCAGAACGACGGCACGCTGATGGATGCGGACTACGCTGCGCGCTACCCCGTCTTCACCATCGCGTCGGGGCCTACGAACAGCATGCGGGGTGCGGCATTCCTCTCCGGTGTCACCGACGGCATCGTGGTCGATGTCGGCGGCACGTCCACCGACGTAGGTGCGCTCGTGCAAGGGTTCCCGCGTGAGGCTGCGATTGCCGTGGACATCGCCGGCGTCCGCACCAACTTCCGCATGCCGGACGTCGCATCGGAAGGGCTGGGTGGCGGCAGCATTGTTGCGGGCGAGCCGCTCGCCGTCGGTCCGCAGAGCGTCGGCTATCAGTTGACGGAGCGCGCGCTCGTATTCGGCGGCGATACGACAACAGCGACCGATGTAGCCGTCGCAGCCGGCCTCGCGGACATAGGCGACGCGAGCAAGGCTGTTGCCCTCCCCGGCAACCTGGTAGACGGCGCCATGGAACTGATCCAGCAGCGCGTAGCGGACGCCGTCGACCGGATGAAGGTCGCCGCGGCACCGGTCCCGGTAGTGCTGGTCGGTGGCGGGAACATACTGCTGCGCGACGACGTCCCTGGCGCGAGCGAAGTACTTCGCCCCCAGCACGCGGACGTGGCCAACGCCATCGGCGCGGCCATCGCCCACGTCGCCGGGCAGGTAGAGCGCGTCTTCTCGCTGGACGTAATGACACGAGAGGAGGCCATCGAATCGGCGCGGCGCGAGGCGTTTGGGCGCGCAGCGGACGCCGGTGCAGACCCCCAGACCATCGAGCTCGTGGAGTTCGACGAGGTGCCGCTAGCCTACCTGCCAAGCAACGCAACGCGCGTACGCGCCAAGGCAGCGGGCAACCTCATTATTCGCCGCTAGCCTGCGCTACAATCGGCGCATCCTCGCCCGAGCACAGGCCTGGGCATCCAAGGAGGCCGCGCCGTGACCGGCAATTCCGACCTTGTCGCACTGTGGGAAGAGCACCTCCGCCACGAGTTCGACACCAAGAGCACGCCTAGCACCCTCGATACCATGGTGGAGGGCGCATACGTGAACCACATCCCCGTGCTGACCGGCGGCGTCGGCAAGGAGGCGCTGGGGCGCTTCTACTCTACCCGCTTCATCCCGAAGATGCCGTCCGACGCGGCACTCGTTCCGATCTCCCGAACGGTCGGGGAAGACCGCTTGGTGGACGAGTTCGTCTTCAAGTTCACGCACACGATCCGCATGGACTGGATGCTCCCGGGCGTCGAGCCCACAGGCAAGCAGGTGGAGGTCCCCTTCGTCGTTATTGTCCAATTCGACGGCGACAAGCTGGCGCACGAGCACATCTACTGGGATCAAGCGAGCGTGCTAGTGCAGTTGGGGCTGCTGGATCCGGCATATCTGCCTGTAGCGGGTCGCGAGCAGGCCCGCAAAGCCCTCGATGCCTCCCTCCCCTCCAACGGTCTCATCAACGGCTAGGTAGGGCGGCCGCGCAGCGACCGTCCGTGGTGGCGGGCTAGCATTCGTCCTGCGCATCACTGCGGTGCGGCCCATCGCGGGATGGGCGGCGTCCCAGTTGCTCAGCGGCGTCGGTTCGGTGGGCGTGCCGAGCACAGGGAGCGGCATTGCGCCCTGCACATCTGGGCCGCCTGGTTGCAGGCGCTACCGCCGGCGGCCTCTACCGGCCGATGTGCCGCGAAAAACCGCCTCGAGGGACGCTCACATACCCATTTCCCCACCTGGCAGCCGCAAAGCTGTTCCTCGAGGCCGCAAGCGCCCACAAAAGGCGCGCCCCCGCATCTGAACGATGCAGGAGCGCCCCTTTGCGCCACGGGAGTGGGTAAGGAGTTGCCTTAGAGGGCCTGCGCGTCGGTATTCCAGGCCTCCGCGCCTACAGCGTCGTCCGCGTCCCCATTTGCAGCCTCCGCCGCCTCACGCGCCTCTATCAGCTCCTTCTTGATGGCCTCTAGGAGCGAAACCGCGACGTCGATGTACTCGGGCGACATCGGTACCGAGAGCTGACGCCCTGCCGCCGTAACGGTCAGCGCGCCGTCCGGCGCCTCGGCAGCGTCGGATGTAGAGAGAATATTCTTGTTTTTTATAGAATATTCTGCATTTTTTGCTAAATCCGCCTGTCGGCCCATGGCGCGGATGGCGTCGGTCAGGTGCTTCTGGATGAGGGCGACGCGCCGGACGATATCCTCGCGCGACGCGCGCGTCAGTTCCTCCAGCACCACCAGCAGGCCCATATCATCGGGGAGCTCACCATTGAAGCGGGCGTAGAGCTGGCGCAGCAACTCGACGCGCTGGAACGCCTCAGCGCGAGCCGCCCGCCCATCCTCCGTGTTGACCGGCTGGATGATCCGGCGCGCCAGCGACGAAATGCGGAGCTCGCCACGACCGTCGAGCAACCCGAAGTCGCGCAGTGCCGCGACCTTGGCGAACAGCGTGCCGCTGTTCTCTGCCATGCCGAGCTCCCACGCCAACCCCTTCACACTGACCGTACCCTTGAACTTCGTCGCAATGCGCTCGGCAATTGCCAGCGCGTCCCCAAAGCGAATATCCGGGTACGAGTAAGGCCCCAGCTTTGCCATTGATTTCCTCCTGAGCGCCCGTTTGGACCGCCGAATCGATGCTGCCAGAATAGCGCCCCCGCGCCACCCGGTCAACAGATTTATCTGGTATTTCATAGCAATTATCAGAATATTCGAGTAGATAATCTGAAGTCTGCTCCATTTCGCTCTGGATGGCGCTATTTGACCGGACGGTTGCCCTCAAGTACGCTGCCATCGACCTCCGCAGCACACAGGGGGCAGGAGAGCAGCCCTTGGCCGAACCAGCATTCGACAGAGTCACGCAGGTCATCGATGACGATCGGCAAGACCTAATCGACCTGTGCCTGCGCGTCGGCAACCTACCCGACTACGCCGGGCACACCCTCGCAATCGGCGAGACAGTGGTCGATTGGTTCAGCGACGCAGGGGTAAAGGCCTACCTGCAGCACATGACCGATACGGCGGTGAACGCCATTGGAGAGCTACCCGGTACGGGTGCAGGTAAGAGCCTCATCATGAACGCCCACATGGACGCGGGCGAGCCTCCTCCGCCCGACGCGCCGGCCAGCGAGGTAAGGATGCGCGGCACGTGGGTGGACGGCGACATGCTCTACGGTCGCGGCATGATCAACGATAAGGCACAGCTCTGCGCCGAGATGGTCGCCCTGCGCGCGCTCAAGAAGGCGGGCATGGAACTCGGCGGCACACTCACCGTGATGGGCGTCGACTATGAGACCGGCGCGCCTTCGGTCGACGAACACCAAGGCATCGCCTACCCTGGCGAGGGCTTCGGCACGGAGTGGGCGGTAAACCGAGGCATCCTCGCCGACTACGCTCTGGTGGGCGAAACGTCCGAGTTCACCATCATCGCGGCGGACGCGGGCGACCTGCGCCTGCGCATCAGCGTGAAGGGGCGGCGCGTCTACACCCCGCGACTGATACGGGGCGACGCATGGAGCGATAACCCCAACCCCCACGAAAAGGCAGCGCACCTTATTGTTGCGCTCGAGGAGTGGGCGCGGCGCTACCAGGAGCGCGAAGTAATGGAGTTCTGGGGCGGCACCATCATCCCCAAGGCGCAGGTGCAGCAAATCAGGACGTCGGACGACTACGCCTACGTGTACCTCGACGTGCGGCTCGCGCCGGGACGCAAGCCGCTGCCCATCGTGCACGAGATACAGATGCTGGCAGAGGAGTTGGGGCTCGAGTCGGAGGTCGTGCCATACGAGTACAAGCGTGGCTACATCGCCGAAGGGGCAGACGAGCTGATCGACGCCTTGAAGAAGGCGCATGGAACGGTGCTCGGCGGCGAGCCGGGGCAGCCTGCGCCTCCCGTCCTGTCGATGTGGCGCGACAACAACGTGTTCAATGAGCTGGGAATCCCGAGCGTCTGCTACGGACCCCGCCGGCAACGCGAGACGATGACCAACGAGGGCAATCGCGCCATGCTCGTTGACGACCTAGTAGCGGCAACGAAGGTATACGCGTTGACCGCGATGCACCTCTGCGGCGTGGGCGAGGGATAGCCAGCCAGTACGGTGTTGCCTGGCGAACGCTGTCTAACCAAACTCCAAAAGAGGTCGTGCCCAATGCCCAACGCTGACGACCTAGCGGCCCCGTAGTGGCCTGGGCGCAGGGCATCGCAGCTGGCACCTTGTGCATCCTTTTGCTGGCGGCTTGTGCCGCGCCGCGCGACCAATTGCTCGTCGGCGTTGCCTCAAGCCTAGAGCCGCTGTTCCAAGAATTGGAGATTCGTTTCGAGGATGCGCACGACATCGACGTAGTGCGCGTTACGGGCGCGTCAGGCGCACTGGCCGAGCAAGTGCGGCAAGGCGCGCCGCTCGACCTCTTCGTCTCGGCAAACGAGGCCTTCGCTCGGGCGCTCGTCGACCAGGGTCTCGCCCTCGACGATCGCCTAACGCCGTTTGCGGAGGGGCGGCTCGCGCTCGCAACGTCGCTGCCCGTTGCGCCGACAGCAGGGTGGCGCGACGTCTTGCTCGATTCGCGCGTCTCGGCAATCGCCATCGCCCACCCGGAGAGTGCGCCCTACGGGGCGGCGGCGCGTGCTGCGATGGAGACTGCGGGCATTTGGGACCGCGTCGCGAGCCGCGCAGTGTACGGTGCCAACGTCGCGCAAGCACTTCAATTCGTCGCCAACGGCAACGCCGGCGCCGCGTTCGTCGCGTCGTCCCAGGTTACGGCGGGGTTGGCCGATGGCCTCAACGTCCTGCTCATCGATCCGGACGCCTACCCTGCCCTTACCCAGGTCGCCATCGTGCCCAAATCCACCGAGACGCCGGATCTGGCAAACCAATTCCTGGATTGGCTCCTGAGTGCCGCAGTGCAGGCAATTGTGACGGAGTACGGGTATGAGGGAACACCCCCGCCCTAAAGGGCCCGGCGTCTGGAAGGATAGGATTGGGTTCACTATGCCTCGGAGGAATGGAGCCGCGTGATTTGGGAAACGCTGCGCGTTAGCTTGCTCGTCGCGGCTGTGGCGACACTGGCCAGCATAGCCGTGGGGCTGCCCCTGGCGTGGACGCTTGCGCGCAAGCGGTTTCGAGGGCGGCAGCTCGCGTCGGCCCTTGTGCTCGTGCCCATGCTCTTGCCGCCGACGGTGCTCGGCTACTACCTGCTGCAGGCGGTCGGACGCCGCTCCTGGCTCGGTGCGGGGCTCGACGCTGCATTTGAGTTCTCGCCCGTGTTTCACTGGACGGGCGCCGCCCTAGCGGCATTCGCCGTCTCCGTACCGTTCCTGATCCGCTCGGCGCAGGCAGGATTCGAGTCGATCGATCGCTCGTACGAAGAAGCCGCGCGCACGTCCGGTGTGCACGGGATTCGATTGTTTGTCGGAGTAGCTTTGCCGCTCGCGTGGCCGTCGGTGACCGCAGGTATAGCGATGGCGTTTGCGCGGGCCGTCGGCGAGTTCGGAGCAACGCTCATGGTCGCAGGCAGCATCCCGGGCCGGACCCGGACGATGCCGATAGCCATCTACGAGGCGGTACAGGTGGGCCAGACGACGGACGCGCAGGTGCTCGCGCTGGTCCTGACGCTGCTCGCCGTCGGGATAATCGCCGCGATTGGAACGTTCGCCAAAGGGCGGCGCTGGTGACCGCGGAAGCCGGCCGTATTGAGAGCAGCCCTGCACGCTGCTACGCTACAATGAGACTGGGATGAGTTCGCAATCGATAGCCGAGTCTCCGGCGCGCGGTGGGCGCATTCGGGTGCTTTTAGTCCCCGCGCTCGTCTTCGCCGGAGCTCTCGGCGTGGCTTTCGGAGGCGCACTCGTCACCGGCAGCGGCGTCGGGACGGTCGTTGGGGGAGTCGAGAACCTATCCTCCTCATCCGGTTCCTTCCTCGAGCGCGTAGCCGACGCCTTCCCTTTCGGATTCGCCTTCGGCGCAGGCATGGTCTCGTCCGTAAATCCGTGCGGCTTCGCGATGCTGCCCGCTTACCTTGGCCTGTACCTGGGTGACCGCTCCGCAGAGGCCAAAGCTGCGCCGGAGCGGCTGGTGCGGGCAGTTGCCGTCGGAGCAGTTGTCACGGCCGGATTCGTGCTCATGTTCGGCGTTATCGGCTTCCCGATAACGCTGGGCGCGCGCGGCATCGCATCGTCCTTCCCCTGGATTGGCATCAGCGTGGGCGTGCTGCTGGTCATGGCAGGGGCCTACCTCGTGGCAGGCGGCAAGCTCTACACCGCCTTTGCCAGCCAGCTGGCGGCGAAGATAGGCGGCGCAGGGAACAACAACGTGCGCGGCTACTTCGCGTTCGGCCTAGCCTACGGCGTCGCGTCGCTCAGCTGTACGCTGCCGATATTCCTAGCCGTCGTCGGCAGCACCGTGACGGCAGAGACCTTCTTCAATTCGATCCTGCAATTCGTCCTCTACGGAATCGGCATGGGAAGTGTAATACTCGCGCTCACCCTGGGGATGGCGATCTTTAAGGGGGCAATGGTGCGCGCGCTGCGCAAGGTGCTCCCCTACATCCCCGCCATCAGCGCAGCCATGCTCGTCCTATCGGGCGCCTTCATCGTCTACTACTGGCTGACCATCGGCGGACTCCTAGAGCAGGTTGGGCTGGCCTAAGCGCATGGGAATGGGCTCGGCACAACGGCGGCGGCGCGAGGGCTCACAGAGAGCGCGAGCCGCGCGGGAGCGCCCCGCAGCAGCGCGCGCGCGCCAGCAGCAGCGCAGCCTCTTCATCGGCGCACTGATCGCAGCCGCTGCCATCGGCGTTGTCATCGTGGTGGTCATTGCTCTGGCCGGCCGCAGTAGCGAGGTGGGACGCGAGGTCCCGCTACTGACTGGGCTGCACCAGCCGCCGTACGCCTACAACACCAACCCGCCGACCTCTGGCAACCACCTCGCTACCATCGGGCGCTACGGGTTCTGGGGCGAAGAGCTCATCCCGGAACTGGTGGTCCACAATATGGAGCACGGGGCGGTGGTCATCTGGTATGCGCCGGACGACCCTGAGCTGGCTGGCAGCATCAACCGGCTGCTGCGCGACCTGGGGCCGCGCTGCCTTATCGCAGGCTCCTACCCTGGCATGGAGTACCCGGTGGTTGCAACCGTCTGGGGGCGGCTGCTGGAATTGGATTCGTACGACGAGGCGCTCCTCCGCGAGTTCATCGGCGCCTACCGCGGCGATCAAGGCCCCGAGGCGGGCCTGTGCCGCCAGGAACCGCTCAGCCCAACCGGCCCCCACACCCAGTAGCACCGCGTTCACCTCTCGCCAGCGATGAGGCCTCCGTGCGGCGGGTGAGCGAAAACGCTCCTAGTCAAACCAGCTGTCCACCCAGCCGACGCTGGAAATGCCGATGTAGGCAAGGGCCAGGGTGTTGAGGATCTTCCCGGCGATGGTCCAGACGAGAAAGCGGCGCAAGCTGTAGCGAACGCTGCCTCCCCAGAGGCCCGCAAAGTCCATTGGGAGCGGTGTCGCAGCGAACAGAAGGAGGAGCGGGCCTATCCACGCCTGGGGGATGCGCCCAAGCCATCGGTCGATGACGGCAGTGGAAAGCGCTTTGCGGCCCGTCGCGCCGGCGAAATACGCCGTCAGCTCGCCTAGTCCCGCGCCAATCCCGCCCACAAGGGCGAGGAGCAGCGGGTTGAGCGATTCGGCCACGGCAACAATGAACGCCTGTCCAAAGGCGGGAAAGATGACGGTGGAACTGTTGAGCAGCAGGATGAGGAACGCGCCGGCATACGACCACTCGTCCAAGCGCTGGAGCGGCTCGCGGAAGGCGACGAGGGTGATCGTCACCCCGACGGTTAGCGCAAAGATGACTAGCGCCGGAACCCACAGGCGCAGGAGCGCGTTGGGAGGCGAGGCTTCCGTGGCTTCGAAGGTGGCCTCGTCCATCGAGTCTATGGTAGCGGATTGGCGACGCCGCGCGCCCTACTCTGCGATGCGCAGCGCCTCGGCGGGGTAGATGTTGGCTGCCTGCCGTGCAGGAAGGAAGGTCGTCAGCATCGACGCACCGTACGCAACCACCACGACGACGATGATGGTGGCCCAAGGAACCACGAACCGCACGCCCTCGAAGGTCGTTCCGATTTCGTGGACGATGCTCACAGACAGGGCCACCCCCAAGCCCAGACCGATGGCAATGCCAAGCAGCGCGATGTAGGACGCCTCCAGCAGAAAGGACAGCTGCACCATGCCTCGTTGGAAGCCTACGGCGCGCAAGACGCCGATCTGCTGCCGGCGCTCGACAACGGAGCGGGCGGCGATGACGCCAAGTGCGGCGATACCCACGACAAGGCCGAGGCCCATGAACGCCTGAAGCAGTCGGTTGAACGCAATGTTCACCCCTGTCGCTTCGGCAACCTCCCGCTCCAGCGACACGGCCTGCAGACCGTTCTGGGTGAACGCAACTTCGAGCGCCTCGGCGGCGGCCTCCGACTCGGCCAACGCAGGGTCAGGCAAGCGGAATACGTAGTTGAGAAACGGCACATCTGGCTCGAGGGCAACCAGGTGGTCGTGGCCCGTAATCATGGTGGGAACGAACAGGGCTTGGTCGTCAAGGACACCGATGACCTTGAGCCGGACGCTGTCGTCGCCAGAGAAATGGCGCACCTCGATGAAGACATCCGGAAGCATCTCGTCCTCTGCGTAAAAGCCCTCGAACTGGAAGTCGGGCATGGGTCCGCCTGGGCCGAATTGCTCACGGCGTGGAACCAAGAGGGGGCTGACGACAATGACGTCATCGCCCTCTGCCACTGCGTGCCAGACATCCTCGTCCGTTGCATACTCAGGTGCTCTGGCCTGAAGCTCGTACCTGTTGGAGAGCGCGTATCGGGAATCGGCCCCCGTAATGAACCAGTCCGCTTCCTCTGCTTGAGCAGCAGGCTGCACTTGGCGCACCCTCACCGGCAAGCCGCTCGTTGAGCCGACCGCCTCGAAGCCAATGCTGCTCAGGTCGGGATTGGCGGCAATTTCCGCCTCGATGTCGTCAATCGGGTTGATGAAGTTGACCGTTGCGCTTACGTCATAGCCCCCGGAAAAGCGGCGGTAGTCGTCAAAGGCCGCCGAGAAGGCGTTGGTGATGAAGCCGACGACAATGAGGGTAAAGACGATGATGGCGAACATGGCCAATGTCATGCCCGTTCGGAAGCGCGCCGCCATCGGATAGGCAATGGAAGTGCGCAGGATGGGCGCGAGCATCCTGCTGCGCCCGAACAGGGCAAGCAGCGCGCCCATGATCAGGTCGGAGTTGTACATCACCGTCCAGACCCCACCCAAGACCAGCATGGTGCCCGACAGGAAGAAGATCTCGATGCCCTGGTTGAATCCTTCAAAGGCTTGCTCTACCACGTCGAAGGGCAACAGCCACCACGCGACGAGTAGCAGCCCTGCGCTCGTGTATGCCGGCCTGTCAGGCAAGTGGAAGTTGTGACGCAGGATGAGCGGGATGCCGATGAGGGCAAGCGAGACGCCGAGCATGACGGTACTGAGCTGCTTGCCGCCATAGCCAATGAGGATGAGCAGGACACCGAAAACCAACGCGCCCCATCCGGCGCCGAACGATAGCCAGACGGCGCGGAATACTGCCCCGGCAACGCCGAGTGTCGCGATCCGCAGGCCCGATATGCGCAGCCTCGCCAGCGCCCCGAGACCGCGGAAGAAGCGCCTGTAGGGCTCGCGCAACGCACCGCCGAAGTCGGGCCGCTCGCCCGGCGGGTCGGGGATGTCGCGCACGGCGCGAACGATGTTGAGCGCGCTCGTCCGTCCTGCTGCAAGCAGCACGACGATGAAGGTGGTCACCATGCCCAGCACGAAAGCAAGCACAAGGCTCTGCCAGCGGAAGGCGAATGTGATGTCAATATCGAATCCCGACAGCACCCTGCCAATGGCGCGGGTAAGAACAAGACCCACAGCCACTCCGAGGACGCTGCCGACGGCGGCAGCGGTGATGGAGTAGGCGGCTCCCTCGAACGTGAACAGGCGAACGACGTGGGCGCGTTGGCCGCCTATCGCGCGCATGATGCCCAACTCACGCCGCCGTTCCGCTGCAAGCATCACGAAGATGAGGAAGATGAGCAAGATGCCAGCCATGATGGAGAACTGGCCAAAGATGAGGAATATCGCTGCCAGTGACCCGCCGACAGCGTCCGCCGCCGCCAGCGCGTCGCTCTTCAGTTCCTCGACTCTCAGAATGTCTGCGTCAACGAGCGGCTGCAGGGCCCCAACGATTGCGTCGGTCTCTTCGGCACTGCCTGTAAGGCTGCCTTCTGCGCTGATGGCGATGTAGTCATAGCCACCCTCGTGCTCCAGGTAGCGGCGAAGGGGATTCTGAACCATGACGGCCGACTCTTCACCACCCGGATTTGCGCCACTCTCGTAGACACCGGCAACGCTAACGGCTGTAGGGAGGGCGCTGAAGAAGAAGTGCAGCCTGTCCCCTACCCCTGCATCCAATCCATCGGCCACCGAGGCACTGATGTACACATCGCCTTCGGCCAACGCAGCGACATCGAGCGCATCGCCCTCGGCGGTCAGCAAGGCATCGAATCCAGCCATGCGACTGGGGTCGAACCCAAAGACGGTAACGCGGGGCTCGCTGCGGCTATTGCTCGGCGAGAGCGCCGCAGCTGGGCTTTGCACTACCCCCATGATCCCAGCGACGCGTTGGCCCTCCAGCGCCGCCTCAACCTCGGCGAGGGTGTCATCGCTAATGTACTCACCCTCTGCTTGCGAGCTGTCAGGAGAGGCAAGGACATCGACCATGCCAATGCGCTCTAACGCAAGCGCACGGATGGAGTGTGCGAGGGTATCGCCGGTGCCGAAAGAGGCGGAAAACAGGACCGTTGCAAGCATGAGGCCGACCACGATGAGGAGCGACTGGGCACGCCGCCGGGGAATGTTGCGGAGCGCCACCGTGAACATCACACGGTTCCTGAGGGCAAGGACGGCGAAGAAAGCAGCGCTAATCAGGAATATGGCGCTCAGAACGGCGGTCAGCGTTCCGATGGGTACGCCGAAGAGTGTTTCCACGCTAGGCTTGCTCGGACGAAATGCCGTCGGCGCCTGTTGAGTGGGGCGCGTCGCTTTCGATATGGCCGTCGCGCATCGTTACGAGCCGCGTGGCTGCCGATGCGACGGTGCGGTCATGGGTGACGAGCACGAAGGTCTGCTGTTGCTGGCGGTTCAAGTTGCTGAGAACACCCATGATTTCGCCCGAGGTCTCGCTGTCGAGCGCGCCCGTTGGTTCGTCCGCCCAGACGATGGCGGGGTCGGGCGCAAGCGCGCGGGCGATGGTGACGCGCTGCTGTTGCCCCCCCGACATCTGCGCGGGCACCTTGTTCGCCTGATCCGATAGGCCAACGAGGTCGAGCAACTCGAGGGCGCGCCCCCGCGCCTCGCGCTGCCCCACGCCTGAGAGCAGCAACGGTAGCTCGACGTTCTCCGCCGCCGTGAGAACGGGCAACAGGTTGTAGGACTGGAAGACGAATCCCATGTTCTGGGCACGGTAGCGCGTACGCTCACGGTCGGAGAGGTCGCGGAGCGACTGGCCGTCCACGATGACCTCGCCAGACGTTATGTCATCGATGCCGGAAAAACAGTTGAGCAGCGTCGTCTTGCCGGAGCCCGAAGGCCCCATGACCGCGACCATTTCGCCGCGCTCTATCGTCAGGCTTATGCCCTGCAACGCCCTTACGTGGATGTCCCCGACGTCATAGCTCTTTACGACATCGTTGGCCTCGATGATTGCCATGCTACCTCGAATCGATAGGGGAACTCTGACTTGATGATACATGATGAGGCCCTGGAATTATGGAGGCTCTGTGATGGGTTGCGCGACAATCCAGAGGCTGACCATCGTATAGCCGACCATGAGCGCGAGCATGGGGTATTGGCTGCGAAGAGCAGCGGAGCGGGAGGCGAAGAGGCGCAGCGCGTAGACGTGCGCAGCGAATATCCCTGCGACGTGGCCGAGCACGATGGCTGCCACCCCGGCGAACCACGCGAAGCGCGCGTTCACAACGCCGATGTCCACCACATACCCTGCCGTGCCGAACAGATCCCATCCACGGCCGAACGGATCGGAGGCGATCGGGATGATGAACTGGCCCTGTATCAAGAGGAATGACAGGAAGTGGGCGACGTGGTATGCGAGCGCGATGGGGATGAGCGCGAGCACCGACGTGCGCATCATCAACGCCAGGGGCGCATCCCCTTGCCCTAGCCTGCCCATGAGCCACGCGACGCCGGCAAACGCCGCCCCGAATGCCAGCGGCGTTGCCATCAGCCCGAGGGTGCCCGCAACGACGAAGGGGTTGTCGCCAAGCGCACCGAATGCACTGGCCCCACCGCTGACGAACGAGACCCACGGCGCGGTCTCGCGCAGGCCGTCGAAGGTTACGGATGCGAGCACGAGCACAACCAGAGCAGCCAACGGGAAGGAGGGCGTCGGCCCGGCAAGCAGGCCTGTGCCCCACCACCGCACGTTCCACTCGCGCTCATCGGGCCCCGCGGCCTCCAGCGCCTCGTAGTCATCGACCGCTTCACCCGTGCGCGTCTCCGTAGGCGAGAGCCGCGCCATGAGGCCAAACACGAGGGAGAAGACTTCGGCGTTCTTCGTCCACCCATGGCGTCCAAAGACGGCCATGCCGCCGAGCGTCAGGACGGAGTACGCGACGACGAGCGTGGCGAGTCGCGACGGCGAAGATGCCTCGGGATCGATAATCTCAATCCACGCGAACACGAGGAAGAGACCGACGGACGGCCACGCGCCGAGCCAGTCGGGGTACTCGCGCAGGCGCACGGGGGGCCGCTTGCGAAGGATGCGCCACACCCCCTCGGCCCACCCAAACAGCGCGCTCCACGGGTTGAGCAGCGCCCACAGGTTGCCAACAAGGACGCTTGCGTAGGCCAATCCTATCCAGAACCAGACCCACGTCAAGACAGGAGCCGGATTGGCGTTGGGATCGTCGCTTCCGGCGAAACCGGCAACCAGATAGAGGCCGAGGATGGCAACGCCAAGCGTGCGAATGGCCTCGCGCAGCGGTCTGCTTGCGAGCAGCCGTCCGAGGGGCATGCCCAGCAGGTTGTATCGCGGGTAGTTGGCCGCCGTCGAGCCGCTTCGGACGAACAGGACCGCTACCACGAACGAGAGTGCGACGACCAGCCCTGCACCACCAACGTAGAGGCTCAGCGGAACAGGGAGGTCATAGCGGTCTCCAAAGCCATGCGCGTGCGCCGTTTCCCCACCCGACAGCACGATGATGAGGGCTGGCAGCACTGCCCATGCCAGGCGCCTGCTCATCGAGGCTGCACCACCAGGTGGCCGAGCTGGACTTCGGTCACGGCGTCATTGCGGTCGGCGTGACCACTCCCATCGTGACCGTTGGGGGGCAGCATCGCTTCCGCCTCGACACCGTAGACGCAGTGGTCGGGGCCGCTCAGGGACGCGCGCAGCGCTTGCGCTCCCTCGTCTATCGGCACGACGACGCTCGGCTCGTTGAGCATCGCCAAGAGCTTGCCGTCGACGAACAGGTGCCAGTGATTGTCACCGTCGAACTCGAACCCGGGTGCATCGACGGTGATGCGCTTGTTGCCCGGCGTAGAGGTGTCTTCCACGTCGAGCGCGAGCGTGACTCCGTCCAGCTGCGTATCGCAAGGACTGGCTTCCTCTTCGTGGGTGTGGCCGCCAACACCGGGGTGGAACGTCAGCGCAAATCTCCCCGTCGCATCGGCTACCAAGGAGAAGGATGTCTCATGCCCAGGCTCAACTCCGGTTTCGATGTCGTATCCGTGGAGGTGGACGGCTCCCACTATGGCAGCGTTGACGCGGAAGGTCACGCTGTCGCCCTGCTTGGCCTCGTACGTCGATTCGTCCAGCGGCGAATCGCCCCTGATGGCAATGTCGAACGTGACTTGCTCGGGCTCGCCTCCGCCGCACGAGGCGGCAGTGGCGACGAGCGCAATTGCCATGAGCGCATACGGTATAAACCGCACTGTGGCCTCCTTAAGCGCCTCGGCGCCGCCGAGCGTTGCTGCGCCGGCGTGCCAACCCAAGGCTGAGCAAAGCGGGGGCGAGCAGCACGACGCCAATGAAGGCGAGCGACCAAGGAAATCCGCCCCCGCTCCGAAGCGTTACAGGGAATTGGTGCTCGACAACTCCCAGTGACGACGCGACGCTGACCTCCAGCATCCAGTCGCCTTCCGCCGGCACGCTCCACAGAACGGCATATTGCTCCGACGCGCCGGGCGCCCGCGGTGCGCGCTCCGGCCCCAAGACGTCACCGTTCGACGACGTCGCGCGAACGGTGACGATGGGGTCGAACGCGGCGACGGTCGATGCACCCGGGCGCACAACGACCGTCGTCTCGAACGACGACAATAGTGGCACGGTAACGATGCGCAGGTCGTACGGGCCGCTGACGCCGTTGTACAGGTCGACGGCGTCGCGGTGTCCTATGTGTGCGGATGCTGCGCTAGGGAGCGCAAACAGCAGTAACGCCGCCAGCACAGCACCTATCCGCCAGGCTCGTCTATCCAACACCTCACCTCTCCGTGGCGCGGCGGGGACTGCCCGCCAGCCATTACGCTGGAAGAGGGTGAGCGATGCGAGGCGGAGGCGGCTCGGGGCGGGTCGCCGGCCCCGGCAGAGCGAGGCGCCCTAAGAACGCAAGCGCAAACAAAACAGCTGCCGCACCGGCGATGACTGGCACCACGAGCGCGCCTGGCAGGCCATCGGCTGCGCCCGCGGCGGCGTCCGCGCCCGGCGTCGCTCCGACAGCGCTACCATCGACGTCGATGCCCGCAGGCAGGTCGTATGCATGGATGTGTGGGCCAATGGGTGCGGCGTGTGTATGCCACGGCAACCGCTCGGCGAAGGTCGGGTCGAGCAGCGCGCCGTACGCAGGGACGAGGATGGCATACAACGCAGCGATGGCCATAGCCAACGTCAGCCTGCGCCGCGGTGCTGCACGTAGTGGCATGCATACAGTGTACGCTACCCAATGGGGACAACCCCTGCCCTGAGTGTTAGCCTACCGTCGCGATGGCCGCCGACCTCGCTCCTTCGAGCGAAATCACCACAGCGGGCACGCCCATCTGAACGCATATGCCCAACTACTGGCTATTCAAGTCGGAGCCGACAGCGTACTCCTGGGACGACCTCGTGGCAGACGAAGTGGCGGAGTGGGACGGGGTGCGCAACTACACGGCGCGCAACTTCTTGCGCGACGACATCAAGCCGGGCGACCAGGTGCTCTTCTACCACAGCAGCACCAACCCGCCGTGTGTCGTCGGAATCGCCGAGGTGGTGCGCGAGGGATATCCCGACGACACGGCCTGGGCCGATGGATCGGAGCACCCCGACCCCAAGAGCAGGCCAGAGTCGCCCATCTGGTACATGGTCGACATCAAGCCCGTACGCCAGCTCCAGCGTGAGGTGCCGCTAGAAGAGATACGCGCGACCCCAGCGTTGGCGCAGATGGCGCTCATCCGTTACGGCAGGCTGTCGGTCACGCCGGTGACGGCGGACGAATTCGAACTCATCCTCAAGATGGCGGCATCATAGCGGCCGCGTTGACGCTTCGCTCTCCCCTGCACTAGCCTCACGCCACCATGGCAACCATCAGCGACCACGCAACCTCGACGCGACGGGCGCTGGATGCGCTCGCAGACTTCGCGGCAACACTGCGCTACGACGACATCCCCGAGAGCACGCGGCTGCACTCCCGCTACGTTCTCATGGACACAGTAGGCGCCATGCTCGGAGGCAGCGCGGAGGACGAGAACGTCGCTCTGATCGGCCGGCTCGCGTTGGAGCACGGCGAAGCGACGGTCATGGCGCGGGGCCTGCCCCCATCGACGTCCGAACGGGCGGCGCAGGCGAATGGAACGTCCGGCACGGCATTGGAGCAGGACGAAGGGCATCTGCCCGTCGGCCATCCCGCCATCTATACCGTGCCTGCCACGCTTGCCGTCGGAGAGGAGATCGGCGCGAGCGGGCGCTCGGTCATCGAGACGCTCGTCGTTGCCTACGAGCTGTCGGTGCGGTTGGCACGATCGACCCGCTTCGACCAGGGGCTGCACACGCACGGCTCCATCGCCGCTGTCGCTGCGGCTGTCGCTGCAGGGAGGGCGCGCGGGTTCGGCGTCGACCGAATGCGCGAGGCTATCGACGCGGCGGCGTGCCTCAACGGCGCGACGCCCTTCTTCTCGGCAAACGAGGGCGCGACGGTGCGGAACGCCTACGCCGGGCTGGCCGGGTACGTCGGCGTGCTGGTCAGCCGCCTCGTCGAGAGTGGGTTCACGGGACCGCGCCACGGCCTCAACGAGGTGTACACCAGACTCCTGGGGCACGGCATTGACGCCGGCGCGCTGACGGACGGCCTCGGCGAGGGATACGAGATAACGACCAACTACTTCAAGCTGCACGCGGCCTGCCGGTATACTCACGCGCCGCTGGATGCCTTACAGGCTGCACAGAACGGGCGGACGCTCGCGCCGGACGAGGTGCGCGAGGTGCGCGTGGTCGGCAATGCCAATGCGGCGATGTGCGGCAGGCACGACCCGCAGAACTCGCTCGCCGCCAAGTTCTCCGTCCCCTTTGCGCTCGCAACGGCCATCGTGAATGGGCACACGGGGGTGGAGGCGTTTCGACAGCCTGCGGTCGACGACGCGGTAACGCGTGACCTTGCGCGGCGAGTGGTCGTCGTCGAAGAGGAGAGCTACACCGCGCGCTTCCCGTCGGAGCAGGTGGCGGAGGTGGAAATGCGGCTGGAATCCGGCGACGTGCTGATGGGCGCTGTGACGAATCCACGCGGTGCGGAGCACGATCCTGTGGCCTACGCGGAGGTCGAGCGAAAGTTCGAAACGCTAAGCGCCATTGCGCTCGGGCACGAATCGCAGGGGGAGGCGCGGCGCCTCATCCTCGGCGTCCACACGCTGCCTGACGTGCGCGAATTGACGGCGGGATTGCGGGCGCTGTCGCGCTAGCGAACGACCGCTGCGCCGGCGGCTGCGACGTCCTCATCCTGCTGCGATGCCGCACCGCCGGTGCCGATAGCGCCGATCACCTCGTCGCCTCGCTTGATAGCCACGGCGCCTTGTTGGTAGATGACCCGCCGCCCGTACATGTCCTTGACGGCTTCGAAAATGGGCACGTTGGCACGTTCCTGGAGTGCGCCGCTGGGCTGCCCGTTCCAGAGCGCAGTCGCCATCGCCTTGCCAATGGCGGCGTCCACCAAGAAGTCGAACCGGGCGTCGTCCATCCGGGCGACGGCGACGACCTGCGCGTGCTTGTCGACGACGGCGATACCGAGCTTGATGCCGAGCTCGTCCGCCTTGGCGATGGCGGCGTCAATCGCCTTCTGTGCTTCTGCAAGCGTGATGCTCATTCGAGCCTCCGTCCTACGTGGTGGGCAGAGGTTACCTACTATTGGGAGTGGCGGCAAAGGCCACTAGGGCGCGGCGTCATCTATGGCGGCCAGAAGGTACCGGAGGGTGCGCGTCGTGAAGAGGGCCATGTTGTTGGCACGGTCGGCAATGCCCGTCTCATAGAGTTCGCTGCGCGAAACGGGACCGACGACGGCGAGGGACGTACGTCCCGGTGGAGCACCGGCACGCCCTCCGGTCGGACCCGCGAGGCCGCTCTCGGCGATGCACCACGTCGCGCCGAGCCGCTCCCGCAGCGCTTCCGCAAGTTCGGCCAGCATCTCGGGCGTCGTCCCCTGGTAGTTGGCGTACGCCTCGGGCGGCATGCCCGCCAGCACGATGCGCGAGTTGAGCGTGTAGAGGACGGCGCCACCGGCGTAGTAGCGGGACGCGCCGGGCACGGCAAGCAGCGCCGCCGACACCAGCCCGCCGGTCGTCGCTTCCGCTACCGCAACCGTCTCCCCGCGCTCGACGAGCAGCGCAGCGATGGAGTCCGCCAGTTGCGATTGCTCGGGGAGATTGCTCACCACTGGACGAACATCGGCATTACGACGTGGATGTAGCGCTCGTCGTCGATGGCCCGAATGACGCCCGGGCTGGAGGAGGTCGTCATTTCGAGCGCGACCTTCTCCTTGTTGACCACGCCGAGTACGTCGGTGAGATAGCGGTTGTTGAATGCGATGCGCCCTTCGACCCCGTCGACGTCCGCCTCCATTTCGCCCTCGTTGTCGCCCATCTCTTCCGCCCGTGATGAGATGGTGAGGCGTCCTGGTGCCCCCTCACCAGGCTGAATCTGGATGCGGATGATGCCGCTGCCGTCCCGGGCGAATATCGAGGCCGTGCGCGTTGCGCGCTGCAGTTCGCCAAGATCGACGACGACGCGCGTGTCGTGCGACTGCGGGATGAGCTGTGCGTAGTTGGGGAAGGTGCCCTGGATGAGCTGTGAGACGACCTCGATGCCCTTCATCTTGAAGAGCACCTGACTGCGCTGCGGCGTGATGACTATGCTGACCGGCTCATCGCCCTCGACGAGGCGCTCTATCTCCGACAGCGTACGCGACGGGATGATGATGGAGACGGGTTCGGCGACGGGTGCCAACAGCGCAGCGTGATGCACCGCAAGGCGGAATCCATCGGCTGCGGCGAGCGTCATCTGGTCACCCTCTATCTCAACGTTGACACCGGTGAGGACGGGCCGCGAGTCCTCGACCGCTGCGGCGAAAACGACTTGGCGGATGGCCTCGCGCAGCACGCGGGGAGCTACCTGCGTGGTCGTCCCCTCCCCTACGGAGGGAATGGGCGGGAACTCCTCGGCATCACTGCCGTTGAGGGTGGACCTGACGCGGTTGCCCTTGAGCTCGATGCCACGTCCGGCGGAGGCGGACTGTATTTCGATGGTCTGGCGCGGCAGGGAATTGACGAAGTCGGTGAACATGCGAGCAGGCACGGTGATGGCGCCGTCCTCGACGACCTCAGCACCGACCCAGGTACTGATGGCGATTTCGAGGTTGGTAGCGGACATCTTCAACATCCCGCCATCGGTCGATAGCAAGACATGCTGGGTGATGGGGAGGGTTGTGCGGGTAGCGACGGCACGCTGCACAACACCCAACCCATGGCTTAGATTCTCCTGAAGACAGTTTAGGTGCATGACCCCAACCTCAACATCTTGTAGTAATCCACGCGAGTATAGGCCGACGCATCAGGCGCCTGCAAGAGCGAAAACTGCGCTCGCTGGGTGAGAGTGGGACGCGAGAGAAGAGGCTGCTACTGCAAGCTGGAAAGGTATTCGACGAGGTCGTCTATCTGTTCGGCAGTCAGCGTTTCGCCAAAATTCTGCGGCATGAGATCCGGTTCGCACGGCGCAGCCTCACAGGATGACGGCTCGGCAATGACGGCGTTGGGCTCCAGGATGGACTGGCGTATCTCGTCGACGGTCAAGCGCGCACCCACGTCGGACAGGACGGGAGCGGTGTTGGCGCTGGAGACGCCGCCGATGGTGTGGCACGTGCCACAACCGCCCACGCGGGTAAAGACGACACAGCCGGCGGGTTCCGTGCAGCTGGTGCTGCTGCTGCTGACGGGCACTGAAGGGAGCTGTGGCTCGGGTGTCACGCCCGGCAGGTCGCAAGCAGAGTTGACAAGGACCCCGTTTTGGGCTGTAACGCACTCGGATGGGGTCGGCGTCGGCGATGCAGCGCAGCCCGCGAGCACAAGGGCTAGCGTGAGCGCTGTTAGTGCGAGGAGTGCGGGTTTGACGTAGTTCAAAGTGGGCGAAGGGTTGCTCACCGCCTCTAGATCGCAGAGCGTTGAGCGAATGTGAATCCTTTCACGCAATAGGTATCACCCACCCTATCGCTATGTCAAGGAGAGCAGAGGCGCCACGGACGTTCCAACGGCCGACTTGTGCCGGCCGTTGGAACACGTGGAAACGAAGAGGCTGATGCTAGCCCGTCCGCTTCACTTCGAGCGACTCTCCGGGCGCAAGCGCGACGCGGCGTACGTTTATCCCCAGTTTCAGTAGCCAGTAGCCGAGCGTTGCCTTGCTCACTTCGAGCGACTGAGCGGTGGCCGAGAGGCCCTGCTCGTTGATCATCTCGGGTAGGAGGCGTTCCAGCGGTTGCCGGAAGCGATCCTCCACCCGCTGCATCAGGCTAGTCTTGCGCGCCATCTCACCCTCCTCGGTCAGATTGATGCAACATGCCTGTTCTATCAGTTGGCTAGCACCCCAGTCAACCAATTGCCTAACAACTTTGATAGACTTTGGGTTAGTCTAATGTTTAGTCAAAGTATAAGAAAAGTTTAGAACACGCCATTCCTGAAGCTGCGCTGATATGCTGTTTGGCAGTCTACGGCCTTGGGGATTCAACTCATGACCGACACCCTCATCGTCTTTGCTACCGCGATGGCGCCCATAGCCGAGCTGCGCGGCGCCATCCCACTGGGCCTGGTGAAGTACGAGCTGGCGTGGCCCCTGGTGTTCCTGCTGGCCGTGGCGGGGAACCTCGTGCCGGTGCCGGTCTTGATGGTGGCGCTGCGGCGCGTAGGCAGGCGCATCGAACAGATGGACAACGTGCTCGGAGCGCTTTTGCGCTGGCGAACGAGACGAGTCGTGGACCGGTGGGGCGCATTGAGCCGCCGCTATGACTTCTTCGCGCTCGTGTTGCTCGTGGCGATCCCCCTACCCTTCACCGGGGCGTGGACGGGTACGCTTGCGGCGTGGGCGCTCGACATCCCGCCCCGTCGTGCCCTGCCCGCCATCGTGGCCGGCGTCCTCATCGCAGGGATGATCGTCACCGGGCTGGCAGTGGCCGGTGTCGAGGCGTTCCGACACGTGTAGCAAGGAGGCGCGTCTGGTGCTTGAAACCTACCCCAGGTCTGGGCCAAAGGGTCAGAGGGCCGTTTTTGCCGCTCCTTGGGCGCCGCCCCCTCCAGGAGCCTGCGCCAATGGCGTGTCTCCTGTCCATAAGAAGGAAAGGCGGGCCAGCCCAACCCCGGAGGGGGACCTGGAGCGAGAGGCCCTTCCAAACTCATGGGGTAGACTGGGAGCACTGGAGAGAAGCGATGCGGTTCTGGGAGAGGACTCGGCGAAACCACGGGCTGGAGCACGCGACGATTTCGCTGCTGCTTCCCTCGATGCGGCATAACAGCGTCATCGCCGGATACTCGTTGCCCGGCGGCTTCCTCGTTCTCGGCGAGGTAGCGACCGAGCAGGTGGTCGAGCAGGCCAACGCCGCGCTGAAGCGGATGCGGAACGGTGAGCAAGAGCTGGCCGTATCACCGTTCTGTGGCACGAACATCGTGGTCGCGGCGGCGCTTGCGACGCTCGGGACCGCGATTCCTCTTTGGATGGGGCGACGCGGGCTCAAGGCGCTGAACCGCGCATACTCCAACGCGACCCTGGCTCTCGTTGCGTCGCGGCCGATTGGACGTATCGTGCAGGAGCGCTTTACGACGTCGGCAGACGTCGGGATGATGCGCGTTATGAGGGTGCGGCGCTACGACGTCGGGCCCGCGACGGTCCACTGGGTGGCGACGTCGTTCGACGACTAGCCGCACTGCTATCCGACCGGAGCGTGCCTACCGGCCGATGAAACGAGGCGGTCGCTTTTCGACGAATGCGCGGTAGCCTTCGCGCCTGTCCTCCGACTCGGCGACGATCTGTGAGCATTCCTGCTCGTACGCCAATCCCTCATCGATACCTGCATTGGCGGCAAGGTCAACGGCGGACTTGATGAGAGAGAGGGAGAGCGGAGCCATGCGCAGCAGCGCATCGGCCATCGCCCGCGCCTCGTCCATCAGCATCTCATGCGCTGTGACACGATTCACCAGTCCCCAGGTATGCGCTGTCTGCGCATCGATGAACGTTCCGAGGAGCATCATCTCCTTTGCCCTGCCCTGCCCGATAAGCCGGGGGAGCCGCTGCGTTCCGCCCGCTCCGGGCAGGATGCCAAGCCGCGCCTCAGGCAGCGCGAAGGTTGCTCGCTCGCTCGCGATGCGAAGGTCGCAGGCCATCGCGAGCTCGCACCCACCGCCAATAGCAGGACCGTTGATCGCGGCGATAGCGACCTTGGACAGCGTCTCGATGCGCCGAAAGAGGGGCGAAATGATGGAGGAGGTGCGTTGGAGTGAGATATCGCCGGGGTTCTCGGCGCGCTCCTTGATATCCGCGCCAGCGCAGAAGGCCCTGCCCGCCCCGGTGACCAGCAGCACGCGGGCCGAGCCGTCAGCCTCGAAGCTGTCGATGGCGCTCGCCGTTTCCCCGATGAGCTCGCGGCTGAGCGCGTTCAGGCGCTCCTCGCGGGAAAGCGTAAGCGTTGCGACGGCATCGTCCACCTGGTAGTCGATAGTTGCGTAGGACACTAGGATGCGACTCCACAAGTCCGTAGCCTGCGAATCCGGTTGACCGCCACAAGAGGCGTTACTATATTCACGGCAGGTCCCCGTAGCTCAGCGGACAGAGCAGCTGCCTTCTAAGCAGATGGTTGTGGGTTCGAATCCCACCGGGGACGCCATCAAACGCCCTCACCCCAACCCTCTTTGCCACCTCAGCCCTTCAGGGAGGCGTTGCCTTCGTAGACGGCGGTCATGGGCTCGAGCGGGATGTCGTCCCAACTCTCGGCGTTCATGAACTCTTCCCAGCGGCGGTAGAAGCCCCGTTGGTTGTTCTCCGAGATGTAGCGGTCCGAGAACTCGCCCGGCATGTCCTTGTCACGGCCCGCGTGGCCGACGCCCATGGAGAGGTCTTGGCCGTGCTTGCGCGCGATCGAACTCATGGCGGACTGGGTGACGGAGCGCCAGTTGTCGATGTCGTCCTGCTCGAAGAGGCCGGCCGCCCCGTTGTTGTTGCCGTGGCCCGTGCGGAGGGCGATGGCAAGCTCTTCCGGCGCATCAGCCTCATAGACCACGAAGTGCCAGAACTCCGTCATTAGCGGTCCGCGAGGAAGCGCGAGGCGCAGGCCGAGCACCCCGTTGGGGAAGAGGCTGTGGTTCGTAAGGTTGAGCTGGCGAGCACGGAAGCTCCCGAGCCGCCGCTCGACCTCGTCGAGAGCGCCGCCCTGCCATTGGCGGAAGTGCTCGCGGTTCTCAGCAGTCACGCCGTGGAAGTAACGCGGCGACGCTTCGTCGTCGAGGATCTGCGCAGTCAGCGCATGGCCATTAACGAACATGTGGCGGAACATGTCGGTCTCCAACTGCATCTCTTGGGTGACGCGCCCCTTGCCCTGCACCTTCTGCTGCGCAATCATGCTGGAGAGGTGGCTGACGGGGACGTGGTAGTTGTCGGAGCAGTTGTCGACCGGCGTCTTCCAGTTCACCGGCTCCATCCACTTTATCGGCCCGACGGCCACCGTCCCGCAGTCGCGCCGGTTGAACGCCGTGTCGAGGTACCAGCGTGCGTCGCCCAGGTAGGCCTCCAGGCTCGGCGAATCGTGGTCCCACGTCGCGAACACGATGCCCGCGTACGTGTCCACCTTCGCCTCGATCAGCCTCAGCTCCTCAAGGTCCAACTCGCCGTAGTACGCCTCGTTGTACCCCGGCACGTGCTCCAGTGTCCCGTCGTTGCGGAACGTCCACCCGTGGTAGGTGCACATGAAGTGCTTGGCGTTGCCGTCGTCCGCACGCAGGATACGGTTCCCCCGGTGGCGACACATGTTCAGGAAGGCGTGCAGCTGGCCCTCGTTGTCGCGGGTGAGGATGACGGGGTCCTCGCCGATGTAGGTGTGGAAGTAGTCGTTGGGGTTCGGGACGAGGGAGACGTGGCCGATCATCTGCCACGCGCGTCCGAAGATCTTCTCCAGCTCGTCCTGGTAGACCTGCTCGTCGATGAAGATGCGCCGGTCGAGCTTGCCCGTCTCCGGGTCGATGACCTGGTACTTTCGGTTTGTGGCTACCATCCCGTTCTCCTCACAGGCGGCGGGCCGCCGTCAGCAGATTGCGGCGTAGTATACAAGAGCCCCTCGCACGCCGGGTATTTGAAAAACGGCAGCGGGGCCGTAAGGTTAGGCGGGGCACTGGACTGCCACACTACCAGGGCGGAGGAGCGAGCTATGGCTTTTGTTTCACCCGGCGGACTGACTGAAGAGGGGACGAGAAGGACGGTCGAAGCAGGTGGCATGAGTATCCACTACCACGACATTGGTGAGGGCGAGCCCATCGTCTTCCTGCACTCGTACGGGCCCGGGACGACGTCCTGGATAACCTGGCACAAGGTGATAGACGAGTTCGCCAAAGACTTCCGGTGCATCATGATGGACCTGCCGAATTTCGGAAGAACAGGGCCGGTCGTGTTCGAGGAGCCCGTCCACAACCTGCAGGCACGGACGGCGAAGGCGCTGCTCGACCACCTGGGCATCGAGCGCGCCTACTTCGTCGGCAACTCGCAGGGCGGGCAATCGTCAATGGTGTTTGCCGCGCACTACCCTGATCGCGCCATCAAACTCGTATTCGGCGGCGCACACATCGCAACGGGCGGCGACCGCTACCTCCTGGCCAACCGGCCGTCGGAGGGGAGCCGTGCCACGCGGGCGGCTATGGCCGACCCGACAGTGGAGAACGTCCGGCGCTACCTGGAAGTCCACCTCAACGACCCCGAATTGGTGACGGACGAGTTGGTGGACTATATCCACAAGAGCCACACGGGCGCTCCGGACCACGAGGAGGCACGTAACAAGTCGGTCAGCACCTACTACGACCACTCCCAGGACATCCACGCAATAACCGCGCCGACGCTGGTGATCCATGGGCGTTACGACCGTATGGTGGCGTTGGAGGTTGGCATTGCAGCGATGAACCACATCGACAACTCCAACCTCGTCGTGCTGAACCACTGCGGCCACTGGCCGCCGTACGAACAGCCAGAAGTCTACTCGGCCTACGTGCTGAGCTTCCTCAAGAGCTAGCGGCTTCCCTCTCGCCAGGGAAAGGAGGAGCGAGGGCGGTTAGCCCCAACGGGCGAAGGCGCTGACGTCGGTGCGGCTCGACTCGGCATCTTCATCAGGGTAGCCGATGGAGATCATGGCGACCATGTCCCAGTCGTCGCCTGCGCCGAAGAGGTCGGCCAGACCGGGAACGCGGGTGACGCGGCCCGTCTCCCAACCGACCGACAGCCCCTCCGCTACGCCGGCCAGGGCCATGTTGTGGACGGCGATGACGACGGAGGCGTAGTTCTCCCTGGTCTCGAAATCGTCCTTGCCCCGGACGCAATAGGCGTATGCGACGACGGGCGGATCGACGACCCTCGCGCGGTAGGCCTCCGCTCTGTCCTCCGACTGCATCTCCTTGAGCATCTCGCTGTAGACGAGGTCTGAGAGCTGACGGCGTAAGGGGCTATCTCGCTCCATAAGGACGAACCGCCACGGCTCGGTCATGCGATGGTTGGGCGCCCAGACGGAGACGTCCAGCAGGCGCTGCACCGCGTCGCGTGGAACGGGGGTGTCCTTGTACCTCGACGCCATTTGCCGACCGTAGAGCGCATCGTACACGGATACGCTCGTTTGCGGCGGAACGATGTCACGTCGCGTACGCTTGGGCGATGGAGTTGTGGTCATCGCGTTAGCTCCTCTTTGCATGGATGGGCAGCCTAGGCCGCCGGGGGATCGAGAGAGTAGGAATTCACCGCATTATCGCGCAGAAACCAGCCTTTCTGCTCATCGCTGGCCGCTTCTACGCACGCCAATCCCGCCTCCACAACGCTCCGGTATGTTGCAGCAGCAGGAGTGTGCGGCCAATCGCTGCCGAACATCAAGCGCTGGAAGCCAAACAACCTCACCACAGCCTCCACAAACGGCTGAACACGCGCAGCGTGGGCGGCGGGAGGGACATCACCGGCAATGAGCCCGGATACCTTGCACGAAACGTTGGGGCAATCGGCGATGGCGCGCATGAGCACTCCCCATGGCTCACGCTCACCCGCGGTAACGCGCGGTCGCGCCATGTGATCAACCACGAAGCGCAACTCGGGATGGCGGCGAGCCAGCTCAGGGACGGCACGCATCTCGCGAGGTTGTATGGCCAAATCGAATGCCAAGTTGCGCTCGCTTACGGCAGCGAGTCCGCGCTGCAAGTCGCCGTGCAATAGCCACGCACTGTCGTTGGTATCATCGGGCGAATACCACACTCCTTTCAGCAAAGAAGACGCACAAAGCCTGTCAAGGATGCGCTCCACGTCAGGAGACGAGAGGTCGAGCCACACGACAACGCCGAGGATGAAGGGGTGAGATTCAACCAATTGAAGGAGCCACTCACTCTCGTTGATGCCGCGCCTTGACTGCACGGCGATCGCGCCAGCCGCGCCCGTCTCTGCTAGCAACGGCGCGGCGTGCTCAGGCAGATGGGCATCTTCTTGTGGTGTGCTCTGGAATGAGAGATGGGCATCAATCGCGCCAAGGGCTGAGGCGAAATGAACCGTCATGGGTTAGCAATTATCACCGCCATGGCGCACCGTGGCAAACGCGCTGAAGTGTAGATCTGAAGCCCGTTGACCCCGCGGCGACAACTTGCCGTGCTACTTGTCATGTACGACTCGACTGGCTATGATTTCCTCGTATCGTAGCGGTTCAACTGAACAGCAGGAAATCAGCGGGACAACTTGAGGGAAGCAGGAGCGCAGTTATGCCCACTTTCGAATCGGTTTCGCGCAGCGAAGCGCAGTTGCAGAGCGCTTCCGGACCTCGCGCAGCGCTGATGCGCGAGTACGTTGGGTACATTGAACGCGTGTCTGCTGGCGAAGCAGGGCGCCTATCGGCAGGCCCGGACGAGTCGCTAGCGGCCATTCGCCGCCGCCTCGGCGCTGCGGCAAAGTATCTGGGAAAAGAGATTACCATCAAGCGCACTGACGACGCTCTGTACTTTTGGCACGGCGTCGTTCGCCGCCGCCGCGCGTCTGCGCAGCAGTAGCCCAAGGTCACTACGATGGCCGACGCCTCCGGCGTCACCGTTGGCACGGATGGACAACCAGTAGCAGAGCCTGCGCGCTCCACGCGCGGAAGCAACGCGCGGTTGCTCGTCGCGGTGGCGAGCGGTCACGCGATCAAGCACGCTTTCAACGCAGGATACTTCGTCCTATTGCCTGAGTTGAAGGCGTCGCTCGGCCTCTCCAATGCTGGATTGGGCGTACTCGCGACCATCCGGTCGACCGTAGGCGGCGTTGCAAACGCGCCTGCGGGCTTCGTTGCCGATCGATACACAAGCCGTTTCTCCCCGATGCTTCTCAGCCTGATGGTGTTCATCGGGGTCTTTCAATTCGCCCTGGGGCGGTCCGTGTCGCTTGCAGACGCGGCGCTGTGGTCGGCGCTGCTGTCCATTGCAATAACGGCCTGGCATCCGCCGGCCATTGGCGCCCTTTCTCGGGTGTTTGCCAACCGTCGCGGATTCGCCATTGCTATGCACGGTACGGGAGCGAGCGTAGGCGAGGCAACAGGCCCGCTAATTGCCGGCGCATTGCTGACGATCATCACGTGGCGCGAAGTCCTGCAGTGGAGCCTGCTGCCCGCAGTCCTCGCCGGAGCCGCCGTATGGGTGCTGACACGCGAGTACCGTCCTGGCGGCAGCGCAACGTCGCTGGCGACCTACATCAGCGCAACGAGGGAACTGCTCACCTCGCCGCGCATGGCCATCATCCTCATCACCACGGGGACGTTCGCCGCAGGACAGGCCGCCGTCTTCACCTTCCTGCCTATCTATGTGCGCGAGGACCTGGGGCAGACGCCGTGGGTCGTGGGGGTATACGTGTCCATCGCGCAGATAGCAGGCATCGCCGCGCAGCCTGTCATGGGCTACATGATGGACCGCGTCGGGCGCCGTGCGGTCATAGTCCCTGCCCTGTTCGTGCTCGGTATTGCCCTACTTGTCCTGTACGTAAGCGCAGAGGGGCCGCTGTTCCTGTTCGGGCTGGCACTGGCGGGGGCATTCCTCTTTTCTGTGACAGCGATGCTGGTCACCGTCGCCTGCGACGTGGCAGGAACGACCGTGCAGGCGACGACGGTGGCAGTGGTGTACTCGTGCATCGCGATATTCACTGCGCTCGGGCCGCTGGTGGCAGGATTCATCGCGGACGGCTACGAGGTGCGCGCCGTCTTCCTGTACGCCGGGGTGCTGATGCTCGGCGCAACGCTGTTGGCCGCAGGCGCGACGGCAAGCAAGTAGGAGCGCCCTCAGCCTGACCCTCACCCCCTCGTGGCGGAAGAGAGGCCGCGGTGCGATTGCCGGAGGATGGGCGGCTTTGCTATCGTGGGAGGGGAGCCGCACATGCGCATAATTATCGGGTCCGACCACGCGGGGCTGGCGCTGAAGAACGAGGCGTCCCAATGGCTCAGCACGTGGGGACACGAGGTCATCGACGTAGGCGCGCATGAGTACGACGCGGACGACGACTACCCCGATTTCGCCTACGCCATCGCGCAGCGCATAGGAGCGGGCGATGCCCCGCGCGGAGTGCTGCTGTGCGGCTCAGGCGTCGGCGCAAGCATAGCGGCGAACAAGGTGCCCGGCGTGCGCGCGGCGATGTGCCACGACTCCTACTCTGCCCACCAGGGCGTCGAGCACGACGACATGAACGTGCTGTGCCTCGGCGCGCGGGTCATCGGACCGGAGGTGGCGCGGGAAGCCATAGCAGCGTTTCTGGGAGCGTCGTTTACGGGCGAGGAGCGGCACACCCGCCGCCTGAACAAGGTGAAGGCCATCGAGGCGCGGCACCAAGGCCTGGCGCAAGGAGCGGGCCAATGACCAATGCCCTCGTGCAAGCAGCCGCAGCCGGCCAGTCGGCATGGTACGACAACATCCGCCGGGGCTTGCTCACCTCAGGCGCGCTTGCCGCGCTCATCGACAAGGGCATTCGCGGGGTCACGTCCAACCCGACGATTTTCGAGCGGGCGGTGCTCGGTTCCTCCGACTACGACGATGCGCTCATCGAGCTGGTCAAGACGGGCGGCTCTGCACAAGAGCTGTTCGAAGCGCTCTCGGTGGAGGACATCCAGGGCGCCGCTGACTTGCTGCGCGAACTGTACGACGCGACGGGCCGCGCCGATGGCTATGCATCATACGAGCTTCCGCCGAGCCTTTCCCACGACACGGACGGCTCGATACGGGAGGCGCACCGGCTGTTCGAGCGCATCGGGCGGCCCAACATCATGATCAAGGTACCGGCCACAGAAGAAGGCTTGCCGACCATTCGGCGGCTAATCGGCGATGGTGTCAACGTCAATGTCACGCTGATCTTCTCCCTGGCGCGTTACGAGCAGGTGATGGAGGCCTACATCGCCGGCATCGAGGACTTGGTTGCCAAGGGGGGCGACCCGGCGGGAGTCGCGTCTGTTGCCTCCTTCTTCGTGAGCCGCGTGGATTCGGCAGTCGACCCTCTGCTGCTCGCCGCGAGCGAGAGCGGCAACGACGGCGCCGCCGCATTGACGGGTAAAACGGCGGTGGCTAACGCGCGGGTCGCGTACGCCAGGTTCCACGAGACCTTCGGCAGCGCGCGATTCGCAGCATTGCGGGCGAGGGGTGCACAGGTGCAGCGGCCACTATGGGCGAGCACGAGCACCAAGGACCCCTCCCTGCCTGACACGATCTACTTCGACGAATTGGTCGGGCCGGACACCGTCAACACGATGCCGGATGCCACAGTGGAGGCGGTGCTCGACCACGGGACGGTTGAGGTGCGCCTCGACGCGCGCGCGACCGGGGCAAAGGGCACGCTGACTGCGCTCAGAGACGCCGGTGTGGACCTCGATGGTGTGACGGCGCAACTACTCGAAGATGGACTGCGTGCCTTTTCCGCGTCGTATGACGCGGTGGTCGGCGCAGTACGGGCAAAGTGCATGGACCTCGCACCTCCTCCACCCGTCTCTCTTGCGGGCATGCATGCGCAGGTGGACGGCGCGCTGCGGCACCTCGAGAAGGACCGCGTCATCGCTCGCATATGGGAACGCGACCACACCGTCTGGAGCCCCGACCCGACGGAGATCGCCGACAGGCTCGGCTGGCTCACGCTGGCGGAGCAGATGAGGCCACACGTTGCAGAGGTGGAGGCCTTCGCCGCGGAGATTCGCGCGGCGGGCTACAACACCGTCGTCCTGCTTGCAATGGGTGGAAGCGCGTTTGCGCCGGAGCTATACCGCAGCATCTTCGGGTGCGCGGAGGGCTGCCCCGACTTCATCATGCTAGACTCGACCGTCCCCGGATGGGTGGCGGGCGCAACGGAGCGCATCGACCCAGCCAAGGCGCTGTTCATCGTCTCGTCCAAGTCGGGTGGGACCATCGAAGTGCTCTCCTTCTACCGCCACTTCCGCAGCCTGGTCAACGACGCACTCGGGCAGGAAGCAGCGGGCGCGAGCTTCATCGCCATCACCGACCCGGGCACGAGCCTCGCAAGGTTGGCGGAAGCCGACGGCTTCCGGCGCGTCTTCGCCAACCCTCCGGACATCGGCGGGCGCTTCTCCGGCCTATCGCTGTTCGGTCTCGTACCGGCTGCGCTGATTGGCATGGACGTGTCGCGTTTCTTAGACAGCGCCGCACGGATGGAGGCGCTGTCCCGCTTGGAGCAGCCCGGCGAAAACCCGGGTGCGTGGCTCGGAGCGGCCATCGCCGCGCTAGCGCAGCGAGGCGTCGACAAGGTCGCGCTGCTAATGTCGCCACGTGTCGCCGCACTAGGCCTATGGCTTGAGCAACTCGTTGCCGAATCGCTCGGCAAGGACGGCAAGGGCGTCGTGCCAATTGCGGGCGAGCCCCCTGCCCCACCGTCGGCGTACAACAACGACCGTCTGACGGTCTACGTCCGATTGGCCGGCGACGATAACGCTGCCGCCGACCTGCACGCCGAGGCGTTGCGGAGCGCCGGGAAGCCGCTCGTGCGCTACGACGTCGCCGATACCTACGATCTTGGGGGCGAACTGTACCGCTGGGAGTTCGCCATCGCGACGGTGGGTGCGCTGATGGGCATCCACGTCTTCAACCAGCCCAACGTGCAAGAGGCGAAAGACATCGCGACCGCGGCACTAGACGCCTACCAGCGCGATGGCAAGCTGCCCGAAGCTAACGGAGCATTGAGCACGCAAGAGGCGCTGGCAATGCTGAAGCCAGGCGACTACGTCTCCTTCCAGGTCTACCAACCACAAAGCGACGCGTTGGACGCGGCATTGGACCGTGCGCGCCGCGCCATCGTCGAGCGCTACGGCGTACCGGCAGCGGCGGGGTATGGGCCGCGCTACCTTCACTCGACGGGCCAATTGCACAAAGCAGGTCCCAACTCCGGCGTCTTCATCCAGGTGGTCGGGCGCGACGGTATCGACGTGCCCATCGCCGGGCAGCCGTACTCGTTCGGGGTGCTGGCCGACGCGCAGGCGGATGGCGACTTGCGCTCAATGCTGCAGCGAGGTCGCCGGGTCGCGCGCGTCGCCGCAGGGGCTGACCCGGCCAGTGCGGTGGAGGCCATCGCCGAGGCAGTCCGCCAAGACGCGTAGACACCCAATCCAACCAGAAGGTGCGCATATGGAAATAGGGATGGTCGGCCTAGGGCGGATGGGCGGCAACATGGCGCTGCGGCTCCATGAGGGCGGTCACCGCGTCATCGCCTACGACCGCGACCCCGATTCGCGGCAGTCGTTCGCCAGCCGAGGACTGGTGCCGGTCGACTCGCTCGAGGATTTCAGGAACGAGCTGGAACGACCACGCGTGGTGTGGGTGATGGTGCCGTCAGGCGCGCCGACAGAAGGCACTATTCAGGCACTCGGCCAGGTGCTGGAAGAAGGCGACGTCCTCGTCGATGGGGGCAACTCTAACTACAAAGACTCTATGCGCCGAGGCCACGAACTGCACGCCATGGGCATGCGCTATGTGGATGCCGGAGTCTCCGGCGGGGTATGGGGACTGACCGAGGGCTACTGCCTGATGGTAGGCGGATCGGACGATGCGATCGCGCATCTGTCACCCGCACTGAAGACGCTTGCGCCGGCAGAGGATCGCGGGTGGGCACACGTTGGGCCCCTCGGCGCGGGCCACTTCGTCAAGATGGTCCACAACGGCATCGAATACGGAATGATGCAGGCGTACGCGGAGGGGTTTGAACTCATGCGCGCCAAGGAGCAGATGGGCTTAGACATGGGCCAAATCGCCGAGCTGTGGCGCCATGGCTCCGTCGTCCGTTCGTGGCTGCTTGACCTCACGGCGGCGGCGCTCGAAGAAGACCAGGACCTCGCGACCATCGAGCCGTACGTGGAAGACTCCGGCGAGGGGCGCTGGACCGTGGAGGAATCGATCGAGTTGGCGGTGCCACTGCCGGTGATATCCATCGCGCTCCAGGCGCGGTTCCGCTCGCGGCAGGAAGACCCCTTCGGGTTCAAGATGCTGGCCGCCATGCGTAACCAGTTCGGCGGTCACGTCGTTCGGAGGAAGGTGTGAGCACGGCGCTGGTGATTCTTGGAGCGACGGGCGATTTGGCCCGCCGCAAGCTCGTACCTGCCCTCTTCACCCTGCACTGCAAAGGACGCCTGCCCGACGATCTGCGCATCATCGGATTCGCGCGCAGCGAATTGACGCAGGCCACCTACTGCGGGAGCGTCTGGTCGAGCATGAAGGACTATGCCGACCTCATCTGCCAGGAGGATGCATGGAGCGTATTCATGCAACGCATCTGGTTCGTGCAGGGGGACCTGTCGAATCGTGAGGACGTCGCGCGCCTCGATGCCGTGCTGTCCGACGTCGAACGCGGCGAGGCGGAGGCCAATCGCCTCTACTACCTGTCCATCGGTCCTGCGCTGTACGAGCCTGCCATCGCGAGCCTCTCGGCGGCGGGAATGAACCACGAAGCCAACGGCTGGCGGCGCATCGTCATCGAAAAGCCGTTCGGCACCAACCGGGCGTCGGCGCAGGAACTAGATGGCGCCCTCCACGCAGCGTTCGACGAATCGCAGGTTTATCGGATCGACCACTACCTCGGGAAGGAGACGGTGCAGAACCTGCTGGCGTTCCGATTTGCCAATACGATGTTCGAGCCTGTCTGGTCGCGCGAGCACGTCGAGCAGGTGCAGGTCACAGTGGCGGAGGAGGTGGACATCGGCGCGCGCGCAGGCTACTACGATGGTTCGGGCGCGTTGCGCGACATGGTGCAGAACCACCTGCTCCAGCTGCTCACGCTGGTGGCAATGGAACCGCCGTCGAGCATGGAGGCGGGCGCGCTGCGAGACGAGAAGGTAGGCCTGCTGCGCGCCGTCCGACGGTGGGGCAGCGCCAGCGATGCCGCGCAGAATGCGGTGGCCGGCCAGTATGAGGGCTACGTCTCCACCGAGGGCGTCGACGCAAGCTCGGTGACGCCCACATACGCGGCCTTGCGGCTCTTCGTCGACACCGAGCGATGGCGCGGCGTCCCCTTCTATTTGCGGACGGGAAAGGCGATGGCGGAGAAGGCGACAGAGATCGTCGTCCAGTTCCAGAAATCGGCGTTTGCGCTATTTGCATCGGAGAATGGCGATGAGCAGGCGAACACGCTGGGACTGTGCCTCCAGCCCGACGAGGGCGTCCACCTGCGCTTTCAGGTCAAGGTGCCCGACCGCAGCAGCGTAACCGCCCCTTACGACATGGAGTTCCACTACCAGTCAACGTTCCCCAACCAGAGCATCCCCGAGGCCTACGAGCGGCTGCTGGAAGACGCGCTACGCGGGGATGCGTCGCTGTTCATCCGCTCCGACCAGATCGCAGAGTCGTGGGCCATCGTCGACCCGCTGCTGGAAGCGTGGAGCGCTCACGGAGCATCGCCGCACCCCTACCGTCGCGGCAGCTGGGGCCCCACCGCTGCCGACTCCCTTGTCGCCGAGCTGGGCCACCGCTGGCTGCATACATGCAGCGGGCATGGGTAGACCCCTCACCCCTTGCGAGGGCTGATAGGCTACCGGACATGTGCGGCATATTCGGCTACACCGGGGAGCGCGATGCACCCGGCTTGCTCATTGACGGGCTGCGCCGCCTCGAATATCGCGGATATGACAGCGCAGGCATTGCGGTAGCCAACGGTGCACACCTGCAGACACGCAAAGTGGTGGGGAAGGTACACGCGCTGGGCGCGCTCCTGGACGCCGACCCACCGCACGGGACGCGAGGCATAGCGCACACGCGCTGGGCGACGCACGGTGGGCTAACGGAGGCCAACGCGCACCCGCACTTGGACGATGTGGGTGACATCGCGGTTGTCCACAACGGCATCGTCGAGAACTATGACGAGTTGAAGCGGCGGCTCATTGACGAAGGACACTCCTTTCACTCGGAGACCGACACAGAGGTGATACCCCACCTCATCGAGTCACACGTGGCGCTGGGGCTGGACTTTCCCGGCGCAGTGCGCGCAAGCGTGCGCGAATTGCGCGGCGCCCACGCCATCGTCTGCATGAGGGGCAGCGAGCCGGGCCTGCTGGTGGCTGCGCGCGCCGGCAACGCGGGCGGCATAACCGTCGGATTCGGTCGGGGTGAGATGTTCGTGGCGAGCGATTTGTCGGCCATCGCGCCACACACAAGCTCAGTGGCATTCCTTGCGCCTGGAGAGGTTGCCGTTGTGAGCCCAGAAGGCGCCAACTTCTCCGACCTTGAAGGCAACCCCAGCCATGTGAAGCGAGGGACGATCTCGACGGATGCGCTAAGCGTGGCACGCGGCGGGTACAAGCACTTCATGCTCAAGGAGATCTACGAGCAGCCCGAGGGTGTCATCAACGCGTTGAGCGGGCGCACCTCCTTTTCACCCGCAGGCGTGACGCTCGACGAGGCGTCGCTCACCCGAGAAGACATCTCAGGGCTGGGGCGCGTGGTGCTGCTTGGCATGGGGACGAGCCTCTATGCGGCGCAACTAGGCGCGCTCTACATCGAGGAACTCGCGCGCATCCCCGCCACGGCGGAAGACGCCTCCGAGTTCCGCTACCGCAACCCCGTGCTTGACCGGAATACGCTCGTCGTCGCCGTCGGGCAGTCGGGCGAGACGGCGGACACGCTGGAGGCGATGCACCACGTACGCCACGCGGGCGCACGGCTGCTCACGGTCGTCAACGTCGAGGGCAGCCAGGCGACGCAGGTAGCAGAAGGCACCCTGCTAACGCACTCGGGACCCGAGATAAGCGTGGCGTCGAGCAAGACGTTCACCAACTCGCTCGTGTGTTTGCTGCTCCTCGCCATCCACCTGGGCGCTGAACGCGGCGCGCTGACCCCGGAGGATGTAGGCGGGCTGGTCCGCGACCTTGCCCATCTGCCCTCCCTGCTCGGCAGCGCACTGGAGGCGAACGGTGACTATGGCGCACTGGCGCACCGGTACGAGCGCATGCGGCGCTGGTTGTTCGTTGGGCGAGGCCTCCTGCGGCCCATCGCGAACGAGGGCGCGATGAAGCTGAAGGAGACCTCGTACGTCCACGCCGAAGGGATGACAGCCGCCATGCTGAAGCACGGACCCATTGCGCTCGTCGACCCCGAGACGGCGGTGGTCGCGATGGCGCCCGCAGGTAGGATGCGCGAAAAGACGCTCGGTAACATCAACGAAGTGCTCGCGCGCGAGGGCCCGGTGCTTGCCGTCGCCACCGAAGGAGACGAAGAGGTAGCACGGCTGGTGTCGGACGTGCTGTGGATTCCGCAGTCGCCCCCGCTGCTCGAGCCCATCGTCTGCACCCTCCCGCTCCAATTGCTCGCCTACCACATAGCCGAAGCGAAGGGCGCGGACGTCGATCAGCCGCGCAACCTGGCCAAGACGGTAACGGTCGAGTAGCGGGGCGCCCTAGCCGGGCGAGGCGCGCCTGCGCTGCCGGCGCATCGCCGAGCGCGAGCGGCGCGTCTGAGCGGCGTCGCCGGAGGGCGGCTCCTCGGGCGCAGGCCGTCGATGCCGCCATATCAAGAGCCCGAGCGAGCCCAGGAAGAGCGCCCCCGAGACGATCTGCGCAACAGGAATACCGCCCTGCTCCCATGGATCGGTGCGGAGGAACTCGAGACCGAAGCGCACCGCCGGATACCACATCAGGTAGAAGAGAAGCACATCGCCGCGCCGCAGCCGCCTCCCGTAGCGGTAGATTACGACCAGCAGAACAGCCAGGCCCAGGAAGCTCAGCAGCGATTCGTAGAGGAAGAGGGGATGGAAGTAGTTGGCGCCGATGAACTCAGGCGCCTCGCGACGCACCTGGTCGGTCTCGATGAAGATGGCCCACGGCAGGTCGCTAGGGCGCCCGAAGAGCTCCTGGTTGAAGTAGTTCCCCCACCTGCCAATGGCCTGGCCCAGCAGGAACGCTGGCGCGCCGATGTCGAGCCAGCGCAGCGTATTGAGGGGCGGTTCGCGCTTGACGAGCAAGGGGACCCTGAAGGGAATGCCGGGGATGGAGCGGAGGCCGCCGGTGAGGCGCATGTAGAGCAAGAGCGCGAGCACGGCCCCGGCAATCGCACCGAAGATGCCGATGCCGCCATTCCAGATGGCAATGATGTCTGCGGGGTCGTTCCGGTAGCGCGGCCACTCCTGCTGGTCGAACACGTGGTAGAGGCGGGCGCCGATGATGCCAAGAATGGCGCCGAGGACGGCGATGTTGAGCACGTGGTCCGGGTTCTCGCCGTACCTGCGAGCGAGCCGCTGGGCAATGAAGATGCCAGCGAACAGACCCAGGAGGATGGCAAGCGAATAGAAGCGAATCTGAAAGTCGCCGATCCCGAAGCCTTGTGCTTGCAGCGCTGGTCCCATGCGTCTCTGTTCGCCGAGAGGCCATCTGGATTATAGGGGAAACGAATCGAGGGCCCGGGTGGCCGGGCCCTCGAGGTATCAGTACCTAGCGGCGGTCTAGGCCGCCTTGCCCAGGCGGTACATACGCGTGCCGCAGTTTGGGCACTTGCCTTCGGTAGCGGGCCGTCCATTCTTCATCGTCACTGTCTTCATCGCCGTCATCTCGCGCTCGCTCCGACACTTCATGCAGTAGCCGATCATTGGGTGCGTCCTCCTCTGCAGACGTGGGGTATGTAGGCGCCACGGAGGATGCTAGACGGGACAGCCTTTAAAGGTCAAGAGGGAATTCGTTGACCAAGGCGAGGGATCTGCTGCATTTGGCCAGCCCTGACCCTGACGGAGGCCAAGAATACATAGAAAACGCCGGCTTAGTGGCGGAATCCTGCAATCTGGCATTCCATACACGGATGTCCCTCATTATTCGCCATCGTGATGTGATTGGGAAGAGGGTCGGCGGTCCCTACCCCCTACAAATGGGCGCCGCCGGACGGTCAATGATGGAGGCGGGCCCCTCTTGGACGGGTACGCGGCGGGCTCTTAGCATAGCGGCAACCTGCGGGGATGGAGCGGTGCCGAGTGGGAGTCCTATCGCGGCAGCAGCTGCAAGCGCTACTCGAGGGAGCGGAGCCGCTGCTCGCAGACTATGCAGACGCGGCGGGGCAGCTGCAGCCGAACGGGTTCGACATGACGCTGGCGTCCATCGCATCGTTTGTGGACGGCGGCCGACTGGGCGTCGCCAACAGCCAGCGCAGTATCCCCAACACGGAGCCCGTCGCATTCGACCAGGAAGGGTACGCACACCTTGCGCCGGGGCCGTACCTGGTGACGTTGGCAGAGGCGGTGCACCTGCCTCCCGACGTGATGGCCTTCGGCAAGCCGCGTTCCAGCCTGCTGAGAAGCGGCGTGGCGATGCACAACGCCGTGTGGGACGCCGGCTACAGCGGGCGCTCACAGGCGCTCATGGTCGTCTACAACCCTCATGGCTTCCGCATTGCGCTGGGCGCGCGCATCATGCAGCTGGTGTTCTTACGCCTAGAGGTGCCGACGGATGCCCCCTACGCTGGCCGTTACCAGCGTGAGCGGCTGCCGCAATGAGGGCACCTGGCGACACCACCTTGACGACCACGCCCGCGTGGCGCATTGCCGAGATGGTCCGCGCCCAGGAGATCAGCGCTGAGGAGATAGCGGGCCACTTTCTGGAACGCATCACGCGGCTCGATCCCCAACTCAACGCGTTCATCACCGTCGCGGCTGAGCAGGCCTTGGAGGCAGCCAGGATGGTCGATGCATCGCAGCATCAGGGCCTGCTAGCGGGCGTACCCATCGGCATCAAGGACCTGACCGCCACCAAGGGCATCCGCACGACCTACGGCTCGCTGCTGCACGCCGAGCGCGTTCCGGACGCCGACGACATCTCGGTCGAGCGCATCCGAAGCGCGGGAGCGGTCATCACCGGCAAGACGAATGTGCCGGAGTTTGGGCTGCGGGCAACGACCGAAAACCGGCTCGGCGACCCCTGCCGTAACCCATGGGACGTGTCGCGGACAAGCGGAGGCTCGTCCGGCGGGTCAGGAGCGGCGCTTGCGGCGCGGCTCGTCCCGCTCGCCACCGGCAGCGACGCCGGAGGCTCGATTCGCATCCCGGCCTCGTTCTGCGGGGTCTACGGCATCAAACCGACGTTCGGGCGCGTACCGTCGGACTACCAGCGCCCTGGAGGCTGGCGGCGGCTATCGCAGAATGGACCGATGGCGAATACGGTGCGCGACGCAGCCGTGCTCCTGACAGTTCAGGCAGGCGGCGATGAGCGCGACGCACTCTCACTGCGCGACGCGCCACCCGACTTCGTCGAGGCGGCCTCCACACCGGACGTGCGCGGGCTGCGCATCGCCGTATCACCCGACGTTGACGACACGCCTACATCGCCTGAGGTTCGGCGCGCTGTGCTCGATACGGCGGAGAAGCTGCTCGCTCTGGGCGCGAGCATCGACGAAGTCGCCCCCGACGTCTCGTCGGAAGAGGCTATGGACACGATGATGACGTTGCTGCTCACCGACGCAGCGGTGGAGTTGGGGCCGGCGCTCGACCAGGGACTCGGCCCGCATATGACGGAGACAGCGGTCGAGTGGGTGTCGAAGGCGATGACGTGGCCCGTAGCGCGGTACGCGACGGCGTTGCGGCGAATGGAGTGGCACAACCGGCGCATCGCCGACCTCTTCGAGCACTTTGACCTCTGGCTGCTGCCGACCATGGCCGTGCCGCCCTTCCCCACCGGCGAACCTCCCTCGGTGATCGACGGCAGGGACGTCGACCCGCTGTGGCACTTCACGCCGTTCTGCATGCACGCCAACCTCACGGGGCGCCCTGCGGCGAGCGTCCCGGGCGGCTTTTCCACCGATGGTCTACCTATCGGCGTTCAACTGGTGGGCAGGCTCGGAGACGAGGCCGCAGTGCTGCGTGCTTCCGCTGCGCTGGAGCAGGCAAGTCCATGGGCGGAACGGCTGCCTCCAATCGCTTGACGCATCCCTCACGCCTGCTTAGCCTTTGCACATCGGGATCACAGAGGGAGAGAGCACCATGCCAATCCACCTCAACCACACCATCGTTCCGGCCAAGGACAAAGAAGAGGCGGCGAAGTTCTTCGCACAGGTCATGGGGCTGAGCTACGAGGGCCCGCACGGTCACTTTGCCCCGGTGCGCGTGGACGAGAACCTGACGCTGGACTTCGACAACCGCGACAGCTTCGAATCGCACCACTACGCGTTCCACGTGAGCGAGGCAGAGTTCGACGAGATCTTCGAGCGCATCAAGGAGTCGGGCACGACGTACGGCTCGCAGCCCTACGCCCAGGCGAACGGAGAGATAAACCACCGCCTGGGCGGTCGCGGCGTGTACTTCGCCGACCCGAACGGCCACTCGTACGAATTGCTGACCCGCGCGTAGGCCTCCTAGCACGAAGAGCCCTCTTCACCCCTGCCACGGGCAAGGGCGGCGCCACGCAGCAGGCGAGCGAGGGGCGCTGACATCTACGCTGGGCGTGCCAGCGGGTGCTCGCAGCGCCATTCGAGGCTGCCGCCCATGGGATCGGCATCAGGCTCGGTGCGCTTGCGGGTAGCGGCCCCGCTCCCGCTCAGGCGCTCGGTTGGCGACACTCTTGCTACCCACTGCGCCCTACTCTATCGAGACGATCTCGATTTCGAAGGTCAGCGCTTGGCCAACCAGCGGATGGTTGGCGTCCAGTTCGATGGTGCCCTCATGAATGGCGAGAACGGTTGCGGGTTGTCCGTTGGCCAGGCGCACCTGGTCGCCGACTCGGAGCGCTGATGGGGCAACGGACCGCTCAACCTCGAATACCAAGCGTGCATCGTGCTCGCCATAGGCGTCGGCGGGCGGGATGCGAACCACGACGGTTTCTCCGACGGCTCGCCCAAGAACCGCATCCTCGAATCCACGTATTACCTGTCCCGCCCCTGCCTCGAACGTGAAGGGGTCACGGGTGCGGGACGAGTCGAAGACTTCGCCGTCGTCAAGCGTGCCGTGGTAGTGGACCGAGACCGTATCGCCAGTGGTGGCCACGCGGGCAGTTGGGGTGGGCGCAGCGGTGGGCGCAGTGTCACCACAGCCCGCGAGTGCAACTGCCAGAAGCATGGCAACCAGCAGAACAGCGAGACGACATGGCGGGAGAATGTGCAAGCGTGCTACCTGGGGCGGTCGCCTTTGAGGGTAATGCGGTGCATGACGCGCCGGAAGCCGTGGTAGTCGTTGACAGGATTGTGCAGTGAGCAGCGGTTGTCCCAAAAGGCGAGCGACCCGACCTCCCAACTGAAGCGGCATGTGAACTCGGGGCGGACGGCGTGCTGGTAGAGGTAGTTGAGCAGGGGCACGCTCTCCTCCTCCGTCATGTCCTTGAAGCGCAGGGTATGCGCAAGGTTGACGTAGAGCGCCTTGCGCCCCGTCTCCGGATGCGTTCGAACGACGGGGTGCTCGGCCAGGTACTCATCCTGTGCGTCTGCCCTGCCCGAGTCGCGGATGCGGTCTTCGCGTGTCTTGGAGACATCGGCCTTCTTCGAACTGCTGACGGCCATGAGGCCATCGAGCATTCGCTTCATGCCGGGAGAAAGCGACTCGTAGGCAAGGTAGAGGTTGGCGAAGAGGGTATCGCCGCCGTAGGGCGGAATCTCGCGCGCAAGGAGCATCGTGCCCAGCGGCGGCTCCTCCAGGTAGGACGTATCCGTGTGCCAGAGGCCGCCAAAGGCGACTGTCTCGTCCTCCAGCTTTACGACCGGGGTAATGACGGGAAAGCCCTCCAGCCCGTGCAGAAACGGATACTCGCTCGGCTGCCCGAACTGTTCGGCAAAGCGAAGGAACTGCGCGGGCGTAATGTCCTGGCCACGCAGGAAGATGACGTTGTGGTCAAGGAATGCGCGGCGGACCTCGGCGACGGTGCCTGCATCGAGGCCGGCAGCGATATCTACGCCCTCGATCTGAGCGCCAAGCGCACCTGCTATGGGATGAACAGCTATGCGGGAGTAGGTTGCAGTCATGGCTCACCAAACACCATGTCGATTATAGCGCGCCCCCGAACCCCTTCCTCATCCGCCGCGAGAGGAACCCCGCCTACCCTGCTGCGGGGTGGCATGCTAGACTAGCGCCGCGTAACTGCAATCCATTTGGCACAAGCCAGATAGTGGAGGGAATGAGGAAATGGCGCTACGAATCAACGACACGGCCCCCGACTTCACCGCCGACACGACACAGGGCGAGGTGAGCTTCCACGACTGGGTCGGAGACGGCTGGGCGATGCTCTTCTCGCACCCCAAGGACTTCACGCCCGTCTGCGCGACGGAGTTGGCTTACGTAGCCAAGATTAGCGACGAGTTCGCCAAGCTCAACTGCAAGGTCATCGGCCTGAGCGTGGACAAGGTCGAAGACCACGAGCGCTGGGCAAGCGACATTGAGGACCTTGCCGGCACGTCGCTCGACTATCCGCTGATCGCCGACAACGAGCTGGCGATAGCCAAGCTCTACGACATGCTGCCTGCGGAGGCGGGCGACTCTGCTGAAGGCAGGACGGCGGCTGACAACCAGACGGTACGCTCCGTCTTCCTCGTCGGCCCGGACAAGAAGGTCAAGATGACGCTGACCTATCCGATGAGTTCGGGGCGGAACTTCGACGAGTTGCTGCGCGTACTGAGGTCGTGCCAGCTGACGGCGAAGTCGAAGGTGGCGACGCCGGCCAACTGGCAGGAGGGCGAGGACGTCATCATCGTCCCCGCAGTCGACAACGAGGCAGCCAAAGAGCTGTTCCCCGATGGCTGGGAGACGGTGAAGCCATACCTGCGCAAGGTGAAGGCGCCGGAGTAAGGTGTCCCTTCGCCGCCGTCCTCTCCCATTCGTTGGGGAGGACGGCGAGAGAGCCAGGCGGCCTGTAAGCCGGATTCTGTACCCTTGCGGGCGGCGGTCATCTATCTTGCCCCGTCATTGCTGGCGGGGTCGAGCAGCCTACCCGGGGGCACGCCCAGGTCCGTATTCGCCCCCCTATTTGGCCTTGCTCCGGGCGGGGTTTGCCAGCGCCTCGCGTCGCCGCGCGGCCTGGTGCGCTCTTACCGCACCTTTTCACCCTTGCCTGCCCGTGCGGGCCGGCGGTCTGCTTTCTGTGGCACTTGCCGTCGTCCCGATTGCTCGAGACGCCTGGGAATTACCCAGCGCCCTACCTGGTGGAGTCCGGACTTTCCTCCCCGACGGGTCGGGGCGACCGCCCGGCCGCCTGGCTCGGTTCCATTATAGGCTGCGGATCCCTATGCGCGATGGACAACTTCGATGGCGCCATTCTTCAACGTGACGTGAGCAACAAGCGCGCGGAGGACGGCCTGTTGCTCCTCGGGCTGCAGCGCATGCCACACGTCGAGATCGAGCCTGGAACGGGCATCATCGACCGCAGAGTGGCCGTTGCTGGATGCGCTCGCGAGTTGCTCCTCTATCTGCTCACGATCGGCATCGAGGCCGGCGATGGCGTGCCGGAGCTGCCGGATCGTCATCGCGCCGGTGGCGGCAACGCGGACCGATTCGACAAAACGCCTATCGAGCGTGCCAAGCCGAGCCTTGAGGCGGCTCGGGCCCTCCGATGGGTCACCCGGTTCGATGGCGCGGTCGACCGGGCGCATGCGCACCTCGCGCAGGACGGAATCCTCCACCTCATAGGCGCGCGTGGTGCGATAGTCGCACCTGCTCTGGTTGATGCGCGACTGACACTGGTAGTAGCGGTACTCGCCGCGTATGCGCTCGCCATCCTTGCGCCGCCACATCTGCCGCCGGACGACACCCATCATGCGTTGTCCGCAAAAGCCGCAGTTGAGCAGGCCGGAGAGCAGGAAGGGCTCGCCACCGACCCGGTGCTTGCCCGGGCTGCGGTCGGCCATCCTGTCCAGCGCCGCGCGAAAATCGCCGGCGCTGACGATCGGCTCGTACGAACCCGGTATGCGGAGGCCAAACCGGCGGTAGGTGCCTATGTAGGCGCTGTTGCGGAGGATGTCCCGCACGGTGACCATACTCCACCGGTTGCCCCGGCGCGTGCGTATGCGGGCCTCGTTCAGGCGCTGCGCAACCGAGCGAATGCCGAGCCCCTCATCGACGTACATCCGGAAGATGGAGCGAACGACCTCAGCCTCCCTCTCGATAGTGCGAAAGGCGCCGTTGTAGAGGATGCCGTAGCCGTAGGGCGGCTTGCCCACTCCGAGCCCGAGGGCAGCCTTGGCCTTCATGCCCTCCACGATGCGCTCGCGGCGCCGGTGGGAGATGGCACCGTCCCGTACCGCGGCAACAGCGGCCTGCAGGGGATCGGGCGCGTCGGGGTCGTCGCAGATGACCTGGCAATTGAGCTCGTCTAGTTCGAGGATGCGCACCACCTGCTCGCGGAGGGTGCGTCCAAGGTGGCTGACGGCGGGAACGACAACGAGGTACCCGACGCCGGAGCCCGCGATGCGCTTGAGCATCTGCTGGTAGCCGTGGATTTCGCCGTTGCCATCGTCGTGGAACGCCCCCGCTGCGATGTGCCCGCGCGCCGCGCAGTAGGCATCGAATGCATCAGCGAAGGCCTGAGATCGGGCGGAGTCGGACGTGGGTGTCCATGAGTAGCCGAGTGCGCGCATGTTCTTACTCCAACATCAGAATCAGTCCGCAACTGGGGCACCGGATGGGGACGCTGCTGGTGCGTAGGTCGTGCGACAGCTGGACGGGGAGGCCCACGCGACACGATTCGCACATGCGGTTGTGAACCTTGGCAATGCCCCTTCCCTGCGGGTGCCTGCCGCGAATGCGGTCGTACAGGGCAAGTTCGACGGGCGGGATTGCGACGGCTTGCTGCGTTCGCCGTGCATGAAGCGTGGCGATTCGCTCCTCAAGCTCGGCGAGTTCCGCGGTAAGCGACGCCTGCTCCTCACGCCACTGCGCCTCCACGGACGCGAGGCGCTCCTGTGTCTGATGCCGCTCCGTCTCCAGCGGATCCAATTCCTCGGTGACCTCCAGCAAGTGGAACTCCTGGTCGTCGCGCTGGCGGTTGAGCTGCGCGACGTCTGCCTGCAGGTCCTGGAGTTCGCGGGGGTTCCTGACCGAGCCGCCGTAGAGCTGCGCTTCGGCATTCGCGATGCGCACGGCAAGAGCTGCGATTTGGTCTTCGTACTGCTTTTGCTGGGTTGCGAGAGCGCGAGTCGAGTCGCCCAACTCCGTCAGGCGAGCGCGCAGCGCAGCGAGGGCAGCGTCGTCTCCAAGCCGTACGCGAATGGCCTCAACGCGAGCGCGCCGCTCAGCAAGATCGAGGTCGGTAGCCTGGATTTCGTAGAGCGCTTGTAAGGTCGGCATGGTATGGCCGTACTGCCGTCGCAGCACGCACCATCGTACGGCGCCGGGAGCTAACCGGTCTACAAAAACAGATGCTCGTTAGGCCGACCTGAGCAGATCATCAAGGGATGCCGGCTGCCAGCGGACCCGCAGTCCAACACCGAGCGCGTCGGTTGCGGCCTCCCGTACCGCGGCCATTGCGGGCGCCCTTCCCGCCACCGCTTCGAGCGAGGTCACGGGCCTATCGATGATGCCGCATGGGACGATGGCGTCGAAGGCGCGCAGGTCGGTGGTGACGTTGAGCGCAAACCCGTGCATGGTGACGCTGCGGGTGACGCGGACGCCGATTGCGGCGATCTTGCCCTGGCGCGTCCACACAGCCGTAACCCCATCCTCGCACCACGCCTTGACACCGAGAGCCCCAAGGGCATCAATGAGCGCGTACTCGAGCGCGTTGACGTAGGACTTGGGGCCGAGCGCGGCATCACCAAGGTGGACGAGCGGGTATCCGACCAGTTGGCCCGGGCCGTGGAAGGTCGTCTGTCCTCCCCTGTCCGTCTCAATGAGCGGCGCGCCCAATTCGCCGAGCACGTGTTCCTGCAAGGAACGCCGGCCTGTCGTATAGACCGGCGAATGCTCCAAGAGCAGGAGCGTGTCGGGAATCGCGCCATCGACGCGCGCTGCCGCGAGGTGCCGTTGGATGGCGAGAGCGTCCTCGTAGGGCACGTCTGTGCCCATCCATACGACGCGGCCCTCGCGGATTCGCGCGGCGGTATGGTCGGTGGCGGATGCGGTTTGGGTCATGTGCTTGTTTGGTTAATGTTGGGTTAGTGATGAAAGAGCCGCGTGCCAGAGATGGCCATTGCCATATCGTAGGCATTGCAGGCCGCGATGACGTCCTCATCGCGAACGGAGCCTCCGGGTTGGGCGACGTATCTGACGCCGCTCATCGCCGCGCGATCGATGTTGTCGCGGAATGGAATGAAGGCATCGGAAGCCAGCGCAACGCCGGACAGTCCGCCGAGCCAGTCACGGCGTTCCTGCGCCGTCAGCCTTCGCGGAATCTCGGCGAATGACTGCGCCCACATGCGCTGTTCGACGGGCGAAAGGTCGTCGCGCAGGAAGCCGTCGATCGCGTTGTCGCGCTCGGGACGGCCCAGCCCTTCGACAAATCGGAGGGCGAGCGTCTGAGAGTGCTGGCGCAGCCACCACCTGTCCGCCTTGTCGGCGGCGAGGCGCGTGCAGTGGATACGCGACTGCTGCCCTGCGCCCACACCTATCACCTGCCCATCGATGGCAAGGCACATCGAGTTGGATTGCGTGTACTTGAGCGTCGTAAGCGCGACCAGAAGGTCGCGCTGCGCATCCGGTGGCAGCGCGATCTGTTCGGTCACGACGTTCCGCAAGTCGTCAGATGAAGCGACGGCGTCGTTGCGCCGCTGCGCCATCGTGACACCGAAGACCTCGCGCTTCTCCTCCTCCGGCGCGCCGTATGCGGCATCCATGGTCAGCATGCAGTAACGTCCGCCCTGTTTCTGGGACAGCAGCTCAAGCGCCTCATCGGAGAAGCCGGGTGCGACAACGCCATCTGAGACCTCGCGCCGTATGAGGCGAGCCGTCGCCTCGTCCGCGACGTCGCTCAAGGCAATCCAATCGCCGAACGAGGAGACGCGGTCAGCGCCGCGCGCCCGAGCATACGCGCTGGCCAGAGGCGAAAGGTCGTCATCTCCGGTGAAGTAGGCCTGGCGGAGGCGGTCGTCAAGCGGCACGCCGACGGCAGCACCCGCAGGCGAGACGTGCTTGAACGATGCGGCGGCAGCCATGCCCGTCGCCGCCTTCAACTCCTTGACCAGCTGCCATGCGTTGAGTGCGTCCAGCAGATTGATGTAGCCGGGTGCGCCGTTGATCACCTCGAATGGCAGGCTGTTGCCACCGGCCATGCGGGCGGATGAGGGTTGCTGGTGCGGGTTCGTTCCGTAGCGGAGGGCTATTTCGGACGGCACGGCCTACTCCAGGTGCTCTAGTCGCCGCCGAGCGCGACGACAAGCACGACGCCGACCGTCAGAGCGACGAATCCCACCATGGTCAGATGCAGCTTGAGCCTGCCAAACCACGACTCGCTGCCCTCCCAAAGATGGTCTTCGTCCGACTTGTGGCCAAGCGGTTCCGCACCAGGAGGCGGACGGTAGTTCCCGCCGAACATATTCGAATGGCGCTTGCGCCACTCAGCTTTTTCGGGGCCGAGCAGGCTCATGCATCCATTCTACCCCTTCGGCCTAGATACGCTGATTGGCGGCAATGAGCTGAAGGCGCGTCTTCACGTCGTCGAGCAGGCCGCCAGCCTCGGCGCCGTCACACACCCGGTGGTCGAAGCTCATGCACACGTTCATCATCGAGCGGACGGCGATGGCGTCCTGCTCAATGACGACGGCGCGCCTGACCACTGCCTCCGTGGTCATGATGGCAGCCTGCGGATGGTTGATGATGGGCACCGACACGACGGAGCCGAGCGCGCCGGTGTTATTGAGCGTGAAGGTGCCGCCCTGCACGTCAGCAAGGTCCAGCTCGCCCGTCCGCGCCTTCTCGGCAAGGCGGTGAATTGCGACGGCCAGCTCGCTGATCGCCATCTGGTCGGCGTCGCGTACGACCGGCACGACGAGGCCCTTGTCGGTGGAAACCGCGATGTTGAGGTTGATGTTCGGCATCTCCTCGACGTGGTCGCCAACCCAGCGTGCGTTGAGGCGCGGGTGGTCGCGGAGCGCTTGCGCTACGGCGTGCGCCGCAAAGGCCAGGTAGGTAAGCCGCGCGCCGTGCAGGGCCTCAAAATCAGCCCTGTTTGCCTCGCGGCACGCGGCCATGCCAGTAACATCCACTTCGACCATCGACCATGCGGCGGGGATCTCGAGGGCGCGCTCCATGTGATGGGCGATGGTGCGGCGGACGGGCGAGAGCGGCACCACGTTGCCGGAGGGCGCAGGCCCCTCCTCTTCCGGCTCGCCGGCTTCATCGGCAGCCTCGTCAATCTCTTCGAGGGCGTCATCCACCTCTGCGACAGCCTCACCTGCCGCTGCCGTTCGCTCCTCCCGCTCTTCCGCAGGCCCGGCCGGCTCTATCCCCTGCTCGTCGATGAACGCAAGGATGTCATCGCGGGTGACCCGGCCGCCCTGGCCCGTGCCGCTCACCAGCGAAACGTCGATGCCATACTCGGCTACGAGATGGCGGACGGCGGGAGAGAGGGGCGCATCGCCTTCGGCGGCGGCGTACTCTTCATCGTCGTGCACTTCCAACAGTGTGGAAGCCTCGACGGGGGCCTCCAAGGAGGCGTCTGGACGGCCCGCTCCTCCCTCGCCGGAGCCGGTCGGGCCAACGCTGCGCGTGCCCTCGAGGAATTCGCCGATCCGAGCTCGTCGTTCTGCCTCGCGGTCCAGCAGTGGCGGCGCTGGCTCCCCACTGCCGGGCGGGGCATCAACGGTGTTCTCGATCTCGATTTCGGCGATGGGATGACCCATCGGCACCGTGTCTCCCTCCTGCACGAGAAGGCGTACTACCTGGCCGTCAAATGGAGAGGGCACCTCCATGTTGACCTTGTCGGTGGTGATCTCGACGAGGGGGTCGTACTTCTTGACGCGAGCGCCGGCTTCCACGAGCCACTTGCCAATGACGCCCTCAGTGACGGACTCACCTACCTGTGGAAGTTGAATGAGTACGGGCATGGATGTCCTCTCTTGTCTAGCATCAGTAGCTCAACAGCTTGCGAAGGGCGGCAGCGATCTTGTCAGGGGTAGGCATGAAGGCCGCCTCCAACGTGGGGGCGAACGGCATGCTGGGCACGTCGGGGCCCGCGCAGCGCATGATGGGGGCATCGAGGTAGCCGAAGCCGCGCTCGCTGACGATGGCACTGACCTCGGCACCGATGCCGCCAGTCTGGTTGTCCTCGTGCAGGACGAGAAGGCGGCCCGTCTTGCGGACCGATGTCAGGACGGCGTCGGCGTCAATGGGTCGGACGGAGCGTAGATCGACCACCTCGACCTCGGCGCCCATCTCCGACAGCGATTCGGCGGCCTGGAGCGCATAGTGGAGCGTCAGGCCGTAAGTGACGACGGTGGCGTGCTTCCCCTCGCGCTTGACGTCGGCCTGGCCGATGGGAACGAGGTAGTCACCCTCGGGCACCTCGCCGCGAACGGAGCGGTAGGTGCGCTTGTGCTCGAGGAAGATCACGGGGTCGTCGTCGCGGACGGCGGCCTTGAGCATGCCCTTGGCGTCGTAGGGCGTCGCAGGGACTGCCACCTTGAGGCCGGGCGTATGGGCAAAGTAGGCCTCGACTGACTGGGAGTGAAAGAGGCCGCCACGGACGTGCCCGCCGTAGGGGCTCCGGACGACCATGGGGACGTGGACGTTGCCGTAGGTGCCGTAACGGGCGCGGGCAGCTTCACCGACTATCTGGTTCATCGTGGGCCAGACGAAATCGGCGAATTGCACCTCCGCGATGGGGCGCATGCCCGCCATCGCGGCACCGATGGCGACGCCGGCGATAGAGGACTCGGCGAGCGGGGTGTCGATCACGCGTTCATCGCCGAACCAGTCGGCAAGCCCTTGGGTCGCGAGAAATACGCCGCCGCGCAGCCCGACATCTTCACCTAGGATGAAGACCGCCTCGTCACGCTCCATCTCCTCGCGGATAGCGTCGCGCACGGCCTCGATGACGGTCTGGACGGCCATCAGTCGGCGTAGACCCCATCCAAGAAGTCGCCCGGGTCGGGGTATGGTGCGCCCTCCCCGTCGTCCGTCGCGTCGTCCACCTCCCGCTGGGCGGTGGCCTGAATGGCGGTGTCCTGCACCTCAGTCAGCAGGCCGTGCTGAAAGAGCAGTTCGCGCAGTTTGGCGAGGGGGTCGCGCCTGGCGCCGGCCTCGACCTCCTCGCGCGGACGGTAGGTCGAGTCATCGTCGTCGCTGGTATGCGGCAGGTAGCGCTCGACCTCCAGCTCAACAAGCGTCGGGCCGTTGCCCTCGCGCGCGCGGATGGCGGCCTCGGCCACCGCATCGTGGGAGGCACTCACGTCGGTGCCGTCGACGGTGGCGCCGGGCATGCCATAGCCGGCCGCCCTATCCGAGATGCGCTCGATCGCCATCTGCTTATGCTGCGGGACCGATATGGCGTAGCGGTTGTTCTCGCAGATGAAGACGACGGGCAGCTTGTGGACCGCCGCAAAATTCATCGACTCATGCACATCGCCCTGGCTGGTTGCACCGTCGCCGAAGTAGGTGGCCACGACAGTCGGCTCGCCGCGCATCTTGGCGGCAAGCGCCCATCCGACCGCGTGCGGCACATGCGTGCCGACGACGTTGGACAGGTTCATGAAGCCTCGCTCGACGCTGGCGCCGTGCAGGGGAAACTGGCGCGCGTGGCTGATGGGCTCGCCCGCCTTGGCAAGGAAGCCGAGCATAATTTCGCGCGGGCTGAGGCCCTGCGCGATGCAGACGCCCATGTCGCGGTAATAGGTGAAGCAGAAGAAGGCGTCGGTGTGGCGGCGAAGCGCCCAAACGCTCCCGAGCTGCGCCGCCTCGTGTCCCTGGCATGACGCAACGATTGCCGCCTTGCCCTGGCGGTTGAGCATCCACACCCGCTGGTCGAGCGCGCGAACGAGCGACATCGTCGAGTAGATGTCGAGCAGGTCATCGCCGCTGAGGGGCTCGATGCGCTGTGGCGCCGGACTCGCCTGAACCATCGCTCGGAGATTGTAGCAGCGTAGGGGAAGGAAGTAAGAGGGGTGGAGGATGCGGTGTTGGGGAGATAGGACCGCAGCCGCCCCGATGAGAGGGCGGGCAGGAACACCGGGGTGGTGGCGCGGGGGAGCACCGCATGCGGTGGGCTGAGGGGGTGGGAGTAGACTATGCGCCGATGAACGCCCCTTCCGAAGTGCTGATTCGCGTGCATGAGGTCGCCCTGAAAGGGAAAAACCGGCCTGCGTTCATGCGCGCGCTCGTGAAGCACGTACGCCGCGCGACCGCCGGTATCGGGGTGGAGCGTGTGTGGTCGGACCACATCGTCGTGCACGCGAAGCTGGAAGCAGGGGCGGACTGGGAAGCGGTGCGTGCGCGCCTGAAGCAGACACCCGGCGCGGTGAAGTTCGCGGCGGCCCACAAGACAGCGCCCGACTATGACGACATCGCTGCCGTTGTGTCTGCTGCAGCCAAGGAGCGCGACTTCGATACCTTCCGCATCTCGGCGCACCGCGCAGACAAGCGCTTTTCCCTGACCTCGCAGCAGTTGAACATCAGCCTGGGAGCGCTCGTCGAGCACGAGACGGGCGCGCGGGTCGATTTGAAGCGCCCTGCCCTCGACATCCGCGTGGACGTCTTTCCGCAGGCCGCCTACGTATGGGTGGACGAGGAGGCAGGTCTCGGCGGGCTGCCCGTCGGTACCGGCGGGCGCGTTGCGGTGCTCATGTCGGGCGGTATCGACTCGCCCGTCGCAGCGGGACGCATGGTACGGCGCGGATGCAGGGCAACGCTCATCCATTTCCACTCGTTCCCGCTGGTCGAGGGGCGCTCACGGGAGAAGGCGCGCGAATTGGCCGCCGTGCTGAACGCCTACCAACTGGACACTCGCCTCTACCTGACGCCCTTCGCAGAGTTGCAGCGAAAGGTCATCCTGGCAGTGCCGGGGCCGCTGCGCGTGGTCGTGTACCGGCGCTTCATGCTGCGCATCGCAGAGGCGCTCGCCAGGCGTGATCGGGCCCAAGCGCTCGTGACCGGAGAAAGCCTCGGGCAGGTCGGCTCACAGACGCTGACGAATATTGCAACCGTCGGGGACGCGGCGACGATGCCGGTGCTGCGCCCGCTGATCGGCATGGACAAGGCGGAGATCGTCACGCAGGCGCGCGCGCTCGGCACCTTCGACATCTCCATACTGCCCGACGAGGACTGTTGCACGCTCTTCGTACCCCGCTCGCCATCGACGGCGGTGAGCGGGCAAGAAGCGCGCGACGCCGAGCGCGAACTGGACGTCGATGCACTCGTCGCCGAGGCGGTGGCGGGCGCAGAGGTGTATGAGGTGCACGCGGATTCCCACCTGCACCAGCGTGACCAGGGGGAGCGCAGCGTCGCCGCTAGCGCATGAAGTCGTCGACGAGCCGGACGAACTCCTCCGGCTGGCGCGCAAGCGGGATGTGTTCGCCGTTGTCGACCAGCGCCAGGCGCCCCTTGGGCAGTAGCGCTGCCGCCTGCTCGCCATGCTCCTTACCGATGATCGGGTCGTCTGCGCCCCAGACGACCAGCGTAGGCGTCTGGATGTCCGGCAGGTGGTCGGGAAGCCAGAACTGCTTGCGTACGCCCGGGTCGTTGATGTAGCCAAGGACGGAGGTATAGGCCTCGGCAATCCCCGGACGCTCGATGCGGCGCGCCTCCTCATCCACCATCTCGTCCGTCACCTCGACCGCGCCGGCAAAGGTCCGGCCAAGCGACTGGCGCATGCCGTCACGGTCGGGCAGCCGGTAATTCTGCGGCGGCGTGGGCGCATTCGCGTTGAGGCCGGCCGTGTTGACGAGGATGAGCCTATCGACACGCTCGGGATGCTTGTGCGCGACGAGAGCCGAGACCCATCCGCCGAGCGTGTGCCCGATCAGCGTCGCACGTTCGATGCTCAGCGCATCCATGAAGCCGAGCGTCGAATCCACCCACGTTTCGAACGAGTAGCCTTCTGCGGGGCGATCGGACCAGCCCCAGCCGAACCGGTCGAACCCGATGACGCGATACCTGTCCTGCAGCAGCCGCATCGCGGGCACGATCTGGTCGGCGGACGCATCAAAGCCGAGGCCCGCCTGGAAGATGAGCACGGGGCCGCTGCCCGCCTCCATATAGCGCAGGCGGCGCCCGTCGACGTCAACGTACTTGTCCTCGTAACCCCACGACATGATTGGCTCCTTGGTTAGTACTCGCCTACCCGCCGCCACCCCCCACCCTGTCGGCGCTCGGCTCGGTCATGAGCGTTGGGTCGAGCAGTCGGTCGAGGTCGGCGTCAGTCAAGCCGGTCTGTTCGCGCGCCAGCTCGCGAATCGTCTTGCCGGATGCGGCAGCCTCCTTGGCGATGGCAGCTGCCCTGTCGTAGCCGATGGCCGGCGTGAGGCCCGTCGCGAGCATGAGCCCCTGCTCAACCATGGCGGGGCCGCGGGTAGTGGCCTGCAACCCGCGGAGGCATTGGGCGTCGAAGTTGACGGTGGCCGCCGCGAGGAGCGTCGCCGCCTGGTGCAAGTTGTACGCGGCGACGGGCCAGAATGTGTTGAGCTCGAACGAGCCGCCCTGAGCGGCGGCGGCCACGGCAGCGTCGTTGCCAATCACCTGGCACACCACCTGCACCAGCGCCTCGGCGATGACCGGGTTGATCTTCCCCGGCATGATGGAGGAGCCGGGCTGGACGGCGGGCAACTCCAGCTCGCCCAATCCGGCGCGCGGGCCGGATGAGAGCCAACGCAGGTCGTTGGCAATCTTCTGGAGCGCGACCGCAGCGCCTCTGACGGCGGCGCTGGCGGCCAGCATCGTGTCCTGCGTCCCCTGCGCCTGGAAGTGGTACGGCGTCTCGCGGACCGGCAGCACCAGCTCCTCGGCAAGGTGCGCGCAGACGCCCCTGGCAAACTCGGGATGCGTGTTGATGCCGGTGCCGACAGCCGTTCCCCCGATGGCAACCTGGCACAGCTCGTCAACCGCAGCGGCAAGGCGCCCTCTGGCGAGCTGCAGCTGCTGCGCATATCCCAGGAACTGCTGGCCCATACGGATCGGCGTGGCGTCCTGCAGATGGGTGCGGCCTGTCTTGATGGTGTCCCACAGGTCAGCCGACTTGGCCTCGAGGGTCGCCTGCACCTGGTCGAGCGCAGGCATGAGCGCCCTGTCGATAGCGACCGCCGCCGACAGGTGGCTGACCGTCGGGATGACGTCGTTGGACGACTGGCCTTTGTTCACGTCGTCATTCGGATGAACGCGGACGGCGCCCCCGCTCAGTTCGACCGCCCGGCGCGCGATGACCTCGTTCGCATTGGTGTTGGTGGACGTACCGGAGCCGGTCTGGAAGAGGTCGACGACGAAGTGGTCGTCGAGGCGGCCGTCAACGACCTCCGCAGCGGCCTGCTCGATGGCCTGTGCGACGGCGCCATCGAGCAGGTCGAGCGATGCGTTGGCGCGGGCGGCGGCGCGCTTGGCGCGGCCCAAGATATGGATGAACTCGGGCGCGAACCGGATCTGGCTGATGGGGAAATTGAGGACAGCGCGCTGCGTCGAGGCGCCCCAGTAGGCGTCGGCGGGCACCTCCATCTCGCCCATCGTGTCTCGTTCGATTCGCACCTGGTTGGTCGCCATTCGCTACCCCTCCCTGACGTCGGCCCCGCTGATGTTACCGTTCAGATGCCGGCTCGCGCCAGATGCGAGGGATGAGTTGGCCGATAGTGACTTGCCAGATATCTTGAATCCGCGAGCGGGCGCGATACAATGCGTTGACCTGCTGCCCGTTGGGGAGCGGCCCACGATACCAACGCCACAATGACTGACAAAACACGCGCACAACAACTCACCATCGCGTTTGCCATAGCCGCTCTTCTGTTGATGCTGCTGCTGATTTCCGCCTACGTCGCCGACCGCGTGGACGGCGCGCTGGGGCACGGGCCTCTCCCGAGCGGCCTGGGCAGTGGGCGTGCGTTCCTGGCAACGCTGCTGGCAGGAGCGTTGGCGGCAGTATCCGGTGGAGCGACCCTCATCGGACTGCGCCAGGCCAAGTACTCCGCGCCGCAGCAAGCATGGGTCGTCTACGCGCTCGTCGCCCTACCCTTGCTGGTTTTGCTTCTGGTGCCACTGCAACTGTACGGCGCCGGCACGTTCATTGGCCTGCCCGACTGGCTCGTCGGCGCACCCGGGAGGATGGTGCTGGCGGTAACGGTGGGCGCGCTATTGCTCGGTGGCATCGACATCCGTGCGCTGCGGGTCGGCGGCCGCGTCGGCAGAATCGGCGGAGGCGGAGGCGGAGGGGGATCGGGGGCACGACTGGCGGGAGTGTCAGGCCGCTTTACCTCGAGTGCGTCACGCGTGCTGTCCTACATGCAGGAAGAGGCGCGCCGCTTCGACCACACCCATATGAGCACCGAACACCTGATGCTGGGCATCCTGCGCGAGCCCCGCTGCGTCGCGACTCGCGCACTCACCAACCTGGGCATCGACCAGCACACGCTGCGCAGTCAGATAGAGAACGTCATCATGCGTCGCGGGGCGCTCTATACGGGCGGCACCGGTATGACGCGCCGCACGCAGCGGGTCATCGAACAGGCGGCCAAGCAGGCCCGGCAGGATCGCTCACGGGTGATGTCGTCGGGCCACCTGCTCTTGGGGCTCATCGAGTCGGGGGAGGACGTGACAGGCCAACTCCTCCACCAGCAGGGGCTGACGAAGGAGCGCGTAGCGGCGGAACTGCGCAGGATCGGCTCCGAGTCGTAGCGCCTGCCTCGGTTCGCCGCGGCGCCGTGCTTGGTAGCACGCTCCAAATCCCTGATAATGGACGCGCCCTCTTCAGGGGGCCGGTAGCTCAAAGGCTGAGCGGTCGGCTCATAACCGACTGGGTGAAGGTTCGAGTCCTTCCCGGCCCACCACCGTGCACTGAAACTAGTACCATCTTTGAACTTTGGCTAGGAGGTCTAGGACGGCCCGATTGACGGAGTCGAACCTTCTCGGGCCGGGCCTATTTTAAAGGGAGACAGGACCATCTCCAAGATGTGGCTCGGAGGTCTCTGACTATTGCCCGGGCAACATCGACGCCCGCTACCAGAGGGAAGCCCCGTACCGCAAGCTAGGCGAGCCGCACAGAGTGTTTGCGGAACTGCGACGCGATCATCCGCCTCCAACCTGACCACGCATCCGTCCCGCGGGGAGAGGCGGCCAACCGTCGTCCAGGCGCAGGCGGACCTACATAGAATCCGCAACTCGCCCTTCACGCTCAGCCAGCTTAGCAGCTTGTTCAATGCGCCAGCCCGGAGAACGTTCCGGCAGACCGGGGCACAACGCGTCCTGAGCAAAGACTCTTGGAATCGACGGTGGAGGCGGTCCCTTCATCAGCGGCGTACACCCGTGGCACCCATCCTTCGTGCCAGACGATGGATTTGCAAATAGGCGTCGTTCTGCCATCTGTGCCGTGCCGCCATGGGTGGAGTCGGAGGACGGTTCCAACTCTTGAGTCGGTCTCTGAGTTTGCCATAGAGGTGGATGCGGTCTTGCCACTCTACATTCTCGTTCAGGTCGCCAAGCTGCGCCTTGAGAACTGCCTCCATCACCTTCATCCAACCGCGCTGAGGGTCCTTGGTTGTTCCATCAAGCACGTTCCTGAAGTCACTTCCAGTTCCGACGTCAACCGATAGGTGAAATTCGCCTATGTGTTCTCTCACAGCAGCGATACGGCCATCAATTGACGTCGTGCCCTCGGGAAGGCATTCCGAGGACACTTTCATGGAGAGAACCGGCCACGATCCATTCTGAAAGGAAAACATAAAGCGACCGTTCATGTACGAGTCTAGATCGGGTTCTACTCTACGGAACACGAGAAACATTGCGAATCCCGTGGCAGGAATTATTCCTAGACCAACCACGAACGTGGCGATGGTGGCGAGCAGGCTATCTTCGCTGCCTACGCGTTGAACTAAAAGTACGTACGCCGTGAGAATGCCAGCGAAGACCAGGATGCCGACAAAGGCGCTTGCGGTCACCTTGCGAACGTAGCGTTGCCACTGGTGGGGCTCCAACAGGTCCCGTATGAGCAGCACCACCACCGCCGCCGCTATCGGTATCAAGAAAGGAGAGAGGCGACTCCACCATACGGTTAGCTCGTCCATAGGCTCACTTCCTCATCATGGTCATGACCACCTGTTCCATGAAACTCAGCCTCTCTCATTGGGCGAGGTTGCAGTGATCACTCTGATGCTAGTGGCTCAGAGGGCGTATAGCCTTGGCCCTCCTCAAACTCCATTGGGAATGGCTGCACTTGCCCAGTCTCCACTATGCTCGCCGCACAGGAACTGTGTGGGTGCGGCTGTTGTTCGCTGAAGCTGTTCCTGCCCAGGAGCTCGTACCGCAGGTGCTCCAACACCCCCTTGACCGCCAAGGCCATTGCCAGTTGACCGATGTCCTGGCAGAGTTCCTGCTTGCTCTCGAAGTATGGTGTCAGCAGGACCTCCGCCTCTTCTTCCCAAGCCAGAACAATCTTACGTGCTGCCGTCTCTGCCACCGGCATGACCGTTCCTTGTACCTCCCCTTCATCCTCTCGCCGCATTTGGAGTAAACCAAGGCGGGATATGATCAGCCGAAACCCCTGGTCCTCGACCATCTCGTACCGGCTACCGAACTCACCCAATGCGTGCATCAGGTATCCGAGCTCACCCTCCAAGGTTTGGATCGCCCTAGTCAGCTCATCCCTCGTGTTGGGGCATTCCCCATGGTGCTCCATCAATGCTCGCGCCTGTTCGTCGTCCAGGCCCGCTGACCTTGCCCACGCCTCCATCATGTCGGCGGATGCTTCCTCCAAAATGGTGTTGATCCGGGCATGAAGCCGGTCGCAGATGGAGAGCAGCTCCGATTCCTCTCCGGTCAGCAGGGCCTCAATCGCATCCCGGAAGACCGTTCGATCAAGAGCGCAATAGTCGCACCCGCAGTCTCTCAGGCTATGAGAGCCCATTCCGACCCCTTGACTACGGCGGTAGGCTTTGCCTCTTGCCTCCCGGTGGGACTCCGCAAGGAATGCAGAGGCAACTATCTTCTCAAAGATGGGGACAACCGTCTGGGATGCCGGCCAGAGGTCCTTGATGAGGAGCGGTGCCCCCAACTCATCGAACATCTCCTCCTGGAACTCGGAGGTCTCGCATATCCGACATATCCTGGAGTTGCCGCCGAACATCGTGATTGCGAAGTCATGCCCGGGGCAGGTGAACTCCTCCAGCGGTCTCTGTGCCGGTTGCGTTGTCGGTTCCCAGGGCTCCGTCCCGTCGTACCGGTTCGATTCGAGCAGTCTCTGAAGAAGGGCGTCGTCGGCGGGCCTTCTCCCCGTCCAGTAGAGCACCCATGGCGCGTGGAGCAGTTCTTCCTTGCTGAATATCTGGGAGTCGTCCTTGTTGTCCTGACCGGTCCCAGCGTAGAGGTGAGAGGGCTGAACGCAGTAAGGCCTATTGCAGAGATGGTTGACTTGCCTATCCTCTGGGACTTGCCCGCGTGTCTGGATGAACACAGCCCTGTGCGCCAACTCCTGTTTTCCTTCAATGGTGACAACGCCGTAGCCGCCCCGGTTCAGCCCGTACTTCCATACCATGCAATAACCGAAGGGCGTGAAGGGAGAATTCACCTGCATGGGCACGCCGAAGCAGTCCGCGGGAGTGATGGGGCCTTCGTTCCAGCTCCTGCGCGGCCTTGGGTTCCTCGGTTGAGAGTTTCCGCCGTACCATCTCTGGATGATGGCGTCTCTCTCTGTCCGGTAGTCTCTCGGCATTCTTCTGGTCCATCCTCCGTCATATAATCCTAAGTCCCGCTCGCGGATAGGCAGCCCCGATGGCTGTTATGCCGCCGTACCCTAGGCCCTTCACCCAGGAAGAATACTCCTCATCAACCCTCCGCCCCCTCATCCTCCACCAGCCCGTTCCGCACGGCCCACACCACGATCTCCTGCTTGGAATCGACCCCCAGCTTCTCCTGGATGCGGTAGATCGCGTTCTTGATGGTCGAGGCCTTGTTTCCCCTGGCCTCGGCGATCTGCGCGTAGGACTTGCCGCCGGCGAACATTCCCAGTATCTCCTTCTCCCGCTCCGTAATCGCGTCCAGGGCCCTGTCGGCGTCGAGGCCGCGTTGTCCGCGGATCAGGGCGAAGACCCGCCTTATGGACCGGTCTGGTATCCGCAGCCGCCCCTTCGCCACGTCTCGGATCGCGTCCGCCAGTTCCTCGGGCCCCGAGTGCTTCTGCAAGTAGCCCGTCGCCCCCGCGGCGACGGCCTCCACCACCGCGTCCTCCGTGGACGAGGCCGTGAGCATCAGCACCTGCGTGGCCGGCAGCGCCTCCATGATCTCCCGGCAGGCGTCGACGCCGTCCTTGCCGGGCATCATCACGTCCATCACGATGACGTCGGGCTCGACCCGCACCGCCAGCCTCACCGCCTCCGCCCCGTCCGAGGCCTGTCCGACGACCTCGAAGTCCTGCTCGGCGTCCAGGGCGTCCTTCAGTCCGTTCCTCATGATGGGGTGGTCGTCCGCCACCATCACCCTTATCCGTTCGCTGGTTGTCATCTCCGTCTCCTCCCGTTGAACCTATCTAAAGAGGCATCTCGCACGTAACGGTCGTCCCCTCGCCGGGTCCGCCCGTCTTCACGATGAGCCTGCCGCCGAGTCTCTCGGCGTCCGCCTTCATGCCCCGAAAGCCCCGGCCGCGCTCGGCGTAGTCGTCCGGAAGGCCGACCCCGTCGTCCGACACCGAGAGCCGGAGAACACCGGCGTCGAAGTCCAGCCGCACCTCGACCCTCCCGGCCCGGGCGTGCAGGAATGCATTGGCCAGCGCGTTGTGGGCAATGGAGAACAGCCGTGTCTTCGTCTCCACGGCAAGCTCAGGCTCGGCCCCTGTCTGGAACATCTCGGCGGGGATCGACGCCGTCTTCGAGAAGTTGTCCGTGTGCGACCAGAGCACGCGGCCGAGCTCCCGTCCCTCGAAGAGAGACCCCTCGTCGATGGGTCTTCTGAGCTCCCACATGGCCGCCTTCGACAGCGACGAGGTCGCGGCCAGGGTCTCTGCCAGTTCCCTATTCCCGTCCCCCGTGAGCTGCATCGCCCGGTGTATGCCCATGGACACCATGTACGCGGTCTGTGCGGCGGTGTCGTGGATGGCCTGGGAGAGCTCGATGCGCTCCCGATGAAGCTCCCGCTCCCGTTCAGCCGAGCGCCGCCGCCTCACCCGCTCGAACCGTGCGATCAGGCTCACGCATCCGGCGATGCCGTACATCGCCGCTATCCTCCCAAGCAGGTCCTTCTCCTCGCCGGAAGCGAAGTCAAGCCCCGGGTGCGCCGTCAGGCTGACCGCTGAATAGACTAGGGTGACCATTGTCGTCCACGCCAGGCTGAGCCACAGTGACGTGAAGACCACGGCGAAGAGCGCAAGTGCGACGTAGTATCCGACATATATGTATGTGTCGAAGTTGCCTGCTATGACGATGGCGCCGGTGATCAGGGCGATGTCCATGGCGTGGAGGAAGAGCAGCCAGCGCCACGTCACCGCCCAGCCTCTGTGCAGGCGGTAGTGGACGAGGCCGTTGAACACCACCAGGGGAACGTGCAGGAACAGGTACTCCCTGTGAGTGTCGACCCAGAAATCGGGGCGATACGCCAGCTGGGCCAGGGCGACCGCCCATGCGACCCACCGGAGCCAGACGGAGACCCTCGCCGCGAACAGCATCACCTCCGGGTCGGCGTGAACGGTGCGCAGGAGCCACCCGGACCTGCGGGCTCCCGGCGTGGCCGTGCGACCGCGCCGCCACCAGCGCTTTGTCCGCTGGGCTGCGGCCGTTTGAGCTACCGCACCGAGACCGTCCTCCGTCAATAGCGGACTCCCCCTCATGACTATGTTGAACGACTAGCTTCGGACGCCCCCAAATTACCGTTTCCGAAGGGCCGTTGTCGAGTGCCGAACGCACCCTACACCAGGGGGCTATAGGACTACACGAACGGGGGCCTGAGAGCATGTGCCGGATGTGCCGTTTCGACGGGCCATAAAGTGGTGTATTTGGCCCTTACAAACGCACCCCATTTTTGCCCTATGAATGCATGCGAAACGCCCCCTCCAAAAGCCCTGTCAACAATGTGACGCACGGCTCTTGTTCGCCTCCCCAACTTCCGGCTAGCTTCATAGTTGGCCTATTGCGGCAGTATCGAGCACGCCGTCTCCGTCGCCTGGCGTGCTCGATGACTACGAAACTCCTATTGAGACGAGGTAAACACATTGAGGGTTATAGGGCTGCTTGGTGGACTCCAGGACCGGCCGGTGCGAACGGCCGCGCTCCTTGCGGCGCTCGCGTTGCTGGCGCTGTTCGCGGCAACTTTCGGCGGCGATTTCATCGCGAGGGCCCAGGCCCAGGACGGCGTCATGAACGCCCCAACCCTGACCAGCGACGAGCCCGGAACGCTGGTCGTCTCCTGGGAGTTACCCAGCCCCGAACCCAGCGACTACCGCATCGACTGGGCGAAGTCCGGCGAGGACTACACGTCCTGGAAGGTTGACGAGGGTCACGCCTACCCCGCAGGCACGGAGACGACGGTCACCATCGAGGGTCTTGAGGCCGGAGCGGAGTACAAGGTGCGCATGAGGGCGCGGTACAACCAGGGCGACCATGCAGACGACCCCTGGAGCGGCCCCTGGACCGCCGACACGACCGTACTCGTGGCCGCCAAGCAGTCCGGGCAGGACAGGGGCGGGCGGGGAGCGAACGATCCCCCGCCGCCGGACGGCGAAATGACGGCCCCGGTTCTGGCCAGCGACACCCCTGGGACCATCGTCGTCACCTGGGAGATTCCCAGCCCCGAACCCGACGACTACCGAATCGACTACGCGAAGTCCGGCGAGGACTACACCTCCGCGGAAGTCGAAGACGGTCACGTCTACCCGGCAGGCACGGAGACGACGGCTACGCTCACCGGTCTCGACGCCGGTGCGGAGTACAAGGTGCGTATGCAGGCCCGTTATGCCGGGGACAATCCCTCGAACGGCCCCTGGACCGGCGACGCGCTCGTCACCGTGGCCGAAGGAGAGCCGCTGCCGCCTCCCGTCATCGTGGACGTCATCGAGCCCGAGGACCTCGTGACCGCCCAGCAGAGCGAGGTCGGAACGCTGTACAGCAACCTGCGCCAGCCCGCGGCACATCTACAAGTTGGTATCGGGCATCTCACGGCCATTAGTCACGACACTGCAGCAGCCATCCCGTTCACCACCGGCGCAAACCCGGCCGGCTACACCCTTGAGGGCGCGACGGTCGACATTGCAGAGGTAGTCGCTCCTAGCGGCGGCACCTTTGAGGGCACGCTCAAGGCGTCGATCCATGGCGACTCCAGCGGCACGCCCGGGACAGAGGTCCACGCGCTCGGTGAGACATCCAGCCCGATGGCGGGGCAGACGTCCTTCGACACGGCCACTGCCTTCACGTTGAAACCGGGCACGACCTACTGGCTGGTGCTGGAGCTGGACGAGCAAACCAACTTCTCCCAAGTCCAACTTGCGACTGTGTCGGGTGGGGGGGCGGACCCGGGCGGCGAGCCCGGCTGGTCCTCCAATACCTTCTTCTCACGCGAAACTGCCACGACGCCCTGGATAGAGAGCCTTCTTACTGAAGAACGCATCAAGTTTGCCCTCCTGGGCGCGGCACTCAGCAACCTCCTGCTGACCAACACTGACCTTGCCGCAGGGAGCGGGACTACCTACAGGATGGGCGGCTCGGAGGACTTCCGGACTGCAGTCCGGTTCACCACTGGCCCCAGGACATCTCTCGTCAACGAGGTCGTCGTCGATGTGTCCAGTGTTGCCGCAGACAGCGTCCCCACGCTGCAGATCTTCTCGTCGACCGAGATGCCGGACTCGGAACCTCCTACGGCGGCGCCCAATGCGGCGCTGCACACATTTGAATCGCCGGCGACGTTCGAGACCGGATTGCAGTCGTTCACCGCGCCGTCGCCCGGATTCACCCTTGCTCCCAACACCAGCTATTGGATAGTGGCGTCCGGCAGCGGCGACTATTGGCACATCAACAGAACCGGCAGGCAAGTTGCTTCGCACGCCGGACAAGACTCGGAAAGCGGCTGGTCGTTCCACGGCAGGGCGGGCAGCAGCTCCACCACCCCGTGGTCCAGCATCGACGTTGACGTCGACGATAGGTACAGCCTTGCCAGGATGCAGATCAAGGGTTTCCTGCCACCGCCTATGCTGGTCAGCGCGACCGTCAATCACGCCGGCGACCAACTTGAACTGATCTTCGACCAGGCATTCGTTACGGCCCCCGCTTTCCCATTGACGTCTACCTCACGGGTCTGACCAACCTGGCGTCTCGCTTCGCAGTGACGGTCGATGCGGCCAGCGTCTCACTCCTCGCTAACATACCGTTTACTGATCCGTCGGCCGGCAAGCTGGTGCTCAGCGATCGTGGCCGCCAGTTCGCCAGCCGCGGGCAGGAGGTCGTTGTCACCTACACCGATCCGACCGCCGGCGACGATGACGATGTGATCGAGAACGCCGACGGCCTCGAGGCGGCGAGCTTTACGACGGGCGTGGACGGCGTGCCCGCCGTGACGAACAACTCGACCGTGGACACGACCGGGCCGGTGCTGTTCAGCAACCTGGAACAGACGCTTCCTGGTACTGCGGTTCCCGTAGGCCATCTGAGCTCGGAAGACAACGACATTGCCCAGGCCGTCCCGTTCGTCACCGGCCCCAACCCGAGCGGCTATCTCCTTCAGAGCGCGAAGGTCGACATTTCTAACCTAATAGCGGGTCAGGGCACGCTGACGGCATCAATCTATGACGACTCCAGCGGCACGCCCGGGAGCGAGGTCCACGCCCTGAATGACATTGCCGCACCGATGACCGGGGAAACCACCCTGGACACGGACGGCTCGTTCCTGTTGTCTCCGGACACGACCTACTGGCTGGTGCTGGAGCTGGACGACCAGGACCCTTTGACCGTGACCGTGGTCTACCTCCGGGACACGCCGAGTGAAGAGGCGGACCCGGGCGGCGAGCCCGGCTGGTCCTCCGGCGTTCCATATTTCCGCGCCACCTCATCGGGTTCCTGGACGGAGGTTACTACGGCCACCAGAGTGAAATTCGCGATTCTCGGCGTGGCCCTGCCCCAGACGCTTGTCAGCAACCACGACAGTACGCTTTCACCTGCTCACAACGTGACCGCGAGCGCTACAAGCAAGCACGCGGTGCGGTTCACCACCGGCGCAGACGAGTACGTTATCAACGCGGTAACCGTGTACGCTCGAAACACAGCCACCGGAGATGTCCCGGTCGTCGAGCTGTACTCCTCCACCGAGGACACCGGCGCATCCACGGCGGCGCCCAAAGCGTCGCTGGTCACCTTTATTGCCCCGGCAGGTTTCGCGAACAACGTTCAATACTTCACCGCTCCTCTCGGCACGGAGCTGGCGGCCAACACCAGCTATTGGATCGTGGCCTCCGCATCGTCGGGCGACTGGGACCTGGCGAGGAACACCGCGGAAGCATCCCACGCAGACGCCGGTTCAGTGGAGGGTTGGGCCATTCACGGTTATTCAAGCAAGCAGGGAGCAGCGGACTGGGACAGTGCCGGCACCGCCGCAACCCAGGAGTTTGCACACCCGAGGATTTCGGTTCACGGGCAGCTCACGAGAGATACAGTGGTGGGCTCAGTAGCCCTGAGCAATCTGAACTCAGCTTTCTACAGTATCGGAAACAACTTCGTTGGTTCGGCGGTTTCATTGAGTTTCAGCACGGGCGCCGCGACCCACGGTTATGACCTGACGGCCATCAGGACCAAGGTTTGGACCGATCCCGACATCAGGGTGAAGGTGTCCCTCTATGATGACACTTGGGGGCCCTCCCAGAGCAGTGTCACTGCGCTGGCAGAGTTCAGGCCTCCCCCGAACCTCTATGATAATCAGGGCACGCTCAAGACGTTCACCACTCCCGCTCCCGTGCATCTCGCTCCTTCGAAGGTGTACACCGTCGTGTTCGAAAGAATGGGCGGCTCCGGTGAAGGCGGTATGTACGTGGCCGCGACCGGAAAGCCGTCAACCAGCGGTGCGAGGTCCCTTCCGGACTGGTCGTTCACGGACGGTCGGCTGCGTTATGCGGCCACACTGGACTTCCGGGGCATCAACTCTCGCATGCCGGCCATGGCAGTGATTGCGGCCGCTCGCGATGCGTCGCTGCAGGACGTCCACGTTACCTCCCGTCCATTGGATGGAATCGCCTACCGGGTCGGCGAACATATCGAACTCCATTACGTGTTTGACTCGGTGGTGCACTACGATTCGGGGGATGCCGATCTGCAAGTGATGGACGACGAGAGGGCCGCCGCCTACTGGTCAGGTTCCGGCACGAATCATTTGCTGTACCGGTACCGGGTCCGGAGCGGCGACAGCTCCGACGCGACCGGGGTGACGATCAAAGCCGACTCTCTGGCTGCAACAACGGATGGTTCCGTCATCAAGCTGGATGGCGGTACCGTGACTTTGGAGCACACCGTCAAGTCGGACCTTGCAGATCACAAGGTGGATACCTCATCGACGAGTTGCCGGCAATGGCTTTGCGCCGACGTGGACACGGCCAGGTCCCCGTCTGACGCCAACAAGTGGGGCGCCTACTACGATAACCAGGGTAACTCCAGCGGGAGTCTCTCGAACCGGCTGTTCGCCCACGGCGGCGTCAACTACACCATCATGGAGCTGTTGGCGCATGAAGAAGATGGTCGTCTGGAGATGCTGCTGGACCGGGCTCCCAGCGACGAACTCATCGAGGCGGGAGTCCTGAGATTACGCGGCCTGACGTTCGAGCTGGACGATGCGGACATCAGAGACGAACGCCGGCTCATCTGGACCGACGCTGCTCTCTCCTGGAAACACGATGGCAACCCGACTCGGAAGATCTACGCGGTCGGCAACGGACGGGCTAAGCCGCACCTTCATGCTGATCTCGCCAGCGAGGAATCGCTCTTCACGTCGTTCACGACCGGCCCGGGCTCTCATCGCCTCGCGCAGGTCTCCATCAACGCCAGCCTGATGCGCAACGGGGTCAGAGGAGGCTACGAGGTCAAGATCTTTGCGGACAACAGTGGTACGCGGGGCAGTGAACTGGAAACCTTGGTGGCTCCATCAGGACTGCCCGGCACTGCAACAGTTGCCAGGTGGACCTTCACGTCGTCGAGTGGCCTCCTTCTGGAGCCCGACACCACATACTGGGTCGGCGTCAAGAACAAGGCATCCAGAACGATGAAGCTGCATCTGGCTCCGGGCAGTAGCGAGCTTTCTCGCTCGGCGGACGGTTGGAGCATCGGAAACAGCACCTTGACCTGGACAGGCCAGGAGCGGTATTCGAGACCGATTATGATGGCCATCCGAACCGACGCCTCGCACATCAGAATCTCGCTGCAGCAAAGCGAAACCCCGAAGCTCATCAGCAACCTGGACCAAGACAACCACCGAAGTGGTAGAAATCTCGGCAGTTCTAGCTTCGCCTCTCCAGACATAGCCTTTGCCATCCCGTTCCGAACCGGCCCCAGTCCGCGCGGCTACCTCCTTCAGGGCGCGGCAGTCGACATCTTGACCCTCATCAACTTCGGAGGTGATTCCTTCGAGGGCACGCTGACAGCGGTGATCCTCAGCGACTCCGGCGGCTCGCCCGGCGCCGAGGTCCATTCGCTTGGCGAGATATCCCACCCGTCCGCCGGGACGGCGACTTTCGACGACGCCGGCACCTTCATATTGCAGCCGAGCACAAGCTATTGGCTGAAGCTGGAGCTGGACGACCAGACCACTGGATCCAATTTGGCTCTTCGTACCACACTAAGCCAGAGCACGGACACAGACGACACTGAGCCCGGCTGGTCGAGGGGCAGCGACCATTCCCGCGGTGACCCGACGGAAGACTGGGTGCCTGGTACAAGTAGCACCGGGTTCATCAAGTTCGCGCTTCTCGGAGAGGCGCTGTAGCGCCCAAAGCTCATCAGCAACCTGGCCCAGCAAGACGGTCATCGGGCTCCTTCTGTCGGCTATGAGGCTTCCGACTCTCCAGACATAGCCCTTGCCATCCCGTTCCGAACCGGCCCCAGTCCGCGCGGCTACCTCCTTCAGGGCGCGGCAGTCGACATCTCCCTTGTCGCCAACGGCTTCAGTTCCCCCTTCGAGGGCACGCTGACAGCGGTGATCCTCAGCGACTCCGGCGGCTCGCCCGGCGCCGGGGTCCATTCGCTTGGCGAGATATCCGGCCCGTCCGCCGGGACGGCGACTTTCGCAGACGCCGGCGCCTTCATATTGCAGCCGATCCCGGACGCGAACCGGCTCAACACAGTGATCCTCCAAAGCACCGGCTTCAGAGCCCGCTCCCGTCTGCCGAACGCACCCTACACCAGGGGGCTATAGGACTACACGAACGGGGGCCTGAGAGCATGCGCCGGATATGCCGTTTCGACGGGCGGAAAACTGGTGTATTTGGCCCTTACAAACGCACCCAGTTTGCCCCCTGGTTGCACGCAAAAAGCCCCCTCCAAAGGCCCTGTCAACGATGTGACGCACGGCTCTTGTTCGCCTCCCCAACTTCCGGCTAGCTTCATAGTTGGCCTATTGCGGCAGTATCGAGCACGCCGTCTCCGTCGCCTGGCGTGCTCGATGACTACGAATACTCCTATTGAGACGAGGTAAACACATTGAGGGTTATAGGGCTGCTTGGTGGACTCCAGGACCGGCCGGTGCGAACGGCCGCGCTCCTTGCGGCGCTCGCGTTGCTGGCGCTGTTCCCGGCAACTCTCGGCGGCGATTTCATCGCGAGGGCCCAGGCCCAGGACGGCGTCATGAACGCCCCGACCCTGACCAGCGACGAGCCCGGAACGCTGGTCGTCTCCTGGGAGATTCCCAGCCCCGAACCCAGCGACTACCGCATCGACTGGGCGAAGTCCGGCGAGGACTACACCTCCTGGAAGGTCGATGACGGTCACGCCTACCCCGCTGGCGCCGAGACGACGGTCACCATCGAGGGTCTTGAGGCCGGAGCAGAATACAAGGTGCGCATGCGGGCCCGCTACAACGACGGCGACCATGCAGACGACCCCTGGAGCGGCCCCTGGACCGCCGATGTCCTGGCAGTCGTAGCCGCCGAGACGGAAGAGAGCGCCGAGCCCGAAGAAGACCCCACGCCGACACCAACGCCGGAGCCCACGCCCGAGCCCACGCCCGAGCCGCTGGCCGACGGCCAGATGAGCGCGCCGGCGCTCGCCAGCGACACGCCCGGCACGGTTGTCGTGTCGTGGGAGACTCCCAACCCTGAACCCAGCGACTACCGCCTCGACTGGGCCAAAACCGGCGAGGACTACACGTCGTGGACCGTCGAGGAGGGCCACGCCTACCCGGCCGGCAGCGACACGGCCTACACCATCACCGGCCTCGACGCCGGCGCGGAATACAAGGTGCGCATCCGGGCCCGCTACAACACCGGCGACAACGCAGATGAGCCCTGGAGCGGCCCCTGGACCGCCGACACGACCGTACTCGTGGCCGCCAAGCAGTCCGGGCAGGACAGGGGCGGGCGGGGAGCGAACGACCCCCCGCCGCCGGACGGCGAAATGACGGCCCCGGTTCTGACCAGCGACACCCCCGGGACCATCGTCGTTACCTGGGAGATTCCCAGTCCCGAACCCAACGACTACCGAATCGACTACGCGAAGTCAGCCGAGGAGTACACCTCCGCGGAGGTCGAGGACGGTCACGTCTACCCGGCAGGCACGGAGACGACGGTTACGCTCACCGGCCTCGACGCCGGTGTGGAGTACAAGGTGCGCATGCAGGCGCGTTATGCCGGGGACAATCCCTCGAACGGCCCCTGGACCGACGACGCGCTCATCACCGTGGCCGAAGGAGAGCCGCTGCCGCCTCCCGTCATCGTGGACGTCATCGAGCCCGAGGACCTCGTGACCGCGCAGCAAAGCGAAACCCCGACGCTCATCAGCAACCTGGACCAGCTATCCGGGGGCGGTGGTGCTTCTGCCGGCCATTTTGGCGCCAGCAGACCAGACATAGCCGTTGCCATCCCGTTCCGAACCGGCCCCGCTCCGCGCGGCTACCTCCTTCAGGGCGCGGCAGTCGACATCGACGAGGTCGACAACTTCTTAACTGACGCGGGCGGCAACCTCCTTGATTTCGAGGGCGCGCTGACAGCGGTGATCCTCGCCGACTCCGGCGGCTCGCCCGGCGCCGAGGTCCATTCGCTTGGCGAGATATCCCAACCGTCCGTCGGGACGGCGACCTTCGGCGGCGCCGACACCTTCACATTGGAGCCGAGCACGAGCTATTGGCTGAAGCTGGAGCTGGACGACCAGACCGATGGATCCAATTTGGATTTTCGTCTCGCACGAAACCAGGGCGTGGACGCAGACGACACTGAGCCCGGCTGGTCGAAGGGCGCCCACCTTAGGCGCGTTAGATCGACGGCGCCCTGGGAGGCTCCTGGAGGTACTCTGAGCACCATAGTATTCGCGCTTTTGGGCGAGGCGGTGGTGTGGGTGCCCGATGAGGACGCGCCGGTGCTGTTCAGCACCATGAACCAGCCCGAGCGGGGAAGCGGGGGGACTATCGGCCGTGTGTCGGACAGTCACACAGACCGCCAGCAGAGCTTGGACTTCACCACCGGGAACGGCCGCCCGCTGGGGTACACCCTCACCGGCGTCACGGTCGAGTTCCATGAGCCCGCGGTCGCTTTGGGCTCGTCGGTGAAGCTGAAGGCCCACATCCACCGTGCAAATCGCAGCCATGTAGATGGACCCGGCACGAGGGTGGCGACAGTGGGCGAGGCGCTCATCAGCTCCAAGCAGGTGACCGGCGACATCGCGAGCATCTACATCGACGCCGCCGACGACATCAGCTTGGCATCAGGAGAAACTCTTGGTATTGCCAACATAACCGCCTTCCAGTCCTACGCCCTGGTCCTGGAGCTGGAGGGGCAGAGTTCGGGGGAGACCATCGAGCTGGTCGGCGTTGCGCCGTATGCGGAAGACGCGGGCTCTGACCATGGGTGGACAGCCGCAGTCAGGCACCAGCGGAACGCGCCCACCGCAGACTGGGTCCATGTGGCCAACAGCGGCTTCAGGTTCGCGCTGCACGGCGAGCCCGAGGACCTCGTGACCGCCCAGCAGAGCACCGACGGAACGCTGATCAGCAACCTGGGACAGAGCACGGCAAGTGAGGCGCTTTTCGTCGGCTCTCTGACTAACGTGCCAGACGGTGCCATTGCCGTCTCGTTCACCACTGGATCCAACCCAGCCGGCTACAGCCTTCAGGGCGCGACGGTCGACCTTCTTGCCCTATCGCATAGTAGTAGCAACTTCGAGGGCACATTCAAGGCGTCGCTCTATGACGACTCCAGCGGCACGCCCGGCACGGAGGTCCACGCGCTCGGTGAGACATCCATCCCGACGGTGGGGCAAACGACCTTCAACGCGGCCACTGCCTACAGGTTGAGTCCGGACACGACCTACTGGCTGGTGCTGGAGCTGGACGACCAAACCCCTACTTCCAGAGTCTCCCTTGGGACTACGGAGAGCACGGAGCTGGACCCGCGCGGCGAGCCCGGCTGGTCCTACAACACCTTTTTGGGGCGCTTGCAGGGCTGGATTGAGCTTCCCAGCAGCGAGGATGTCGACAACATCAAGCTCGCCCTCCTCGGCGAGCCCATCCCCACCCTGATCAGCAACCTCGAACAGCCCGACGACGCCACTGTACTGAACGTTGGCCATCCGAATACTAACGCCCCTGATATCCTGACGGCCATCGATTTCACCACCGGCCCGACACTGAGCGGATACAGCTTGACCGGCGTGTTGGTTGACGTTGCCGGTGTCACCAACGCGGCATCGGTCAAGCTGAAGGTGGCCATATACGCCCACGATGGCAGCGCTTCTCCGGGGGCCCTGATCCACACCGTGGGGGTGCTCACCGGCCCGTCGGAAGGGGTGCTGAGAATCGACGCGGCCAGCGCCATCACCCTCAGCCGGAACACGACCTACTGGCTCGTGTTGGAGCTGGACGATGCGCCCCTGGATTCGTACATCACCCTGAACGGAACCAACTCCGGCAGCCTGGATCCCGGCGCCCAGCAGGGATGGGTCGGCCCATTTATCCACTTTTTCCGGCGTGGCTCCGGGGAGAGCTGGGAGTTGGGCCTCCCGGAGTTCAGATTCGCCCTCCTCGGCGAGGTGATGCCCTGCGCGGCGACCAGTGTCGCCGACACCACGGCTGCGGTCTCCATTCCCGACGCCGCGCTGCGCGGGGTTATCGAGGAGATCCTCGGGAAGAGCTCCGGCGACACCATCACCTACGCCGAGCTCGCCATGGTCGAGGAGATCGACGCCGAGAACAGCGGTATCACCAGCATGGAGGGTCTCCAGTTTGCCACCGGGCTGAGGGTCCTCCGACTCACCGGCAACCGCATCTCGTCCCCCATCGACTTCTGCGGCCTGACCAGGCTCGAGTTCCTGTTCCTGGACAGCAACGACATTGGCGGCGACGTCGTCCTGCTCGACAGCGAGGCCCTGCGCACGGTGCGGATCAGCCACAACCGCATCACCGGCCTCTGGCTCCCGGCCGCTCCCAACCTCCACACTATGAACGCCAACAACAACCGGCTTGCCTCCATCAACTTCAACGGAGCCTTGCCCGGCCTCGTGACCTTCGACGTCTGGAAGAACAACCTCACGGAGATTGACCTCACCCACGTCGGAGCATCGGGAACCCAAGGCGGAGCATCGGGACATCTCATTCTCGCTGACAATAATCTCACCAGCCTCCACATTCCCGCCGGAAAGAGATACCGGTTCGTGCACGCGCAGGACAACGAATTGACCTCGGTCACCATCCCAGCCCTCAGTCAACTCGAAGTACTGTACCTGCGGTCCAACAACCTCACCTCAGTCACCTTCAGCGGGAACCCGCCCAAGCTCAGGATCCTCGATCTGGGCTACAACCAGCTGACGACCGGAGGGAGCGTAAACAACGAAGTCGTGCTGTGGTCGGGCATTAGATTCCCAGAGCTCAAAGTCCTCCGCCTCTCCGGCAACAAGCTCGACACCCTGGAATTCGAGAGAAACCAGGTTCCCAAGCTGGAACGGCTCTGGCTGGACCACAACAGAGACTACCGCTTTGCCTCGTCCTCTGGTGAGGCCCTTCGAAGTGTCGACATCACTAATGCGCCCAATGTCATTTACCTCGATGTGAGAGGCAACTTCGCCGCCAGCCTCGGCAGCATCGTCAAGCCCTCCAACGTGTGCTCCAACAGAAGCGGTCTGACGTGCGTTCTGGGCAATTAGCAACGCCGGAGCGCGCGCTTGCGCCGGAACCACCGGAATGGTGTCACGCCGCGTGCGGCGAGCAGCGCCCGCACGCAGGTGCGCACGGGTTCAGCAACACCATGCAGGGAGGGGTCCTGGGTCCCGCGGCCTCCCCTTTGTGACTATAGTGAACGACTAGCTTCGAGCGCCCCTGAATTACCGTTTTCAAGGGTCCTTGTCGAGGGCCGAACGCACCCTACACCAGGGGGCTATAGGACTACACGAACGGGGGCCTGACAGCATGCGCCGGATATGCCGTCTCGACGGGCCATAAATTGGTGTCTTCGGCCCTTACAAAGGCACCCACTTTGGCCCCGTGAATGCGTGCAAAACGCCCCCTCCAAAAGCCCTGTCAACAATGTGACGCACGGCTCTTGTTTGCCCCGTTCGTTTCCGGCGACCCTAGATGATGGCCTACTGCGGCAGGTCTCTACACGCCTGCCTTCCGAGGTGGTAGCGCCCAGATCAACGGGGAGTTGTCGAAAACCATAGTGGAACCGCTTACCGGACGATGGACAAGTTGCCGGGAACATCGGTGCATGCGCCGCCCTCCCGGCCGTGATCTCGAACGACCTGGGACCGCCGCGCTCCCCATGACGCCGGGCGAGAGCCGGGGTCCCGGCCGGCGCCACCGCCACGCCCCCATTCAGCAGCCCATTGATCGACATGCCTAGACAGCGCACGCATCACACCAGGTGCACCCACGACCTTCTCGACGGCTTCCCGCAGCGCCTGACGCGCTTCAGGGAAGCCTCGGGCCTGACCTGGGCCGAGCTTGGCCGCCGCCTCGGGACGCACCCGCAGACCCTGAGGCGGTGGAGGAACGAGGGCGCCCGGCCCAACGCCCGCCACCTCATGGCCCTGCTCCAGGTCGCCGCGTCCCTCGGCCTGGAGCACCTGCTGGTTTCGGGCAACGGCCGCACGCACGCGGGCCCGGATTCCAACAACAACACAGCGAACACAACGCCGGGAGGACTCCTGCTTTGAACCGATCGTCGATTTCAGACGAGGCCGCGGACCCGTACCGCACGGCCTTCCGGCAAGCGCCTGCCGGAAGGCTACGTACCTGGCGCTGGCTGCTCCTGCCGGCCCTCCTGCTGGGATTCCTGGTTATGGCGCCGGGGATCGGCGCTCAGTCCGTCGATCCCGTGCTCGTGTCCAACACCGGGCAGGACGCGGGCACCGCGCTGGCGACGAACGCGACTCGCGACTCCTTCGCCCAGTCCTTCAGGACCGGCAGCCACCCAGACGGCTACTTCCTCTCCTCCGTTGACCTCGGCCTCGGCGCCGCCAGCGGGGTCGCCGTCGAGGTCTCGCTGTGGAGTTCAGACTGGCAGCCGGCCCTCAATATGGGCTGGGGTTACGACTTTCTTCCCTTGGAGCAGGTTGTGACCCTCGCGGCGCCGTCCACCATCGACGGCGACACCTCGACCCTGGAGCGCTTCAGCGCCCACGACGTGCTGCTCTATCCTGACACGACCTACTGGATCGTCGTGACCAAGACCGCTGGCGACGATGGCCTGAGTGTGGCGACGGCGTCAACCGCGGGCGCCGTCGACAGCGGCGGCATGCCCGGATTCACCTTGGGCGAAAGGGTCCTCGCGGACCTGTCGAGCGGAGGGCTGTGGGTGGATGACGCTGACCGGGATGCGAGCTACGAAGACGCGACAGAAACGACTCTGAAGATCGGGTTGCGAGGCACGGAGGCAACACGGCCCCCGGGTCCGTACTCGACTAACCGCAACCTCGTGCCCCGGGCTGCGCCGGTCGAGACCGGTTCGTCAGCAACCCGGTACGCCACGTCCTTTGTGGCTCGAGCCACGGGTCTCCTTGAGGGTGGATCCGGAGCCAGCAGCTTCGAATTGACCTCTGTCTTGCTGAGCGTCGCGGCGGAGTCCGGAACCACCCCGCGTGTTAGGGTCCACGCCGACGAGAACGGCTCGCCGGCGGCCAGCCCGCTGGCGAACGGGACGCTGACCGCGCCGGCAGCGATTTCCGCCAGCCTCGCCGCGCCGGGCCGGGCCGTCTTCACCGCGGATACACCAATCACCTTGACCGCGGGGAGCAGGTACTGGGTGGTTCTCGACGTCGCCTCAGGGTCGGGCAAACTCAGCGTCAGCACGACATCATCGCAAGAAGGAGAGCGCATCCATAGACCTTTCCTTGGATACGACTCTGATAACGATGCGTCTTGGGTAAAGAATTCAGCAATGCGCATCTACGATGGCGCCAGTTGGGTGGACCATCCCGGCCCTCGTGCCTTCCGAATGGCGTTGAACGGCACGACCGATGTTTTCTCGCCCGCCGCACTTCAAATTGGTCTTCCGCAGGTTGGGCTGGGGCTCACCGCCCGGATAGAAGATTTTGGCCTGCGGGTTCGGAACGAGTCCTGGCAGTGGCAGCGAGGCGAAGCCAGCGAAGGGCCGTTTGTCGACATCCCGGCGGCGGAGGGCGGCGCCTCCGGTGTCTATGTTCCCTCCGAGGCCGACCTCGACAAGTGGCTCAAGGCGACGGTGACCTATACCAACGCCTTCGACAATAGAACGACGGTATCGCGCGTCACCAGTCAGCCCGTCACCTCTCGTGCGATTATGTCCAACGCGGGCATACATCCAGGGTTTGATGGCTACAGCTTATCACCACTCGAATCAGCGCCCGAAGTGGGGAACATCGCCCAGTCATTCACCACCGGGGCGAATGGGGAAGGCTACATGCTGCGCGGGCTGCGATTCGCGCTGGGAGTCGACCCAACCGACACGTCCCTCAGATGGGCGATTCACGCCGACGACGGTGGCCGGCCGGCCGCGGAGCCGCTGTTCGACCCAATCGAAGTGCCATCGAGTGATCTTGACAGCAATACGAGGACGTTCGAGGAGCTGGTCCATTCCGGATTTCCGTTGTCGCCGGCCACTAGGTACTGGGCCGTGCTGTCCGGTCACCAGGTTGAGGAGGAAGTCCTTCCGTCTATAACTGTCTCGGCATTCCTCGAATGGGGGGATGCTGTTCAGGTCGAGTTTCCGGCGCACCTTGACCCGGGCGGCGAGCCCGGCTGGGCGATCGATTCCTCGGTGCTGTCCTCCCTGGTACATGCGTCCAGTCAGCAGTGGGACCACTTTTCCCGTCAGGTAGAAGTTGAACCCAGCCACTCGGCCCTGCGCATGTCGGTGCTGGCTGACCTGGTGGTGACGGCGAGCTTCGCCCAGTCCTCCTACACCGTCGACGAGGGCGACGATACGTCTACCACCGGCGTCGAGGAGAACAAGACCACGGTCACGGTCACCCTGGACAAGGACCCGAAACGCAAGGTAACGATACCGATCACTCCGACCCACCGGGACGGGTCCACCTCCGCCGACTATTCGGGGTTGCCCGCGTCGGTCACCTTCGCCAGGGGCCAGACCGAGCAGACCTTCGTGATCACGGCCGTCCAGGACGACCTGCACGAGCACGACGAGGACGTCGGGCTCTCCTTCGGCACGCTCCCTGTCGGCGTGAACCCCGGCGCCACAACCACGGCAACCCTCTCGATCATCGACGACGACGGCCCGCCGGTCACCGTCGGCTTCGGCGCCTCCTCCTACTCCGTCGACGAGAGCGACGACCCCGGCACCACCCCCACCGAGGAGAACAAGACCACCGTCACCGTGACCCTGAGCGAGGACCCGGAGCGGGACGTCACCATCCCCATCAGGACGACCAACCTGGGGGGCGCCGCGGACACCGACTACTCCGGCGTGCCCGACGAGGTCACCTTCGCCAGCGGCGAGACCACGAAGACCTTCAACTTCGCCGCCACCCACGACACCGTCGACGACGACGACGAGACCGTCGAGCTCTCCTTCCGCAACCTCCCTCCCGGCGTCAGCCCGGGCACGACCCCAACCGCCACCGTCTCCATCACCGACGACGACCACCCCCAGGTCACCGTCTCCTTCAGGGACTCGTCCTACTCCGTGACCGAGGGCCGCTCCGTCACCGTGACGGTCACCCTGAGCGCCGACCCCGAGCGCGGCGTCACCATCCCCATCAACACCACGGACCAGGGCGGTGCCACAACCGCCGACTACTCCGGCGTCCCGGACGAGGTGGCCTTCCTCAGCGGGCAGACCGTCAGGACATTCACCTTCACCGCCGCCCAGGACACCGTCGACGACGACGACGAGAGCGTGCAGCTCTCCTTCGGCGCCATGCCCGACGACCGCGTGACCCCCGGCACGACCGCCACCGCCACCGTCTCCATCACCGACGATGACGATCCTTTCGTCACCGTCAGCTTCGGCGCCTCCTCCTACTCCGTCGACGAGAGCGACGACCCCGGCACCACCCCCACCGAGGAGAACAAGACCGCGGTCACGGTCACCCTGAGCGCCGACCCTGAGCGCACCGTCACCATCCCCATCAACCCCACGGACCTGGGCGGTGCCACCCCTGCCGACTACTCCGGCGTCCCCGCCAACGTCACCTTCAACCGCGGCGAGACCACCACCACCTTCACCTTCACCGCCGACCACGACACCATCGACGACGACGACGAGAGCGTGCAGCTCTCCTTCGGCGCCATGCCCGATGACCGCGTGACCCCCGGCACGACCGCCACCGCGACCGTCTCCATCACCGACGATGACGATCCTTTCGTCACTGTTAGCTTCGGCGCCTCCTCCTACTCCGTCGACGAGAGCGACAACACCGCCACCACCGGCGTCGAGGAGCACAGGACCACCGTCACCGTGACGCTCAGCGCCGACCCCGAGCGCAGCCTCACCATTCCCATCGACACGACGAACCTGGGGGGCGCCGCGGACACCGACTACTCCGGCGTGCCCGACGAGGTCGTCTTCGCCACCGGCGAGACCTCCACGACCTTCAACTTCACCGCCACCCACGACACCGACTACGAGCGCGGCGAGAGCGTGGAGCTCTCCTTCGGCACGATGCCGGATGACCGGGTCACCCCGGGCGCGACCCCCACCGCCACCGTCTGGATCACCGACGACGACCCCCGCCCCGTCACCGTCAGCTTCGGCGAGAGCTCCTACGGAGTCGGCGAGGATAGCTCGGTCGTCGTCGCCGTTCACCTGGACTTCGACCCCGAGCGCACCGTGACGGTGCCCATCACCACGACGAACCAGGGAGGCGCCACCTCCGCCGACTACTCCGGCGTACCGGACGAGGTCGTCTTCAACACCGGCGAGACCGAGAAGCTCTTCACCGTCACCGCCATCGACGACGCCGAGGCCGAGGAGGGGGAGTCGGTCGAGCTCGGTTTCGGCACGCTGGAGGAGGCCGTTTCCGAGGGCGCGCCCGCCACTACGACCATCACCATCTCGGACCACCCGTGCCCCGGCCTCGTGTGGTGCGGCACCGTCACCCTTGAGTACGCCTCCGGCAGCGGCCCGGACGACCAGAGGCGGAGACTGACCAGGACCCGCACCTCGCTCGCAGAGAGCCTGACCACCGACGTGTTCAAGCACAACGGTGAGGAGTACCTGTTCGTGGGGCCGACCATGCTCAAGCAGGGGCCGTCCGGCTCCGGGACGGCCAGTCCCCCCTACCACATCCCGGAACTCGGCGAGATGCTCGTCTCGCTGCAGAACGCCAAGGGCCACGCCACCGCCACCGAGGCGCACACATACAACGTGATGCCGAACGACGACTGGAAGGACTTCACGCTGAAGATCAGCGCCGTCATCGGAGGCGAGACCACCGAGATCGAGCTGCCCTTCAGCGACGCCCGGCTCGTCGGGACGAACATCTGGGTCTGGTTCGGAAGCGACCTCCACGACCTCGCCACCTCGTGGACGGCCCCCCAGGAGTACGAGATACGGGTCGTGAGCGACCTCAGGTCGGAGCGCGAGGCGTCGCCCCTTGGCCCGCCGCTCTACATGAGAACGGAGGCGGTCGCCGCATCCCATGCGGTCGTGTCCTGGGTACGCCCCCAGCTTCGCGACGACACCATTCCCGACGGCGTCACCTACAAGGTCCAGTGGAAGCTGGAGACCGGCAGCTGGCACGCCCCCAACGCCGTCTCCCAGCACGTCTACACCCCGGAGGAAGGCAGGGGATCCTTCTCCTGGACCATGCACGGGCTGGCCCCGGACACCCGCTACCAGGTGCGGGTCATCGTAACCAACGCCAACGGGGACAGCGAGCCCTCCAACGTGTGGACCTTCCGCACCACGCAGGCCCCGGGGCGGGCCTCCTCACAGCAGGTGGCCCCGAACAGCCCGCCCACGGGCGAGCCCGCCATCACCGGGCGCGGGCAGGTGGGCGAGACCCTCACCGCCGACACCTCCGCCATCGCCGACGAGGACGGCCTCACCAACCCCGGCTTCACCTACCAGTGGATACGCTTCGACATCGGCGCGGGCGCCGGCACGCACATAGACGGCGAGACCGGCCGGACCTACGTCGTCACCGCCGACGACGTCGGCAAGGCCATCACCCTGCGCGTCACCTTCACCGACGACGCGGGCGAAGAGCACTCCCTCACCAGCACCGTCGCCATCGCAATCGCCCCGCCGCCCGTCAGCATCCCCGACGAGGACGAGCCGGAGACCTCGGAGCAGAACGAGAACACCCCCGCATCGGGCGTGCCCTACGTCACGGGCGAGCCCATCGTCGACGTGACGCTCATCGCCGACATCTACGGCATCTCGGACGCGGATGGCCTCGCCAACGCCGTGTACTCCTACCAGTGGCTCCGCCGCGACCTCGTCACCGGAACGGACGCGAACATCGCGGGCGCCACGGGCGAGACCTACACCGTGGCCGCCGACGACGAGGGCAAGGCCCTGCGAGTGAAGGTCTCCTTCACCGACGACGCGGGCAACGACGAGTCACTGACCAGCGACCCCACGGACGCCGTCACCGCGCCGCCCGAGCCGGGTCCGAGCCTCTCCGACCTCGATGTCGGCGCAGGCCAGGACGTGCTGGCCTCCGCCCTCGTCCGCGTCGGCGACCGCGGACGCAAGAACGACGATTCCCAGGACCGCGCCTGGTACGCGACCGACACCAACGCATGGCACGCCTCCGGCGAGCTGGAGGACGGGTCGCTGGCCTGGAACGACGTCATCCTCACCCGCGTGGTCTACTTCGCGAACACGGGCGTGCTGCGCCTCAACGAGGCCGGCCTCGTCAACATGCGAGAGTCCTTCGCCGAGGGCGGCGTCAACCACGAGGTGACCATCTGGGTCAAGACCGAGACCGCCACCGTGTCCTTCCTGGCGAGGGACCACATCGTGAACTCCGGGTCGAGCTACATCAACTTCAGCGTGCCCGATGACGCGAGGGCGACCCTCGCCGCCATCGCGAAGGACGACCTGATCATCATCGCCGTCTCCGCCCCGGACACCTCCTAGCGGCGGCGCCTTCCAACCCCGGCGCCGCTCGACGAGACGGGCTGGGCGCCGGGTGTACTGCTGACCACATTGCCGTTGGGGTCGCCTACGCGACCGTTCAGGAGGAGAACACATGGACAGGGAAATGGGACCGGAATCGGAAGCGTCGTCCGACTACGCGGCGCGCCTGTTCGGCGAGGAGGCCGCGGGCGACTTCGGCGTAATGGGCCGGTTGATGGAGATCAAGCGACTCCCGGTCGGCGATCTGGGGCTGCTCACGGTCGGTTTCCGTATCACGGACCGGCCCGGCGAGAAGTGGACCCGGCGATTCAACCGGTTCAAGTACGGCGAACCCTCCGCCACCAGGGCGGCCACCCGCACGTTCTGCGCTGCCTTCGAGGACTTCCGCCCCGCCGGGGATCCGCGCGTCGTCGTCGTCTCCTCGGTCTCTTCAGGGAACATCATTGCGGAACACAACACGCCGGCGTCGACACTGGCGTCCGCGCTTGCACGCTCCCGTGGCTGGGAGTGGCGCCCGGGGGTGATCACCAAGGACCGGCATCCCAGGATCACCGGCATCGGCTCCGCGGCCCAGCGGGACGCCACCGTGGACGGGGTGTACCTGGCTGCCGCCATCGGAGGCGAGCCCGGCCTGGTGCTCATCGTCGACGACTTCTGCACGCGGGGCGCGACGCTCGCCGACATCGCCCGCGCGGTCCGGGAGTCCAACCCCGGATGGGAGGTTCAACCGGCCAGCCTAGCCAAGGTCGAGCGCGCCGCCTACTGGAAAGGCGAGCTGACCAACGCGCACATCCCCGACGTGCTGGATGCCGTCTGGCGCGGCGACCCGAAGGTCGCCTCCCCCTTCTATTAGAACGCAACAAGCGCTGCATACATGGCCCACGCCACCGGCCGCACACTCCGCAAACGCAAAAAGCGCCCACATATGGATGGGCCTGAGTGTCTCTAGCCGTCTAGCGAATCCTGGCTGGTCTCCCTGGCGAGCGCCTTGCCAATCTCCTGGTAATCTTCCGCCACGTCGAATCGACCCTCGGCCTCATGCTCATCGACTTTGGCCTCGATGATCTCCTCTGCGAGCGGCATCGCCAGCACCTTGCACTCTTGGCAGACGCTCCCTACGGAAGGGCCGTGCACCCGGTCCTCCAGGTAGTACCTCACACTCCTCACGTTGTGTGAGGTTTCGACTCCGCACAGCGCCTCCTCGGAGGCGTTCTCGCCGAACAGGTGCATCTCCATCACATCGTACCTCATGGCTTCGTACCTCCTTTCAGTCTCCGTCAACTTCTCGATTCCCTCGTGGTTGCTGGGATTCATGATTCCCCTCCATTCTGAAATGCAAAAGCCTCCCATACATGGACGTGCGTTCCCTCTGAAACGCAAAAAGCCCACACATATGCGGTCGGCGGGGGAAGGACACCGCCATGCGGCATCCTCCCCCCGTGGGTTGCGCTCTCGCGGCCCGGCCTAGAACAGCCGTAGCGTCTGCTGTTGCGTCTGCTCCGTCTCCGCTTCGGCGGTCGCCTCCGTACCCTGACCCTGCGTCCCGCCCTGGCGCCGCGTGCGCCTCTTGGCCGGGGGAACGGGCCTCTCGTAGGCGGGGTGCTTCGGCGACTCCTCCCACCTGGCCCTGGCCCTCTCGATCACCGCCGGGACCTCCTGCGTCAGCCCGGACTCGTCCAGGTCGTCGAAGGACTCGATGTGCGGGTCCGATGCGGGCTTCTGCACCCCGATGACGGCCCTGTCTCCCTTGATGGACAGTACCACCTTCAACTCGTTGGCGGGTGCGTCCTCGCCCCCGCCGGCCTGTTCTCCGCTCTCCGCAGGCCCTTGCTTGTCCTGCTCGGATTCCCCGGCGGCGTCCGGCTCACCGGCGTCGTCGGGAGTTTCCTGGCCCTGTTCGGTTTCCTTAGCGGAGTCCTGCTCCTCTACGGGCGCAGCGTCCGTGTCGTCCGCCTTTTCGGCCGCATCGCCGAAGAGGTCATCGTCGGAGGTAGGCGCGACCGGGCGGGCTGCTTCCGTTCCATTCTCTTCTGGCATGGTCTTCTCCTTTCCTTATGCGTGGTTCTGGCCTGGTACCCGTACGACGGACGCTAGGCGGCATTCCGCGACCGCCTCTTGATCTCGCCCAGCGTCTTCGGCTCCCAGTACAGGTCGCGCTCGATGGCTGGAACGCCACCGAACACCGTGACCTCTGCCAGCTCGGTGAGGTCGAAGTACCCCAGCTCCTCCTCGAACCCCTGGACGAGGCCGAAGCAGAGGCCGGTCTCCGCCTCCCACTCGGTGATGTACCAGGTCCAGTTGCTGTACGGGGAGAACAACTTGGCCGGCGCGAGGACGCTGTCGTAGTCCCTCACGTTCTCGTTGGCGTAGAGCGCGGGGATGGTGTCCCCGACCTCCTTCGTCATCAGCTTGTGCCTGCGGGGCCCGCTGTTCGGGTCCTGCCAGATCGTCGTGGTTCCGTTCTTGTCGGACATGGTTTCTCCTTCCTTGCTCGTTCTCTGGATGAGTCTGCGTGCGCCGATCACTCGGCGTAGGTCCCCACCGTCCGCTCCACCGCCTCCGGCGTGACGTAGGTGGGTGTGACCGTTCCCAGGTCCATGTCCAGGTACAGGGCCATGAAGGGGCAGGTGCCCGCCACCATGCGGCGGACGACCTGGAGCACCAGCGACGCCATCATCTGGTTGATGGTCGGATCCTGGTCGGTGAGGTCGAGGGCCGCCGCGCAGTCCACGTCCGGCGGTCTGGTCGACACGGCGGTCAGCAGGTCGGGCCGCTGGAGCGTGGGCGCCGGAGCCAGGTAGCAGGTCTCGCCCTCGAATGGGGGCTCGTCCCAGTCCACCCGGCCGGAGACGTTGCCGACCAGCACCTGGCCCCAGTTGGTGTCGTTGCCGGCGTCGATGAGCCAGCGGGCCGGGTGCCCCGGCAGGCACTCGGCCATCGCCCGTCGTGCGGCGGCGTTGTCGGCGCAGCCGATGATCAGGCTCTCGCCGTAGTCGATCAGGCCGGGGTAGACGGGTCCGTTGGGGCGTTCGTCGTACTCCTTGAAGGGGTAGACGGAGTAGCCCACGGGACGGTTGTAGGCTTTCGCCAGCCGGTCGGCCAGGGCCTGGCTCTTGAACTTCCCAACGTCGTCGCTGTAGAAGTTCTGGCGCAGCAGGTTGTGGGGCTCCACCCGGTCGTGGTCGACCAGGACGATGTTGGCCTCCCGCCCCTGGAAGAGGCGGCAGAGGCCCTCGGCCACGAAGCCGCCGGTCCCGCCGCAGCCCACCACCGTTATCCAGGGGTTGTCCAGCAGGAACTCGTTGTCAAGGCGGTAAGGCATTCGATCACCTCCTCTGTCATTTCGTCGGTCGCGTCCGCCTCCTCGTCCACCAGCCGGACTCCCGGCTGAGGGCCGTCGAAGACCTGCGGCCAGTCCACTGGGGCGAAGTGGCCGTAGACGCCCACCCGGAGGCTCACCTCCGGTTCGGGGTCGTCGAGGCGTCCCACGACGCCGTAGATGCGGAAGCCCTGCTCGTCGCCGTCGTCGGTCTTCGAGAAGAAGGCGCGGGAGCTTCCGTGGGAGTGGAACTCTGCCACCACCCCTGTGGGCGGCGTGTACTTGAGGCGTGTGGCCGTCCCTTCCTGTTCGGGCACCACCAGCCGGTATGCCCGCCCGTCCCACCGCACCGCGAAGAACCGCTCGGTGTCCGGGGTGTCCTGGAACCAGCGCAGCCCGACCTCGAAGAGCCGGGCCGGGATGGGGCCGTGGGTAAGCTCCACCTTCTCGGTGACGGAGGCCAGCCCCCGCACCTCGCAGGGAGCGGCGAGCACCCGCGCCGTCAGTTGTGCGCTCTCGGACTGGACGTAGAGGCCGCCCGCTCCGAGAACGTAGTCGTAGCCGATGCCCTGCACTCCGGCCAGCCCTTCCTTGTGGTTGACGAGGTAGCCGACCGGCCCCTGTCCGGGGCTAGCGATAGGCAAGTCGCCTCCCCTCCGAGGCAGCCATCGCCTGGGCCACCGAGCACTGGGGAACCAGGTCTTCAAGCGGGTAGTCAGTCTCTCCATCAATCTCCTCCCATAGCGCGTGCAGGTTGTCGGGGTGCCTCTTCGAGCGGTTGCGGGAGTCCCCGGTGCCCGAGAAGTAGGACTGGAAGAAGGACTCCGGTATCAGTCCGACCTCCTCCGGGAACCTGTGGCTTCCGGGGCAGACCCGCCCGTCACTGAAGACGTTGAAGGCGGGCATCTTGTAGAGCGTCTGCTCGGTGTCGGTTGGACGCTCCAGGGCCGCGTAGACCCAGGGGGCGCGGGCCGGCGAGCAGACGAAGACCAGCCCCGGCATGGGAAGCCGGAGCCGGGCGGGGGGCTTGAACGCCTCCCGTTGCAGGGCCACCGGCCAGACCTGGGGCGGCCTCCAGAGGGCCGCTACCTGCCCGGTCTCGCCCTGGCCCCACCAGAGGGTCTCCTGGGGCAGAAGCCCCGAGGAGAACCCCAGGTGCTGGATGAACACGTTGGCGATTTCGTCCGACGAGACGGTCCTCACCCAGGTTGAGTCGCCCACGAAGCCCCTGAGCAGGACGGTCTCCTTGTAGACCTCCAGTTGGAGCTGGAGGTCGTCCCTCGGCAAGTCTTCCGCGCCGGGCAGGGACCACTCGGTCTTCTCAGCGTCAGTCGTCATGTTCGTTGTCCTCCTTTCCTTGTTCTTGTTCGGGCAGCCGGGGCAGGACGGCGTCCAGCATCTCGGCGAAACGGGCGGGAAGGTCCTCCTCCAGCCACTCGGCGAGGTTGCAGACCGAGTCCATGAGTTCCCTGGCCTTCCGCCATTCCTCCGTCCCCTCCTTGATGAGGTCGTCGTCCCACGGGTCGGCGAAGCCGTCGTAGGACCCGTCCTCGTAGCAAGCGTCGAGGAAGAAGTTGCCCGTCTCGGCGAAGACCCAGGAGGCGGCCTGCGCCGCCCCCTCGAACCGGGTCTCCTTCACCGCCTCGGCAAGCGTCTCGGCCGGTATGCCGCCCTGGGGAATCCTCTCCAGGGTTTCCTTGGGGATGTGCTCCGAGGCCGACTCCAGCCAGGCCGTCCGTATCTCGTCGGACTCCCCGTAGAAGGAGTCCGGGGGCTTGACCAGCAGGAGCTGGGCCGAGATGCCGTCCCGGTAGCCGTTCCACAGCTCGTGGACGCCCTCGTAGCCGAAGCCCATCAGGTCGAAGGGGATGCCCCTCCGCAGCCACGTCCAGGACGGCTCGTCCCCGTCCTCCATGAGTAGGGTAGGCCGCCGGCGAGTTACCCTGATTGCTCAGGGCACTTTTCCGTCGGCCCCCCTCCGAACCGGACGTGACACTTTCGCGTCATCCGGCTCTCCAGTGGTTATTTCTGCTTACGCGGTTTCCAACTGCCCTCGTGGGCGTTCAGGTGGCAGGGACGGCAGACCACAAGGGTCTTGCGCCGTCGAGCCGCCATGATTTGTACCCACTTGGGCTTTTCCTTGCGGCCTTTTGCGTTCAGGTCGCGGAGCGCACGGATGTGATGGACTTCAATGTCCACCGTTGACCCGCACAATTCGCATTCGTCCGCTAGGAGCCGTTGGATAAGCTCGTTGCGTTCTGTCCTGTAACGCTCAGGCTGCTGGTCTACGAGGACGGCCTGCCGCTTCCGCCGTAGTGGTATGCCACCGAACTGCGCCACCAGGGGGCGCTTTCCGTCACCCCGTTCTTTGACCACTTTCAGGCAGACTTGCTCCCCGTGCTCGGTGTGCGTGGTGCTCTTGTAGCGCCGAAACACTTTCCGAGCGGTGGTCTTGTGCTTGTAGGCAAGGGTTCTGGCCAGTGACCACTCCATGACCCATCGCAGCCGCCCGAAGTGGGAGACGTTCTGGGCCAGAGCGTAGTACTGGACGACGCCCCGGAACTCCGCTTGATACCTGTCCATGATGGTGAAGTCATCATCGTTGATCAGGTCGTTGCGGTGGGCCGGTTTGCCGTTGCGCATGTAGGCTTTGCAATGCTGGTCGATGACTCTGGCGGGAGCCCGTAAGCCAATCGTACCGTTGACTATCCGTCCCTTTTCGGGGCCGAACTTGTCGTCAGCCTGTTGGTTCACGAACTCATAGCCGAGGAACTTGGCCGCCTGGCTGGTGGCGTGGGTTATGAGAGTCTTTTCCTTTGATAGCTCCAGCTTGAGCGAGTCGCGCAGGAACGTCTCTAGGGACTCCCTAATCTGCTCGGCTTCGGCCTTTGGCCCGATGAAGCCCAGCACGAAGTCGTCCGCGTATCGCACGTATCGGAGCCGTCGGAATCCGGGGTCGTAGGGGTCACGGGAGGGCAGCTGTTGCATTGCTTTGCGCAGTGCGGCTGCCTGGCTGTGATGTCCCACGCTCCGGTGGTAGACCATTCGGCTCCTCAGACGTTCGTACTCGGGATTCCGTCTTCGGGCTGTGCCGCGGGTGTGTGCTGGGATCAGCACCGTCTCGACGTACTTGTCCAACCGGTCTAGATGGATGTTGGCGAGGATGGGGCTGACCACGCCGCCTTGCGGTGTACCGCTCAGCGTGCGGCCATACTTCCAATCCTCCATGTAACCTGCTTTCAGAAGGTACTTGAGCAGGTTGAGGAAACGGTTGTCGTGGAGCTTCTCGCCGAGTACCGACAACAGGACCTCGTGGTCGATGTTGTCGAAGCACCCCTTGATGTCTCCCTCGACGAACCAGCGGGTTCCCGTCCAGGTGTTGACCACCTCGCTCAATGCGGTGTGGCATCCCCGGTCGGGCCGAAAGCCGTGGGAGCGGTCGGAAAACTGCGGCTCATAGTAGGCTTCCAGAATCATCCGGATGACCTCTTGCAGCAGCTTGTCCGTCCACGTCGGTATGCCCAGAGGACGGGTTCCCCCATTAGGTTTGGGAAGATTGACCCGTCTCACCGGCGTCCACCTGAACCGCTCGTAGCGCAAGGCTTCGATGATGCGGTCGATCTTCGCCAGGGACATACCGTCCACGGTCTCTACGGTGGTTCCTTCGGTCATCGCTCCCTGGTTTGAGTAGAGACGACCATAGGCCCGTAGGTACAGGTTCCGGTTGTAAAGCAGCCGATAGATGTTCTCCAGCGGCAATCCTCGTTCTCCGCGTTTGCTTATGACGTTCAGTACAGTTTCGGCGTCTTGCATTGTGCAAACCTCCCTGTTGTATTCCGTCGAAACCACCTGCCCTCCTTCGCCATGTGCCGGGCTTTCCCCGGCTCGGACTACTATGAGGGCTCCGTGACCATAGGGGTCTCCCCCCGTAGGCCATCCCGCGTTCCGTTGGCATAGGACGTGTCTAGCACGACTTAGGTGCCCCGTTCGTTCCTTTGGATAAACCGCATCGGTCATCGTTCACTCATCGGAGGTGCGCCAGTCAGTTCTTCAGGCTGGTGCAATGAGCGGCGCCGGGTTTCAAGCGCTCTACCGGCGGGGGACTTCATTCCCCGTTTGGGAACTGGGGTTCAGGCAATCAAGCTTTCACCGTATCGTGCGGGTCTTGCGGAACCGGCCCTACAACGCTTTCAGGCCGTAGCCGCTTTACCAACATGCTATTGTCCCCTTCGGCTTTCGCCTCCAGGTGGGTTGGTTGACCCAAGGATTCCCTCCGAATCCTTCCCGACTGAGTCGGGGATCCTATGCCGCGTCACGCGGCGCACAGAAGTCGAAGTAGGGGGCGTACAGGGGGAAGTGGCGCTCGGCGAAGATCCGGGCGAACCGCTCCACCCTCGTGCGCACGTCCGGGGCCGAGAGCGTCTCCTCCGCTTCCTGGGGGAAGAGGTGGCGCACCAGCCCCGTGAACCATGCGTAGTCGTCGGCGTAGCCGACGATGACCACCATCTCCCGCAGCGACGGCGGACGCCGCAGGAGCAGTTTGGCGAGCCCGCTGATCAGCGCCGGGGCCGCAGCTTCCATCGCATGGCCTCCAGGAGGCGTCCGGTGGTCGAGGCGTAGTCCTGCGCCTGGGCGCAGGCCGCCTCGATCTCCGCCTGGCGTGCGGCCGCGGCATCCAGGTCGAGGGAGCCGTCGGGCCGTGTGAGCTCCGCCGTGAGCTCGATGATGCGCAGGTTTACCGGCGGCACGGCCGCCAGCAGACCCGCGAATGTGCGGGTGTCCATCGGATGACCTCCTTACCGGGTGGAAGCCCCCTTGGTGCCCACCCGCCGCTGGAACTCGTAGACGGTGTCCTCGCCCCTCTTGGTCTCCTTGACCGAGGCGTTGGCGATCTCGCCGTAGAAGTCGGCGAGCGTCGCCTTCACTTGGTCGACGCTCATCTCGGGGTCGGGGTCCGGGAACTCGCGGTCGTCGTATACGAAGATGCGTGCCATTGGTCTTTCTCCTTTCGGTGTTGCTGATTCGTGCCTTGACGTGCGGGGAGGCCGCCGCTTCGTCTGCGACGGCCTCCCCGAAACTTGGGCGGTCTAGCGTCCGGCGCCGACCGTCTCCTTCTCCCGTTCCTGCTCCAGCGCCCACTCGAACATCGAGAGGCTTGCGGGCTGGGGCTTCCCGTTGCGGCGCTTCGGCGTGACCGGCTCGGCCATGAACTCGGCCCAGGAGAACAGCGACTGCTGGGGCTCCTCGACCTCGTGATCGTCGTAGTGGCCGTTGGCCCCGTTTCCATTGCCGTTCACGGGGGCCGGCGCCGGCTCGACCGCAGGCCCGACGCCGAACAGGTCGTCGTGCCCGTTGGCGTGGTGGCCGTTGCCGTTGACCTCGACGGCCTCCGGCTCGATTTCGACGGCCTTCCAGCCGTCGTCCACCAGGAACTCCTCGGCCTGCGCCTCGGCGTCCCTGGCTTGGGCGAACGCCGCTTCCATCGACTCGTCGTCGGCGTCCTCCTCGTCGCCGCTGACGATCTTGCGGGCGAGGGCCATCATCACGTCGTCCCCGTCGTCTCCGTATGCGGCCAGCCCCTCCTCCGGCAACTCGCCCTCGACGGCGAGGGAGCTCTGCAGCTTCTGGGCCACCAGCTTCAGGGCGTCGGCCTGGAGGGTGTTGCGGTAGGACATGAACACCACCTTGACCGGCCGTGTCTGCCCGATGCGCCACGAGCGGCGGGAAGCCTGCCGCATGACGTAGGTGCTGTAATCGACCTCGTCCCAGACGATGGTCGGGAAGTCGATGAGGTCCAGGCCCGTCTGCACCAGCCGGGGGTGGCAGACCAGCACGTCGATGCCCTGCTTGACCTTCTCCGCGACCCACGCCTCACGGCGGTCGGGGGCCACGGCGTCGGCCTTCATCACCGCCACCCGGAAGCCGTGGCGGGTCAGGAAGTCGTCCATGCGCCCGGTGATGTCCCGCGTCCCCGTGTGGGTGACGTAGACCAGCACCCGGCGTCCGGCCATCCGCTCCGCCGCCACGAGGTCGACGAGCGCCTTCTCCTTCGGGTACAGCCTCTCCTCGGAGAGGGGCGGGACCGAGACGATGATGTCGCCCGACCTGGGGTCGAAGACCGTCTCCCCCCTGGTGCAGCCGTCAGGGTAGGCGAGGAGCGTCTGCAGGTAGGTGGCGAGCAGCCGCTTGGAGCCTGACTTGAGCGCCTTGGACAGCTCCGCCTTCAGCTCCTTGAACAGGGTGTTGTAGGCGCTGCGCTGGGAGTAGCCGGTCGCGTCCTCCTCCGAGTCCATCGAGGACACCAGGATCTGCTCGTCGTAGTCGGGCAGACCCGAGGCCACGTCGGACAGCTTGAGGAAGATGGTGTTGCCGATGATGTGGAAGAGCGCCGAGGGCACCAGCCCCGGCTTCTCCCTCACCACCTTGCGGAACTTGCGGCGCTTGCTGTTGCGGCCGTCCTCGTCGAAGCCGTCGTCGTCCTTGCCGATGGAGACCTCCTCGAAGCCGTACCGCTCGATCCAGCGGTGCTCGTCGGAGCGTCCAAACTCGGTGCGGATCTCCGGCGAGAACCGGTACAGGAGGTGGAAGAGTGTGCTCGAATATCCTCCCATCATGGTCCCCGTCAGACTCAGGGACTTGCCGCAGGCTTCCGCGAGGGTGCCCGCGGCGATGCCCTGGGCCGAGCCGCGAGCCTTGTACTCGTGGACCTCGTCTCCGATGAGCAGGTCGAAGAAGCCCTTCATCCGGTGCTTCACGTAGTCGGCCAGCGGGTACCGCTTCGGCCCCGAGCTGTCGGCCTGCCAGAGGGGCGAGCCGCAGGCGTCGCAGACGTGTTTGCGGCGGGTCAGGTCCTTCTCGGTGAGGGGCACCCCGTCCTTGTCGACGATCTGCGCCGTGCAGGTGGGGCAGCAGGGGACCCGGAAGGGCTCCCCCGTCTCCTCGATCCTGATGAGCCTCCCCTTGGACGTCGCCCATCGGTAGTTGACGGCGGGCATCCAGCGGTAGGACAGCTTTGCCCGCTCCCGGCTCATCACCGCGAACAGCGGGCCCGGCCCGACGGAGAGGCGCAGCCTCTCCAGGTCGGTGATGGAGGTGACGATGACGGCTCGTGCGCCGGGCACCGTCATCTCCACCTCCCGCTTCCACTTGGGGACCAGGTGGGGCGGGCAGAGCACCAGCACCCGCTTGAAGCCCGCCATGTGCGCCGCGGCGGTGCCGATGAAGGTCTTGCCTGTGCCCATCTCGCCCACGACCGTCGTGCCCCGGTGGGCTTCGAGGGAGAGGGCCGCGCCCTTGATGGCGTCGGCCTGCGCCCCCAGGGGCCTGCGGAGCAGGCGGGGGAGAACCCCGCCATTCTCCGAGGGGCGGTAGAGCGGCGGGTAGGACTCCACCACCCTCCGGGCGATGGCCTCCTTGAACTTGTCGATGAACTCTCCGAGGTTCATATCGGCGTCTCCTTTCCTTGCGTCTCTGGCGGACGTCGGGAAGCGAGACGCACTGCGCCCCCGGAGGGACGCTTCTGCTCCGGCTTCCTGGAAGCGTCCCCAGGCGATTGTTCAGGTCTTGCGAGGCCGCATCAGGCGGACCTCTTGATGCGGCTCGCGTCGGAGCCGTGCCCGGGGGAGGTGGTGCTCCCCCCGGGTCACATCGCAGGTCTAGTAGACCTGTGGGTTGATAGTTGCGATTACGAAGCGTCTTCGCAGCTTCGGGTTCGCAGTGATCGTGCGGAAGATGCCTTCGAGGCACTCCCGGCAGGTGACTTCGGCGACGTCGGTGGTCGACTGGTAGTTGTCGGTTTCGAAGTCGATGCCACACTCGGTCGGGCCGTAGCCCGCCTTGTAGTGGTAGCGCTGGTCAGCCAAGGTGTTCACCTCCTTCCTTCGTTCGGCGTCTCGCCGAGGTCCTCGTAGTAGATGCGCAGGCCGTACTCAGCTGCGTAGTGGGAGCAGAGCTCCTCGAGCTGCGATGCGAGGTCGTCGACGCCTTCCGTGGTATCGCCGTCCTCGTGGTCGGCGTGTGCGGACAGGAGCCATTGCTTGATGAGCATGGCTAGTACCCGCTGTCGCAGAGCGCCAAGTCGTGGTGCTTGATGGCGTCCTCGATGAGTGCCTCAACGAGGGCGGTGGCGTCCTTCCGGACGGCTGCCACGAATGCACGTGGCGATGACTGGCCGTTGGCGTCGGCCAGCTCCTGGAGCTTGGCCCACACGGCGTCGGCTACCTCACGGTCCCACTTCGTTGGTCGTGGCATGGTTGAACTCCTTCCGTTGATGCGGTTGGTGATTCGGCGAGTACGGCGGCCCCGCAGGAGCCGTCTATGCGGCGGCGGGGAGTCCCGCCCTGCGCCTGTGGTCGGCGTAGCACTCGCCGCTGAGGTGGTACGTCTTCACCGGCGAGGACACGGCCCTGCCGTACTCGTCCAGGTCCACCGATGCGGTCTGCATGGCGGGCTCTCCGGGAGCGATGGGCTGCCCGCACCGCGAGCAGTTGTCGAGGACCATCGTGGTCTGTCTCTGCATCGTCTTCTCCTTTCCTTCCAGTGGGGTGGTGTTGAGTGGCGTCGGTTCTAGGCGGCGATGTCCTCGATCACCCCGCCGTCGAGATCGAGGGCGACCACCGTGGTCTTGAGCTTCTCGCGGTGGACCTCCTTCTCGGGGGAGTCCTCCACCAGCTCCATCTCCTTCGAGGTGCGCCCCTTGACCAGGATGCGCCGCCCGTCGCCTTCGAGGACGAGGTTGTTGAGGAAGCCCGCGGCCACCAGCATGGCGATGTGGCCCCGGCGAAGGGGCATCAGCGGGCGGGTGCGGGCGTCACCGGCGGGCCAGAGGGTGTCGGTGATGTCCGTGTTCGTCCACAGCCCCGTCCGCCTTGCCTCGGTCGCCGCAGCGACGGGATCGACGGTGCGCGTGGTGAACAGCACGTCGCCGCTGGGCAACGTGGCGGGGGTGTACTCCCCGTAGGCGTAGGGGTCTCGCCGTGAGCGCAGCGGCTCCGGCTCCCCAATCGACCACTCGACGACCATGCTCTCGGCGGCCGCGTCGGGAACGGGGTCTTCCTTCCGGTAGCCCATCAGCACCACCTGGTCGAAGACCTCGCGTTCGGGGCTTGGGAAGGCCCAGCACTGCAACCGGCCGTAATGGGTGGACAGGTAGCGGGCCGACACCCCGAGGCGCTGCCTGGGGACGATGAAGACGAGCAGGCCGCCCTCGGCCACGTAGCGCGTGCAGTGGGTCAGGAAGGCGTGCTCCGTCCGCTTGTCCTCCGAGTCGTAGTCGTAGGGCGGGTTGAGGAGCAGCAGGCCGAAGGCCCCGTTCGCAATCGACGTGGCGAACAGGTCCGAGGCCAGGGTGCGGTGGAGCCGGTTCTCGGCCTCCTCCGCCCGGTCCTTGTGCAGCTCGACGCCGTAGGTCTCGATGGACATCGAGTTGGGCCGGTCGAGGTTCTCGGCCAGCCTCTGGAGCGCGTCCCCGCCCCCGCAGCAGGGGTCGAGGATGCGGATGGTCTCCCGCGCCCGGTGGTAGTAGCCGGAGGGGGTGTGTATCAACTCGGCGATCAGGTCAACCACCCGCTCGGGAGTCGGGTAGTAGCCCCCTTTCGCCTGTGCAGCGAGTCTCATGTCGTCTCTCCTTTCATGCTTGCTCGTTCGTCGCTTGGGGCCGCACCCAGACGGACTGGGCCTTGCGCTCCCGGGTCTCGAAGTCCCACTCGTAGGTGCGGCCGTCGAAGATGTCCCGGAGGGCGCCGTCCACGATGGCCGCCATGTGCTTGGTGGTGCCGACGACGCAGTCGCCGTACCGGCGGTGCGCCTCGGTGAACGTGGGCCTCTCTCCCGCCGGCAGGCGCACCTTCGTGAAGCCGAAGGCTTCGAGGACGCGGTCCTGGACGCGGCGGGCGGTGAGCTGTCCCCTGCGGCGGGGCGCTTTGCGATTGCGCTCCCGTGTGGCGTAGGCGTTGCCGCTGGCGGCGTAGCCGTTGCTCTTCATGTGTTCGGTCATCGTTGCGTAGACGGCGCGGTAGTCCTTGCTGGCGCAGATGGCGATGGCGCGGACGACGCAGTCGCCGGTCTTGCCCCGGTATCCCGCCGCCGTCCGGCCGCCGTCGTCGTAGCGGTAGCCGATCATGGCGTCGCCCCTGCTGCCGCCACAGCCTCCTCCCTCGGCAGCGTCAGCCGTCCCGATGCAACGGCGCCGGAGAGGTCGTCGCGCAGCTTCTTGGCGTTGGGGGAGCACCGGTAGCCGAAGACGCCAACCGACTGGAGGGGGACGATCTCCCCTTCGGAGATGCCCCGCTCCCAGAGCCATCCGGCCCAGGAGTCGTGGAGCGGCAGCGGGCTGCGGCGGTCGAGGAAGCGGTGATGGAGCGCCGGGGCCTCTTCCGGGCTCTGGGCGAGCATCAGGAACGAGTCCTTCTCGTAGAGGTACTCTGCGGTCTTGGTGTAGACCAGCGCGTGCCAGCCGCCCGTCGCGGGCAGGCGAGCGATCTTGGTCGTCCAGGTCCCGATGGTCTCGTAGGGGATGACGCAGCGCTGGTAGCCGCCGTGCAGGGCCATCCCGTCTGCGCCCCTGATGATGTGGGCAACGTCCGGTGGCTGCTTGAGGAGCGACGCCCAGATTGCCTTGAGTGCTGTCTGGGAGCCGACCATCGAGACGAACCAGAGGCCCTCGGTGTTCTCGTCCCGGGCGAAGGCGTCGGCGGTGGCCGAGAAGCCGCCGGCCGAGATGGTGAACAGGTCCTCGGGGTCTACGGTGTGGGTTGCGAGCATGGTGCACCTCCTTAGTGCTGTCTTGAGGAGATGCGCGGGGACGTGCCCCTGCGTGAGAGCCTGGCGGCATCCGCCGTCAGGACATGAGGTTCCGGTCCTTGAGGCTGACGAAGCGGTTCCCGCCGATGACGATGTGGTCCAGGAGCTCGATGCCCAGGAGCTTGGCGGCCTGCGCCAGCTCCCTGGTGACGGCGATGTCTTGTGGGCTGGGCGTGGGGTCGCCGGACGGGTGGTTGTGGCTGACGATGATGCTGGGAACGGCCTCGACGACGGCGGGGCGCAGCACCTCGGCGGCCCTGACCATCGAGGAGTTGACGTTCCCCTGGTAGACGACGCGCTGGCCCAGCACGACGTTCTTGGTGTTGAGCAGCAACACCCGCAGCTGTTCCTGGGCCAGCCCGGACATCTCCGGGGCCAGCAGCCTGTGAACGTCATCGGGGGTGCCGATCGACGGCGGGGCGTCCGTGCGTTCCGGCCGGGTCTCCACCCCGTAACGCAGGGCGATCTCGCCCAGCAGGTTCAGGTTGTTGCGCAGGGCGTCCAGCAGAGCCTGCCCCTCGGCCTGGAAGAGAGTTAGCTGGGCGCTTGTCGATGGGGTGTCGGCGTGTATCGCTGTGGCGGTCATCTCCGGTCTCCTTGGTTAGCGGTTACAACAGAAGCGGGGCCGCCTCCCGTTGATTGGAGGCGGCCCCGTGCTGCGCCTTCGTGAAGGCGGCGCTGTTCGGTTGTCGGCGGAACGGCTACCAGGGGGCGGAGTCCTCCGCCGGCCCGGCGCCGTTGCCGTTGCCGTCGAGGAACACGACCTCCTGGGTGTGGACCTCCGTGCGGCTGCGGGGCTGACCGTCCTCGGTCTGCCAGGTGTTCTGCACCAGGCGGCCCGCGACGTAGATGCGCTGGCCCTTGCCGACGTACTGGTTCACCGCCTCGGCGCTCTTGTCCCAGACGACGATGTTGTGCCAGTCGGCGGTCGTCTCCCCGTCCTGGTGGCGGCGGTCGGTGGCCAGCCGCAGCTTGGTTACCGCCGTCCCGTTCGGCGTGTAGGTCATCTCGGGGTCGGTGCCGACCCTGCCCAAAAGCTCTACCTTGTTGATCGTCCGTGCCATGATTCGATTCTCCTTTCGGATTGGTGTGGCGCGGTCTCCCCGCACCCGTTTGAGACCAATGCGGGGCCGGACTTCCCGTTGATTGGAAGCGGCCCCGTGGTGAGGCACCCGGCACGCAGGGCGGGCGTCGCGGTGCGGTTGTGGGTTGGCGGCCTACTCGAAGGGCGAGGCGTCGGGCGCCTGCTCGCCGTTCCCGTTGCCGTTGCCGTCGAGGAACACGACCTCCTGGGTGTGGACCTCCGTGCGGCTGCGGGGCTGACCGTCCTCGGTCTGCCACGAGTTCTGGACGAGGCGGCCCACGACGTAGATGCGCTGGCCCTTGCCGATGTACTGGTTCACCGCCTCGGCGGTCTTGTCCCAGACGACGATGTTGTGCCAGTCGGCGGTCGTCTCCCCGTCCTGGTGGCGGCGGTCGGTGGCCAGCCGCAGCTTGGTTACCGCCGTCCCGTTCGGCGTGTAGGTCATCTCGGGGTCGGTGCCGACCCTGCCCAAAAGCTCTACCTTGTTGATCGTGCGTGCCATTGTTCTATCCTCCTTGTGGATGTGGCGCGTTCATTGCGCGCCCGTCTTGAACGAAAGCGGGGCCGCTCCCTTGGATTGGGAAGGCGGCCCCGTCCTGCGCTCCCGTGTGGGAGCGTCTAGCTGACCCGCACGTACTCGGACTCGCTCTCCGTCACGATCCCGGCCCTGGTCTCAGGGTCGAGCGCCTCGTTGAGCTTCCGGTGGTCCACCGAGTACCGTGTCGTCTGCACCAGGCTGACCGTCCTACCGTTCACGGTCGCCTTTATGTCCCCTTGGCGGCGCATCCACGCCTTCAGGGTGTCAAGGGCGGCGCGCTTGGCCTTCTCGGGCTCCCGGATGGACTCCTGGGCCTCGGCGTAGGCCGCCACCGCGTCCTGTGCCTCCTCGTCCGTCACCTCCTTTACTTCGGTTTCCGTTCCTTCGTACGTCCCGTCCTCCGCCGCCATGCCCGGCAGGCAGATGTCCAGGAAGGGGCAGGAGCGGCACTGCCAGGTGCTGGCAGTGAAGTCCCGCTCAGGCAGCGCGTCGGGGTCGGGCCCGTTCTCGACGTGGTGGGCGGCCAGCCCACCGAGCCAGTCGCAGGCGTCCTGCAAGGACCGCTCCAGGCGGTCGGCGGGTATCCGCTCGTAGTCCCAGGTGCGGTTGCCCGTGTCCATCGTGGCGATCACGGTGTCCCGCATCTCCCCGAACTCGCCGAGGGTGTAGAAGGCGGCCTGGGCCACCGCTGCCGGATGGCTGCGCTCGGCTCCGAGCGTCTGCCAGCGCTTGAAGGGATCCGGCCCCCGCGTCTTGATCTCGACGACCATCGGGTCGCCGTGGGAGGGGGTCTCCGGTTCCCCGCCGAAGAGGAACACCTGCGGCGCGGCGGCCTCGCCCTCGGGCAGGGGCATCCGCACCGTTCCGTCCGGGTGGCCGGTGACCAGGAGGTTCGGGCCGACCCGCACCGCCACCTGCTTCGGGTCGTGGGCGTCGGCGGGATCGACCTTCCAGCCCGCCCGCTCCATCGCCCGCACTACCACCGGCTCAAGGGCGTTGCCCGCCTCCATCGCCGTCAGCGAGTCGTCGCTGGGGGGATTGGTCGGCTCGTACCCGGTCGCGGCGTACCAGAGGGCGCGGCGGCAGCCCAGGGCCGCCGATGCCCGCACCTCGATGTTGCCGTCGCCGTCGAACCGTGCCGCAGGGCGGGAGAAGACCTCCGCCCTGTCTATGTCTGTCGTGGTTGTCATCGTCTCTGCCTCCTTGAGTCCTGTGGATGGATGGTCATGCGGCAGCCTTGACCTCTGTTTCCGTCGCAGCCTCCCGCTCCTCGTTGACCTTCAGGTGGCCCTTGAGGATGTGGGCGATGCCGTCGCCGAGGCCGTGGACGGCGACGCTCCTGCCGTCGCCCAACTGGTTCCAGAAGGGCTGCATCTCCTGGATGCCCTGCACCTGGTCGATGACCTCTTCCAGCGGGGTCCCCCTGCGCAGGTGCAGGGAGATGAGGCGGCAGGCCAGCTCGGTCACGCCGTGCTGGAACGAGCCGCCCTTGCCGAGCCAGCCGAAGACCTCGAAGGGCTCGCCGTCCTCGTCCGTCGAGACGGTGACGTAGAGGCTGCCGAACTCGGTCTGGAGCTTCGTGGTCGTGCTGGGAAGGCTGCGGGGCCTTGCCCGCGTTTCGGCGGTCATGACGCCCTCCCCCTTGTCTGGCAGAGCGGGAGGGCGCCGGTGCATTCGACGGCCTCCATCCGCCCGTACAGCCTCACCATCCCGTCATCGCTCGTGAAGGACTCGGCCTCCAGGCGGGTGTCGAACCGCCCGAAGGGGTCCGACGCCAGGCCGCCCCAGTAGGCGATGGCGTGGTAGTGGAGGCCCGGCGGGTGGAGGCGGATGAAGGGGAGCGCCGGAGCGTAGCGGTCGAAGTAGCCAGCGACGGTGAGGGCCATCTCCCGGTCCCGCTCGTCGCCGACGCCCAGCAGCAGCTTGACGATGGGCTCCTCGCAGTCCTCCTCGGCGAAGGTGGGGTTGAGCAACGTGTCCCGTACTGCGGCGGGAAGCTCGCGCCATCGCTCGCGGCTGAGCTTCAGCCCGCCGTGCGAGGGCGTCGTGACTCTCTGAATCCCCTCCGCCAGATCCTCGACGTCGTGAGTCCACCCCCAGGGTGTTCTTACCAGAGTCTCCGTAGTCATCGGTCGTGTCCTCCCTTCCTGTAGTGAAGGAGCGGGACGGCCCCCCGAAGGAGACTGTCCCGCTCCGTTGTTCCGGTCTGTCCGGTGCCGCTAGGCGGCCTGTTGCGCCTGCTCCTGCTGCATCTCCCGCAGCTTGTTGTGGGCGGCCACCACCAGCGGGCCCAGCTCGGCGGCCGTCAGGTCGTCGATGCTCTTGCCCGTCCGGTTGACCACGGCGGTCCCCACCTGTCCCTCGTCAAGACCCTGCTTGACGGCGATCTCGAAGAGCCGCTTGCGCAGCTTCTCGGCCTGGGCGTCGTTGCCGCCCTTGGGCGGGGCCTGCCGCGTGGTGCGGCTGGACTGGGAACTGCCGGAGTTGCCGTTGGCCCTGGCCTGCGTTGGCGCCCGCTCCGGCTTGGGAGCGCTCGCCGCCGGCTGGTCGCCGTAGAAGCCGTTGCCGAACTGGACGCCGAAGCTGCGGAACGCCCGCTTCATGCCGTCGGTCACGGCCCCCTTCATGGCGGTGTCGTGCCCGTCGAAGTTGTCCTCCGTGACCGGGTGGACGCCGATGTCGGTGCGGGGCAGCGCGCCCGCCACGGTGACCCGCACCGGCGCGCTGTAGCCGAGCGAGACCGTGACCTCGCCCGTCTGCTTGTCGACCGTCTCGATCCGGCGCAGCGTCACGTCGCCGGCCAGCTCGTATCCCCATCCGCCGAAGCCGAAGATGCGGTTGGCCTGGTCGATGACGGCGTGGCCTTCGAGGTAGTCGAAGGACTTGTTGCCCCGCCCCCTGCGCTGGGAAACGAGCTCGGGGTCGAGGGGCTGGCCGAGGGCCTGCGTGACGGCGGGCGAGAGCCCGTCCCAAGCGAGCTCGTGCTCGGCGGGGATGGCGGCGTCGGGCTTGTGCCCGTTGCCGTTGACGTGCGCGACGCCGTTGTGGGTTCCGTTGTTGGTGGACATTTCGTGTCTCCTTCCTTGTGTTCGTTCGTGTAGCGAATGAGCGATGGGCGGGCCCCTACGGGAATCCGTGCGCGGGCGAAGCCCGTCGTGAATCGGCCATAGCACCTCCTGGGCTGTGGGATTGGGGGTTGGAATGAGGCGGGAGCGAAGCCCGCTGGGAAGCGGCGGGGAGCCACTAGCGGGCGGAGCGGGCGGCCTGCGAGAGCAGACCGGCGAAGACGCTCCGCCCGTGAGGATGCGTGGCAAGCTCTGCCACGTCGCCGGTGCCTGCGGGGAGGGCGACGGCGGCGGCCCTGCGTCCGAGCAGGGTCAGAAGCCCGGCCGTCGCCTCGCGCCCCGCATCGTCGTTGTCGAAGGCGAGGAAGACGCGGGGGCAGCCCCGGAGGGCCGAGGCGACGCGCTCCATGCCCTGGGTGCCCAGGGCAGCGCAGGAGGGGAGGCCCCATCCGGCGAGGAGGAGCCAGTCGAAGACCCCCTCGGCGACGACGACCCACGGGGGAGCGGGGCCGAGCCTGCCGAGTCCGAGGACAGGCTTGGGGCCGGGGGGCGCCTGGAACCGGGGCCTCGCGTCCGGGTCCAGGGCCCGGCCCGCGAGCCAGCGGACGAGGCCGCCAGCCTGCCCCGTGCTCGACACGGGGTCGGGAACGACGACCATGCCGGCGAACCGCTCCGCGCCCCGCTCCATGAACAGCCCGGAGTCCCGGATGCGCTTCTCGGAGAAGCCGAGGGACTCCAGGGCCTGCCGCAGCCCGCCGCCCGGCGCATAGCCGAGACCGAGGCGGGCTGCGGCGACGGGGCCGACGCCCCGCGAGGCGAGGTACCCCCGCGCTTCTGGCGAACGCCGGAGCATTCCGGCGTAGAAGCGCGCCGCCGCCGTCAGCAGGGCGGGGTCGCGTGGGGGCAGCGCGGCGTACTCAGGTCGCCGCGCTCCCGCTGGACGACGAGCGGCCCTGGGCGCAGGCCCGGGGCTGCCGTCCAGCCGCGCGATGGCCTCGGGCAGCGACAGCCCCTCGGACTTCTGCACGAAGTCCAGCACGTCGCCGCCCTCGCCGCACCCGAAGCAGTAGAACCGCTCCGAGTCTGCGTACACCGTGAACGAGCCCTCGGCCTCTTCGTGGAAGGGGCAGACGCCCTGGCGGACCCTGCCCCTTCCCCTGAGCACGATGCCGGCGGCCTCCACCGTGTCGCCCAGCGGGTGACGGGCCTTCAGCGCCGCGATGTCCACGCTTGCCGTGACCATCACGCGCCTCCGGCCAGGGGCCGCAGGCCCCGGAGGCTGCGCTCCGAGACCACCTTGCCCGGCCGCCAGCGCATCCCCAGGACCGCGGCGACCTCCAGCATCCCGTCGCCGTGGGGCACCAGGGCGGCGGCCTGTCCCGTGCCCTGGCTGTAGAGCGCCGCGTCCCGGTCGCCGAACCGCCGCTTCACCAGCGCCTTCCACTCGGAGAAGGCCCAGCGGACCTCCCGCTTCTCGGCCTTTGCCATGTCCGCGCCGGCCAGGACGCCCAGCGCCCCGTCGACGTCCCCCGCCTGCCTGAGCCTGCGGGCCTCGTGGATCGAGCGCGTCGCGCTCGGCTCCACCGCCGTCTCAGTCGCCTCCACCTCGTCCGTGAACCCCATCGCTGCGAAGAGCTGGTCCACCAGCTCCTCCAGGCTGCGCCGGGGCCTCTCCACCGCGTCCATCGTCCCGTTGCCTGCTACCAGTGTCGCCGTCGTCATCACGCACCTCCTTAGTGCTTCTGCCTGTGTGTTGCCTGCCGAATCGAGCCCGCGTTCGGGCAAAGAGAAAGGGGCCGTCCCCGGATGGAGACGACCCCTTGCGTTGAATGAAGTTGTGAGTGAGCGGAATCCCGCCCTGTCAGCGCCGGAACCGGCGCACCGGAGCGCGCTTGGGCATGAACCGCCTCAGCAGCAATGCCCCGATGCCCAGCCCGAACAAGTTCAGGAAGAAGAGCTCCAGGTCCAGCGTCAGCAGCGGCGCCGCAACGAGCAGCGCAACCACCCCGCCCACGACCACCGGCTTACGCTTCCACCAGGGCTGCCTCTCAGCGGTGGCAACCCGCGCATCGACCACCGGCTCGTACGCCGTCCAGATGGGCAGCCCGACCAGCTCCTCCAACTCCGTGATCACCACGCCGGCGCCGCAGCCCCCGGTGTGGCACTTGGTCTCGATGCCGTTGCCGTCCGGCCGCTGCCGGAACGCCAGCCCGTCCGACTGTCCGCCGTGACAGACCGCCGTCGACGTCCAGAACCAGCCCCGCTCGAAGCTGACCCGGTGCGGCAGCAGGTCGGCGATCCGCCGGGCGCTCGGCCCGACGTACCGCTCCGACGTTGCCTGTGTCCGTGTCTCGTCCATGCCGTCATACCTCCTTTGCTGTGACTTACCTGCCGTGGACTCCGTGACTCCGTTCCGATGACGCAGCTCGCCCAAGGACGCAAATCGACCGTGAGAAAGCTGCGAAGACTAGAAGCGGCCGGCCTGCTCGGAACGACAGACCAGCGCGTGTCGAAGCTGCGGCACGGGCTGCGTGACAGCCGCGCCGCAGGCATGAGAAGCCGGTCGAAGCGACAGACGCACTTCGACCGACAACTTGAGGACGAAGCTCCATGCTGCGTCCCGTGTATCCAGCGACCGAGGCGATCAACCCCGATCGCAAACCGGTGTCCGACGGTGAAGGACCAGCGTCGACTTCACCCTTCGGACAAGCGCCGGGGACGAGAGACCAGTGTCCGATCCCGTCCGTTCGGCCCGCGCTGCCTGCGAAGGACCAGCGTCAAACTCCGCATCGGCAGCATTCCCTCTTGGGCGACGCTACGGTCGACCCGTGCAACAGGGATCACGCACCCAGGTTTCTAAGGCAGGAAACCTTGGAGAAAACCAGACAGTGCGCCTAGTATTGCCGAGTCCCGAACCCCGGGGTGACCCCTTGCAAGACCCCCCCGACAAAGTGTTCACAAAACTTCACATGCCGACGATGCGGACCTACTGCCACAGGCCGAGCGACAGCACCCGTCGCAGCAGCTCCCGCCACCTCCGCGCTCTCCGCGTGTCGTAGAGCGCGGTCCTTCGCCAGCTGGTCTGCCCGTCCCGGTCGAAGCCCCGCAACGGAAACCGCGCCGGGGGCAGGGTCAGTCCGTATCCCTCCAGCAGCGTCAACTCCACCGTCAGCAACCGCTCCTCCGTCCGCAACCAGTCGAGTCCGCCGCCATCATTGGGGTGCGCGTCCTTCAGATCCCGCCACTCGACGATGAGCGGCCACGCCTCGCCGAAGTTCTCCTCGTCGTCCTCCGCCGGCGCCCGCGTCACGAGGTCCGGGAACTCGCGCCTCGACCTGGACTCCGGCGTCGGCCGCGTGCCGGCCTCCGCCTCCGCAGCCTCCGTCTCCGCCTCGGCGGCCTCCTCGCCTACGGACGCTTGCCCCGTCACGGCCTCCCCCGACTCGGGGCGCTGCGCGTGCCGCAGCCCCCCGATCTCCCCCTCGATGGCCGCCAGACGCCTGCGCATCTCCTTGCCCACCTCGTTGACGGCGCCCTCCACGGCCACTAGGCGCTCCTCCTGCTGGTCGTTGCGCTCCCGCTGCCGGGCAGCGGCGGAGCCGATGCCCTCCTGCAACGCGCGCTCCAGGGCGTCCCGCACCCGCCGTGACAGACGGCCCGTCCGGGCGCTCTCGGCCACGGTCCGCTGGTCGATCTCCAGCACCCGCGCCGCGCCCTTGTAGCCCTTCTCCCGCACCAGCTCCTGCAGCAACGCCATCAGCCGCATCAGGTACATCTTCTCGACGTCCTTGCTGTCCGCGATGCCGTGTTCGGTGGTCTCCATCGCTCAACCTCCTTCGCTTGTTTTCGACTGGATTTCGCCGTCGCTTTCCCGCTGACGTAACGCACACCTGCCTCGGACGTGTTTTCGCGGCGCTCATGTCATCGACCCGCCGCAATCGCCGTCGTCGTGCACCCCCGCCTCGCGCCGGTTTTTCCGATTCCCGGCGGAACGTGCTCTTTCACCCAAGTGTTCACCGGCTACGTCCTGTAGGGGGGCCTTCCACACCTGCACCAAGTAGGCCACGTCACCCACGGCAACGCCGCCACATAGGCCGATTCCCTGTACACCCCCATATTGCCCTCGGAGTTGCGGGAAAAGTGAGGGTCTGAAAGGGAGTGCATTTTGGCGCTCCCCCACGGGCTATCCGCACATGAGGGAGCCCGTTCCTTCGCTCCCCTAACGGAGGTCTTTTTTCGCGCTGCGGTTGTTCACACTTTTTCGTCGAGAACCGGGGGCCGGAAGCCCCGGCAACGCAAATGGAAGAGAGGTGAACGAGTTGGTACTGAAATCGAAACTCCGGTCCCTCAGACGGGTCATCCCGCTGGCATCCGCGCTGCTCCTGGCGGCGCTGGTCGCGATCCCCGCGAGCGGGGCGGCCTACGCCCAGGAGCCCCCTGACGACGACATCGTCCTGGTCAACACCGGCCGGGAGTTCGTCGAGCGCAAGAAAGACGGCGAGTTCGTCGCCCGCCCCGTCTTTGACCGGAAGCTCGACGTTCTCCATTACGCCGTCCGTGACGCCGACACCGGCGACTGGGTGACCGCCGTCTACCAGGTCAGGGGAGGCGAGAAGGAGCGCAGCGACGGCTGGGAGTACTCATGGGAATACCCGGCCCTGGACGAGCAGCCCGACCTGGACCGGGACAAGGCCTACCTGCTGGTCATGCTGGTCCAGTCCGAGGACGGGACGCGGGGCGACTTCTACGCCGTCGTCCCCATCTACGAGCCGAGCCGCATCTGGGACAGGATCCTCGCCGCCCTCGACCCCGCACGCTGGGCGAGGGCCTTCGCGGGCTGGGTCATCGAGGGAACCCACGGCGCCCTCTGCGGAGTGGTCGAGCGTGCCTCCGGCGAGGACGTCGACAACTGCGGGGAGAGCTAGCCGATGAGCGACATCATCACCGGCACCCCTCCCGACCTCACCTACGCGCACGACTTGGTCCGCCAGGCGTGGGTCGTCGTCTGGGCCATCACCTCCGGCGCACTGGTGGTCATCCTCGGCTGGATGGGGTTGACCCTCATCATGGCCGAGCACCTCGGCAGCCGGCAGCAGGCCGGATGGCGCGAGATGGTGCCCCGCCTGGTGCTGGGCCTCGTCGCCGCCGCGTCCTCCCTCTGGTGGTGCGCCTTGGTGCTGGACGTGGCCGACGCCGTCTCAGGCTTCGTCGCCGTCTCGCTGAACGTCACCGCCGGGGACATGCTGCGCTCCACCCTCAGCACCCTGCTCACGGCCGTGGAAGCCGGGAGCGTGGGCATGGCCCTCCTACTGGCCGCCCTCTACCTCGTCTACGGCTTCTTCGTCCTCTACGTGATCGTGCAGATGGTGCTGCGCCTTGCCCTCATCGACGTCCTCCTGGCTCTGGCGCCCATCGCATTGGGGCTGTGGATATTGCCCCACACCGCGGGTTGGGGTCGGCACTGGCTCCGCCTGTTCATGACGACGACCTTCCAGCAGGCCATCCAGCTCATCGCCCTTGCATTGGGCTTCGGGTTCCTCAACGAGGTGGCGGCCATTGCCGCCTTCGAGCCGGTCCAGGACCTGATCTGGAAGCTGCTGCTGAGCATGGCCTTCGTCTACATGGCCACGCGTGTGCCGTCGCTCCTCGGCAACGCCGGGACCTTCGATAGCTGGCTGTCGATGCTCTATTTCGGCTTCAACCTGCCCGCTTCGATGGTGCGCTCGGCGAGGGTCCTCGGGCTGGTCGCGGGCGGTGCTACCGGCGGGCCCGGAGGCGCGGCGGTGGGGGCAATGGCCGCCAGCGCGGGCATTTCTGCGGCGGCGGGCGGCGTCAGCTCGGCGGCCTCTATGGCGACCCCATCGGCAGGGGGAGACGCCGGGGGCGGAGCGCCCCGGAGCAGCGGCGAGTAGCCGCCCGAACAACGAACACCCTCGGGCACGGACGACACGCCGCGCCCGGCTAGACCCGCAGCGGAGGGCGCAGCCCGACGACACCGAAGGATAGCAACGAGCGAGAGGCTCGAAAGGAGAAAGGCAAGCAATGGAACAACTGACGCAGACGATTTCGAACCTGGTGGGAATCCTGCTGGGCGTCGTGGGCGCGGTGGGGGTCGGATTCTTCATATACGGCGCCTACCTGTACCTCACAGCCAGCGGAGCGCCCCACCAGATGGAGCGCGGCAAGAGCGCAATGATGACAGCCCTCGCCGGCGTCGTCCTGGCCTTGGTGGCCTACGGCGTGGTCGAGCTGGTGATGAACGCTGTCGTGGACCCCGGCATCGACATCGACGACGCGCTGCCCAAGCCCGCGACCGACGGCGGAACCAGCGGGGGCTAGACGAACGGAGAGGAAGGAGGAACAGACCATGAGAGAACACGAGGTACCGACACACGTCCAGGCCGAGGACCGGGTGCTGCTGGGATTCACCTTCCCACAGATCGTGGCGGTCCTGGCGGTGTGCGCCATCGCCTACGGCGCATACCGCTACGCCCCCGTCGGCCCGTCCGAAGTGAGGATGGTCATTGCCGTCCTCTTCGGGCTCGTCGGCATCGCGATGGCGGTGGGCAAGGTGGGCGGGAGGCGGCTGCCCCTGGTGGCCGCTGACCTCCTCAAGTACCGGCTGGGAGCCCGGCTCTACGCCGGAAGCGTTTCCCAGCTGGTGCGGGCCGAGCCGCCCGCCCCGCCGCAGCCGGACAGAGTCGGCCCGGGTCCCCTGAGCCTGATGGCCAAGAAGGCCAGGCGCGTGTTCCGCAACCTGCGGAGCAAGAAGCGCAACCGGCAGAAGGATCGACGCAACGGGCGGATGCCCTTCCGGCCCCACGGCTGGTTCGGCAAGCGCCGCAAGAACGGAAGGCACCAGCAGGGCGCCGGCCGCAGCGCTGGGATGCTGGAGAGCACCCGCCGCAGGCCCCTCCGAGGGTTGGCGGCGGTCTTCGCCGCTCTCCTGGTGACGGCTGTCGCCGTCGTCCCCCAGGTGGCCCTGGCCCAGAGCCCGGAGGACGAGCGATGGCGGGACGAGATCGATTTCGAGTTCACCGAGCCCGTGGAGGGGCGCCGGATATTCGTCGAGGGACTGTCCGTCTCCGGCGACCGGGCAGCGGTGATCCTCCGAGCAGCCACCGACCTGGATATCCGGGTGAGGGCCTTCGGCGGACCGGACGGCAACTCCCTGCGCTTCTGGGGGTCGGCTGCATTGGTCGAGGGCGAACGGATCGACTACTCCCTTCCCCTTAACGGGCCCATGCCGTCCGTCACCGTCTCGTGGGAGGACGCCATCGGCCAAGCCGGCGCGCTGACCATCAAACACGACTGGATCCCGTACCCCCTGCCCGAGGTCGAAGGGGAGGTGTGCACCGTCCGGCTGGCGTCTCTGGGCTGGACCCCCGGCGCCGTCAGCGGCGTCGTCGAGTCCGAGTGCGCCGCTGACCTCCAAGAACCGGTGGATATCCAGACCGTGACCGGATTCGTCGAGGTCACCGAGACGGCGCTCATGGACGCCGATGTGACGCAGGTCACGGGGACGGTGCTGGTCGACGCGGGTGGGACGACCGCGAGCGTCGCCCTCGTCCCCGGCGGCGAGACGGCATTCCGGCTCCCCGTCGACGCAGGCGAGGCGATTCGCGCCGTGAGCGTGGACGTGAACCTTGCGGCCGGCCTGAGCATCCCAATGCCGCCGCTGACCGTGCTGACCCACCAACCGGAGAGAACGGAGCGGTTCTACGACTGGGTGAGCGTCTATCGCCCGGGGGACACCGACACTGACACCCAGACGGCGACCGCCGTCTGCGAGGACGGAACCACCGTGACCGCCACCGCGACGGCGTACGCCTTCGTCCCCTCCGCACGAAGGGTCATGCATCTGCCGTTTGACATCCTGCTGGAGGAGCACATCAAGGCAGAGGTCGTCGAGCGGTCTCCCATCACCGGGAGCCGGAAGGAACTCATAGCCCTGGCGTCAGCGGTCGGTGGAGATGACCCCTTCGTGGCCCTGGCGCTGCCTGAGCCGGAGCCGGAGGAACCGCCCGCCGAACAGGAGCCCGCGGGCGGCCTGCAGGGCTGGTTCGAACAGCTGGGATGGGAGTGGCCCTGGTGAGGCGGGCGGCGACGACAGCCCTGATGGCCGCGGCCGCGCTGGCGACCACCGGCGCGGCCCCCCCGCCCGAGGAGCGGGCGATGCTCGACGCCTTCGACCAGGTCCTCACGGCGATGGCCTACGCGGGCTCCGGCCTCTGCCTCTTCGCCATCGTCTGGGCCGGCTTCGTCCTGATGGCCGAGGGCGGCCAGGAGCGCGGCGGCAGCGCTAAGACCGCAGTCGTCATGGCGGTGGTCGGCCTCGTCCTGGTGCTCTCGGCCAAGGGCGTCGCCACCCTGCTCAGGCACGGCGTCATACCCGCCGTCCCGACCTCATAGATCGGAGGACTTGACCCCTGATGAAAAACGAAGAGATAGCTGAGCGTACCGGGCGGGAAGTCGAGAACCTCCAGCTGGCGACCAGGGACCTGCGCCATGCTGTCGCGGACCTGCGGCGCGAGGTCGCGGCCATGCGGCAGGAGCCGGAAACGAGAACGTCGGAGTCCGGCGAGTCCGCGACAGCGCAGGAGGCCCCGGCCGAGTGGTGGGACCCCGAAGCGAAGTTGACGGAGGCCGCCGAGCCCGCAACCTCGCAGGAGGCCCCGGCCGAGCGGCAGGAGCCGGACACGGGACGGCGGCAGCCACCCGCGCCCCCAACCTACGGGGAGATTGAGGCCGAGCCGTGGGACACCACCACATGGGAGATCCCGCTCGAGCTGTGGGACACCCCCACGGCTGACCTTGGCTCGTCTGAAGAACCGGCGCCCAAGCCGCCTCCCGACCTGCCCCTGTTCTTCATGCTGTCGCATCTGGAGGACGACGGCCCGGTCCGCTTGGACAACACCAAGCTCGGCGTCTGCGAGGTGATGGGCCTGGAGATCGACGGGGCGAAGCTCGGTGCCTTCGCCGGGGCGCTCAACGCCCTCGACTTCCCCGTGCAGTTGCTTATCAGGCAGCACGCGCCGCGACTGGAGCGGCTGCGGGACAGCCTGCGGGAGGCACAGCCTGACGACCTGCCCCCGCAGACGAAGGCTGCCTCCGAGTCCCTTCAGCGCCTGCTCGGGGACCTTGAGACGCGCGACGGCATCCTCGACCGGCGCTTCTACGCCGTGTGCGAGTTCGCCCGCGTCGACGACCTGCGGGGAATGCTGGCACGGGCAGGGCTCTCCGTCCATCCCATGAGCGGGCGACAGTTGCGGATGTTCCTCGTGTCGGCCGCCTTGGGCGGCTCTCCCACAGAGTTTGACGAGGAGACGCCCGTCGAGGTCGAGATCAACCGGCGCGACATGCGCATCGGCGAGAAACTGGTGCGCTCCCTTCATCTCGGCCGCTGGCCTCGCTCCCTTGCCCCCGGATTCCTGCAAGGGCTGATGGCCACCGGAGCGCCCATGGACATCTCAGTCCACGTCGGCCCCATACCCGCCGAGCAGGCGGCAAGGACGCTGGAGTGGCAGAAGGTCCGCTTCGAGTCGGCCCAGTCCCTTTCCTTCAAGCGCGGGCGCACCATGTCCCCCGAGGCCGAGATCGCCCTGGAGGACGTGACCCGGCTCCGGGACGAGGTGCAGCGCGGCCGCGAGCGTCTGTTTCATTCCTCCCTATCCGTGACCCTTCACGCGAATGACGAGGCGTCCCTGAAGGATATGACCCAGCGGGCCAAGGCCCACTTCGCCTCCACGCTGGGCAAGCTGGACAACCTGGCCTTTCGCCAGCGCGAGGGACTGCTCTCGACCCTGCCACTGGCCCTCAACGCCGTGGCCGAGTGGCGCACACTGGACACCTCCAGCCTGGGTAGGCTCTTCCCCTTCTCGCCGCCCGACCTCGACACCCGCTCGGGCACCCTCTACGGCATCGACATGCGGGCTTGCTCCCCGGTGGTCTACGACCCCTGGGACGGCACCCATCTCAACGCCAACACGGCGGTGTTGGCACGCTCCGGCTCAGGCAAGAGCTTCGCAACCAAATTGGGAGTCCTCAGAGGCCTGTGCCGGGGCGTGACCGCCTACGTCATCGACCCCGAGGGGGAGTACGCCGACATGGCCCGCGCCGCGGGCGGTCGCGTCCTCTCCCCCGGGGTCCCGGGCGAGGGCATGAACCCCTTCGTCATCGAGCGGGGCGACTCCGAGGAGATGCTCCAGCGCATCGGAAGCCTCAGGAGGCTCATCGAGGTCATGGTCGGCGAGAGCCTCGGCGCGGAGCGCAGGGCCGTCCTCGACCACGCTCTGGCGGGCTACTACTCAACACACCGGGAGCGCACCGGATTCCGCGACTTCTACAAGTACCTGCAGGAGGACGAGGCGGGCGATTCCGACATGGCGCGCCTTCTCCGGCCCTTCGCCACCGGCAGCCTCCGCCACCTGCTGTCAGACGAAGGAAGCGACCTCCTGTCCAACGAGGCCCTCGTCACCGTTTTCGACCTGCGGTTGCTGGAGCCGGAGCTGCGCCCCGCCGCCGCGATGGTCTGCACCGAGACGGTGTGGGCCGCGGCTGCACAAGACCCGAAGCCGAGGCTTCTGGTCGTCGACGAGGTCTGGTCGATCATGCAGCACCCCGAGGGCGCCGCCTTCATGGTCAGCATGGCGAAGCGGGCGAGGAAGCACCGCCTGGGGTTGCAGTTCATCACCCAGGACGTCCAGGACCTTCTCTCCGAGGACTCCTCCCGCACCATCACCGGACACTCTGGCCGGGCGCTTCTCCAGAACGCCGCCTTCAAGCTCCTGCTCCAGCAGGATGCGGCGGCGATAAGCACCGTCGGAGACGCCTTCGACCTCCCCGAGGACCTTCAACGCTGGCTGCTGTCCTGTCCCAGGGGCGACGGGCTCTTGCTCGCCAGGGGCAACCGCTTCCCCGTTCGCATCGAGGCCACGCCGGAGGAGACGGAGGTCATCGAGTGGCGGCCCGGACACCGCGACATAGAACAACCAGAGGAAGGAGCGGAACATTGAAACTGAACCCCCGAGACATCCTGTTCGCCGACGACCACGAGAAGAAGGACCCCGTCCTGCTCGCAGTGACGCCGCCCCGCGCCGGGGAGCGCACCTTGCTGGGCGTCGAGAACCTGCTCCAGTCCATCGCCGTGCCGGAGCCATTCGCCCTGGAGCTTGCCGGGGACATGGACGGCGTGACCCTCATGGCCCGCTGCCTGGAGGACCAGGTCGTGCGCGGCCAGCTCGCCGCCCACTACCCCCAGGCTCGCATCCGAAGGGTCGACCCCGATGACGACCCCATGCGCGTACGCGAGGGCGAGCAGGCGTGGTCGATCACGCTCAGGGCCGACGGCCCCGAGTACGTCCCCCTGCGCACCTTCCGGGACGACGACCTGCTTGACCCCGGCTCCGACCCCCTCATCGCCCTGATGGGCGCCCTGTCGGAGCTGGAGGCCGGGGAGCGGGTGGTGGCCCGGCTCCTGCTGCGCTCCCTCGGCCCCGACTGGTCGCAGGACCATCTCGACAAGGCCCACAGGCGGCCCGGCATGGAGCCCAGGGAGCCCGCCTACACCTACCAGACTAAGCCGCTGCAACTCGACGGCGTGACCATGGCCGTCCTCGGCATCGGGGCGCTGGCTGCACTGAAGGGCTATCTGTGGGTGCAGGACGGCGAGATATGGAAGGCCGCGCTCCTGGGCATCGGTACCGCCCTCGGCATGGTCGTCGGCGGCTGGGCTTGGTGGCGCTGGCAGAAGGCGCGAAAGCGCGTCGAGGACCCGATCCTGATACGGGAGAAGGTCTCCCGTATCGCCTTCGACGCCGAGCTTCAGGTCGTTGCCATCCTCCCTGAGGACTCGCGGCCCCAGCGCGCCAGGGAGCTTCTCGGGCCGGTGGCCGCCGCCTACCGGCACTTCGACAACCCCGCCGGCGCCCGGTTCAAGACCGGCAAGTTGCGTCCTGCGGCGCCCGACCCCGATGCGCTGCACCCATCGGGTCCGGGACTCTTCGGCAGAAGGAGCGTCTTGGGCGTCCGCGAGGTCGCCTGCCTGTGGCATCCGCCCGGAGCGGGAGACGAAACGCCCCTGGTGGAACGGTCCGGCGCAAGGGCGCTCAGCCCATCGGCGAAGGGCGTCCGGGGCGGTGCGCTGGTGGGAGACACCACGGCGGGCAAGCCCCGCCCCATCCGCTTCCCCGAGGACCTGCTCAGGCGCCACCACCTCTACGTCGCCCGCACGCGCATGGGCAAGTCCACCCTCATGCACCACCTCGCCGTCCACAAGCTGAGCGAGAAGGCGGAGGGGAGGGACGCCGACGCCATCGTCGTCATCGACCCGCACACCGACCTGGTGGCCGGCATCCTCGAACACGTGCCCCCGTCCCTCACGGACAGGGTGCGTCTCATCGACCTGGCCGACGAGTCGCGGGCCCCCGGCATCAACCTGCTGGACACCCGCATCTTCGCCGACCGCGACCGTACCGCCGACTCGGTCGTGCGAGTCGCCCGCGGCCTCTGGGACCAGTGGGGCCCCAGGATGCAGTCCATCCTGGAGTTCACCGTCAAGACCCTCCACGAGGCCAATGAGCAGGTGGAGGCCGGCGACCAGTACACCATCCTCGACGGCCTCAAGCTCCTCACCATCGAGGCCTTCCGCAACGACGTGCTGAAGAAGGTCTCCGACCCCTTCATCCTCGAATGGTGGGCCAGGGACTTCGGCAAATGGCACCACCAGTACCGGGCCGACGCCCTCGCCCCCGTGCAGACCCGGCTGTCCTACTACGCGTCGTCGAAGCGGGCGAGGGCCATCCTCGGTCAGCGCCGCTCCACCATCGACCTGCGCCGCACGATCCACGACGGCGGCATCCTGCTCGTATCCACCTCCCAGGGGACCGTGGGCAGGGACGTCGCCGCTCTCGTCGGCGCGTCCCTCCTCAACCTGGTGGACGCCGTGATCCGCGAGCAGGGCAGCCTGCCGCTCCAACAGCGCCGGGGCGCCCTCGTCGTCGTCGACGAGATGCAGACGATGCCCGGCGTCGACTACGAGTCCATGCTCAGCGAGCTGGGCAAGTTCGGCGCCTCCTACGTTCTCGCCACTCAGAGCCTCGCCAAGCTCGATGACCTATCCCGCACCATGCGGGACACCCTGCTCGCCAACGTCGGCTGCCTCGCAGTCTTCCAGGTCTCCGGCGGCGACGCTCGCCAGCTCGTCTGGGAGCTCGGCAAGGAGCGCGTGACCGAGGACGACATCACTTCCCTGCCGGTCCACCACTGCTACGTCCGCGCCACCGTCGGGACCGAGCGGATGCCCGCCTTCTCGATGATGGTGCGCAAGCCGGAGCCGGGTGATCCCGTCGTCGCAGATCGCATCCGCGAGGCCACCGCTGCGTACACCGTCTCCACCCGGCAGGCCGACTACGCCGAGGCCGACGGACACAGGAAGGTTGACGACTACCGCAAGGGGATGGACGACCTCGAAGAGGCTCGCGCACGGGAGGAGGCGGAGAAGGCGAAGCAACAGACGGAGCGCAGAAAGCAGACCAGCAGGCGCAAGGCGGCCGCCGCTCGCGCCGCGGACGATGAACGAGATGGAGCTCCGTTCGAGGAGTCGGAAGAGGAGGCCGTCGAATGAGATTCGCAGGTTGCGAGCACGACATTCTCAGGACCCTTGCGTCCATGCCCTTCCTCGAACGGCTGGAGATGGTCGCAATCACGGGCTGGTCCAGAGGCGCGGTCTACGAGGCCGTGGCCGCCCTGGAGTCCGGCGGCTTCTGCGACTCGGCGCTCCACGCCGTCGACCCGTTGCCGCCCGCGCGGCGCTTCCACCTCACCGCCAAGGGCCTGCGCAGGCTTGCCGAGGAGGAGGGCGTGCCGGTGGACGAGTTGCTGCGCACGCAGCCGGTCTCCGCGCAGTGGCGGCGAAACCTGCTTGAGCGCCTCGACGCCCTGGCTGCCGTCTACCGCCTCGCGTCCGCCGTCTCCAGCGTCGCGTACCCCGTCCGTTTCCGCTGGTATCGCTCCATGCCCCTGGACGCCGCCTTGACCCTCCCGGACGGGAAGACTGTGGGGATCGTCAGGCAGGGCTCCACCGCCGACCGCTCCGCCTTCGCCAGGCGTTTGTGGAAGCTCCACCGCCACCCCGTGCCGGGAACGGTCCTCGTCCTGATGGCCGACGACGTCCGGCTCAGGCACGCCCGCAACGCCCTCTCAACCGCCGATACCCCGGCCCTGCTTGCACTCGAACGGGAGGCGGTGACGGCCGCGGCTGGTGATCGGATATGGAGTCCCGTCAAGGTCAGCGCCCGCATCGACCTTGCCTACGAGCTCGAACGGCTGGCGCCCGGAGGTGACGTTCCCGACGAGGACGGGCCCCGGATGGCGAGCATGCCGGCCGAGTTCTCCATACCCGGACCCGAATGGGACATCGCTGACTACATGCTGCCGTTGGTGCTCAGGGCCGCCGAAAAGCGCGCCCTGGACATCATCGCCGAATGGCCCTGGATCGCCCTCCGGGAACTGGCCGCACTGCTCGGCGTATCGCCCCAGCGGGCATCCCAAGTGGTCAACCCCTTGGAGGGATTCAGACTCGTCACCCGCCCCCGCGACGCGGCCGGTCGCCTGGTCCTTACCGACCGGGGACTGGCCGTCCTGTCTCGCAGGGACCGCACGTCGGTGGGCGTGGCGAAGCGCCGGTGGAGCGTCTCCCTGCAGGACACCGAGGGGCCCGTCGAGTGGCGCAACCTCACAGGCAGGCGGACACGCCAGCTCTTCAGGAACGTCGAGCACACCGGCTCTGTTCACCGCTTCCTGGCCCTGCTCGCCGAGCAGGCGGCCCACGTGGGGTGGGAGGTCGTGCAACTCGACCCTCCCAGGAGGGCGTCGCGCCACTTCCGGCACGAAGAGCGAATGCGCGCCGTCAACCCCGACGCCTTCGGCGTCCTCAAAAGGGGCGAGACGGCATGGGCCTTCTTCTTGGAGTGGGAGCGGAGAGCCGTGAGACCCTCGACCATGTCGCAGCGGCTCGCTCCCTATCTTCGCTACTACTCATCTCACAGGCCCGTCGACGACCACGGCGTCAGGCCCTCCGTTCTGGTCGTCTTCGAGGACGAGATCGCCCACACCCACTTCCTGCGGGTGGCACGGGAAGAGATGCGGGCAAGGAACGTGACGGTCCCGCTGTGGGTCTCCCACCGGGCCGCCATCGACGCCCTGGGGCCGCTGGGACGCGCATGGCGCTCGCCGGCCGAATGGCAATCGCCCCAGGCCTTGCCGTCGCCGTGACCGGCGATTTCTGGCACCGAACGGCACACAGAACAGTCCCTACAGAGATGGAGCGTTATGAATACAGAAAAAGCCGATCGATCGAAAGGCCACCGGAGGAGCGGCGGACGGACCGTTGTCCGGCTCAACACGGCGGCCCTCTGGCAGCGGCTCACGAAGCTGAACCGCTCCCAGAACTGGCTGGCCAGGGAGATCGGGATCAGCCCCGGATACATGTCGATGCTGGTCAACGCGGGGCGCACGCCCTCCGGTCGCATCCGGCAACGGATGCAGAAGGCCCTCGGAGTTCACGACTTCGACGAGCTTTTCACAACCGAGGAGGCAACATGAAAAACCCCAACGACACGGCCCGCACCGGCGGGCACTACAACCCCGGCGAGGACGGCACGCCCGAGAGCGGCGTCCTGCCCGAGGACTTCCCCGAGCGCCTGGAACGCCTCAAGGAGGCCAGCGGGCTCAGCTGGCGCGGCCTCGCCCGCGCACTCGGCGTCGACCCCAAGCAGCTGCTCAGGTGGCGCAAGGGCGTCGAGCCCTGCGGAGGGGCGATGCACTCGATCTTCCGCTTCGCGCGAAGGATACCGGGAGGTCTGAACATCCTGATGGGGTCGGGCCCCCAGATGAGCCTCTGGGAAGACTAGCGCCCGAACCCGAACCATTGCGCCGCCGGCGCTTGCCCCGATCCGTCCGGCGCCGGCGGCCAACCCATCGACCAACGACCGAGAGGCGGCGGCCCAGCGTGAGGCCGCCGCGACTATGCACCATGAAAGATACCAGCACACACAATCGTGACGACAGCCCCGAGGGGCCGGAAAGCTCCTCGAACCAGACCGAGGTCTCTTACAGTTCCCGGCAGGGCAGGATGTACCTAAAAGGTCTCCGCGCCTGGGCGAGGGTCGCGGTGCGCTCCTATGTGAATCGCCACCGGCCGCCGAGCGGAACCCCGGTCACGACTGACGACAGCCAGGACAACGAAGAATCGAGCCACCCAAGCGGGCCTCAGACAGCCTAGCGAGGAGCAGATGAAGGAGCACGACACCCCCACTCCGGTGGCCCTGTACGCCAGGGTGTCCAGCGACCGGCAGGACGTGGACCTGTCAGTCGCCGCGCAGCTGCGGGCGCTTAGGGAATACGCGGAGAAGAACGACTGCGTCGTCGTCCGCGAGTTCGTGGACGAGGCCGAGAGCGGACGGGTCGACAGCCGGCCCCGGTTCCAGGCGATGCTCGACGAGGCGAAGACCAGTGCCCCATTCGAGGAAATCCTGGTCTGGAAGTTCTCAAGGTTCACGCGCAAGCGCGAGCACGCCGTCGCCTACAAGTCCATGCTCCGCCGCAGGGGAATCCGCGTGGTGTCCATCACCGAGCAGGCCGACGACACCGCCGCCGGCAGACTCCTAGAGGGCATCATCGAGACCATCGACGAGTTCTACTCGGAGAATCTCGCCCAGGACGTCACCAGGGGAATGCGGGAGGCCGCGTCCAGGGGCTTCTGGATGTCCAGTGAGGCTCCCCTTGGCTACAACCGGGTGATGGTGCAGGACGGACCCAAGAAGAGGCCCAGGCTGGAGCTCGATCCCGGCTCCTCTCAGGTCGTCAGGCGCATGTTCGACATGTCTGAGGCCGGCAAGTCGACCCTCGACATCGCCCGCATCCTCAACGACGAGGGCATCACCAGCCCCAGGGGAAAGCCCTGGGGCAAGACCAGCATCCACGCAATCCTCATCAGCGAGACCTACACCGGCACGCTGACCTGGGGCGTGAACGCCAAGAACGGGGCCGACCCCGTGCGGGTCAAGAACGCCTTCCCCGCCGTCATCTCCACCGCCCAGTTCAATCGCGTCGGCAAGCTGCTGCGGTCCCGTGCGCCGAAGGTCGTCAACCCCCGCAGGGTGGCAAGCCCCTTCCTCCTCAGCGGGCTGGTCAAGTGCATGACCTGCAGGCGGGCGCTCACCGGGCAGGGCTCCAAGTTCTCGCAGTTCACCTACTACGTTTGCCAGACGCTCATGAAACGGGGGAAGGGATCCTGCGACGCCCCAAGGCTCAACGCCAGGCGCTTCGAAGAGTTGGTGGTCCAAAGGGTCCGCTCCAACATCTTCACCAAGGGCAGCTTCCCCGACTTGGTGAATGCGGTCGACGAGGAGATGGACGGCATGGTCGCCGAGCACCGCAAGAGGGTACAGACCATCGAGTCGGAGATTGGGGATGTGAAGAAGCAGCTGGACCGCATCTGGCGATACATAGCCACCAGGGACGACGTCGATGTGGCCATAACGGCGGCCCGCATGGCGGAGTACCAGGAGCGTCGGAACCGTCTCCAGGACGCGGCGTCGGACGCGAGAGAGGTACTGGGGCAGCACAGGTCAGCTTTGGGTGACGCCGGCGAGATTGCGGAGTACGCCAGAGGGATGGACGACTTCCTGGATAGGAGCGAACCGACCGAGCGCAGGGCATTCATCGAGTCCTTCGTCAAGGAGGTCGTCGTCATGCCAGGGGCGGCGCTGCTCCGTTTCACCATGCCCATGCCGGACGATAGCCCGATACCGGGCAAGGTCACTGAGAGGGTAGCTCTGAACGGCTCCGCTATGCCTATTGAGGGCATTGATGGAAGCTAAACGGCCCTCCCATCCGGTGTTAGCGGCTTGACCGCCTTCACTTGCCGGCGGTCAGAAGAAATCGGCTTCTGTCCAGTGGATGCACGTGAACGGCCAGAACGCTCGTTAGCCGCTTGCGTCGTCTCGGAGGTCCAACCGGCAGCGGTCTCGACGCTCATCCCGGCCACCATTTCTCAATCGGCTTCCACACCTTCCTCAAGGCTCTCTTCCAATTGCGCTTCCCCGCTCTTCGCACCTCAAGCGCTCTGGCAAGCTCCCGTCTCTGTGCCCCTTGCGATTCCCAATCTTCCAACGGTGCGCACCACTCGATTCGGTTGTTTCGAATCCAGTAGTGACTACGGCATTCCAGATAGGAGATGCCGATTGACGGATAGAACGTGACGGTGCTTCCGTCATACTCGATCCGGAAACGGATCGGGTCCAGCATGAACTCCGAAAGCCCTCCGCATCCACACGGGCATCGATACACCACCATGCCGTGCTTCATACTGATGTACACGAACCCCGGAATCAAATCCGTCCCCTCCGTTGGAATGAATTCGACGAACTTCGGTGTTATAGCCTTGAGCCGTCCACTCATTGCTGTTCCATCCTCTTGATCAGATCATTGCCCTCCATTGAGTAGCGGATGAGCCAGTCCTTCTGCTCGGCTTCATACTGTCCTATATGTCGCCGCCACATTCCCACTGCCAGCGCTGCGTTCAAAGCTCCCAGGTCCGCGAGCTGCAAATCGTAGTAGCCCTTTTCACCCGCCCCTTCAACAGTTGGAATGCCTATGCGCCATCGCCCTGGATCATCACCCGTAAAGAAGACCTGGCAGCTTCCTCGAACTTGCCCTTGACTGAGTTCGATGCCCATGCCGACATCAATGAACGGTACGTTCATCTGCTCCAGTCTCTCGCACAACGCAGTGCGAGGTTCCTCCTTGTCTATCGCCACAAAGACGAAGTCGATGTCCTGAAAGGCGTCCGCATGCTCGTCAGCCTGCCAGTATTCGGCATGGACTGTGATTCCATTCCGCATCTGCTGGTAGTGCTCTCCGAAGTACTGGGCTTTGCTCTTGCCGATTGCATCTTGCCCCGCCCATCCAGGAGCCCGCAGCAGGTTTCGTCCTTCGATCACGTCACCATCCCAGATCACAATCTCACTGATGTACGACTTGCTCATGAGATCTAGTATCCACAGACCCACGCCTCCCAATCCCACAATGGCTACTCTCTGACCTCTCGCTCGGTTTCGCCAAGCCCTCATCTCCCTGGAGTCCTCACCGTCAATCTCGAACTTGAAGATTCGCTCGACCTGGTCCCGCGCCTCGAGTCCAACTTCTCCAGCTACTGTAGCTGCATAGACGAAGAGGGCATGCCACGCGTTCGAATACTCCCCTTCGTCGCGTTTAATGGAGATCACACAACGGTTAGTGTTGTCCGTCCAGAGCACATTCCCCACCGGCTCGCCATTTGCCTGATACGCGCGCCCCTCGCTAACGCCGATGAGCCATGCCGCGTGGCTCGCCCCTCCGTGTTCCGGTGCTTTCATGGTGAGCCCATCGTCTTGGGTCTCAACCATGACTTGACAGATTCCGGCCTCTCCGTCCTTCTTGCGATAGGGCACTCCCCGGACGGAGATACGGTTCTGGCCGACTTCGATCGTCCACCCACGCGTCTGTGCATTCTGCCGCAGGAGGTCCTCGTAATCCGTCATGGTGTCTTCATCCGTCATGGTGTCTTCGCCTCAGGTAGGGATGTCCAGCCGGGATTCCTCTGTCGAATCCTATGACAGATGGGACGGATCAACTTTCACAGTGAAACCATCCTCAACTTTGACAGTTTCGCCAGGCAGAATGATGCCCTTCTCACCGTTTTCCCTTGTGTAGTGTACGGGTGGATTACCCACGATAGTCCGGTCAGGACTAAGTTTGTCCCACTCCTCTTTGATCTCCTCGTACTTGATCTCGTTGCGAGGCCATTTGACACTTCGACCTGCAATCACGATTTCGTAGCCTGCCTTGCGTTCTTCCATCGTTTAGCCCTCCGTAAGAGTTTGTCTGACCATTTCAATAGGCTGGGGAAGATGTGGGGTGGGACCACGGACCCGGGGAGGCGGTCGTGGGATGACGGGCGGCAATCGGTCGATGTCCGAGGCCGCACACCCCCTGACCGGCACACCCAAAGCGTCCTTGGATAGCGCGAGTGGGTGCGCGGCAGTGGCTCCCCTAGCGCAGTCGCAGTCGAGAGACAGGAGGTCGAACGCTCGGGCGCCGCTCATGGTGAATTGGGTGTCCTCTGGACCGCTGCCACCAGGGATTCTCCAGGCTCCGCGCCTTTCGTTGGTCGCCGCGGAAGGCCCGCGATCCCTAGCCGAATGATCCAGATGGACACCTTGGCATGGTTTACACATAAGGCCATTGTACCATAAAATGTAAACCACATAGAAGGAGGGGAGCCATGTTTAGCGAACGTCTCAAGCTCGCCAGAAAACGCAGTGGCCTGTCACTTCGGGCATTATCCTCAGCCATAGAAGGCATCGTGTCAGCCCAGGCGATAGGTAAGTACGAGCGGTCAGAGATGATGCCCAGCTCGACTGTGGCCATCGCCTTGGCCGATGCCCTGGAGGTATCCCTGAGCCACCTGATGAGCCCGACGACCGTCTCCCTGGAGTCCGTTGAGTTCAGGAAACTGGCTTCGACCGGAGCGCGGGAACGAGCGGCGGTTGAAGGGGAGGTCCTCGATCACGTGGACCGTTATCTGCAGGTCGAGGAAATCTTGGGGATCGACACCACTCGAAGCGAGGGGCCCGACAAAGTTGCCCGCCGCATCAACTCCGTCGAGGACGCTGAGACGGCGGCCACCGCTCTTCGTGCCCAATGGAATCTAGGAGGCGGTCCGATCCCGGACATGACCGAGTTGCTGGAGGAGCGCGGCATTAAGGTGTTCAAGTGGCAATTGCCTAAGTCTGTGGACGGACTCAGTTGTCGCGTCCGACGGGTGGAAGGGCCTGACGTGCCCGTCGTGGTCTGCTCTACGGAAAAGTCCGTCGAACGCCAGAGGTTCACCATTGCCCACGAACTAGGTCATGTATTCCTCGACATTCCATCCGACGTGATGGGAGAGAAAGCCTGCAATCGGTTTGCCGGGGCATTTCTGGCACCCGAAGGGGAGCTCATGCGTGAGGTAGGACGACGACGCGCGAGTTTTGGCTTTGCGGAGCTTATCGAGATCAAGCACATGTTCGGGATAAGTGCTGCATCTCTGGTAATGCGCATGCGTGATCTGGGGATAATCTCGGACTCTACGCTAAGCGACATATTCGGAGGCATTGGAAGTGACTGGAGGACCGATGAGCCACATCCTCTTACCAGAACCGAAAAGCCCAAACGCTTTCGTCGTCTTTGCTTGAGAGCGCTTGCTGAGAACGAGATCTCTGAATCCAAAGCAGCTGAGTTGCTCAGGATGCGAGTCAGCGAGATTGATCGCATCATGGCTGGTTCGGCCGCTTAGGTGTAACAGATGAAAGTCCTCGTCAGCGACAGCTCCATCTTGATCGAATTCTCTAAGCGTGAGCTATTGGACAGAATGTTCGAACTGGAGTTTCAGTTCGCGGTGCCGGATCTGCTGTTCCACGAAGAACTCATCGACCTGGGCCCATATAGCCGGCAGGACCTGCTTACATTTGGCCTCAGCGTTGAGTCACTTGACGTCGAAGGCGTGGAAATGGCAATCGCCTACCAGTCCGCAAGACCAGCCCTCAGCCTGGTGGATTCATTCGCTCTCGCGCTAGCTGGACAACAGGGATGGGATCTCCTGACAGAAGACAGGACCATGCGTAGCGTTGCTGACCTGGAGGGCATCATACATCGGGATGCCATGTGGATCATCGACAACATGCTGGAGGCCGACGTTCTAACGACGTCTCAGGTCCTGGTGGCGCTTGGGGCGATGAGGGACGATCCGAGATGTCCAGTACCAAGATCTGACATCGATGTCCGCATCCGGCGGTTGGGTGCTTGAACTTTGATGCTTGCATGCTTTCAGTCTGGTCTCCGATTGTTAGCCGAGCCCCGCTCCATCGCCCGATCCTTCGAGCCATGAGCAAATAACCGTTTCCGATGAGGAGGGCAAGAGTGAACAAAGCCGATTTGGAGGAGATGAAGGAAGATAGGCTTGCCAACGCCGCTATTGTCGCCTTCCTTGGTTCGTTGCTCATGGGCCAGGCATGGGGAATGTGGGAAGGATCGCAACGCACCTCAAAACTGCTAGTGTTCACGGTGCCAGACTACTCAGGATTGGTGATCTTCACCCTCATGGCCGGCCTGTTCACCTTGTCGCTGTTTCTAGCTACGGCATCGGTGGCTAGGCCATTCCAGCGATGGGGACTCGTTGCGACCAAGTGGGTTGCGCCAGTCATGCTCCCTATCTTGTTGGCCTCCTTCATCCTCAGTTGGTTATCTTCGACCTTGGAACTCCCTCATGACCAATGGTGGGCGCCAATTCTCATCATTGGGGGCTTCGCGATGTTCATCTTCATCGGGACTAGATCAATGCTGACGTCACTTTCTAGGTTCGTACTTCAGAGCGTCAGAAGAACTACCAGGGCCAAGCCAGTTGACGATACTGAGGCCAACGGCCCAAGGGCTGATGCAACCGGTCGGCCCACTGAACGGAAGCCGCTGCTTGAAAGAATGCGTAATCTCCGCGGATATTTCCGGCTGCCGCAATCGGGCGAGTTCTGGATCATCCTGTCAGTGGCTGTCATCGCTGTCGAAGTCGTGCTCGTGGTCGTGCTGTGGGACTGGTTAACTGGAGACGAGTCTGGAAGTGCGACCATACGAAACATCGGATTGGTCATTGCGGGCTCACTAGCCATTCCGCTGGCGATATGGCGCGCCATCGTAGCCGACAGACAAGCCTCTTCAGCCCAACATCAGACAGTTATCGCTCAACAAAGCCTACTGAACGAGCGTTACCAGAAGGCTGCCGAAATGCTCGGGAACGCCTTACTCTCAGTGCGCCTAGGCGGCATCTATGCTTTGCAAGCATTGATTGAGGAACACGCGGAGCAATACTACGTTCGATGTATGCGACTGCTGTGTGCGTTCGTCCGTAACCCACCCGTCGACGAACGTCTGACTCCCCGTTCCGATAAGGAGATGACGCGTTGGGGAGGAGGAATCAGGCTAAGGGCAGACGTTCAGGCAGTGATGGACATGATGCGTTCGAGGGACGACAGGCTGATGGCCTTGGAAGGACGGGCACAATTTGAAGTGGACTTCAGAGGTTCGGACCTACGAGGCTCCAATCTTCGACAAGTGAACTTCACGGGAGTTGATCTTCGTGATGCGGACTTATCTGGAGCCTATGCCGTAGGGGCAAACATGTCGCGTGTTGGGTTGTCGGGAGCGAGACTCTACAAGACCATGCTGGCGGCGGCGGATCTCTCGGGCACATACTTTTCGGGCGCCGACATATCAAGGACTTGGTTTTGCGGCAAATCGTCTGTTCATGGTCGTCGATTTGACTCCCCTGCCATTGGAATCGAGCTACATAGGTTCTACCGAGCCCGTGCGAGAAAGGGCAATCCGCCAATCCTCGGTGGCGTGGTCCTTGAAGCCAAGTCTCAAGAGCCCTTGGTATGGGAACCCTCAAAAGGGGTCGGAATAGAATACGTCACAAGGTGAAACATTAGTCAGACGCCCGGGGATGCATGCGCTGACACAAGGATTCGAGAGGCTCAACAAAGGAGGAAAATCAAGTGCCAAACTACATTTATGATTCCAGAGGAAACCCTGTTGGCTACATTCGAGGCAGGTACATACACAAGTTGAGCGGCCAAGCAGTTGGGCAGCTTAGTGGTACCCACGTTCACAAACTGTCCGGGGCATACGTGGGGGAACTACACGAAGATATGGTAGTCGACAAGCATCTCGGTAACCTCGGCAGCATTGGGAATCCGGGCAACCCTGGGAATGCAGGACACCCAGGCCATCCGGGGAACCGGGGCGCCATGAACTACGGTTACCGTGATGTCTTTGGTGCTCTTCTAGAGTAGGGCCCACGGACTTGTGACGTCTTGGTAGGTCAGGCGGTTTGGCGTCACGCTATGTGGCTCCCTCAAGGGGAAGTCAAGGGCGACCACAGCTCTTCCTATCCCGTTATTGCAAGAAGGGTTTAGCCGATCTGGTAGGTCTGTCTCTTCAAGGCGTCTGATGGCCTGATCTTCGCTATTGATATTACCTTCCGACAGCACTTCAACTCGAACCTTGACAGGATAGCTGGTTATATTCCATGATAAGAGTATGACGTTGTCATACACAGGGAGGCAAGAGGAGAGAATGCCCACCATCCGAAAGGCCATCACCTTTTCGATGCCCCCGGAAATGGCCGAACAGGTGCAACAGGTGTTGAAAGAGGAGGGCCGCAGCATGAGCGAGTTCCTCCGCGAGGCCATCCGCTTGTACATGGAGGAACGGGAGTGGCAGCGGCGAGAGCGCCGCCAACGGCCCGGGGCCCGTCGGTTCGAACAGGAATGATGAAGGAGAAACGGATGATTCGACGACACGACTACACGCCCGCGGCCCTCTATGCCAGGGTGTCCAGTGACCGGCAGGACGTAGACAACTCCGTTGCCGCGCAGCTCAGGGCGCTCAACGACTACGCCGAGAAGAACGGCTACATGGTCGTCCGGCAGTACGTGGACGAGGCCGAGAGCGGCCGTGTCGCCGACCGCCCCGAGTTCCGCAAGATGCTGGATGAGGCCGCCAAGCCCGAGGCCCCCTTCAAGGAAATCCTCGTCTGGAAGTTTTCGAGGTTCACCCGCAAGCGCGAGCACGCCGTCGCCTTCAAGTCCATGCTCAGGCGCAAGGGCATCCGCGTGGTGTCCATCACCGAGCAAGCCGAGGACACCGCCACGGGTAGGCTCCTGGAGGGCATCATTGAGAGCGTGGACGAGTTCTACAGCGAGAATCTTGCCCAGGAGGTCACCAGAGGCATGCGGGAGGCTGCATCGAGGGGCTTCTGGATGTCCAGCGGGGCCCCCTTCGGCTACAACAGGGTTATGGTCCAGGATGGACCCAAGAAGAGACCCCAATTGGAGCTCGACCCCGATTCGTCCCAGGTCGTGAGGCGCATCTTTGATATGTCGGAGGCCGGAAAGTCGACTCTCGACATCGCTCGCATCCTCAACCACGAGAACATCGCAAGCCCAAGAGGGAACTCCTGGGGCAAGACCACCCTCCACGCCATCCTCATCAATGAGACGTACACCGGCACATTGATCTGGGGCGTGAACGCCAAGGACGGGACCGAACCGGTGCGGGTCGACGATGCGTTCCCGGCAATTGTTCCCAAAGCCCAGTTCAACCGCGTTGCCAAGCTGATGCGTTCGCGCGCGCCGAAGGTGGTCAACCCCCGCAGGGTTGCAAGTCCCTTCCTCCTCAGCGGGCTGGTCAAGTGTAAGTCCTGCAGGCGCGCACTGACCGGCCAGTACGCCAAGAGCGGCAAGTTTCCATACTACGTCTGCCAAACCCTCATGAAACAGGGCAGCGGGTCATGCGACACCCCGAGGCTCAACGCCCGACGATTCGAGAAACTGGTCGTCGATAATATTCGCTCCAACATTCTCACCGAGGGAAACATCCGAGACCTGGTGAAGACCGTGGACGAGAAGATGGATAAAGTGGCCGCCGGGCAGCACAAGAGGCTGGAGGACATAGACGCGGAACTTGAGGATGTGAAGCGGCACCTTAGCCGCATCTGGCACTTCATCGGGGAAACCGACAATATCGATATGGCCGACGCCGGAAACCACATCAGGGAACTCAGGGACCGGCAGGAGCTCCTTGAGGACGAGGCATCGGCGGCCAGAGCGATCTTGACTCAGCGTAGGTCGGTCCTGAACCACGTGGACACCGTGGATGCCTACGCCAAGGAGATGAGAGACTTCCTGAAGCACAGCGAACTGACCGAGCGCAAGGCCTTCATCCAGTCGTTCGTCAAGGAGATTGTCGTCATACCAGACGACGCCCTCCTTAGATACACCGTGCCTATGCCAAGCGATAGCTTGATTCCAGGGAAGGCAGTTGAGAAAATGGCCCTGAACGACTCGGTACTTGTTTCAGTGCACCGGAGTCCACCAGCCGTCGTGCATCCGGAACCTGTCGTTCTGACAGCTGCGGTTAGCAAACGCCCCTACCCTGTTCGCTTAGATTGTCTAGGCCAAGCCAACCTGCTAGGATTTGCAGCCAGCCGCGCAGGGGGTCTGCAGTAGAGTGCACCAGCGGGCGGCTGCGGAGGCAGACCTAGCTTCGACAAGCTTCTCAACGGTTGACGATTGGGAATGCCGTATGGTAGGTGTGCCACCGTTCTAGGAGGCTTACGTGGTACGCAACACATTGGCAAAAGGAGAGGAGAAATGACTTCCAACCAATACTGGTGGCCAGGTCAGCTGAGTCTTACGGCTCTCCGCCAGAATTCTCCCCTGTCTGATCCGATGGACAAGGACTTCGACTACGCGGAGGCGGTCAAGACCATCGACGTCGATGCCCTGAAGAGGGACATCGAGGAGGTTATGACGACCTCACAAGAATGGTGGCCTGCCGACTACGGCCACTACGGACCCCTCTTCATCCGCATGACTTGGCACGCCGCAGGCACCTACCGCATCAGCGACGGGCGAGGCGGTGGCGGCTCAGGCCACCAGCGCTTTGCGCCCCTCAACAGCTGGCCCGACAACGGGAACCTAGACAAGGCGCGCCGCCTGCTCTGGCCGGTCAAACAGAAGTACGGCCGGAACCTCTCCTGGGCCGACCTGATCATTTTCGCCGGCAACTGCGCTCTGGAGTCGATGGGCTTCAGGACCTTCGGATTCGCCTTCGGGCGTCCGGATGTCTGGGAGGCGGACGAGACGGACTGGGGCTCTGAGGAAACGTGGCTTGGTGACGAGCGCCACGACGACGATGGAGACCTCCAGGGAGCCCTTGGGGCCGACCACATGGGCCTTATCTACGTGAACCCGGAGGGGCCAGGCGGCAACCCTGACCCGCTCGCCGCGTCGCACTACATCCGCCAGACGTTCAAGCGAATGGCCATGAATGACGAGGAGACGGTTGCCCTCATCGCGGGCGGGCACACCTTCGGCAAAGCGCATGGCGCTGCTCCCGAGAGCAACGTCGGCCCCGAGCCTGAGGGAGCCGGCATAAGCGAGCAGGGACTCGGCTGGAGGAACAGCCACGGCAGCGGCAAGGCCAGCGACACCATCACCAGCGGCCTGGAAGGCGCCTGGACCACCGACCCCGTGAAGTGGGACAACAACTTCTTCGAGAACCTGCACGGCCTCGAATGGGAGCTGACGAAGAGCCCCGCCGGCAAATCGCAGTACACTCCCGCCAATGCAGCTTCAGTGACTACGGTGCCGGATGCGCACGACCCCTCGAAGAAGCACGCTCCCATGATGCTCACGACGGACCTCTCCCTGCGGACAGACCCGGCCTACACGGAGATTTCGAAGCGCTTCCTCGAGAACCCTGCAGAATTTGAAGACGCGTTCGCGAGGGCGTGGTTCAAGCTGATCCATCGCGACATGGGCCCCCGGAGCCGCTATGTCGGCCCGCTGGTCCCGGACGAGGCGCTGTTGTGGCAGGACCCCGTCCCCGACGTCGACCACGAGCTGGTCGGAGACCAGGACATCGCCGACCTCAAGGCGAAGGTCCTCGCCTCCGGGCTGTCCGTTGCTCAGCTAGTCTCGACCGCCTGGGCGTCGGCAGCGTCCTTCCGCGGCACCGACAAGCGCGGCGGAGCGAACGGTGCGCGCATCCGCCTCGCGCCGCAGAAGGACTGGGAGGTCAACGACCCGGCGGCGCTGAGTAGCGTGCTACAGACGCTGGAAGGCATTCAGTCGGAGTTCAACGGTTCACAGCGTGGCGGGAAGAGGGTCTCTCTTGCTGACCTGATCGTGCTGGCCGGCTGCGCGGGCGTCGAACAGGCTGCGCGGAACGCCGGACATGAGGTGCAGGTCCCCTTTGCCCCTGGCCGCACGGACGCGACACAGGAGTGGACAGACGCAGAGTCCTTTGAGGTGCTGGAGCCCAGGGCTGACGGGTTCCGCAACTACGTTCAGCCAGGGCAGGAAGGAAAGCCGGAGGATCTGCTGGTTGAGCGGGCATCCATGCTGACGCTCACGGCCCCGGAGACGGCGGCGCTGGTCGGCGGTCTGCGGGTCCTGGGTGCAAACACGGGGCAGTCCGCGCACGGAGTCCTCACCGACCGGCCCGGGGCGCTGACGAATGACTTCTTCGTCAACCTGCTCGACATGAACACCGAGTGGGGCGCCACCTCTTCGTCTCAGGACGAGTTCGAGGGGCGAGACCGCGGGAGCGGTGCGGTCAAGTGGACCGGCACCAGGGTCGACCTGGTATTCGGGTCCAACTCCGAGCTGCGGGCGCTCGCAGAACTCTACGGGTGTGACGACGGTCACGAGCAGTTCGTCAGCGACTTCGTGGCCGCGTGGAACAAGGTGATGAACTTGGACCGCTTCGACCTGGCATAACCCCAGGAGCGGTGCTCGGAGCAATCCGAGCCGCGGCGCTGCGAAGGCAATGGGAGGAGGCACTGGTTACGCAGTGCCTCCTTTCCTATGCCCATGGGGAGAGCTATGACGGTCGAGCGGCAGGCTACTCCGCAGGTACCCAGGGCATATGTTGCACCGCAGCTAGGAGATTGCCGTTCCGGCTCTGCTGGCAGCGACCGTCGGTCGACAGGGCATTTGCATACCGAACGGTGCCGGCCACCGAGCAAACCTGCCAGCCGCATGTGACACGGACTCGGCGAAATGCCCGGGATCGTCGTCGCCAACCCAGGTTGCCCGGTGGGACACGATTGAAGATTGCACGCTCTTCGGGCGCAACGGTCGTCGGGAGAAACGGCAATGCCATCAGCTCGAACACGCTCGCAGGTATGCGCAAGCAGCCAGACTGAGCCATCTGGCCGAGCTTTGCACTGCGACCTTCACCGGGTCGATGCTCCTGGCGAGCCGTTCGGCTCCCCTGCTCCATCGAGGCAATTTGCTGTGCGCCCGGCAAACCTGGCCTTTACGAAAATGGCGGTCCGGCACTGCTGCCTGCCCACCGTGCGCCACGCGGCGCAACCCCCATCGGTCCCCTCCCACCAGACAGCCCCGTTCGCGTCGATGCGCTCCTGCAGCGCTTCTTCCAATCAGCCACTGCCACGCTGCGTCTCGTCATGGGATGCAGAGGACATACCACGCTCCGCGTCCCGCTCCCCGAGCAAGCGTATCGATACCTCTTGCGCCTCTTCGATTGTACGGGCGAATTGATCTGCTGGAACGCGGCGCAGCACATTGAGCGCCCGCATCGTCACAGCCGGCCTGCCGTCAAGCCCCATTACGATACATTCCGTGTCCTGGTCGTACGCCGTGTCTATCAGTTGCTCAATGACGAGTGCTGCGCTGTCATCGATATGCACCGTGTCCGAGAAGTCCATGACCACCACTTCGTGATCGCGGATATCGGCGCCGATTGCGCCGATGATCTTGCCGGACGATGCAACTGAGAAACTCCCGCGCATCGACACCAGCCCCACCCGTGCGGAGAAATCGTCCACACCGCTGGGAGCATTACCACCATAGAGGAACGCCCTGTCCAACAGCGGCACGGAGACCACGCTGTCCAGCTCAAGGCGCTCCCACTGCCGCGCGCTGGCCATCCCCGCCGCGATCAGCCCTATCGCCACCGCTGTGACCAGATCGAGGAACACCGTCAGCCCCATCGTTATCACCATTACCATCAGGTGCTCCCGCTGAACGCGATGGATGCGAGTGATGAAACGCCAATCGATGATGTCCCAGCCCACTTTCATCAGGATGCCTGCCAGCACCGCGTGAGGGATCTCCTCCACGAACCGGCCAAGCCCCAGCACCAGCGCCAGCAGGATTCCGGCACGCAGCACGCCGGATACCTGCGTTCGACCACCTGCGCGCAAGTTCACTACCGTACCCATCGTGGCGCCCGCGCCAGGCAGGCCACCGATGAGCCCGGCGACGGTGTTGCCAAGGCCCTGCCCAACCAGTTCCCGGTTTGGGTTGTGACGCGTGCGCGTCATCGAATCGGCCACGAGCGACGTCAACAGGCTGTCTATGGAGCCCAGTAGGGCCAGAATAAGGGCGGGTTGTACTGCGCCCACCAGGAAGCCGGGGGATAGGTCGAGCCGCTGCAGTTCCGGTAGACCGCTCGGCACCTCACCAATCACCGGCGTATTGCTCAGCCACAGGATTCCCAGCATCGACCCGGCTATTAGCGCCGCCAGCGTAGGGGGCAGATACCTTCGGAACCGGGCCGGCCAGGCCACCCCGACCACGAGCGTCGTCGTGGCGATAGCAACCGCGCTCATGTTCAAACCGCTCAACGCATCCGGCCACGCACGGATTGCTCCCAAGGGCCCGCCCGTCGCAGCGGCGGCCCCCAAGAAGGGCAGCGTCTGGATGAGGATGATGATGACGCCGATCCCCGACATGAACCCGGATATCACCGAGTAAGGCGTATACGCGACAAACCTCCCGATTCGCAGCACGCCAAGCAGGATCTGGATCAGACCCGCCATGATGACGATGGTGAACGCCTCGGCAAGGGTATCCGCATGGCTGGTCACGATGACCGCCATCGCAACGGCCATCGGGCCGGTTGGGCCCGATATCTGGGACTTCGTGCCGCCGAACACCGCCGCGAAGAAGCCGACCGCGACCGCGCCATACATCCCAGCGATCGCTCCGAGTCCCGATGCCACGCCAAACGCGAGCGACACCGGCAGGCCCACTACCGCCGCCGTGATGCCGCCAAAAACGTCCCCACGAAGCGTACGGAAGTCGTAGTTCATGCGTGCCTTCCTCAATATTGCTCACAGAGTATACGCACTGACAGCACCCCCCCCCAGCCCGAGCGAGAGCCGCGGCCAAGAGGCCATAGCCCTTCAAGCCAATGAGTCGGCCAATCCTGGCGGCGGTCTATCTGGCAACCATGGCTGCAGGCGCTCTCATGCACTCTCCCTCTGATGTGCGCAGGGAGATTCCCCCGCCCACCGGACGTCTTGCGACCTGGCGAAGACACGGAAGTCGGCGTCCCGATGGCCTACCCAGAGGAGTGGAAGGCCGTCAAGGATGGCGGCTCCTTTGTATGGGTGCGCATCAATGATGCGGAAGGCGTTTCCGGGCTGCTGCCGTCCATCCTGTTCACGACCCAGATGCGCCTTTGGGCGCCACCCTGGCGGGTGCCGTTGAGCGCTACTTGGACGAGGAGCTCGATGAAGGGCTCGAGCCGGAGGCCGAGCGCCTGCCATCTATGGAGTGGGCCACGATCAGGCTTTCATCATGCCCCGGGGCGAGCCCGTTACGATGGACCCCGTGGTTGCCAGGGTAACCCTCTCCCACTTCTTCGTCAGCAACGTCTTCGGCGGCCTCGTCCGGCCCTGCCCCGAGTTCGATGTCATGCCTGATCTTGCCGAGCGATGGACCCTGGACGACGCAGGCACCGTCTACACGTTAGTTCTCCGCGAAGGAATCACATTCCATGACGGACGCCTCCTGGGGGGCTGTCCGTTAACGGAGCGGCCTGCGGCTACTCGTACCACCCCGACGCGAAGATAAGCCCATCATGGAGCACTGCCCATGTGTGCTTTATCCCTTCTTGTCCAGCCGCAGGGTTGTCGAAGGTGTAGCTGACCCAGCTGCCCGACTCTGTGGCGGCCCGCAAGTCGTCACCATAGAAGTAGCCGGTGGAATCGACGCGGAGGCTTGGGTCCCGACCGATAATCGCTGGGTTGTGGTGGGCTATCGTGTAGCCGTTCTCATCGACGATGAAGACGTACCACTGGCCCTCGACGCTCTCCTTGGTACTGTAGTACTCCACCGTGCCCTCTCGACCGATGGCGTCGTACAGGTTGATGGCCCTCGCCACGAAGGCTTGGGTGTATGCGGGAGCATCTGACTTCCGCGGCCCACGCTCGTACCATCCCGAACCGAAGGTCAGGCCATCATATGCAACCATCCACGAATGCTTGGTCTCAGCGGCTCCCGATGCCGGGTTCGTGTAGCTGTAGCTGAACCACTCGCCATCCTCGTCGGCAACTGCGACCACCGCCTCTCCAGCAGGGTAGTTGTGGGGCCCATCAGCTTCCGAGGCTGGGCGGCCGACCAAGGCAGGGTTGGGTGCGTGAGCCAGCATCATGTCATTCTCATCCAGAATGAATACGTACCACTGGCCGTCCACGCTCTCCTTGGTGTTGTAGTACGCAACGGTGGCTTCGAGACCCTCCGCGTCATACCTGGCGATGGCCTCCTTCACAAAGTACTGGGTGTACTTCTCGGACTCCCACTTGGGAGGGATGGAGGCTGTCGACCCCTTGTCGGTGTCGCTCGCCTCCCCAAAGAGGCCCAAGATGAGGGCCGCCATGGCGGCCTGGTCCAACATGCCGTTGTCCCCCGATGCGCCGGAAGGCCCCGCTGGTCCAGCGGGCCCTGCTGGGCCAGCAGGCCCCTGCTCTCCCGCCGGTCCGGTAGCGCCGGCTGCACCCTGAGGCCCTGCAGGCCCCCGTTCTCCTGCCGGTCCGGCAGGCCCCTCGCAGGCAACGACCAGTAGAGCGAGAGTGATGATCGAGATTGCTGCTGCCAGTGTGCGCACTGCCCACCATCCGCTTGCTTGTGTCGTTGGCATAAGCGAAGTTGCTACGTGATGCGATATGCCATGCTGTCCGGCAGCGCAGTCTATCACGGAGGGGCATGGCTCACCGATGTCAATGCCAGCGGAGGGGTCCTCCACGAGCATCAGCCCCCTATCTCACTGGTACCATGGCATGAGAGGTCTGTGGATGAGTCGGCTGTGGTTGCCGTTCGTTCTAGTGCTCGCACTCATTGCAGTGTCGTCTTGCGGCGCCCCGGCTCCTCCGCAGCCGGTTATCGGGGAAGAAGCGGCGCGCATCAAGGCCGAATTGGATGGTCGTTCATTCCGGCAGTTCGAGCCCTCTGTCGACGCCAGCCCCCGGAAGGGCGTCATCCTCGACTTCTTCGGAGCGGTCGGCATCTGGGGTCAGTACGCCGAAGATGGTCATGCGGTTAGCGAGTGGGAGATATCGTCGGACAGCTACCGCATCGAACGGCGCAGCAGCTCCGAGATAGCGCTCTACCTTGAACAACCCGTCTCGATGCAGGCGCTGCCCACCCGGTGCGATAACTGCATAGGGACCGAGGGCGTCTCCATATCCGTCAGGGACGTGTTCGACAGCGCCAAGATATCGTTCAAGCTCAATGACCCCCATGGCGTCCTGCCCTCGCCATTTCCAGTGTTCAAGTCGTGGACGCGCTTCTCAGAGGACGAGTATGTCGAGTAGCGAGTAGTTGCCGGACCTGCCCCACAACGCAGCCGTGCCACCCCTATGACCCAGGGCGGCACGGCCTATTGCCTTGTTGCCGATGCCTGCGGGTGCCTAGTTGGGTGGCTGGAACTCGAGACCGCACTCTATGGCCGCAGCCATCAGACCGAGCATCGCCTCTTGGTCCGGTTCTTCGCCGGAGAAGATGGCTATCAGGTCTTCGACATCGCCGATCTGCTCCTCGACGCAGCGCATGACGGAAGGAGGTGGGAGTTCCCCGCCGGAGGGGGCTCCGAGCGCGGCGGCTTCCTCATCGCTCAGGCAGAGCTGCATCTGTATTGCCGCCCCTATCGCGGCGCCAGGGTTGGCCGGGGGCTCGCCGATGCCGAAGACGGCCGGGTTCTCGAGCGCAAGGGCCTTGATGCAGCCGCGCGTTTCGAGGCTCAACCCTCCCGCTTCAGCCGACATGAAGGCGATCTGCATGTTGATGACGCTCTCGGCCGACAGGCAATCCACCGGGAAGTCTGCCGTGCCAGGAGGAAGGGCCGAGAAGGTGATGTCCTGGATGGAGTTGAAGATTCCCTCCCCGATGGTGCTGCGCAGGCAGGAAACCTCCTCCTCCGAAAGGTAGGCGACCAGTTCGCCCACGGTCGTCGTTGGCATGATCTCGAACTGGTCGAAGGGGACGGAGGGCGCTGGGGGTGGGGTGGGCGTCGGAGGAACTGGGGTCGGCGTAGCTGTCGGTGTGGGCGTGGGTGTAGGCGTAGGCGTCGGCGTCGGATCTGAGCCACACGCACTCGCAAGCGTCAAGAACCCAAGCAGCACGAGCAGGGGGATGGTTGCCCAGAGCAGGCGAGAACGGCGGGAACTGGTGGAAGCTTGCATGAATGTACGCCTTCTTGTAAGTGGATTCTTCCATGCTAGCACCCCGGCGCACTGCTACCCCAGTAGTTTTGTTCACTAGCTCGCTGTACGGGGGATGCTAGGGCGTCGCCGGTCGCTGCTTCTCGACGAGCACCACCTCTTGCTCTTCAATGCGCTCGTCCATGGTGAACCGCCAGATGCCTATGTGGCCCCTGAGGAGGTCTCCGTTCTCGTCCCAGTCCAGCGTGTTGGCGGCGCCGTCGAGGTTGATCTCCTTCCCCTCGGCAAGCAGAGCAAGGCCGTTGGCGACCCCGCCCGGTGTGGCCAGGACAGTCTGCCCGGGCGGCCTTGCGATTTCGCGCAACTGGTCGCGTACGGCGGCACCGTCGACACTTCCCGCCGCTTGGGCGGCAAGGGCGAAGGCGAGCGTCGCGTCGTAGGTCTCCTTGACGTAGGCGAGAACCGGCAGTTCGCCGTACTCGGCAATGAAGGCGGCCTCCCAATCGGCGGTGGCGGCATTGCCCGGAGCGGATGCGCCCCCAGTGCCATACATGCCCCCCAATCTCTCGCCGCCGACCTGCCTGACTAGGCTAAGCCTCTTGGCCGCATCGGCAAACACGAATTGGTCGTAGACCCCCTCATCGACGGCCTGGCCCACCATGGCCGCAGCCTGGGCCTCGAAGGCAATCACGACCAGGGCCTGCGCGCCTGCTTCGGCGCTCTGGGTCAGTACCGAGAGGAAATCGGTTTGAGTCCTATCAATGGAGGCGCGCCGCAAGGTCCCGCCCCATGAGGCCCCGAATGCGTCCGCCAGCCCCCGGCCGTACGCGTCGTCCTGGTATATCAGTCCAACGTTGTCGAAGCCGCGGTTCTCGGCCAGGCCAGCTAGGACAGGGCCCTGGATGGCATCCGAAAGCGCCGTACGGAAGAAGTAGTCGGCGTCCTTGGCCTCGGTCAGGTAGGGCGAGGTGGACGACGGGCTGATGGTGGGAACGCGGAGCGGACCGGAGACGCCCTCTGCAATAGGCAGTGCTGCCGAACTGGCGTTGGGGCCGACGATCGCATGGACGCCCTCTACCTCTACCAGCCGCCGTGCCGCTTCCACGGCAGCAGAGGGATCGCCCGTGGCATCGGCAACGACGCTCTCCACCTGCATCCCGAGCACTCCCCCACCCTCGTTGATGTGCTTGATGGCGAGGTCGAATGCCCGCTGTCGGTCCGAAGAGGCTTCGGGGGACCCGGTGAAGTTGAGCAGCAGACCAATCTTCAGCGGAGCCGTGGAGGGCGCCCTGCCCGAATCGTCATCGCAACCCGTGCCAGCTACGATCACGGCAGCCACGACCATCAACAGGACCGCGTATAGCTTCATTGATGCACTATCGGCTCGGTAGCTCCGTCTTGCTGGCGACGATTTCAAGAGGGTACATGAGAGTGTATGAAGGGGGAACGGTTTTGCGGATAATGGCGAAGCTGACGAGGTGGGGCAGCGCACAGACAGCGCGCCACGAGGCAGCATATGCTGGCAGTCGTCTACGTCTTGCTCTCCAGCATGTCCTTCGCCATGAACCAAGCGGGCGTGCGACGGGGAATGCTGCGCGGATCGGCGTTGCAAGGCGTCTACATGAGCATCTGGATTGGCGTACCAGTCCTCATCATCAGCGCGGCCATCTCGACGCAGCTCTTTCGCGCGGGCGACCTTGAGCCTCGTTCCTACCTGTTGTTGGTTGCCGTAGGCATCAACCACTTCATCATCGGTCGCTACTGCAATCACCGGGCCATCGGAGCGGTCGGCGCAAATCGCAACCGCACGATCGTCGGGGCCAATGTGCCCTTCTCCATCTTGCTCGCAGTCGTGTTGCTGGGCGAGGAGATAACGCGGTGGATGTGGGTAGGAATGGCCCTCGTCCTGGCGGGGCCGGCTATCGTGTTCCGTCGCCAATCGCCCGTGGCACAGCCGCATGCCTCTCCACAGGGTGTCCACGCGGCAGCGGGCGCATCCGCTGAAGCCCCCGCAGCTGGTGCGGTACAGGGAGCAGAGCCGGAGGCTCCTCCCCCTCGCTTCGTGGAGGGCTACGCGTTCGGGCTTCTCAACGCCATTTCGTTCGGGATAAGCCCCCTGCTCGTTCGCTCAGCGCTAGGGGGGTCGGGGCTGGGCGTATTGGGCTCGTTGGTCGCCTACTCGGCGGCATCGGTCGTACTGGTGCCGCTCCTAGCGCTGCCCATGGTTCGGGCAAACCTCCACCGCATCGACGCGGTTACGAGCCGGTGGTTCATGGTCAGTGCGGTAAGCGTAGTATTGGCGCAGATGTTCCGCTACCTTGCACTTAGCGTCGCGCCGGTGACGGTCGTGCTGCCGCTGATGCGCGCGGGCGGCGTGCTGCTGCTTCCCATATCGTACGTCTTCAACCGGCGCATTGAGAGCTTCGAGCCACGCGTGCTGGTGGGCATCTTCATCTCTATCGTCGGTTCGCTGCTGGTGGTGCTATAGCGGACGTGCGGCTCTGGGTCATTGGTTGGGTAGGATTAGGTACGCGAGGCCCCGAGCATCGTGGCGGTACTGGCACGGCAGCGCGCGCTTCAAGCTACCTGCGCGCACTGCGAGGCAGCACATGATCGCAGTCGTCTACGCTTTGCTTTCGGAGATGAGCTTTGCGCTAAACCAGGCAAGCGTAAGGCGCGGGATGCTGCGCGGCTCGGCGTTGCAGGGAGTCTATACCAGCGTACTCATCGGCGTACCGCTCCTCGTCGTGAGCGCGGCCGCTTCGGCACAGCTCCTCCGCACCAGCGAGCTTGATACCCGTTCGTACCTGTTGCTTGCGGCAGCGGGCGTCAACCACTTCATCATCGGCCGGTACTGCAACCACAGAGGCATCGGCGCGCTTGGGGCGAATCGCAATCGCACCATCGTCGGGGCCAACGTCCCCTTCTCCATCCTGCTCGCGGTCGTTCTGCTAAGTGAAGAGGTAACGCTGTTGATGTGGACGGGCATAAGCCTCATTCTTGTCGGGCCGGCTATCGTTTTCCGCCGCCAATCCTCCACTCCCGCACAGCAACAACCGGCCACGCGAAAACGCGTGGCGCAGGCAGGCGGCTCCGGTCAGGGCGCCGCAATCAGCGCAGAACTTGAGGTAACACGGGAGCCCTCGCCCCGCTACGTGGAGGGCTACGTATTCGGGCTGCTCAACGCCGCATCCTGGGCAATCAGTCCGTTGCTCATTCGCTCAGCCCTGGCCGATTCGGGGTTAGGTGTACTCGGCTCTCTGGTCGCCTACACGGCGGCTGCGGCCGTCCTGCTGCCTCTCTTGGCGTTGCCCATGCTGCGGGCAAACCTGCACCGCATCGACGCGGGAACGAGCAGGTGGTTCCTGCTCAGCGCGGTGAGCGTCGTGCTGGCACAGATGTTCCGCTACCTGGCGTTCAGCGTGGCGCCGGTAACGGTCGTGCTGCCGCTGATGCGCGCAGGCAGCTTTCTGCTGCTGCCCGTTTCGTATGTCCTCAACCGGCGAATCGAGAGTTTTGAGCCGCGCGTGCTGGCCGGCATCTTCATCTCCATTGCAGGCTCGCTGCTGGTGGTGCTGTAGCGGATGCGCGGCTAGCGGTCAGTGGCGGGGTGGGATAAGGTGCGGCTCATCTCATCACTTGTCGATCGACCGGAGGCACCGGCGGTGGAACCGTTCATCGTGCAAAGCGAGTTCGCGATGGTGGAGGTGCGCCTCGACGATTCCGCCAACGGCTCGCGCTTGCATATCAAGGACCTTGGCTCAGCCGACGAAATCTACCTCGACCCGCTGGAGCTTGAGGCGTTGACGCGACTCAGCCACGAGTTCTTCGTCCCCCTGGTCGCACCCGCCACAAGGGAAAGGCCACAGCCGGCGGACGACCGCGGTCTATAGGCGGCAGGCGCCCAGGTACGGTGGATCTGATGGTGGGTGAAGGTTGGGACTTGCAATCGGTAGCCGACTCCTTCTGGGAGCGGCTGGCTGAGGGCGTCCACTTCCCGCAGGAGTGGCACGGACGGCTATCGCTCGATCAGGCGTATCAGGTGCAGTTGGAGGTGATGCGGCGCAAGCTGGCCGCAGGCCGTTCCATTGCAGGATGGAAGGTGGGCCTCACCAGCGAGGTGATGCAGCGCCAATTCAACGTTCACGAGCCTTGCTTCGGGAACATCTTGGATGGCGACGTCTTTCAGTCAGGCGCGGCACTACCCTTCGATAGCCTCATCGGCCCTGCGGTGGAGCATGAGCTGTGTTTCGAAATGGCGCATGACCTCGTCGGCCCAGGCGTGACAGACAAGACCTCCCGAGCGGCCATCCTGGCCGTCCGGCCGGCGATCGAGACGCCGGAGACGCGCGGCAACTTCACGAAGCAACTCGAGTTGGCCCTCGCTGACAACGCCCAGGAAAGGGCAATCGTCGTCGGCGAGCCAGCGGCGATTGCGGACATCGGTGATCTGCGGGAGGCCACCGTCTCTGTCGCAGTAAACGGAGAACCCTCAGCGGAAGGCACCGGCGATGCGATTCTCGGAGACCCCATCCGGTCAGTTACGTGGCTGGCCAACAAGCTAGCCACGTTCGGGCAGCGCATTGGCGCCGGGCAGCTCGTGATGGCGGGGTCGCTGACACGCCAGCTTCGCATGTCCAAGGGTGACAGCGTGGTCGCCGACTACGGCGCGCTCGGCGTCGTAAGGGTGTCGTTCTCCTAGGCGGTCAGGCGCCTGTTTGGATGCCGATGCGCAGGCCAAGCAACCGCGCGGCTACCGCGACGCCCGTTGTCAGCAGGATGATGATGACGCCGACGACGGAGGCCGCCTCGAGTTGGTAGCTGGTGAGGTAGTCAAGCTGGAGCAGGGCCAATGGCCGGTTCTGGCTGCTGGCCAATAGCGCAACACGGCTTACGTCCCGAGCGGCGAAGACGAATGTGACCAGGCCTACCGATATGACGGTTGGCATCATCAAGGGCAGCAGGACACGGCGGTAGGTATAGAACCATGAGCCACCGCTGATGCGCGAGGCCTCCTCCATGTCCTGCCCCAATTGGAGCAGGTTGGCCTTGAACATCTGTGTACCGACCGTAATCGACCCCAGCGTAACGATCAGTATGAGCACGAACGTCGTCGAATGGAGTGGGCGGAGAATCGGAATGCCGAGCACCATCCACAGGAAGCCGAGACCAAGGATGATGCCCGGGAGCGCCCACGGCAGCCACGACAGGAAGTCGAGCCCCAGTCGCAGGCGGAAGTTGGTGCGGACGATGACGTAGGCGATGATGGAGAACCAGATGATGCCGAGTAGCGCGGAGCCGAAGCCAACAAGCAACGTGCTGCGCAGGGCTCCCAGGAACTGGCTGTCGGTGAGCACGTCCTGCCAGTGGCTCACCGTCCAGGGCTCCGGCAGGCCGCTGAAGTACCCCCAGAGCTTCATGAATGTCCCCATGAAAAGGAAGCTCGACGGGAGAATGAGAGACGCGGCCAGGTAGGCGGCGAAGACACCGAAGAAGATCCAGCGCCAGCGGCCAAGCCGGAAGAGATTGGCCTGGAACTGCCCCGTCACGGTGGTGTAGCGACGGCGGCCCACATACCAGTACTGGAAGAGCGCGAGGGGTATCAGCGCGAAGATGACCACTGCCGCCAGAGCGGTCGCCGCCCCAAAGTCGACCGGCGTGCGGCGAAGCAGTTGGAAGATCATCGTGCTGAACACCTCGATATTGCGCAGCGAGCCGAGCACCCGCTCGATCTCGAATGCCTGGAAGGAAATGACGAGCGCAATCATGGTGATGACGATGATGCTTGGCATTGCCAGCGGGAGCACCACCTTGCGGAACGTACCTATCGCGCTTTCACCGGCCATGCGAGACGATTCTTCGAGCGCGGAGTTGATGTTGCGAAATGCGGGCGCAAGCATCACCACCTTGAAGGCGATGGAGCTCGTCATGAGGTGCACCCAGACGATGCCCCACCACGAATAGATGTTGAGCGGCGATTCGTTGATGAACGGCAACCGCTCGAGCCAAGTGTTGATGACCCCGTAGTTGGGGTCGAGCAGCAGAATCCAGCCCATCGTGACCGGCAGCGTAGGGAGAAAGAAGGTGACCCACATACCCAGTTCGAGCAAGCCCTTGCGCGGCAGGTCGGTCCGAGCAAGTATCCACGCCGCCGGAATGGCGATGAGGAGCGCGATGCCCTCCCGCGTAACCAGGAGCGTCACCGTGTTGATGAGCGCCTTGCGCATCCCCGGATTCGAGAACGCAAAGCGCCAGTTCTCCAGCGTGTATTCGGCCGTCTCCCCCGGCCTGCCCTCGTTGAAGCTGTACTGCAGGAGCAGGTATATCGGATAGAGGACGATGGCCGCCAGGCTGAGGAGCAGAAGCACCTGCAAGACGGTCTTCGCCTCGATGCCGAGCGACAGCGACGCGGGCCGCAGCCGCTCTGCTACGCCGGCCATATCGAGACATGCCGTTCAGGGAAGGTAAGAGCGACGGACGCGCCCTCGGCCCATGGGATGTTCAGCGGAAGGCTCATCACCAAGTGCTCGCCGTTGGTGCACTGCATCCGCGATTCGAAGCGGTCGCCGAGGAACAGCAGCGTATCAATGACGGCATGCATCGTGTTGGCCTGATCGGCAACTCCGCCGTCCAGGCTGACTTCGACATGCTCTGGACGTACCGCCACGACCACCGGCGCGCCTGGCGTTGGAGTCCACGACCCCTCAGGGCGGCCCGCGATGAGCGTTGCGCCATCTTCGAGTATCGCAGTGACCGAGTCGGCGTGGCTTTCCGGCGCAACCGCTGCCTTCATGAGCAGCGTTCGCCCCATGAAATCGCGGACGAACTCGCTGACGGGATTGCTATAGATCTCGGCGGCGGTCCCCGCCTGTTCTAGTCTGCCGTTGCTGAGCACAGCCATCCTGTCCGAAAGGCTCAGCGCCTCGATCTGGTCATGCGTGACGAGGACAACCGTGATGCGCAACTCTCGCTGAATGACCCTGAGTTCGATACGCATTTGCTCACGGAGCTTGGCATCGAGGTTGCTGAACGGCTCATCCAGCAGGAGGATGCCCGGCTCATAGACAAGCGCCCGGGCGAGGGCCACGCGCTGCTGCTGGCCACCGCTGAGCAAGGGGCCTGGCCGCGACTCGAGGCCATCGAGGCCCAACATGCTCATGACGCGACCCACGCGCTCGCGAATCGCAGCACCGCGTACACGGCGTGCGCGCAGCGGGTAGGCGATGTTCTCGAAGACGGTCAAATGGGGCCAGACGGCGTACGACTGGAACACCATGCCCATGTTGCGCCGGTGCGACGGAACGAAGACACGCTTCCCGACCGAAACGATGGGCCGTCCAGCCAAGGCGATTTCGCCGTCATCAGGCTGCTCCAGACCTCCGATAAGCCGAAGCGTCGTCGTCTTGCCGCAGCCGCTCGGACCGAGGAGGGTGAATATCTCGCCGTGCAGCACGTCCAAGTCCAGGCCGTCTACTGCCGCGACGTTCTTTTGGGCGCCGAAGCGCTTCGTTAGACCGCGAATCTGGAGAAGCGGTTCAGGATCAGAGGCTGCTCCATGCACGGCGCGCTCCGACCCCTGTGGCTGTGCCGTTTCCAAGAGGAGTCATCCTTTAGCCACCCGCAGCAGAGGATATGCCCTGCCACGGGTGGCCGTATGTTGTTCAGACGAACCCTACCTACCTGCCCAGCTCACTGAGTATGCGGCTCACTGCGTCAGCCGTCGGGTTCAGCAACCTCTCGCTGACCATGAACTCCTCAGTCTGGAAGTTCTTCCAGTTGCCGCAGATCGCGGGGTCGGGGTAGCGGCCGGAAGTGCCGGGAGGAACGTCGGTTCGCGCCGAAGCCTCGCCTGACTCAAACGACCAGATCTCCTGCGCCTCCTGGCTAAGGACCCAGTTCGCCCAAATCTTGGTCGCGTTCGGATGCGGGTTATTCGTCGGAATGGCGATGAAACCGTTCGTCCGCCCCATCCAGCATGCATCCTCGAACCGGGTCGGCTCGATGTTGTTGGCCGCCTCGAGGCCCGCATCCTGGAAGGACTTGAGCCGGTGGTCCGGGAAGCCTACAGCGAGCCAAAGCTCGTCAGTACGCACCATCGTGTCGATGAGTTGGTCGCCGGTGCCGAAGATGCGCGCACCGTTGTCCTCGAAGAGCGTACGCAGCCCATCCTCACCCGAGTCCTCGTAGATGAACGCGGCCTGGTAGTTGGCCAGGAAGCTCTCCCGCGGGTCGGCGAATCCAATCTTGCCTGAGTACTTGGGGTCGAGCAGTTGGCCGATGCGCGTGATCTCGTCTTGCGGTAGCAGGTCCGTCCGCTGCCACGTGATGGAAAGCGAGAACGCGCCGAAGCTGAAGATGTACTCGTCCTGCGTGTCCAGGAACGACTCATCGAAGCCTCCAACCCAGAGCTGCTCTTCAAGAAGGTTGGGCAGCAGGATGTTGTCCCTGATGCGTTGCAAGCCGCCCTCATCCGCAATCTCGAACGCGAAGTCGGTGCAGCGCGCCATGATGACATCGTAGTCAAATGCGTCCGCCGCCCACTCCGCCTCACACCGCGCGTCCGCCTCACCGCCAGGCAGGCCAAGGTACTCGACCCTGATGCCCGGGAAGCGCGCCTCGAACTCGTCCACGAGGATTTTCTGCCGCAGCTCCGACTCGTGTCCGATGATGCTGACGACGCCCTCTTCTAGCGCCGCCTCGAGGACACGGTCATACTCCGACTGTTGGGGGGTCGGGGTGTTGGCAGGTCGAGGCGTCGGGGTGTTCGCCGGCTGGTCCCCCGTCGGAGCCGTTGGCTCAGGCGCGGGGGCTGAGGTCGGCGTTGCCGTCGGTGGCGGGGATGTCGGCGTCGGCGTTGGGTCATCGCCGCAGGCGGCAGCCACCAGCGCAATCACCGCCAGCGCCCCTAGCAGCAATGTCGTGCGTTTCCAAATCAGTCTCATTTCGTAATTCCTCCCTGTTCTCTTGCAGTGCAACTAGCTTCCAATGGTCTCTGGGTGCATGAGCTTGAGGGTCTCTGCCTTCCAGTCGACCTCTGCAGGATAGACCTTCTCAAACGCGCGTAATTCGTAGTAGCTGGTGCCGACCCCGGCGGGGTCGCCCTCGTCGGCAACGAGCGCCACGCCCTCCATGAGCTTCTTGCGAACGCCGATGATGGGCAGATCGGACTGGCCCAGATTCTCACGGCTACGGTCTACGATCGGGCCGACAGCCTCTTGCACCAGGCGGTCCTGGACGTTGATGCCCTTGACGCCGGAGAAGGAGATGGTGCGCTGCGCCTCGCGGTCCATGCCCCACTTGTTGTCCCTGTTGGGAAACGAGCGGAACGTGGTCTGGTCGACGTGTGCCGGGCCGTTGCCGCTGGCGTTGTCCTCGTACCAGCGCGTCCCCTCCGTCAGCGGCTCTCCGTCGATGCTGTAAATCCAGTTCCACACCATGCAGTTGTCGTCGTCCATGGGTACGTAGAAGTGGCCGGGCACCATGTGGTCGCCGGTGACGTTGGCGCGAATCTGCGTCCACGGCATCACGAAATGGTGCGCCATGACGTGCTGGTCGCCGTTCTGCATCTTGCACACTTCCCAGAAGCGATGACCGTAGTCAGTGTGATCGACGTAGTATCGCCCGGCCGAGGCAAGCATGAAGGGGGAGCTCGGAGCCAGGCCCCAGCCGCCCTCCACGCCGTCCTTGATTGCGCCGTGGAGTGCGCGCGCGTGGGCGGGGTCGATGCCTCCCTCAACCGCTTGTACCCAGTTGCACTCCTGTATCACCTTCGACACCATACGGTGTGATTGCGGCACCTGCGTGAACTCGAACTTGGGCTCGGGCGGGCGTTTGTCGGGTGGGCCCATGTACGCCCAGATGATGTCGCCCATCTCGACCGTCGGGTACGCGATGAGGTCGATCTTGTCCTTGTACTGGGCCTCTGGAGGCTCGTTCAACTGGTCGACGCAGTTGCCGTCGACGTCAAACTTCCAGCCGTGGTAGAGGCAGCGCAGCCCCTCCTCTTCATTGCGCCCCATCCAAAGCGGCGTCCCACGATGCGGGCACCACCACTGCACCAGCCCTACTCGGCCGCTCGTTGCGCGGAAGGCCACCAGGTCCTCGCCGAGTAGCCTTACCTCTACGGGCGGACAATCAGGTTCAGGCAACTCCGTCGAGAGGAGCGCAGGCACCCAGTAGCGGCGCACGGTCTCACCCATCGGCGTCCCAGGCCCGGTGCGGCATATCAACTCGTTCGCCTGCTTGGTAAGCGGCGACGCCGGACCATTCATCAGCCTCATTTCTTCAGCGCTTAGCGTCATCTCATTCCTCCGTCCGTAACACCGTAGATTCGTCGGGGTGCATCAAGGCGAGCGTCTCGGCGCGCCAGTCAACGTCCTTGGGATAGGAGCGGCCTACCGCACGGATGCCATAGTAGCTGCTCCCCGTACCGACCGGATTGCCGCCGTCGGCCACCACTCGCAACGATTCCATGAATCGCCTGCGGACTCCTATGAGCGGCATGTCCGATTGGCCTAGGTTCTCGCGGCTGCGGTCTACGATGGGGCCGACACCCTCTTGCACCGCACGGTCTTGGTCGCCGTTGCTCGGCATGCCGGAAAAGCGTTCGGTGCGCTGCGCCTCACGGCTCAGGCCCCAGTCATCGTTGCGATCGTGGTAGGGGAGAAATGTCGCGGGGTCCACATGCCCTTTGCCGTAGCCGCTGCTCATCTCCAGCCACTCGACCTCCGTCTCGGAGAGTGGCTCCTCGGCGAAGCAATACTCCCAGTCCCACACCATGCAGTTGTCATCGTCGATGGGCACGTAAAAGTGTCCCGCAACGAGGTTGGGGTTGCGCGTGTGGAGGCGTATCTGCGTCCACGGCATGACGAAGTGGTGGCCCATGACGTAGTTCTCGTCGTCACTGGCGCCCACCGCCCAGAACTGCTGGCCGTAATCGGTTGGCTCGACATACATGCGGTAGGTCTTGGGCTTCATGATGGCGTCGCCGGCACCCAGGCCACGGCCGATGTCCGCACCGGCCGTGTAGCGAGTGAGGCCGCCGTGCAGAATGGGCGCGTGGGACGGGTCGATGCCACCCTCCAGAGCCTGTATCCAATTGGAGCGCTGGATGACCTTGAGAACGTGGCGGTGGGACTCCGGCGCCTGGGTGAACTCGAACTTGGGCTCCGGCGGTCGATGCTCCGGCGGCCCCATGTACGCCCAGATGACGCCGCCCATCTCGACCGTCGGGTACGCGATGAGGTCGATCTTGTCCTTGTACTGCGCCTCCGGAGGCTCGTTCATCTGGTCGACGCAGTTGCCGTCGACGTCGAACTTCCAGCCGTGGTAGAGGCAGCGCAGCCCCTCCCCTTCGTTGCGCCCCATCCATAGCGGCGTGCCGCGGTGGGGACACCACCACTGCACTATCCCTACCCGTCCGCTCGTTGCGCGGAAGGCCACCAGGTCCTCGCCGAGCAGCCGGATCTCAGTTGGAGGGCAGTCGGGCTCAGGCAGTTCCCTCGAGAGGAGCGCCGGCACCCAATAGCGGCGCACCACGTCGCCCATCGGAGTTCCAGGCCCGATACGGCATAGCAACTCGTTCGTTGCGTGGGAAAGCGGCGACGGGGGTCCGTCCAACAGGGAGAGCTGGCCTGCGGTAATCACCATGCCGGTATCACCCTGGAGAGCCGGCGAACGTCTCCGGATGCATCTCTTTCAGCGATTCCCTGCGCCAGTCGACCTCTTGGTCGTAGATGCGTCCGATGGCGCGCAAACCGTAGTAGCTCGTGCCGGTGCCGGGAGGCGCCCCGCCGTCATCAACGACGCGCAGCGCCTCCATCATCTTCCTGCGGACGCCAATGACAGGCATGTCCGTCTGTCCGAGGTTCTCGCGGCTGCGGTCAATGATCGCGCCCGCACCCTCTTGAACAGCCCGGTCTTGAACGTTCACCCCCTCGATACCGGAGAAAGAAGTGGTGCGCTGCGCCTCACGGTCAAGGCCCCACTTGTTGCTCCTGTTAGGGATGGAACGGAATGTCGTCTGGTCGACGTGGCCTGGCCCATTGCCGCTCCTCCAGTCCTCGAATTCGCGCGTGCTCTCGGGCAGAGGCTCATCAGTGAAGCTGTAGACCCAGTTCCAGACCATGCAGTTCTCGTCGTCGATAGGCACGTAGAAGTGGCCCGGCACGATGTGCATGATCCACGTGTGCAGCCGCAATTGCGTCCACGGCATCACGAAGTGGTGGCCGTGGACGTAGTGCTTGCCCTTTGCCGCACCGACGGCCCAGAACTGGTGGCCGTAGTCAGTGTAGTCGACGTACATGCGGTAGTGGGGCGGCCCCATGAAGGCGTTGTTGGGCTTGAGGCCGGCTGTTCCTGGCGCGTCGTTCGTCAGCGCAGAATGGAGGATGTATGCGTGCGCGGGATCAATGCCGCCCTCAACCGCTTGTACCCAGTTGCACTCCTGTATCACCTTCGACACGTGGCGGTGCGACTCCGGTACCTGCGTGAACTCGAACTTAGGCTCCGGCGGTCGATGCTCCGGCGGCCCCATGTACGTCCAGATGATGCCGCCCATCTCCACGGTCGGGTATGCAACCATCTGGATATTGTCTTTGAACTGCGCCTCCGGAGGCTCGTTCATCTGGTCGACGCAGTTGCCGTCGACGTCGAACTTCCAGCCGTGGTAGAGGCAGCGCAGCCCATCCTCTTCGTTGCGCCCCATCCATAGCGGCGTGCCGCGGTGGGGACACCACCACTGCACTATCCCTATCCGTCCGCTCGTCGCGCGGAAGGCCACCAGGTCCTCGCCGAGCAGCCGGATCTCAGCTGGAGGGCAGTCAGGCTCGGGAAGCTCCGTTGACAGGAGCGCTGGGACCCAGTAGCGGCGCACGGCTTCGCCCATCGGAGTTCCAGACCCGGTGCGGCACAGCAACTCGTTCGCCTCCGTGGAAAGAGGCGACGCTGGGCCAGTCATCAGCGCCACCTGACCTGGGGTCAGCATCTAGCTTGCGCCTCCCGGAGCGCTGTGCCGCGCTCCCACAACTAGGCATATGGTGCTTCCGCACAACGTCGCGAAAGCTCGCGGGCTTTACGATTTCCGCAATGCCCGGGGCTCCGTGCGCTGCGGCGCGAGTGTAGCGGCATATGCCCTGTGTGTAAAGGCTGAAGCGAGCGGGCGCCCGCTCGCACGTGCCCACGCTGGCGCAGTACTCACAGTGTTGCGATTACGCAATCAGGCAGCGTTCAGTGAGGCCACGCCATCCGGGGTAGCGTTTCCCTTGCGGCCTACCCCGCCTCAACCTCGCGTTGCACGGGCTGATGGCCCCAGATGGCGGGCGACACGTGCCGCTGGACAACCCACGTGGAATCGTCTATCAGGCGCCCTCCCCAGCCGTACTCGATGTCGAATCCGGAGGGGCTGGACATGTAGAACGAGAACATATGGTCATTGGTGTGGCGCCCGATGTCGAGGGAGAGCGGCGTCCCGAACTCCTTGCAGCGGTAGTAGGCGAGCCCCACATCGTCCAGGCTCTTGACCTCTAGCATGATGTGCTGGAGGTGCTTGGGCGCGTCCACCTCCACGATGGCGATGGAGTGGTGCCGCGGATTGCAGTGGAAGAAGACCGCGTCACCCAGTACGGGTACTGCAATGTAGTCACTGACCTTGAACCCCATGACGTCGCGGTAGAACTCCGTGGCCTCTTTGAGGTCCTTCTGAAAGAGAATCATGTGCCCGAGGCCGAGCGAGCCGGTGTTAAAGCCGCTGATGGGCGTGGTCGGCAGGAAGGGTCGCTCCCAGAGGACGAGGGGGCCGTGGAAGATCTCGATGGGGGCCCCGCCTGCCTCCCGGAGCTTGATCATCCGCACCACCTTGCGGTGTTCCAGCTCCTCCGGCGTACCCTCCTCGAAGGAGATGCCACGCTTCGTGAGGTTCTCCGCCATTTCGTCGAGCGCCTCAGCAGTCGGCACTTCCCATCCGACAAAGACGACGTCGTCCTCCCCCGTCGGCATAACAGCGAAGCGATGATGGTGCTCGTCCATGCGTAGGTAGACCGTGCCGTCAGGCCCTACCTCGCTTTCCTGCAGGCCGAGCACGCCGGTAGTGGCGAAGGCCCGCCAACGGTCGATGTCGGAGACGCCAAGGCCTATGTAGCCGAGTCCTGAGATGCCCATTCCATCCTCCTACCAATCAGGTGCGAACGACTGTGCGCGCGGCCCAAGTCTATCCTGTTGTCAAGCGCTGGCACAGCACCGAGAACGGCCAATGCCTCAAGCCGCTTGTCTCAACTCTAGCCATGCGATGGGAATTCGGGCTATCGTGCGGGCGATGCATCACCATCACGATAATGGGGAGGACACGGAGCACGGGCACACCCATGGCGTGATCGACCCGTCCATTGCGACGACCAGCCGCGGCATCTGGGCCATCAAGTGGTCGTTCGTAGGGCTGGGGATTACCGCCGCAATCCAGGCGGTCGTCGTCGTGCTGTCCGGCAGCGTGGCGCTGCTGGCAGACACCATCCACAACGTAGGCGACGCGCTGACCGCGGTCCCTCTGTGGATAGCATTCCTGTTCGCACGGCGCGTAGCAACGAGGCGGTTCGCCTATGGATTTGGGAGGGTTGAGGACCTCGCCGGGGCTGTCATCGTCCTAGTCATCCTGTTCAGCGCCGTCGTGGCAGCCTACGAGTCGGTCGAGAGGCTCATTCACCCGCGGGACATTGAATTGGTGTGGGTGGTCGCGGCAGCTGGGGCGATAGGCTTCGTTGGTAACGAGGCCGTCGCGCTGTTCCGCATCCGCGTCGGGCGCGAAATCAACAGCGCCGCGCTGGTGGCCGACGGCTACCATGCGCGGACTGATGGGCTGGCGAGCCTCGCTGTCTTGATTGGCGCCATAGCCATCTGGGCAGGCTTTCCGGTTGCCGATCCAATTGTGGGCCTGGGCATCAGCGTACTCATTGCAAGGATTGTGTATCAATCCGCCAAATCAGTGTTTGGCCGAATGCTCGACGGCGTCGACCCCGAAATACTCGACAACCTGGAGCATGAAGCCTTCCACATTGCGGGCGTGCAGAGCATCACCTACTCCAGAGCGCGGTGGATAGGCCACCGCCTGCACGCGGAAGTCCACCTCACGGCGAGCACCAACCTCTCGCTCGAGGAGGCGCACGAACTGGGGAAGCGCGTTTCTCACGCGCTCAACCACGCCATCCCCTACCTCGGCGAGGCAATCGTTCACGTCGACCCCTCTAGCGAGGCGGGCATCGCACACCATCGAACGCCGGGCCACGAGCATGACGGGTTGCCGCTCCATAGCCACTAGGTCTCACATGCGTCGCTAAGAGTTGACACTCGTTCTGACGGCATGCAACAATCGCGTGAACCTAGACACTGCGCCAGGGCAAGAGGAGAGGCATATGGTTCATCAGCACGTTCACGATGTTCCGTTGGTGCATGACGTCCACGAGTGTGATGGCCACGAGCACCATGGCGACGAGCCAGGGCATGTCCACGATATCCACGAGTGTGATGGCCACGAGCACCACGCCGAAGAACACGGGCACGACCCGCACGAGTGCGACACGCACGAACACCACGGCGATGAGCCGGGGCACGTCCACGACCCGCACGAGTGCGACGACCACGAGCACCACGCCCACCCGCACGCCCACTAGGGCATCTATCTCTCGAGCGAACTAAGCCCCCGCCATTCCTGAGGAGTGCCGGGGGCTTTTCTATGCATGCAAAAGGCGGACTTGGGCAGCAATCAGGTGCGCGCACGCGCTACCAGGTGGCCGACGTGGTGGTCCTCCCGGCAGCCGGACGTCGTCTGCTCTAACTGGATCGTCGAATGGCCGATGCCGTACTTCTTATGCACCACGTCCTGCATCCGCTTTACCAGCTGGCTGAAGTCGCCGGTGTATTCGGGATCGAGCAGCACGTGTGCGGTGAACGCCTCGTTCCCCGACGTAATCGTCCAGACGTGCACGTCATGCACCAGCGTGACGCCCTCCATGTCCTCGAGGTCACTGCAGAGCTGGTAGACGTCGATGTGCTCCGGCGCTCCCTCGAGGAGAACGTTGACGATGCTGACGATCAAGTGGCGCGTGTTGTAGATGATGAGCAGCCCGATGGCCACGCTGACGATGGGGTCGGCGATGTACCACTCAAAGAGCATGATCAGGACGGCGGTCACAATGACGCCGACCGAGCCGAGCAGGTCGCCCAGCACGTGTTGGAAAGCGCCCTCCACATTCAAGCTCTCACCCGCCGAGCGGTGGAGTACCCATGCGGTGCCGAGGTTGATGAGGAAGCCGCCGATACCGACCAAGAGCACCGGCAAGCCGACCACTTCGACCTCTTCCGTAAAGGCCCGATGGTAGGCCTCGAAGAAGATCCATCCAGCTATGAGCCACAGTGCGAACGTATTGATGAGCGCGGCTAGTATCTCCGTGCGGTGGTACCCAAAGGTGCGCTCCACCGACGCTTCCTTCTGCGCGATCCACATGGCCACTAGCGCCATTGCAATAGCAGCTGCATCGGTGAGCATGTGTCCAGCATCGGCAAGCAGCGCGAGGCTACCGGACAGGATGCCGCCGGCGGCCTCCGCCCCTGTGTAGGCCAAAATTACGACGAGTGATATGCCTAGGGCCTTACGGCTGGCGCTCCGGAAGTCATGGCTGTGGTCGTGGCCGTGATGGTCATGCCCATGATGGCCGTGTCCATGTCCCGCGTGGGCATGCTCGTGCGCGCCGTGCCCGTGGTCATGTCCCTCATGGCCAGGTCGTGCGCGTGCTCCGCGTGGGCATGCTCGTGCGCGCCGTGCCCGTGGTCATGTCCCTCATGGCCATGGTCGTGCGCGTGCTCCGCGTGGGCATGCTCGTGCTCGCCGTGCCCGTGGTCATGTCCCTCATGGCCATGATCGTGCGCGTGCTCCGTGTGGGCATGCTCGTGCTCGTCATGCCCGTGGTCATGGGCTTCGTGGCGATGGGGGTCTTCGGGACTTCGCTCGTCCATTGACGATCTCCGGTCTCGGTATCCGTGTCTGCAAGTGATACTTGCAGCCTAACACAGACCTAACCTGTGCGTGCCTTGAATCCGAAGGCAAGTTGACACGCATCGAGGCGCAGCAGACTATAGCGGCGCGTCCTGCAACCGGATAGCGAAACAAGGAGGGCTCTTACATGGACGATGCGACGCGCTCCTTCATCGACGCGCGCCTGGAAGAGACGCTGGATGACCTGAAGCGCCTCACCGCACAGCCCAGCGTGAGCGCGCAGCGCCTAGGCGTTCTGGAGTGCGCGGAGATGGTTGCGGAGCTGATACGTGACGCCGGTCTGGAGGCGCGCATCATGCCAACCGCCGACCCAGGCTACCCCGTCGTCTACGGTGAGACGGAGGGAACGAGCGAGCACACGCTGCTCTTCTACAACCACTACGACGTGCAGCCCCCCGACCCCCTGGACGAGTGGGAGTCGCCGCCGTTCGAGCCGTTCGAGAAGGATGGCTTCATCTACGGACGCGGAATATCGGACGACAAGGGCCCGTTCATTGCTAGGCTCGCCGCAATCAAGGCGCTGCGGGCAACCAAGGGCGACCTGCCGGTTCGTATCAAGTTCTGCCTGGAGGGTGCCGAGGAAATCGGCAGCCCGGGCTTCCACGATTTCGTACACGAAAACAAGGCCGTCTTGAAATCCGACGTCTGCATCTGGGAAGGGGGTGGCGTCAACTGGGACGGCAAGCCGCTCATCTCGCTGGGCGTCAAGGGTCTGTTGTACGTCGAGTTGGAGTGTCGTTCGGCAAGCCGAGACTCACACTCGTCCTACGCACCGACAGTGCCGAACCCGGTATGGCGCTTGATGTGGGCGCTCACCTCGCTCAAGGACGCAGGCGAGCGCATCCACTTGCGCGGCTTCTACGACCGCATCCGCCCTGCCCTTGACGAGGAGTTGGATGCGCTGCGACGGCTCCCAGACACGGACGACGAGTTCCGCCGCGACCTTGGAGTCGAACTGTCGCTAGGTGAGGCGACCGGGTTCGAGTTTCGGCGGCGGATGATCATGGAGCCGACGGCGAACATCGCGGGCATCGTTGCGGGCTACACGGGTCAGGGCGCGAAGACGATTCTTCCAGCGGTAGCGCGCGTCAAGATGGACTTCCGGCTCGTCCCCAACCAGGATCCGCAAGAGGTGCTGGCCAGCCTGCGCCAGCACCTCGACGAGCGCGGATTCAGCGACATCGGCATCTCGGTCCTGACGAGCGAGCATCCGTCGCGTACGCCCATTGGCGACCCGTTCGTCAAGCTCGTTGCGGATACTGCCCGCACGGTGTACGGCAGCGAACCCTACATTCAGCCCAGCATGACGGGTACGGGCCCGCAACATCCGATACAAGAGATATTGAACGTCCCAGTGGCCTCGTGCGGGATCGACTACCCAGGCAATCGCATCCACGCACCGAACGAGAACATACGTCGAGATTACTTCCGCATGGGCGTGCTGCACACGGCTGAGCTGATTGAAGCCATGGGCAAGTGGCCGGGATGACAGACGTTCTGGCAACGGCAGAGCGTGAAATCACGGCGCTCACCGAACGCTACCAGGCGGGTATCAAGGCACAGATGCGACGCGCCGTCCCCCAGGACGAAGCCGGCATCTACGCGCTGCTGCGCTACCACCTCGGCTGGCAAGCGCCAGACGGCTCTCCCGCCAATGAGGATGCGGGCAAGGGGCTGCGGCCTGTGCTCGTCCTCGCATCGTGCGACCTTGCAGGCGGCAACTGGCGCGAGGCGCTGCCCACGGCGGCGGCGCTCGAACTCATTCACAACTTCTCCCTCATTCACGACGACATTCAGGACCAGGACGAGGTGCGGCGCGGCCGCGCCACGACATGGACGGTATACGGCAAACACGAGGCGATCGCGGCGGGCAACGCGATGCGCATCACCGCCGACCGAGCGCTCCAGTCGTCCAGCGAGTCGGGCCTGGCTGCGAGCGTCGTTGCAGAAGCGTCGCTGGAATTGACCCGGCGCTACCTGGAGATGATTGAGGGGCAATACCTTGACATCTCCTTCGAAGAATCGGAGGAGGTGACGACCGAGCAGTACCTCGACATGGTGGGGCGCAAGACGGGTGCGCTCATCGAGGGTGCGATGTTCCTCGGCGCACTCATCGCGCGGCGCGACGCTGGCATGGCCCGCGCCTTTGGCCTATGCGGCCGCCGCCTCGGGCTGGCATTCCAAGTACGCGACGACTACCTCGGCGTCTGGGGTGACCCTGCCGCCACGGGTAAGCCCGTGGGCGCCGACATCCAGCGCAAGAAGAAGTCGATGCCCGTCGTTCACATGTTCCAGCATGCGCCGCCGGCTCACCGTGCATGGTTGTCGCAGGTCTACGCGCAGCCAGAGATCGGAGAGAGCGACGTGGCGCGCGTGCTCGAACTGCTCAATTCGCTGGAGACGGACGTGTTCGTGCAACAGCTCGCAGAAGATCAAGCGCAGCTCGCGGTCGAAGCCATCGAAGGGCTGGGGCTCGCGCAATCGTCCGTTTCGACGATTGGCGCGCTCGCCGATTATTTTGTGAACCGTCCTAAGTAGTGCATAATTGCCCCTGTAGGCTCGGGAAGACAACGGTGAGAGGAAGCAGCGAGGGCTAATGGCCGTACCGGCGTCACAAGCTTGGACGGTTGCATCCTACGTCGTCAAGCAGCGCATCAAGAACCGCAAGCGCTATCCGCTGGTGCTCATGCTGGAGCCGCTGCTGCGGTGCAACCTAGCGTGCGCAGGATGCGGGAAGATCCAGTACCCGGCACAGGTGCTGCGCAAGAACATGAGCGTGGCGCAGGCGCTTGAGGCGGTCGAGGAGTGCGGCGCACCCGTCGTCAGCATCCCCGGCGGCGAGCCCCTGCTCTATCCACACATTGGCGAACTGGTTGATGAGTTGGTCCGGCGCAAGAAGTACGTCTACGTCTGCACCAACGCCCTTCTGCTCAAGCAGAAGTTGGAGGAAGGGCTCTTCAAGCCCAGCAAGTACCTTTCCTTCAGCGTCCACATGGACGGGCTGCGGGAGGAGCATGATGAAGCGGTGTGTCGCGACGGGGTCTACGACATTGCGCTGGACGGAATCCGCGAGGCGATTGCACGGGGCTTTCGGGTCACGACCAACACCACGCTGTTTGACAACACCGACCCGCTGCGCGTTCGCGACTTCTTCGACGAGATGATGGGCGTGGGCGTGGAGGGGATGATGGTCTCTCCTGGCTATTCATACGCAAAAGCGCCCGACCAAGACCACTTCCTCGAGCACGAAAAGACCAACCGGCTCTTCAGCCAAATCCTCAGCAACAAGAAGCGGGGTTGGCGATTCAACCAATCGCCCTTGTTCCTGCGATTCCTGATGGGCAAAGAGGACTTCGAGTGCACTCCGTGGGGCAACCCCCTCTACACCATCTTCGGCTGGCAACGCCCCTGCTACCTGCTTCAAGAGGGCTACGCATCCTCCTTCCAGGAACTCATGGACGATACCGACTGGAGCCTCTACGGTAGGGAGAGCGGCAACCCTGCATGCCAGGACTGCATGGTGCACTCCGGCCATGAGCCCACGGCTGTCCACGCCACCTTCACTACATGGCGTGGATTCAGGCAGGCGGCCGTTTCAACCATTAGAGGCAAGCTGTAGCTATGCCGCTGCCTCCAGACGGGAGACTGGAGGGCTGGGCGCCTGCGATTGGGGACGGCGTGAGCCTTGATGAGCTCATTGACGCCGCATTCGACTACCGCGGCAACGTAACACTCGACAAGGCGGACGGTGGCTCGATCGTCTGCTACGTCTCCAACCGCGACGCGCGCCCGTACCGGCGCGTGCTTCAGTACTTCGACGAATCGGGCGAGGGGCCATTCGACCTAGCCTATGCCAACGTTGTGGCAATACGCTTCACGGGAAAGGACACCGCCGCCGGCAACTCCTACGAGGACTACCAGCGACGCAAGGCCGAGGAGCGCGCACGGGAAGGCGGAGCGCAAGCGTAGCCCGCCATGGGGTCTGATGCAGCTCGTCCACTCCTTGTGGTCGCACCTACGCGGCGCGAGTTGGGCGGCCTGCGCCCCGGGACGCGCGACGACATCGCTGCGGCGACCGTCGGCATAGGCCGGCAAGCCGCGTCGGCACTTGCGGCGCTCGTTCAGCGCTACGCACCTGGGCGCATCCTATCGCTCGGCTTTGCCGGTGGGCTTTCCCCCGAGTTGCACACCGGCGATGTGCTCGCCTGCGAGCGCGTACTCGCGCCCGAGCAAGAACCTTTGCTGCTCCCCATCCCGACGTCGATGAACGGAGCCGCCGGCACCCTCCTCACCGCCGACACGCTGCTGCCATTGATACCGGACAAATGGCAAGCGCGCTCCAGTAACGGCGCGGACCTCGTAGACCTGGAGGGCTACCATCTGGCGAAGACGGCCCGCGAAGCCGGAGTACCATTGTGCACCGTGCGCGTCGTCCTTGACGAGGTGGACGAGGAACTGCCCTCCTTCGTCGGCGCGATCGTCGCCGACGGAGGCCGGCGCGAGTGGCTGCATGCGGGCACAGCGCTCGTCCGCAACCCGCTGGCGGCCAGGCGAATGGTTGCGCTGTCCAGCATGTCGCGGCGGGCGGGTGCCGCACTGCGCAAGGCCGTCGGCGAACTGCTGGATCAGGAGGATCCGTGGTGGACCGGATCCTCGTAACCGGCGCATCCGGCTTCATCGGCGGGCATGTGGCGAGCGCGCTGCTGAACTCCGGCTACAGGGTGCGCGCGCTGCTGAGGCCAGGCAGCAGTGCCATGGCGCGCGGCGACGGGCTGGAGGCAGTGAGCGGCGATGTGACGGACAGGGCGTCGGTCGCCGAGGCGGTGCGCGGGTGCGACGGAGTCGTTCACGTGGCGGCGCTCTACGCGTTCTGGCCACCCGACCCCGACCCGTTTTGGGAGGTCAACGTCGAGGGCACGCGCAACGTGCTGGAAGAGGCGGTCGCTGCGGGTGTAGAGCGCATTGTGCATACGAGCACCGTGGCGACCACCCACTTCCGCAAGAGCGGCCTCGCCGACGAGTCGGACATCGCGCAGCCCAGGGACCTCGTCGGCCACTACAAGCGCACGAAATTCGAGGCGGAGCGCATCGCCTTGCGCATGGCGCGGCAGGGCGTGCCGATTGTTATCGTCAATCCCGCCGCGCCCGTTGGCCCCGGCGACGTCAAGCCGACGCCGACGGGCCAAATCATCGTCGACTTCCTCAATCGCCGTATTCCCGCCGTAGTCGACACGGGGCTGAACATCGTGGACGTGGCGGATGTCGCAGCGGGACACGTGCTCGCGCTTGAGAAGGGGCGCGCGGGCGAACGGTACCTCCTGGCAAGCGCACAGGGCAATGTTTCCCTGAGGTGGATCCTAGAGACGCTCGCCGACGGTGTGGGGGTATCCGCGCCGCGCTGGCGCATCCCGTACGCAGTGGCGCTAGCCTCCGCCTACGCCGACACGCTCATCGAGGGCAGGCTGCTGCGCCGCAAGCCGCGCATCCCGCTCGAAGGCGCGCGCATCGCTCGGACGCGGATGTGGGTAGACCCGTCGAAGGCGGTTCGTGAGTTGGGAATGCCCCAATCGGATGTGCGCCGTGCACTGCTCCGCGCCGCCGCCTGGTTCAAAGCGAACGGGTATGTCTGCAGTGAACAACCTCTTGAATCGTGATACCTAGGCATGCTAGGCTTGCCGCCACTTGGCGACAAGGCCGCTTCATCCTCAACTCCTCAGTGACGCATTTGCTAACTGAAGGTCCAAAAGCTGGAGTTCGTGCCTCGTTGCCTGGTGCCGACGCCAGGCTTCAGGTCTGCCCGCTGCCGTCACAAGCACTACAACAATGATCGAGGCTGGGATCCAATGGCGCGTCGAAGAGGCGCTGCGCCGCGTGCAGGACTACTTCCTGCGCACGCAGGATGCCCACGGCTTCTGGTGGGGCGAACTGGAGTCGAACCCCACGATGGAAGCCGAGCACCTCCTGCTCGTCTCCTTCCTCGGGACTGACGAAGGCGAGCGCATCGCTCTGGTCGCCAACGACATCCGGCGACGCCAGCGCGAAGACGGGTCATGGGGAATGTACTACGGAGCGCCGGGCGACCTCAGCACGTCCGTCGAGTGCTACTTTGCGCTGAAGCTGGCGGGCGATCGCCCTGAGCAACCGCACATGCGGCGAGCCCGGGAATTCATCCTATCCAAGGGCGGCGTGCCTGAGGTGCGCATCTTCACCAAGATTTGGCTCGCCCTGTTTGGCCAATGGCCGTGGGAAGGCACGCCCGTCATGCCACCGGAAATGATCTTGATTCCGTCGTGGGCGCCCTTCAACATCTACCGCTGGTCGTCTTGGGCGCGCGCCACCGTCGTGCCGCTCACCGTCGTGCTCTCCCAACGGCCCGTTAAGGAGATTCCGCCTGAGCTGGCCATCCACGAACTGTACCTCGAGGGCGACGAGGAGCGGCTCGCTCTGCCGCGGAGGTCAGACAACTGGCTGAGCCTGGAGAGCATGTTCTGGCTGGCTGACAAGGGCATGCGGCTCTACGAGCGCCTCCCCTGGAAGCCCTTGCGCCGTCACGCCCTGCGGCGAATCGAAAAGTGGGTCGTCGAGCGCCAGGAGGAGGACGGTTCCTGGGGCGGTATCCAACCGCCGTGGGTCTACTCTCTCATCGCACTCAATGTTCTGGGCGTGCCGATGGGCAACCCGGTAATGGAGCGCGGGCTGGAAGGCTTCAGGCGCGAGTGGAGTCTGCCCTCCGACGACGGCGGCTCATTGCGCGTCCAGGCGTGCCTCTCGCCGATGTGGGACACCTGCCTGGCAGGGCTCGGCCTGCTCGACGCGGGCCTGCCCGCCGACCACCCGGCAATCCAAAAGGCGTACCGGTGGATGCTGGAGCGCGAGATACGCGATGCAGGCGACTGGGCCATCTCAGCTCCTGGCATCGAGCCGAGCGGCTGGCCTTTCGAATTCGCCAACCGCAACTATCCGGACATCGACGACTCATCCATTGTGCTCATGGGCCTTGGGCTCATTCGATTCGACGATGAGGAGACCGACCGGGCGCGGCGGCAGGTCATGGCACGGGCGATTCGCTGGCTCGAGGCGATGCAATCGTCCAACGGGGGGTGGGCGGCCTTTGACAAGGACAACGACTCCAAGCTGCTGGCGCGCCTGCCCTTCAGCGACTTCGGCGAGGTGCTTGACCCGCCAAGCATCGACGTGACGGCGCACGTCGTCGAGATGTACGGGCGCCTGGGCTACACTGCCGCCTACGAGCCGGTCCGGCGCGGCCTCGACTTCATCAAGGAGCAGCAGGAAGAAGACGGGTGCTGGTTCGGACGCTGGGGCGTGAACTACGTCTACGGCACCGGCGCGGTGCTCCCTGCCCTGCAGGCCATAGGCGAGGACATGGGCCAGCCCTACGTCCGCAAGGCGGTGGAGTGGCTGGTTGCGCACCAGAACGCCGACGGCGGCTGGGGTGAAACCTGCGCCTCCTACGCCGACGCGTCGCTGCGCGGCCAAGGCGAGAGCACGGCGTCCCAAACGGCATGGGCGCTCATCGCGCTGCTCGCGGCGGGCGAGGACGCGCACCGTTCCACCCAACGCGGCCTTGACTACCTGTGCAGGACGCAGCTGGCGGACGGGACGTGGGACGAGCCCTACTTCACCGGCTGCGGCTTCCCTGGCTACGGCATCGGCGACCAGCCCGAGGAGATGCGGGACGCCGGTGACCCCAACTGGCAGGGCGACGAGCTCGGGGCGGCATTCATGATCAAGTACCACCTCTACCGCAACTACTTTCCGCTGTGGGCCCTCGGGCGCTACATGAACGGCATGCGCATGGCAAACCGCATGGGCCTGCGCGAGAACTACTCGCTGGAAGACTCCGCGGCTGCTGCCGGATAGCGTCGGAGAAATGCCGAGGAATCGGCTACTGGCGGCACTTGCGCAACACGCGTATAGGCTATTGAATATGATACCTAGGCATGCTAGGCTTATCGCTGTATAGTCACAAGGCTGCTACTCGAGCGACGTGGGAGGCAAATCATGACTATTGGCAACTCCTTGGTCACCAGACTGGTAATCGAGACCAACTGCGCTCCCGAGTTCATCGATATCACGGACCGCGTCTTGGATCACGTCCGTGATACCGGCGTGCATGACGGCCTCGTCAACGTCTACTCACGCCATACGACGGCGGCCATCAAGATCAACGAGAATGAGCCCCTCCTTCTTCAGGACATGGAGGAGTTCCTGCGCCGCATCGCGCACCCCGACGCCTACTACCGACACAACGACTTCACCGTCCGGACGGTCAACATGACGGAGGACGAGTGCCCCAACGGGCACGCCCACTGCCAGAACCTGCTGATGAGCACGAGCGAGACGCTGCCCATCGTTGGCGGCGAGGTACAGCTGGGCACGTGGCAGCGCATCTTCCTCGTTGAGCTGGACACCTACCGGCCGCGGCCGCGTCAGGTGCTACTGACGGTACTTCGCGCATAGGCGGTCCTCACGTGGCGACCTCCCGCGCCGAGGCTGCCCCGCCAAGCCTGAGCGAGGCCTACGCGTTGTGCGAACGCCTAGCCAGGACCCACTACGAGAACTTCACCGTCGGCTCGTGGCTGTTGCCGCGCGACGTGCGGCCCTACATGTACGCCGTCTACGCCTTTTGCCGCCACACCGATGACCTTGGCGACGAGGCGGAGGGCGACCGACTCGCTCTGCTCGATGCGTGGGAAGCGGAGGTCGACGCAGCCTACGACGGACTGCCCTCTCACCCCATTATGCTCGCGCTGCGAGACACCATCAGGCGATTCGATATTCCTGACGAACCCTTTCGCAGGCTGATCGAGGCCAACCGCATGGACCAAGGGCGGGGGCGCTTTCCGACGTACGCCGACCTCCTGCACTACTGCCGTCACTCCGCAACCCCCGTCGGGCGGATGGTGCTATATGTCCTTGGCGACCGCAGCGAGACGAGCCACCAGCTGTCGGACGACACCTGCACCGCACTCCAACTCGCCAACTTCTGGCAAGACGTCAAGCGCGACTACGCGATGGACCGCATCTACATCCCCCTCGAGGACATGGCAGCGTTCGGGTACACCGAAGAGGAGCTGGCCGCCAGTGTCGTCAACGACAACTTCCGCCGGCTGATGGAATTCGAGGTAGGTCGCGCAGCCGAGCTTTTCGAGAGCGGAAAGCGCCTCATCGAGCGGCTGCAGGGACGCTTCAAGCTGGACGTCGCCCTGTTCACCAAGGGCGGGATGCGCGTGCTGGAGGCGATTCGGCAGCAGGACTACGACGTGCTCAGCCGCCGCCCGAGCGTCACCAAGCCGCGCAAGCTGTGGCTATTTGGCACGACGTTGCTGGCATTGCGCTTGGGACGTGCACCGTGAGCGTGGCGGCGCAGGCGCAGGACGTCGCGGCTGCCTACGACCACTGCCAGGCAGTAACGCGCCGGGAGGCGCGCAACTTCTACTACGCCTTCGTCACCCTGCCCCGCAATCGCAGGCGCGCCATCTACGCCGCCTACACGTTTGCACGCCTCGCCGACGACATTGCGGACGGCGACGCCACGCCCGAGGACAAGGCGGCGCAGCTGTCAGACCTGCGCATGCGCCTGCGTACGGCATTCGCAGGTGCGCCTGAGACTCCCGTTCTGCTCGCCCTCGCCGACGCCACACGGACCTATGGCATCGACTCTTCCCTATTCGAGCAACTGCTCGACGGCGTGGAGATGGACCTGACGCCGCGCCGTTACGCAACGTTTGACGAGCTGCACGACTACTGCTACCACGTTGCGTCCGTCGTTGGCCTCATTTCGATTGAGATATTCGGCTATGACGACCCGCGTGCGCGCGACGCGGCCATCGATCTGGGGCTCGCGATGCAGCTGACCAACATCATGCGCGACGTCAAGGAGGATGCGGACGCGGGGCGCGTCTACCTGCCGCAGGACGAGATGACACAATTCGGCTACACGGAGGACGCGCTGCGCGCCGGCGTCGTAGATGAGCATTTCGTCGCGCTCATGCGCCACCAGGCGGCGCGCGCACGCGCATACTACGCGCGAAGCGCCGAATTGCTCGACTACCTGTCGCCGCGCTCGCGTGCATGCCCTGCCGTGCTGCACGGCCTGTACAGCAGGTTGCTCGACCGCATCGAGCAGCGGGGGTTCGATGTCTTCAGCGAGCGCGTTCGACTATCTTCTGCGGAGAAAATGCGCGTGATGGTCCAACTGTGGGCAACGAGCCTCATGCCGCGACGCAAGCGCAATTGAGCCGCAGCGTCATCGTCATCGGGGGCGGACTCGCCGGAATGAGCGCCGCGTGGCGGCTTGTGGAGGCGGGCTGCTGCGTGACGCTGGTGGAGCGCCGGCCCTATCTTGGCGGACGGGCCTACTCGTTCGTCGACGCCGACACGGGAGAGACGATCGACAACGGGCAGCATGTGTTCATGGCCTGCTGCACGGCATACACCGACTTCCTGAACGCAATCGGCACGCTGGACATGATGGCGCGCCAACGCGCCCTCCACGTCGAGGTGCGCGACCGAGAGGGGCGCGTTGGCGCGCTCGGTGCCGCCCCGCTGCCGCCCCCCCTGCACCTGCTCCCATCCTTCATCCGCTATCCCCACCTGGGGCTACGCGACAAGCTGCGCGCTGTCCCCGCCCTTCTGCGGATCCAGCGGGAGCGCGACCGCAACAGACCGGCGCTCCGCGAGCAATCATTCGAGCAGTGGCTCCGGGCAAACGGCCAATCGGAAAGGGCCGTGGCCAACTTCTGGGACCTCGTCATCGTCCCGACGCTGAACGACGCATCGCGCGACGTGGCAGCGAGCATGGGCTTCCTCGTCTTCCAAGTTGGACTGCTGAGCGGCAGGCACTCGGCGGACATCGGATTTGCGCGCGCAGGGCTGTCCGACGCGATGGGCAGCGCCGTGGAGCGCCAGCTGCAGGCGCGCGGCGCGAGGCTGCTGTTGGGCCGCTCCATTAGCAGGCTGAAGGCGGAGGGCGGACGAGTAGCGGCGGTCGAGTTGGCCGGCGGCGAGGAGGTGCGCGCCGATTGGTATATCAGCGCGCTACCCCCGTACGCCCTGGAAGCGGCCCTCGACACCCCCTTCCCTGGCGTTGCAACACACGAGTACGCTCCCATCGTCAACCTGCACGTCTGGTACGACAGGCCCGTGGCCGACTTCGAGTGGTCGGCGTTCGTCGACAGCCCGCTCCAGTACGTGTTCAACAGGAGCCGCATAGCGAACCTGCGCGGGCCGGGGCAGTACCTCACCGTATCCTTGTCCGGCGCATGGGACTACTGGCCGCTCGGCAAGGAGGAGTTGCGGCGCATGTTCACGGATGAGTTGGCCGCAGTGCTCCCCAAGGCGCGCGAGGCCAAGGTGGAGCGGTTCGCCATCGTCAAGGAACAGCGCGCCACGTTCCGGTCGCCCCCTTCGGGCCCCGAGAACCGGCTTCCGGTGCAGAGCCCCCTGCCGAACCTCCTCCTTGCAGGCGATTGGACAGATACGGGCTGGCCCGCCACCATGGAGGGTGCAGTGCGCAGCGGCAACGCCGCCGCCGAAGCCATCATCAGCGCGCAGAGAGGTCAGGTGTGAATACGCTCGTGCTCGCCCCATTCTCCGCCGAGGGCCTTGCGGCCTTGGAGGCGCTGGGATCCGTTGCGTATGAGCCATGGACGCAGACCCAGGCGCTCCACGACCCCGAGGAGCTGGGCTCGCGGCTCGAGGCCGACGCCTACGCAGCGCTGGTGGTCGAAGCCGATTTCCTATTCGAAGAGCTCTTCGAGACCGCCCCTCACCTGCGCTTCGCCGCCATCTGCCGCGCGGCGCTGAACCAGGTCGACGTGGACGCTGCGACGGCACATGGCGTCGCCATCGTCCACACACCAGGGCGCAACGCGCAGGCGGTCGGAGAACTCGTGCTGGCGCTGATGCTGTCACTCGCGCGAGGAGTTCCGCAGGCCGCCGATTACGTCGCCTCTGGCCGCTGGCGCGATCCGGCCGAGCCGTACACGCACTTTCAAGGGCGTGAGCTTGCGGGCGCGACGCTCGGCCTCATCGGGCTGGGCGGAATCGGGAAGGTGGTGGCCAAGATGGCCAGGGCCGCTGGGATGCGCGTGTTCGCAAGCGACCCCTACGTTCGACCCGGCGCTCCCGGGGCCGGCGGCGTCGAACTGATCGCGCTCGAGGAGTTGCTGAGACGTAGCGACTTCGTCAGCCTGCACGTGCCGGATACGGACGAGACGGCAAGGATGCTCGGCGAGAGGGAGCTGGCGCTGTTAGGGCCGCATGGCTACCTCATCAATGTGACCTCGCCCAACGTCGTCGACGAGCGCGCACTCGCAGGCGCAGTCCGGAGCGGAGCCATCGCCGGCGCGGCGATGGACGTCCACGAGGCCCACCCTGTTCCGCCCGGCTCGACGATGCTTGCGCTGGCGCGGGAGCTTCCCGGGCGCGTACTGCTCACGCCGCACATCGGCGGTACAACCATCGAGACGGTAGCGCGTCACTCCCGTATGGTGGTCGATGACCTGCGGCGCTACACTGTGGGCGCCAAGCCCAAGCATCTAGCCAACCCCGCGGTCTGGCGTCGCCGCAGGCGCTGAGATGTACGTCCTCGCCATCGACCTGGGCAGCACGAGCCTGCGCTGCACCCTTCACCCGCTAGAGCGGCCCTGGGAGGTGATCGACGGCGCCGTGCGGCGCTACCGAATATTCACGCCCCGCAGCCCCGACGCGCTCAGCACAAGGTTCGTCGAGGCTGAGTTGCGGGCGCGATTTGCATCAGCCATCCGAGAGGCGCTGAGCCGCGCGAACGTGCAACCCGCCGACGTCTCCATGGTGAGCATTACAGCGCAGCGCGGCGGCACCGCATTCATCGATGGGGATGGAAAGGCGCTCTACCTTGCGCCAAATACCGACTTGCGCGCAGTCTTTGAAGGAGCGTCTATCGAGGAGCGCTTGGGAGCTAATCTATACCAAAAGACTGGCCACTCTCCTCCCTTGCTATTCATTCCGGCAAAGTTGGCCTGGTGGCGCGGCCATCACCCAAGAATCGCGCGCCGGATTGCATCGGTCGCCACCCTCGCATCATGGGCCGCCAACCGGCTCACCGGAGTGCTCGCAACGACGCCCACGGAACTCTCGGAGGCCGGGCTGCTCAATGCCAACACACGTTCAATCGACACCGGTCTGCTCGATGCGCTGGAGGTCGCGCCCGGCCTGCTGCCTCCTCTCGTCGATGAGGGAGAGGTCATAGGCGCCGTCCGCGCCGACGCAGGCGATACAGGGCTCATGCCGGGCACTCCCGTCGCAATTGCCGGACCGGACACGCACACGGCGCTCGTAGGCATGGGCGCAGCGACGGAGGGCGACGTCGGCATCGTCGCCGGGTGGAGCGCGCCGACCCAGGTGGTCACCGCCGCACCGCTGTTCGACGCGGAGCGCCGCACGTGGACTGGCCCACACATCTTCGCGGAGCGCGGATACGTCGAGGCAAGCGCCGGCGACACGGGCGGAACGCTGGAGATGGTGCGCCGCCTGCTCGGCCCACGCGCCGGCGGCGACAAGCTAGACGCGCTCGTCAGTCAGTCACGCGCCGGCTCAAACCTCATCACCGCGTTCTGGGGGCCGCGCGCGCTCGATCTGTCGAACCCCGGCATATCCCTCGGTGGGCTGCTCGCGCCTGCGCCGATTACCTACAACCCCGTGCGCGCCGCGTTCGTTGCGCGCGCAACGCTGGAGAACATCGCCTTCGCCATGCGCGAATGCGTCGCACTCGCGGCGGAGGTAGCGGGCATCCGCGTGCCTCGGTCGATTGCGCTCGGCGGAGGCATGGCTGCGAGCAACCTGTTCCCGCAGATGCTCGCGGACGTGCTGAACGCGCCCGTCCGCCGCCACGTCCCGCACGCAAGTGCGATCGGCGCGGTTATAGTCGCCGGCGGACCGCGCAGCGATTGGCACGACCTCGCCCGCTCCGCGGCGCGGTACGCGACGACCATAGAGCCGGACGTGCGCGGCGTCATCGACTACGAGGAGGCGTTCGCCCGCTGGCAGCGCCTCAAGGCGCGCCTTGATGAGCTGACGAACGAATTGTAGGCAATATGGGACTTGGGAGGATGCGGTGAAGGCGGCAGTGGTCAAACCCGGCGGCACGCTCGCCTACGAAGAGGTCGCCGACCCCTCCATCGGGATGCACGACGTGCTCGTCCGCGTGCAGGCGGCGTCGCTCAACCGCGGCGACCTGTCGCGCACGGCTTCCGGCCCGCCGCAGGGCCACGAAGGGCCGTACGTCGTCGGCTGGGACATCGCCGGCGAGGTGGTGGAGGTCGGCGCAGGCGTCGGCATGCCGCGTGTCGGCGACCGCGTCGTCGCGCGCGTGCTGGAGGGCGGCTACGCCGAGTTGGCGGCTGTCCCTGCGCACCTGTGTGTCGGCCTCCCGCCACAACTGTCCTATGAGGAGGCCGCGAGTTTGCCGGTGGCGTTCCTGACGGCATGGGTTGCGCTACGCCACACCGCCAACCTCCAAGCCGACGACATTGCGCTGGTGCATGCGGCAGGCAGCGGCGTTGGGATGGCGGGCGTGCAGATAGCGAAGCGCGTCTGCCATGCGCCGGTCATCACGACGGTCGGCTCGCCGGAGAAGATGGCACAGGCGGAGGCCTTGGGCGCCGACCACGTCTTCACCTACGGCGACTTCGTGGAGCGGGTGCTTGCCACCACCGGCGGACGCGGCGTGGCCGTGGGCCTGGACATGATCGGCGGCTACGTCTTCTCGGACACGCAGCGCACGATGGCAAACGGGGGCAGGCTCGTCTCCGTGGGGCGCGCCAGCGGCAACGCACCGGAGGTCGACGCCGAGGCCGCCGCGCACATGGGATTGGATGTCCGCACCGGCTGGCGCCTCAGCGACGAGCGCACCCGCGGGGAGGCGGCGGAAGACCTCGCCCAAGTCGTGGACCTCGTCGCGGACGGCACGCTGCAGGTGCTCGTCGACCGCATCTTTCCGTTGTCGCAGGCGGAACAGGCACAGGGCTACCTGGAGAGCCGGGCGAACTTCGGTAAGGTCGTGCTGCGGCCGTAGCGCACGGCGCCGCGTTGGCGCGCCCCATGCGACCTTGCTATCCTCACGCCATGGCGACGCATCGAGCAGCAGCCTCCGGCGCTCCGTTCGCGATGGAGTGGCGCGCCAAACGCGAGGCAGTGCTTGCCGTCGCGAGGGCCATCCATGCCGAGGGGTTGGTCATCGAGACAGCGGGCAATGTGAGCGCGCGCGTCGGCGAGGCGGGCGACTTGCTGGCCGTCACCGCTTCCGGCGTCCCCTACCCCACGATGGCGCTCGACGACATCGTCGTCGTCGACCACGAGGGCGAGCCGGTTCACGGCGACGCGATCCCCTCGACCGAAATGCTGATGCACGCGGCCATCTACCGTGCGCGCCCCGACGTTGGCGGCGTCGTCCACACCCACTCACCCTACGCCAGCGCGCTGGCGGTCGCGGGCATGGCCATACCGCCGCTCATCGACGAGATGGTGGTTGCGCTGGGCGACGGCGTCGCGGTCGCCGACTACGCCTTCCCGAGCACGGAGGAACTGAGCAAGAACGTCGTCGCAGCGCTCGGTGAGCGGAAGGCGGTGCTGATGCGCAACCACGGATTCGTCGGCGTCGGCAGGACTGTCGATGAAGCGCTGGCGGTCGCGCGGCAGGGCGAGCACCTGGCGCAGGTCTTTGCGCTGGCGCGCTCGCTCGGCAACGCCGAGCCGCTGCCCGCCGACATCGTCGAGGCGGAGATGGAGCTGTACCGGATGAGGCGCGACGCATGAAGGTGCCCGCGTTCCTGCTCCGCCGCCTCTACGTGAGGGAGAGCCTGCGGGCGACGCCCGACGGCTTCGAGTTCCAGCTGCTCAACCGCCTTGGCGCTGGCTACGCCAGCCGAGTCTTCCCGCTAGCGCTCGACGGCGAGGAGCTGGAGTCGGCCAAGACATCGTTCGAGGTGGACGGCAAGGCGGTCGCCTTCGACGCCGTGGACGGGGAGACGCCGTTCACGCTCGGCATGAACAAGACGACGACCATCGCCTACACGGGCGGCCCCATCGCTTCCGGCCCGCACCGGATAGGGATGCGGTTTGAGGTGGCCGGCCTCGGCGAGATGGGGTTCGAATTCCAGGACGTAGTCGGCTAGCTAGCCGGCCGGCGCGCCCACCTGTTCGACGTACTGCGCCAACTCCGGCCTGCGCTTGGAGACGCCCGCCCAATCGGCCGTGGCCCTGCTCACCCTGCCGTCGCGGAAGAACTCCAGGAAGACCTGGTTGAACATGTCGGGCTGGTCGGTTTGCCCTTGGTGTCCGCACTCCTCCGGGTAGAAGAACTGGATGTTGGGCAGCGTGTCCTCCTGGTTGTAGCCGTTCCCCACCGGTGCGAGCACGTCGTCCTTGCCGTAGAGGTAGATGCCCGGCACCGCCGAGTTGGAGAGGCGGTCCTTGGTGGTGGCCCGGGCGCGCAGGACGGGGTCGCTCCAGATGCGCTGGCGCCCCTCCCTCCCCGCGTCGTACGACTCCGACTGGCGGTTGGCGGCGGCGGCGCGCATCTCCAACAGCTCCTGCGGCACCGCGCTGGGGCGGTACATGATGGGCGTAATCATCTCGCCCATCGACTTCGCGGTGCCGTCGAATGTCGCGCGGCTCTCCAGTATGGGGGGCACCTGTATCTCGTCCGGCGTGTTGTCGCCCACCTTCATGGTGGCGATGAGCACGTAGCTGATGACACGTTCGGGGTGGTCCATGACGTACTGGATCGTGTTGTCCGCGCCCATCGAGTTGCCGGCGAGGTGGAAGCGGTCAAGCCCAACCGCCGTTGTGAAGTCGTCGACGAAGTCGGAGTGGCTGATCGTGCCATACACCGGGTGGTATGCGGGGTTGGTGTCGGAGTGGCCGAACCCCGGCTGGTCGGGCGCGTAGACACGGAAGCCGTTCTGACCCAGGAACGGGGCCATGAACCGCCATCCCGCGGCGCCTGATGAGCCCTGAATGCCCCCATGCAGCAAGATGACGGGCGGCCCGCTCTCGCCCGCCGTCATGTAGTGGGCGAGCGCGCCGTTGCCGAGGCGCACCCACCGGCTCAGCAGTCCCGGCACCGCCACCAAACCCTCTTCCGTTAGCGCCATCTCGTTCCTCCTTGGCTATGCAGTAATGCGGAAGGTACACGCCGCCCTGCCCGTTGGCAAACGCAGGGCTGGTCAGGGCATGGACGCTCCCGTTTCGATGCTGAGAGTCGATGCAGGCTACAGCACCTGTACCCCTCACAGGGTCGCAAGGAGCAACCTTGCCAAGGCCGAGCGCGTGCGCAGGGTAGGCTCAATCTCAGCCACGGCCCGAATCGCCTGATCCCTTGGCGCAACGGTCGATGCTCTGCCGAACGTGTAGCGGCGGCCCCCTGCGCCTTGGAGCATGAGGCGCGGGGGTGTAGGCTCGGGAGGATGCAAGCCGCCGCCGTGCCGAAAGTCGTCGCCGTCACCGGCGCAGCCGGATACATCGGCCGAAAGGTGGTCGAGCGGCTCTGCGCAGAGCCCGGCGTCGAGCGCATCATCGCAACCGATATCGCGCCGCCCCCCTACGAGCTCGACCGCGTCCTCTACCTCCAGCAGAGCATCACCAACCCCTTCGAGCGCATCTTCGTCGAGGAGCGGGTGGAGGCGCTGGTGCACCTGGCGTTCGTCCTGCGGCAGCAGCGCAACCGCGCGCTCAGCCACGCCACCAACGTCGGCGGAGCGGACAACATCCTGTACGCGGCCGACGCCGCGCGGGTAAAGCGCCTCGTCTACCTCTCGTCGTCCACCGTCTACGGCGCGTTGCGCGACAACCCTGAGGCGCTGACGGAGGACGACCGCGCGCGCCCCTCGCCGGCGTTCCACTACGCGTGGGACAAGCGCGAGGCGGAGCGCGCCTTCCAGCACTACGCGACGGAGCATCCCGACGCCGCGGTGAGCGTCCTGCGCAGCTGCATCGTCATGGGGCCGTCGGCGCGCAACTTCATCAACCAGGCGCTGTCGCGGCGGGTGCTTGTCGGCGCCGCCGGCGACAACCCTCCGCTCCAGTTCGTCCACGAGGACGACCTCATTGAGCTGCTCTGGCGATTCGCGTCGGTGCCGCGCGGGGGTATCTACAACGTCGCCGCGCCGGGGACGCTGCGCTGGAGCGAGGTGGTGCGCATGGCGGGGAAGCGGATGGTGCGCATGCCAGGCTGGGTCGTCTCCGCCCTCACCGACCTTGCGTGGACGCTGCGCCTGCAGAGCGACGCGCCGTCGGCCGGGCTCGACTACGTGCGCTGGCCGTGGGTCGTCTCGACAGACAAGCTACAGCGCGAGCTGGGCTACGAGTTCCGCTACACCTCGCGCCAGGCGATGGAGGCGTGGCTGGCGAACCGAAGGCGGTAGGAGTCCTTGACACTACGCGCGCGCTGGGACTACGTTATCTAGGCAATTGTTGACTGGGAGGGTCAACAATTGCTCCATGACTATCGACAAGACTGCCCAAGAAATCGCATCGCAGGACTACCAGTACGGCTGGACGACGGAGGTCGAGGCCGAGACGGCGCCTCCGGGTCTGACCGAGGACACGATTCGCTGGATCGCCGAGAAGAAGGAGGAGCCGCAGTGGATGCTGGAGTGGCGGATGCGCGCGTTCCACCACTTCATGCGGCTGCTCAAGGAGGAGCGAACGCCGGGGTGGGCCAAGGTCTCCTACCCGCCCATCGACTACCAGAGCATCATCTACTGGTCGGCACCCAAGGCCAAGGCGGAACTGGCAAGCCTCGACGAGGTCGACCAGGAACTGCTGGACACCTTCTCCAAGCTCGGCATCCCCATCGAGGAGCAGAAGCGGCTCGCGGGCGTTGCGGTCGACGCCGTGTTCGACAGTGTGTCCATTGCGACGACGGCTAAGGAGACGCTGTCGAAGCACGGGGTCATCTTCAGTTCCTTCAGCGAGGCGATACAGGAACACCCCGAATTGGTACGCAAATACCTGGGCTCCGTCGTCCCCTACTCCGACAACTTCTACGCGGCGCTGAACTCCGCCGTGTTCTCCGACGGCTCATTCGTCTACATCCCGAAGGGGGTGCGCTGCCCGCTAGAGCTGTCGACCTACTTCCGCATCAACATGGCAGGCACGGGCCAGTTCGAGCGCACGCTCATCGTCGCAGAAGACAGTTCGTACGTCTCCTACCTCGAGGGCTGTAGCGCGCCGATGCGCGACGAGAACCAGCTGCATGCCGCCGTCGTCGAACTAGTCGCGATGGACAACGCCGAGATCAAGTACTCGACAGTGCAGAACTGGTACCCGGGCGACGAGGACGGACGAGGAGGAATCTTCAACTTCGTTACCAAGCGGGGCGCGTGCCGAGGGGCCAGCTCCAAGATCTCCTGGACGCAGGTCGAGACGGGCTCCGCCATCACGTGGAAGTACCCGAGCGTCATCCTGCAAGGCGACGACTCGGTAGGCGAGTTCTACTCCGTCGCGCTCACCAAGGCGCACCAGCAAGCCGACACCGGCACCAAGATGATCCACCTCGGCAAGAACACCTCCAGTACCATCATTTCGAAAGGCATCGCGGCAGGGCACGGCCAGAACACCTACCGCGGGCTGGTGCAGGTCTTACCCGGCGCTGCGAACGCGCAGAACTACACGCAGTGCGACTCGCTGCTCATCGGCGACAGGTGCGGGGCGCATACCGTGCCGTACGTCGAGGTGCGCAACGACTCGGCCAGCGTGCGGCACGAGGCATCGACGTCCAAGGTGAACGAGGACCAGGTCTTCTATTGCCGGCAGCGTGGCCTCTCCGATGAGGATGCGCAAAACCTCATCGTCAACGGCTTCTGCAAGGACGTCTTCAAACGGCTGCCGATGGAGTTCGCCGTGGAGGCGGACCGGCTGCTCGCCGTTAATCTCGAAGGAGCGATCGGCTAGCTATGCTTGAGGTGCGGGGCCTGCACGCGACGGTGAACGGAGCCGAGATATTGCGCGGCATCGACCTGTCGGTAGCCGCAGGCGAGACACACGCCATCATGGGCCCCAACGGCTCCGGCAAGAGCACCCTGGCCTACGTCCTAGCCGGACGCCCGGGCTACGAGGTCATGGGCGGCACCGTCACCTTCGACGGCCGGGACCTGCTTGCAATGCCCGTCGAGGAGCGCGCGAGAGCGGGAGTGTTCCTGTCGTTCCAGCACCCCATCGAGATACCGGGCGTGCGCACCGACCACTTCCTGCGCGCCGGCTACAACGAGCGGCGCAAGGCCGACGGCGAAACAGAGCTGGACGTGCTCCAATTCGATCGCCTGCTAAAGCAGAAGGTGAAGGTCGTCGAGATGGACTACCGCCAGACGAAGCGCTCGGTGAACGAGGGCTTCTCCGGCGGCGAGCGCAAGCGCAGCGAGATACTGCAGATGGCCATTCTAGAGCCCAGGCTGGCCGTCCTGGACGAGGTCGACTCTGGCCTTGACGTGGACGCGCTGCGCGACGTGGCCGACGCAATCAACTCGCTGAGAACGCCCGAGCGCTCCCTCGTGCTCGTCACGCACTACGAGCGCATTCTGAACCACGTCGTCCCCAACAAGGTGCACGTGCTGATGGACGGTCGGTTCGTGGCTGAGGGTGGCAAGGAGATGGCGCTGGACATTGCGTCGCGGGGCTATGACTGGATAGCCGAGCGCGCGGGTGTCTCAACCTAGATGGTCACGGCCACCGATACGCAAGAGGCACGATACCTCGCCCTGGCCGACCACATCGGCGCCAATCCGGACGCGCCCCAGTGGCTCGCAGCACTCCGCAGCCAGGCCGCCGCCCGATTTCGGGTGCTGGGCTTCCCTGTCGCACGGCGTGGCAACGAGTTCTGGAAGTACACGGACGTAGGCCCGATAGCACGCGCGAGCCCGGAGCCTGCAACGGCGCCGGGCCCGGAAGCGCCGCGCGTCACCCCGATTGCCGAAAGCGAAGTGCGCGTGAGCGTCGTCGACGGATTCGTCGCGCCGACGCCGCGTGCCCTGGACGGCGGATACGCCGGCAGCTTGCATGAGGCGCCCTCCGGTGTTGCGGAGGTGGCTGCCGCACGGCTGGGAAGCATCGCCTCTTTCGAGCACGAGGCGTTTGCCGCGCTGAACACGGCGCTCATGCAAGATGTCACGCTCATCCATGCACAGCGAGGCGCGTCGCTGGGCACGCACGTCCACGTCGTGCTCGCGTCGTCGCCTGGCACCGCTTCGCAACCGCGCGTGCTCATCATTGCCGAAGAAGGCGCCGACGCATCGATTGCGCTCACCTGGGCGACTGCCGGCGCTGGCTCGTTCAGCAACGCTGTCGTCGAGGTAGCGGCTGCTCCGGGCGCGAGCCTACGGCTGCTGCGCATCGCGCACCCTGCAATGGGGGCGCACTCGATTGCGACCACAGCCGTCGCGCAGCAGCGCGGCAGCAGCGTCGAGCTCTTCTCGCTCGACCTCGGCGGAGAAGTGGTGCGGCACAACCTCGACGTCTCCCTGTCTGAACCGGACGCCGCCTGTTCACTGGGCGGGCTCTACCTGACCGCGCGCGGCGACCACGTCGACAACCACATCATCGTGGCGCACCGCAGCGGCCAAGCGACGAGCAACGCGCTCTACAAGGGCGTGGCCGCCGGAGGCTCGCGGGCAGTCTTCACGGGCCAGGTACACGTGCCGCAGGACTCGCAGCGCACCGAAACGCACCTGGTCAACAAGAACGTGCTGCTCGCACCCGACGCCGAGGTCAACAGCCAGCCCATGCTGGAGATATACGCAGACGACATCGTCGCGACGCACGGCAGCGCGGTAGGACAGATCGACGCGGCGGCGCTCTTCTACATGCGCAGCCGCGGGCTCGACGCCGACGCAGCGCGTATGCTTCTGCTACAGGCATTCGTCAACGAGCCCATCGCCGCAATCGGCGACCCGGCGCATGGCGCAGCAGTCGCGAGGCTGGCAGCCGAGGCGCTGGGCGAGCGGACGATGAGCGAAGGATAGGGGTTGATTCTCGACGTACAGGCCATCCGCGCCGACTTTCCCATCCTCCAACGGCGGGTGGGCGACAAGCTGCTTGTCTACCTCGACAACGCGGCGACGTCGCAGAAGCCGCGCCAGGTCATCGAGGCGCTGGTCGACTACTACGAGCGCTACAACTCCAACGTCCACCGCGGCGTCCACACCCTGAGCATGGAGGCGACCGACCGCTACGAGGAGGCGCGCGTCAAGGTGGCCGCCTTCATCAACGCGCCGAGCCCCGAACAGCTCATCTGGGTCCGCAACACGACCGAAGCCATCAATCTCGTCGCCAAGACGTGGGCCAAGGCCGTCCTATCGCCGGGCGACGAGGTGCTGGTCACGGAGATGGAGCACCACTCCAACCTCGTCCCCTGGCAGCAGGTCGCGCGGGAAGCGGGCGCGTCGCTCAGGTTCATCGGCCTCGATGTGGACTACCAGCTCGACCTGAGCGACCTCGACCAGCTTCTGGCACCCAAGACGCGCATCGTGGCGATCACGCACATGTCCAACGTGCTGGGCACCATCACGCCGGTCAAACAGCTTACCGAGGCGGCGCATCGCGTTGGCGCGGCCGTGCTCGTCGATGCGGCGCAGTCGGCGCCGCACCTGCCGGTGGACGTGCAGGAGCTCGACTGCGATTTCATGGCGTTCTCCGGCCACAAGATGCTGGCGCCGACGGGCATCGGCTGCCTCTACGTCGCAGCCCCCATGCTGGAGCACATGGAGCCGCTCCTGCACGGCGGCGAGATGGTGCTCGAGGTGACGTTCGACGACGCATCGTGGAACGAGATGCCCATGCGCTTCGAGGCGGGCACGCCGAACATTGCCGACGCTATCGCAATGGGCGCCGCGGTCGACTACCTCAACACGCTGGGAATGGACGCCCTTCGCCAGCACGAGCGCGATCTGACCGCCTACGCGCTGGGGCGATTCGCCGAGCTGGAAGAGGTCACCACGTTCGGAACATCGAGTCTGGACGAGCGGGGAGGTGTCATCTCCTTCAAGATAGGGGGCATTCACCCGCATGACATTGGGACGGTGCTCGACCATGAGGGCATTGCCATTCGGGCCGGGCACCACTGCGCCATGCCGCTGGTGCGCAGCCGCCTCCACGTTCCCGCGACCGCCCGCGCCTCCTTCTACCTCTACAACACGGAAGAGGAGGTCGACCTACTCATCAGCGGGCTCAGGAAGGTAACGGAGTACTTTGGGGATGCAACTGCCCGACCTCGATGATCTCTACGCCGAGATCATCCTTGACCACTACCGCCACCCCCGCAACAACGGGCTGCTCGGCGAGGCAGACCTGCGTGCGGAGGGATTCAACCCCTTCTGCGGCGACCGCGTCGTCCTGACGCTGGGTTTGGATGCGGAGGAGCGCATCGCGCACACCGGCTTCGAGGGCGAGGGCTGCTCCATTAGCCAGGCTTCGGCGTCCATCATGACGGAGATACTGAAGGGAATGACGCTGGAGCAGGCCGCAGGCCTGAACGCCGCCTTTCGCGAGATGATGGCCGGCGTGGAGCCGACGGAAGTACAGGAGGAGGCGTTCGGCGAATTGGCCGCACTCCGGGGCGTACAGCAATTCCCCGTCCGCATCAAGTGCGCCCTGCTTGGCTGGTCAACCCTGCAAGACGCTATCGCCGAGTACGCCAGGCCCAGGGATTGACGCCAAGGAGCACGCGCTTGCGCCCGTGCTAGAATGGGCTATTGGCCTATCAAACGGCCCTACCGCGAGCGGCGCGGGGATTCGTCCAACGGAGCGAGCCGTGCTGGTCATCGGCCTTACGGGCGGCATTGGCACAGGGAAGAGCGAGGTGGCAAGAGTGTTGCGCAACATGGGCGCAGAGGTCATTGACGCCGACGCCGAGGGCCATGCTGCATACACTCCCGGAAGTGAGGGGTACCGACGCATCGTGGGGGCGTTCGGTGGTGAGATCGTTGGCCCCGGCGGCGCTATCGACCGCGCGGCGCTCGGCGCTCGCGTATTCGGCGACGACGGCGCGCGACGCATCTTGGACGCAGCGCTGCATCCGCTGATCCGTGAGCGGGTGGGCGCGCGTTTGGATGAGGCGCGCGCTCGCGGCGCCTCGGTCGCCGTCGTGCAGGCGCCGCTGCTATTCCAAGCGGGCTGGGATGACCTCGCCGACGACGTATGGGCGGTGCGCGCACCCGCGGAAGCGGTGCGACAGCGGCTCGAAGGGCGAGGATTGAACGACGAGCAAATCGAGCAGCGCCTTCGCGCCCAGGGCCCGGAGCACGGCTTTACGGCGAAGGCCAACGCGACTATCGACAACGACAGCAGTCCCGAACGGCTGCACGAAACGGTCAGGCAACTATGGGACGAACGAGTACAGGCAAGGGCGTGAGGCAGATGGTCGACAGTGCACAAAGCTACCGAGCACAGAGCATCGAGGAGTATTTCGTCGAGCACGAGCCGTTCTACCTTCCCGTCAGCGACGAGGTAGAGCTATTCGAGGCGGCGTACCGCGAGCGCGTGCCCGTACTGCTCAAGGGGCCGACGGGCACGGGCAAGACGCGCTTCGTCGAGTACATGACATGGCGCCTCGGCAAACAGTCGGACAAGCAGTCCCGCAAGAACGGCGAAAGCAGCATCCCCCTCGTCACGGTTGCATGCCATGAAGACCTAACGGCGAGCGACCTGGTCGGGCGCTTCCTGCTCGAGGGCGACGGCACGCGATGGATTGACGGTCCGCTCACGCGCGCCGTCAAGCACGGTGGGATCTGCTACCTGGACGAGGTGGTGGAAGCGCGCAAGGACACGACCGTGCTCATCCACCCCCTTGCCGACCACCGGCGCCTGCTGCACATCGAGAAGCTGGGCGAAGTGGTGGAGGCGCACCCCAATTTCCTGCTCATCATCTCCTACAACCCCGGCTACCAGACGGCGTTGAAGGACCTGAAGCACTCCACGCGTCAGCGGTTCGTCGCGATCGAGTTCGACTTCCCGCCGCGCCACTTGGAGGAGCAGATCATCCGCCACGAGAGCGGCTGCCACGCCGACACCGCTGAATCGCTGGCGCTGCTCGGCGAGAAGATACGCAACCTGCGCGGCCACGGTCTGCAGGAGGGCGTCAGCACACGCCTGCTCATCTACGCTGGCAAGCTCATCGTGCAGGATGTCGCCCCGCGCCGCGCATGCGAGGTCGCCGTCGTCTGGGGTCTCACGGACGACGCCGACATTCAGCAAAGCGTCCACGAAGTCGTCACGTCCATCTTTCCCTAGAGGAGGGCGAGCCTGAACGGGCTAGTCGATACCCAGTTGGACCTGCGGGAGGCGCTGCGCAACCGCCTTGGCCGGCGCGACGCGGCCGCCGAGGCGGTGGACGGCGCGACGCCTGCCGGCGTCCTGGTCCCGATCTACCGCAAAGGAGGTGCGTGGCACGTGCTGCTCAACCGCCGCACGATGCACGTGGGCGAGCACAAGGGCGAGATCGCGTTCCCGGGCGGCGTCATCGAGGACGAGGACGCAGACATGCAGGCGTGTGCGCTGCGCGAGACGTGGGAAGAGATGGGCATCCGCCCGGAGGACGTGGACGTGCTGGGCGCGGTCGATGCGGTGCTGACCCGCACCAACTACCTCGTCTACCCCACCGTCGGCACGATCCCCTACCCCTATCCGTTCAAGGCCGACCCGCGGGAGGTTGCGGAGGTCATCGAGGTACCGCTGGACGCGATCTTCGACGACTCGGCCGTGCGCTATGAGCGGCGGCAGGCCGAAGACGGCTCGGCGCTGGACCGCGTCGCCTACGCCTACGGTTCCTCACTGATCTACGGCGCGACGGCGTGGATACTCCGGCAGGTGCTGGCAGAGGTGCGGCACGCCATCGGCGAGGTTGGCCGTGGCTGACCCGGCGCTGGAGCACCTCGAAGCAGAGCTGCGAAAGTTCCCTGCCGCGCTGCCGGCCGCTTACGACGCAGCGCTACCCATCATCCCGGACGTCGGGGCTGTGGAACGCGTGCGCTGGGGACAGGAAGGCGTGCGCATCGCACGCCAGAGTGGACGCGCCTGGGAGCCCGCGGTCGAGTACTTCCGCGCAAGCCCTCGTGTCATGTCCGCGCTCTCCTATCCCCAGTTCCAGCGATGGGTCGACAGCGGTATCGAGTTGAGCAACGACTCGCCGACGATGGCGGCGGCCTTCTTTCGTGCCAGCCCGGACGTCATCGGTCGGCTGTCGGCGCGCAACCTGATGAGTTGGAGCGCGCTCGGCAAGGGACTGTCGCGCGGGACGTGGAAGTCGGCATCGCTGGCGGCGCGCTTCTTCGACGCGAGCCCGGAGTTGGTCGCGCACCTGACCTTCCGCGAACTGGAGCGGTTCGTTGCGCTGGTGGACGCGCTCTCCTACCGCTCCTACGATCTCGCCGCCGACTGCCTGCACCTGGGCCAGCGCGTACTGCCGTCCATCGAGGAGCGGGAGGAGCTGATATCGCTGGCGAGCGCGGTGGTCGACGGCTCCTGGCGGGAGGTGCGCGGCTGCTTCGAGGTGGCGAGCCGCGCCTCGACGCTGGTGGAGCGGCGACTGCGCGGGCGCTTCTTCAAGCTGACCGAGCGGGTCGCGCGCTCCGGCGTCACCAACATCTCGCTTTTCATGTCGGAGGTGACCCAATCCCTCTCCCGCCTTCCGGAATCGCAGCACGAGTCGGTCATGGCCAAGGCGGAGGCATTGGTGGAGGACTCCGTCGAGGCGGTCGGAGCCTTTCTCAGGAGTGCGCCCAACGTGCTGTCGCGCATCAGCGATAGCCAGTACCAGCTGTGGTTCGAGCAGGGATACGAGTTGCTCAGGGAGAACCCGGACGCCGGCGTTGCGTTCTTCCGCATCGAGTCGTCCCGCGCTGAGGCCGCGCTCGAGCAGCTATCGGCAGCGGTGGAGCTGGAGCGCGTCAAGGAGCTGCTCACCATGTACTCCAACGCGCTGGCCGGCAGCGCGGTCACGCTGGATGCGGCGTCGGAGCTGGCGCACCGCAACATCGGCTGGGTGGAGGTGGAGCAGGCCACGACCGACGGCTTGCACATCTACCTGCCCTCCAGCGTTGAGCGCTATGCCCAAAAGGTCGAGAACTTTGCATGGCTGAAGGTCGTGGCGACACACCAGGTAGGCCACATCGAGTTCGGCTCGTTCGAGCTCGAATTCGAACGCCCGTCGACGATGTTCGACGACCTGCGCCTGCGGCTGGAGCGCACGACAAACGAGCATGCGGCGACCTCAATGGCGCGCTTCTTCGACCTGTTCCCCAACCGCACGCTTGCCTCCGACATCTTCGGTGTCACGGAGGACGCGCGGACGGACACCTCCGTCGTGGCGCGATACAGAGGCCTCGCACCGGACTATGGCCGCGTGCAGACCGACGCGCTGTCCACGCGGCCCGCGATCCAGCAACTTCCCCTCCAACAGGCAATGGTCGAGGTGCTCATCCGCCTGAGCCTGCACCAGAAGGAGCGCCTTCCCGTCCCCAAGCAGTACACGGAGGAAGCGCGCAGCCTCGCCGGGCTGCTCCGCATCGTCCAAGTGCTCGGTGCAACGGTCGAGGATTCGGCAGAAGCGGCCATCCGGATGTACACCATCATCTCGAACCTCCACAACCAGACGGTCGATCCGGAAGACTGGCAAGAAGAGGACTTCGAAAACGCGCAGTACCAGGAGCCGGACAGCAACAGCCTCTCGTCCGCCTTCCAGGATGCTCCCAGCGGCAAGCTCGGCGAGGGAGAAGACGGCGAGGACTACGAGTCGCCGGAGGACATCGACTACCGAGGCGGTTTCAAGCCGGAGATGGTGCAGCTGCTGACGATGATGCGCGCCCAGGCGGAAGAGAGCGCTGACGGCGTGGATCTCGACACACTGTCGCAGGAGGAGCTCGAAGAGTTGCTGCGTGACAGCATCGAGATTGATGTAGAGCAGGACTCGGACCTCTCCACGATGGCAACCAACCTGATGAAGGAGATCACCGCCAACACGCAGCCCAAGGATGAGGGCGCGGGCCATACCGACATCCCGCACCAGGACGAGGACGGCGGGGCGCTCGAACCGGCAGAGCCGACCTCCTACGTCTACGACGAATGGGACTTCCGCGCCAACGACTACCGCCCGCGCTGGTGCGTCGTGCAGGAAAAGCAGGTCTCCAGCGGCGACCCGCGCTTCTACCAGGAGACGCTGCAGACGCACGCCGGCCTGATGGAACAGATTCGTCGCCAGTTCGAGTCCATTCGCCCCGAGATGTACCGGCGCGTCAAGCACCTGCCCGAGGGGGAGGACGTCGATTTCGACAGCGCGCTGCAGGCAATGATCGAGATAAAGTCGCGCCGCACTCCCGACGAGCGCATCTACTGGCGCCGCAACAAGGCAGAGCGCGACGTCGGTGTCGTCTTCCTCCTCGACATGAGCGCATCGACCGCCGAAGCGGTAGAGGAGACAAAGAAGGGAGAGGCGGACGCGGACATCCCCTCGGACCCTGTCGCCTACACGCTGTGGATGCGGACGCGCCGCGGCGAGGGCGTCAAGCGCCAATACAAGCGCATCATCGACGTGGAAAAGGAGTCGATGGTGCTGCTGATGACCGCGCTCGAGACGATCGGCGACCGCTACGGCGTCTACGGCTTCTCCGGGTTCGGACGGGAAAACGTGGAGTTCTATGTCATCAAGGATCTGGAGGCGCCGCTAACGGAGGCGGTGAAGCGCCGCCTCGACAAGGTGTCTCCCCTGCACGCAACGCGCATGGGCCCCGCCATCCGCCATGCCACCAAGAAGCTCGACGAGCTCGACTCCAAGGTGAAGTTCCTCTTCGTCGTCAGTGACGGCAGACCGCAAGACCGAGGCTACAGCCGCGAGGGCGTGGAGAAGGAGTACGCGGTGCAGGACACCCGCATGGCGCTGCTGGAGGCGCGGCAAAAGGACATCATGCCCTTCTGCCTCACCGTGGACCGGCAAGGGCATGATTACATGCGGACGATGGCCGGCGACATGGGCTACGAGGTGGTGCCGGACATCACCGACCTGCCACGCCGCCTTCCTGCGCTCTACCGGCGCCTAACGGTGTAGGCACGCCTAGCCCGCCGCCTGAGCCTGCTCCGTCTTCATCAGCTCCTGCGCCAGCAGGAGCAGCGCCATCGTCACCGCCCTACCCCGCACGAGCGGCCGCCGGGCCGGGAAGGTGTACTTCTCCACGCGCACGCCTCCCGGGTGGGCAACGCCGATGAAGACAGTCCCCGGCGCAACATCCTCACCAGGCTGATGCTCCGGGCCGGCAACGCCCGTTACCGCGATACCGCAGTCTGCGCCATAGGTGTTGCACGCGGCGTTGGCCATCGCTTCCACCGTCTCGTAGGACACCGCACCGTATTCCCGGATCACGCTGGCGGAGACGCCGGCGGCGACCTTCGCCTCGTTCGAGTAGACGATCCCGCCGCCGAGGAAGTAGCGCGACGCGCCAGGGATCTCGCTGAGGGCGCCGCCGATGAGCCCGCCGGTCAGCGATTCCAGCACGGCGAGGGTGTAGCCGCGCTCGCGGAGCAATTGCCCGACGCGCGCCTCCGGCGTCTCGTCGTCCACACCCCAGAGGTACTCGCCGAGGACGTTGCGTATCTCCTCTTCGGCACGGAGCAACGAGGAGAGCGCGGCCTGCTCATCCTGCGCACGCGCGATCGTGCGTACGTAGATGCCGTCGGGCTTGGCGTAGCAGCCGAAATCGATGCCCTGCATGTCGTAGACATTGCCGCACAGCTCGTCGACGGTGGCCTCGCTGAGGCCAATGGTCTTGAACGTGCGCGCCATGATGACGCTGCCGATGATCTTCTTGCGCAGGCGCGAGGCGATCTCGGTCGTCCACATGTGCATCAGTTCGTTCGGCGGCCCGGGAAGCGTGACGAGCACCTTGCCGTCGCGCTCGAGCCACCAGGACGGCGCGGTGCCCATCTCGTTGCGGACGGGAACCGCGGACGGAATCACCATCGCCTGTCGGATATTCTGCGGCGGCATCGGATTGACGCCGCGCCGCGAGAACGACTCCTCGAGCCATGCCAACAACTCTGGGTCCACCGCTATCTCTTCGCCAAGCATCCTGGCAATGGCATCGCGGGTGAGGTCGTCGAGGGTTGGACCAAGGCCGCCGATGGTGAAGACGAAGTCTGATCTGCGCCACGCCCTGTCCAGAATCTCGGTCAGCTTGGCGAGGTCATCGCCGACAGCGGTGACCCACTGCAGCTCCAGTCCCAGCTCCGGCATGCGTGTGGCGAGCCAGCCGGAGTTGGTGTCCTGCGTTTCGCCCATCAACAGTTCGCTGCCGACCGCGACGATTTCGGCCTTCACGGTACCCTGCCCTCTGTCCGCCAGTTCTCTTGCGTTGCGGGAATGGCGGAAGTTTGCGCGATGATCTCAGGCCCCATGGCTATGCGAGTATATCGCCCCGGGGCCGAGCGTTGGTTGTTGCCGCGCCGCCGCTTTGCTATCCTCACCTGCGGCGCCATCGGAGGAAGACCCCTTGCACCTAGCCATCGACGGGTACGGCTGCGACCCTGGGCAGCTGGCCGACATGGAACACGTCCGGCGTTTCTTGGACGCCTACCCTGACGCTATCGGCATGACCAAGATCAGCGTGCCGTCCGTCCAGACATACCGCGGGCCGGTGCCGGAGGACTGGGGCGTTTCCGGCTTCGTCATCATTGCGGAAAGCCACATCTCGGTGCATACCTTCCCCGACCGCGCCTACGTGAACGTCGACATCTTCTCGTGCAAGGAGTTCGACGCAGCACAAGCGCTGGAGGAGATACGTGCGCTCTTCACGATGACGAAGAGCAACCACTGGGTGCTCAACCGCGGCCTTGAGCACCTCAACCCCGCCACCGCAGAGCAGGTCGTCGAGGCGGAGCGCGAGGCGCTGTACACCGAGGCGGGCTAGTCACAACGCAGGGCCGCCGCCCACAGCGCCATGCGAGACCGCACAGCTTTCCTCGACCTAGACCAGCAAGAGCACAGCCTCGCGCAAAGCCGCGTCGTCGTACTGCCCGTGCCGTACGCACGCACCGTCTCCTACCGGCCGGGCGCACAAGGCGGGCCCAGCGCCATCATCACGGCGTCCGCAGAGATGGAGGACTACGACCCCGAGCTGGATGCCGAGCCCTGCGCCGTCGGCATCCACACGCTCGGTGCGCTCGAAGCGGACGACGAGCCGGAGGCGATGGCCGAGCGCGTAGCCGATGAGGTGGGGCGCCACACCGCCGGGGGCAAGCTAGTGTGCACGCTGGGAGGCGAGCACTCGCTGACGGCCGGGGCTGTGGCCGGCGTCGCGCGGCACGTCACCGACCTCAGCGTCTTGTGGCTTGATGCGCAGGCGGACCTTCGGGAGGAATACCAGGGGTGGCGGTTCAGCCACGCCTGCGCCGCGCGCCGCGCGCTGGAGCACGCGCCCCTCACGCTCGTCGGCGTCCGCTCGATGGCAAGCGAGGAGGCGGCCTTCGCCTACGAGCGTGCCATCCCTGTCTTTCCCCGCGCGGCTGAGCCAATCGGCAACCTGGACCAGATAGCAGAGACGCTTTCACAAAACGTGTACATCAGCGTCGACCTGGACGTCTTCGACCCGGGCATCGTTGCGGCAGTCGGCACGCCGGAGCCGGGGGGGATGGGGTGGTGGGAGGTGCTGCGGCTGCTGCGGCGGGTCGCGGAGCGGCGGCGCATCGTGGGGTTCGACGTGATGGAACTGGCACCGGCGGAGGGCCCTGAAGCGGGTGCGTACACCGCCGCCAAACTCGCCTACAAGCTGGTGGCATACGCGACGCTGAGTACACCGTCGATCTAGGAGCTAGCGTTCGCTGACCACGGCGATGAACTCGGCCATTTGCGCTACTTCCTCGTTGCTGAGTATGTCCGCTCGGTAGGATGGCATCGGGCCAGGGCCCAGCCGGACGGCGCGCAACAGAGCGTCGGCGCCGATGCCGTGGAGGCGCGGACCGACGGCCCCCTCTGCACGATCGCCGTGGCACGCCGCACAATCGTGCGTCTCAAACAAGATGGCACCGACCGCCACCTCGATGCCCGGCCCCGTCGGCGTGGGGTCGCGCACCTGCACCTCTCGAACGCCGTCTGGGCCGAAGCATGCGCCAGCCAACAGCATGGACGCTGCAATGAGCGCCCATGCGCACTTGCGCATCAGCTCCACAGCGCCGGTTTGGCGACCATCAGGTAGAGCGAGGCGACAAGCAGCGCCATTGCCGCGGCCGCCCACACCAGCCACCGGCGGTAGGCCCGATAAAAGCCGGGCGTGAGCGGCGCGTCTGCCCCTGCATCCGTGGTCTGCGCCACCATCGCCCTCTGGTAGCGGATAAGCATGTGGCCCCACACGACCCCGGTCACGACGAATAGCGCGAGCGACAGCTCGATCCACGCAGTCTGGTGAAAGCCTCTCCAGCCGCCGTAGCCCTCGGCAGCGACCGCGAGGCCGTTCAGCAAGAGGAGCACGAAGCCCGGCAGCATCACCAGCATGTCCGTCCGCACCATCGTCCGCGCGGCGAAGGAAGCGGCGAACGCCCTGCCATCGGCGCGCGCCGTCGTTATCCAGACGCAAGCCACGAGCAGGTTGCCCATGAAGAGCACCGCTCCCGCAATGTGGAACCACACATGCCACGTCAACGAGTAGAGCGGCAGCGATACCACGATGGCCACAACGCTGGGGATAAAACGCTGGTAGTTCACAATGCCCTCCCTGACCTGTCATCCCATTATCGCCTATCGAGATGGCCCAACGGAGTACAATCGGGGGGATGAGGAAGCCCAGCGACCTGGTGTACATGGACCATGCGGCAACGACGCCCGTATCACGCGAGGCGGCGGCGGCGATGCTGCCCTACCTCACCGACTCCTTCGGCAACGCCTCCTCCCTCTACATGCTGGCGCAGGACGCGCGGCGCGCGTTGGATGAGGCGCGCGACCGCTGCGCCGCCGTCCTCAACTGCCGTGTCGGCGAGATCGTCTTCACCAGCGGAGGGACGGAGTCGGACAACGCGGCGCTGCTCGGTGCCGCTCTCGCACTCAGGGACGCGGGCACGCACGTCATCACCTCGGCCATCGAGCACCACGCCGTCCTGCACGCGTGCGAACTGCTGGAGACGCTGGGCTTCCAGGTCACCTACGCGCCCGTCGACCGCATGGGGCGCATCGACCCCGAGGCGGTGGCGGCACTGGTCACGCCTGAGACGACGGTAGTGAGCATCATGCTGGCCAACAACGAGATTGGCACGCTCCAACCCGTCACGGACATCGCGCGCCGCGTCCGCGAGCGCGCGGGCGCGCTGGGGACGAGCATCGTACTGCACACGGACGCGGTGCAGGCTCCGGGATGGCTCAGCCTCGACGTCAGCGCGCTTGGCGTCGACATGCTGAGCCTATCTGCCCACAAGTTCGGTGGGCCCAAGGGCGTGGGGTTGCTCTACATCCGGCGCAACACGCCGTTCGTCCCGACGCAGGTCGGCGGCGCGCAGGAACGCGAGCGACGCGCGGGTACCGAGAACGTCGCGGGCATCGTCGGCATGAGCGTCGCGCTAAAGCAGGCCGAGGCCGCCCGGGCGCAGGAGCACCCCAAGGTCGGCCGCCTGCGCGATAGGCTGATTGCCGCCATCCAAGAGCGCATCCCCGACGCACGACTCAACGGTCACCCAACGGAACGGTTGCCCAACAACGTCAACTTCTGCTTCGCAGGCGTCGAGGGCGAACCCGTGCTGCTGGGCCTCGACCTCGCGGGCGTCGCCGCATCGAGCGGGAGCGCCTGCACTGCCGGTTCGCTCGAGCCGTCGCACGTGCTGCTTGCGCTCGGCCTTCACCCCGACGTGGCGCGTTCGAGCCTGCGCCTGACGCTCGGCCCCGACAACACAGAGGAAGAGGTGGACTACGTCGTGGAGACGCTCGCCGGCCTCGTCGAGAAACTGCGCTCCATGTCAGCGGCGCCGCGCTAGCCCATGCCCAATCGCCTCGCCCACGAGACATCTCCCTACCTGCTGCAGCACGCTGACAACCCGGTCGACTGGTATCCGTGGGGCCAGCAAGCGTTTGACAAGGCGCGCGCGGAGGACAAGCCCCTCCTCCTGAGCATCGGCTATGCGGCATGCCACTGGTGCCACGTGATGGCGCACGAGTCATTCGAGAGCGAGGCCACTGCGCGGGTGATGAACGAACGATTCGTCCCCGTCAAGGTCGACCGCGAGGAGCGACCGGACGTCGACGCGATCTACATGCAGGCGGTGCAGTCACTCACGGGCCACGGCGGCTGGCCACTGACCGTGTTCCTCCTCCCAGACGGACGGCCCTTCTACGGCGGCACCTACTTTCCCATGACCGACCGCTACGGGATGCCCAGCTTCTCGCGGGTGCTCCACGCGGTGCATGACGCCTATGCCAACCGGCGCGATGACGTCTTGGGCAACGCATCGCTCCTGACCGACGCGCTCGTAAGAGCTGCCGCGCCCATCGGCGAGCCGACAGCGCCCGACTACTCCCTCACGGACGGCGCGTTCCAGGGGTTGGCAGTCGTCCACGACCGAGAGCTGGGCGGTTTCGGTGGCGCGCCCAAGTTCCCGCAGTCGATGGCGATGGAGTTCCTGCTCCGCTACCACGCTCGCACGGGCAACGCGCAGGCGTTGGATATGGTGGAGTCTTCGCTGGAGGCGATGGCGCGCGGCGGCATCTACGACCACGTCGGCGGCGGCTTCCACCGCTACTCCACCGACGCACGGTGGCTGGTACCTCATTTCGAGAAGATGCTCTACGACAACGCGCTGCTGGCAAGCGCGTACACGCAGGCCTACCGCGTCACGCGCAACGATGCCTACCGCACCGTCGCACGAGAGACGCTCGACTACCTCCTGCGCGAACTGCACGACCCCGCGGGAGGCTTCTACTCGTCACAGGACGCCGACAGCGAGGGCGTGGAGGGCAAATACTACGTCTGGGAGCGCGGCGAGGTTGCGGACGTCCTCGGCGCTCACGTGGGCGCCCTTGTCGAGCGCTACGGCGTCTCGGAGGGCGGCAATTGGGAAGGGCGCTCCATACTCAACATCCAGACGGGCGCGGAATGGTCGCCCGATGCACTGCGCGCGGAGCGCGACATGCTGCTCCGCGTCCGCGCAACCCGCGTGCCGCCCGAGACCGACACCAAGGTGCTGGCGGGCTGGAACGGCCTCGCTGTCCGCGCGCTCGCGGAAGCAGCCGTGGCGTTCGACGACGCGCGCTACCGAGATACTGCTGCCGAAACGGCGCGCTTCCTGCTGGGCTCGCTCGAACGCGACGGCCGGCTGCTGCGGTCGTGGACGGGGGGCGAGGCGCGCCTCAAGGGATACCTCGAGGACTACGCACTGCTGATTGCGGCGCTGCTCGCCGTCCACGAGGCGACATTCGCGCACGAATGGCTCCATGCTGCACACCGCCTCACCGACAAGATGCTTGAGCTGTTCTGGGGCGATGGCGACGGTCTGGCGTTCGACGTGGGCAGCGACCACGAGCGCCTCATCGTCAGGCCGCGCGACGTGACGGACAACGCCCTGCCCTGCGGATCGTCGGCCGCTGCGGAGGTGCTGGTCCGGATGGCGCGGCTAACGGGCAACGAGCGCTATGCGGAAGGCGCCGAGCGGTTGTTCGCCTCCGTTTCGCCGCTGATCGCGCGCTACCCGCTCGGTTTCGGCAATTGGCTGAAGGCGCTGGAGCTCTACCTTGCGCCGTCGACGGAGGTTGCGCTGGTGGGGGAAAGGGACTCCGTCGGTACGAAGGCACTGCTCGCTGGGCTCTACGGACGCTTCCGTCCCGGGGTAGTGGTCGTGGGACTGGAGCCCGGGGCCGAAGCGCCCTTTCCGACACCGTTGCTGGAGGGCCGGGGCGCCCTCAACGGCCAACCGACGGCCTACGTGTGCCATCGCTTCGCCTGCGAGTTGCCCACGGCTGATGCTGCCGAACTCATGCGGCAGTTGGATGGGTAGCGGGCGCGCATCCCGGTTTGCGCAATAGGCCAGAGGCGAGTATACAGAGGACGGGAGCAAGCAAAGCATGATCGAACGCAGTCGGTGGTTCCGCGCAGCAATCATCCTTGTTGCCCTCGCCGCCGCCGTCTACCTTTTCCAGGCCGCCTCACGCCTGTGGGGCTACATGGGCGACCTCATCCTCATCCTCTTCTTCGGATGGCTGATGGGGTCCGTGCTGCTGCACTTCATCAACACGCTGATGCGTGTGCCCCACATGCGCCGGCCCATCGCCATCGTCATCGTCTACTTCGGCCTGATCGTCATCGCGGGCACGCTCATCTTCCTCATCCTGCCCGCGACCGTGAACCAGACGCTGGAGCTGTTCGATCAGCTCCCGGTCTACCTTGACCAGCTGCCGGAATGGGCGGCTAGAGCCGACGAGTTTGCCGCCGGCTTCGGCTTCGCCATGGACCCGCCGCTCGCCGAACGGCTGGAAGCGGGCAATGTGGAGGACTTCTTCCAACCGGTGGTCACATGGATAACGGACAATGCGGTGCCGCTCCTCCAAACGCTCGGCACCACCATCTTTGCGATCGGCACGGTTATCGTCCTCTCGTTCTACGTCGTGCTCGACGGGGGCCGGCGGTTCAACGAGGCGCTGAGCGTGCTGCCGCCCAAGGCCGAGGCCGAGGCCCGGTTGGTGCTGAACACCTTCAGCGGCGCGTTCCACGGCTACATCCGCGGCATGTTCATCGTCTCGCTTATCTACGGCGTCGGCGTGGCCACGGTCATGCTGGCGACGGGCCTGCCCGCCGCGCTGCCAAGCGCCATTCTCGCGAGCCTGCTGCTCGCCGTGCCATTCATCGGTGATTGGCTAGCGCTGGCGCTGCCGCTGATCGTCGCGGCGATCGCGGGCGACTTCATCACGCTCATCATCGTGCTGGCGACGCTGCTCTTCATCCAGCAGGTGATGCTGAACATCTTGACGCCCCGGATCCTAGGCCAGGCGCTGCGGATGCCGGCGGGGCTCGTCATCGTGTCCGTCATCGTCGGGGCGCGTGTGGCGGGGATCCCCGGCGCCCTGCTTGGCGTGCCCGCGGGCGCAGTCATCTACTCCCTTGCCGTGGTCTACGGCTCGCGGATCCGCGAGCGCAGGCAACAGAGCGAACAGGCCGCGGCCGAGATGAGAACGGAGCCGCAGCAAGGGGCGCCCGGAGCAGCAGGCGGAGAACCGAGGGTAGCGACGGGCTTCCTACGCTCCACCCGCTTCCGCCGCAGGCGATTCCCGGGCGCCGCATCCGAAGGGTCGGGAGTACCTGCTGTGCCTGCGGCGGAGGAGGGCGGCGGTGCGGAGGCGCCGGAGAAGCCGCGCACCGCAGACGATCCCGAATCGGCGAGCTAGGGCCGCGCCTGGGGCACCTGGTCCGCCCCAAGGCTGGTGTCGATCAGCGCCCACGCCATGACGTGGCCGTCCTTGACCGAGAAGAGGTCCGCTCCTATGGGGAGCGGTTGCCACGCCTCCGAGTTCTCGTCCCACACGAAGACGAGCCAGTAGGAGGAGCCGTCTCCGCTCCGCCCGCGTATCGAGGTGACGAAGTGAGAGCGGTACGCCGGGAACCAGTCGGCCTCCAGGTCGCCCTCGGCCGCCGCCTCCAGCAGCTCGTAGCCGTCGGTGCCCTTCGGCACGGTGACATCGCGCGTCCACACCGCCTGCTCGGGCGTCTCGATCACGACGCTGGCCTGGATCTCGACTGTTTCAGTGTCGCCGCCGCACGCGGGGGCGACGAGCAGGCTGAGCACGAGCAGCACCGGCACCAGCAACTGCATCATTCGACCTCCCTGCGCACGGCGACGCACCCCCGCGCGAGCCAGGGGCCAAGCGCCGAGAAGAACGCGATGTTGGCACCAGCGTGGACGGCGGAGAAGTAGAGCGCGCCCGGGTTGGTCAGCGCTACCCAGATCCACGCGCCCGTGCTACGCCCCTCAGAGATCCCCGCCCAGAAGATGCCCGTGTAGACATTGGTCGCAACGTCGTAGAAGAGGGTTGCGACGACGGCGGCCGCGGCAAACGGCAGCGAGGCGCGGAGCGGTGCGCGGCGCAGCGCATCCGGCGGCTGCAACCACCTGACGACGACGCCCGCGAGCGCATAGCCCACCTCCGATACGCTGAGTACGGCGAGCAGCATCGGCGGCGCGTAGCCCCACGGGTTTGCCTGGCCGTAGACAAGCCAGGCCGCGACCGCCACCGTCGCGCCACGGCGCAGTCCAAGAGTGTAGCCGGCAACGAAGACGAGCAGGTCAAAAAGCTTGACGTTGGGGAACGCCGCCAAGGCCTGGTTGGTGACAAGAATGGCGGCGACGAATGCGCCCGGCAGCGCGACCTCGCGCATGAGCAGTCCCAGCAGTCGTCCGCGCGTACTTCGCTCGACTGCTCTTGCCTGCGTGCTCATCCGCCCTCCCCAACGGTTCGTGCCGCTGCGCGCGCATACGATACACCACATTACGGCGGCCCTGCCCGTATACTCGGAGAGGGTATGACCACCCCGAATCGCGCATCAGCGGACTTCCTCGTTCTCGACATCGAGACGGATGGCGGCAGCTTTGCGCCCTTTGACCCGGCAGGCTTTCGGCTGCTGATGGCGGGAACGCGGCACGGCACGACCTACGGGGTGCATACCGCCGCGCCGGCGAGCCTCGGTGCGCTCGAAGACCTCCTGGCCAGCTTCGAGGGATACGTCGTCACTTTCAACGGCGACTTCTTCGACCTGCCCGTTCTCGACGTGTGGTTCAAACACGTCCTGGGCAAGCCGCTGCGCTGCGAACGGCACTACGACCTGCTCTTGGAGGTCGCCAGGAAGGCGAACCGCCGCATCAGCCTGGACGAACTAAGCGAGAACACCTTCGGGATGAAGAAGCTGCCATGGGACCACCGGCGAAACGCGCAGACGTGGCGCGATGAGCCGCAGCGGCTGGTCGAATACAATCGCCACGACCTAGACTTGACTCACGAGCTGTTCATGCGGGTGCTGCGTGGCGAGCACATGTTCCTCGGCAACGCAACGGTGCTCCTCGACCCGCCCACGTCATAGGCTCCACAGACCGTAGGCTCACGGATGCAGCACACCTCTTCCGAACCGAGCATTGACGCGCGCCACCGATTGGAGAGCGCGCTGGTGCGCGCGCGCTGGCTCGGCGCCGCGGCCGTCACCCTTGTGGCGCTCATCGGAGACGCTGCAATGGTCTGGGTCGTCGTGCTGGGCGCCGGGCTGGCAGCGGCCAACGCGGCGATTGCGTCGCTCAATCGCCGCGTGCGCACACTGAGCGGGCAGCGGCTCCTCGGCTTGAGCGCGACCCTCGTCGATGCCACCGCCCTGTTCGGCGTCGCCGCCAGCGTCGGAACCGGGTTAGTGCCGTCAGTCTATGCGCTGTTCGCGCTGGTAGCGGGCGTCGCCGCCGTGCGCTACACCCCGATGAAAACGACGCTCGCCAGCATCGGGCTAAGCGGGGCGCTTGCGGCGGCGATGGCGGTGCGCAGCACCCGCGACGGCATGGACTTCGACGTCGCGACATTCGTTTTCTGGGGCGTGCTCATCCTGCTGGTCGGCATCGGGGCGGGAACGGCGATCCGGGAGGTCTACCGCCAGCGCATCGCCGCGCAGTCGGACCCGGGCGCGCTGCCGCAGGAACTCATCGCCGCACTCACGCCCCGAGAGCGACAGGTGCTCTCGCTCATTGCCGAGGGCTACAGCAATGCTGGCATAGCGGAGGCGCTGGTCATTGAGCACAAGACGGTGAAGAACCACATCAACCGCCTGTATGCCAAGCTGGAATTGGGCGGGCGCTACGAGGCGATCGCGCGGGTGGTGGCGGGCCGCGCCGGCTACGACGACGCGGCGCCGTGAAGCGCCACCAGTTCGTAGGCGCCCCGCAGCAGGTTGACGCGGTCGGCGTAGAACGTGCCCGCCTCCTGCCACTGGGGACGGAAGGTATCAAGGTCGTTGAGGGCGCGCGAAACGTCCGAGAGCCCCGTGTCGTAGAGGTTGAGGTAGTGCATCCCCTCGACCCGACCGCCGACCACACGAAAGCGGTTCATGGAGAGGTAGAGCCCGGTGTTGTGCATGTCGATGCGGTGGACGTCGTCGTACCACGCATTGAACGCATCGTCGGTGCCTGGAGTCTTGGGGTTGTTGGACATTAGCAGTAGCCCCGTCACGTCGTCCGGCACAAAGTCGGCGTACAAATAGGGCGACGGCCCCATCCGCTCCAGGCCTAGGCGATGCGTAACGCTCGCGCGGGGCGCACCCACGTCCCCTACCCGCTCTGCCAACGCCGCGCCGTCGCCGCCCGATTCAAAGAGCGCCACGTGCGAGGGGCCCGTGCCGGACGTGGCCAAGCGATAGTGCGCGGCGCGCTCGCACGCGCCCTCGTCGACGGCCTGGGCCTGCTGCGCGGCAATCGCCGCGCTGATGCCTCCCTCGTCGGCTGCGTCGCCGGAGTCAAGGAGCACCAGCAGTATCGATTGGGCGGCCTTGCCGAACATCCGTGAGCCTACGCCCCGGTGCCATCGGGGCGTGTAGAATGTGCCCACCCTACCATCGGCGGTTTCCATTGGCCAAACACCTCGCCTACATCACTCAGTACAGCGACAAGCACGACTCCAGCGTCGAGGCAGCGGTATTGGGCGAGGACACCGAGCTGCGCACCATCACGTCCACCGACCCGGTGGAGATCGGTGCGACCGCCCGCGACGGCGATGCGCTCATGGTCTGGCGCACCCCCCTGCCCGCCTCGGCCATCAACCAGCTGGAACGCTGCAGGGTCATCGTTCGGATCGGCGTCGGCTACGACATCGTGGACATCCACGCGGCGCGCGAGATGGGCATCCCCGTCTGCAACGTGCCCGACTACGGAACGAACGACGTGGCCGACCATGCGATGGCGCTCATGCTGTCTCTGCGCAGGGGCATCACGCCCTTCGTCGACGGTCTGCGCCGGGGCAACGAGGCATGGCACTACCGCACCGGCGGCAACTTGCAGCGGCTCACCAACCAGACCTTCGGCATCGTCGGAATGGGACGCATCGGCACCGCCGCCGCACTGCGCGCAAAGGCGTTCGGTATGCGCGTCGCCGGCTACGATCCCTACGTGCCCCGCGGCCACGAGAAGGCGATCGGCATCGAGCGGGTCTGGCAGCTGGATGAGCTGCTGGGACAGTCGGACGTGGTCAGCCTGCACACGCCGCTGACCCCCGAGACGCGGCACCTGGCCGACGCGGCCTTCTTCGCCGCAATGCGCCCCGGCGCCACGCTCATCAACACGGCGCGGGGCGGCGTGCTCGACGTCGACGCGCTGGAGGCGGCGATGCGCTCGGGGCAGGTCGGGGCCGCAGGCCTCGACGTCATGCCGACGGAGCCGCCAAACCCGGTCCCTTCGCTCCTGCAGGCCTGGCGCGGCGGCGAGGAGTGGCTCGAGGGGAGGCTGATCGTGACGCCGCACTCCGCCTTCTACAATGCGCAGTCGTTCGAGGAAATGCGCACCAAGGCGGCCGAGACGGTGCGCGAGGTGCTCGAGGGCCTGCCCCCGCGAAACTGCGTGAACTACTAGGCGCCGCTCCCCGGTAGCGCGCTTCGACAATCCCGACAACTGAGAGGTTCCCGTGGCAAAGACGTACGATGCACCGCCCGCGACCGTGATAGACCCCGCCAAGCGTTACAGCGCGACTCTCAAGACGGAGAAGGGCGACATCGTCGTCGAGCTGCATGCTGACAAGGCGCCCGTGACGGTCAACAACTTCGTCTTCCTCGCCCGCGACGGCTACTACAACGACACGACCTTCCACCGCGTCATCCCCGGCTTCATGGCCCAAGGCGGCGACCCGACGGGCACCGGACGCGGCGGCCCGGGCTATCGCTTCGCCGACGAGTTCGACCGCTCGCTGAGACACGACGGTCCGGGCGTACTGTCGATGGCGAACGCCGGGCCGGGCACGAACGGCAGCCAGTTCTTCATCACGCACGGCCCTACGCCGCACCTGGATGACCGCCACTCCGTCTTCGGCCGCGTCACCGGCGGGATGGACGTGTTGCTGAGCATCCGTGAGCGCGACCCGATGGCCGACCCCCGCCCCGGCGATGCGCTGCTGGCGGTCGAGATCAGCGAAGAGGACTAGGCGTGCAGCGCAATCACCGCACGCCGGGATAGCGCACGAGGCCCCAGATGTGCAGGCTGCCGTCCGGCATGTCCGCCTCGCCGCCCACCTCGAAACCGAGGCGCCGATAGAACGGGATGACCTCCGGGTTGTAGGCCGTCAAGTAGACGGGGCGCTGCTCCCTGTCGGTGCGGTGGAGCATGTGCCTGACCAACGCCGCGCCGATCCCCTGCCGCTGGTATTCGCGCCCAACGCCGAGCACGAACAGCACCCAGTGCAAGTCCGGCATCACCTGGTGGTGGAGCGCATCGGAGGTGGCGTTGAAGAGGCTGAAGCGCCGCGCGCCCGCAGGACCCAGCTCGAAGCGCTCCGTGATCATCCCGGTCCGAATGCGCCGTATGAGGGTGGGGGAGCCACTGTTGGGCGGCATCCAGATGGCCGCGCCGCGCATGGTCGGCGGGGGCGTCGCCCACACCTGCCCGTAGCGCACGCCGTAGCTGACGACGGCGCCCACGATGTAGGCGACCTTACTCCGGTGCGACGAGCCGCCCGAGACGTAGTTGAGCATCGGGTCGTCCAGGAATGCGTCTGTGAGCACCGCGGCCGCGGCGTCCTCGGTATCGCGGGTGATGCGTATAGGCTCGTCTCTGCTCACCATTTCCCTCGCTCGATGCATGACAGCGCTTCGTTGACCAGCGGCGGCGGCGCACTTACACTCGAATGCCGGCAACGCTCCCGCCAGACTCTACACAGCGTTCCGCGTCTTTGCCCTAAGATGCCGGGGCCGGAGAGGGCCCATCGACTCCAATGATAGCGGCCAACCGATGACGAGCGCGCAGCCGGAGCACCGCACGGGCGAGGACAGCGAGGCGGGCGACCTGCGGCCCATGCTCCCTGTAGCGCTCGCCGACCCTTTCGACCACCCCGACTGGGTGTTCGAGGTGCGGTGGGACGGCATCCGCGTGGTCGCCACCGTCGTGGACGGCGAGGTGACGCTGCGCACGCGCCGGCAGCAGGACATCACGGCCTACTTCCCCGAGATCGAGGCCTCCCTCGCCGGCTCCGTCGAGCGCAACCGCGTCGTCCTGGACGGCACACTCGTTGCGGTGGACAATGAGCAAACGCCCCGGTTCACGCGCGTCATCGAGCGGCTGCGCGGCGGCAACGCCGGCACGGTCACGCTCGAGGCGTACGACCTGCTCTCGGTGGGCGGCAGGCTGCTCATCCACGAACCGCTCTGGCGCCGCAAGACGATGCTGCACGATGCGCTCGTGCCCAACAACACCATCCACGTGACGCACTTCGAGGAGGCCGACGGGGCCGCGCTCTTCGAGGCGGCGGCCGACCTCGGCCTGGGCGGCATCGTCGCCAAGAAGAAGTCGAGCGGCTACCGCCCCGGCGTCCGTCATGGCGACTGGGTAAAGGTGAAGAGCGCGCGCACCGCCAACCTCATCGTCGGCGGCTATACCTTCGGCGGCGGGCCAAAGGACCAGCTCTTCGGCAGCATGCTGCTCGGCGCGCTCGACGGCGACCGGCTCTTCCACGTCGCCACGGTGGGCGGCGGTTTCACCCAGCAGGAGCACGAGCGCATCTACGAGGCGCTGAGCGGCGCGCACGCAAGCGGTCCGCCCTTCATCAACCCGCCGGCGGTCGACCGCTTCCTTTACTGGTGCGCGCCGCAGGTGGTTGTGCGGGTGGAGTACGGCGAGATAGGCGCGAGCGGGCAGCTGCGCTTCCCCGTCTTCGATGCTGTGCGCCCCGACATACCACCCGGTGACTGCTCGCTGGACGCGCTAGGGACGGCAGAGGCGGTTGTATAGGAGCGGCGGCCTGAGCCTGAACGTCCAGTTGGCAATCTGCGCGGCAGCGCTCACGAGCGATTCGGCCAGAAGGCGCGGGGTGACGCGAGCAGGTGGTCTGCGATTCTCATTACCGCATCCCTGTCCCGACGCCTCGGTATGAAACGGCGCCCAAGCTGCAAGGTCCATCCCTGCGAAAGCTCCGTGTAGCTGCGGACCTCCATATCTCCCGCCCGCTTTGCAAGATCCTTGGCCACCGGTTCTACAGTCAAGGTGTTCGCCAAGCCCGTACCATGGTCTTCGCCTGTCCAAGTTACGTCCACGACCTTGCCGAAGAGTGGGAACGTCTTCCTCTGCACGGTCTTGATCTCCACGGGCAACTCGCTTGGGATGAACCGTTCATCGGGGATAAAGAAGATGGACCACCACTGCGGAGCGCTGTACTGCGACCCGTCCTTCTTGAGGACGTTTATCCACCGAACTGGGCCGCCGGGCAGGTCGATGATGCCGAGCGAGCGCTGGTACCACGAATTGTTGGCGCCCTCCTCAGCGCGCCCGCGCTCGGCCATAGCGGCCCTTACGCCGAGCACGTTCAGCGCCTGGGTCAGCTTGTCCCTGGCCTTATCCCACAGTCTTTCCTTCAAGGACATGTCCCTACCATCTCCGCGTCAGCACCCACGCCATGCTAGACGTGCAAGCGCACGACGTGGGCGCGGCGCGGCAAAGGCCCATCCGGAGCATACTGCTCGGTTCCCGTGTGAGTAGCCTCGTGCTGTGGCTGCGGTGCGGCCTCGCCCGGCTTCGGAACCAAAGGCCCTCATGTTCCCTTCGCCGATTCACACTTCAAAGCCACCACACCTGCGCGTTAAGGGACGCGGAAACTGCCACTAGTGACCCTGGATGAAGCTCATCAATGGGCGACGCATTCCCCATCCGTTGTTCTCAAGCATGGACCATCGTACTAGCGAAACTGCCCGACGTCGCGCCGCCAAGAAATATCAACCTGCACAGGCTGCCAGTTCACAGCAATACAGCGCTCAGGATTACCGAACCCAAATTAGTGATTTCTAACGCGCCTAGCCTGACCAGTACCGGGAGGAGCCAGCCCCATCACCAATACCGCAAGCGATGCCCGGCAACTAGCGCGCTGCCTAAGACCTAGACGGACCGATCCAGGTCTTGCGGGTCCCACATGACGAGCGATACGAACACTGGAGCGGGTGACCGTCACTTGACGCTTCGCTCAGCTACCTCCAACGACCCGGTCCCGCTACTTATCCACGCGGCAACTGATGATGTCTAAGCCATAGTATTTGCGGTGGTGCACTGATGAGGCATGGTGGCGCAGGATTCGAACGGACAATTGCTGTTCGTCTTCCAGCGACTGATCCTGGTCCAGATAGGCAATGCGATTCTCGATATTCCCCTGGGTAGCGTCGTCCAAGGCCGCGACGATCTCAAGCTCGGCCGAGCCGCTGTCAGGGCGGATCGTGGCAACCAAGCTGCGCTTCTCTTGGCCCGGGTCATCGTCCTCTTCCTCCAGCAGGCTCAAGATGACCTCTTCCCCGACGAGGCGCAGCCGGTTCTTCCCCTTCTCGGTCCAGGAATGACTGTCCGCGAACTGACAGAGAAAACCGTCGACGGCAGGCAGTGAAGACTGGGAAAGGTCGATCCGCAGCTTCTTGGCCCGCAACCCTGGTAGCTCGGTGAATGCGGTCGTGGTTATGGCCGCCATGCCGCCAATGACAATGGTGTTACCGAGCAGGTGGCTGGTAGTCCCTTCGAACAAACCGCTGAAAGCCCCAGCGGACAGACCCAAGACCATAGACACTCCAGTGATGGCGGCCTTCTTCTGGTCAACTTGTCCCGTAAAGACTGTTTTCGCACCCTCGACAAAGAGCATGCCGAAAATGATGATGTACACCGCGCCAACGACCGGACTGGGGATGGCGACCAGTATGGCAAGCAACTTGGAAAAGAAGGCAACCATTATGGTCAAGAGTCCCAGGTATATGCCGACGCTCATGGCGGCCACCCCGGTAAAGCCAATGTAAACGACGGTGGCCGACCACGGCGCGGCGACAGGCAGGGTTCCCAGGAGGCCGGAGAGAAGGGTACCCATGCCGTACACGTTCAAGCCCCCCTGCACAGACCGGAAATCGATGGCCGCTTGATTGCGGTATGAGGCGCGGTGAATCACCGACAGGTCTCCAACTACTTTCATAAAGGCGGTCAGATTCACCAGCACGAAGACCGGGAGCAGGGCCCAGAAATCGGCACCAAAGTTCATGTTCAACCCCGGCCACGAGAAATGAGGCAGGCTTACCCATGAAGCGTCAACTATGAAGGTGGCGTCGTAAAAGCCTAGGGGTACAGCCACAATCAGACCGGCGGTTACGGTGGCCGGCAATATCCACATCCGCCAGAACGCCGTGCCTTGCAGCGACACCAAGACCCCAACCGCCAGAGCAGCCATTCCCGGCGCCAGGAAAAGCACCGTAGACTCATTTTCTGGCAGAATAACCGCTCTGCTGATGATGAAGGGCATGGCGGAAACCGCCACCAGCATGATCACGATCCCGCTTACGGTTTGCGTGAATATCCGCCGGAGGGAGGCGAGACGCAGGGTCAAGACAGTCTGGACCAGGGTGGAGACGACTATGAGACTGGCCAGCAGACCAGCTCCCCCGACATCGAGCGCCAAGGCGCTGACCGCTAGGAACGGGACGTTGAAGTTTGCCACGATGAGGCGGCCCGCCCCCACGTACCGCAGCCTGAGGGCCTGCAGCATCATGCTGGCTCCGGTTACTACCAGCACGGTAAAGGTCACCCATGACAGATAGGCTTCCGACTCCCCGGATGCCCGCACCACCAACGCCGCCAGCATGACCAGGCTGATGGTGTTGGGAACGAATATTTGCAGAGCCGAGGATACCGCCAGCAGCGGCGGACACTTCTCATCCGGTTCGTACTGGAGTTGATGCCGCCCTTTGGCCTTGCCGAACATATAGCCGTAACACTTCGCCGCAACGTGCTTTAGAGCAGTCCTCATCTCTGCCGCATATGCAAATGCCGGCAAGTGCACTTGAGGCGGAACGGGGAGCCCAGTTCGGCATCCACTACGTCGTATCAGGAACGTCAGGCTGGTCGTCGTAATAGCGCGACGTGAAGAGCAGTCCGTCGTGGCGGATTGCCCACACATGAGCGTACAAGGTCTCCGAAGACCTGGTGTTGGGGAAGACAAAGCTGACCCAGAGACCGTCCTCTGTGGCCGCTGCCATCTCTTCGCCGATCTTCCGGACACCGCCGAGGTCCTTCAAGTTGGTGCCTATTAGATGTGGAGCGAGGACAGCGACGCGTACAACGTCGTTCTCATCGGCCATAGTCAAGTTCCACTGGCCGTCAACGCTCTCCGCGCTGTTGTAATGGGCGATTGTGGCGTCCAATCCGTTGGCCTGGTAGTACTCAATGGCCTGTTGCACATACGCCTTTGTGTAGCCGGCCGAGTCTTCAATGCGCACGTAGTAGCCGGAGGCGAAGAGCATCCCGTCGCGGCGCACAGCGTAGCCCACCTTGGGAACTTCCTTCAGCGTCACCGGGTGGGGCCATAGGTACTCCACCCAGACTCCTTCGCTGCCGTCGGTGGCCTTGGCCAGCTCCCTGCCAAGTTCGTAACCGTCGGAACCGACCACGTCTTTGATATCGGTGCCGATGAGCTCCGGCAACAGGGGGTGGACGTGATAGATGTCCTGGTCGTCAGTGGCGAAGAGATACCATTCGCCCTCGAAGCTGGCGACGCTGTTGTAGTAGTTGAGCATGGATTCCAAGCCTTCGCTCTCGTAACGCTCTATGGCTTGGCTCACGTACTGGACGGTGTACTCCATCGGGTCGGCGTCACGCCATGCAGGGGGGCCAGTCTCCGGCTCTCCGGCGTAGTAGCCGGAGGCGAATATCAGCCCATTGTGGCGAATCGCCCAGGTGACCTTTTGCTGTTCCTTTCTGGAAACGGGATGGGGCCACAGGTATTCCACCCAAACGCCCTCCTCCGTGGCTAGGGCAATCTCCTGGCCCAGCTCCTGCCCGTCGGAGCCGACCACGTCCTTGATATCGGTGCCGATGAGGTGGGGAAAGATGGGATGGGCCAGGTAGATGTCATCCTCGCCGATGAGGAATAGGTAAAACTGTCCGTCCAGGCTGTCTTGGCCGTTGTAGTGGGTGATGACAGCGTCGAGGCCGTCATTTTCGTATTTGGCTACGGCCTTGCTCACGTATTCCTTCACGGAAGCCGCAACGTCCTCCACCAGGCCCGAATGGCTGGCAGAGAACACCAGGCCGTCGTGCAGGACGACGAGGACTCGCCGTGGTTCTTCCTGTTTGGTGGCCGGGTTGATGCCTTGAGCCGAAATCCAAGAGCCCTCCTCGGTCGCAAACTCTATCAGTTGCGTGAACGAGGAAAATGAGGAACCGGGACCAACGTATTGGCCTTCCAGAGCAGGAATGTTCCGGTAAACGAGCAACGTGCTTTCGGCTTCGTCCAGGAGTATCAGCGATCGTCCATTCTCTATGCTCGACTCAGACCTGTAGAACTCAACCGTCGCATCCAGACCGTTCTCTCCGAAGTATTCCATTGCGTTCATTACGTAGGCCGAAGTTAGGGCGGCGTCGTCCAGCACAGCAGGTTCCGACGTCGGCTGCGGCACTGGGGTGCTCGTGGGGTCTGGAGCCGTAGTGGCAACGGGTTCGGGTGTTGGTTGTGGGACTGGGGTGGCAGTGGCTTCCGGCGTCGGGTGCGGCACTGGGGTGCTCGTAGGATCCGGGGCCGTAGTGGAAACGGGCTCAGGCGTTGGAGAGGGGTCGTCGCTGCAGGCAGCCAGAAGGGCTGCAAGAGATGCTACGATCAAGAATAGGAGTAATGCACTCACGCCGATTCGTGGTCGCAGAAACTTCCCGGTTCGGCTCGCCCGCGGTATATCCACTTGCTCGGTTAGCCACATAACTTATCCACCTCCAGCCTATGCCGCCGGGCTTTGACCGCCGGCATCCCAGGAGAATCCGAAACATCCGTTGCCATGCCCCGCTTCGCTCTTCGGGGGCCGCTGGTCTCCTGCGGCCCTGGAGATTAGCCAGACCGCGAGTCGATGTAGGTCACCAAATCACCCAGCGACTGGTACTTGGCGCAGTCCTCGGGTGTGAAGTTGAGGCCGAACTCATCGGCTACCACCTTGGTGAAGGCGACAAAGTCGACTGACGAGACACCTGAATCCCTCAGACTCAAGTTCAAGTCCAGCGGACGACCTGCGGGTCTGCCTTCGATCTCTAGGTTCTCATCCACCAGCTTTCGGATCCGTTCTTCAGTAGTTGCCAATGGAATCCTCCTCCGTCAAAGCGATATCTCCTCGCGCTCCAACCGCGCGACTATAGCACAAGGAGGTCGGTAGTCAATCTACCGCAGCTTTGCGTAGTGTCTCAATTTGGCAAGGGCACGCCTCGCCGCCATGCCGTGAGCGGGCTCGGCTTCCGACTTTTGCATCAACCAAAGGGGGCTTGCATCAAGTGGGAAGTTCTTCACCAAAGCCGAATTTGCATTGACACGAGCGACCCCCACAGATATGCTGTGCTGTTCCCATGAGAAGCCCCACCAGGCTGGTTACGTATCGATAAGTGAGACCGCATGTCATCATGGAGTTTCAAGCATCACACCCAAACCTGATGGCAGTACTGGAGAGTCGAGGCATCAGGGCCACGCTGCCCAGGAGAACGATAGCCGGCCTCTTGGAGCAGAAGCATGCGGGCTTCACCATCGAGGCGATCAGCGAAGAGCTGCCTTCGGTGGGCAGGGCAACGGTATATCGCACCGTCAAACTCCTCTTTGAGGCGGGAGCGGTCTGCAAGCTTGCCATGATGGACGGGTCCCATGTCTACAGCGTTTCCCGGGCGGGTCATCACCACCACTACGTGTGCGTGAAATGCGGCGCGGTGGAGGAGTTCAGAGCAGCCGCAGTGGAGCAGTTGCTCAGGTCCGCTGGCGCCGATCTTCCAGGACAGGTCATCGACCACCGCATCGAATTGTACGTGGTCTGCGAAAGTTGCCTCGCCGACGAAGGCACGTAGGAAGCGTTGTTCCAACTGGCTGAGGCTCCCGTGTTTCGGTCCACGAAGTAGAAAGTAGCTGAAATTCATGGGCAGTCGTCGGCGAGCGCTCCAACTTCGTCGACCACCGTGTTGCTGGTCATGCTTGCCCTCGTTATCGTGGCGGGGATTCAATCGGCAGGCATTGCCTTCGTCATAGCAATGCTGGTAACGCCTGCTGCAACGGCGTGCCTGTTGCTCGGACGCTTTCACCCGAGAATGGCGGCTGCAGTGATAGCGTGGCAGTCGCCGTGACAGAGGCCTCTCCATCTCCAACCACTTCAATTTGCCAGCCTGTCCAGCCATGGCCCTGATCGCAAGCGGGATCTTCGTACTAGCAGTCTCATTCAGGCGACGAGCCATCGCCCGAGAAATCCGCTTGGCTCGCTCCGCTCCCTTCCCCAACTGGACCAGTTAGGAGCTAGTACTTCGGCAAAGACCTGCCCGGAGAGGAGGGTGGCGATGAAGACCTCCCGATGGAGCCCCGTGCAGATCGCCTGCGCCTCGCGCCATGCAGCGAGGAGGTGCCGTCGGCGGAGGCCCGCAGGCTGGACATCAGTGAGCAGCCCTTCTGGCGTTGGAAGGGGCGGCCCAAAGGGGACAGGGTGCCTGATGTGTAAGCGCTTGTCGCGGCACGTAGCCCACCAACAGCGGGAGATGTAGGCGATGGGGCGATGGAGGGTCTGGGCTAGCTCTGTGGGGTTGCGCCAGCGAATCGAGGGCACCGAGCCCCGTGCCGCACGATGAGCGGCCCCATTGGCCCGCATAGGCGGCACGCAAGGGCTGCCAGGAGCGGCGTTGTGGCACAGCCGACGCTCGGCAGCGGTCGGCATGTCTCCGGCGCTCCTCTGCCAACGGCCAGTATCAGCGCGTCACCTGAGCCGAGGCGGGCGGGCGGGCCAACGCAGCATCGGCCGTGCGACTACGGATGGGGCTGCCCTGGCATAGGTGTTGGGTTGCGTCGAGGGGGCTCGAGGGTCTCGCTGGAATATGCCACGCTTGCGTTACTTGGCAGTTTGAATCCATGAACCACGCCTAATGGGCTTCCCTGGTGACCCCGGTGGGACTCGAACCCACAACGCTCGGGTTAAAAGCCCGACGCTCTGCCGTTGAGCTACGGGGCCGTACTTTAGCCTACCAGAGCGGGGAGCCCAGGTTGCCGAACGTGCCGAACCGGGAGAACGGCCAGAAGCGGAACGCCACCTCACCGACGATGTTCTCCTCCGGCACCGTGCCCCATTGGCGAGAGTCACTGCTCTGCGCGCGGTTGTCGCCAAGCACGTAGTAGCGGCCGGGCTCGACGACCACCTCGTCGAAGGATTGCCTGCCGGAGCTTTCGACGTAAGGCTCCTCCAGCGGTTTTTGGTTCACGTACAGGGCGCCATCCTCTATCCGCACCGCATCTCCAGGCATGCCAACGATGCGCTTGACGAACAGCTGCTCCGGGTCGAGTGGGTAGCGAAAGACGATGATGTCGCCGCGCTTCGGTCTGCCGAACGGCCGCCAGGTCTCCCCGGGCTCCGCCTCGATGCCGGGGATGTAGCGCGCGGCGCGCTCCGCATCGAGCGCAAGGTATCCCGCCTTATCGACCAGCAGGTAATCGTACTCATCGAGGCTCGGCTCCATCGACGGGCCCTGAACCTGGAACGCCTGCGCCCCCGACTGAAACAGCAGAGCAAGGAGCGTCGCCAGGGCGATCGCCTGAATGGATTCGCGGGCTATCGTACGCATGGTGAGCGGCGGCAGGCGCTTCAGTCAGTATAGCAAGGCGCGACGCCCGCCTCGATGGAACGGTTCGGCGCTAGGACGCGTACTCTCTAGTAGCGGCGGGGTGCGCGGGTCATTGCCGCGAGCCCGTCCAGGAAAGGGGTATAGAATCCCCACCGCCCTTGCGGGAGGAGGCAAGCAATGCGACGACGCACACACATTTGGACCAGTGCTCTGCTTGCGGCGCTCACTTTGGCTGCGCTGGCTGCGGCGGCGTGCGCCAACGACGGCGAGCCCTCCAGCGGCCCCGTGGTCTACACGAGCGGCGCTGCGCAAGGATACCCTCCCGCCAACACCATCCTGGTGACGGGCGCCGGCAGCGTCGAGGTGGCGGCGGACATCGCCCGGCTCTCGCTCGGCGTCGAAAGCATCGCCGACACCGTCGCTGAGGCGCGCGGCGAAGCGGCATCAGCCCTCGATGCGATGCTCGCAGCACTCAAGCAGCACGGCGTTGCGAACGACGACATCGAGACGGCCTACTTCAACATCCAGCCCGAGTACGACTACCGCTCGGAGAGCGGTCCGCGCCTCACCGGCTTCCGCGTGTCCAACTTCCTGAACGTCACGGTGCGCGACCTCGACACGGTGGGCGAACTGATCGATGCGGCAGTGCATGCCGGCGGCGATTTGACGCGCGTCAACGACATCCGCTTCGAAGCGGAGGAGCCCGAGGACGCACAGCGCGAGGCGTGGCAACTCGCCGTCCGCGACGCCACCGCCCAAGCCGACCTACTCGCGGCGGAGGCGGGCGTTGCGAGGGGCGCACCCGTCCTCATCTCCAGCGACCAGTCGTCGTACTCGGTGCCCTTGGCGCGCGGCGAGGCGGCGTTTGCGGACGCATCGATCTCGACCCCTATCTTGCCCGGCAGCCTCAGCATCGAGGCACGGGTGACGATAGCGTTCGCGATCGGCGAATAGCGGCGTCTACGGCGCGGACAGCGGCGCGATGCTGAAGAGCACGTGGAACGGCTTGCAGTAGATGACGACCGATTGGTAGTCGGTCCCGTCGATGTCCGGCGGCAACTCGTAGTTCTGGTCGCCGATGTTGCCCTTCAGCGGCTCGATCTCGACGTATTCCGCACTGCTGAACTCGTCGCGGGTCATCGGGTCGGGGTGCTTGCTCAGCAAGACGCGCAGGTCGGGGCCGTTCGTCACGCGCAACCCCTCGAACCGCAGCAGCTGCGAGCCGTCGGCAAGGCGATAGAGCGTCGCGGCGCCCTGGCCGCGATGGAAGCTGTCGGCGTCGCGGAACTGGCCGCTGAGCAGCGCAACGGGCGCGCCGCCCTCGTCCGCCGGCATTTGCTCCATCGCCTCCTCGTCCACCTCAGCACGCCCCTCCATGATGGCCTCGGCGCCGGCCATGGTCATGGTCATGGCCGTGCCGTCTCCCTCCATCGCCTCGATGATGCGCTCGACCTCTTCCTCGGGCACGCCGCGCGCCAGGTCTATCACCTCTTCGCGCGTCAGCATCATGTTCTCGGGGACCGAGCCTGCCGAGGCGCGCGGGAACTCCTCGATGACGGTCTTGTCGAGGAAGAGCGGAGAGCCGAGCCACCACGCGAGCCACAGGAGCGGGATGGCCGCCACCACGAGCGCCGCGGCAACCACCCTGCCCTTCGTCGTCGAGACCAGCCAGCGTGCAAGCCTGCGCATGCTTAATCGTCTCCCATCGCCAGCGACGTCAGCGGCGTGTCGTCGCGGTTCGCCCACTCCGCCATCGAGCCGTCATATACACAGACGCTCGGGTAGCCCAGGAGCGCGAGGATGAACGCACCGTGCGCCGCACGGATGCCGCCCTGTCAGTAGGTATGGACGCGCTTGTCTGGCGTTATGCCCAGCTCCTCCAGCGCCACCCTAATCTCCCCTGCAGGCCTGAACGTGGCGTCCGCCGCCATCAGGTCCGACCACTCGAGGTGGCGGGCGCCCGGCACGTGGCCGGCGCGAGCGTTGCCCCGGTCAACCTCGCCCGTGTACTCCCCGAGCGAGCGCGTGTCCCATATCACGCTGGCCGCGTCGCCGATCGCGCTGCTCAGCGTATCGACCGTGGACAGGACGTCTGGGTCGGGGCGCGGCGTGAAGGTTGCGGGCGCCGCCGCGTTGCCAGTGGCCTCCCCGACCACCCTGCCCTCGGCAGCCCACTTGTCGAAACCGCCGTTGAGAACGCGGACGCTACTGTGGCCGTAGTAGCGCAGCACCCACCACAGCCGCGCGGCGTTGAGCGATCGCGCACTGTCATAGGCGATGACGGGTGCGCCGTTGGCGATGCCCAGTGCCTCGATGAGGGCCTTGACCTCGTCCGGCCCCGCGACGAATCGCGCATTGTCGCTGCCCTTGAGGTAGGGATGCGGCGGGCTGACGGCGCCGGGGATGCGCTGCGCGCGCGGCTCCTCGCCTAACCGAACGCCCATGTCCACGAGGCGCAGGCCCGGGTCATCGAGGTGCGCCGCCAGCCAGTCGGTCTCCACCAGCAGATCGGCATTGGGATAGGTCGCCATGGGCCATGCCTCCTTACACGTAGTCTATACTGACCGCTACGCTGCGACACCACGCGGCGAACCCTGTCCCTACGGAGGCCGTCGTGGCCCACACCACCCCCCACCACCTCGATCAGGTCGACATGGCCAAAATCGTGTCGCTGGCCAAGCGGCGCGGCTTCGTCTTTCCCGCAAGCGAAATCTACGGCGGCATCGGCTCGACATGGGACTACGGCCCGCTCGGCGTCGAACTCAAGCGCAACGTAAAGGACCTGTGGTGGCGCGCCATGGTCACCGCGCGCGACGACATCGTCGGGCTAGACAGCGCCATCATCCAGAGCCCGCGCGTCTGGGAAGCGAGCGGCCACACCGAGGGATTCACCGACCCGCTGGTAGAGTGCGCCGTCTGCCACAAGCGCTACCGCGAGGACGACCTCGACGGCGCAGGACGCTGCCCTGACGACGACGGCGACCTGAGCACGCCGCGCATGTTCAACCTCATGTTCAAGACGTTCGTAGGGCCCGTGGAGGACGACGCGAGCCAGGTGTGGCTGCGCCCGGAAACGGCGCAGGGCATCTTCATCAATTTCGACAACGTGCTCACGGCGACCCGAATGAAGCTGCCATTCGGCATCGCGCAGATCGGCAAGTCGTTCCGCAACGAGATTACGCCCGGCAACTTCATCTTCCGCACGCGCGAGTTTGAGCAGATGGAGATGGAGTACTTCGTCCGTCCCGGCGAGGACGAGCGCTACCAGGAGTACTGGGTCGAGCAGCGGCGGCAGTGGTTCCTTGAGCTTGGCATCCGCAGCGACAAGCTGCGCGTCAGGCCGCACGAGCAGGACGAGCTCTCCCACTACTCCAAGGCAACCAGCGACCTGGAGTACCGCTTCCCGTGGGGCTGGGGCGAGTTGGAGGGCATCGCCAACCGCACCGACTTCGACCTCAACCGCCACGCTCAGTTCAGCGGCAAGGACCTGAGCTACTTCGACCAGGAGGCGAACGCCCGCTTCACGCCGTATGTCATCGAACCCGCGGTGGGCGTCGACCGCGCCGCCCTCGCGCTCCTCATCGACGCCTACGACGAGGAGCCCGCACCGACGGGCGATGGCAAGGAGGAGGTACGCACGGTGCTGCGCTTGCACCCCGACGTCGCACCGGCGCAGGTGGCCGTGCTGCCCCTCAGCCGCAACGAGCGGCTCGTCCCCACCGCCCGCGAGGCCTTCGGGGAGCTGCGACGCCGCTTCGTCGCGCAGTACGACGACGCGCAGTCCATCGGCAGGCGTTACCGCCGCCAGGACGAGATCGGCACGCCGCTCTGCGTCACGGTCGATTTCGAAACGCTGGAGGACAACGCCGCGACCATCCGCGACCGCGACTCCATGTCCCAGGAGCGTGTGCCGCTCTCGGAACTGGCAGGCGTCATCGCAACCCAACTCCGCGCCAAGGGCAGCACGCGCGCATGACGAGGGGCATTGTGCGATGCACGCCGCCATGCTTACCTAACACGCACCCATGCGCATCCTCCACCTGAGCGACATCCACATCGGCGTCGAGAACTACGGGAGGCCGGCGACCAAGGAGGACGTCGAGGCGCTGCCGGAGCATTTCGCGCCTGATGTTCCGCGCGCCGACTACGTCGGCGCCTCCACGCGGCTCCTCGACTTCCTCTCGACGTTCGATGAGGCGGTTGCATACGCGCTCGACAATGGCGTCGACCTCGTTCTGCTCGCGGGCGACGCCTACAAGAGCCGCGACCCGTCGCAGACCCACCAGCGCGAGTTTGCGCGGCGCATCGCACGCCTCGCGTCCAACGGTGTCCCCGTCTTCCTGACCATCGGCAACCACGACCTGCCGCACGTGCCCAACCGCGCCACCGCGCTGGACATCTTCCCCACGCTGGACGTGGCCAACGTCACGGTCGGCTCCGAGCTGCGGACGTACGGTGTCGATACGCCAGCGGGCCGTGTGCAGGTGGTCGCGCTCCCATGGATACGCATCGGCGAGCACATGGCACGAGAGGAGACGCGCGACCTGACGATGGCCGAAATCACCCGCAGCATCGAGGAGCGCTTGGAGCGCACACTCCGTGCGGAGGCAGGGGCGCTCGACCCCGCCCTGCCCGCATTCCTGTGCGGGCACGTCACCGTCTCCGGTGCGGCGCTGTCATCGGAGCGCTCGATGATGCTCGGCAAGGACCACCAGCTGTCGCTGGGCGCCGTCGCCAACCCCGCGTTCGACTACGTGGCGCTGGGCCACATTCACAAGCACCAGGTGCTGACCGAACACCCGCGCGTCGTCTACCCCGGCAGCCTGCAACGGGTCGACTTCTCCGAGGAGGGCGATACCAAGGGCTTCTGCGTCATCGACCTCGACCCGTCGCTGCCGCGCGCCGAACGCGTGACCGATTTCGCGTTCGTGCCCGTGGGCGCACGCCGGATGCTGACCGTCGACGCCTCGGCACCCTCCGGCGCAGATCCGACCGAGGCTGCGCTGAAGGCGCTCGCGCGACACGGCGACGCCATCGAGGGCGCAATCGTCCGTGTGCGCGTGGCAATGGAGGCGGTGGACGAGCCACTGTTCCGCGAGAACGACATCCGGCAGGCGCTGTCGCGCGCGCACTGCATCGCGGCCATCGAGCGGCAGGTGCACCGCGAACAGCGAACACGCCTCCATGTCGACGAAGCAGAGTCCCTCGCGCCGATTGATGCGCTCAAGCGCTACTTCGAGTCGCGCGCCATTCCCCACGACCGCGAGCGCATTCTGCTCGAACGCGCCGCCCAGCTGCTGCGCGAGGAAGAGTCGCGCAATGCCGAATAGGCCGCAGGCTGACAGCCCTCACAGGTAGCGCATGAAGCTGTGCAGCAGGTCGCGCTTGTGCGCCCAGCGGTGGGCGGCGCGGAGCGCCTGGTCCGGTATGCCGTCGAGCGCCTCGATGTTGATGGCCCGGAAGCGGGGGCCCGGGGACTCGCGCAGGACCGCGGGTGCGCTCGAGGGGAAGACGACCTGGCAACCGAGCGCCTCCAGCTCGATGCGCAGTTCGCGGTACCCCTTCATGCGATGGTTGGGCGGCACGAACAGCGTCAGGCGGACCGCGCCCTCCATCTCGAAGAGGTGGTCGTCGCCGTCGCCCCGGTTGGACGATTCTCTGAGCGCGCGCTTGGACGCTCCGCCCCAACGCGAGGTCACCCTGGCCTCCTTGCCACTCTAGCCATCCCCTTTCCCGGCGCGCCCGACTCTACCATCGCCGCCCGCGGTCTCGTTTGCCATCTGCTGCAGCTCGAAGAGCTTGTTCAGCGCCTCCAGCGGCGTGAGGCCGTCCAGATCCAGCGCCTCCAGTGCTTCGAGGACGCGGTCGGGCGCCGCTTCGGAGAAGAGCGGCATCTGCTGCCCGCCAGCACGGGCGGACCTCGGTCGGGCAGCGCTCGCCTGCTCGTGCGAGGCCAGCAGTTCCCACGCACGCTGCACGACCGGACTCGGCAGGCCTGCCAGCTGCGCGACGTGGACGCCGTAGGAGCGGTCTGCACCGCCGGGGACGATGCGGTGCAGGAACGCGACTCCGTCCCCCTGCTCCACGACGGCGACGTTGAAGTTGCGCACCCTCGGCAGGCGTGAGGCCAGCTCCGTCAACTCGTGGTAGTGAGTCGCGAAGAGCGTGCGGCAGCCAAGGCGCGGTGCGTTGTGGATGTGCTCGGCGACCGCCTGCGCGATGGAGATGCCATCGTAGGTCGATGTCCCCCGCCCTATCTCGTCCAGCACTACGAGAGAGCGTGGCGTGGCCTGGTGGAGGATGGCGGCCGTCTCCAACATCTCGACCATGAAGGTCGATTGGCCCGCTGTGAGGTCGTCCTGCAGCCCGACCCGCGTGAAGATGCGGTCGACGACGCCGATGTGCGCCGACTTGGCGGGCACGAACGAGCCGACCTGCGCCATCAACACGATGAGCGCTGCCTGCCGCAAATAGGTCGACTTGCCCGCCATGTTGGGGCCCGTCAGCACGATGAGCTGCTGGTCGAAGCACGAGAGCAGCAGGTCGTTGGGGACGAACGCGCCTGCGCCCTGCAGCCGCTCCACCACAGGGTGCCGCCCATCACGCACATCGATCACGTCCCCGTCGTCGATGGACGGGCGCACGTAGGAGGAGCGCGAGGCGACGTCTGCGAGCGAGGCGAGCACGTCGACGACGGCGATGGCGTGCGCGGTCTGGGCGATCTGTTCGCTCATCCCGGCGAGCTGGCGGCACGCCTGCCGATACAGGGCGATCTCCAGCTCTTCCAGCCGCTCGCGGGCGTTCAGCACCCGGTTCTCATGCTCCTTGAGTTCGGGGGTGTAGAAGCGCTCGGCACCGGTGAGCGTCTGGCGGCGCACGTACTCCTCGGGCACGCGCTGCAGGTGCGGGTTGGTCACCTCCAGGTAGTAGCCGAACACCTTGTTGTAGCCCACCTTAAGGTTCGGTATGCCCGTGCGCTCGCGCTCGCTGCGCTCCAGGCCAGCGATGTAGGCGTGGGCGTCGGTCGATGCGGCGCGCAATTCGTCCAGCTCACGCGAAAAGCCCGGGCGCATGACGCCACCGTGGCCCAGCTCGCCCTGGGGCTCGTCTGCAACGGCCGTCGCGATCAGCCCGACGGCGTCGTCGCACGGCCTGACCTCCGCGGAGAGCCAGCCCAACGCATCGGGCGCCTCGGCCAGCAGCTCGCGGAGCGCGGGCGCCTGCTCGAGGGAGCGGCGCAGCGTGACGACCTCGCGGGGCAGCGCCGCGCCGACGCCGATGCGGTGCAGGACGCGCTCGATGTCGCTGACGCGCCCAAGCAGGTCCTGAAAGCGGCGCAGTCGCATCGCCGCGGCGCTCAGCCACTCCACGGCGTCGTGGCGGCGGCGCAACGCGTCGATATCGAGCAGCGGCTCGCCAAGCCAGCGACGCAGCAGCCGCGCCCCCATCGGCGTCTTGGTCTCGTCGAGCACGGCGAGCAGCGAGTGCTGCCGCTCACCCCAGCGCCCGCCCTCGAATAGGTCGAGATTGCGGCGCGTCTGCGGGTCGAGCACCATGAAGGCGTCGGTGCTGTAGCTGCGCAGCGAGTGGAGCAGCGCGACCGCCGCCTGGTGGGTGCGGCCAAGGTAGTCGACGATGGCGCCGGCAGCAGCCGCAGCCAGGGGCGAGCCATCGATGCCGAAGCCCTCGAGCGTCGACGCGCCGAAGTGGTCGAGCAGCCTTCGGCGGGCCGCGCGCGCGTTGAAGGACGCATCGTCCAGCGCGGTGACGACGTACTCTGCGCGCGCGTTGCCGACCTGCGCCGCCGCAGGCTTCGCGACGAGCACCTCGGCCGGGGCCAGCCGCGCCAGCTCGCGTTCCACCAGTTCGGGCGCCACCTCCGTCACCGCGAACTCGCCGGTGCTGATATCGGCGTGCGCGATGGCCGTGCGCGCATCGTCGAAGGCGACGGCGGCGAGGTAGTTGTTCGCCGCCTGGTCGAGCAGCTGCGGCTCGACGACGGTGCCCGGTGTGACGACCCGCACGACGGCGCGGTCGACGAGGCGCTTACCATCCGGCTCGCTGACCTGCTCGCAGATGGCGACGCGGTGGCCCTTCTTGACGAGCCGCGCGAGGTAGGAGTCGAGGGCGTGGTAGGGAATGCCGGCGAGCGCCACCCTCTCGCCCTGCCCCATGTCTCGCTGCGTGAGGACGATCTCCAGGTCGCGCGCCGCGACCTCCGCGTCCTCGTCGAACGTCTCGTAGAAGTCGCCCATGCGGAAAAGGAGCAGCGCGTCAGGGTGCTGCGCCTTCATGCGAAGGTACTGGGCGCGGACGGGGGTGGCCATGGGCGGATTGTACAGCCGCGCGGCAATCCAAGCCCCAAGAGGCGCGGCCTAGCCAGCGGCCTCCTCCTCGACCGCCTTGGGGGCCTTGGCCTGCCCGCCAAATCCGATGGCGCGCAGCGGAATCTCCCTCAGCAGCCAGGAGACGGCGAACGCAACGATGATGAAGCCAAGGCTCACGACGAAGACGTCGGTGATGGCATCGGCCAGCGACATGCGCAGCAGTTCGACGCCCTCGCGGAACGCATCGACGCCGCCAGCCGTGCCCGAGAGCGAGTCCTCGATGCGCGCACGCCCCGCGGTGTCGATGAGCAGCTGCGGGTCCTCGAGCGACTCGCGCACGGGCGCCGGGAGCACGCTCGATGCGCCGTCGCGGACCGCTCGCTGCACGCCCAGCGCGACGATCGAACCCAGGATGGCGATGCCGGACGTTGCCCCGATCTGGCGGAAGAACTGCGTGGTCGCCGTGACGACGCCGATGACGCGCTGCTCGAACGCGTTCTGGACGGCGATGACGTAGACGGGGAAGGTCATGCCCAGCCCGAGCCCGATGATGACCATGTTCCGCACCGTCTCGAGGTTGGACGTCTCGACACTCATGCGCGAGAGCAGGAAGAGGCCTGCGCCCATGACCGCGAGGCCGATGGTGCCGTAAGTGCGATAGCGGCCCGTCCGCGAGATCAGCTGGCCGGTCACCGAGGAGGAGGCCACGATCGACAGCGACATGGGCATCAGGACCGCGCCGGAGTTGGTGGCGGACGAGCCGATGACACCCTGCACGAACAGGGGGATGAAGACGATCGCGCCGAACATGCCGACGCCCGTCAGGAAGATGGTGACGATGGAGACGGTGTAGACGTTGTTGCGGAAGAGCCACGTCGGCATCAAGGGCTCCTCGGCGCGCCGCTCCCACCAGACGAACGCCGCGAGTGCGAGTGCAGACCATGAGAGCATCCCGACGACTTGCGGCGAGCCCCACGCATAGAGGTCGCCAGCCCATGTCAGCGCGAGCAGCAGCGGGGCCACCGCGCCGATGAGCAGCGCAGCGCCGAGGTAGTCGATGGAGCGCTTGAGTCCGGCGTAGCGCGCCCATGGCATCCACGCCGCCACGAGGACGATGGCCACCGCGCCGATGGGGATATTGATGTAGAAGATCCAGCGCCACGTCAGGTTGTCGGTGATGTAGCCGCCCGCGAGCGGCCCCGCGATGCTCGCGATGCCGAAGACCGCGCCGAAGACGCCCTGCCACTTGCCTCGCTCTGCGGGCGCAAACAGGTCGGCGAGGACAGTGAATGCGTTGCCCATCAACACCGCGGCGCCGACGCCCTGCAGGGCGCGGAAGATGATGAGCTGGTCCATCGTCTGGGCTGCACCGGACAGGGCCGAGCCCAGCATGAAGATGGCCATGCCGCCGACGATGACCCACTTGCGCCCGAACAGGTCGGACACCTTCCCCATGATGGGAATCAGCGTCGTCGAGGCGAGCATGTAGGCGGTGAACACCCAGGCGAATCGGTCGAAGCCCCCGAGGTCGGCCACGACGCGGGGCAACGCGGTGGAGACGATGGTCTGGTCGAGCGCGGCCATGAAGAGGCCGATGAGCACACCGGTCAGGATGAGGACCTTGGTGCGCATGGGAAACGCTCCGAAAATCGGAGCGTTCCAATCGCGTACCCTCGAGGGATCTTGGGGCTGCTCTTCCACGCTCACATTCTAGCAGCGGTGCCGTGGGTGAAGCGGTGCGCTACTCGTCCTCCTCCTTCCAGAACCGCTCCTCCGTGATGTTCCAACCGTCCGGCCCCATGCGCTCCTTGACGTCCTCGATCATGCCGGGGTTGCCGCAGAGATAGATGAGCGTGCGCTCCTTTTCCAGCGCCCACTGCGCCACGTAGCGTTCGACGAGCGTGTTGACGCGGCCGCTGTCGCCCTGCCAGGTGGCATTGCGCTCCGCCTGGGGGCGGCTGACCGTCGCAACGAACTCGATGAAGTCGTGCTCGGCGGCCAGCTGCAAAAGCTCGCCGTCGTAGACGAACTCGTCCTGGTGGCTGGCGCCCTCCATGACGAAGAAGCGGTGGCCGCTCATGCCGTCGTGGAGGTACTGCCGGACGTAGGAAAGGTAGGGCGCAACGCCCGTCACCGTGCCGACGAGGACGTGGTCGTCGAAGGCGGGGTCGAAGCAGAAGATGCCCTTGGGGCGCGGGCGCATCGAGACGACGTCGCCGACGTGCTGCGCGTGCAGCAGCGGGGTCAGCTTGCCGCCGTGCTGCGGCTCAACGTACTCGATGAAGAGCTCGACGTACTCCTCGTAGGGCGCGGAGACGATGGAGTACGGCCGCTCGATGTCGTGCGAGCCGATGGTGATGTACTGCCCCGGCTTGAAGGTGAACGGCACCGACGTCTCCAGCCAGATCTTGAAGAGGTCGTCGGTGATGTCCTCCCGCCGCACGATCTTTGCCGTCGGCAGCGCCTGCAGCCGAGGGTTGGTGTGTCCCGTCAGGGTCTCGTTGGAGGTGGTCAACGGTCCGGCTCCTTGGGTGTGTGCTGCTACGCAGGCTCGATGCGGGCGGGCGCCGCCTCTAGCCGTGGAACGTGGTTCATCGGGTCCGGGTGCTCCGACGCATCGAGCGCCGTTGCCAGCTCCCCGAACAGCGTGGTCAAGGATACGACGCCCGGCAGCGCATTGTCTGAGAGGCGCACGACGCCCGCGACGGCCTTGCCTGCGCTCGTCACGGCGCGCGCGGCTTGCCCCTCGCCCAGCCCCAGTGCGCGGGCATCGTCGGGGTGGACGATGAGCGCTTCGGTGCGGCTGACGTGGTTGATGCCGCCGCGCTCCTCCACGTCCATCGCCGTGGCGTGTTGCACGAGCACGCGCCCGTGGGCGAGCAAGAGCGGGAAGCGCTCATCGTCATGATGGGGGCGCTCGCGCCACTCCAGCGCCGCGAGCCGCGCCTTGCCGCCCGGGAAGCCGCCAGAGTACAGGTGCGGCGTGCCCGGGTCGCTCGCCGACGCGCACGGCCACTGCAGCCCCATCGCGACGCGGTTGGAGTACAGGACCTGCGTCGGCAGCGGGTTGTCGTTGGACGGCTTCAGCGTTTCCACCGCCTCATCCAGCAATCGCCGGTAGGAGACGCCCGCATACTGGGGGACGACGCGGGCTACCTCATCGAGCACGTCCTCCGGCCCCGCGTGGTCGAAGCCGCCGGCGCCGAGCCCACGGGCGAGCGCCTGCAGCAGCTCCAGGTCGGAGCGCGCGTCGCCCGCCCTACCCGCGACGACGCTGCGCAGCGGCTGGATGCGCCGCTCCATGTTGGTGTACGTGCCCCTCTTCTCGGCGAAGGTCAGCGCAGGAAAGACCACGTCGGCGCGCTCCGCGGCGTCCGACAGGAAGGCGTCGCTGACCGCCAGGAAGTCGAGCCGCTCGAAGGCCGCCGCCGTATCGCCGAGCGTGCCGTCCTCGAGGTGGACGTGGTCGCCGAGGAGCAGCATGGCCTTGACCTCGCCGCTGCGCGCGGCGGCGAACGCCTCGCGGACGCGCAGGCCCGGCTCGGCAGGCAGCGCCGCGCCCCACGCCCGCTCGAGGGCGGCGCGCTGGTCGTCGTCAGCGACGTGGCGGTGGCCCGGAAGCATCCGCGCCTCGGCGCCCATGTCGAGCGCGCCCTGGTCGTTTGCACCGTGGCGTAGGGGGATGACGCCCGCCGCCGGCTTGCCGACGTTGCCGGTCACGAGCGCAAGGTCGGCGATGATACGCGCGGTGATGCGGCGCGTGCCGCCCACGCTGTTGTCGAGCGCGAAGAGCGTCGTGGCCGGAGCGTTCTGGGCGTAGAGGCGCGCGGCCTCGGCGACGCACTCGCCGGGGACGCCGCTCGCCTCCTCCACCGCCTCCAGGCCAAACGGCGCAAGCGAGGCGACCATGTCGTCGTAGCCCTCGCCGTTGGCGGCGAGGTAGTCGCTGTCGACCAGACCCTCGTCGACGATGGCCTTGAGCATGCCGCCGAGGACGGCCATGTCCATGCCGGGGTACGGGCGCAGCCACAGGCGGGCGTAGCGCGTCAGCTCCGTCTCGCGCGCGTCGATGACGATGAGCGCTTGCTCCCCCTTGCGGACGGCCTGCTTGATGGGCACGGCGGCGACGTTCTGCTCCTCCGTGACGTTGGCGCTGACAACGAGGACGGCCTTCGACTGGCGCAGCTCTTGGACGTTCGCCGTGCCGGCGTAGTAGCCGAACACGTCGTGGAGGCCCTCCATCACACCGGGGCGGTCGTAGGAGGCGACGTCGACGTTGTTCGAGCCCAGGCCCACGCGCGCGAGCTTCTGCGCCAAGTAGAGCTCCTCGTTGGTGTTGCGGGCCGAGGCGATGAGCGCAGCCTCCGCACCGCGGTGCGCGCTCAGCCCCGCGACCGTCGCGGCGATGGCCTCGTCCCACGCGGCGGGCTCGAGCCGCCCGTCGCGGCGGACCAGCGGCTGCTTCAGGCGCTGCTTGGCGTTGACATAGTCGAACCCGAACTTGCCCTTGTAGCAGGCGTTGCCCATGTTGGCGGGGGCGTTCAGTTCGGCGACGGCGCGGATGAGCTTGCCGAAGCGGTTGACCTCGTAGGTCATCTGGCAGCCGACGGGGCACTCGGCGCAGACGCTCTGCTCGTAGGTCTGCGGGCGCTCCCACTTGTAGTCGGTCTCCGTCAGTGCCCCCACCGGGCACACGTCGATGCAGAGGCCGCAGAACTCGCAGCCCGACTCCAGCAGCGATTCGCCAAGGGACGTGCCGACGAGCACCTGCCCCGCGCGCTCCGTCATCGTGAGGGCGACGTCGCCGCGTACCTCGTCGCACGCCCGCACGCACCGCGCACACACGATACAGAGGTTGTAGTCGCGGTCGTAGAACGGGTCCTTGGTCTCTATCTGGAGCTCGCGGTACTGGTAGTGCAGCGGGGACACGAGGGGCTGCGGGTGGAAGCGCGTCGTGTCCTTCAGCTCGCAGCGCTCGTTCTTGGGGCAGGTGACGCAGCGGTCGGTCACGTCGACGTGGCGCAGGCAGATGTCCTGCGGCCCGCACAGCTCGATGCGGTGACACGTCAAGCAGCCGTGCGGGTGCTCCGACAGCAGCAGGTCGAGGATGGTGTTGCGGACGCCGGTGGCGCCGTCGCCGAGCGTGTTGACGACCATGCCGTCGGCTGCCGGCAGCGTGCAGGCCGCGGGCGTGCCGCGGCCACCCTCGACCTCGACGACGCACATGCGGCACGCACCGTAGGGCTGCATGCCGGGGTGGTAGCACAGGTAGGGGATGTAGATGCCCGCCTCGTTGGCGGCCTGTATCACCATCTTGCCGGGCTCGGTCTCGACCGTCTGCCCGTTGATGGTGAGGGTGAGCGTCTGGCGCGCTGCGCCGGTGGGCGCGGTGGTGGTCATCGCGCCGCCGCCTGCTCGGGCTGCGCCGGCTCGATCGTGTAGATGAAGTCGCCCTTGACCTGCGCGGTGGGCGTATCGCCCTCGATCTGGGCGCCGCGCCGCGCGTGGGCGGGTCCGACGAAGCGGCCGATGGGGACGGGGCCCTCCCCGCGCATCTGTGCGTCGAACTCCTCTGCGAACGCGCGCAGCGCCGACGAGACGGGGTTGTAGCCGAGCTGGCCGTGGCCACACAGCGAGCCCGCGCGCATGTTCGCCCCGACGCGCTCCATCAGCGCGAGGTCGTCGGGGTGCGAGGTGCCTGCGCACGCGCGCTCCAGCACCTCGAGGATGTGGCTCATGCCGAGCCTGCACGGGAAGCACTTGCCGCACGATTCGAGCTGGTCGAACGCCAGCAGGACGCGCGTCATGTCGACGGCGGAGGTCTCGTCGTTGCAGACGATGAGGCCGCCGGAGCCGAACATCGCGCCCGCGCCCGCCATCTCGTCGAAGTCCAGCACCATGTCCAGCTGGTCGCCTGCGAGCAGGCCGCCCAGCGGCCCGCCCGTCTGCAGGAACTTGACGCCCTTGCCGTCCGGCGCGCCGCCGCCAAGCTCCTCGACGACATCGCGCATCGTCAGCCCGAACGGCACCTCGACGAGGCCGCCGTAGGTGATGTGGCCGGAGAGGCAGGCGATGGCGGTGCCCTTGCTCTTCTCCGTTCCGATGGACGCGAACCACTCCGCGCCGTTGCGGACGATCTCGGGGATGTAGGCGATGGTCTTGATGTTGTTGATGTTGGACGGCTTGCCCCACACGCCGTAGGCGGCGGGGAACGGCGGGCGGAAGCGCGGCATCGAGCGCTTGCCCTCGATCGCCTCCATCAGCGCCGTCTCCTCCCCGGCGACGTACGACTCCCCGACGAGCGAGACCTCGATGTCGAACGAGAAGTCGCTGCCGAGGATTTCCTCGCCGAGCAGGCCGTTGGCGTAGCACGCGTCGATGGCGGCGCGGGTGCGGTCGATGGGCGCGTCGTGGCCATGCCGGATGAAGACGATGCCGTTGCTCGACCCCGTCGCATAGCCCGCGATGATGCACCCTTCGAGCAGCGTGAACGGGTCGCTCTCCAGGATCGCCTTGTCGTTGAATGCGCCCGGGTCGCCCTCCTCGCAGTTGCAGAGGATGTACTTGACCGGCGACGGATTGCCGGCGAGGAAGCCCCACTTGACGCCCGTCGGGAACGCGGCGCCGCCGCGCCCGCGCAGGCCGGAGGCCTTGACCTCCTCGACCACATCCGCCCGCTCCATGCCGAGCGCCTTGTCCAGCCCGGCGAATCCTCCGCGCGCGACGTACTGGTCGATGTCGCCGGGGTCGATCTCGCCCGCGTTGCGCAGCGCGATCCGCACCTGCTGGCGCATCATCGGCAGCTCCTCGCGGCGCGGAACGCCTGGGACGTCGCACTCGACGGACGCGAGCGCCACCTCCGCAGCGACCTCGCCGCCCGCAACGTGGCGCTCGACGAGCCGCGCAACCTGCTCGGGCGTGACGTTGGCATAGAGCGCGCGCGGGCCGCCGGGCACCTGCAGGTCGACGAGTGGCTCGGCGTAGCACAACCCGCTCGTGCCGACCGCCGAGACGGTGGCATCAAGCCCCTTCGCCGCGATCTCGGCGCGGAACGCATCGAGCACCTCGAGCGCGCCCACGGCCTCGCCCATGAGCCCGGTGCCGACGCGCACCCACGGCTTCGCGTTGAGCACAGCCCAGGCGGCATCGGCGCGGGCGCGCAGCCGCTCATACGCCGCCGTCATGCGCCGCCTCGCAGCGCCGCGATGCGGCCCGCCGACGCATCCGGCGTCATGTGGCCGGCGAGCGCGTGGTCGAAGGACATGGCGGGGCCGTGCGGGCAGACGCCGAGGCAGGTGTTCAGCTTGAGGCCGATGGCGTTGTCGGGCGTTGCGCCCTCGTTCTCGAGGCCGAGCTGCGCCAGCGCTCCTTGCAACAGCGCCTGCGCGCCGAGGACGTGGCACGTCGGGCCCCAGCACACCTCGACGACGTGCTCCGGCGGCTCGGAGAAGCGGAAGTTGGGGTAGAAGGACGCGACGCCCCAGACGTCGTTCTCGGACGCGCCCAGCGCATCGGCGACCTCGGCCAGCGCCTCCGGCGGCAGCCAGCCCAGCTCATCCTGTACCGAAAGGAGCGAGGAGAGGACGGTGTGCGTGCGGAACGGCTGCTCGACGACGGCGCGGCGCGCGCGGCTGCGCAACTCCTGCGGATCAGCCGCCCTCGTTGTCGGTTGGTCGGTCACCCGGCGCACTCTCGCCCGTTCGTGATTTTCCGCACGAACGCGGCAGCATCCTAGCACAGGGGCGCACGCCGCTCTAGTCGGTCAGGCGCAGAACTAGAGGCGCACGAGCGTGGAGGTCACCACGCCGTCGATTGCGCGAATCTGATCCAGCACCTCGTCGGTCACCGGGTCGTCGTAGCCGACGATCATCGTGGCCTCGCCGCGCGGGCCGGTGCGCCCGACCTCCATGAACCCGATGTTCAAATCGTGGCTGCCCGATATCGTCCCCACCTTCCCGATCATCCCAGGCTGGTCGCGGTGCGACGTGAAGAGCATGTAGGGAGTCGAGGGCTGCATGTCGAGGTAGAACTCGTTGAGGCGCAGCAGGTGGACGGCGTTGTTGACGGATGAGCCGCCGACGTAGATGCGGCCGGCCGAGCTGCGCACCTCGACACCCACGAGGTTGGTGTACTGCTCCGACTCCGGGTCCTTGACCTCGTCGATGTGGAGGCCGGACTGCTGCGCGACCTGGCGCGCATTGACGAGGTTGATCCGCTCTTCCAACGTGATGCTGAGGATGCCCGCGAGCGCAGCCGAGCCAAGGAGCGACGTGTCGTAGCCGGCAATCTCGCCGCTGACGCGCAGCGTGACCGACTCCAGCTGCCCCTCCGCCAGCTGGATGGCGATGCGCCCCATCATGTCGGCCACCGGGATGTACGGACCCACCGCCTCCCGCACCTCTGCCGGCACGGCGGGGATGTTGACCGTGTAGCGCGCGGAGCCGCCCGAGAGGACGGCGTGCACCTCGTCCGCCACCTCCACCGCCACCTGCACCTGCGCCTCCTGCGTCGATGCGCCGAGGTGCGGCGTCACGATGACGTTCGGGTTGGACAGCAGCGGAAGGCCCGGGTCCGGCGGCTCGGCGGAGAAGACGTCCAGCGCCGCGCCGGCCACCTTGCCTTCGCGGATGGCGGCCTCAAGCAGCGCCTCGTCGATGAGGCCGCCGCGCGCCGCGTTAATGAGGCGGGCGCCCGGCTTGAGCTTGGCGAACTGCGGCGCGCCGAGCAGTTCCCGCGTCCCCGCCGACAGCGGTGTATGGATGGTGATGAAGTCCGACGCTTCCAGCAGGTGGTCCATGTCGGCCAGCTCGACGTTGAGCGAGCGCGCGTGCTCCGGCGTGACGTAGGGGTCGAAGCCGACGATGTGCATGCGGAACGCGCGCGCGCGGCGCGCCACCTCCGAGCCCACCTTGCCGAGCCCGATGATGCCGAGCACCTTCTCCTGCAGCTCCACACCCATGAAGCTGCTGCGCTTCCACTCGCCGGACGAGAGCGATTGGTGAGCCTGCGGGACCATGCGCGCAAGCGCAAGCAGAAGCGCCATGGTGTGCTCCGCCGCAGCGACGGTGTTGCCCGTCGGCGCATTCACCACGGCGATGCCGAACTGCGTCGCGGCGCCCAGGTGGATGTTGTCCACGCCCACCCCGGCGCGTCCCACCACCTGGAGGCGTTCGCCGTGCGCGATGACCTCCGCCGTGACCTGCGTCTCGCTGCGGACGACGAGCGCGTCATACTCCGCGATGGTGGCGAGCAGGTCGCTCTGGCTGAGCCCGGGCTCGAATCGCACCTCGTGTCCGTAAGCCGCGAGGCGGTCGATGCCCGCCTGGTCGATGCGGTCGGAGACGAGGATGCGGGCCATCGGCCTAGCGCGCTCCCGCAGGGGCGTACCCCAGCTTGGGCAGCGCGATCCGGAGCGCGGCAATGACACCGTCGATGTCCACCGTCGTCACGTGGCCCATGTGGCCGATGCGGAAGACGCGCCCGGCCAGCACGCCCCGCCCCTCGGCGGCGACGATGTCGTGCTCGTCGCGCAGCATCCCCAGCAGCGCCTTGTCGGTCACACCCTCCGGCAGGTAGGCGGCGGTGACGGTGTTGGACGCGTGCTTGAGGTCCTGCGCCACGAGCCGGAGGCCGAGCCCCGTCAGCGCGTCGCGCGTGTACTGCGCAATCTGCGCATGGAAGTCCCACGTCGCCTGCATGTCGCCGCCCGCGAGCATCTTCTGGAGCGCATGGTCGAGGCCGTAGCACAGGCCGACGGCCGGCGTCCACGGCGTCTGGCCCGACCCCAGGGAGCGCTTCGCGGCAGCAATGTCGAAGTAGAAGCGCGGCATCGTCGCGCGCTCATGCGCCTGCCAGGCGCGCTCGCTGACCGAGATCATCGCGAGGCCGGGCGGGCACGCCCACCCCTTTTGCGAACCGGACGTGACCACGTCCAGTCCCCATTCGTCCGTCAGCAGGCGGATGGAGCCCAGCGAGGAGATGGCGTCGACGAGCAGCAGCTTGTCGAATTCCCCCTTCACAACCCCCGCAATGGCCTCGACGTCGTTGGTGATGCCGGTGGACGTCTCGTTGTGCGTGACCAGCACCGCCGTGATGCCGGCGTCGGCGCTGAGCGCGGCGCGGACGGCATCGGGGTCGGCGGCGAGGCCCTCGTCGAACTTGAGCGTCTTGACATCTGCGCCGTACGCCCGCGCGATCTCCCCGAAGCGGTCGCCGAAGTTGCCGATGCTGACGTTGAGAACCCTCTCGCCGGGGGAGAGGGTGTTGACGATGGCGGCCTCCATCGAGCCGGTGCCGGACGAGGTGAGGACCAGCACGTCGTTCCTGGTCTGAAAGGCGGCCTGGAGGTTCTCCGTCATGCGCAGGAGCATCTCCTTGAAGGCGACCCCGCGGTGGTCGATCATCGGCCGGCTCATGGCCTCGACGACGTCGTCTGGCACAGGTGTCGGGCCGGGGAGGCGCAGGTTGGTCATGGTCTCTCCTAGTACGAGAATGCGGGCAGCGGGAGCATGGCGATTATAGAAGCGCGGCGGGACTGGGACAACCTGTGATGCGAGTCACAATCTACTCCAACCCCTCCTCCTTATAGCGCCCGGCGAGGGCAGTATAGGACGCTGCGGCATGCTCTAGCAGATCGCGGTGCCGTTTCAGCAGCCGCCCGCGTAGCTCGGCCGGCGCCCCCGCCCAGACCGTCCCGCTCTCGACCCGCCTGCCTTCCAGCACGACCGCACCCGCCGCGACGATGGCGTGGTCCTCGACGACGACGCCGTCATTGAGCACCGCGCCGTTGCCGAGCAGGACGTAGTCATGCACCTCGGTTGCGTGGCAGACGACGCGGTGGCCGATGGTCACATGGCTGCCGATGCGCGCGTCGGCGTCGGAGTGGACGACGCTGTTGTCCTGCACGTTGGTGTGCTCGCCGATGGCGATGTGGCCGTGGTCGCCGCGTATCACCGCGCCGGGCCACACGCTGGAGTGCGCGCCGATGGCGACGTCGCCAATGACGTACGCCGCCTCGCTGACGAACGCGGTGGGATGGACCTGCGGTGCCTTGCCGCCGAACGAGCGAATCATCGGTTTGAGGCTACCTGCGCGCGTGCCGTCCGGCAACCGGCGCATGCTAGACTGCCTGTTCGCAGGCTGCGTCCTGCGACGACACTCCGGAGACATTCGATGGCCCGCGTCTACTCTGCCATGCGCCCCTCAGGCCGTATCCACCTCGGCAACTACTTCGGCGCGCTGCAGAACTGGGTCGCGCTGCAGGACGAGTTCGAGACCATCTACGGCATCGCCGATATCCACGCGCTGACGACCGAGATCGGCGAGGACACCAGGCACCTTGCGCCCAACACGCTGGAGATGGCCATCGACTTCCTCGCCGCCGGCATCGACCCCGACCGCAGCATCCTCTACGTCCAATCGCAGGCGCCTGAGGTGCTGACGCTCCATACCCTCCTGAGCATGTCGACGCCGTTGGGATGGCTGATGCGCGTTCCATCGTTCAAGGAGCGCGTGCGGCAGATGGACGAGACGGAGGAGAGCGTGTCCTACGGCCTCGTCGGCTACCCAGTGCTGCAGACGGCGGACATCATCTTCGCGAAGGCGGAGTGGGTGCCGGTGGGCATCGACCAGGCGCCGCACGTCGAGATTTCGCGCGAAATCGTCCGGCGCTTCAACAACCTCTACGGCAACACCTTCCCCGAACCTCAGGTGCGCCTCACGGAGTCGCCCTCCATCGTCGGCACTGACGGCGAGAACAAGATGTCGAAGAGCCTAGACAACCACGTTGAGCTGGCGATGTCGGCGGAGGAGACGTCGGCGCGCGTGCGGACGATGGTGACAGACCCACGGCGCGCCCGCCGCACCGACCCGGGCCGCCCGTGGGTCTGCAACGTCTTCGCGCTCCACAAGCACTTCAACCCCGACAGGCTCGACGAGGTCTACGCCGCGTGTACGGCCGCCGAGATCGGCTGCGTCGACGACAAGGGGCTGCTGGCCGAAGGCATCAACCGCTACTTCGCGGAGTTCCGCGAGCGCCGCCGCGAACTCGCGGCGACGCCGCACGTCGTCGAGGAGGCGATGGAGGCCGGCGCCGCCAAGGCCCGCGCCATCGCCCGCGAGACGCTGGCCGAGGTCTACGACAAGATGGGGCTCGCGCCGGTGCGCTAGCGGGGCTACACTGCTCCCATCAGCCGCCGTGCCACCAGTCCGCTGGGCAACTTGGGCCAGAAGTAGGTGCTCTTGCGCGGCATGCGGACGCCGTCGCCGACGATGCGCTCGAAGAGGTCGGTCGGGACGCCCTTGGACAGGAAGGCGTACTGCGCCTCGCCGTTGGCAACGGCGAGGGCGGCGGCGCTGTCGTGCGTGTAGGTGAGGTAGCGCTCCATGCGCGGGCCGAGTAGCGGGCGCAGCACGACCTCTTGCAGCACCCACGCCTCGACGTGGTGCAGCGGCACGTTGATGCCCGACGGCACCATCCGCAGCAGCGACTCGGGGTCCTGCAGCGTCAGCAGGTAGGCGGCATCGCCGGGGCCGGCCATAACGATGGCGGGGCCCCCCGCGCCCGCCTCCGCCGCCATCGCCTCAAGCCTATCGCCGTACGACGCCGGCGCATCGAGCGCCTGCACGATGAATACCTCGCGCACCCAGCGCGCGACGGCCTCGTAGAGCGAGTCGGTCAGGCCGCCAAGGACGCGGTTGTACGGCAGGATCCGCAGGCCGGGGTCGTCGAAGTCGATGAGGCACGTCATCACGTGCTGCGCCGCCGTCTCGTCGGGGTGCGCCTCCGCGTAGACGAGCGCCGTCTCGTAGCGGTGGTGGCCGTCAGCGACGTAGGCGCGCTCGTTCGCCAGGATCGATGCCAGCCGCCCGATGTCCTCTTCGCCGTCGATGCGCCAGAGGGTGTAGTGCTGGCCGTCGTCCGCCGTGAAGTCGGCGGCGGGCGCATGCGCCATCGTCCGGTTGCGCACCGTCGCGATGCTGCGGCTGTCGTCGCGGTAGAGCATCATCAGCGGCGACAGGTTGGCCGCGGTCGCCTCCATGAGGGCGAGCCGGTCCTCCTTGGGGCCTTGCGCCGTGTCCTCGTGCGGGAGCACCCCCTCGCCGAGCGGCTCGAGCCGGAGCGCGCCGTACAGCGCGTAGCGCTCGAGCGCGGCGGCACCGAGCGAGAACCGCTGCCGGAGCAAGTAGTACGAGGGCGCCTCGTCGACTGCGAGCACGTCGTCGGCGAGCCATGCGTTGAGGGTCGCGGCAGCACCGGCATAGCGCTCAGCGGGCATGCTGCCCGCTGGCTCAGACAGTTCAACGCGAACAAAGTTGTTGGCGCTGCGCGAGAGCAGCGCTCGCTCGTCGGTATCGGAGATGACGTCGTAGGGCGGACAGATGAGTTCCGGCAGGCTCCCGGCGTCCGGGGTGTAGCGAATGCCGCGGAATGGGAGGAAGTCAACCACGTTCGGCTCCTCTGGTGAACGTGGGATGAGTCTATAGGAGATTCGGCGCGCTGCCAGCAGCGGCCGGCGGCGGCAACGCCCGTTGCTATACTCGTGGCATCATGGCCGACAGAGCCGTTAGCGACCGCGTCGCCGCGCTGCGCGAGCAGATCAACCTCCACAACTACCGCTACCACGTTCTCGATGCGCCGCTCATCGGCGATGCCGAGTTCGACGCGCTCATGCGCGAGCTGATCGAGACGGAGGCCGCGCACCCTGAGCTGGTCACCCCCGACTCGCCGACCCAGCGCGTCGGGGCGGAGCCGTCGCCGGAATTCGCGGAGGTGCAGCACCCTACCCCGATGCTGAGCCTCGCCAACGCCTTCTCCCGCGACGACCTCGAAGGGTGGCACCGGCGCGCGGCCGCGCTGTTGGAGACGGACGCCTTCGACATGGTCGTGGAGCCGAAGATCGACGGGCTGGCGATATCGCTGACCTACGAGGATGGGCAGCTGGTGCGCGGCGCGACGCGCGGCGACGGCCTTCGGGGCGAGGACGTGACGCCCAACGTGCGCACGCTCCACTCCGTACCCCTCGTCTTGCGCGCCGACGCGAGCCCGCCGCGGCGCATCGAGGTGCGGGGCGAGGTCTACTTCCCGCGCGATGCGTTCAGGCGGCTGAACGCACAGCGGGCGGAGGCGGGCGAGCCGCTGTTCGCCAACCCGCGCAACGCCGCCGCCGGCTCGCTGCGCCAGCTCGACCCGCGCATTACCGCATCCCGCGCACTCGACATGTGGGTCTACCAGCTCGGCTCAACGGACGGGGCGACCCCCGGCACGCACTGGGAGACGATGGGATGGCTGCGCGAGTTGGGCTTTCGCGTCAACCCGGAGATGGCCCAGGCGCCAAGCCTGGACTTCGTCGAGGGCTACTACGGGCGCTGGCTGGCCGAGCGCGCGGACAAGAACTACCAGACCGACGGCGTCGTCATCAAGATGGACCGGCTGGACTACCAGCGCCACGTGGGCGCGGTCGGGCGCGAGCCGCGGTGGGCGATCGCCTACAAGTTCCCCGCCGAGCAGGCGCGCACGCGCCTCCTCGACATCGGCATCAACGTGGGCCGCACCGGCTCGATGAACCCCTATGCCATCCTGGAGCCGGTGCAGGTCAGCGGCGTCACCGTCCGCCAAGCGACGCTGCACAACGCGGACTACGTCGCGTCCAAGGACATTCGCATCGGCGACATGGTCTGGGTGGAGCGGGCCGGCGAAGTCATCCCCCAGATCGTCGGACCCATCCCCGAATCGCGCGACGGCGCGGAGCGCGCGTTCCGGATGCCGGAGCACTGCCCCGCCTGCGATTCGCCCGTCGTGCGGCTGGAGGGCGACGCGATGCACCGCTGCGTCAACAGCGCCTGCCCCGCCCAGCGCGTCGAGCACCTCAAGCACTTCGTCTCCGGCGGCGGCATGGACATCGACGGCTTCGGCGAGAAGCTGGTGGTCAACTTGGTGGAGAACGGCCTCGTGCGCGAGTCGTCCGACATCTACCGACTGACCAGGGAGCAACTCGTCGCGCTGGAGCGGATGGGCGAGAAGTCGGCCGACAACCTGCTTTCGGCGATCGAGGAGAGCAAGTCGCGCCCCCTGGCGAGCGTGGTGCGTGCGCTCGGCGTGCCCCACGTGGGCGCGGAGACCGCGGAACTGCTGGCGGGGCGGTTCGGCTCGCTGAGCCGGCTGATGGAGGCCGACGCGGACGACCTCGAAGCCGTACCCGGCATCGGCCCCATCGTTGCCGCCGCCATCCGCGAGCACTTTGCGCTCGAGGGCAACGTGCGCATCGTAAGAGAACTGGCCGACCTGGGCGTCGCCATGGAGAGCGGCGCGGCCCCGGCCATCGAAGGGCCGCAGCCACTTGCCGGAAAGCGCTTCGTCGTCACGGGCCGCCTCGAGCGCTACACGCGAACCGGGATCGAGGCGGCCATCAAGAACCTGGGCGGACAGGTCTCCTCCAGCGTCAGCAGGAAGACCGACTACCTGCTGACGGGAGAGGACGCCGGCTCCAAGCTTGCCGATGCGGAGCGGCTGGGAGTCGAGGTCATCGATGAGGCTGCGTTCGCGCGGCTGAGCGGAACCGATCCGGCATGAGCGCCCCCGCGTGGATCATCCTCGGCCTGGGCAACCCTGGGCGGCGCTTCGTGCATACGCGCCACAACGTCGGCTTCGATTGCATCGACCTGCTGGCGTCGGAATGCGGCATCCGGCTCTCGGAGCGCAGGCCGCTGGCATACCTTGGCACGGGACGTATCGACGGGGCGAGCGTCGTCCTTGCCAAGCCGCGCACCTACGTCAACGCATCAGGCGCGGCCGCGCACTACCTGGTTCAGCGCTTCGGCATCCCTGCCGAGCGTCTCGGCGTCCTCATGGACGACATGGACCTGCCCCTGGGAAGGCTGCGCATCCGGCACAGCGGCGGCTCCGGCGGGCACAACGGCCTGAACTCCATTAGCGAGGCGCTCGACACGAGCGCCTACCCTCGGGTGCGCATCGGCATTGCGCGACCGGAGGGAGGCTCCATCGACCACGTGCTGGGTCGCTTCGAGAGAGCAGAGCGCGAGGTCATCAGCGAGACGCTGGGCAAGGCCGTCGAGGTCGTGAAGACCATTGTCACGGAGGGCGTCGAGGCTGCGATGAACAGGTTCAACTGATGCGTATGCTCCTCTTCGCCACGCTCGCCTTCGCAGCCGCCTGTTCGTCCAACCCCCCAAGCCCAACGCCGACCGACGCACCAACGCCCGCTCCAGCGTCGGCACCGACCGACGCGCCGGCGCCCACCGCGCTGGATGCACCCATCGACACCTCATTCGAGCGCCCGCCGTACCTAGACTTCGCGGAGCTCGTCGCGCGCTATACCGGTACGCAGACCGAACCGCTGACGGACGCCGAGCTCTACCGACTCGTCCCTCTCGGCCACCATGAGACGTTTACGCTGCTCTCGCCCAGCGAACCCCCGAGCACGTACGAGGTCGAAACGGAGGTCATGTACGTCGGCGAGCGCGCGATTTGGTACGTCGAGCGCGGGCTCGGGCTGAGCGCCGAGGCCGTGGAGGGCGTCGGCGACTGGTTCGAGCGAACGGCCTTCGACGACGCGAAAGTGCGTATCGCCCCCTACGTAGCGCTGCCGGGGCCCATCGCCGTCATCGTCGCCGACCTCCGCGGCGGCGTGGCCGGCTACTTCACGTCCCTCAACGCCCTCCCCGTCGAGACGTGGGCGCACAGCGCCGAGCGCGTGGCCATTGTCATTGCACCCGGCCAGCCGTTCGACGGCGACGGGACGCGCGGCGTGGCAATCCACGAGTTGCAGCACCTGCTCCACTGGCTCGTGGACCCGACGGAGAGCACATGGGTACACGAGGGGATGTCGGAGTGGGTGGTGCGTGAGCAGCAGATACCCTCCATCCCCTTCTGGCCGTACCTGCGCTCGCCGGAGGTCTCCCTGACGCGCTGGCCGCTGGAATTCGGCGCGGCATTGGCCAACTACTCGGGGGCGTCGCTGTTCATGCGCTACATGCTGAACATCCTGGCGCCCGACGGCGACGCATCGGCGTTCGTCCGCCAGCAGGCCGACGGCGTGGAAGGCGTCCGCGATTTCATGCTCCAGCTCGGCTACGACGACTACACGTTCGAGCAGCTCTACCTCGACTACGCGACGGCGAACGTCGTCGGCGCCCCGTCAGGCGAGTATGCCGCCCCGGGCCAGAGCCTCGCCCGCGTCCCGCGCATCGCACGCGCACCGGCAAGCGTCAGCGGCACCGTCCCCCAATGGGCGCCGTGGTACCTGCGCGTGGATGATGGGCAGTCGTTCCGCGTGACCTTCGCGGGCAATGCAACCGTCCCCGTGCTTCCCCTCGAGCCCCGCAGCGGCGACTATTGCTGGTGGAGCAATGCCGTCGACCAGGGGGACGCCATGCTCACGCGCCCCTTCGACCTCCGCAGCGGCGCACCCGCCGTCCTCTCCTTCTGGCACTGGTATGAGATAGAGCATCTGTGGGACTGGGGCTACGTGTCGGTCTCCACGGACGGCGGCGCGTCTTGGACGGCGCTTGGCGCGGACGGCACCACGGCGAACGACCCCATCGGCACCTCCGTTGGCCCCGGCTTTACGGGCAGGAGCGACGGGTGGGTCCGCACGGAGGTCGATTTGGGCGCATACGCGGGGCAACGAGTCCACGTGCGGTTCGAGTATGTGACGGATGACGGGCGCAACGGCGCCGGCTGGTGCATCGACGACATCGCCCTGCAAGGCGCTTCCGACGGCGCGGAGTCGGCGGCATCGCCCTGGCAGGCGGATGGCTTCGTTCGCCTCCACCGGTCGGGAGCGCCGCAGCGCTACGCCATACGCATCGTCGAAGGCGACCCCGGCGCACCGATCGTGCGCGACGTGCCGCTCGACGGCATGCAAGCCGTCTTCCGGCTGAACGGACCGGCGACGCTCATCGTCGTCGGCATGACAGAGGTCGACGCGCAGCCCGCCGAATTCCTGCTCAGGCTGGAACGCGCCGCTCCCGCAAGCGCAGCGTAGGGCCTATAGCGCACGGCACGCGTGTAGAATCGGCACATGGCACTGTCCCGTTCCGCGCGTCGCCTTGCGCTAGCAACCGCCGTCTTCGCCGCCATCGTTGGTGCGGCGCTGCTGATCGTCCTCATCGCAGAAGCGTAGCCGCATGGGCATACTCGACCTCTATCTGCCGCTCATCGTGCTGCTGCCGCCGGTGACGGTCGGCATCGTCCTCGTCGCGCTCATTCGGCGGAGGCCGGGAGACGAGCCCGACGTCGGCATCGGCGCGGCGCGGCGCATCTTCTACTACGCCATCTCCTTCATCACGCTGATGACGGCGGCCATCGGTGCCGACAGCTTGTTGCGCGCGCTCATCGAGGCCGCGACGGGCAATGGCCGCCTCGATGCGGAAGCCGTCGCGCTTGGCGGTGCGGCGTTGCTCGTCGCGCTGCCTGTCTGGGCGCTTGTCTCGCGCGTTGCGAACCGCTCGCTCGCCGAGCACCGCGCCGAGGCGGGCAGCGTATCGCGCAAGATGTACGTGTACGGCACGCTCGTCATCGCGCTCGCCTTCATCACCGTCGCGCTCTACAGCATCGTCGGCAGCCCCATCTCTCCTGAATCGTTCGAGCCGTATGCGCTGACGACGTTCGCCGTGTGGATGGCGGTTGCGGGCTATCTCTGGCGCGTTGAGGGCGATGAAGGGCAGCCGTCGCCGATGTCGCGCCTGCTGCGCAGCCTCTTCATCTACGGCGGCGCGCTGCTGGGGCTAGTCCTTCTGATGATCGGCGTGTGGATGCTCAGCGCCGCAATGATGCGCGGCGCCTATGACGCCCTCTTCGCCCCCGAACTCGTGCTCGACGAGGACCCCGTCCGAATCGGCGCGGGCCTCGCCGTTCCCGGCGCCCTCTACTGGGCGCTGTTCTGGCACCGCTGGTCGCGCGCCCACGTTGGCTCTCCCCTGCGGGTAGCGTTCATCTACGGCCCCGGCATCCTCGCCGGCGCAGCCGTCGCGCTCGCCTTCGCCGCGCTTGCGTTGCAGCAGGCGTTGGAGTGGGCGTTTCAGCGCTACACCATTGCGCCGGCGGACCAATTTGAGTCGCTGCCCATAGCCGCCGCGGGCGTGTTCGTCGGATTGGCCAGTCTCGGCTACCACGCAGCGCTTGCCGATGCGCTCCCCAGCGCTTTCGCGGCTTCCGCCAACCGCATCTACCGCTACCTGCTGGCGGCGCTCGGGCTCGCCGCCCTCTCCGTTGGCGCCGATTTGTTCATCGTGTTTGTGCTTGGCACGTTCGACGGCGTGATTGGCGAGGACGGGTCCCTTGAGGCATCCGTCGGCATCGCGGTGCTTGCGCTCGGCGCACCGCTGTGGGCGTACCACTGGTCGCGGCAGCAGGCCATCGCGCAGACGGCTGAGGCGGGCGAGCTGCAAGCCCCGTCGCGGCGCTACTTCGTCTACACCGTCTTCGGCGCTGCGCTGCTGGCGGGCGTCGGCGCGCTCACCGCCATCATCTTCTTGATCATCTTCGAAGCACTTGGGGGCGACCCCGGCGGCGCCCAACTGGAGGACCTGCGATGGCCGATAGCCCTCCTGGTCGTCGCACTGTCCGCCGGCGGCTACTACCGGTTTGCCGTGCGCCTAGAGGAGCCCGAACCTGCGGCTGCAGCGCCCGCTCCTGAGCGCAAGCACGCCATCGTCGCCGCCGCGGACGGCGCGGCCGCCGACGCCATCGCGGCGGCGCTGGGATACCGCGTTCGGTTCTGGCGCACTCAGCGCTCGCCCGGCGCGTTCGACGCCGCAGCCGTCGCCGAGGCCGCCTCAAACGCGCCGACCGGCGGCGTCCTTATCCTCATCGACGAGAGCGGTGCGTCGGTTATCCCCTATGACGAGGAGTGAACCAGTCCGCACATGCGCAACCTGACCCTCCTGAGCGTCTATGCACATCCGGACGACGAAACGTCGAGCGCCGGGGGAATGATGTGTCGCGTGATGAGCGAGGGCGGAAGCGTGCACGCCATCTGCGCCACACGCGGCGAGTTGGGGACGCTGGGAACCGGCGGCATGAAGCTCACGCGCGACGAATTGCCCGCCGTCCGCGAGCGGGAGCTGCGTGATGTCCTGCGCTCCTACGGCGTTGAGAGCGAGCCGGTGTTCCTGGGCTACCGCGACCAGGAGCTGATACGGGCCGACATTGAAGATGTGGAAGCGTGCGTCCTGGAGGTCATGGAACGCGTGCGCCCGGACGTGGTCGCCACGTTCGGCCCGCTGGGCATCTCGCGCCACGACGACCACATCCAGGTTCACCATGCGGCGCGCCGCGCCTTCTTCCGTTACCTCGGATCGGCGCACGGACGGCCCAACGAGCCGCGCCTCTGGTACACGGCCATCCCCGTCGACCTGCCGTCCGACTTCGACTTCGAACTCGACCTAACAGGGCCGGACGCGGACCCGAACGTGTTCGTGGACGTTGCCGACTACTGGCGCCGCAAGGCGGAGGGCCTCCGCACCTACCGATCGCAGGAGGACGCGCAGGAGTTTGCCACGTACCTCGAATCCCATTTCTTCACGTCGGAGACGTTCCACCAGGCGCATCCGCCGCTGCCGGACGGCGCGCTTCTCACGCTCTAGCCGCCCTCGCCGCATCCTCGAGGATAAGGCCGGCGACCGCCCTGCCCATCCGCACGCTGTAGTTCGTGCCCCGGTCCTCCGGGTAGATCTGCGTCGTGTTGGCGAGGTACAGACCCGGTATCGGCGTACGGTGGTCCGGGATGCGCTCAGAGTAGCGGCGCGTGACAATGGGCTGCGCGGCATCGACCTTGTGGTGGTGATAGCCCATCACCCATGACTCGTCGAATGCAGGGTTGATGCGGCGCAGGTGCGGCAGGTACTCGCGGTACAGCTCCTCGCCGGACAGCTGGTAGAGGCGGTCGTCCCGCGCAAGGTAGTTGGTCAGGTAGACGATGTGGCGCCCGCCGTAGTCTTCGGCTGGAATGAAGTTGGTGTGCTCGATGACGCCAAGAAACGGCATGGTGCGGTCGCCCACGTACATCCAGTAGTGCGGGCTGAGCCGCCGGTCTAGTTCGAGCACGACGAGCACCGCCGCCAGGTAGACCTTGTCCGTCAGGCGCGAGAGGTAGTCGTCGGGCAGTGCCGGCACGAGGCGGGGGAACGCATAGGAGGGCAGCGTGGCCAGGATCGCGTCGTAGCGCCGCGTCTGTGCCTCTTGCTCGCCGGAGCTCACCTCCAGGCCGACGGCGCGCCCCTCTTCGACCACGACCCGTTGGACGGCAGCGCGCGTGGCGATGCTGCCGCCCAACTCCCGAATGCGCTCCGCGAGCCTGTCGAAGATGACATCGAAACTGCCGACGGGGTAGCCCAGCTGCTCCTTGAAGCGTCCCCGCAACCCGCTCCCGCGCGAGGCGGTGCGGAGCGCGAACTTGTTCCACAGCCACGCCATGCTTACCTGGTCGTGGTGCGCGCCGAACTTGCCTCGCAGCATCGGCTCGAAGATGGCGCCGTAGAGCCGCTCACCAGCCTTGATCCGCAGCCACTCGGTCGCCGTGTACTGCTCCAGCGACCTCCACTCCTTGCGGCGCTGGAGCGACAGCGTGAGCAGGCCGAGGCGCACGCGGTCGGCTGGGCGCAGCGGGCGGAAGCGGAGCAGGTCGAACGGCGAGGTGAACGGCCACACACGGCCCGCTGCGAAGTAGCCGACGTTGGAGTCTATCCAGTGCAGCTTGTCGTCGACGCCCAGTTCGCCGACCAACTGGACCATGGACGTATCGCTGCGAAAGAGGTGGTGGTACCCCCGCTCGACCGGCGCGCCGCCGACGGGAAACGTCGAGGCCTGCCCCCCCAGAAACGGTGCGCCCTCGAAGACCTCTGCCGTGTGGCCGCCCAGCCCCAGCTCATAGGCTGCCGCAAGCCCCGCCGCGCCGCCTCCGATGATACCGACCCGCATGGCCTACTCGTTCGCCGAGGCGGGGTTCGCCATGCGCTGGCGGCTGCCGCCGACGATCTGTTGGAAGGAGAGGCCGCGTACCGCGAAGTAGACCAGCCCCGCCACTATCGGCGGAAGCAGCTGCGTGAGGTGCAGCACCAGCGCGTAGGCCGACGCCAAGCCTACCCCAACGCCAAGCCCCTCCAGCATCAGCACCGTGAAGAACTCGAACGGGCCGACTCCTCCCTGCGACGACGGCAGCGAGGTTGCGAGGTTGGACAGCGCCATGACGAGGAATATCGCCGCCATCACCTGCACCAGGGAGCTAAACTCTGTATCGAGGCCGAGACCGACGGCGACGAGGTAGTACACCAGCGCCTCGGTCAGCCAGACGGGGACGGAGAATGCGAGCAGGCCGAGCAGGCGGCTGGGCTTGCGCATCGCCTCGAATCCGGCAATCGCGCGGTCGAGCAGCGTGTAGACCACGGTTCCAAGGCGCTCGGGCAACTTGGCTGAGAGGGCCCACGCCAGCCGTCGCGACAGGTCCGGCGCTCGCGCGATGAGCGCGATCATCCCCAGCGCCGCCGCGTACGGCAGCGCCACGCCGAGCGTGATGACGAGGTGCGGTAAATTGAGCTGTTCCGAGACGAAGTCAAGCAGCCCGCTGAACGGGAGGAACGGCACGGCAACCGCCAGCAGCAGCAGCAGCGTCGTGCCGTCGAAGACGCGTTCCGTGACGATGGTCGCCAGCGCGGTTGGCGTGCGCACCTGCTCGCGTGTCGAGAGGTAGTAGCCGCGCACCACCTCGCCAAGACGCACGGGCAGCATGTTGTTGGCCATGTAGCCGACCAGAATGACGGGAAAGAGCCTGTTCACCCTGATGGTGCTCGCGACCGGCCGCAGGATGTAGCGCCAGCGGAGCGCGCGCAGGTAGAACGAGAAGAAGTAGACGGCGATTGCCGGGATGAGCAGGACGTAGTTGGCCTCCCGGAGCGCCTGCGCCATGTCCGCAAAGTCGATTCGGATGACGAGCAGGGCAAGAAATGCCGCGGTGATGCCGAGCCCCAACCAGACCCGCTTGGTTCGGAGCAACCTACCCTCCCTTATCGACGCGGCGCCTACGCGCTAGCGTATGCCCGCAAGTCCGTGCATCCTGCCGCTAGGTGTGCCAGCGAATCGGCAACGTACACTACCGCATCGCTCTGGTACAAATCGCCGGCAAACTCGCGCGTGAAGAAGTAGTCTGTCGCGGTCTGCCACGATGCCCTGCTCGTGAGCCCGGCCAGCACGTCGCCCGGCGTGGTGTGCTTGTACGCCCAGTTGGGGAACCACCACAACGTCGTAACCCCGCCAACCCTTGTAAACCCGTCCAGCTGCCCGGAAACCAGCCCCTCGTCACCCACGCTCACCACCACGACCTGCGCGTCGGGCGGCTCGGTCAGCGGGTCGTCGCTGAATATGCGATAGGTCACCCAGGGGTAGTCCCGCAGGTACCAGCGCCACTGCCACGCGTTGTTGTCAGCCTCCCCCGCCAGCACCCGTAGTTCCTCGCCCAACCCGCTCTGCTCCGCCAGCCGATCGATGCACTCGCCTGCATACGACGACTCCTGTCCCGTCTGCGAGTAGACAAGCAGCTCCTTCGGGCGCTCAAAGCTCGCGTAGGAGTACGACGCCCTGCCCGAGGCCAGCGCCGTCAGCACCACCAGCACGACCAGCATGCCGAGGGAGGCCGACGCAAGGACAGGAAGCGGCCGCGACAGGCGCATCGTCACCCCGATGGCCACCAGCACGACAACCGAAGCCCCCAGCGGCATCCAGAAGGACAGCGCAGAGAGGAGGGTGGAGGTGGGTGCGATGTTGAGCAGTGCAATGGCGACGAGGCCCAGCAGCGCAAGGCCGCTCCCAAATGCGACCACCTGCGCCCGCAGGAGCCGCCGCCAACGGGGGCGCTGGTAGAGTTCCTCCAGCTCGTCCTCATACGGCCCGCCCGCATCGTAGACAACCGCGGGCTTCGTTGCCTCCAACGTGCACCGAACCATCTCGATGGTCCTGCCAATGGCCTTGCCTGCCACCAGCGACATCGGCACGACGATGCCGAAGAGCAGCCAGGGCATGCGCTCGCCCGCAACCATCCCCGCGGCGAGCGACGCCCCAGCCCAGTAGACGATGAACGCATCGAAGGCGCGCCGCCGCGTCAGCAAATAGACGCCGCCGATCAGCGCCGGTATCGCGATAAGGAACTCGTAGTTGACAAGGCCAATGAGGTAGTAGAACCAGGGCTGGTCTGCACGCTCGACCGGCTGCTGCGCCATCCAGTAGCCCAACGACCCCCATAGGCCCGTGAAGAACCCCTGCCAGTTGGTAAAGATGCTGGTGAACAGCAGCAGCCAGATGGCGATGAAGATGAGCGCAAGGAACGGCCAGCGGCGGTGGTCCCACACCAGTCCCACGGTGACGGCGAGCCCTGCCGCCAGCAGGACGAGCATCCCTGCGATGTACTGCGCCCCTCCGGCGGGGGCGCCCGTTTCCACAGCCGCGCGAAAGACCTCGCCCGATGCCACGCGCGGGTCATTCCCATCGGGATTGACAAGCACCACGCCGATCAGGTCCTGGAATAGCCCCGACAGCGGCGCCCACAGCGGGAGCGTCACCGTCACCAGCACCAGCAGGAGCGACCCGGCGGGAGGAAGGTCGGATAGCCGCACGCGGCCGCGCACCCACCCCCATATGTGGCGATAGGACATCACGAACAGCGCCAGACCGAACATCGGCGCGAGGAAGTAGGAGGTCTCTTTGGTCGTAAAGGCAAGCGCCCACAGCACCACCCACGCGAACAGCAACCGGAACCGCGGACGCTCCATGTAGCGCCACATCACCAGCAGCAGCGCAATCGCCCACACCGCCATGAAGACGTCGTTGCGGATGAAGCGGCTGAAGTAGAGCACCGACGGCGAGAGCAGCAACAGGGCGGACGTGGCGAGCGAGCCCACGCGCCCCAGCTCCCGGCGCAGCAAAAAGGGCAGCCCGACAAGTGCAACGCCGAACAGCGCGGGCAGCGCCCGCGCGAGCGCGTCGTTCGAGCCCAGCACCTTGAAGACGCCCGCCGTCGCGTGGAAGAGGAACGGGCCGTGCGTCACGGGCGTATGGGCGTAGCCGCTGCCCTCCGCATACAGCCACGCGTACCACGCATGGAGTATCTCGTCGTAGTGGAGCGCGCGCCCTCCGACGTCCCAGAGGCGCGTCAGCACCGCCAGCGCAAGGAGCGCGCCGAGGAGCGCCAGGTAGGTGCGGTCGGATGGCCAGGGCGCGGGCGCGTCCGGCGCCGGCGCTTCCGTGTCCACACCCGCAGCGGCGGGGACGTCATCGGGCACGGCTGTGATGTCTGGCTCTACGCTCATTGCGTCCCTGCCGAGAGGCGGTAGATGCGGAGGTCGCCGGGCGAAGAGGCGGTGTAGTCGGGCGAACCCATCTGCGCGAACTTGTCGATGCCCCCCGTGCCGTACGCACTGCGCTCGCGCGCGCCGACGACGACGTAATCGGCGCCGTACTTGCTCAAGAGGGCGGAGGCTTCCGCGATGTCCTGCGTCTCGTAGATGGTGCGCACGTCCGCGCGGCGCCCCGCTATTGCGCTATCGTTCGCTCGCCACTGCGACTCGTGCTGCTCCCAGCCCAGTATCGTCGGCCTGCCCGTGCTGCTCGCGATGCGCCCTGCGTCCGTCCAATCGCTGCAACCACCCGACGCATCGTTGCACGGCACCTCGGCCGCCTCGACGACCACCGCATCGCGCGGGAGGTTGGCGCGGACCCATGCGATCGCTTCATGTTCGGCAGGAGCGGTGCGCTGCACGTGCGCCTGGCCATCTAGCCCCAGCCCCGCCCCGTCGGCCGAGCGGGAGGCCATCGCAGCCATCGGGTAGTAGGCAGAGATGCCGAACATCGCAACCAGCAATGCGCACCACGCTGCAACCCCGACCCTGCCCTGCAGCACGCGCCGGTCGAACCGCGAGGTGACGTACCAAGCCGCCACGCCGCCTGCAATTGCGAGCAGTATCCACGCCTCGTAATGGAGCTTGAAGACGGTGTTCATGCGGTTGCCGAAGACGTCGATGACGCGGTACAACTCGGCGCCCATCACCAGCATCGTCGCTATCGCCATCAGGCCCAGCGCCTCAACCCGACCCATGAAGCGCGGGTGCCAGGACACGCTGTCGCGGTGCGCCAGGCTCCATGCGCCGTACATCGTTGCAAACGCGACGAGGCCCATCGGGGCAACGAGGATGAAGCGCTGCAGCGCCGAGAACTCGCCGTAGGCAGTGCCCTCTCCGTATCGCAGGCCGCCGACGAGGAGCACGACCGCGAGCAGAACCGAGCCCAGCATGAACGTCATCCCCGACCCGCTGCCGATGATGTTGATCTCGTCCGCCTGCAGCGGCCGGAACCCCACTCGACGCAGCGCAAAGACGATGACGGTCGCCAGCATGAACAGGACGACCGGGATGAGGAGCGCGGGGCGCGAGGACATCCACAGCGCAAACGGGGCAAAGACAATGTAGAGGACCGCGCCCATGCGCAGCGGCCAGTTGCCTCCCACGCCCAGGACTGGGCGCGCCATGGTGGCCAGGAACCCCACTACGAGCGGCCCGAAGAGACCCCAGACCAGCACCATGTGCAGGGGCCGTGTCACTTCGCCGCGCAGCGGCGATATGCCGTCCCCCGTCGCTTCGAATGTAGCGTAGAAGGGCAGGTAGGCCACCAGCGCCCAGAACGTGACGGAGGCCGCTAGCAGGATGGCGCGACCAAGCCGGCGGTTGAGACCGTTCCCGTAGCGTGCTGCGTTCAACAACAACGCGCCGCCCACGAGCGCAACCCCCAGCGGCAGGTCCCATAGATTGACCGTCGCCAGCGCACCGAGGCCCAGCACCAGCACCAGCCAGAACGCCCAATCGTTCCGCATCCCCGTCGCAACGAACACCGCCACGACGAGGCCGGACAGCAGCGTCAACCCCAGTCCGACCGCAACGAGAATGGCGCCAAGCACAAACGGCTGGTCGGGAACGTCGCCCGCAAACACGGCTAGCAAGAGGCCGATAGCAGCGACGAGGGTCGCGGCGGCGAACGCAAGCGCCCAGACGTGGCGCGCGTCGACCAGCCGCAACGCGCTTGGCATGGCATGCAGCTGAATCGCCAACCCTGCGACCAGCGGGATGAATGCCAGCGACATCACGTGCGGGTGCAGGTCGCCCAGCACGAAGCTGAAGTTCGGAAACTCATTGATCGTGCCGGGAATGACGCGGCTCGCGCCCCACCACCACCAAAACCCCTCGGGGCGCCACGTCGAACTCGGCTGCTCCAGCGGCGCCAATCCCGCTACACCGACGCCCGACCAGAACTCGGCGTCGCCACCGCCTGCCGCGCGCCACATCTCCAGCCCGCTGGCGATATTCCCTGCGAATAGCAGCAGGAACACGCTTGCCAGTCCCGCGAGCCCGGCACCCCTCGCCGAGCCCCCCGCCATTCGCACGAGGTTGTAGGCGACCCCGAACGCGCCGATCCCCCCCAGGGCAGCGATCGTGGCAAGCCCCAGGTTGTACGTGAACTCCGTGCCCAGGCCGGACAGCAGCGTCAGTGCGCCGATCGTCCAGTAGCCGAAGTAGTAGTACGACACGGCCTGCCCCGCCAGCCACGGGTCGGCCGGCGGGAAGGACGGGCTCGTGACGACGGCATTCAGGAACATGAAGTCCATCGGCTGCTCGGTGTGCAGGATGTCGGGGTTGGTCGCGCGAAAGAGGCCGAACAGCACGAACAGCCCCACGAACAATACCTCGGTCGCCGCAATCGTCCGCGCGTTCTGGCGCAGGTGCGCCACGAACTCCCCAGAGCGGCCTCGGATCGCCAGCACGGAGGCAGCCACTACCAGCGCCAACGCCGCCGCCACCGACCATCGCGAGTTGGGGACGACCTGCGAGAAGGCTATCCACCACGCCACGAACGCAACCCCAAGCACGCCCAGCGGCTTGCTGAGTGCATAGCCACGGTCAGGAAGGTAGGAGAAGGTCCGGTAAGCGAGCGGCAGCGCCGCCAGGCTCACCAATTCCAAGTAGAGCAGCCAGTAGGCGAGGTACTCCAGCATGGCCTAGTCAGCCGCGCGCCCTTCGAAGAGTGCGTCAACGAAGTCGTCCGTGTCGAAGAGCGCCAGGTCGTCCACCCCCTCCCCCGTACCCATGAAGACCACCGGGATGCCCAGTTCGCGCCCAATCGCGACGACGATGCCCCCCTTTGCCGTCCCGTCGAGCTTGGCGAGAAAGACGCCGTCGACCCCGACGGCCTCGCGGAAGACGCGCGCTTGCTCGACGCCGTTGTGCCCCGTCGTCGCATCGAGCACGAGGAGGGTCTGCTGCGGCGCGGTCGGCTCCAGCCGCTCGAACACGCGGCGCACCTTGCCCAACTCCGCCATCAAATGCGCCTTGTTCTGCAGGCGGCCTGCAGTGTCGAATATCAACACGTCGGCTCCGCGCGCGATGGCTGCCTTGTAGGCATCGAACGCCACGGCGCCGGGGTCCGCGCCCTGCTGCTGTGCGACCACGTCGACGCCTAGCCGCTCCCCCCAGACCTGTAGCTGCGAAGCTGCGGCGGCGCGGAAGGTATCGCCTGCGCCGACGACCACCTGCTTGCCCATGACACCGTAGTGCTTGGCCAGCTTGGCAATGGACGTCGTCTTGCCCGACCCGTTGACGCCGACGACGAGCAGCACGAACGGCTTGGCCGCCAGCTCCTCACGATCGTACCAGTCCCAGATGGAGGGGTCGGCCGGGTCGAGCAAAACGGCCATCTCCTCCTTGAACACCTCGATCACGCCATCGGCGCCCGCCACGGCCTCGCTGCGGGCACGCTCGCGTACTCGCTCCACCAGATTGAGCGTCGTTTCGACGCCCACATCGGCGGAGATGAGCGCATCCTCAAGCCCCTCCCACAGGGCGTCGTCGTTCAGTGTCGTGCCGTCGAAGAGCGAACGCACGGCGCCGCCGAGTCCACGGCGCGTGCGCGCGAGTGCGTTGCGGGTGTTGTCCTTACGGCGGAATAGGCCGAATACCACGTGTGCCTCATGCAGCCCGATGACAACCCCAATGGTAACGGGGCTGCGCGAACGCTAACAACCTGCGCCGCGCTACGCTTCGGTCGTCGCGGGCCCAGGCACTCGCAGGTTGCGCAAGGCCTCGGTGGCGGCCGCTTGCTCCGCATCCACCTTGCGCTGGCCCGTGCCTTCGCCCAGCGTCCTGTTGCCGAGCCGTACCGTCGCGGTGAAGCCGTGGCGGTCGGCAGGTCGCTTGCGAGGCACGACCTCATAGCGCGGCAACTCCATGTAGTCGCGCTGCGCTACCTCCTGGAGCATGCTCTTGGAATCGCGCGGGGCGACGCCGGAATGGAAGCCGTCGAGCCGCGTGCCGAGCAGTCGGAGGACAAGCTTCCGCGCCACACGCTCACCCCTATCGAGCAGCACCGCAGCGATGACGGCCTCGAGCGCCGCTGCGAGCGTGCGCGGGCGCGCGCGGCCTCCGTGATCGGCCTCGCCCTGGCCGAGTTGCAGGTAGTCACCCAGGCGAATGCTCCGGGCTACCTCCGCAAGCGTCGCGCCCTTGACGAGCAGGGCGCGGGCGCGGGTCATGTCTCCCTCGTCGTAGCCGGGACATCGGGCGTACAGCTCGTCCGCCACGACCCACCCCAGGAACGCGTCCCCTAGGAACTCGAGGCGGTCGTAGGATGCCAGCGTGTCCGCGTTCGTCTCGTTGAGGTAGGAGCGGTGGACGAGCGCCTGGTGCAGAAGCGCGCGGGCCTTGAAGCGCACCCCCAGCGCGCGTTCGAGCTCCGCCAAGCTGGCCTCGCGCGGCCCCTTCGGTCTTGCACGCTTCCATATCCCGGCAACGGATCGCATGGCCTCATTGTACGGCGCGCCTTGCATGAGATGGCTGGTGGTAGGCTTGTGCTTTCCGTATGCCCACCGTCGCCCTAACCCCATCCCTTGCGCCAGAAATGGCCGCGCTCCTGCGCGACCTTGGCCGCAGGGCAGCGGAGGCGGGTGTGGCGCTCTGGCTTGTCGGCGGGCCTGTACGCGATGCACTGCTCGGCGCTCCCGTCCTCGACGTTGACCTCGTTGCAGAGGCGCCCGCGGCGGAACTCGCCGAAGCCATGGGAGTTCCGACGCACGCCAGCACGCGGTTCGGCACGCTCAAGCTGCACGTCGATGGCAGCGTGCTCGACCTGGCAACCGCCCGTGCAGAGCGCTACGCCAGACCCGGCGCGCTGCCGACCGTCCGCCCCAGCGATCTCGAGACCGACCTGCGTCGGCGTGACTTCACGCTCAACGCGATGGCCGTCAACCTCTCGCCCGCCTCGTTCGGCGCCCTGCTCGACCCGCTCGGAGGCCGGCACGACCTTGAGCGGCGATTGCTCCGCGGCCTGCACTCCGCGACCTTTCGCGACGATGCAACGCGGATGCTGCGGCTCATGCGCTACGCAGCGCGCCTGCACTTTCGCATTCATCCCGTAACGGCGCGCTGGCTGCGCGACAGCCTCCCGGCGATGCCCGCTATCTCCCCCGCCCGCATCCACCGCGAACTGCGCCGCACGCTCGACGAGCCGCGGGCAGCGGATGCGCTACGCCTCGCCCAGCGCTACGGCGTTCTGGGCGCAGTCCATCCGGCGATGGGCAGCGACGCCGTCGCGGCCGCGCTGCAGACCACCGCTCGGCGCGGGGGAGGCGCGGAGGCGCTGCTCGTCGCACTCAGCGTCGGCGGCGACGCCGGTGGCGTGGCGGAGCGCATCGGGCTGACGCGCCGCGAACGCTCCCTCATCGCGCACGCCAATCGCCTGTTGAGCGATGCGTCCCTCTCCCGCCCGGGCCTGCCGCCCTCTGAAGTCGCTGCCATCACCGGGAGTGCGCCCATCGAAGCGGCTCAGGCCGCTGCGTCCCTGCTCACGGGCGATGCGCGGCGCAACCTGCTCCGCTACCTTACCGCTGCGCCTCGGCGCGCTCACCTGACGGGGCGCGACCTGCTACGCCTTGGCGTCCCGCAAGGACCCGGCGTCGGGCGCGCGCTTGCCGTGCTTCGCAACGCCCGCCTCGACGGCAGGGTGGCAACGCGTACGGGCGAGGTGCGGCTCGTGGGGCGGCTCTTGCGTGAAGGAGGGCTAGCGTGAAGGCGGTTTATGTCCGCAGCCAAGGACCACCGGACGTGCTCGAGTACGGCGACCTTCCCGACCCCCTACCGGCGCAGGGCGAGGCGTTGGTGCGCGTCCGCGCCATCGGCGTCAATCGCCTCGACCTCTACACGCGGGCAGGCGCACGCGGCATGCGCCTGCCCGACAATTCATTTCCATGGGTGCTTGGCGGCGACTGCGCCGGAACGGTCGCCGCGCTTGGGGACGGCGCTGCGGGCGTCACGCTCGGAGATCGCGTTGCCGTCAACCCATGCCTTGCCACGCAGCCGGTGCCGCACATGCTCGGTTCGGCCAAGCAGGGCGCGTACGCAGAGTTTGTCTCCGTGCCCGCCCAGAACCTCGTCCCGATACCCGATTCGCTCTCCTTCGAGCAGGCGGCATCCCTGCCGACGGTGTTCTTGCCGGCCTGGAACATCATCGTGGAAGTCGGACATCTCCGAGCGTCGGAAACCGCGCTGGTGCTGTCTGCGTCGAGCGGCGTGGGGACTGCTGCGGTGCAGGTGGTCAAGCGCATCGTCGGCGCGCGGTGCATCGCCGCGACGGGCTCGCCGGAGAAGGCACGCGCCGCGCTGGGACTGGGCGCAGACGCCGCCATCGACTACGAGCGCGAGGACTTGGGCGCGCGTCTGCGCGACCTAGCGCCCGGCGGCGTGGACCTCGTCGTCGACCCGAGCGGGGCGCGCCTCTTCGCCGACGCATTCGGCGCCCTGGGCCGCAACGGACGCTACGGCATCTGCGGCGTCACGTCCGGCTACGAGGCGGGCATTCACCTAGGGCAGCTCTTCTCCAAGCAGTTGCGCGTGTTCGGCGTCTTCATGGGCACGACGGCACAGCTGGCCGAGATCGTCCGTGCAGCCGCCGAGGGACACCTGCGGGGCGTCATCCACCGGACGCTGCCGCTGGAGGCGGCCCGCGCCGCCCACGAGGAGATGGAGCGCGGCCAGCACTTCGGCAAGTTCGTCCTCACGGTGCCCGGCTAATGGCGCACAAGGCCCGGCGCTTCTACTACGGCTGGACGGTTGTCGTTGTCGTCGGCCTCGTCATGTTTGCCGGCGGCTCCGAGATGAACCCCGTCCTCGGCGTGTTCCAAGGGCCGATGACGGAAGAGTTCGGGTGGTCGCGTGCGCTCTACGCCGCTCCGATGACCGTCGGCACGATCCTTGGCGGCCTCATTGCGCTCTGGATGGGCCCGGCCCTCGACCGCTACGGGGGGCGCTGGATCATGAGCAGCACCGTCTTCATCCTCGGCGCGACCTTCATGCTCATAGGCCAGATCGACCACTTGTGGCAGCACTTCATCCTGCAAATCATCGGGCGCGGCGCGCTGACGGCGACCGTCTTCCTCGCCGTCCCGGTCATCATCCCCAAGTGGTTCGTCGCCAAACGCGGCAGGGCGGTGGCGTTCGCAAATCTGGGCCAGCGCTCCGGCCAGCTGTCGATGCTGATCATCGCCGAGCGGATGACGTCGCTCGTCTCGTGGCGCGCGGCGTGGATGACCATGGGCGCAACCGTCTGGGCAGTGGCGCTCATCCCCGTCTTGCTCTTCCTGCGGCGCAGGCCGGAGGACATGGGTCTGCGGCCCGACGGCACATCATCCGCGCAGGCGCTCGCCGACGAGGCGCGCCTGCGCCACGAGGAGCCGTCGTTGACGCGTCGCGACGCGCTAAGGACGTCTGCGTTCTACCTCATCGGCAGCTATGTCGCCCTGCACTCGTTCGTGATGACGGCCGTCAACTTCCACTGGTTCAACTACCTGACCGACCAGGGCATCTCCAGCGGCGTGGCCGCGACGACCATCATCGTATCGCCGCTCGTCAGCATCCCCATCTCGGTGAGTGTCGGCTTCATCGTGGAGCGTTTGAACGTGCGCATTCTGATGGTTACGTCTGCGACGACGCTCATCGTCGCGCTGATGGTGTTCCTCGCGACCGACTCCGCGCAGATGGCCTACCTGTTCGGCGGCATCCTGGGATTGGCCCAGGGCATTGGCGTTACCGCCAACGCCGTGGTTTGGGGCGACTTCTTCGGCAGGGCGAACGTTGGCGGGGTGCGCAGCATGATTACCCCCTTCCACATGTTTGCTAACTCGATGGGGCCGCTGGTAGCGGCATTCTCGTTCGATACCACCGGCTCGTACCGCCTGGTCTTCACCGTCGCCGCGGTAATGATTGGCATCGGTGCGTTGCTGCTCGTCCTCGCTCGCCCGCCCAAGCGCCGCACCACCGAGCCTTCGGAGCCCGCAGCGGCGTCCTAATCCGTGCACCGCACCGCCCCTGCCGCGGCGAGAGATGGCCGAAACGAAGGGCCTTTACATTGGGTGAAGGCGCGAGCCCCCTGAGCATCACGCACGCTCTCGCGCATCACGGGTCGATGGTGAGCGGTGCGTCCGGCAATCCGCACGAGGGGAGCGACTGCAGCAACTCGCCGAGGCGTGTGGGAAAGAAGACCTCGGTCGATGCGCGTATCTCCTGCGGCGTCCTCATAGCCCTCGCCATCCTTCAAAGCCCCGACCGGCGTATACCAGTAGCGTGCGGGGGTGCCGTCGGGTTCATTGCCGTGCAGCAGAAACACGCGGTCCAAGCGGTCGAGCACCAACAGGCGCGCGGCGGGGCGCGGCCGGGGAGCGCCCATCGCTACGTCCGTGGCCGCAGCGGTCGGCCTCGGCGCCTCGCTACCGGTTTTGGCGGCCCGGGCAACGGCTTCGTCACCCCCGCCGCGATCATCGGCCGTGTCGACTGGCGAATGTGCCAGAAGAGGTACTGGTTGGCATAGCCGGCGTCCGCACCGAAGCGCTCCCGCGCCCACTCGCGCAGTTCGCCATAGCGGAAGCGCGGAGCGAGCCCGTACCAGTCCACCAGCGACCGATGCACCCAGCGGTCGACAGGAAAGGCCTCCATCCGGTCCAGCGCGAAGAGCATCACGCAGTCCGCAATCTTCTCGCCGATGCCGGGCAATTCGGTAAGCGCCGCGAGGCAATCGTCGTACGGAGCGCCCCGAAGCGCGTGGAGCGGCAGGCTGCCCGACGCGACCGCTGCCGCCGCCGCCACGAGGTAGGGTGCGCGGAAGCCGCAGCCCAACTCACGCAGCCGCGACTCCCCTGCCGCAGCGACATCCTCCGGCGATGGGAAGGTGTGGCGTTCCGCCTCCCCTACTCGAACAGGGCGGCCCAGCGTCAGCGCAAGCAGCTCCATCGTGCGCGCGATGCGCGGGATGTTGGACGTCGACGACAGGATGAAGCCCGCCAACACCTCCCACGGATCCTGCCGCAGGATGCGCATGCCCGGAAAGGCGGCGATCCCCTGCGCGACGTGCGCATCGCGCGACAGGCGTGCCTGCACCTGTGCTACGTCATCCTCCAGCCGGAAGTAGGACGCCAGATAGCCTTCCACATCCGCCGGGGCGCCATTGCCCGCCTCGGCGGCCACGCCGGCCTCGCGCCAGCTCAAACGAAACGCGACACCTTCCAACACCCCGAGCCATCCGCCTGCGTCGCGGCGCCAGCGGAACGACTGGCCGCTGTCCAGCGCGACATCCAGGTCGAGCGGCTGGTCAATGGGCAGGAACGCCGCGCGCGTCATCGCGCTCCGGCGCTCAGCCATTCATCGACGCCCGAGGCCACTGCATGCAGCGGGGCATCGAGGCGCCTCATCGTAGGCAGCGAGGCCAAGAACCATCTGCCGTACTGCTTTTGCGTAATGCGCGGGTCAAGAACGACGCATGCGCCTCGGTCGGTCTTCCCGCGTATCAGCCGCCCGAATCCCTGCCTGAAGCGCAGCACTGCTAGCGGCAGCGCGTACTCCATGAAGGGGTTTTCGTACAGCTCGGAGCGCGCCTCGAAGACCGGATCGCTCGGGACGGCGAAGGGCAAACGCGCGAGCGCCAACACCTTCAGCGCCGCGTTGCCGATATCGACGCCCTCCCAGAAGGATGCCGTGCCCAGCAGCACGGCCCGCGGCTGCTGCCGGAATTGCACGATGAGTTGCTGCGGCGTGCCGTCGATACCCTGCGCGAGCACCTGGATGGCGTGCGGCCTCAACTTGCGCCGCAGAGCGGTCGCGGCGGAGCGTAGCGCTGCGTGTGACGTGAACAGCGCCATCGTGTACCCGCCCGCCTTCAATGCAAGGTCGTGGAGCGCAGAAGCAGCGTGCGTGTCGAAGTCCGCGGCTTGCGGCTGCGGGAACCCCATGGGGATACACAGCAAGGCTGCCTTTTCGTAGTCGAACGGCGAGTCGAGCGCCAGCTCCGTCGGCGATTCGAGGCCAAGCCGCCCACGGAGCAGCGCGAAATCGCCGCGAACCGTCATCGTGGCGCTCGTCAGGATGGTGGCCTGCCGTCCGAAGAAGAGCGGCTCCAGCCTGCTCGCCACTTCCAGAGGCGCGCCGTTGAGGCCCGCACCGCCACCTTGGCCTCCGAGCCAGTAGACCATGGTCTGGTCGGGGCGCGATACAAAGCCGGCAACCTGTTCTCTCGCCTCCGCCTGATCAACCAGCCATTGCGTCAGTTCGCCCCTGCGCTCCTCCAAGCCCGGCACGCCGTCGGCCTCGAGAGAATCGAGATCACGCACGAACGCCTCGACCCTGTCCGCAACGCCCTTGAGTTGCCGCTCGAAGTTGTCCCACGCGATCTCTATCTCCGACCACTCGGGCTGCGAGCGCATGGACGCAAGGATGCGCAGGTCCTCCTCCTCATCGGAGCGGCGGTGCTGCTTGGCGAAGCCCGCGAGCCTGGCCATCATGTCGCGCCACGCATCTCTGGCGGCGGGAAGCGCCGTCTGCGCCGCCTCCGCCAGGCGCATGGCTGTTTCCTTGCGCCCCGCATCGAGCGCGCCGATACGCAGCGCCGCGCTAATCCCTTGCAGCGCCCCGGCGCCCTGGTCGATCAGGTCGTCGACCGTGCCCTGCGTCAATCGGAAGCCGAATTGCTGCGTCGCCTGCGCCTCGAGGTTGTGCGCCTCGTCGATGATGAGGTAGTCGTACTCGGGCAGCAGCGCGCCCTCTACCTTGAGGTCCGACAGCAGCAACGCGTGGTTGACGATGACGAGGTGCGCCGCCGACGCCTCGTCCTTCGCGTGGCGGTAGAAGCAGGCGCCCTCGCGCGCGCCGGGGCACGCTGCAAACCCGGAAGCCGATATGCGCTCGAACGCGGCCAGCTCACGCCCCCGCAGCGATAGCTCTGAACGGTCGCCCGTCTGCGTCCTATCTATCCAGACGAGCGAGCGGGCGAGCATGCGCGCCTCGTCTGCGCTCAGCGAGGGGGCGGCCATGAGCGAGCTCCACCGGCGCAGGCAGAGATAGTTGGCCCTGCCCTTGAATTGCGTGTAGCGGAAGCGCGAGAGGTCAAGCCCCTGTACATCCTGCAGTGCGGCGAGGACGTCGGGAATGTCCTTGTGGATCAGCTGCTCTTGCAAGTTGATGGTGTTGGTGGAGACGACCACGCGCGCGTTGTTGCGCAGCGCAAAGAGGATGGCCGGCACGAGGTAGCCGACCGACTTGCCGATGCCGGTGCCCCCCTCGATGAGCAACTGCTGCGGCGCGTCCGACTCCGGCGTGGAGAGCGCCTGCGCGACAGCCCGCGCCATCGCGACCTGCTCCGGCCTCGGCTCGAACCCGGGAAAGCGTCGCGCGAATGGTCCACCGGGAGAGAGCACACCGTCCACCTCGTCGGGGTCGATGCCGGGTTTGCCCATCGGCTCGCCGATCGAACGCGGGCGCTGCAGTCGCTCCTGCAGTTCGCGCGTATCGACGCCGAGCACCGGTCCGCCCTGCCCAACGCCCGCCTCCGATAGTTGTCCGAGCAACTCAGCGAGCGGGCTCTGCGCCTGCGTTAGGAGGGTTGCGAGACGGTGCAGGGCCGCCGGGACGAGCGCGCGGGCGCAGGCGAGGAGGGCCGTATAGACCAGCCGTACCTGCTCGGCAGGCTCGTCCGGCGGCGCATCGACGCCAAGCGCGCCCGCAAGCGTCTCGAGCGACGAGCCGTCAACTTCAGGCGCGACGTGCGATGCGAGTTCGCCGACGTCCCACACCCTCTCGGCAAAGTCCGCGCCCAGAGCGGCGTCACCGGCAAGGCGCTCGGCCAGGCCGAACCCGGCGATAGGCGCATCGCCCGCGAATGGCGCAAAGCCCTTCGGCGCACCATCGTAGCGGTCGGCGACGCGCGTACCGTGGAAACGCACCGCCCTGATACGCACCCCTTCGCGCGGCAAGCGGTCCACTGCAACGGCGACGACGGCGTCGCTGGAGCGTTGCGGTTGGAGAAGGCGCGTGCTCTGCAATGGCCTGGTCACGGCGTCCCAGCGTAGTCCCCGCAATGGTGCGCCGCAAGGGTGGGGTGTCGCTGGCAACCGGGGTGGCGCGCTAGATGTCGATGACCTGCGGCTCGTCCTCGCCGAGCCGTACCGCTGCCTTCCGGAACCATTCGACGATTTGCGGATGGCAGGTGAACACGAGCACCTGGTGGGTCTGCGCGAGTTCGGTGAAAGCGACAGCGGCGTTCTCGCCGCGCTCAGGGTCAAAGTTGACCAGCGCCTCATCGACGAGCACCGAAAGCCGTTCTGTTCGCTCACCCAGGTCGCGGATATAACCGAACCGTAGGGACAGGAACAGCTGCTCGCGGGTCCCCCGGCTCAATTCGTTGGGTTGCCTGGTGTTATCGCTCCGGTCAGTAACGTGTATCTCCGGCCGGTGGAGCGGAGAGAAGACCGTCTGGTAGCGCTCTTGGGTGATGCGGCGAAAGAATCCCTGCGAGTGCTGGATCACATCGGGCTGACGCTCCCGCTCAAACTTGCTCTGGGCCTCCTTGAGCAGGTTTTCGGCGATGGCATACACCGCCCACTCGCGCGCGTGGCCCTGTATCTGCTCAAGAAGCTGGTTGCGCTCCATCCGCAGCCGCGAGGACTCTTCCTCGCCGGTCAGGCGTCTAATCTCGTTCTGGACCCCACCGCGCTCCGTAGAGAGGCGCTCAACCTCTGCAGCACAGCCATCACGGTCTTCCTTGGCTTCGCGCATCGCATCGTTTATTGCCTGCAGATCCGTTTCTTCGAGGCGTTTCATCAACGCCTCGAAGGCGTCTCCGGGTCCACTGAGGCGCTGCAATCGACCGCGTATCTCCCGGTGCTGCCCTTCAAGGCTTGACCGCTGATCGTAGATGGCCGCGCGCCGACGAAACTCCTCCGCATCGGCGGCGGCGCCGGAACGGAGCAGCTCTCCCAACTCCACCTCCGCTTCGTTCAGCTCCCTTTCGCGCTCGCCCCGGCCACGCTCCGCCCTGACCAGCGATGCCCGCGCTTCCGCGCGCTCCCGCAGCTGCTCCGAGACGGCGCCATGCAAGTCCACGAGCCTGTCGGCGGCGGCGGCGATCGTGTGCGCATCTGCCTGCTGGAACGCGATCCCAAACTGCTGCGCCAGAGGGACGACGGTATCGGCGTAGTCGCTAATGTCCTTTCCTATCGCCTCGATGCGTCCCTGCCACGTGCGCACGCTGCCAAGGTGGTTCCGCGCAAGGTCTACCCTGCCCCGGAGTTCGGTAACCGTCTCCGGCGCGAAGGTCGGGCGAAGGTTGCGCTCGGTAAGCCACTGCCGCCACTCGCCTTCGACCTCTTCGAGCGCTTGCATGGCCACGTCAACAGCCCTCTTGCCCTCCTCCACTCTGCCCGTTCGCCGTTCGACCAGCCTCGCAGCACTGTCCAACTCTCTGAGGAGGCGCACACGCTCCGCATTGCCGTTGGCGACCGAGCGCCCTGATACAAAGAGGTAGGCGGCCATGCCAACTAGAACAGCACCTGCCATCACGCCAAGGAGGAGCGCCGCGCCGCCAAGAACTGCCCCTGTGACCAAGAGCGCAACCCCGGCGGCGGCGCTGGCAGTCGCCAATCGTACGTTGCCGTTCCCACGTCCAGTCGTGTTGACGGCAGTTTCCACCTCCCGCTCCGCTTCTTCCCTGGTTTCGACGGCCTCCTTCAACAGGACCTCGCTCTGGGCAAGGGCGGATTCACAGTCGCGAACGCCGCTGCGCGCGTCTTCCAGGCGCTGCTGGTGGCCGTGTATCTCATCTTGAACCACCAGCGACAGGTCAAGTGAATCGAGGCGTGATTCGTCCCAGTCCGGCCCGAGGTATCGCAGTGACTCTTGCAGCGCTCGCTCGTGCTCTGCGAGTTCCGATTGGCGCTCGGGCAGGTCGTGAACCGCCCCGTCGAAGAAGGTGCGGCCGCGTTCAATGCCGCGTATTGCCTCGGCGTGCGCGCTAATGGCCTCGTTTTCGATTTGCGCTTCTGCGCCGTTCCGCGAACCTTCCACATCGCGCTGCGCGGAATCGTGGTACTGGCGCGCCAGCCTGATGCGCTCCTCTAATGCCTCCAACCGGCTCACGCCACCGGGAGGGAAGTCGTCGATGGGCGCCAGCGCACCTAGTTGTTGCTCCACCCCGTGCAGCGCGTTCCAATCGTCCCAGGTGTCCGCAAGCCGCTGCTCCTGCTCATAGCGGGATTGGTGTTCTCTGCGAAGGGCGTCCAGGCGCTCAATTTCCGCTCCCATCTCTTCGAGTTGCGCCGTAAGCCTGCCGTAGTCCGCCGCATTGTTGGCGACCTCCTGGAGCTGTGCGTCTACGTGCTTGAGCTTCTCCGAGGCGTCGTAGATGGCGTGCTTGGTCCCACGGTTCTTGAACAGTTCCTCCTTGCCATCGTCCAGCCGCCTCAGGGCTCCGGGCAGACCCTCGGCTCCCATCCCCGCGCTGTACATCTGGCTGTTGACGCTGCTGTCGCTCAAGAGGGCGGCGTTATGGAGCTCGTCCAGCGTGAAGGTGCTCACCTTCCGGAACACGTCCTCCGAGTGGCCAAGGAGCCGTTGCAACTCACCCTCAGGCAGCGGCTCGCCCTGCGCGGTGGTGAGCGTGAGCGTTCCGCCGTGCGAGCCTGTCGTGCGCTGGACGATGACCACCTCACCCCTGTCGCTCGCGATCGTGACGCTGCCGCCGTAGCGTCCTCCGGCAAGCGCCGGGTAGTAGGTCGAAGAGTTGGCACGGGAGAACCCATAGAGCACCTGCCGCACGAACTCCAACAGCGTGCTCTTGCCCGCCTCGTTGGGGCCGTAGAATACGGTAACGGGCCGGTCGAACGGGCCCAGCTCCCTGTCGGCGAAGTGGCCGAAGCCATCGATGCGCAGCCGCTCTATCCTCACGCCTCATCCCCGATGAGAAGGGCGGCGGCCAGTTCCTCCGCCTCCGAGATGAGTAGGGCGAGATCAGCGTCCGTCAGCGCAGCACCGCGGAGGTAGCGGCGGTAGGTACCGTGCTCAAACAGCTCGGGGAGGCCGGCGAGCAGCCGCCCCTTGAGTTCGGCGTCGCTGCGTGCCCTATTGACCGTCTGCAGCACCTCGGCCAGGAAGTCTGAGCCGCCGGCGCGCGCCTCCCTATCGAACGGGTCCGACGTCTGATCCTCGATGCGTTCGCACCATGCAAACGGCGAACGATGCACCGAGCTGCCGTTGATCTCCTCCTGTAGGTCGCGCAAGGCATTGGTCCTGCGCAGCGAGCGGCTCAACTCGCCTTTGCCCGTCAGCATCACCCGCACGACTATCGAGCGCCCGTCAGCGCCTTCCAGCACCTCCTCCACCCTCGCGTGCAGCGCATCCAACAGGTCCTGCTCCGATTCGAGCGCGCCTATGTGTACGGCGAAGCGCTCCCAGCGAATGAGGTCGACCGGACGGAAATCGACGTTCGGGTAGCCGCCTTCGTCCACCTCGACCAGGTACACGCCGCGCGGGCCGGTTTCGTTGGCGTGCCGGCCCTGAGGATTGCCGGGGTACGCCGCGACCGGGTCGCGTTGGCTCAAGAGGCTCCGCGTGTGGACGTGCCCCAGCGCCCAGTAGTGGACGCCCGTTTGCCGCAGGTCGTCCACCGTGCAGGGTGCATACGGTTCGTGCCCCGTGTCGCTGCCGACGTTGGCGTGCAACAGCCCGATGGAGAACGGGCCACCGTCTACCTCGCCAAGCCTGCCTGCAAGGTTGCCCCGCACCTCGCGCGTGGGGTAGCTGATGCCGTAGACAACGGCACGGTCAGGCTCATCGGCGAACACGGGGGCGCGCTCCCACTCCCGGCCGAACCGGTGGCAGAGGGCTGGGTAGTCCAGCCTCGCCTCCCAGCCGTCCAGCGGATCGTGGTTGCCGTGGCAGACGAACGAACGGATGCCCTTCTCTGCCAGCCGCTCCAGCCCCTCGATGAACTTCCGCTGGGCGCGCAGGCTGCGGTCGGCGCCGTCGTAGACGTCGCCGGCAACGAGCAGTGCATCCACCCGCTCGCGGATGCACAGGTCGATGATGTTCTCGTACGCCCTGAACGTCGCGTTGGCGATCTCGCCCGCGATACCCTCCGGCGCAGCGTCGCGCAGGCCCTTGAAGGGGCTGTCGAGGTGCAGGTCGGCGGCATGGACGAATCGGAGCAGCGTCATCGGCCTACTCCGCGAGGTACAGCGTATCCGTCTTGGCCGCCATGACGACGTCGTTGCGGTGCAAATCGTGGATGGCGTGCGATGTCCATGAGACTTCGACCCAGCGATACTCAACGACGATGCGCGGGTGATGGTCCTCCTCGTCCGCCGCCTGCCCTACCGCGTTGGCGAACACCAGGCCGTCGGTGAAGGAGTGGAAGGCGTAGCGCTTGTGCAGCGCGCGCACGCCGTCCCGCTCGACGACCCCCCAGCCCGGCAGTTCAGGGAGCGCCTCCGCCAGTTCGTCGCCGGTCAGCACGGGCGAGCCGGGACGGCACGCGGTGCATCGCTCGTCGGCAAGCCTCGTCATGCGTCTACCTCCAGACCCTCCGGCCCCCAAGCGGGCAACATCGCTGCCGCATAGGCGTTGTAGCCTTGGCGCGCCAGCCTGTCTGCCAGGAGGCGGGCCTCCGTCTCGTCTGCAAAGAGCGCGAACACGGACGGCCCCGCGCCCGCAAGCACCGAGCGCGGAAGCGCCTCGCGGCACTCCCTGTGCGCGGCGTAGGCATCGGCGGCCACCGCCTCGAACGTATTCACGAGCATCCCTGCAATGGGCTCGCCCGCGTGCAGGCGCCCGACCACCTCATCCGTCGCTTCGCCGGCCGCGTAGTGCTCGGGGCGCAGCATGCCGTAGAGGCGGCGCGTCTTATCCTCCAGCCCCAGCGCGCCGGGTGCCAAGAGGACGACGGTCCCTTCCTGCGGCGAAGGCAGCGGCAAGAGCCTTTCGCCGCGGCCGGTAGCCAGCGCCGTCCCGCCGCACAGGAAGAAAGGTACGTCACTGCCAAGCGATGCGGCGATGTCCGCCAGTTCCCCGTCCTCCACCGCCAGATCCCACAGGCGGCGGAGGCCCAGGAGTGTCGCGCCGGCGTCGCTGCTGCCCCCTCCGAGGCCTGCGGCGGTGGGGATGTGCTTGCGCAGCGTGATGGCCGCGCCGTCGGTCACCCCCGCATGGGCGGCGAGCGCCTCCGCAGCGCGCAGCACGAGGTTGGCTTCTACTGGCGCCGCATCGGCAGGGATGACCCTCAGCGATAGCTCCTTAGAGGGCGCAAGCAGCAGCTCGTCGCACAGGTCGACCGCCTGCATGACCGTGCGCACCTCGTGGTAGCCGTCTGGCCTGCGGCCAAGCACCTCGAGCGTGAGGTTGACCTTGGCCGGCGCGAGCAGGCGGAGCGAAGGCACGCCGTCTAGACGGGCTCGCTCAGGAAGGCGACAACCTCACGCTCGAAATCGCGCGGCCTGATGCCCTGCGCGCTGTGGCTACCGCCCTCGATGACGGCCAGCCGCGCATTGGGCATTCGCGCGGCGGCCATCTCCCCGTACTCCAGTGCAATGCCCGTCGGGTTGGATCCCCACACCACCAGGGTCGGCGCTGCGATGTCGGGAAACTTCTCGACGAGCAGGTACTTCTCGCGCTCGGCCATGTCGTGCGTCGCCTCGATGATCGCGAGCCACGCCTCACCCCGTCCGGGTCGGCGCGCCAGCTCGTACGCCTCGTCGACCATCTCGTCCGTAATCTCAAGATTGTCCTCGAACGCCCATTGGAAGCGCTCGCGGATGTAGTCGCGTTCCGGCGGTGTCCACGCCGTCGGCACGGGCGGCGCGTGGAGGTTTGCGCCCGCATTGCCGACGAGGATGAGCTTGCGCGTCCGCTCGGGATAGCGCCACGCGAACAGCGCCGCAAACCATCCGCCCGCGCTCTGCCCACCGACGTCGGCCTGCTCGATGCCAAGGGCGTCGAGGAAGCCGCGGACCATCTCGATGAAGGTGTCGAACGAATAGCCCTCGGCCGGCAGGTCGGACTTGCCGTAGCCCAACACGTCGAGCGCGTAGACGTGCGCCACTTCCGCCAGCGCTGGCATGTTGATGCGCCACTGCTCGCCCGACATCAGCGCGTCGCGCCCGTTGAGCAGCACGAGCGGAAAGCCTTCGCCGGCCTCCAAGTAGTGCAGCCGGTTGCCGTTCGCCTCAACGTATCCGTCCCTGATTTCTAGATCTGTTGCCATTGCCACACACCTCCGCATGTTGCGGTGGCGATTCTACGCGAGCGCCCGCTGCGGCGCACCTGCTAGAGCGCAGGCTCCAGCTCCTCCAATCCGACGACGCGCGCCCACGCAGCCAGCCCCGCGCCGAACCCAAGGCCGCCAGTGAGCATCAGCACGCACTCCAACGCCTCCAGCACCTCATCCGGCGTCGCGCCGTGTGCGATCGCCTGCCTCACGTGCGATGCAATGTGGTCGGTGTCGCTGCGCAGCGCGGCGAGCACCACCGTCTGGCACAGCTCCTTCGTCTTGCGGTCGAGCACGCGCTCTCTGAGGTAGGTCTGCTCGACCAAGGCGTCGTAGGGCTCGACCCAGTCGGGGTCTGCCTGGACCATCAGTTTGTGAAAGCCCACGACGTACCCGCGCTTGCGGTACATCTCGTTCAGGCGCTCCTGCGCCCGGCTGCGTGCGTCGTCCATGCTCGGCCTCCTCGCTAGGTATTGGGAGGCAGAGTCTAGCCGAGCGCCTACCCCACGCGCCGCCGCCACGCGCGATAGAGCGATGCCCACTCCTGAAGGCTCAGCGTCTCGGCGCGGCGGGTGTGGTCGATGCCCGCCCACTCCAGCGCCGCCTGCGCCTCGACGACGGTAACCCCCGCGCCGCCGGAGAGGGCGTTGCGGAGCTGCTTGCGCGGCGCGCCGAACGCTGCCCGCGCCAGGTCGAAGAAACGCGCCGTGTTGTCGATGCCCTCCGCCGGCTCCTCGTACAGGTCGATGGCGACGATGGCGGAGGTCACCTGCGGCGGCGGCGTGAACGAGCCCGGCCGCACGCGCCGCACCAGCCGGGGGGCGCCAAAGAGCTGTACTCCGAGAGATGCGAGCGACATGTCGCCCGGCTTGGCACACAGCGCGTCGGCGACCTCCTTCTGCACGAGCACCGCAGCCGTCCGTGGAGGGCAGTCGCTCTCGACGAAGCGCCGCAGGATCGGCAGCGCCGCGTAGTACGGCAGGTTGCCGGCAAAGCGGTAGGGGCCGCAGCCGCCGAGCAACTCGCGCGGCGGCGTCTCGCGCGCATCGGCCAGCACCACCTCGACGTTCGGCGGCATCGTGCGGCGCAGTTCGGCGGCGAGTTCGCCGTCCAACTCGACGGCGACCACGCGGGCGGCGCGCTCGGCAAGAACGCGCGTCAGCGAGCCGTGTCCCGGCCCGACCTCCACGACGCTATCGCCGGCCTCAACCTTGGCAGCGTCGGCCACCGCATGCAGGATGTTGCGGTCGGTGAGGAAGTGCTGGCCTAGGCGGGCGCCGGAGCGAGGCTTAGCCACCGCTCCGTCCTGCCGCCCCATTGAAGGCAAAGAGAGAGGCCGTGCACCTCCCTTTGAGCTGGCTGGCCAGCGCTTGGTCCATTGGGCGTCGCTCGAACCGGGCTTGTCTGCGGCACTCGATGCACACCGCTTACCGCTGCTTCCTTCCGGACCTGACGGGGTTCACGGGGCTCCGCCGCGCAGGGCCCGGCTCTCTGCGCAACGCCCGGACTAGAGGCGCTGGGGCCAACTCGGGGGGAGGAATTCAACCCCGCTGTAGCGGGTTGCGGGTACAGGGCACCGCTAACTCCCCGTCTAGCACGGCCGCCCCTCATTATGCCATGACACTCGGGGCACCGCTCTGTTCGTCCTACGAGGGCCTCGGCGCGAAGCGAGCAGGACGGGCCAAGAGGGGATTGGTGCAGGGCAGATTCCCGCGCCCGCTAGCACGGCGGCACGTCTCCGTCGCGCCCCTGCCTCCGTCTCTACGCCGGCTGCGCCTCCGGCTGGCGCGAACGAGCAAGCGACGGGACCGCTAGCGCGATAACGAGCGATACGAAGGCCGCCACCGCCGCGAACGCAATCGCAAAGCGCAGGTCGTTGCTGCCGGCGAGCCCGGCGATGAGCGCTCCCAGCGCGCCCACCCCGTCCATGAGGCTGAACGCAAAGCCGAGCGCGGTCGTCTCGCGCCGGCTCGCCACCTCGACGGCGGACGCCAGCATGACGGAGCGCGAGCCGGTCAGCATCGTCCCGGCCATCACCAAGCCACCGATCATCAGCACTCCGCCGTCGGCGAAGGCGCCGAGCAGCGCGAACAGCCCCGCCCCAAGCAGCGCGATGACCGCCACGGGCGTGCGCCCGATCCGGTCGGAAAGGCGCCCAACGAACGGCCCCGCTATCGCCCCCGCGGCCAGCATCGCGGAGAAGACGACGGCAGCCAGCGGAATCGAGTAGCCGTGGTACTGCGTCAGGTAGAGCGGCGTCATCGCCTGTAGCGCGACGTATGACAACTGGTACGCAATGATCATGCCGGCGATGCCCAAACCGAGGGGACCGGCCCACGCACGCCACATCGCCCCCAGGTCCGCCCTGCTGATGCTCCCCTGCCTCGACGGGGGTATCCGGCGCCACCACCACAACAGCACCACCCCGATGAACGCCGCGGGGAGGACGGACAGCTGCAGCACGTTCCGCCAGTCCATGAACTGCAGGAGGAAGCCTACGCTCAGAGGCGCAAGCACGTGCGCCATCGTTCCCCCGATGGTGTGGACACCCAGCACCTGCGCCTTCCGCGTCGACATCTCCTCTACCATGATGCCCGTCGCGACGGGGTGCCATGCGGCGACGCCGACGATGGCAATCGTCAGCAGCAGCACCAGCGACCAGTAGCCCGGCGCGAACGATGCCACGAGGAAGCCGACGGTCACCCACCAAAACGCGAGCAACAGGATGAGTCCGCGACTGCGAACGCGGTCGCCGAGTATTCCCGCGGGAGCGTAGGCCACGCCGGAGCCGACCTGCATCGTCGTCAGCAGCAGCCCCACTTGCGCCGGCGACAGGTCGAGCGCCGCGGCAAACGCGGGAGCAAGCAGCAGCACCGCGCCCCCTCCCCAATCGACTGCCATGTGCCCGACGGGCATGAACCACAGGTAGAAACGCTGCTGTCGTAGTTGCTCAGCGGACACTGCCATAACTCCCGTATTGTAGTAGCACAGGCCATCCCCTTCATCCCTGCTAGACTTGCGCCCTATGCGCGCTATCCGCACCGCCGCTGCCCCCGCCCTACTCCTGGCTGCCCTGATCGCCTGCAGTGGCGGAAGCGGCGATGAGGGCAGCGTCGACAACCTGTTGCACCTGTTGCCGCCACAGGCCGACAGCGCCCTCTACCTCGACGCTGCCACGCTCTACGACGATGGCGACCTCCGAGACCTAGTGCGTGAGGCGGAGTCGCAGTGGGACGACTCCTACCTCGAAGACGCCCTCCGGATCTACCTTGACGACCTCTCCTACGTCGTCATTGGGGTGGCATCCGGCGCCAGCGTCTTCCTCCTCGGCGGCTTGGACTCCCTCGATGGCTTGCGGGAAGAGTTGGGCGACCTCGACTATGGCGACCAGGAGCTTCACGACGTGGAGGTGTGGGTCAGTACTAGCGAGCTGCCGGAGGCCTTCGCATTCCTCCCGGACGACGTCGTCCTCACCGTCGAGCACGAGGGCGCTATGGAGGACATCCTCCGCAGGCGCGACCGTGATTCCGCATCCATGTTTGGCGAGGTAGAGGAGCTCGCCTCCGCTCTTCCCTCCGGCTTCCTTGTAAGCATCCAGCAGTGCTCCGTAGGCGACTGCTTGTACGGCTATGCGCTCACCAAGGCCGGCTCAGGCGAAGTGAAGGAGACCTTCACCTATCTCTTCCGTTCGGATGATGACGAGGCCATCGACACCCTGTACGAGGAGCTTCAGAACCTCGCCGAGAAGTGGTACGACGACTGTAGCAATGCGCAGGCCGACCGCAGCGGCCGAATGCTGACCTTCGAGGCCACCTGCGCCACCGACGACTTCCCCCTGCCGCCGCTAGGCCTTTCGCCGCGCGGCCCGTAAGGGGCCCCTCACCCCGTGCCCCTCGGCGGGAGAGGGAGCCTGTCCCTTCCTCCATCCCTGCTAGACTGCGCCCCATGCAGCCCGTACGCACCGCCGTCATTGCCGCCGCCGGATACGGCACCCGCTTTCTCCCGGTATCGAAGGTCGTTCCCAAGGAACTGCTCCCCATCATCGACAAGCCCGTCATCCAGTTCTCGGTGGAGCAGGCGCGGGAGGCGGGCATCGAGCGCATCATCGTCGTCACCTCGCGCGGCAAGGCGGCGCTCGAGGACTTCTTCGACGTCAGCCCCGACTTGGAACGCTTGCTCGAAGCGCGGGGCAGCGCGTACCTCGACGTCGTGCGCGACGTCTCCCGCATGGCGCAGATCATCGCCGTACGACAGCCGGAGCCGCTCGGCCTCGGCCACGCCGTCCTCATGGCCAAGCACGCCGTCGGCAACGAGCCATTCGCCGTCTACCTGCCCGACGAGGTGCTCATGGGCGAGCCCTCCGCCACGCGCCAGCTGCTCGATGCGTATGAGCGCAATGGGGGCAGCACACTCGGCGTCGTCGAAGTGCCGCGCGAGCAGGTGGGCCGGTTCGGCATCGTCGACGGCACGCCTGCCTCGGAGCGCGACCTGCGCCTCACCCACGTCGTCGAAAAGCCGCGCGTCGAGGATGCGCCCACCAACCTCGGCATCACCGGCCCCTACGTGCTCACGCCCGCCATATTCGACGCGCTGGAGAGCATCACCCCCGGCGCCGGCGGCGAGCTGCAACTGACCGACGCCGTCGCGTTGCTGGCAGGCAGCGAGCCGGTGTATGCGCACCGCTATGACGCCGCTCGCTACGACTGTGGCACGCCCCTTGGCCTGCTCAAAGCAAGCGTGGAGCTGGCCTTGCAGCGCGGCGACGTGGCTGGCGACGTTCGAGCGTGGCTGAAGGCGCTAGCGGCCAGGCAGCAATAGGCGCTACAGGTGTCGCGCTGGCTCATCATCGGCCCGGCGATAGCGCTGGCGCTGATCCTGGCAATCGTGGTGTTCGGAGTGTCGGATCAGCCCAAAAGCGACGACAACTTCTCGGTTGCGAGCGAGGGCGAGTACGACCGGTTCGTGGCGCTCCCCGGCGACGCGGCGTGCAACTACCACAACGCAGTCTTCGCCCTGGCATTGCCGGAGACGCTCCCTCCCTCCGATAGGCCCGACTTCCCCCTGCGCCTGACGCTAGGTGCCCTGAAGGCGCCGAACCCAACCCCGCAGCGCCATCGGGTCGTCGACGGTGTCACGGTAGTGGACGACAGCGGGGCGCTGATCTCGGAACACACCATTCCCATCTCCGACTACTGGGATGTGCCTATCGACTACCACCCGGTGGCCCACGAAGGCGCGCTGGGATACTGGGTCAAGGTGGAGTACGCCGGGACTGCCGGTGCCAATTTCAGCTGGCACCTGTCGTTTGAGCCTATCCGCCCAAGCGACCAAGCCGCCTGCCCCTAGACCTCGAGCGATTAGCCGGCTCTGGACCTTGGAGCTACGCTGCGCGACCTGCGTCCCTCAGGCGGCGCAGCGGTTGTCCGCTCCGATAGGTAGCGACTCGCCAGAGCCACTCCACGGGCCCGAACAGGAAGCGGCTCAGCCACGCTTGCGACCACCATAGCTGCAGCGCCCACACCGCGAGCACGAACGCCAAGACGGCGCTGCGGCCCACCGCGTCGACGTCTCCCAGCCAGACCGTCAGCGCAAGCACGCCCAACACCGTCTGCGCCAGGTAGTTGGTCAGTGCCATCCTCCCGACCGCACGCAGGCGCCGCTTGAGCCAGTTGTCCGCGCGATTGCTCCAGAGGAGTACCAGGCTCATGTAGCCGAGCGATGCGGGAATCGTCCCCATCGTGTTGGGGATTTGGCCGACAAAGGCTACCTCGCGAGCGTAGTCGTTCGCGGCGGTCACGGCAACGCCGAGCGCGGCAAGCGGCAAACCGACGCCAAGCCCTGCGATTGCGGTCAGTCGGTAGGTCCTTGCAGACAGGCTCCCGCTCACGAATCCGGTGCGATACAAGCCGGCGCCCACGAGAATCAGGCCCAGCGCCCGAAGGAAGTAGCCGAGCAGTACGGGAGCTGCGACTACCTCGTCATCCGCAACCTCGCCCGGCGTCCAGAGGCCAGCTAGCGATGTGCTGGTCGTGTCGGCTATCTGCTGTGCCCAAACGGCGCAGGCGATGGAGAGCGCGAAGACGCCAACCCCGAGGAGGATGAGCGCCCGGTTCGGCAGCTTTCGCAGGGCGATGAGGAAGACCGAAGATATGGCGTAAACCATCAGCACATCGCCTTCCCCCAGTAGGTAGTGGAGGGCGCCGATGAGCAGCAACAGCGCATTGCGCCAGAGGTTCAGCCAGACCGCGCGCCTGCCCTTTCCGCTGGCACGGTCGATGAAGAGGACCAATCCTGCGCCGAACAGCATCGAAAACAGGCCCATGAATTTCTGGTCGACGAAGACCTCGCCGAGGATGCCCACGGCCCAGTCGAGCCACGTCTCCGAGCCACCCGCGCTCAGGTTGAAGTAGGGTGCGGAGCCGAACCTGAAGGGAACGGCGTTCATCAACAGGATGCCCAGTACCGCAACGCCGCGCGTCAGATCGAGGCTGCCTATGCGCCCCGACTCCCCCACGGGACCGGCGTCAGTAGGCTGAGGGCGCGCTGCCAATGGAGCGGTCTCCCTAGCTACCGGTGCTCGCGGCGGAGTACGGCCGCCCCTGACCATGCCCTGGCTTCCATGTCCCGCCCGCAACGAGCTTGGCCCGCGCCACAGGGTCTCAGCGCTCCATCTTGAGCACGGCCATGAACGCCTCTTGCGGGACATCGACGTTGCCGACGCGCTTCATGCGCTTCTTCCCCTCCGCCTGCTTTGCGAGGAGCTTGCGCTTGCGCGTCACGTCGCCGCCGTAGCACTTCGCCAGCACGTTCTTGCGCATCGCCTTCACCGTCTCGCGCGCGATGATCCGCGAACCGATCGCCGCCTGCACCGGCACGTCGAACATCTGGCGTGGGATGAGCGAGCGCAGCCGCACGACGAGGTCGCGGCCCATCGCCTGCGCCGACGCGCGATGGGTGATGAGCGAGAGCGCATCGACCGCCATCTCGTTCACGAGGATGTCGAGCCGCACGAGGTCGGCGGCACGGTAGTCGTCGAACGTGTAGTCCAGCGATGCGTAGCCGCGCGACTTCGCCTTCACCTGGTCGTAGAAGTCGACCAGCACCTCCGCCATCGGCATGTGCGCATCGAGCAGGACGCGGGGGTCGCCCGACGGCAGGCTCGCGCCGTTCTGCGATTGCGCCACGCTGTCGAGGTACTCGGTGCGCAGGAAGTGGCCGCGCCGCGCGTTGATGAGCTCCATCATCGCCCCGACGAAACGCGACGGCGTGACGATGCTGACGCTCAGCCACGGTTCGCGCACCTCGACGTAGGAGCCGCCCTGCGGCATGTCCGTCGGGCGCGAGACCTCCACGAGCGATTGGTCGTTCATCAGCACATTGTACGCCACGCTGGGTGCGGTCACGACGATGTCGAGGCCGTACTCGCGCTCCAGCCGCTCCTGCACGATCTCCATGTGCAGCAGCCCAAGGAAGCCGCAGCGAAAGCCCGGACCGAGCGCCGGCGAGTTCTCCGGCTCGTAGGCGAGGGCGGCGTCGTTCAGTTGGAGCCGCTCCAGCGCCTCGCGCAGCTCGTGGAACTCGCTCCCCTCGCTGGGGTAGAGGCCCGCAAAGACCATCGGCTTCTGCGTGCCGTAGCCGGGCAGCGGCTCGCTCGCGCCGTTGCGCGCCAGCGTTATCGTGTCTCCTACCCGCGCCTCGCCCACGCTCTTGAGACCCGTCGCGACGTAGCCGACCTCGCCCGCCTCGAGGCTGGTCGTCTTGGTCATCGTCGGCTTGAACACGCCGACCTCGAGGACATCGGCTTGGGTTCCGGCGGCCATCATGCGCACGCGCGTCGCGCCGTGCACGGCGCCGTCCACCACCCGCACGTAGGCGACAACACCCTTGTAGGAGTCGTACTTGGAATCGAAGATGAGCGCGCGCAGCGGGAGGTGGGGGTGCGCCTGCGGCGGGGCGATGCGCTCGATGATTGCGCCGAGCAAGTCGGTGACGCCCGTTCCCTGCTTCGCCGACGCCGCCAGCACCTCCTCCTCGCGAAAGCCGAATGCCTGGTGCAGCTCCTCCAGCGTCCGCTCTACGTCGGCGGCGGGCAGGTCTATCTTGTTCATCACCGGAATGATGGTCAGGTCGTGCTCCAGTGCGAGGTAGACATTCGCCAGCGTCTGCGCCTGTATTCCCTGGCTTGCGTCCACGACGAGCAGCGCGCCCTCGCACGCTGCGAGCGAGCGCGAGACCTCGTACGAGAAGTCGACGTGGCCGGGCGTGTCGATGAGGTTCAGTTCGTAGACGCGCCCGTCCGTGTGCTGCCAGTCCATGCGGACGGCCTGCGCCTTGATGGTGATGCCGCGCTCGCGTTCGAGGTCCATCGAATCGAGCACCTGCTCTTGCATCTGCCGGGCGCTCAGCGTCCCCGTCGCCTCGAGCATCCGGTCGGCGAGCGTCGACTTGCCGTGGTCGATGTGGGCGATGATGCAGAAGTTGCGGATGAGCGCGGCGTCCATCCCCATAAGTCTACCAAGCCCGCATCCGCCGCTCCTCACAGGAGCGCGCGGATTCGCCTCGTTCCCGCCGGGAGAGGAGGTGAATGCGACTGGCTCATGTCCGCTCCGCCTTCGCGGGCCTCAGGGCGAGCGCGGCCTAGCCGAACCAGTCGTCGCGGTAGGATGCGTAGCCGCCGGAAAGCGCCGCCGGCTGGCCGTCGCCGCGCCAGCACGCGCCGCCCATCAGCATCCCCGACACCTCGTCCACCATCACGCCGTTCATGCAGTTGGCGATGACCGGAGCCTCCGTCATCCTGTGGCCCATCCGCTCCAGCTCGGCGATGACGCTGCGGTCGCACCCCGACTCGAACTCGACGATGCTGCCGCTGGCCCACAGCCGGGGCGCCTCGACCGCCTCCTGGATGTTCATGCCGTGGTCGAGCACGTTGATGATGCCCTGCAGCACCGTCGGGAAGATGCGGATGCCGCCGGGCGTGCCGATGGCGAAGAACGGCTTGCCGCCACGCTCGACGATGGTTGCCGCCGTCGCCGTCAGCATCCGCTTGTGCGGCCCGACCGAGTTGGGGCGCCCCGGGCGCGGGTCGAACAGCGCCATGTTGTTGTTGATGAGCAGCCCGGTGCCCGGCACGACCACGCGCCCGCCGAACGAGTTGTTCAGCGTCGTCGTCTGCGTCACCGTCTCCCCGTCGATGCCCATGACCGTGAGGTGCGTCGTGTGGCCGGAGACGACGGAGACCGGGTCGCCGCCCTCGTACTGCCCCACCCTGTCCAGGCTGATCTCCTCGGCGCGCTTCTTGGCGTACGCCTTGTCCAGAAGCGCATCCTGGGGGAAGTCGACGAACTCGGGGTCGCCGAGGTACTTGGCGCGGTCGGCAAACATGATCTTCAGCACCTCGATCAGCAGGTGCCAGTAGCGCGCCGTTCCAAAGCCCAGCGAAGCGACATCGAAGTTCTCCAGGATGTTGAGGCCGAGCTGGTTGAGCAGGCCGCCCCCCGACGTCAGCGGCGTGCCGATGAGGTCGTAGCCGTGGTACGTGCCGCGAATCGGCGCGGGGTTGCGCACCTCGTAGCGCTCGATGTCGGCCATCGTCACCAGGCCGCCGCCGCGCTCCATCTCGGCGGCAAACGCCTCACCGAGCGGCCCGTGGTAGAAGGCGTCGGAGCCATGCTTGGCGAAGAGCCGCAGCGACTCCGCATAGTCGGTCTGCACGAACCGGTGCCCCACCGGCGGCGCTTTGCCGTTCGGCAAGAAGATGCGCGCCGACTCGGGGAACATCGCAAGCTGGCGCTCCGTGTTCTGGAAGGAGTACTGGAGGTAGGAGGAGATGGGAAATCCGTGCTCCGCCACGTCGATTGCCGGTTGGAGAACCTGCGCAAGCGGCAGGCTGCCGCGCAACTCGTGCAGACGCAGCCAACCCTTGGCATTGCCCGGTACGCCCGTCGCCAGATGGCCCGTCTGGTTCTTGTCTCCCTTGACGATGCCGAACCCCGCCGACTCGTCGGGCTCGTACATCGTGTCGCTGGCCGCGCCGGGGGCCTCGGCGTAGTTGTCGATCACCAGCACCTCGCCGTCCGGCGCGCGGTAGACGATGTAGCCGCCACCCATCGGCCCGACCATCTGTGGCTCCACGACGCCGCACGTGAACGCCGTCGCCACCGCAGCATCGGCGACGTTGCCGCCCGCCGCGAGCATCGTCAGCCCGGCCGCCGAAGCGATGGGCTGGTTCGCGGACACGACCGCGCGAGAGCCGAAGACGGGCTGCTTGAGGGTCTGGTAAGCGGGCATGGTGTGGGCCTCCAACGTGGTATCGGGCGGCCTGATGCTACCCGCCCCCGCCCCGCCAAACAAGGATGGCCTACTCCGACAGCGCGCCGGCGCGCGACTCGCGTATGAGCCGCCGTATCGCGCCGACGGACAGAAGGCCTTCGCGCGACAGGAAGATGGCGCCGATGATGAGCGGGGGGACGTAGAAGAGCCCGCGCAGCAGGACGGTGAAGCTGACCGCCGCTTCCGCCGACTCACCCCACAGCTCGAACAGCTCCACCGCAGCGTACTCGTAGTTGCCGACCGCCAGCGGCAGCCCCGGCACCACCGCGCCGAAGAACTGGACGGCAAGCGTCACCACGATGGACGCCAGAACGTCGAGCGAGGAACCCGTGGCGACAATGAGCAGCCATCCGGCCGCGCCCAGGGCAACCGCCTGCACGATGGAGATCCCGAATGCGGCGAGCGCCCTCGGCCACTCGCTCCGCATCAGTCCGGCCGCCTCGGCGAACTGCATGATGAAGCGCACGCGCCCAATGATCGGAATGCGGCCCAGCGCCGGACCTATCGTCACCAGCAACACGATGCTCAGGGCGGCGATGCCCACACCCGTTGACAGGTAGACCGTGTAGTCGTGCATCTCCGTCAGCAGCAGCGCGCCTCCGCCGAGCACGATGACCGTCGTGCCAAACTCCATCGTCCGCTGCATCGCCAGCGTCGCCAGCACCGTACCAATCGGGATGCGGTCGCGCACCGTGAGTATCCCTATCTCGAAGACCTCGTCGAGCAGGTGGATGAAGCTCAGCGTATCGAGCGCTGAGCCCGCCTGCTCGATGACGAAGAGGCGGCGGGCGCTCACATCGTGCGGACGCAACAGCAAGCGCCAGCGAACGCCGCGCAGGTACCCGGCGATGAGCACCAGCGCCACCGCCGCCAGCGGCAGCCACGGATTGACCTCCGACAGCGCGCTGCCAAGGTCTGCGAACGACAGGTTGCGTATCGCCAGCCGCCCCAGAAACAGGCCCAGGGCGAATGCGACGATGCCAAACAGGAAGAGCAGCCAGAAGCGGCGCCTGGCAAACACCCGCAACACGGGGCTTACCTACTCCTCTGTTCCTGTACTTCCACTCGGGTTTTGCAGGAACCGGAACAGCTCGCTGTTGGCATCGAGGACGAGCGTTGAGTTCTCCGAGAGTACTCGCCTGTAGGCGTCCAGACTACGGAGGAACGAGAAGAGCTCGGGATCCTCGTTCAGCGCCTCGGCGAGGATGGAGATGGCCTCCGCTTCACCCTCACCACGCAACCGCTCTGACGTCTCGTCAGCCTCGGCGGAGATGACCTCGACACGGCGGTTCACGTCGGCGGTGAGGTTGAGGAACTCCTCCTCACCCTCAGCGCGCAGGCGGTTGGCCTGCACCTCGCGCTCGGTGCGCATTCGCGCGAACACGTTCTCCTCGGTTGCAGCCGGGAAGTCGGCGCGCTTGATGCGCACGTCCACTATCTGGATGCCAAACCCGCCGTCCTGCGCCCGCGCATCGACGCGGTCGCGGACGAGGCGTGTAATGGCCTCGCGCGTCGCCGTCCCGTCCGACTCGAGGATCGGCTCCACAATCGATTGGCCCTCAGCACCCTCGGCGATCTGTCCGCCGATAATTTGCGGGCGCGAGCGCTGGCCAATGGCGGCACGCAATTCGCTGACCACGATGTTGCTGATGCGCGACGCTGCGCTTATCTCGCTGAGCAGCACTTCCCGGAAGCTGCGCGGGTCGATGATGCGGTAGCGCACGTACGCGTCGATGTCGAGGAACTGGTTCTCGACGTCCGGCATGCTCGCCGGCGGCACGTCGACGCGCAGCAAGCGGTTGTCCAACGTGTTCACCGTGTCGATGAACGGCAACTTCGTGTTCAGGCCGGGCGAGGATATGACGCGCTGTACCTCTCCGAATCGCGTGATGACGACGAACTGCGTCTCGTCCACGGTGAACAGCGCCTGCGGGCCGACGATGACCGCGGCAAGGAAGAGGGCTCCTATTCCTACCAGTGTCCTCACTGGCCGCCTCCTGCCCCAAGGCTGTCCGCGCCCGGCGAGAGCGGCAAGAACGGCAGCACGCCGCCTGCGGCCTCGCTGTCCAGAATGAAGAGCGTGATGCCCGGCAGGACCTCCTCCATCGCCTCGAGGAAGAGGCGCTGGCGCGTCACGTCCTCCGAACTCTGGTACTCGGCGAGGATGCTGGTGAAGCGCTGCGCCTCACCACGCGCCCTGGCGATGCGCGCTTCCTTGAAGGCACGCCCCTGCTGCACCGTCTGCTCCGCTGCGCCCTGGGCGCGCGGAATGCGGTCCTGCTCGTAGGCGAGCGCCTGGTTGATGCGGCTCTCCTTGTCCACCCGCGCGCGCACAACGTCGTCGAACGCGTCCCGCACCTGGTCGGGAGGCCGCACCGTCTGCAGCACCACCTCGCGAATCTCGATGCCGCTCCCGTAGTCGTCCATCAACGATTGGAGGAGCAGCTTGGTGTCTTCCTCGACGACCTCCTTGCCGACCGTCAGCGCGTCGTCGATGCCGCGCTGCCCGATGACCTGGCGGAGCGCCGCCTCAGTCGCGTCCTTCAGCGTCCGTCCGTCGGGCCGTCCTTCACGAGCGTCGCGGTCCGGGTCGCCGGGGTCGTCGACCTCGAAGAGGAAGTTGCCGAGGTTGGAGATGCGGTACTGAACCACCATCTGGATATCGACGATGTTGAGGTCGCCGGTGATCATCAGCGCCTCAGTCGGCTCGTCGCGGGACGGCTCGGAGCGGAAGCCCAACTCCATCGTCTTGGTCTCGAGCACGGCCTCGACGTTGCGCGTGCCGATGGGCGCGGGCGGATACCAGTGAAGGCCGGGTCCCTCCGTCCCGCGGAATTGACCGAATAGCCGCACGGCAGCCTGCTCTTCAGGGCTCACGGTGTAGAAGCCCGTCGCGCCCCATAGGAGGCCTAGCGCGAGGAGCACCACGGCGGCCAGCGCGGTGATGCCCCCACCCCGCGGCCCGCGCACACGCATGCGATCGAACCAGTCCTGCACGTTGCGCATGAACTGGTCGGGGTCGAATTCGGGGCGACGTTGGCCGTACATGAAAGAGGTCGGCGCCAACCGCATAACGAACGGCTAGCCGCCGGAAGCCAGTCTATCGGCGCTCCGCTGCCAGTGTCAACGAACCGGGGGTCTGTTACGCTTCGCCTGAACCATGTCCCGCCCTACCCCCAAGCAATACGACGTCTACGGCGTCGGCAACGCCATCGTCGACACCGAAGTACGCGTCGATGACGCCGTGCTGGCCGCGCAAGGCTTGCAGGCGGGCGTCATGACGCTCGTTACGCACGAGGCGCAGCAGGCGCTGCTGCACGGGCTCGACGGCCACGAGAGGGCCTACGCCGCCGGGGGCTCCGCCGCCAACACCATGGTCGGCGTCGCACAATTCGGCGGGACGGCCTACTACGCAGGAAAGGTCGGCAACGACATGGCAGGCGCGCTCTATCGCGAGAGCCTAGCCGAAGCCGGTGTCGGCCTCGGCGCAGCGGCGGCGGACGGCCCCACGGGCACCTGTCTTATCCTCGTCACACCAGACGGCGAGCGCACGATGCAGACGCACCTCGGCGCCTCGGCGCTCCTCGGACCGTCGGACATCCACACCGAGCGCATCGCCGCGAGCGCCTATGTCTACGTCGAGGGCTACTTGTGGAGCTCGCCGACCGCGATGCAGGCCGCGGAGACGGCCATCCACGAGGCTGAATCGGCCGGCGTCCGCGTCGCCCTCAGCCTCTCCGACCCGTCGATGGTGGAGCACTTCCGTGACGCCCTTCGCGCCGTAGCAGCTGCATCTGCGGACGTCATGTTCTGCAACGAGCGAGAAGCCATGCTCTACGCTGGCCTCAACGAAGGCAGCGGCCCACCGGAGCAGCGCGAGCGCGCCCTCCGCGCCCTCGCCGAGGATGCACCGCTCGTCTTCATGACGCTCGGTGCCGACGGTTCGCTCATCTGGGACTTCGGGGTTGTTACCCATGTACCGGGCCATCGCGTGCCGGTCGTCGACACAACGGGCGCAGGCGACATCTATGCAGCGGGGGTCCTCTACGGCCTGACGCACGGGCTATCAGCGCCCGATGCCGCCAAGCTCGGCTCCTACGCCTCCGCCATCATCGTCACACAGATGGGCCCGCGCCTGCGCGAACCGCTCGCCGGCAAAGCGGCGGCGATCCTCGCAGGGGCGCGGCCGTAGCCCAATCGTCCCCTGCTTTCGCAGGAATCTGAACGTGGGCGCGTCCGCAACCCCGCCCCGTTCGCCCTGGGTCTCCGGAAGGGCAAACGGGGCGGCTTGGAGAACGCACCACCGCAAAGCGCGTGCGGCTCTTACAGCGTCCCGCCGATGAAGTCGATCAGCACCTGGTCGTGCTCCTCCGGGTGCTCCCACTGCGGCCAGTGCGCCGCGTCGTCCATGCAGTAGTACTTCGACGTCGGCAGAAGCGAGTGGAACTTCTCGCCGATGTCGGGTCCTTCGCCCGGGTTGAACTCCGTCCAGAAGACCAGCGAGTCCTCCTTGAAGCGTGCGCAGTCCTCCTCCTCAACCCAGTAGTTCTCGAACTGCGTCAAGTCGACGAAGGCGTTGGTGTAGACGTTATTCATCGACTTGCGTACCTCGGGGTCCTGGTACAGCTTGAGCCGGATGTCCACCAGCTCGTCCGTGACGCGCTCCGGCTTGGCCATCAGCCACTCGAGGCGCCGGCGTATCGTCTCCGGCGTCGGATTGTTGACCGCATCGAGCGACGTCTTCGCAAGCGCCTGGAAGCCCTCGGGGTTCTCGCGGAAGCCCGGCCTGTCCTTCCATGTAACGGGCGCACCGGTGTTGAGGATCAGCTTGCCCGCCTTCCCCGGATACTTCATTCCAAGGTGGAAGCAGACGATGGAGCCAAGCGACTCCCCCTCGATGTGCGGCCGGTGCAGCCCCTGCGTGTCGATGAAGTCGACCAGCGAATCTACGTACCCATCGACGATGCGCTCACCGTCGAACGGCTCCTTCTGCGAGTAGCCGTGGTAGAGCAAGTCGAGCGAGAATACGTGGAAGTGCTTCGCGAGGTTGGGGATGTTGCGTGCGTACGTCTCGCCGTGCCCACCGATGCCGTGCAGCAAGATGAGCGGTTCGTTGGACGGGTCGCCCATCTCGATGCCGCGCAGGTACCAGTGCCTGCCCTGGTAGACCTTCACCTGCGCGCCCATCAACTCCACCCACGTCGACTGCCACTCCGTTAGCGGCTTTTCCTGAACCTGAACCTTCGTTGTCGTCATCACACCCTCCTCCGGGTAGCTGCGAAGGTTGTATCACGAGAGTGAAGGGAGCGGAAGGGCTTCCTCCCCTCCTGCATCTCCTCCGCCCTTCCTGCAACAGCAGGAACCCCGAGCCTAGGTGAGGGATTGTCCCGATTTCCGTATAATCCCCCCCTCATGACCTACTCAACACGCATTGCGCTGACGCAGGCGGACATCGGCGCCGCGCTCGAGGTGCGGCGCATCGTGTTCGTCGAGGGACAAGGCGTCGGCTACGACATCGAGCGCGACGGGCTCGACGACGAAGCTATCCACGCCGTCGTGGAGTTGGACGGGCAAATCGTTGGGGCGGGACGGATGGTGCCGCAGGCATCGGAGGACGGTGGCACGGTGGCGCGGATCGGACGCATGGCCGTACTTCTTGGCCACCGGCGCCAGGGCATGGGTACGAACGTCCTCCGCGCGCTGGAAGAGGAGGCGCGGCACCGAGGCTGGGCGAGCGTCGAGCTCCACGCCCAGTCGTACGTCCAACGGCTGTACGCCCGCGCTGGCTACCGCGTTGTGGGCGAGCCCTACATGGAAGCAGGCATCGAGCACGTCACCATGGTCAAGGCCTTGTAGCAGGCGTGGATGCTGCGCCCCCAACGCCGCCTCTGCACCTGCCGGGCCGCGTATGGGAGGTGTTCTCGGCCGCCGCACGCCTTGGCCTGACCTCGTTCGGCGGACCCACCGCCCACTTGGGCTACTTCCGCGAGGAATACGTCCTGCGGCGGCGCTGGCTGTCTGAAGCCACCTACGCCGATCTCGTAGCGCTCGGCCAGATGCTTCCCGGTCCTGCCAGCAGCCAGGTCGGCATGGCCGTCGGCATCCACCGCGCCGGTCTGCTGGGAGGTGTCGCAGCCTGGCTGGGCTTCACCGCGCCGTCGGCCATAGCTCTCATCCTCTTCGCTATCAGCATCGGCGCAACCGGCGACCTGGGCGACGCGGGTTGGTTGCGCGGGCTCAAGAGCGTGGCCGTTGCGGTGGTGGCACTGGCACTGTGGGGGATGGCGCGCAACCTCGCCCCCGACCGCCTGCGTCAGACCATCGTCATCGGCTGCGCGGTACTTCTGCTGTTCGTCGGCGGCGCGCTCACGCAGATTGGGGTGATCGCCGCCGGGGCGCTTGCTGGAGCGCTGCTGCTGCGAGGCGAGGTGCCGCAGGAAACGCCCAGCGCAAGCAGCGGTGTGCCAAAGGCAGTCGGCGTAGTTGCGCTACTGATCTTTGCCGCGCTCCTTGTCGGGCTCCCGCTGGCAGCGCGCGCAGTGGACAGCGAGCCGCTGAGCGTGTTCAGCGCCTTCTACCGCGCAGGATCGCTGGTGTTCGGCGGCGGACACGTCGTGCTGCCCCTACTGGAAGTGGAGGTTACGTCGCCGGGGTGGGTCGGGCTCGACGAATTCGTCGCAGGCTACGGAGCAGCGCAGGCAGTGCCCGGTCCGCTTTTCACCTTCGCCGCCTATCTGGGCGCCGTTATGGAGACCCTCGGCAGCGTATGGACGGGCGGCCTCTTCACCCTGGCGGCGATCTTCCTCCCGTCCTTCCTGCTCGTGGCGGGCGTGCTGCCCTTCTGGGAGGCGATCCGCGGACATGCCAACGCACGCGCCGCGCTGCGAGGAGTGAACGCAGCGGTGGTGGGGTTGCTGCTGGCCGCGCTGTACGACCCCGTCTGGACGAGTGCGGTGAAGGCACCGGGCGATTTCGTCGTAGTGGTCGGCGCATTCGGTCTCCTGGCCTTCTGGCGTGCGCCGCCGTGGCTGGTCGTCCCGCTCGCTGCCGGTGCGGGCGCGGCAATCGCTGCTTTGTAGCCCACCCTCGCTGCGAATGCGCTACCCTAGGAGTACCGCTGCACCGAGGAGCACACGATGGGCGTATCCCTCTCCCAAGTCCAAATCGATTTCCTGCACGAGCCCGTCTACGCGCACGTCGCAACGCTGATGAAGGACGGAGCGCCGCAGGTTACGCCCGTCTGGGTCGACACGGACGGCACCGACATTCTGCTCAACACCGCGACGGGCCGGCTGAAGACGCGCAACATGGAGCGCGACGGGCGCGTTGCGCTGTCCATCATGGGGCTTGGACACGCGTACCGATGCCTGTGGGTGCGCGGCCGGGTGACCGACATCGCCCCAGACACCGCGCTCATTGACGCGCTGTCGCTCAAGTACACGGGCAACCCTGTCTATCAGGGCTACCGCGAGGGCGAGACGCGGCTGACGGTACGCATCGAGCCACTGACCGTCGCCGAGCGCGGCCTAGGCTAGCAGCCCCTACAGAACGCGGAAGGCCCAGACGTTGTAGATGAGGTCGGGCTCGCCTTTTGGCAGGCCCTGGAAGGTATCGCTCTGCTCAAGCAATTCGACCTTGCCCGACGCCTCTAGTTCAGCGTGTTTGGCGGCGAACCCGTGCGATTCGAGCAGCTCGGGGCGCAGGCTGTAGACGAACACCCCACCCGACTTGACCACCCGCACCAGTTCATCGATGGCGCTGGCCGGGACATGGCCGTAGGTGAGCGTGCCGATGCAGGTGCATGCGTCATACGCGTTGTCCTCGATGTCCAACCGCTCGGTGAGATCCATCTGGCGCAGGCTGCGGTAGACGCCCTTGGTCCCCGCCTCGTCCAGCATCCCCCGGGAGAGGTCGATGGCGTCGATGGTGCCGAAGCCACGCTTCGCCAGCTCAAGTCCCACGAGCCCGGTGCCCGCGCCTGCATCGAGCACGACGGCATCCGACGAGACCATCCGGGCGAACACATCCGCCGCCCGAATGGGCGCGACGTAGCCGAACTGGTTCTCAAGGTCCTGGTCGTACTCCCCCGCCCACTGGTCGTAGCGGGACTGCAACTCTTCCTTGCTGCCCGCGTCATAGACCCATTGCACTCGGTCGCTGGGGTCGATCATTGCTATCTGCTCCTTGCCAGTATTAGGTCTCTTGCGCGGAAGCCCTGCGGGCGCAGTTCCAGCGTGCCACGGACGTCGCGCACCTCAATCGCGCTGCTCTCGATCATGATGCCGCGTGCACCCATGCGGTCCGGCCGGCGCACTGCGGCTGCCACTAGCCAGCGGCCCTTGGCAAGGTGCGTCTGGTAGTCGCGCGCCATGTCCTCGTCGATTCCGCGATCCGAGCCGGACATGCCGCCAAGCCAGGCGCCAAACGCCGCCCCCAACTTCCATACCGACGCCAGCAGCAGCACCTTGACCGTCACATCGACGGGGATGACGAGCATGGCGACGACCGTCGGCAGTTCGAGGGCGAGCGCGCCGATGACGGCCCACCGCAGCGCCGACCGCAGTACCGACTCACCGGTGTGGAGGAGCGGGCGCTGCGCATCGCCCGCATGCGGTGAGAGCATCGTCACGTCCTCCGACGTGTAGCCTGCGCCGGTCAGCAAATCGCAGGCCGCCTCTGCCTGCGGACGCTCGCTAAACAGCGCAACGATGCTCGTCATGCCCTACCCGCCTGCCGGTACCGCCGCCTTCAGTTTCTCGTCGAAGAACGTCACGAGTTTAGGCCATGCGTCGTTGGCCGCCGCCTCGCGATAGGTGAAGGGGTTGGAGAAGTCCATGAATGCGTGGCCCGCCCCGTCATAGGCGTGGAAGACGTGCTCCTTGCCGCCGGCGTTCAGCCGCGCAGCGATCTCAGCGACCAGTTCCGGCGTCGGATTCTCGTCGTCGTTTCCGAAGAAGCCGATGAGTGGGCAGCCGACGTCCTCGCTGCGGTCGATGGGTGCGACGCCGTCGCCGCCCCACGGCATGTTCATCGCCGCAGAGTAGAACATGCCGCCCGCATCGAGGCCTGGGACGCGCGCTGCGGCAAGGTAGACGACGCGCCCCCCCATGCAAAAGCCCGTGATGCCGACAGGCCCGCCCGCGACGGCCTCGTGCGACTTGAGCAGATCTAGCGTTGCCTGCACGTCGCGCACGATCTCGTGGTCATCGAACTTGGCCAGCTTGCCCATCAGCTTCTGCAACCGATCAGGCCCAGGCGGCATGTCCTTGACCTCTTCCAAGATGTTGTCGTCCTGCCGGTGAAAGAGGTCGGGCGCGGCAGCAACGTAGCCCTCCGCTGCCAGCCGGTCGCAAATCGTCTGAATGAAGTTGTCGACGCCGCCGGCGTGCTGAATGACGATGACGCCCGGCGCCGGCCCTGCCGCCGACGGTGTGGACAGGTAGACGTCCATCCGGTCGTTATCGACTTCGAGTGCGGTCCAAGAAGAGGCCATCGTTGCTTACGCTCCCGTAGGTGGCATTGGTGTGGGCGCACCGTACCAGAGCGCCACGATCCTGGCAAAAGCGCCGCTCAACCGTGCTACCCTGCACCCAACGGAGGTGCCCCGTGGCAGAGAAGGATCGACCCGACCCGGAACTGAACGATGTGTTTAACGTCACGCAGGTCACGCGGGCGACCGAGCTCGAAGACATCGTTGGCGCCGACGTTGTGACGGTCAACCCCGGCAGCACCTCGCAGGTGCACCGTCACAACGAGGCGGAGACCATTCTCTACATCCTTGAGGGCATGGGCGTCGTCCTTGTCGGCGACACGCCGGTGCCTGTGAGGGCAGGTGACCGCGTGCTCATCCACAAGGGCGTCTTCCACGGCGTGCGGACCGAGGGCTCGCGGCTGCACTTCCTGTCCGTCCAGAGCCCGCCCATCCTCAACAAGGCCCGCGACTTCCTCGACCTGGAACCGCTAGACGGAGGAGATTAGCGTAGTGGGCCGTCCGCTACGGCGACGCGCAAAACGCCTGGGACGGCGGCTGCCCGGGCACCCGTCGCCGCGTCGGCAAGAGCCATCGGGGCGCATCGGAAATGGTCCCGCAAGACTGCTGGGCTTGGAGCGAAGGTAGATGAAAGACCAGACTCGAGAGCGACTAGGCGCCCTGTTGGATCATTTCGAGGAGGCGCGCGGCCGGTTGGTCGGCTACCCCTGTAACCAGGAGTTCGACTACTCGGCGCTGCTGCCGTTCCTGCGCTACTCGGCCAACAACGTGGGCGACCCCTTTCACGACAGCAATTTCCAGAGCAACAGCCACGAGCTAGAGCGCGAGGTCATCGGCTTCTTCGCCGACATGATGCACCTGCCGCGAGACCAGGCGTGGGGCTACGTGACCTCGGGCGGCACCGAGGGGAACATGTACGGACTCTACATGGGACGGGAGATGTTCCCCGACGGGGTTGTCTACTTCTCTCAGGACACCCACTACAGCATTGTCAAGATTCTGCGCGTCCTCAAGGCACGGAACATCATGATCAAGAGCCAGGACAACGGGGAGATTGACTACGACGACTTGCACGAAACCATTCGCATCAACCGTGACGCGCCGGTCATCATTGCGGCAAACATAGGCACCACCATGAAGGGTGCCGTGGACGACGTCAGCAAGGTGCGCGAGATCCTCACCGACCTCGCCGTTTCCAACTCCTACATTCATGCCGATGCGGCCCTGAGCGGCATGATTCTGCCCTTCGTAGACGCACCCCAGCCCTACGGTTTTGAGGAGGGCTTCGACAGTGTGGCCATCAGCGGCCACAAGATGATTGGCTCTCCTCTGCCCTGCGGGGTCGCCCTCACCCGTCGCGACTACGTCTCGCGCATCGCCCGCTCCATCGAGTACGTGGGCGTACTGGACACCACGCTAACCGGCTCGCGCAACGCCCTCACGCCCATAATGCTGTGGTACGCGCTCGCCGAGCACGGCGTGTCCGGCTACCGCGAACTGGTCGCTCGCTGCCTCGATGTCGCCGAGTACGCCGTGGCTCGGTTCAACGACAGCGGCATCCCGGCTTGGCGGAACAAGAATTCCGTGACGGTCGTGTTTCCGAAGCCGTCCGCAGCAGTGGTGCAGAAGTGGCAGTTGGCGCCCTACGAGGACATTGCGCACCTCATCGCCATGCCGCACGTAACACGTGAGATCATAGACGCCGTGGTTGACGACTGCCTGCGCCAGCCACAGGAAGATGGGAGAGCGACAACGTGAACCGCATCATCGTTATGGCACAGAACGAAGTGGGTGTGATCGCCGATATCAGCAAGGCGCTTGCCGACCATGGCATCAATATCGAGACCATCAGTGCAGAGGGGCTCGACGAGAAGGGCGTCATTACCCTCACGACCGACGCCTACGACAGCGCGCTGAGAGTGCTCACCGCCGCGGGTTTCAAGACCGTCTCGGACAACGCGCTGGTCTTGAGGCTCCCTGACGAACCGGGCGCCCTGGCCAAGATAGCCCAGCGGTTCAAAGACACCGGCGTGAGTATCCAGAGCCTGCACATCGTCGAGCGCAGAGCTGGCTACACCATCGTCGCCCTATCAGCCGACGACCGTGCGAAGGCTGAGGCGCTGGTGGACCCGGCTACCCTGCTATAACCCCTCCCTCAGGTTGGACAGAGGCCGCTTCAGTCCGCTCGTCATGGTGAGGCAAGCAGGGGGCTCGCGGCTGCGGTTTCCCTCCGTCCAAAGCGACGCCCTCAACCTAGGGCTGTTAGAAAGGGGAATTGGCGGGCGGGGACGTCTTTCAGCGCACGGGCTTAGGTTCCGGCCTTTGCCGCAATGGCGGATAGCTAGGGGCTAGTGCCCCGGCGGAGCGCCCTTCCATCCGCCACGATGGCGACCTTTCGTCTCATCGCCGCCATGCTCCCTGTTGGCCTCTTCTTCTGCTCGTCGGGCTAACATAGCGGGCAACAAGATCTGGGAGCAGGTGCTATGGCCACGAGCATCGTCCGGGGGCGATACCTGATTGCGCGCCCGAACCATGTCATTGACAACGGCGCGCTCTTTCAACGTGACGGCGTCATCGAGGAGACGGGCCTCTTCGACGATCTGAGGCAACGGCACGATGCCGACGAGGTGATCGGCGGCCCCGACTACGTGGTGATGCCCGGTCTGGTGAACGCGCATCACCACGGGCGCGGCACCGGCGCCTACCTCGGGGGCCTGACCGACGATGCGCTGGAGCGCTGGCTGCTCGGCATCCCGGCGTCGCGCCCAGGGCTGGACGGACGGCTCGGCGCCCTGGTCTCAGCGCTGAACATGCTGCGCTCGGGGACGACGACTGTCCTCCACAACCACCTCGGCCCAGGGGTGCTGGACGCCGTCGGCGGCTACGCTGCCTCCGGCATGCGTGTCGCGTTCTCATCCGCGTACATCGAGCGGGCGTTCTACGCCTACGACGACGACGCGTTCCTTGCGTCGCTGCCGCCGGATCTGGCCTCGCAGGCGAGGGGTGCTCTTGGTGCTCCACTCCCCGGGCACGACGACTACTTCGCTCTGCTCGACGAGCTTGCGGATTCGTCGTCGAGCATGGGCGCGCGGGCGCGCGTCTTCATCAGCCCGGTCGGCGTCTACTGGGCCACCGATGAGTTCCTCGCGCGGTGCCGTGATGAGGCAACGCGGCGCGGCATCGGGATTCACATGCACCTGCTGGAGACTCCCTACCAGCGCGCCGCCGACAAAGCCCTCTACGGAGAGTCCGCGGTAATGCACCTCAACAGGCTCGGCGTGCTCGGTCCCGACGCCTCCTTCGCCCACTGCGTGTGGGTCAGCCAGGAGGACATCGACGTCCTGGGCGATCACCAGTGCGCGGTCTGTCACTGCCCGAGTTCGAACCTCAGGCTCCGGAACGGCCGGGCGCCCGTATCGGCGATGCACGCGGCCGAGGTGCCCCTAGCGCTTGGCACGGACGGCTTCGGGCTGAACGACGACGATGACCTGCTCCAGGAGACGGCGCTCGCCTCGCGCATGCACAGCGAACCCGACCTCGGCTCGAGTTCGCTCTCGCCTGCCTCGGCGCTTGGTATGGCGACGAGCGGCGGTGCGCGTCTCACCGGTTTCGAGGGCATCGGCGCGCTAGAGGCGGGCATGCGCGCGGACGCTGTGCTCGTCGACTGGCGTCGCGTTCTCTCCGGCTACGCACATCCCGACGTCGACCCCGTGACGCTACTCGTCTACAGGGCGCGCGGCGCGGACGTCGATACGGTGATGGTGGAAGGCGACGTCGTCTACCGCAGCAAGCGGTTCACGCATATCGACGAGACCGCCGTTCTCGCGGAGGCTGAAGAAGCGTTGAACGCAGCGCCGCCGCGCTCACCCAATGCGGCCGCGTTCGTCGCCCAGCTGACGCCCCACCTCGAGCGCTACTATGCGCAGCTACTCGAGCAGCATTAGAGGCGACGCAGCGATAGCACGCCGGAGTCTGGCTCGTCCCATTGGTGGCGCTAAGAAGTCTGCCAATTGGCCGTCTCCCATCAGCCCTGAAGGCCCTGAGCGTGGCGGTGGCATTGGTCCTTAAAGAACGCTGACCTATACTCGCCGTTTCCTGTTCACCTAGGAGTAATGCGGGCGAATATGCCCGCATTACAATGGGAGTACTGTGGGAGTACTCTTGTCATAGCAATGGACCGCGTTCCTCTCTCTTACCCCCTCTCTTTCCAAATGGATTCTTATCAACCTTTTTCGGATGCACGGTAAGCCATGAACAACATACTGGGCAGACTGAGTCGGCTCATTACGGTCCGCCCATACATCACGCTCGCCGTGCTCCTCGTCGCGACCGTCTTGATGGTCGCAGGCGCAACGCTTCGCGCGCCGCCTCCAGAGACGGCGGCTACCCTTCCCAAAGGCAGCGCCGTAGCCAATGCGCTGACGGAGATCGACGACCTCTTCGGAGAGGCTGGCGATGTCAGAGTCGTTACACTCCTCTTTCGCGGAGATGCCCTGACGCCCGGCGGCCTCGCGCAGATGGACACCCTCCTCGGCGACATTGTCAGCGCCCCAGGCGTGGCTGGACTCCTCGCGCCCGGGAATTCCGTAATCGCGCCTTCGACCCTGGTCAAGGCCCTGCTGCAAGTGAACAGCTTCGAGTCGGTCACGCAGGAACAGATCGATTCTGTCCAAGGCCCACCTGAACTTCTTGCCGCCCTGGGCGCGATGACGGGAACGGACACGGACGGGACGCCGGTGGCCTTTGCAACGATCCGCCTGCGCGACACGGGCGACGAGGGTCTTGACGACGCCGAGCGGACGATCAGCCGGCTCGCGCTCGGAGATGAGGGGCCACTGAGCGTGAGCAGCATCTCTTACGTGGTGATCGAGGACGAGTACAAGGAAGCCATTGAGACGGGGATGGCGCCACTGATAGTGGCGGCGATGCTGCTGATCGCAGGGCTCATACTGCTCTTCATGCGCTCCTTGGCAGACCTGCTGCTCACACTCGCCGGGCTGCTCGTTTCGATCATTTGGATCATTGGGGCCGAGGGTTGGCTGGGGCCCAACGGGCTCGGTCTGACCGGCCCTCCCAACTCACTGACGGCGATGGTGCCGATCATCATGATCGGCCTCACGGTGGACTACGCGATACAGACCATCTCCCACTATCGAGAACAGCGCGCCGCAGGCGAGCCGGTCATGGGGGCCATCCGCGTAGGAGTCCGCAACGTCAGCCTTCCGCTGATGCTGGCCGCCGTCACGACAATCGTAAGCTTCTTGGCAGGCTTGTTCTCGCCGGTCGAGATAGTGGGCGACTTCGGCATCATCGCGGGTCTGGGCGTCGGGCTCAGCCTGGTTGTGATGCTGACGTTGATTCCCGCAGGCCGCACGATCATTGATCGACGGCGCGAAGCACGCGGCACCTTGCGGCCGCCCCGGCCCATCTCCAGCGCATTGCCGGGGATAGAGCGGCTGGCGGAAACACTGGGACGCGAGGTTACCCGCAGACCCGCGCCTTACATCGTCGTCGTCCTTCTGCTGACGATAGCGCTGGGTTTCGCAGCCACGGACATTGAGTCGGAGTACAGCATCCGCGACATCTTGCCCAGGGGCGGGGACGTGCTGGAGGACCTGAACACGCTGGACTCGTCTGTCGGCGGCTCGACGGAGATGGTGAGCGTGCTGCTTGAGGCAGAAGCCACGGAGACCCGGACCCTCCTGAATATGCAAGAACTCAGAGTCGCCTTCCAGGACGAAGCCCGCCGCCCGAGGGCAGCAGCGGGCCCGCTCATCACATCCTTCGAAATGCTCGTCCAGGACTGGACCACCGATAGCGGGCAGCCGGGCGACAAGTACGACCCCGAGCTTGCTGCGCTCTTCACGGAGGCCACTGCCGACGTGGAGCTCGATGCAGCGCTGATGCAGCTGCTGCTGGATAGAATCGAGGCGCGGGACGACGCCTTCGCTCACAGCCTCATCAACAATCCAGACGGCATCGACTCGATGCTCATCCAATTCGCTGCCTACACGGGCGATCCCGGTGCATCCAGGGCGCTCCAGGAAGACCTCGAGGCGCTCTGGTTCAGCGACGACGAGGCTCTCACGGCGACATCCGACGTCATCATCTCGTTCAGCGTCACCGACGCAATAAGGGACAGGCAGACGGCCTCTATCGGGACCACCATCGCCGCGGCCCTAGGCGTACTCGCAATATTCTTCTGGGTGACCGTGCGCCAGCCGGCGCTCGCGCTGGTTGCCGTGGGACCGACTGCGCTCGTCCTGATATCGGTCCTAGGAACGATGTCACTGCTGGGTATCCCGTATACCATCGTTACGTCGATCATCACGGCGCTTTCCATTGGAATCGGGGTCGACTACACCATCCACATCATTCACCGCTATCGCGAGGAGTACTCGCGGTTGCGTGACCCGCAGGATGCAGCGGTGCGGACGCTCGCGACCACAGGCTCAGCGCTGCTGGGCTCCGCGCTGACGACGGCGCTGGGGTTGGGTGTGTTGGCCGCCTCATCGCTGACGGGGACCCAGCAGTTCGGCATCACGGCGGCGATTACGATTGCGTACTCGCTGGTGATCTCCGTCGTCGTTGTGCTACCGGCCATGACGGTGTGGGGCGCATACCAGAACATGCGGCTGCGTTCGATGGTGCAGCACTGGTCGGGCGAACTCGAAGAGGCATTCGGGTCTGCGCACTTGGGCTCTAGCCCTGAACAAGGCTCGTCGTAGCTGAAACCCCTCTGATGTGTCGAGGGCGTGGCACCTCACGCATGCTCCCCCTGCCTGCCAATAGTTTCCGAGTGGCAAGTTAGGAGTCGTCGGCTTCCCGCGTAACATCAGCTCATCCCCTCACTCACCCCCGCAGTCATTCTCGCAGGAGGACGAAGGGGCGCACGTACCGGCAGGCCCAACCCGTAAGATCCCGAAGCGCGCCAAGCCAGGGAGGAGCGTCTCAAGAGAGCGCGTGCCGCAGGATCCCATCCAGCCTGCTGAGTTGAATCGGTCAGCAGGTCCGACAGGCGGTCCGGGAACGCTGGCTCCGGACTGCCCCGAAGGCTCGCCGTAACTTCTAAATGGCGGGGTTCCTACGAGTTCGACGCGGCGCCTGTCGCCCTAGTGAGCGCGGCGCGACTTGTCGATAGGCTGGGCGCAGTTCGGGCAGACGATGCTGGTGCTGGCTATCAAAGAGGAACGCACCCAGTAGCTCCTGCGGCGGATGCGCGGTATGAAGTCATGCTGGCAGAGCTCAGCATCCGGCGTACCATCGCCGGGAGCCGGCCGAGGGGAGCGCCTCCAACTCAGCTTCACCGTAGCGCCCCGGCATGGAAGGGTCTGCACTCCGTCACGTCGACTATCGCATCGATCTCGTCGGCGCAGCGCCCACAGCAGTTCTCGCTGTAGAACCCCAGGCTCTCGGCCAAGCGTTCCAGATCCGGATTCGCCTCAGCCCAAGAGTTTGCAAGCTGGAGCATAGATATGTGATTGCACACGCATACGAACATGACGTCCTTCTCACGGAACTACTATCAAAATTAGTTAGTACACCCTAACAGGGTGGTCTGTCAATACATAGACATGGGTTTGCCGATACATCGGCACACCTCATTGCGTGCTATGCCTGCTTACCGTTATCGTTCGTGCAGCGGCACAGTTGCTGCCAAGGAGGCCCCATGAAAGCCAAAGATGGAGTAGTTGACCGCCTCAACGCCATCTTGACCATCGACCTGACAGCCATCAATCAGTACTTCGTCCAGTCCGAGATCGTGCGGAACTGGGGATTCCTGCGTACCGCGGACCATCTGCGGGAAGCCAGCATGAGCGAGATGCGTGACGCGCAACGGCTGATGCGGCACATCCTCTACCTCGAAGGGCTGCCGAACGTGCAGCGCCTGGGCGCGGTCAAGATCGGCGAGAGCGTCGAGGAGAATTTGCAGCTGGACCTTGACTCCGAGGTTTCGGCGCTCGAGGCGCTGGCCGAGGCCATTGCCCACTGTGAGCAGGTAGGCGATTTCGGCACGCGCGAGATCCTCGAGGACATGGTGCGCGACGAAGAGGAGCACGTCGACTGGCTGGAGACTCAGCAAGAGACCATTCGGCAGGTCGGCATCGAGCACTACCTCGCGCAAAACATGAGGGAGTAGCAAGCGTCCGCGAGGCATTCTCTCCTCGCTTCGGCCGATCTCAGCCTCTCCCGCGAGGAGGCACTACCTTCGGATGTTCGTATGCTCTTACACAATTTGTTATTGCATACATATGCCCTGCCCGCCGAGAACTGCCCCAAGACTAGTACTAGTCTCGGGGCACACAAGGGAAGGCACACTGATTAGAAGAAGGCACACGCCGGAGCAGGTGATCATCAAGCTCCAAAAGGCGGAGGTTGCCATAGCCGCATGCGGGAGGCCTCGCCCCGTGCAGGCCACGGCTCCATCAGTGCCACGGAGCAGACCTTCTACCGCTGGCGTAGTGAGTACGACGGTCTCAGGGTCAGCTAGGCTAGGCTGCTAGAGGACCCGGGCTCGGAGAACGGCCGGCTGTGCGGAGCCGTAGCCGACCTCACGCAGCACAACCAGATCCTGAAGGAGGCGACCCAGGGGAGCTTCTAAGCCCTGCTCGCCGTCGCCGGTGCGCCATTAATTGGACGCGACCCTGCGCTGACCACACGGTCGAGCGGCTGCGCCACCCTCGACAGTGTTGGCGGGAGACTGTACCCCGGAATGGTGCAAGACACCCTGCAAACGCGGCTAGTGCCCCATGAGCGAGTAGATCCCCGGGTCGGGTGGGCCGTCGTAGGCTATCTCTCCGCCCCTTAGCAGCAACATCCGCCCTCCGTGCCGCATCGCCATCTCCAGATCGTGGGTTATGAGGACGACGGCCTTTCCATCTTCGGCGAGGCTGGAGAGCATTCTGAAGAAGAGGTCTCTCGTTGGGTAGTCTATCTTGTGCAGGGATTCATCCAGCAGGAGGAAACCTCGTTGCTGGGCTAGGCAAAAGGCGAGCCACACCCGCTGCTTTTCGCCTCCCGAGAGCTGGGCGAACGGGCGGTCAGCAAAAGGCTCCACGAGGCACTTGGCAATGCACTCTTGGACGGCCTCCTTGTCTTCGGCGCTAACCCTCCATCCGAGGCTGCGCCTTGGGCTGAACCGCCCCAGCGATACCAAGTCCTTCACCGTCACAAAGGGCGGATCCAAGAGGTCTTGCGGCAGATAGGCGATGTGGCGTCTTGCTTGGACTGATTCTCCAAGCGAGCCTTCTGAAGCCAAGTTGACTCGGCCTCCAGTCGGCAGTAGCTCACCTGCAACCAGCTGCGCCAGGGTTGTCTTGCCTGCGCCGTTAGGGCCCAGGAGACATACGAACTCGCCTGCAGCTATCGAGGCGGATACCTGCCGCAGAACCGTCTTCTCTCCATATGAGAAAGACACGCCGTCTATCTCGATGCGGGTACTCATCCTGTGCAGCCCTGCTGCTGGCTCACTGTAGCCTCCTAGCCACCCAGATCATCAGCGGCGCTCCCAGCACTGTCGTGACGAGGCCAACCGGTAGCTCGCTGGGCGTGAAGGCTAACCTCGAGACCTGGTCTGCATAGAGCATTACCAAGGCCCCCGTGGGAACAGAAATGGCCATCACAGCTCGAGCGTCGTTGCCGATCATCAATCTGGCGAGATGGGGGGTGAGCAGGCCTACGAAACCGACCACACCGGCAAGTGCTACCCCGGCGCCGGCCAGTGTGCCGGCCGAGACCATGGCCAACAGCCGCGTGCTCTTGGGGTTGGCCCCCAACTGCCGAGCGAGCCTGTCGCCCAGCACCAGGAGGTTCAACCGACCAGCCGCCAATACTGCCAGTACAAGCCCGAGGGCAAGGAATGGGAGAACCGGCATGACGTCATCCCAGCTCCGGTTGGCCAGGCTCCCACTGAACAGAGACAGCCCCTGCAGGCTGAAGACCCGTGCGTGCGCCAGGATGGCGGCCGCGACTGCCAGTGTCAGCGCCCCTATGGATACACCAATAAGGGCGAGGCGCGCCGGGGTCAGGCTCTCCCTCGACGAGAAGAGAAATATGAGGAGGGCCCCGATTAGGGCTGCTCCTACCGATAGCGAGGTTATCCCCCAAACCCCCGTCCCCATTAGTCCAGCTAGGGCCAAGGCCTTGACTATTGCAGCCCCACCGCCTAGGCCGAACAGCTGTGGGTCCCCCAGCGGGTTGCGGGTTGCGCTTTGCAGCAGCGCTCCCGCGACCCCGAAACAGGCACCGACGGCCAGCGCCGCTACGACCCTGGGTATGCGCAAAGAGCGCACGATCACCTCGGCTGTGGGATCGCCGCCGTCCGTGAAGAGGGCGCGAATGAGCGAGGAAGCTCCGAGGTTGGTAGTGCCGAAGGCAACCCCTGCAATACAGCCCGCCACCAGGACAACCGCGAGACCTGCCAGTACGAAGGCAGGCGACCGTGCTATGGGGAGCCTCCAACGATTTCGGCCATGGCTTCCGCTGCCTCGGCGATGCGCGGCCCCGGATTCCGGAGGAAGATCACATGGTCGAGTTCATGCATCTGGCCGCTCGTGATGGCTCGTAGGTTAGAGAACCCAGGTATGAGAGGCAACACCGCCGAGAGTCGCGGAGCAGGCACCGGTTGGGGTGAAATCGCAAACAGGTAGTCTGGATCGAAGGCGAGCACCTGCTCTGCGGAGATGAGGGAGAAGCCCGGGAAGGTCCCGCTGTCCGGCAAGTCGGCAGCCGGATTCGTCAGTTGCAGCACGGATGCTATGGCACCGGGATACGACTCTGGCTTGGCAGCATAGAGGTTTCTGTCGGCGTCTCCGATCATGATCAGCGCAGTGTTGCCGCTGTTCACGCTCTCAACGGCTGACGAGACTCTTGCTGCTATAGCTTGTGCCGCCCGCTCGGCCGTCTGGTTTCTCCCGATAATCCGTCCGATGAGCCTGGTGCCTGTGGTTACCTCCTCAAGCGAAGTTGCCCGAACGGCCAACACGGGCGCATCTAGCTGGGACAAGGGCTCCAGGAAGCGGGCCTGGGTCAAGGCCTCGATCAGAATCAAGTCTGGTCCCTGGGCAGCAATCGATTCGAAGCTCGGCGAGTAGGCGCCGCCCAGTTCGGGAAGGTCGCTGACCTCAGCGGGAAAGGTCGAGCTCGTATCCCGAGCAATCGCCGTGCCGCCTGCTACGTACAGCATCTCCGTGGCCGTTGGGCTGATGGTCACGATTCGCATCGGTTTGGTCGGGATCTCCACTGTTCGACCCAGCATATCGACCACTTCGAGCGGGAAGGCTTCTGTCATGGGCTCCGGCGCAGCCGTTGGTGTGGGGGTTGGCGCAGGTACGGGAGTACTGGTCGGAGCCTGAGTACTGTCTGCAGATGTCGCGGTCGGGGTGGGACGGGGAGTCGGCTCCTCCCCTAGGTCTGAGCCGGAACACGCTGCCGTCACGAGGACCAGTGCCAGCATGAAGGATAGGGATATGATCCGGGCTCTGCTCAGTTTGATGCTGCACGGCTTAGTCAACTCGCTCCCCTTGATTTGTATGTACGAAGCAACGGATTAGTATATACAAACTCCCTCTATCGTAGAAGAAGCCGCCCAATTGCATTGACCTACCAATGGACTGGACGATGCCGCCAGCCAGCGGACGGTGATGTGGCAATGTGCGACGGTGCCCTTCGCGTCCCCGTCCTATCCGTGACCAGTCGGATCCATCCGAGACCCATCAGCGGGGCAAGAAAAGCTGTTTGCAAGGCCGCCATGCGGTGCTGAGAGTGGCTTGAACCTATAGCCCAGATGTAACAGGTCCTTGGGTGTTGCAAGGGTGCTCCTGAGGCGGTTGCCCCGTGCTTGCCCCCTTGCCCCCCTTTCCCGCCAATCACTGCGCTAGCCGTACAGGCACGGCGGCACTCTTCTCATCGTCCGCTGTCGCCGAGGGGATTCGAAATTGTACGGACAATTGCCCACCATGCTTAGAGCTACCGCATCGCATCGGCGAGGAGAGGCTCGACCAAGGCTCGGCTGCCTCCTACACAGCTAGATCGCGCCTGCCTTGGCACAGTGCTTTCGCGCAGGTCACGCCAAGCAGTCTGAGTCCCCTGGTACTGGGCGGAGTCGGCTCTCGGAGAGATTCGGGGGGCCCTACGCTTTAGATGCAGTTGCCTCGTAGCTACGTTGCATAGGCCAGACCTGCGCCGAAGGCCATCCTGTCTTCGCTGGCCCCGCTGCGACGGGCGCGCGTTGGTCAATTCCGTATGGAATCGATGTAGTCGTACGTATTAATTGAAAACTACGTATATACTTATTCATCATGGATAAGGTGATCCCCGAGAGCCCTCTGTATCATCTGGGCAGAGCGACCCGTTCTGCGCGCCGGAGCCTGTTCGTGCACATCATCATTGGATTGGCACTGGCTTCGGGCGCAGTTCTCGTCGTCGCTCTGCTGATAGACGTAGCCCAGCTTCGCTCCGCGATTGGCACGCTTGGGAACAGGCCCGACCTGATGGCAGCATTCCTAGCCGCCTACAGCTTCGCCTTCTGGCTGCGGGCGCTCGCATGGCGCGTGCTCCTGACACGCCGGCTTCGGCTGGTCTCTCTATTCTCCATCCTGCAAGGGACGCTCGTGGCCAATCATGCGCTGCCGTTCGGTCTGGGCGAGGCGACAAGGCCGCTACTGGCAACCCGACACGGAGTGCCCATCGCGGAGGCGGCCACCTCGACCGCAGTTGCCCGAACTCTGGACTTCGTGGCGCTCATCGCCATCGCAACGGCCGCAGGAACGTTGTTGGCATTCCCTGATGGCAGAAGCCAGTGGCTGCAAGGACTGATTCTTCCAGCTCTCATAGCCATCGCGGGAGGTGCGGTTCTCCTACTCCTGCGTTCTTGGACGGCGCCCAGATTCGGGGGCGCTAGGCTGCGCTCCGTACTCGCAACGTTTCAGTCCCAGTTGAGACAGCTATCGATGCCCAGGCTGCTCCGTGCCGCACTATGGACGCTGCCTAGCTGGATGCTGGAAGCGGTGGTCTTGCTTGTCGCAGCAGAAGCCCTGGGTGCGGCACTGTCGATAGTTGCGGCGATCGGAGTCACCGCGTTCACCATCCTCTTTCAGGCCTTCAGGGTGACTCCAGGAGGCATTGGCATATACGAGGCCAGCATGTCCGGCGCGCTGTATGCGCTTGGCGTGCCCCTGGAACAAGCCCTGGTCCTTGCGGTGGTGACACACGGGCTGAAATTCGCCTATGCCTACTCCGTCGGCCTGGCTTTCGCGGCCTGGGCTGCCAGGGAGTCGCTGCTATGGCTCAACCCGATGAAGGCCTTTCGCGGCAGTGCGGCAGGAGACAAGCACGCCTCGGGATTCGAAATTGTCGCTGCCCGGGCTTGGAATGTGATCAACGAGGGGAAACCGTTTACCGTTGTTTTTCTGCTCGGACTCGTAGCGCTGCTGGGGTTGTGGCACCTCACCAACGTCGGCTATTGGCTTCGCGCTGGAGTTGCCCTGGGAGCTCTCGTGCCGCTGCTAGTCGTGTTCTACCGGTTCGACTTTCCGCTGCGGCTGCGCTGGGCGTTGTGGGCCTACCTTGTGCTGTTCCTGGCAACCTTCCGCTTCATAGACGTTGTAGCCCTAACTCTCGTGGTGGGCGCCTACCTTACGTTCACGATATTCGTTTGGGGAACCGTCTACTACCACCTGCGGATCGGCACCTCATGGCTCAACTTCACTCGGTTCTGGCGACTCGTCCTCGAGAATCCCGATCCGACCAGTGGGAACTTCCTGGAGCAGGTCCCCAAACTTGCCATGCTGGCGCTGGGCTTCCAGATGCTGGTGGAGCGCCCCGCGGTCGGAACATTCATTGGGCTGGAAGCCTTCGCGCTGGGAGTAGGGGTAACGGGACTGCTGCTGCACCAGTGGTTCTTCAAGTGGCCGCCTGCACCTTCTCTCGTCCCGACCCGGCTGCGCACGTCAGGGCAGCGGATATCGCGCAGGTTTGTCGTGATCGTTATCGACGGCTGCCGAGCCGACCGACTGCTCGAAGCCGACACGCCCTTCATCGATCGTATTAGACGAGAAGGCATCGACTATGTCGACACCTCCACGGTGTACCCCGCCCGCACGGTAACCGGCTTCAGCTCCATGTTCACCGGGGCGCCTCCCCGGGTCCACGGCATGCGCAGCAACTTCGTCCCAAGCCTGGGCGTCAAATGCGAGTCCATCTTCGACGCGCTCCGCAGAGCCGGGATGAAGGGCAAGCTGGTGGGCATAGCGCACCTTGTCGACGCATTCGGTTCCGACGTCGAGACCGTCACCGCCGTCACCAAAAACGACGACATCGACCACGCTTTGGCAGCGCGAGCGCGGGCGATCATCCAACGGGATGACCCTGACCTGCTCGTTCTCCAATTGCTGAGCGTGGATCAGACCGGCCACGCCCGAGGCAGCTACAACTCGGAGTACTTGGCAAAGATCGAAGCAAGCGACCGCATCATCGAGCGTTTCCTCGGCTGGTGCGAGGAGGTCGGCTACCTTGAGAACGCCACCGTCGTCATCACCGCCGATCACGGGCAGGGCATCGGCATCGGCGGACACGGACACATGTCGAAACCCGAGATACACGTCCCCTGCATCATGTGGGGCCACGGCATTGCGTCGTCTCTTCGTGGCAGCCATGACGATAGCCCCCGGTCGGTGATGGATGTGGCGCCGACCGTCGCATACTTCCTGGGCGCGCCTCCTCCGGCAGAATCGGTCGGCCAAGTGCTGGGCGTGCATGAAGACCCTGCCCACATCGGTCCGGTAGCGGTGGTCGTGCCGGCACACAACGAGGCCGAGAACCTGCCCGCTACATTGGCTGCGATGCCCCGGCACCAGGTTCCGGGCATGCACGTCATCGTGGTGGACGACGGATCGACGGACGGCTCTGCGGAGGTCGCCCGGCTGCACGGTGCCGATACCGTGGTGTCGCATGGGCGCAATCGAGGCCTGGGGGCGGCGCTCAGGACTGGATTGGAAGCCGCCCGCTCCCTGGGTGCCCGCGCCGCGGTCTACATCGACGCGGATGGCGAGTACCCGCCCGCGCAGATCCCGGACCTCCTTGCGCCCATCGACTCCGGCGAGGCCGACTACGTGCTGGGGTCACGGTACAGAGGCACGCGCGACGGCCAGAGGCTGGGCAGGCTAGTTGGCAATCTCGTGTTCACGGTGCTGCTCTGCGTTGCGGCTGGTCGCATCATCACGGACGGACAGACTGGATTCAGAGCCTTCTCCCGTCGCGCCCTGGAGTGCGCCGAGATCATTCATGACTACAACTATGCCCAGGTGCTCACACTCGATCTGCTCAAGAAGGGCATGCGCTTGCATGAAGTACCTGTCACGTACCGGGTCCGAATCAAGGGCAAGTCGTTCATCAGTCCGCAATACCTGTGGCGTGTGCCGCAGGCCATGCTGAGAGAGATGCTGAGCAGTTGACCGCCGCGACTTGCAACACCTAGCGGCACGGGCTGCCGCGCAATGGACTTACTCCGCAATTCCTGCTAATGTTTGTGCGTACATAGTAAAACAGTTAGGATATACATCCTATTCAGTTAAGTGGAACGAAAGGTGAGGAGTGCCATGCGACAGAGCATCGTGAGGCGGTTTGGGGAGGCCCTGGCCGCTGTTGCTGGAGTAACGATTCTGCTTCTGATCTTGGCCGTGGCGTGCGACTCCGGTGATGGAGAAGACCGCCCGGGTGTACGAGTGATCAGTGAGACAGGGTCGGTCAGCGGATCAGTCAGCGGCTCGGTAAGCGGAACCGGCACGGGTACGGGTACTAGCACCGGCACAGGTACGGGTACTGGCACCGGCACAGGTACGGTTGGGGAAATGGCGTCGGCCGGCGACGAGCACTACGCGCCCGTGAGCAACGTTACTCCTCACGCGAACCTTGCCCTAGATATGCGTGACATCGCCGGACTGCTCAGCGCTGCCACGCGCGGTGAGACCGTGGACTATGCAGCCATCACCGACATCTACGAGAACGGCAGGCACGCCGGCGGCCGCACACTCGAGGGCTATGCCACCAGCGACTCGGTGCTGGCCGAATTCCCCGGTAGCATCGACCTGGATGCCAACGTGCGGGCCGGCCTCACCGGCAACTGGGCGGGCCGGCAGGTGGACGACCTCGTTCGACGCCAGATCATCAACAAGAGCCTCCAGGCCATCATCTATGGCAAGGTCCAGCAGGAGCTCTCGTCGGCCCGGGCGCAGATGGAGGCCGGCAACCTTGACGACGCCTCCGGCGCACCCCACAAGGTGGACGAAGGCTGGGCCTTCTACGTCGGAGCTCCTGACGATGATGGCAACCGGAACTACTCTATTGCCGCTACCGCTCGCAGCCGGGCCGGGAACTTCGACCTGCACGGCACGGTGGACCCGCCGATACAGCGGGCGCTGGCAGAGGCGCTCAAGGCCTCCCGCGCAGGAGACCTCGAAGCCTTTGACGCTGCTGCCGCCGATGTGCGCGCTGGGCTCAACACCATCTTCCACCTAGCCACAGTGCGCTACACCCGGCTGTCCACGCGGGACACCGACGAGAGCGCGCGCGCTCAGCACCTTGCGGAAGCGTGGGCCTTCTACCAGCCCATCTCGCCGATCGTTCGCACCGCCTCCGGGAGCGCTGATCGGATGGCGAGAGCCCTCTTCACCCAGGACCCAGCCAATCCGGTGGACCAGGCAGCGGCCAACGCTCTGTTGACCGCTCTCAATGCCCCGGCTGTGCGTTCGGCCCTCGGGTTGCCCGAACGAGTGGACTTCTACCTGCCAGTGAGCGACGTGGAGCCACATGCCGCCCTCGCCCTGGATATGCGTGACATCGCCGGACTGCTCAGCGCTGCCACGCGCGGTGAGACCGTGGACTATGCAGCCATCACCGACATCTACGAGAACGGCAGGCACGCCGGCGGCCGCACACTCGAGGGCTATGCCACCAGCGACTCGGTGCTGGCCGAATTCCCCGGTAGCATCGACCTGGATGCCAACGTGCGGGCCGGCCTCACCGGCAACTGGGCGGGCCGGCAGGTGGACGACCTCGTTCGACGCCAGATCATCAACAAGAGCCTCCAGGCCATCATCTATGGCAAGGTCCAGCAGGAGCTCTCGTCGGCCCGGGCGCAGATGGAGGCCGACAACCTTGACGACGCCTCCGGCGCACCCCACAAGATGGACGAAGCCTGGGCCTTCTACGTCGGCACGGCCAACCCGGAGGGGGGCCGCAGCTACTCGATAGCCCAGACCGCCCGCAGTCGCGAGGTGAACTTCGGGTTGGCGCCTAAGGTCTCAATTCCCCTGGCACAAGCTCTCTCCGATGCGCTGGAAGCTTCGCGCGCCGGAGACCTGAACGCCTTTGACGCTGCTGCCGCCGACGTGCGCGCCGGACTCAACACCATCTTCTACTTGGCGACGCTGCGTTACGCCAAGAAGTCCTTCGATGACGAGGGGACCAGCGCACGAGCGCAGCACCTAGCGGAGGGCTGGGCCTTCTTCCAGCCGATACACCCTGCGGTGCGTGCGGCGTCGGCGTCCGCTGCGGACACGATAGAGAACGTGTTTACCGCTGACCCATCCAACCCGGTATCGAAAGCGGCTCTCGATCGCGTCTACGCAGCCTTGAACGAGTCCGCGGTGTTGCGGGCTCTGGGTATCCCTGCCGGAGCCAGGGTGACCGACCCGGCTCGGGCGAATTGATGAGGCAGGAAGGCAAGAGATGAAACGACTCAACCAATGGTCTTCCGCCATACGGCTGGCTCTAGCAGCTGCCTTGATGGCTGCGGTAGGTATCGCCCTCCCGGGCTGCGGGGAGGACGATACAACCCTGACCGTCTACTCTGGACGGACGCAGAGCCTGGTGCATCCCTTGCTCCAATCCTTCGCCGAGGATACCGGGACCCCGATACAGGTAAAGTATGCGGGCAGCTCAGCGATAGCAGCCACCATCCTCGAAGAGGGCGAAAACACACCTGCGGACGTAGTGTTCCTCCAGGACCCGGGCTCCCTCGGTGCTTTGGCACAGGCCGGCTTCCTAGAGAAGCTGCCGGACGAACTGCTGGCAAAGGTGGACAGCCGGTTCCGTTCGCCGCAGGGCGAGTGGGTTGGTACATCGGGGCGTGCTCGTACCATCGTCTACAACACCTTGGCAATCGATCCTGAGACGAACCTACCTGACTCGATACTGGACTTCGTAGACCCCGCATGGAAGGGACGGGTCGGCTGGGCACCACAAAACGGCTCCTTCCAGGCCTTCGTGACGGCGCTGCGGGTACAGCGAGGCGAGGCTGCCGCGCGGAAGTGGCTGGAAGACATGAGAGACAACGACGCACGGGCCTACATCAACAACATTTCGACTGTGGCAGCCGTGGCCCGCGGTGAGGTAGACGTGGGGTTCGTCAACCACTACTACCTGGAGCGCTTCCTCGAGGAGGAGGGACCCGGCTTTGGCGCGCGCAACCACTTCCTCGGCGGCGGAGACCCGGGCGCACTCGTGCTGGTAGCCGGAGCCGCCATCCTGAGGCAAACCGACAACAGCGAGGCTGCGGAACGCTTCATCGAATACCTGCTGTCTGCGAGTGCTCAACAATACTTCGCCGAGGAAACCAAGGAGTACCCGCTGGCCGCTGGAGCACAACCCGTAGGGGACGTGCCCTCCTTGGCTTCGTTGGACTCTCCAGACATAGACTTGGGCAACCTGAGTGACCTGAGGGGGACGCAGGAGTTGTTGCGGGATGTTGGCCTCCTCCAATGAATCGCCGAGGGCACTGATGAGAGGGCTGCTGCCTTGGGTGGCAGCCCTCTTTGTGGTACTGGTCATCATCTACGCATTCTCTGCGGGTATGCGGGCAACGCGCGGCGCCTCCATCACTGGAGACGAGCCGTTCTACCTCATGACCACCAAGAGCCTGCTGGCAGACCGCGACCTGGATCTTCGCAACCAGTACCGGGCGCGTTCCTACGAAGAGTTCTTCGATCACCCGGATGGATTGTGGCGGCAGTCAGTGCCCACTGATGATGGGCGCCTCCTCAGTCCGCATAATCCGGGGCTCTCCGTGCTCGTGATTCCGGGCTTCGTCCTGGGGGGGCTGATTGGCGTTCAGACTCAGCTCATGCTGATCGCCGCAGCGGCCTTCTCGCTGGCCTTCGTACTGACAGACCACCTCACCCGGCGGCGCACAGCGAGCTGGCTCATCACGCTCGGTGTCGCCGTCGGTGCAGTGGCCTTCACCCACTCTACGGAGGTATACCCTGAGTTCCCGGCAGCCCTGGCGCTTGTGCTCGGCTTGCTGGTGGCGACCGCGCAATCAAGGCTTGGTTTGTCCGCTGCCATCTGGCTTGTCGTGCTCTTGTCAGCGATGTGCTGGCTGGGCGTGAAGTATGCACCGCTCGCCCTGCTGGTTGCCGGATTCTTCCTCTTGCGGGCCGATCGTCGAGGTCGGATAGGCCTACTGAGCCTGGGCCTCATATCGGCCGTGGTATTCGCCTGGTTCCATATGAGGACATTCGGCGGACTCACGCCATATGCAGTCAACTTGGTCTACGCCGGGCAGTCGACGGCAGAGCTACTCGACGTGCACCTCGACTTCAACGACCGCCTCTACCGTCTCTGGGGCCTCTTCGTCGACCAGCGATTCGGGATAGGGCGCTGGGTGCCGGTGCTCCTGGTGGTCGTGCCTGGCCTGGTCTTGCTTGCGAAGGCCGCTTCAGCCCAACGGCTGGTGCTGGGCCTCATTGCAGCCCAGATGCTGATCGCAACGTTCGTGGCGATAACCATGATGGGTTGGTGGTTCGCCGGAAGGACACTGGTGACAGTGTTGCCCCTGATGGTCCTTCCGCTGACTCTCCTGACGCTAGCCGCTCCGACCGGCGTCCGAGCAGCAATCGCTGCACTAGGTGCGTACGGGGCGTCAATAACGGCGGGATTGGCCTACGCCGCATACACGAGTGAGATCACCATTGCTGTTGACCCGTTCGAGATGCGATACCTGCCCTTCCGGGGCCTATCGTGGCTATTCCCGGACTACCGCTCATGGACGATGGAAACGTGGGCGTTGACCGCTTTTTGGCTGGTCGCGGCCGTGATGTCTCTGCTTGCCGCTTTCCGAGCGGCCAGTGGCGCCGTACCGGTGCCGCAACAGGTCATCGGTTGCACGCCACAGGAGCCGGCAGATCTGCAAAACGACGGTGGATCGAAACTGAGTGGCCTGAATAAACGCCGCATGGCTGCAACTGCCGGCGCGTCTTCATCCGCTTCTGTGCAAGGAGGCGAACGCTCATGAAGCTAACGGTTATCGGATTGGGGCACGCGGGCATCGTTGCCTCGGTGGGGCTTGCAGCAGCGGGCCACGAAGTACTCGGTGTTGACCTTGACTTGCAGCTAATCGGGACGGCCAGGTCCGGCCATCCACCCATATACGAACCCGGACTGGATGACAAGCTGGCCTCCGTCGTCAAGAATGGCCGGCTTCGATTCGCGCATATTGACGAGGTCGAAGAGGACCTCGGAGACGCCGTACTCATCACTACCGGCACGCCCTCCGCCGCAGGCGGAGCGGCGAACCTGACCCAGGCGCGCTCCGCGCTCGCCTGGGTCGCAGGCAGAAACGTCGGAGACCTCTTGGTCGTTATGAAGAGCACCGTGCCTCCCGGCAGTGGACGGCGCATCGTGGAAGAAGAGTTGGGTGGAAGCGGCATCCGCTACGCGTCCAACCCGGAGTTCCTGCGTGAAGGACGCGCGTTGGACGACTGGTATACACCGAACCGCATCGTGGTCGGAGTTGAACCAGGCGACTACCGTTCCGTCGCGTTGGTCAAGGCGATGTATGCAGGCATTGAAGCGCCGTACCTGGTCACCGACATCACCACTGCAGAGATGGTCAAGTATGCCAGCAACGCCCTCTTGGCCACGCGCATATCATTCATCAACGAGATTGCCCAGCTGTGTGACCGGGTAGGCGCGTCCATCGACGATGTCAGCCAAGGACTTGCGCTGGACACCAGAACGGGCACGAGGATTCACGCGGGGGTAGGCTATGGGGGCTCCTGCTTCACCAAGGACGTTCGCGCCCTCGATGCCGTTGCGCGCAACGAGGGAGTTTCCCTCGACCTGTTGCAGTCCGTCATGCGTGTGAACCAGCGGCAGCGGCTGCTCCCGCTCTGCTCGCTCCAAGATCGATTCCATGGCACGCTGACGGGGCTAACGATAGGAGTCCTGGGGCTGGCCTTCAAACCCGGGACGGACGATGTGCGCGATGCTCCTTCGCTGGACCTGATAAAGGAACTGGTGGATGAAGGTGCTCGGGTGCGCGCGTACGACCCGCAGGCCATGAAGGCTGCGCGGAAGCTGCTGCCCCCTTCGATAGAGCTCGTCGCCAGCCCGCTGGAAGCGGCAGAGCAAGCGCAAGCGCTGGTACTGCTCACCGAATGGGATGAGATCGTTCATACGGGATGGGAGGCGATCTCCCGCAGCATGCTCGCGCCGCGGTTTGTGTTCGACGGCAGGAACGCCCTGAACGCACGCATGCTCGCCGAACTGGGCATGGAGTACGTCGGCGTAGGTCGGAACGCAGCCGGGTTCGAAACGGGCGCCCCGGGGCATCAGCACGAACTGATTCTGAATGCCTAGCTACCTGGTGACCGGTTGCGCCGGCTTCATTGGCGCTCGGGTCGCAGAGCGCCTCCTGGAGGAGGGGCACCGCGTTACCGGCATCGACAGCCTGAAGGCCGACAGCAGCCTGGTCTTGCGGGAGTGGCGACTCAACGGGCTTCGGTCGCTCCCCGGCTTCGAGTTCCACAAGGTCGACATCCGGGACCTGCCGGCGGTGTCCGAGGTTGTCTCGTCCGCCAGCCCCGATGCGGTCATCAACATGGGCGCAATGACCGGGGTGCGACACTCGGTCGACCTGCCGGGGCTGTACGCCGAGACCAACTACATGGCCGTCGTCAACTTGCTGGAGTCCTGCAGGGGCAATGGCGTCACCAAGTTCGTCCAGGCGTCGACATCGAGCGTCTACGGTCGCGACACCCCGGCACCATTCCTGGAATCAGCACCGGCTGCCATGCCGCTATCTCCCTACGCAGCCTCCAAGAAAGCCGCAGAGGAATTGTGCTATGCCTATCACCACCTCCACGGTCTGGACATAACCGTGTTGCGGTTCTTCACTGTCTATGGCCCCGCTGGAAGACCGGACATGTCGGTCTTCCGACTAGTGAAGGCCATTGTTGAGGATGAGGCCATCACCCTTTACGGAGACGGTGGGGAGCGTGACTTCACTCACGTCGATGACATCGCACGCGGCGTCATTGCGGCGATTGCTCCGATGGGCTACTGCGTAATCAATCTTGGAGGGGGTCAGGCGGTCACGATTGGAGAGCTCATCTCGATGATTGAGCACATGGTGGGCAAGAAGGCAATGGTCGAGGTTCTTCCGCGCCCGGCCGCCGACGTGGATTCGACCGAGGCAGACATATCCAAGGCGAAACGGCTGTTGTCCTGGCAACCGGAGGTGCCATTGCAAACCGGTATAGCGGAAACCCTGGCCTGGTACATGGAGAACCGTCCGTGGGCGAGGGATGTGGGCTAGCCGCTGCCCAGTGGACGAACGCACGAAGCCGAACCGCGAGAGAGAAGGAGTCCCCCGCACGCAATGTACGGGGGACTCCTAGCCATAGACGGGTAGGACGAGAGGGAGGTTACACGTCCTCGCCCATGTCATGGTCAGGATGGTTGGATTCCCCCGCCTTCCAGTAGCCCTGGGTCTGTAGCATCGAACGATCCATCCTGCGCTCATCGATGAAGTACCGTCGTATCTCTCGCATGATGGTTGCCTCACAGCTGACCCAGATGCGGCCTTGCCCGGCCGGCAGTTCGGCCCTGCACATTGCATCTGCAAGCACCCGCCCCGGCAGCTCTCCAGGCTTGCGGTGAAGCCACTCTATCCGGAGCTCGGCCGGGGCCGGGGATACCAACTCCAATTCTTCGTCTGCATCATGCACCTCGACGAGGACGTGAGCGGGCATCGAAGGTGGCAGCGCTTCAAGCAGCGTTCCTATGGCCGGCAGCGCAGCCTCGTCTCCGCCAATGAGATACCAGTCCGCGGTCGCTTCGGGGAAGTAGGTGCCGCCCGCCCGTCCGCTAATGACGGCGGTATCACCGGCTTGCACGCCCGCTGCCCAAGTTGCGCCAATCCCATGGTCGTGTAGCGCAATGTCTACGACCAGTTCTCCTGCTGCTGGATCCCACCTCCGAGGAGTGTAGGCACGGCTGGGAGGGCGCGGCCTGTCCTCCGGGAACGCGTTTCCATCTGGTCCCATGACGGGCAGAACTAGTTCGCCGCTCCCGGCTTCGGGGAGAAATATGCGGAAGTGCTCGGCAGGGCCGTGTGATTCGAACCGCGCCAACTGCTCGCCACCAAATGTGATGCGTACCATCCGTGGCGTAAGCCGACTAACGCGTCGTACTTCGACAACGAGCGGAGACGGGCGTCTAATCGGGGGGGAAGACGTCATACGGGGGATTCGCGCCTCCTATCCGGGCATTGCATCCATCCTGCTTCCAGCGTGCCGACAAGTACGCTCGACCGCCTCGAACGAGAGCGGTGTAGCATGCGTGGTTGTGTCTCCACGCGGAATCGGGATGGCCGCAACACCAGAGTCTGGGCCACATACGGCCAGTAGAGGGTGGTTATCAGCCCCCCTGTAGGAGCCTGCATCTTGAGAAGGCCGACAGTGGCAGTCATGCACTGGTCTTTCTGGACATACATTGCTATTGCATTTGTATATACGTAGTAATTTGTTAGTATGTACGAAATCCGTGAACTGTCAACCCCTCCCTATCGCGATGATGCCGAGTGCTACGTTCCGGTAGCGCTCACCATCACGGCTGGACTGTCCGTTGAAGAGGCAGGCCAAGTGGGGGGTCTCCAGCGCGTTCGCGCGCTGGAGACTGAACAGCCCTATGCAGAGGTGATAGACGCTATGGACCGCCCGGACGAAGCAGGAGTTTCCACATCCCATCTGCGAAAGGATTCGGCGGCACGGAGAGCGGGGCTGCTCCTATTGCTGACGGCAGTGGCCACCATCGTCATGGTCTACGCCCGCATTGCAGCGGACGCCGACCAGCCCACGCTGCTGGAGTCGCTGCGCGCCGTAGCAGCCAGCAAGGCAATGTACAGCTTGAGCGGGTTGGCCCGTGCCATTTCCGGGATAGCGCTGATCGCCGGGGCGCTGTTCCTGCTGAAGACCTGGGTCATTAGGGAGGGCTTTGGCACACGCATGGTCCCCTACTTGCTCGGAGCGTCTGGCGTGTTTACCACCGCGTCGGGAGCATTTGCGCTCGCTCTCGTTGCTGATGCGTCCAATGCCGCAGCCGTTGGCTCTGTCGACGCCTCAACCGAGACGATAGCCATGCTCCGATGGCTTAGCGGCAAGATAGGCTTCGCGGCAGCGGGCTTGGGGCTCGTGGCTGCGGCGCAGCGCCAGTGGAAGGCAGGTGGCGTGATAAGGCGGATCGCACCCGCGTCGGCGACAATCGGCATTGCAATGCAGTTCATCTGGGTGGATGCCGCCACAGTAGCGCACCGGCTCTCAGGAGTCGCCTTCTTCGTCTGGCTGCTCGTCATTGGCGCAATGCTGCTGACCGGCAGGGTCGAGCGTCACTTCGCTACAGTGCGGGGTTCATCGTGGTCAAGCTCCCAGTCAGCCTGACAACTTAGGTTCTGATCCGAGACAGCGCCATGTGGTTTTTGTCACACAACGCTCATCAGTGGGCCCTTGGCCTCCTTGAGAGCCGGAGCGCCTTCCATACTTGCACCGGGCCGCTATTCGGTTCAAGGAGCGACACCGATCCCACGCGCCTCGAAGTACAGCGGACATATCGGGGCACAGCCTCGCCTTGACACCATGCAATCCCTGTTCATAGCATCGCCAGGCTATGCCTGACGGCACCCAAACCGAGACCCTCCGCGAGCAGGTCGCCCTCGCAAACCGGCTGCTGCATCACTACGGCCTGGGCTCCTATCAGGGCCACGTCAGCGCCAGGGTTCCCGGCACGGACCGGGTCATCGTCCGGGCGCGCCCCGCGGTGAGCCTCGAACGCGTCGAGGCGGGCGACCTCATGGTCATCGACCTCGACGGCAACGTCGTCCGGGCGAGCGACGCCTACCCTTTACGGATCGCGTCGTGGGCCCTGCACACCGAGATCTACAAGGCGCGTCCCGAGGTCAACGCGGTCACGCACACTCACCAGAAGTGGTGCACGGTCTTCGGGCTTGCAGGACGCGACGTGCTGCCGGTGATCCACGCGCCAACCGCCTCCGTCGCCGCCGAGCGCTGGCCGGTGTACGCCGGCCCGCCCGGCGCCATCGACTCCCCCGCAGCGGGAGCGGAAATCGCCGCCTTGCTGGGCGGAAACGTGGCCTGCCACCTGAAGGGCCACGGAATGGTCTTCGTCGGCACGACGCTCTCCAAGTCCGTGCTCGCCGCCGCCGACGCCGAGGAGCAGGCTGAGGTCACCTGGCGGGCCATGCTTGCAGGCAGGCCCGAGACCATCGAAATGGAGTACCTTGAGGCGAGCGTCGCCAAGCGCTGGGAGCCCCTCGTCCCGGACGTCCGCGACGGTGTGGCGCGGGGCGAGTGGGACAACCTGGAGTGGCTCGACGACAATCGGGACGCTTCCTTCGTCAGGGGAGTGAACCTCTGATGGCGGTGAGCGAACAGGCACTCAACGACCTCCGCGAGACAGTGGCTGTCTCCCATCGCCTCCTCTACTACACCGGACTTGGCACGACGCTAGGCCATACCAGCGCGCGCATCCCCGGCACCGACACATTTATCATCAAGCCGTGGCCCCACATCCAGATGCATCGCATCCGCGCCGAAGACCTCATCGTCATGGACTTCGAGGGCAACATCGTCGGGGCCGGCCACCGCACGGTCGCGAAGGTGAGCGAGTGGCCCATCCACGCGGAGCTCTACAAGGCCAACCCGGAGCTCGGCTCGATCATCCACACGCACCAGAAGTGGGCGACGATGATGGGTGCCGCCGCCGCAACCATCCTCCCGCTCCTCGACCCTGAGCTCTCGACGGCCGTCGCCCACGAGCCGGCAATGTTCGACGACGACAAGGCGCTCATCACGAGCGTCCGGCAGGGCCTTGCGGTCGCAGCGCGCATGAAGACCGCTAATGCCTGTCACCTGCAGAACCACGGCATGGTCTTCACGGGCCCGAACGTCGAGACCGCGACCATAGAAGCCATCGCCACCGAGCACCTCGCCGAAATGACGTGGCGCGCCCAGCTCATCGGCTCGCCCGAGGCGATGCCGTCCCTCGCCCTGCGGCCTGCACTCGCCCGGCGCGCACAGGGCGAAGTCTCCGAGGCCTGGGAGCACTACTGGAAGTGGGTCGATGCCAACCCCGAGTCGCTCAGGCCGCGCTCAGCGGCCATCTAGGCGGCAGGCCACGCGGACCCGGACGGAGGCGAGCTCTGCATCGGCCCGCCGGCTTCGCGTCCGCCAAGGGCGCAGGTCGGGGGGATGCTTCCCGCCTTGCCAGACCGGGGTCGCCCCCTGCGCGGGCCGCAGTTGCTGGTCACCCCTCCAGCTCCGCCGCGATATTCCTGCTGAATTCGGCGCGGGTCTCCTCCGCCTTACGCTTCACTACCGTGTTCCCCAGGGTCGCAAGCCTCCCGAACAGGTTGAAGTCCAGCTCGTAGCTGACGTCGGTCCGCTCCGCGGCCGGCCCGTTGAGCTCGAGCGCGAGCCTGTTGATGCGGAGCCTGTTGCCCATGCGGTCCCTTCCCCCGCCCGAGACGACGACACGCCGCCCCTGCTCGACTTCGTCGACCGAAATGTCGATGTCCATGGCGACTTGGAAGGGGCCGACCTTCTGGACCATCCGCGCCCTGTAGCCCGAGCCATCGGTCGTTTCGATGCTCTCGCACCCCGGCAGACACTTCGCGACGCGGGGCAGGTCCCAGAAGAACGCCCACGCCTCGGCGGGCGATGCGCCAACCTCGAAGCGGTCGGTCAGCTCCACGAGCTGCGCTCCTTCGCCGCAGCCTCGACCGACCGCAGTATGCCCGCGTAGCCGGTGCAGCGGCAGATATTGCCGCCCATGTAGCGGATGATCTCCTCTCGGCTCGGGGCGGGGTTCTCATCGAGGAGGGCCTTGGCGAGCAGGATCATCCCGGGCGTGCAGTAGCCGCACTGCAGCCCGAAGTTGTCGACGAAGGCCTGCTGTATCGGGTGCAGCCCGTCGGCAGGCGTGAGGCCCTCGATCGTCACGACGTCATGTCCGTCGGCTTGGCCAACCAGCAGGCCGCACGAGCTCGCGGCGCGGCCGTTGAGAAGTACGGTGCATGCCCCGCAGACGCCGCTGTGACAGTATTCCTTCGTCCCCTTCAGGCCGAGGTAATCGCGGAGCAGATCGAGTAACGTCGTGGACGGAGGGACATCCATGCTACAGGCCGCGCCGTTCACCGTGAGGTCAAGCCGCACGCCTACCTCCTCCCCGCCGTGTCCAGCGCTCCCAGCACCTTGTGCGGGAGGAGCGGAATGTCGTGGAAGAGGACGCCCGTCGCATCGTACACGGCGTTCACGACCGCGCCTGGCAGGATGACGGACCCGATTTCGCCCATGCCCTTGGCGCCGAAGGGCCCGCCCTCGAAGGGATGGTCGACCAGCTCGGGCGCGTAGGCGGGCATCGTCTCCATGGTGGGAAGCGGATAGTCCAAGAGCGCGGAGTTGATGAGCTGGCCGCCTTCGTCCCAGACCAGCTGCTCGAAGAGGGTGGGCCCGAGCTCCTGGCCGACCCCGCCCTCAAGCTGCGTCTCGATGGAACGCGGGTTCACGGCGGTGCCGGTCGTTGCCGCCGCAGCGGCCTTGACCAAACGCACCTGCCCCGTCTCGGTATCGACCTCCACTTCTGCGGCGCACGACGCGAACGTCCAGAACGTCGAGGCTATGGGGTAGTCCTGGCCGTCCGGTGCGCGGTACGCCCCGCCGACGACGCAGTCGCCCGTGGCGGCGAACGGCGCACCGACGTAGCGAACGAGGTCGGACAGGCCGACGCCGTCCCCGTCCGGCCCAACGACGCCCTCGTCGTTGACCGTCAGCTCCGAGGCGTCGCGCTCCAGCAGCTGCGAGGCCGCTTCGACGATCTGCTGCTTCAACCTTCCCGCAGCCTCGACGACCGCCACGCCCATGTGATACGTCGAGCGGCTGGCCGTCGTCGAACTGTCGACCGGGACACGGCCGGTGTCGCTGTGCACGATGCGTATCGAGTCGAGGCCCACTCCCAGCACATCCCCGGCTATCTGCGCCATCGCGGTGTCCGAGCCCTGGCCGATGTTCACCGTCCCAATGCGGGTCTCAAAGACGCCGTCCTCGCCAAGGACGACCTCGGCGCTATTCTCGGACATTTGCCGGGGCGGAGTGAGCGTGTACTTGATGGTGCAGGAGACCCCGCGCCCGCGCAGCGTCCTGCCATCCGGCAACGGAGTGAGCGGCTGATCCCAGCCAATCGCGGCGGCTGCCTTGTCGAGGCACTCCTGGGCGTGTGCGGAGCGCAGGTAATCGCCCGTGATGTGGATATCGCCGTCGCGGACCAGGTTCTTGCGCCGTATCTCGAGGCGATCAATGCCGAGGTCCCGCGCGATGCGGTCCAGCTGGGCCTCGTAAGACATGGTGTGCTGCGTCGTCGGTAGTCCCCGGTACGGCGCTGACGGAGGCTTGTTCGTGTAGACGGCGTAGCAGTCGACGCGCGCGTGGGGCGCCTTGTAGGGCCCGGTCGCCACCTTGAGGGTGTTGTTTGCGCTGCGGGCGCCGCTGATGGCGTAGGCGCCGACATCCACGTAGAAGGTGTTGTGCCGCGCCACGATCGTACCGTCCCGCTTCACGCCGGTCCTCATGCGATTCGCGTAGGCGGGGCGGAGGTAGCTCAGGAACGTCTCCTCCTGGGTAAGGACGTAGCGCACCGGCCGGCCGGCGAGCTTCGCCGCCGCCGTAATCACGCACTCGATGCGGTCCCTGCTCTTGCTGCCGAACCCCCCGCCGACGTACGGCACGATGACCCGCGCGGGCATCTTGAAGATGCGCTCGAGCTCGCGGCCGAGGGGAAATGGAGACTGGCAATTCGTCCAGACCGTGATCCGACCGTCGTCGACCTGGGAAATCACCGCGTGCAGGTCGAGCGCACAGTGCTGGACGGACGGCGCTGAGAATTCGTCCTCGTAGATGAGGTCGGCCTCCGCCCATCCCTGCGCCAGGTCTCCCCGCGCCAGCGTCGCCCGGTGACAGATGTTCGTTCCCTCCACAGGGCGCAGCTCTGGCGCGATGGGGAAGAACTCCTCATGGACGCGAGGCGCCCCTTCCGCCAGCGCGGCATTCACGTCCATCACGGCGGGAAGCTCGTCGTACTCGACGTCCACCAACTCGACACCTGCCTCCGCGGTGGCGATGTCCTCCGCGACGACGACGGCAACGATATCGCCGTGGTGCCTCGCCTTGTCCATCGCCACGAGGGGCGCGTCCCGGTAGACGAACCCGTACAGCTCCTCGGTGTCCGGGTCGGCTCGAACCTCGTCGCGAGTGAGGACGCAGATGACGCCCGGCAGCGCGCGAGCGGCGGACGCGTCGATGGAGGCGATGCGTGCGTGGGGCAACGGGCTGCGGACGACCTTCGCATGCGCCATGCCCGGCACGACGAGATCGCCCATATACTCGACCCGCCCCGCCGCCTTCTCAGCGGCTTCGAGGGCCGGCATCGAGGTTCCGACTAGGCGCGTTCGCCCTGGGCCCGCTGCAGCGCACATGTCAGCGCTCTCTCCACCAACACCTTAGTGATTCTCCGCTTGTACCAGATTGGCCCACGCAGATCTTCGATGGGGTCGGCCTCCTCGGCGGCGGCGGCGGCAACCTCCGCCACCCGCGCTGAGGTCGGCGCATCACCGATCAGCCCTCCAGCGGCCTGAGCAACGACGGGCGCCGGCCCCGTAGCGCCCATGACGACGCGGGCTGCTCTGCACACCCCGGAAGAGGGCTCCACCACCACCAGTGCGGACGCGTTCGCGACCGGCTTGTTCTCCGGGGAACCGACGGTGAACTTGAGATGACTCCCGCCCGAGCCGGCCAGCGGGTGCGGCACATCCACTCCCGCAACCAGCTCCCCCGGGCGCAATACCGTCTCGTACGGCCCGACGTAGAACTCCTCGATCGGCGTCGTGCGCCCGCCTTCGGGCCCGGCGATTCGCACCGTGGCGCCGAGCGCCATTAGAGCGGTAGGTGTGTCGGTCTGCGGCTCACCGTAAGCCACCGCTCCGCCAACGGTCGCGACGTTCCGAACACGCACGTTGGCCACCTGCGACGCGGCCTCCGCCAGGAGTCCGTAGTCGCGCCGAATCTGCGGGGCAAGTTCCAGGGTGCGGATGCGGGTGAGTGCTCCAATGCGTAGGCTGCCGTTCTGCTCGATACCATCGAGCTCCTCGATGCGGCCCAGGTCAACCACGTATTCCGGCCGGACGACGCCGAGCTCCAGCATCACGACGGCGGCGCTGCCCCCACCGAGGACGAAGGAGCTGTCCGCGTGATCAGCCAGGAACCTGGTCGCTTCAGCGACCGTGTCGGGCCGGACGTACTCGAATGGCTGCATAGGGCTAGGCCGATTTCCGGATGACGTCCTCGGCAAAACTGAGGAGGTATTCCTTGCGCGCCTCGAGCGTCTTCGGCAGGTTGTAGAAGGTCACGCCCACGTAGCTGACGCCCTGCTCGGCGAGCCGCCCGAACTGCTCCAGGCAATCGGTGCTGTTCCCGGCTACCGCCCAGTCGTCGACCTTGGAATCGCTGTCGATGTTGATCCGCACCATCGTGTCTTCCTGCATGTCCCAAGTGCTGTACATGCGGTAAGAGGACTCGGCGGCAGCCTGCGCCTCAGCGATGGCGCTCGGACGGTCCCTGGCGAAGGCCACGCCGCGTGAGACGGCCACTCGGCCGGTCGGTTGGTCGCCCGCCTCGCGCTCGTCTCGGTAAGCGTCGATGAGCGCCGGCAGGTCGCCGAAGCCGACCTGGGGAGCAATATAGCAGGCGTCGGCGATACGAGCCGAACGGCGGACGGCGCCGTCGCTCTGGCAAGCCATCCAGATGGGGGGATGCGGCTGCTGCACGGGCAGGAACCCCATACGGGCCTCGTGGATGCTCCAGTAGCGGCCCTCGTGGTTGACCTCCTCGCCGGACCACAGCTTCTTCATCAGCTCGATGGACTCGGTGAGGCGCGGCGCGCGGTCTCTCCGGGTCGCACCGGCGGCCTCGAGCTCGGTCTCCCGGTACCCGATGCCGACGCCGAGCGTAAATCTCCCGTGGCATATGTGGTCGAGGGTGGCCGTATCCTCGGCAATCTGCACCGGGTTGTGGAGGGGCAGCAGCACGACGCCGGTGAGCAAGCGCATGTCGCCCGTCTCGGGCGCCAGGCGCGCGAGCATCTGGAACGGCTCGGGCCAGATCGTAGGATGCGAGACCCAGTGTTGCGGCATCGTCACCGCCGAGAACCCGCTGTCGCGCGCAACGTGACAGACCTTCACCAGGTCGTCGATCTGCTCGTACAGCGGGCGAGTGCGATCGGTCAGAAAGGACCGCAGGTAGAGACCGAATTCCATACTTCTCCGGGCGCGCCGACGTGGCAATGAGCCTATCGGCGCCCCTTCCCCGCCGTCAATCGCTGCGGCCTGTCCCTTCCCGACCAGGCCTGTCCCTCACCGTTCAATCGGAGTGGTTGTGCACCACTGATGGAGTTCGACCGGCTGGCGCTGCAGCGTGGCACCTGCAATTGCCTGCGGCTTCTGGTTCGCTGCCTGGACGGCCCCATAACGGGCCTCCAAGCACGCCCTTCACCACCGAATCCAGATGTGCACACATCCGAGCCGCCGCGTGCGCTCCTGCTAGCAGTCCGTGCTCCGCTGCCAGCCGGTGCAACGATGCGGGTGGTTGTGGGCTCCGGGGGCAGGTCACCGCCAATATTGGACGACAGGTGGCCATATATGACCATAGACATGACCATGGTACCATGATGTTCGGTTAGGCATGAAGGAGGAGCGTGATGAGCACCAGCAACAACAGCCCGGGCGGCACCCGGACGATGAAGGCGTCTGAGTTCAAGGCCAAGTGCCTCCACCTAATGAACGAGGTGGCCGACAAGGGAAGCGAAATCATCATTACCAAGAACGGCAAGCCCATCTCCCGGCTCGTACCCTACCGCGAACGACCGACGTCGTTTTTCGGCGCTGACCGGGGCAGGCTCAAGGTGCTCGGCGACATCGTCTCTCCCATGCCTGCGGAGTGGTTCGAAGATCCCAATGGCGTCGAGGAGGAGTTGTTTTGATTCTCCTCGACACGCATGTTGTGGTCTGGGTGCGAACGGAGGACGCCCGGCTGGGGCCCAGGGCACGCGAAGCCATCGAAGCTGCCTTGAACGAGGGTAGTGTCGCTGTCTCGGCCATTACATTCTGGGAGGCGGGCATGCGCGCCCAGAAAGGGGGGCTGAGCCTTGGCCAGGACGTGGGCGCGTGGCGAGAGGAACTGGTTGACGCCGGCATAGTGGAGATACCCGTGAACGGCGTCATCGCGGCACGGGCCGGCCTGTTGTCCGAGATGCACGGCGACCCCGCCGACCGCATCATCGTGGCAACGGCCCTGGAGGGTCACCGGCTCATCACCGCCGATGACCGCATCCTTGGATGGCGCGGCGACCTCGACCGGCTGGACTCGAGAGAGTGAAGGAAGCCGCAGAGGGCATTTTCATCGCCATCGGCCCTGCCCTGCTTGCCGCAGCCCGACGCTAGCAACCGTGCACGCGGTCTCATGCGCCGTCAACATTCTTGTCTTGCCCGACCCGCATTGCCGCCCGCAGCCTCCTGTAGAATCACCAGCAACCGTGTGCTCTCACCGCCCGGGCAGCGAGTTGACGGCACAAGGCGTCGGCTCCTCGAGCGCTATCCATGCGGGTCAACGAATACATACGCTATGCGCCGGACGAGAGGTGCCCTACCCCTGCAATGCTGGGCATGGCGCTGCAGGGCGCCCTGCTCGCGCTATCGAACACCGTTAGCATCGTCACGATTTTCGCAGTGGCCTCTGGCGGCAGCGGAAGCTACCTCGCCTGGGCAGTCTTCGCATCCCTGACGACCGCCGGAATCGCCACGGCCCTCCACGCAACCCGGATTGGGCGCCTGGGGCCCGGGTACATACTCCTGATGGGGCCCGGCGCGCCCTTCATGGCGGTCTGCGTGCTGGCCGTGAGCGAGGGCGGGTTCGCGGTGATGTCGAGCCTGATCGTCGTCGCCTCTCTTGTCCACTTCGCACTGGCGTTCTGGCTGGTCCAGCTCCGGCGCGTCATCACGCCCGTGGTGTCTGGGGTGGCCTTCATGGTGATCGCCGCATCCGCCATGCCCATAGGCGTCGCCAGGCTGGATGACGTGCCGGCAGGCGCGCCTGCGATAGCAGGGCCGGCGATCGGTGCGGTCACGCTGTTCGGCGCGGCGATACTAATGCTGCGCAGTTCAGGACTCGTGCGGGTGCTGGCTTTCCCCGTCACCATACTCGGGGGCTGTGTAGCAGGAGTTCTGCTCGGAGCGTACGATTTTCAGCGCGCGCTCGACGCCCCGTGGTTCGCTCTCCCCGAGTTCTCCGCGTGGCCCGGTCTGAGCCTGACCCTCGACACCGACTTCATCGCGCTTCTCCTGGTGTTCCTGATCGTCAGCGCCGTCATCGCCGTCAAGGCCAGCAACGAGGGGGCAGCGATTCAACAGGCCTCGTGGCGCAGGCCGCGCGCCATAGACTTTCGCGGCGTGCAGGGGACGCTAAACGTGAGCGGGGCGGGCATCTTGCTGTCCGGCATCGCCGGAACGATTCCCGTGCTCGTCTACCTGCCGTCAACCATATCGTTGATCAGCTTCACCGGGGTCGCCGCTCGCCGTACGGGATTTGTCATCGCCGCCATGCTGATCGGCATGGCGCTCTTGCCCAAGGTCGTCGCCATCCTGCTGACGATCCCGCGCCCCGTGACAGGTGCAATCCTGATGGTCGTGATGGGGCTGCTCTTCGTCGAGGGCATCCGCAACGTTCTGCAGGACGGTTTCAGTCAGCAGAAGGCCATCATCGTAGGACTGTCACTGTCCATCGGCATCGGCCTGCAGGGCCAAGACCTCCTGTCGAATGCGCTGGGCAGCCCATGGGGCATGGCCCTTGGAAACAGCGTCATCGTCGGCATCCTGGCCGCGGTCCTGCTGTCGATGGTCCTGGACATGACGTTCTCTCGCCGTCGCCGCATGCAGGCGGAGCTGGACATGTCTGCGCTGCCCAGTGTCGACGCCTTCCTGCGTGAGCTCGGCACCGGGATGGGATGGAACCCGACCGCCATCGAGCGGCTGTGCGCAGCCGGCGAAGAGACGCTGTCCAGCATGCTGCAGTTACGCGAAGACTACGAAGAGGATCGGCCGCCCCGCCTCGTCCTCATTGCGCGCCCACGCACCGGGGCGGTGGAGATGGAGTTCCTGGCGGTGTCACCCGAGGAGAACATCGAGGACCGCATCGCCTACATGAGCGAGCAGGCCGAGGCGCCGGACGTGAGCGAGGTCTCCTTCCGCCTGCTGCGGCACTACGCGTCCTCCGTCCGGCACAGGAAGTATCATGGCATCGACATCGTGACGGTGCAGGTCGATGCGCACAGCGGAAATCAATAGCAGAAAAGAGGTGTTGGCATGGCGGCATACGTGATCGTTGACAACGAGGTGACCGATCAGGCCGTGTTCGCCGAATACGTGGAGAAGATCCCACAGGTCGTAGCGGCACACGGCGGCAGGTTCTTGGTGCGGGGCGGCGCCACCGAGGTCGTACACGGCAACCGGACGCCCCACCGGGTGGTGGTCATCGAGTTTGAGAGCTTCGAGGGGGCGAAGGGATTCGCCAACTCCCCCGAATACAGGCAACTCGCCGACCTGCGGGAGCGGGGGAGCCTTACGACGACCTTCATCGTCGAGGGCGTGTAGCGCTCCGCAGCGGCACTCCAGCGCTGACTGGCTGGGAGCGGGGGCCTCCGTGTTGTCGCCCTGTGCACGCGCAAGGCGGTTGCATGCGGCCCGGTTCAAGAAGCTTGAACCCAAAGGTGGCTGCGTTCGATCGTGCAGAATCGCGTAGGCGCTCGTCCACTACGTTGGACTGCTGCAAGAGGCAGTGGCTTTCTTGGACATCGCCCTGGCTGTCTCACAGCGGCCCCCCAAGCACGCCCTTCACCGCTCGGGCGTGGTTCGGGCACGTGACCGATCCAGCGTGTACCCTTATGCCAGTAGGCCTCAATCCGGTACCATCCGGTCCAAGGTGACGGGCCGTACAACCGCAGAGGGCAGGTCAAGGTCACAAACGAATATTCTGCCCTAAGGAGGCGTAGGTATGTCGGCATATGTGATCACCGATGTTGAGGTAACGGATGCGAGCCTGTACAGGCAGTTCGTTGAGGGTGTGACAAGCACCGTCGAGGCGCACGGAGGCAAGTTCGTGGCGCGTGGCGGCCAGATTGAGATTCGGCTGGGCGAGTGGAAGCCGACGCGCCTCGCGATTCTCGAATTCGAGAATCTCCAGCAAATCCACGCCTGGTTGGCATCACCTGAGTACACCGCGCTCGACGACCTTCGTTCAAGGTCATCCAACATCAACATGGTGATCGTCGAGGGACTGTAGTCCCGCCACGCCAGCAGCGTTGCCGTCCCGTTTCGCTGGCCGTGACGGCCCTGAGAATTATGGAGCCAGACCTTGCCGGCGACATCTCATGCGAGGAGCCTTGAGCCCGAAGACTCCAGGAATGGCAAACGGCGGAATGGTCTGCAGGTGCGGTTGGCCAAGACCCAGACGTCCGTCTCCAGGGTGCTGAAGAGAGACTTGGTAAGAGGCGAGACATGGTCAAGTTGAGCGGGGGCGAAGCCCTGGTGCAGTCGCTCTTAGCGGAAGGGGTTGAAGTCGTATTCGGAATCCCGGGCATCCACATGTCGGGAACCGTCGTCGCGCTGCGTGACGAGCCCCGAATCCGAACCATCGCGACCCGCCATGAAGCGGGCGCGACCCACATGGCCGACGGGTACGCCCGCGCGTCAGGAAGACCCGGGGTTGCCTTCGTGGTGCCGGGCACAGGGGTTTACAACGCTGCCTCCGGCCTGGCCACTGCATACGCGCGCTCCTCGCCAGTGCTCCTTATTGCCGCCCAGATACCCCGGGGCCAGATCGGCAAGGGCTTCAGCACGTATCACGAGGTCGAAGACCAGTCCGGTACATTGCGCCCCGTGACGAAGTGGCAGCAGCAGGTGCTCAGACCCCGGGAGGTCCCCGGCGCCGTCAGGGAAGCATTCAGGCAGATGCGGACGGGCCGCCCCCGTCCCGTTCTCATCGAAATGCCACCCGAGGCCGCGGTGGAGCGGGAGGAAGTCCAGCTGCGAACTCCGGCTGCGGTCTCCCGGATAGTCCCCAGTTCCGATGACCTGCGCCAGGCGGCCCAGGTCATCGCCCGATCCCAATCTCCCCTGATCTTCGCCGGTGGAGGCGTTGCGCTGTCGGACGCGGAGGAGGCCCTCGTCAAGCTGTCCGAGGCCACCAATATACCCGTGCTGACGTCCGGCGGCGGCAAGGGAGCCATTCCGAACAGCCACCCGTTGTGCTACGGGTCCTGCCTCAGCCCCGCGGGTGAGCGGCACGAGCTGAACCAGCTATTCGAGGTGATGCAGGCCGCCGACGTGGTGATTGGAATAGGTACGCGGTTTTCCCTGGGGAACCCGGCCGGCGAGGCATCCACGGTCATAAACATCAACATCGACGACAGCGACCTCACGAGAGTGCAGTCGAACACGATACCTCTGCACGGCGACGCCAAGGCCACGATCGAGGCCCTGCTACCCCTCCTTGAAGAGGCTGGCGCCGGCGACCGCCCTTCCCCCGTGGAAGCGGTCGCGGCAGCCCGAAACCTCATCGCCTACTACGACATTCGGCTCAAGGAACCCCAGTATTCCATTCTGGAGACCATCAAGGGCAGCATCCCGGAGGAGACATTCACCGTCTGGGACGTCACCCAGTTCGGCTACTATTCCCGAACGCACTACCAGGTGAACCACCCGAAGACCTACCTGGACTCAGGCTACTCGTTCAACCTGGGATACGCGTTCCCGACGGCGCTAGGGGTGAAGGTGGCGAGGCCCGACCGCCCCGTGATCTGCATCGTCGGAGACGGTGGGTTCATGTTCAACTCACCGGAGCTTTCAACGGCGGTGCGGTACGGTATCAACGTGGTAACCGTGGTCTTCAGGGACGATGCCTTTGGCAACGTCGCCCGCGATTTGGACGATATGTTCGGCGGGACTCATGCGACCGACCTGCACAATCCGGACCTGGTCAAGTTCGCCGAGTCGTTCGGTGCGGTGGGAATGCGGGCGGACGACCCACTGGAGTTGGGCGATCTGCTCCCGCTTGCGCTGGAACGAGAGGCGCCCGTTGTGATTGACGTACCTGTCGCGCACCTGCAGCTCCCAAGAGCAAAGCTGCAGGCTCATCTGCCCTCGGTCCCCTGGACGCAGCCCCAGGAGGGCCTCATCTCCTCCTAAGGCACGCCGCGCCTTGAGAAAGCTGGCGTTAGTGTCTGCGGAAGGATGGACCTTCCCATTGCCGAGGTGGCTTGCGCCCCGGCCTCTGGACCAGCGAGCGCGTCGGCCGTCAGGGTCATTCCGAAGGATTGCTAAGAGTATTGCGTAGTCTAAAGAGAGCATTGGACAGGTCTTGAAACAGATGCCCTCTCTGCCGTGTGGCCCCTTTTAGCCATTCGCACATTTTGGCCCAAGACCAACAATGACCTTGGGCCAGCATGCGGGGGTAAGCCAAGGCCATTCAGCTAGTAGTTACACGAAGTTACACCAACTGGCCAAGGCAGTGACGCAGCGGTAACACACGCGGTGGTAATCTTCAGACTGAATCTATCCACCGGCAGCTTAGGCAAGAGCTTAGAGACGCAGAGAACCGATAGGCGGAACATGGAGGATAGGGATGATGGATTTTTTAGGAGGAGGGCGCTCACGCGTCTCACTCAAGGACTGGAAAGAGTTGCTCCACGCAAGTCAGAACGGCAAATGCATGTACTGCGGCGTGAAACTGCGCAAGGGGGACGGCACCGTAGACCACAAACGCCCCTGGTCACGGGACGGGAAGGAGTCACCCAAGAATCTGCAGCTCACTTGTACGCCCTGCAATTCCCGCAAAGGCGACCTAACCGACGGAGAATTTCGCCGCAAGTTCAAGACCGTCCTCCCTGCTAAGCTCCCCCCGGCCAAACCAATACCTCTCTCCAAGTTCGAGGCAGTCGCAAAGACGATTGCGTCACGCAAGGCGAGAGCAGCACGGAAGCGAAGGCAGGAAGACCCCTTCGGCTTCAGTTGGTAGACATAGCATACCGATAGGCTCAGAGCCATGCCGCACACCAAGCAAGGCACCAACTCATGGGCCATTCAGCATTTGCACGCCGACTGTTGTATTGGCGTGGCCACAGACGAGGGACTCACCTAATGGTCAAGCGGCAGGTCCCGAGTCATAGGCACCACTGAGAGTAGTGACAGTCCCTGCGAGAGACACTGAGCGCCAGCATCGTGCCCCCTGAGGAGGCCCACATGGCGATTAGAGACCATTATCAAAGGGTCATCAAAGAGATCATGCGAGACCGGGATGTCTCAGTAGCCCAGAGCCCTCCAGGTCACACTATCCCTTCGAATGCCACACTTGTGCAGGTGTTGCGGTATAGCGAGTTTTACATCGGGGGTGGTCGTGAGCTGCGGTGGCAAGGAGGACAAGGGGATCCGCATTATCGATATGCCCGCTACCGTGGAGCTCTCACCCGCTTCGGGTTGCCGACGATCGATGCCCGCCACCGCCTCGCCCATGTCGATATCGGTTGTGGGGCAGGTTTGTTCGCATGGGCACTTTTGGATTGGGCATCTGGAAGGGGCGTTCGCTACACTGACATCAATCTTTACGGGTACGACTATTCCAAAGAGATGGTGCGCCTTGCGCAGATGATGAGAACCAGATTAGCCAAGCATGCGGTGGGGTACCCAATGCCACGGCTCAGCGCTAATCCGAAACGCTTGCTGGGTAGATTGGCTCATGATCACCACAATGGGACAATCTATCTCATTACGTTCGGATATGTTCTTGCTGGCAACCACTACGGTAGTGACATCTCTTCATTCGCGCAGATCGTAGGCGCGATCTGTGAAATCAGTGGGCGGCGTGGCAAGTGTTTTCTGTTGGCGAGCGACTCAACACGGGGAGACGATTTCACATACGGGTGGAACAAGCTAATGGCAGCACTCCGAGATATCAGTATTGTGTCCGAGGCTACATCTACTTCAACAGGCGAGCGTGGCGTGCTACTATCGCGCAAGTAAGGAGGTGCAGCGGTGTCGGACCAGCTAGCCCTCTTAGTTGACGTGCCCACCGATGGTGCGGAGCAAGAAGCAGTGCCTGGTATGCACTACCTGCCCCGCTTCCTTTCCGCTGACGAGGAAGCACAACACATCCGCCACATCGATGCGAACAATGGCGCGTGGCTCACCGACCTCAGCCGCCGTGTGCAACACTACGGCTGGCGCTACGACTACGCCGAGCGCACTATCACGTCCGATATGCGCATCGGCCCTCTACCCGCCTGGCTTCAGGCGCTCGCCCAACGCCTCTACGAGGAGACGGGCCTCTTCGAGTGTCCTCCCGAACAGGTCATCGTCAACGAGTACGAGCCCGGGCAGGGCATTTCGATGCATACCGACCACCCCGGCTTTGGCCCTGCAGTTGCGACGATCTCGCTCGGCGACGAGTGGGAGATGGAGTTCTCGCGCCGTATTGGCAATGACAAGGTGAAGGCGCGGAAGATGCTGGAGCGCGGGTCGGCGCTCATACTGACGGGCGAGGCGCGGAAGCGCTGGCGACACGGCATCGCCAAGCGCACCACAGAGGGCGGCCACCGTAAGCGCAAGCGGCGCCTGTCCCTCACCTTCCGCACGGTCAACCAGTCACCCTCTTAAATCACTAGACGCAACTAGCTTGGCGGTCGCCATCATTGCCGACCTCAACTGGCGTCCCTGCGCATCGACCCATTGCACTCAGTCTTGCCGGTCTAACATAGCAAGTGGTACGAATGATGGGGGCAGGTTGTGTTGTTGTTCAGCGAAAATGTCCGTAGCTAACTGTTCAGCGAAATTGTCACTCTATGCGAGGAGTGACATTGAGCGAGCAAGAACAGACGAGACTGAAGGTACTGAACAGCGTGCTGGTCGGCCAACTGCTCGTTGGTCAGGCAGCCGAGGTACTGGAGATCAGCGAACGCCACGTCAGGCGCATCCTGGCGGCCTACCGGGAGGAGGGAGCCGCCGCGCTGGTCCACGGGAACCGAGGCCGCAGACCTGCCAACGCCACATCTGAAGTGGCGATAGCCGAGGTGATGCGGTTGGCGGCGAGCCGCTACCCGGGTACGAACCACACGCACCTTTGCGAGTTGCTGAGGGAGCATGAGGGCCTATCCCTGAGCCGCTCGACGGTGAGACGAATCGCCCTGAGCGCCGGCATCGCCAGTCCCCGCCGTCGCCGACCACCCCATCACCGCGCCAGGCGCCAGCGCATGCCCCAGGAGGGGATGCTGGTGCAGATAGACGGCAGTCACCATCGATGGTTGGAGGATCGTGGACCGCGCTTCGCGCTGCTCCTGGCCGTTGACGATGCGACCGGCACCGTGCCCTATGCGCTGTTCCGGCCGGAGGAGGACGCGGCGGGATACCTGTTGTTGATGGAAGGGATGATCGAGCGCCGCGGGGTGCCCCTTGCGCTCTACAGCGATCGGCACGCTGCCTTCAAGAACCCCGCACCGCCTCGGCAGAAGCTGCCCGGACCGACGCAGTTCGCCCGCGCCATGCAGGATCGGGAATGCTTTAGGTGATAGTCGGCTCTACACCTCTGACAATCCTGTCTCCCGCCATTTGCGCCCCGTTAGGCCATGGTGGGGTGTAGGTTTCTCTTCATACCAGTATTTCTTGCCGTTATCACCGGAGGTTCTTCTCAAGATCGAGCGTAGGTCCGACACGGTCGATTTGGACAAGGACGCGAGTCCTTGGGGAGAACGTCGGAAGAAGGACTTCTCGGAATGGGAGGTATCGATGGCGAGGCATACCATTTCCCGTGACGCTTCCCGTTACCTCTATGGAGACGGCATGATTGTTCCGAAGCAGTGTGCGTATCGTGCTTAGATCGAATTGAATTGGCCATACGAGAGTTCGCAGCTAGATATCTGGGGTATGATCCGGACCCACCGTCAGGAGCAGGTTTTCCGATACCTGAGTACGACATCGAGTACCCCACGGGGCGAGGGGGGTGAGTATATGGATCTGACCCTGCCAGCGGGACTGTCGCCAAGGGAAAATCCCAGTGCGCTGTGGTCAGTGCAATTGCAATTGCTGCAGTTGGCTGAAGATATTCTCGGGTCGCGGGACGCCTCCAAGACCATATACCAACCGGTCTTTGCAGATGATGGCCCGCGCATTCGCAACACACCGGATCTTGATGGGGCCTTTGCCGAATTGAGTCGGAACGCTGAAGGGTACTGGCCCACAGTTGTCAATGAGCTAGCTCATGAGACAGTTCATTTGCTCAACCCCAAGCCAGGAGATGGGACCTGGCTATCAGAGGGAATCGCAGTCGCATTCTCCAACTACGCCCAACGACGTTACGGAATGGAACCTCAGAGTATCAATGAGGAATCCTACAGACGCTCCCTAGAGCTTGTATCAGAGCTGCCCCTCGACCCTATGATAGCTGGCCGTCGCATCAGAGAAGACTGTGACTCCCTTGACGGCGCAGGCCAAAGCATTCTCGAGACGCTGTTCCCAAGCGTTGACCAGGAAACCCTGATGGAACTCTGCAAACCATTTGAGAGGGACTGGGCTGACCCAGCCACTCCATAGAGGAGGTATCAAGTCATGCAAAAGGCATTACACATCAGAACAACGGTACAGCCTGGTGGCAAGGTGGAGTTTGCTAGCCCAGAGTTGGAGGCGGGGCAGTCGGTCGACGTGGTGGTGACCCGCTCCTCGTCCACCGAGCGGCGCTCTGTAGTCGACATCCTGGCCGAGGCACCGGGGCATCGCCTCTTCAAGACTGGGAAGGAAGTCGACGACTATATCAAGGAAGAGAGAGCATCGTGGGACTGCTGACCCTACCAAAGCACGGTCCTGTTTACCTCGACGCCAATGCCTTTATCTACAGCGTGGAGCTCGTCGAGCCGTACCGCACATTGCTGGAACCTATGTGGCAGCAGGCCCGGGCCGGTGAGTTCGATGTTGCGAGCAGCGACATCACGGTGTTGGAAACGCTCGTCAAGCCACTACGGGAGGGAGACGAGGTTGTCGAGATGCTGCTCCGGTCGATGTTCGATGCGCATGAGGTTAGTCTAATCCCAGCCACGCGCGAGCTGTGGGAGGACGCGGCACGCATCCGCGCCGAGACGGGATTGAAGACACCGGACGCGCTTCACGCCGCGACAGCCCTTGGCATCGGCTGCGCCCTCTTCGTCACCAACGATATCGACTTTCGCCGTGTCGACGGCTTACCTGTCGTGGTCTTGGACGATCTGGTCGAACAGGAAGCGGAGGCATGACCCGTGCCAGACGATTGGTTCAATGAGTACTGCGAGACTTTACTTGCGCAGTACAGCCGCAGGAACACACAGACCGTCACTCAGCGTCTGGAGAGCTTGTGTGGGTTCCTCAGGCAGAAGGGTGATGTCGTGCAAACCATGTTCGGCGGTTCGGTACGGAAGGGCCTTACGTGACCGGCCTCAGCGATGTCGACGCTCTACTCATAGTGAACCAGTCGTCGCTTGTAAACCAGCCTCCTGCAAGAGCCATAGAGTACGTGCGGGAGACCATCCAGGATCGGCTTCGGCAAAATACCGTAAGCGCGGGCAGTCTGGCGGTAACGGTCAGCTATTCCGACGGGGCCGAGATTCAGATACTGCCAGCTATACGGACGAATTCAGGCGGCGTTCGGATTGCCAACCCGGGGAGCGACCAGTGGAGCAACGTGGCGCGGCCTGACGACTTTGCCAGGAAGCTCGCCAAAGTCAACACGGCGAGGAACGGCAGAGTAGTTCCAGCAATCAAACTTGCCAAGGCGATGGCGGACTGCTTCATCAGCCGTCCCAGCAGGAAGATCAGTGGCTACCACATGGAGTCCCTGGCAATCGAAGCGTTCAACGGCTATCTAGGCCCCCTCGACCCTAAGAACATGCTCATTCACCTATTGGGGCACTCGATGGATGCGGTGAAGAGCCCGATCAAGGATTCCACGGGACAGTCGAGATACGTGGACGAATATCTTGGCCCAGCAGATTCTGGACCTCGCCAGCGGGCCTCAACGTACTTTGGGCAGATGCGGGGCAAGGTCAATTCTTGCAAGACCAGGGCAGCGTTCAACGCCCTGTTCTGCATAAGGGATTAGGCAGACGTCTTGGGCATGATGAACGTAGAACTACTACCAAAGTCAACTTGAAGGGCAATCTAAACCTGCTCGGCGAGCCGCTTACGGCTCTGTTCTGCTCCAATCGCTGCCCCGGCGAGCTCATCCTGAAGGCTTATGACCTTGCCAGGGCCATGCGCGAAGCTGGCGTCCCCGTCATCGGCGGCTTCCAAACCCCGATGGAGCGGGAGTGTCTGCGCCTGCTGCTCCGGGGTAGTCAGCCGTTGGTCGTCTGCCCGGCCCGCGGCATCAACAACATGCGTATCCCACGCGACTGGCGCCCTGCCCTGGACGACGGCCGCCTGCTGGTCCTGTCGCCATTCCCCGCAACGGTACACCGTCCGACGGCGCAGTTCGCAGCCCAGCGTAACGAGTTGGTGGCAGACCTCGCGGCACAAGTCTTCATCGCCCACGCCGCGCCCGGAAGTAAGACTGAAGCCTTTGCCCGCAAGCTCGCTGAAACGGTTAAGCCTCTGCTGGCGCTGGGCAACCCAGCTAATGGGAACTTAGTGGCGATGGGAGTGGAATTCTTCGACCCAACGCGAAACCTGACGGAGCTTGTTCCCCATGGGGCATGAACGTGTAGGTGCTCTACCTCGAACGAAGCGGTGGCAAGATGTCGTTGGTGGCATCGCCGACGCCGTCTCGGTCGATGGAAATATAGGTGGGCTGGCAAACGCTACCCTTGAAAATGTCCGCTCCCGTCTGCTTGCCATTCAGGGAGGCACCGGATTCGTCGCTTCCTTCCAGTTCCTGCTAGGCCTTTCACTTTCAGCTTCTCCCGGCGTCGATAGAGCTTCGCTAGGCAAGCTCGCCATTGATCTGGAAGGCAACCCGTCGCCGGTCAAGCTCGCGAGTGCCTTAGGGCAGTATGTCGCAGACAACACGCAGTCAGCCGAATACGCGGAGATAGCGCCATGGAAGCCTCCTGTACGGAATCTATTCCCACAAATGTTCCCACATTTGATGTGGGAACTCGGTGGATACTGTTGGTGCGCTTTGGAACAGAGTGAGGGTGACTTAGCCGTAAATTGGCTAATCCATTAGACCAATGGAGTCATTGATGGAAGGGATAGTGGTGGAGATAGGGGGACTCGAACCCCCAACCTCCGCGATGCGAACGCGGCGCTCTCCCAGTTGAGCTATATCCCCACGACACCGCCAGCACAATGCGCACGGCGCCTAACTCAGTGTCCCATTGCACCGGCTCAGCGGTCAAGGCGGAGGAGGCCGCGGCACTCGGCTTCGCAAAGGCCAATGAGCCGCTAGAATGGTGTCCCTATGCCGAAGTGGAACGACCTCACCGGCCGAACTCGCCGCTATACGGACACGGCGCGGCGCTACACTCAGCAGGGTGTTGAGGAAGCCAGGCACGCCGTTGAACGCGCGAGACAGAACAGCGAAGGGGCCCTTCATTCAGCCGCTGACGCACTTGGCCGCATCCGCCACTCCAGCGAAGAGGGAGCAGGTAGTGCACAGCCGTTCATCAAGCATGAGCGGCGTGCGAGCGGCAGGTCGTGCTGGTTCCGCGGCTGTGACGCACGCACCTCGCGCGTGGACCATTTCCTGTGCCTCGACCACTGGAAGGAGTGGAAAGCGGAGCGCATCGACGAATGCCCGGCATGCGGCCAAGGTAAAGCAGCGTCGAAGCTCACTTGCCATGACGGCGAAGGCACCGACTCGGCCTCATGGAGCGCCCGCGATGGCTTGGCAGAGCGTTTCTTCACCTACATCCTGCGGCTAGACGTGATGGAGGACGGGCAAAAGCCCTTCTACATCGGCCATACGCGCGAGCTGAGGGAGCGCATCGACGAGCACAAGCACGGCGTGACAATCTCTACCCGTGGGCGAAACCCCAAGCTGGTCTACTTCGAGACCGTGCCCAACCGATGCGATGCGAAGGAGTTAGAAGACCGCTGGTGGGTACACGTGAATGGCAACACGCGCGAAATCCGCCGCTGGATCAGTAGCATGCAAGACCTCGCCCAGCTCCTTGAGTTTTCGTAGGCCTGGCTCCCGCGGTAGGACTCGAACCTACGACCAATCGGTTAACAGCCGACCGCTCTACCACTGAGCTACGCGGGATCGTGCGGGGGTGAACGCCGCAAGCCAATTGTAGCCGTGTGGCACTCACCGCCGCAATCGCGCTCCCCTCCCCCTGCCCGTTCCCGCTCCAACCCGCCCGATTCAGCAGCCTCGCCGCCCTGTCACCTGCCGTGTGAGACTGTACAATGGGCGGCCGAGTTGGCCGTGAGCCGATAGGCCACACCCGCAAGGCTGCCCGGCACTTATGCGGCAGGGCATGTGGACACGCGGCATGTCTCGACGCCTAGAGCGGGCAGCGATATGGTGCATGGCATGAACCAGGTCCTCGATACGCTCAGTCGGGTAATCACTTCCCGTCCATACATAACTCTCCTTGTCCTCGTCCTCATTACCGTCGCGCTGGGCGCGGGGGCGACGCGGCGCGCACCGCCCCCCGAGACTGTGGACACGCTGCCGTCCGGCAGCGCCGTCGCCCATGCCTTGGATGAAATCGACGAGCTCTTCGGGAGCTCCAGCGAGGCCAGCGTTGTGACGCTCCTGTTCCGCGGAGAGGCGCTCACGCCCGGCGGGCTCTCGCAGATGGACGCCCTGGTCAACCAGATCGTCAGCGACCCCGACGTTGGGGGGCTGCTGGCCCCGGACAATCCGGTCATCGCGCCCTCGTCGCTGGCCGTGGCCATGCTCCAGGTGGATGGCCTCGGATCGGTGGCGCAGTCGGACATCGACTCCATCAGCGGCCCTCCGGAACTGATGGCGGCGTTCAACGCGCTCACCGGCACGGATACGGACGGCACGTCCGTCGCCATCGCCACTATCCGCCTGCGCGACACGGGCGACGACCGTGTTAAGGAGGCTGAGCGCAGGATCCACGACTTCGCGACCGAATCTCAAGGTCCCCTGGAGGTGAGCAGCATCTCGCCCACGGTGATCGAGGACGCGTACCAGAAGGCGACCGAGGAGGGCATGGCGCCGCTCGTACTAGCGGCGTTCATCCTCATTGCTGCGCTCATCCTGCTCTTCATGCGCACATTCTCGGACCTGCTGCTCACGCTGGGCGGCCTCCTCATGTCCATCATCTGGATCATCGGCGCCGAAGGGTGGCTGGGGCCGAATGCCCTGGGAGTGACCGGCCCACCAAATTCGCTGACCGTGCTCGTGCCGATCATCATCATCAGCCTGACGGTGGACTACGCCATACAGATCGTCTCCCTCTACCGCGAGCAGCGCAATGCCGGCCTGCGGGTGGTCGCAGCCGTACGGACAGGCCTCCGCCTCGTCACCGTCCCGTTGACGCTGGCCGCGGTCACGACGACCGTGAGCCTGCTGGCGAGCCTGTTCTCACCCATCGATATCGTTGGCGACTTCGGCATCATTGCAGGTCTGGGCGTAGCCATGAGCCTGGTCGTGATGCTGACGCTGGTACCGGCGGGGCGCCTCATCATGGACCGGCGCAGCGACCGGCGAGGCACGCTGAAGCCGCCTCGTCCAGTTGCAAACGCGTTGCCCGGCGTCGGCGGCTTGGCGGCGCTCCTGGGCAGGAGCGTCACCCGCAGGCCTGCTCCCTACATCATCCTCGTGATCGCAGTGACGGTGGGGATGGCGTTCTCCGCCACGAGGCTTGAGTCGGAATTCACCATCCGCGACATCCTGCCCCGGGGCGGGAGCGTGCTGCAGGACATGGATACCCTCGATGTGGCGGTCGGCGGCACAACGGAGTTGGCCAGCGTGCTCGTGAACGCCGAGGCCACGGAGACGCGCACCCTGCTCAACATGCGGGACATCACGGCTGCTTTCAACGACGAAGCGCGCCGGCCGCAGGCAGCAGCGGGCCCGATACAGGCGTCTTACGAGTTGCTGTTGCGCGACTGGACCACCGATAGCGGCGAGCCGAATGACAAGTACGACCCCGAACTCGCCGACCTCTTCAGGCGTGCCTCCGCAGGCGTGCAGATCGACGGGGGGCTGATGCAGCAGATCCTCGATGAACTGGAGGCAAGGGACCCCTCCCTCAAGCGAGTCCTGGTCAATAACCCCCAGGGCGTCGACGCCTTGCTGCTCCAGTTCCCAACCTACTCAGGCGACCCCGGACGCACGAAGGTGCTCCAGGAAGAGATCGAGGCCCTCTGGGACGGCGACGACATCACGGCCACGTCGGACACCATCATCTCCATAACGGTCACGGACGCGATCACTGAGCGGCAGACGGAGTCGATCGGCGTCACAGTCGCGGCAGCCCTCACCGTGCTCGCGGTCTTCTTCTGGGTGGCGGCGCGCCAGCCGGGGCTGGCCTTCATTGCGGTAGGGCCCATTGTGCTCGTGCTGATCTGGGTGCTGGGCACGATGGCCTTATTGGGCATCCCCTACACCCTCATCACGTCCATCATCACGGCGCTGTCCATCGGTATCGGTGTTGACTACACCATCCACCTGATCCACCGGTACCGCGAGGAGTACACCCGCCTGCGCGACCCGGAACGGGCCGCGGTGCGAACGCTTGGGACCACCGGGTCAGCCCTGCTGGGCTCCGCCCTGACGACGGGGCTCGGACTTGGCGTACTGGTGTTCTCACCTCTGGCTGCGTCACAGCAGTTCGGCATCACGGCCGCGCTTACCATCGTCTACTCGCTGGTCGTTTCCATCCTATTGGTGCCGCCCGCGATGACGGTCTGGGGCGCATACCAAAACGCACGGCTGCGCTCCATGGTGGAGCAGTGGGCGACTGAGACCGACATGGCCATCGAGGCCGTGCGCCGGCGGTACGAGGAGGCCTAGGCCGCGCGCATCCTGGACACCGGACACGGCGGCGGCAGCCAGAGCTCAAACACGAGGGGTCGGGCGCTAGATGATGCGGCACTTCGGCCTCTTGTGCGGTTTCATCACCCTCCCTGGCGAGTTCCCATCCAGCAGGGGGAGCGGTGGACGGGCGGGACGGCAGGCCGTTTCGAACGGCGGGCTGGCGTGGCGGTCTCTGGGATGTGCTTGTTGGACAGGTTCGCTGAGTACTGCGGGTCCGTGGGCAAGTCGGAACGAATGATGAGGAGCGATCCAAGGCTTGTTGGCCGAACATAGCGAGTGGTAGAAATACCGGCGGCTGGTCATGCAGGCTGAGGCCGCCCCGGCAATCGAGCAGCGTATCGGCGCTACGAGCAGGAAAAGGGCTTGCTGCAGAAAAGAGGCGTATGCATCTCCGCAAACTATCCAACGAACTGAAGGCTGCGTACCGCGGGTCGGACGTCCGCCGTCGCGTGAAAGACTTTGATGGATGGTTGAACCGAGCGCAGGCGGAGGAGGTCGGCACGGCGGGGACGGAAGACTACAACCACGCCGAAACCGTCAAGGAATACTACGACCTGTGCAGCGACTTCATGGTGTTCGGTTGGGGCGAATCCCTCCACTTTGCGCCGCTGTCGCCACGGGAGAGCCTGGAGGAGTCCAAGGTCCGGCACCAGCGACTGATGATTTCCAAGCTGGAGTTGAGCGAAGGGATGACGGTGGTCGATGTCGGTTGCGGGATCGGCGGCCCGATGCGCCGCGTCGCCAGGGAGGCCGGCGTAAGGGTCGTCGGAGTCAACAGCAACGAAATCCAGTTGCAGAGGGCCAAAACGTTGAACACCGAGGCAGGGCTCGACCACATGGTGGACTACCTCGCGTGCAGTTTCATGGACATGGGCGCCATCGCGAACGACACGTTTGACCGGGGGTACGCGATCGAATCGACGTGCCATGCGCCGGACAAAGAGGGCGCGTTCGCCGAGATCTACCGCGTCCTGAAACCCGGAGCCCTCTTCTGGGGCCAGGAGATGTGCATGACGGACGATTTCGACCCTGGTGACGGTCGGCATAGGGCCATCAAGAAGGATTTGATGCAGGGCATCGCGCTCAAGGATATCGCGACTATGGGCGAGGTGAATCAGGCCCTCGAACGGGCTGGGTTTCGCGTTATCGAGGGAACGGACAGGGCAGTTGATGAGAACAGTCCGACCACGCCGTGGTATCAGCCCATGGAGGCCCAGAGCAAGACGCTCGGCAACGCTCTGCGCAGGATTCCGCTGGGCCGCAGGGCGTTCAGGGGGGCGTCTCGGCTGGCCGAAACGCTCGGGGTGTTTCCAAAGGGGTCCGCAGACGTTGTCGGGCTGCTGGACCGTACCGCCAGGGCCTATGTCGCAGGTGGCAAAGCCGGGCTGTTCACGCCGTTGTACTGTTTCCTGGCCCGGAAGCCCCTGTAGAGGCCCGCTTCCTTCCCGCCTTCGCGGTCGATTTCGCTCTAGAAATTCAACTCGTGTCGCCGCTCGACGATGCGGAACTTCAGCTTCTTGCTCGGCTTCATCGACGGCAGCGGGCTGAACTTGAGCCTGTAGTCCGCGGGCGTTACTTCAATGTTGAAGTAGTGCGCGACCATCAGCACATTGACTGCCAGCTGCAGCTCCAGCCAACGATGACCGAGGCACATGTGCGTCCCCAGCCCGTACGGCGCGAATCCGGGGCTGAGATGCTCGTTCCGCGGGGGCAGGTAGCGGTCGATATCGAACGTGAAGGGGTCGGGGAAGACCTCGGGCATGTAGTGCGAAGCGGTCTGCGCAATGAAGATCCGCGACCCCACGGGCAACTCATAACCCTTCACCACGCACGAGTTCATCACGTTGCGGACGGACATCGGGACAATGGGGTACATTCGCAAGCACTCCATCAGGAAGCGGTGCGTCACGTCTATCGCCGATAGCGTGAAGTCCTGAGGGGTTGGATCACCGTTCTCGAACAGCGCATCTGCCTCTCTCTGGATCTGGGCGTACATCTCAGGCTGCGATGCCATGGCGTAGAGCGCAAAACTGTACGCGTCGCCCAGGTACACGCTGGCGATCAGGGCTGCTGAAAGCTGGAAGCGCAGGTTCGACTCGGGCACGAACTGCGGGTCGCTCGCGTGCAGGCTGAGCCAGTCGTCTGCAAGGTTCCGTGGGGAATCGGCCCGCTGGGCAGGCGTATGGACACTCTGAATCCGTTCCAACAAGACGTCGACAGCCTTCGCCCGGCGCCGCATCCCCGGAGTCCTGAGCATGAACGAGGGCAGCGTCTTGGTGATGTGCACGTGGAGTGCGCGCTCCTTGTACTTCGCCAGGTCCTCGAAGATGTCCTGAGAATCAACGCTGATGAAGAGCGGGGAGAGTTGCGCGTTGATCATCTGCCTGCACATGCTCGTCGCGTTGTAAGCCTCCCCGACCTTCCAGTTCAACATGTGCCGTCGCGCATATGTATAGAGCTCGTTGATTTGCCCTTCCAGCCTTCCGCGGGAGTATGCCGGCGACATGGCCTTGCGAAGCCGGAAATGATCGGCGCCATCCAGGGAAGGCATCACGCCGGATGCCCCGTAGACCTGCTCGAAACTGGAGAAGTAGTCCCGCGCCCTCAGGTGCATGCGCCCATTGCGGTGCACCCAGTGATTCGTCTCCGGGCCTGCCAGGAACAGCATGGGCTGCACGAACGGTGGGTTCAGCCTGAAGACGGGCCCGTACTCCTTCGCCAAATCCGCAAAGAGCGCGGGCACGTTGCCCTTGCGAAGGTGCGGATTACGAAGCGTCCTGAGCAGCGATGCGTTCGGAATGGTCTTGGCAAGCACCGCGTGCCGGAGGAACGGGACGGTCATGTTCTCGGTGACTGCCGCGGCAATGGATCGGCCGATGAGGTCCATGTTGCAGATGAACCTGATCCGCTCTTCAGTCTCGTCTTCCAGCTCGTACATGAAGCGAAAGACGTCGCAGGTGTTGACCAGGCTGATGATGATGGCATCACGCGGGTCGGGGATCTCGTTCTCGAAGAGCGCCCGGCTGATGCGCGTCTTGACGAAGTCCTCGGAAGAACCGCGCAGCGCCTCGGCCCGCCATACACTCCGGGACAGCGTCCAGAAATCACCATCGTGGTATTCCAGGATCTTCAGTTCGACCAGGCGCTCCAGCGTCCCGTCGATGATCGCCTCCGCGTGAGAGCTGAGCCGCTCGATCCAGAAACGGGTATCGTGCTTGGCCGACTCGCTTGCTATTTCCTTCAGGATCGGGTCCAGGACCGGGCTGCCCGTCTCCGTCCCATCCACAAGGAACAGCGACTCCTCATCGGTATCGATTCGGGAAACCAGCGAGAGTTCCGCGAGCACGGCGCCGATCAGCGCGCAGTGCAGGTTCCAGCCCGGCACCTGGTGAAAGTAGCCGTTCTCCTCGTTGAGGAGCATCAGGATGAACTCTTCCGGCAAACTCAGGGATTGGGTCGACACTCCCCCTGTGGAAAGAGCCATCGCTCTCAACCTCCCGGCACCACTCTCAGTGCCTTACGCCTGTCACGCTTGCCAAAACCGCCTGCATTATACCCCAACCTCTGGAGGCGGCGAAGACTGTGCATCCGTCCGCCATGCCGAAAACGCCGTGCTTGCGGGCCAGGCGTCCGCGCCTATATCGCATCCAGGTACTTGTACCCCGTGCCCGTATTGACCAGCACCACCTCCGCATCGGCGGTCAGGAAGCCAGACTCGCGCAACCTGCGGTAGCCGGCCAGCGTCGCCGCGCCCTCCGGCGCAGGAAAGACGCCCGTCAGCGACGTCATCTCACTCACCGCGTCCACGATTTCCTCGTCCGTCACCGTCACCGCAGTGCCGCCGCTCTCGTAGATGGCGTTGAGGATCAGGTAGTCTCCGACGGCTGAGGGCACCCGTATGCCGGCGGCGAGCGTCCGCGCGTCCTCCCACGGCTCCGCGCGGCGCTCGCCCCGCTCGAACGCGCGGACAATCGGCGCGCACCCCGCCGACTGCACGGCGATCATGCGCGGGCGCTTGCTGCCTATCCAGCCCATCGTCTCCATCTCCTCGAACGCCTTCCACATCCCCACCAGGCCGGTGCCGCCGCCCGTCGGGTAGACGATGGCATCGGGCAGTCTCCAGCCGAGGTCGGAGGCGATCTCGTACCCCAGCGTCTTCTTCCCCTCAACACGGTAGGGCTCGCGCAGCGTCGATACGTCGAACAGGCCCAATTCGGCGGCGGCCATGCGCGATTGCACGCCCGCATCGGAGATGAGCCCGTCGACCAGCGTCAGGTGCGCGCCGGCCAGTTCGCACTCCCGCTTGTTGGCGTCGGGCGCGTCCTTCGGCATGAAGACGTGGGCCTCAGCACCCGCCAGCGCGCAGTAGCACGCAAGAGCGCCCGCTGCATTGCCCGCTGACGGCATCGTCATCCTGCGCAAGCCCAGCTCGAGCGCCTTGGAGACGGCTGCCGACAGGCCGCGCGCCTTGAACGAACCCGTCGGGTTGGGCCCTTCGTCCTTCAGGTGGAGGGCGTCTGCGCCGTAGGCCTGCTCGAGGCGTTGCACGCGAAGCATGGGCGTTGCGCCCTCGCCCAACGTGACCACGTTCGCCTCGTCACAGACGGGCATCACCTCGAAGAAGCGCCACATCGATGGGGGGCGGGACGCGAGTGCGTCGCGATCGATGGCATCGCGCGCCGTCGCGAGGTCGTAGCGGGCATAGAGGACCTTGGAGCAACGAGGACAGAGGTTGTGCGGTTCGTCGGCGCCGAAGGTGTCGCCGCACTCGGTGCACTCGAGGTGCGTCAGGTAGCTACGCATAGCGTAAGTAGCCAGAGCCGAATCGGCTCTGGCTACTTTCTGTTAAGCCGGCGCCAAATGCGCGAGAGGGCGCTCTCCGGGCGCGGGTCCTCGATGGACTGCCCGCGCCAGCGCTTTTCGATGGGCGAGCGCGGCTTCATGAAGAAGACAAGGTAGGCGGCGACAAAGCAGCCCAGCCCGGCCCAGATCAGGAAGTCCACCCCGAAGAACCCAGCGATGATGAGGGCAACCCCCGCCACGAGCAGGTTGCGGGAGGTGAATAGGTCGGTGGGTGCGAAACCGCCGCCGCGGCGAGGCTCCGGTCTCGGGGAGGAGCGGCGCGCCACGCGCGTCGGGCGGCCTGAAGGAGGCGGCGACTCGTTGACCTGCTCCAGTATCTCTTCGATTTCGCGCTGGTAGCGGTCGTTTTTGCCGGCCATGCCTCTCCTCTCCCCGGCGATACGGCAACCATACCACCGCAGGGGCTCCGCCGTCAGCAACATCGGGCCTCTTCCACCCTGCCCTTCAGTCACCCGCTCCGTCATTCTCACCCCATGCTTGCCACTCCCGCCCTCGCAGTCCTCCTTTCGCCATCACCGCCCCTCCTTTGCCATTCATGCGAGAGCAGGAATCTGAACCACTCTTGCACCTGCCCACCCCCTGCATCGGCTTCGGCTCCGAGAGGGACAGTAGGCCACTGCCCCCTTCGTTGCTCAGGTCTATAATCCTCGTCGACGACCTTCCGATTTCAGCTAGCGGGAGCGCCATGGCCACAGCCCGAGGACCTATGAATGTCGACACGCAGGCCGAACCGCCCTTCCACGAACGGGATGGGCTGACGCTAAACCGCAAAGTCGTGCGCAAGGAGTTCTTCGGTGACATGGTTGGCGTTTCCGAGGCGGAAATGCTCGCAGCATTCACCAGCACCCCTGGCTCGGCGGGCTATGTGGCGATCGAACACTTCACCGGGTCGGTGGGCGGAAAATCGGGCTCATTCGTGCTTCAGCACAGTGGGGTGATGAACAGGGGTGACGCCCAGCTTACGGTCACGATCGTGCCCGACTCGGGCACTGGCGAGTTGGCGGGCATATCGGGTGCGCTGGCGATCGACAACACGGAGGGTCGGCACTCCTACGTCCTCGACTACGAATTCGCATGACCGCGACACGGCTGGAACGGCCGTGACGCATCGCGCCCCACGCGCTAGACTCTCTCGCATGGACATCGTCCCGGCCGAGGAGATCGTGGCGACCGTGGCACTGGAGATACCGGCGCTGCATTGCGACGGCTGCCTCGCATCAGTGGCAACGGTGCTCAGCGTGTTCCCCGGCATCATCGAGGTCGAGGGCTTCCTGGCCGACAAGCGCATCGTAGTGCGCTACGACCTCGCCTCCATCACGCCCAATGCCATGGCCAAGCAACTCGCCATGGCTGGCTACCCTGTCGAGTCGACGCACTCAGTGTAGGCGCCGGGCTGCTAGAGGCCGAGCAGCTTGATGGTCGCGCGGCTCCTGGCCTTCTTGTTCACGTAGAGCAAGAGCGCCGTCATCTCCTCCACCGCCCGCGAGTTGCGTACGGGGCCACCGTCTATCCCGCGCAGGTTGGGGATGGCGTCGGCGAGGCCGATGGTCAACCCCTTGGCCTCCGCGTCGTCCCCGCAAACGATGACGTCGCCCTCTATATCCTCATCCGCCTTCAGCAGCTCCTTGGCGGAGAGGTTGTGGAAGGCGGAAGTCACGCGGCTGTGCGGTAGGAGGCCCTGCACCAGCTCGGCGGCGGAGCCCTCCGGCAACAGCACCGCCGACGGCACGCCTCCGTCAAAATCCAGCGGCGCAACGACGCTGATGACCACCTTGCCGTCCAATTGCGGCGTCAGCGCGCGCACCATGCCGGCCAGCCCCTCGTACGGGACGGAGAGCACCACCCAATCGGCCTGAGCTGCTGCGTCGGGATTGAGCGCGCCGCTGACGGGCACGCCAGGAGCAATTGCGGTGACGGCGTCTGCCGCCTCCTGCGCGCGGCCTGCGTCACGCGAGCCCAGGATGACGCTGTGTCCGGCGAGCGCGAATCGCAGGCCCAGGCCGCGCCCCTCCATGCCAGAGCCGCCGATGATGCCGATGGTTGCCATAGCCTCGAGGATATCGCGGCGCGGCCTAGGCGTGCAGCCCGGTCAGCTCCGCGATGGCGGCCAAATGCTCGGGGTAGTCAAAGACGGGGCTGACCAGAATCGTCTCCGCGCCCGCGTCGGCGATCTCCTCGAGGCGCTCTTGCACGATGCCCGCCTTCCCCCACACGCTCACGCGCGAGGCCATGTCCGCGTTGCCGTAGTACGCCCCGAACCACTCGCGCAGCCGCCGCTCCGCGCGCGCTGCGTCGTCGTCGATAGCCACGTATTGGCGCTTGGACAGCGCGAACCCCGATGGGTCGCGTCCCGACTCCGCCAGGTGGTTGCGGACAATGCCGATGTTGCGCTTGAAGTCGTCGATGGACGAGCTGCCGGCGCCCATCCACCCATCGCCCAGCCGGACGGCCCGGTGCAGCGCCGACTCGGCGTTCGCGCCAAACCAGATGGGTATGCCGGGGCGCTGCACCGGCCTGGGTAGCATCGCACCCTTCACCTGCCACAGCCGCCCTTCAAAGTCGGCAGGCTCGTCGGCCCACAGCGCACGCATTAGCTCGACGCCCTCGCTCAACCGCAGCAACCGACGGTCCTTGGCCATCCCCTCGACGCCCGGCGCGGGGTCGGGCGTCCCCGCCCCTACCCCGGCGATAACGCGCCCGTCCGAGAGCTGATCGAGGGACGCGAGTTGCTTGGCCAGGCGGAGCGGCTCGACGCGTCCCATGACGTAGACGGAGACGCCGAGCTTGACGCGCTTGGTCAGGCCCGCCGCAACGGCGAGCAGCGGTATGGGCTCTAGTGAAGCGGCAGCGCCACGGCTCATCAGTTGCTCCTGCGTCCACAGGCTGTCGTAGCCGAGACGCTCGGCGTCTTGGGAGATGGAGCGGACCAGCGAAGCGTCCACACGTCCATCGACGAATATCTGGGGCATCGGAAACCCGATCCGCGCACTGCCGGCAATTGTCACAGCCGCCTCCTCAGCATGGAGTGCCGGGGATTGTAGCAGGGGGCGAAGAGGAGCCATTTGGCGGTTGGAAGGCACGAGAGTGCGAAGATACCGGCTGGGGGGCAGCACAGGTGGCGTTCAAGAGACCCAGCCGGGAGTGGCGCCCCTCTTGCACCTTCCCACGCTGCGGCCCATAATGCGAGACGCCTTTAATTCGGTCCCGTGAGGCCGGCAAGGCGGGATGCGTGAGAGCGTAGGCGCGCGCCAATCGGAGCGGCGCGCGCATGTAACCCCCTCGCCGGTGCGGGTGACGGGGGCTTTTTCTTGGTAGAGCAGACAGTCGAAGGCGAGCGGCTGGTGATGGGCGCGGACGACATGCGTCGCGCCCTCATCCGCATGGCGCACGAGGTCGTCGAGCGCAACCAGGGCGCGGAGCGGCTCGCGCTGGTCGGCGTGCTCCGGCGGGGCGTCCCGCTGGCGCAGCGCATCGCCCGCGCAATCGCCTCCTTCGAGCCGGCAAGCATCCCCGTCGGCGCACTCGACATCAACCTCTACCGCGACGACCTGACGTCGCGCCCGCAGCCGTTGGTGCGTCCCACCACCCTGCCCTTCAACGCCGACGGCCAGCGCGTGGTGCTGGTGGACGACGTGCTCTTCACCGGGCGCAGTGTCCGCGCAGCGATGGATGCGCTGATGGACCACGGCCGCCCCGAGTCAATACAGCTCGCCGTGCTGGTCGACCGCGGCCACCGGGAGCTGCCCGTCCGCGCCGACTACGTCGGCAAGAACGTTCCCACGTCGCTCGACGAAATCGTCGAGGTGCACGTCGACGAGATAGACGGCGACGACTACGTAGGCCTTGTAACCCGCGCGATGAGGAGGTACGCCGAATGACCACCGGAGCCGTAATCGAACCGGCCGTGGTGCCGGAGACGACGCTCGCGCCAAGGAGGCACGTGCTCGACCTGGACGACTTCTCGTCCGCCGAAATAGCAGCGGTGTTGGATACGGCCGTCGGCATGCGCGAGGTGCTTGGGCGCGACATCAAGAAGGCGCCCTCGCTGCGCGGCAAGATCATCCTCACTCTCTTCTACGAGGCGAGCACCCGCACGCGGGTCTCGTTCGAGCAGGCGGGCAAGATACTGAGCGCGGACGTCATCAACATCGCCGCATCGGGGTCGAGCGCGGAGAAGGGCGAATCGCTGCTCAACACCGCGCTCACGCTCCAGGCGATGCGCGCCGATGTGCTCGTCGTGCGCCACCCCGCGGCGGGCGCGCCCTACTACATCGCGCGCAACCTCGAGCGCACGCGCGTCGTCAACGCGGGCGACGGGCGCCACGCGCACCCCACCCAGGCGCTGCTCGACCTGCTGACCATGCGCGACCGCCTCGGCTCGCTCGTCGGCCGCAGGGTGGTCATCGTCGGCGACGTGCTCCACAGCCGCGTCGCGCGCTCCAACGTCTGGGGGCTCAGCAGGGCCGGCGCGAACGTGGTGCTGAGCGGCCCGCCCACGCTGATGCCGCTCGAATTCGCCAACCCCTCGCTCCAGCGTTCGCTGCCGGGCGTGTCGTACGAGTCGAACCTCGACGCAGCCATCGACGGCGCGGACGTGGTGATGGCACTTCGGCTGCAGACGGAGCGGCAGGAGGCGGGCATGCTGCCCGGCATCCGCGAATACACGAGGCGCTGGCAGGTGACGGAGCAGCGGATGCGCGCCGCCGCGCCGAACGCCCTCGTCATGCACCCTGGCCCGCTCAACGAGGGCATCGAGCTGTCGTCCTCGCTGGCGCACGGGGCAGCATCGGCCATCGAGGAGCAGGTGACGAACGGCGTCGCCATACGCATGGCGCTGCTCTACCGGCTGTTGACCGGCGAGCAGGAGGCCGCAACGCTGTGAGCCGCCCCATCCTGATCCGCGGCGCGCGGCTCGTCGATCCCTCCGACGGCATCGACGAGGTCGGCGACCTGCTGCTGCGCGATGGTGCCGTCCTGGCGCGCGGCGGGTCGCTCGCTGCACCCGACGCCGCGCTGACCGTGGACGCCGCCGGACTGGTCGCGGTTCCGGGGTTCGTCGACCTGCACACGCACCTGCGCGAGCCGGGCCGCGAGGACAAGGAGACGGTCCTCACGGGCACCCAAGCGGGGGCGCGCAGTGGCTTCACCACGCTCTGCGCGATGCCCAACACGGAGCCGCCCATCGACTCGGCGACCATAGTCGAGTACGTCGCCCGGCGCGCGGCGGAGGCGGGACCCATTCGCGTGCTGCCCGTCGGCTGCGTCACGCGGGGGAGGGCCGGCAAGGAGCTCGCCGACATGGAGGAGCTGGCGCGCGCTGGCGTCATCGGCTTCAGCGACGACGGCGCGCCCGTGCCGACGGGCCAGCTGATGCAGATGGCGCTCACCTATGCCCGCGAGCTGGGCCTGCCCGTCATCGACCACTGCGAGGACTATTCCATCACGCGCGGCCTCGGCATCCACGACGGCTGGGTCGCATCGCGGCTCGGCCTGCCCGGCTACCCGTCTGCGGGCGAGGAATCGCTCGTCGCGCGCGACATTGCGCTCGCGGAGGTGACGGGCGGCCACTTCCACGCAGCCCACGTGAGCACCACGGGCAGTGCCGAGCTCGTCCGGCAGGCCAAGGCGCGCGGGCTGCACGTCACGGCCGAGGTCACCCCGCACCACCTGGCGATGAGCGAGGAGTGGGTGCTTGGCATCCACGGCGAGGCACACGCCGAGACGCCCGTGGCGCTCGGCGCATACGACACGAACGCCAAGGTCAGCCCACCGCTGCGCTCGCTCTCCGACCGCGCCGCGATGATCGCCGCGCTCCGCGACGGGACCATCGACTGCATCGCCACCGACCATGCGCCACACACCTTCGCAGACAAGGCCGTGCCGTTCGAGGACGCGACGGTCGGCATCTCCGAGCTGGACACGGCGCTGGGCCTGCTGCTTGGACTCGTGCACGACGGCGAGCTGCTGCTATCGACGCTCATCCACCGTCTGACTGCGGGACCCGCAGCGCTGCTTGGCGAGCGAGGGTCGCGGCTCGGCACGCTGCGCCCTGGCGCGTCTGCGGACGCCGTGCTGCTCGACCTCGACACCGAATGGCCGGTGGAGACGCGCGAATTCGTCTCCAAGGGCAGGAACTCGCCGCTCCAGGGTGATCGATTGCGCGGCAGGGTACGGCTGACCGTCGCCCAGGGCGAGGTGGCCTACGACGGCATCGGCGTGGGTGCGCGAGCGTGACGGCATATCTCGTTCTGGCAGACGGCGCCGTCTACAGGGGCGAGGGCTTTGGCGCCTCAGGCGATACCTACGGCGAGGTGGTCTTCAACACCTCCATGACCGGCTACCAGGAGATGCTGACCGACCCGTCGTATGCCGGCCAGATCGTCGTGCCCACCTACCCGCTCCAGGGCAACTACGGCATCGCTGCGGAGGATGTCGAGTCGCGTCGCATCCAGGTCGCCGGATTCGTCGTCCGCGAGCAGTCGCTCACGCCAAGCCACTACAACACGGAGCGCACACTCCACGACTACCTCGCGTCCGAAGGCGTCGTCGGCATCGCAGGCATCGATACGAGGGCGGTGACGCGGCGCATACGCTCGTCCGGCGTCATGATGGGCGCCGTCACGAGCGGCTCGCCGGATGCCGCGCTCGAACACCTGCGCGCGCTGCCCGAATACGACTCGATTAACTACGTCGAGCAGGTGACGGTTGCGGAGGGCTTCGCGTGGGAGGGCGGTGGCGAGCGTCTGCGCGTCGCGGTCGTTGACTGCGGCGTCAAGTACAACATCCTGCGTGAGCTGTCGTTGCGCGGTTGCCGCGTGGATGTGCTTCCGGCGACGGCAGCGGCGTCCGACGTGCTTGCGCTCAGGCCGCAGGGCGTCGTCTTTTCGCCCGGCCCGGGCGACCCTGTCCACAACGATGCGACGGTGGACACGGCGCAGGCGCTTATCGGACAGCTGCCGCTGCTCGGCATCTGCCTCGGCCACCAGGTCGTCGCGCGCGCCCTCGGAGGCTCGACGTACAAGCTGAAGTTCGGCCACCGCGGCGGCAACCACCCGGTGCAGGATCTGTCAACCGGCCGTGTCTACATCACCGCGCAGAACCACGGCTACGCCGTCGACCCCGACGGGCTGCCGGCGTCACTCGAGGTGACGCACGTCAATTTGAACGACGGCACGGTCGAGGGCCTGCGCCATCGCGAAGCGCCCGTCATGACCATCCAGTACCACTCGGAAGCCTCCCCGGGGCCGCTCGACAACCGCTACGTGTTCGACGAATTCCTTGCGCTGGTCGCAGAAGGAGGTACAGCCGGTGGCCGGTAGGCCCTCCAAGGTGATGGTCATCGGCAGCGGGCCCATCATCATCGGGCAGGCCGCCGAATTCGACTACGCCGGGACGCAGGCATGCCGCGCACTCCGCGAGGAGGGCGTGACGACGGTGCTCGTCAACTCCAACCCCGCCACCATCATGACGGACGAGGAGACCGCCGACCGCGTCTACGTCGAGCCGCTGACACTGGAGGTGCTGGAGCGCATCATCGACGCGGAGCGCCCCGACGGGCTGCTGCCGACGCTTGGCGGCCAGACCGGCCTCAACCTGGCCGTCGAGCTGGCCAACGCGGGTGTGCTGGACAGGTACGACGTGCGATTGCTCGGCACGCCGCTGGAAACGATACAGAAGGCGGAGGACCGCGAGCTCTTCCGCGAGTTGCTTCGCTCGATCGGTGAGCCCGCGCCGCCAAGCGCGATAGCGCACAGCACCGAGGAGGCGCGCGAAGCTGCGCTGCGCATTGGCCTGCCGGTAGCCGTCCGGCCCGCGTACACGCTCGGCGGCACCGGAGGCGGCTTCGTCACGACCATCGAAGAGCTGGAGCAGGTGGCTGCCGGAGGCATCGCCGCGAGCCCCATCGGGCAGGTGCTCATCGAACGCTCGCTCCAAGGGTGGAAGGAAATCGAGTACGAGGTGATGCGCGACTCCGCCGACACCTGCATCACCATCTGCAACATGGAAAACCTCGACCCGATGGGCGTCCACACGGGCGACTCCGTCGTGATCGCGCCGAGCCAGACGCTGTCGGACAAGGAGTACCAGATGCTCCGCTCGGCGAGCCTGCGCATCATCCGCGCACTGGGCATCGAGGGTGGGTGCAACATCCAGTTCGCGCTGTCACCCCACCCCACCATCGGCGGGTCGCTGCGCGGCGAGCAGCCGGAACCGATGCAGTACTACGTCATCGAGGTCAACCCTCGCGTCAGCCGCTCCTCGGCGCTGGCGTCCAAGGCAACGGGCTACCCCATCGCACGGGTGGCGGCCAAGATTGCCGCCGGGCGGCGGCTCGACGAGATACCGAATGCCGTCACCCAACGCACCAAGGCCGCCTTCGAACCCGCGCTCGACTACTGCGTCATCAAGATCCCGCGGTGGCCGTTTGACAAGTTCCCCTCAGGCGACCGGATGCTGGGCACGCAGATGAAGGCGACGGGCGAGGTCATGGCCATCGACCGCAGCTTCGAGGCGGCGCTCCAAAAGGCGGTACGTTCACTGGAGATGGGCGGGCGCTCGCTGATGTGGGAAGACCCCGCATGGGGCGGCCTGGCCGTCGGAGAGTTGCCGCTGGGCGGGACGGACGTGCGGCTGTGGGCGTTGATGGCTGCCCTGCGCCGCGGCAGCTCCGTCGACGACCTTGCGAAGCTCAGCCACGTCGACCCGTGGTTCCTTGCCGGAATGCAGCGCATCGTTGAGATGGAGCGGCGATTGTTGGGCGAGGAGCTCACGCAAGACCTGCTGCGCCAGGCCAAGCGCCTCGGCTTCGCCGACGAGTTCATCGGCATGCTAGCCGACCGGCTGGGCGAGCAGGTACGCGAGCTGCGGCGGCAATGGGGGATCCGCCCCGTCTACAAGATGGTGGACACCTGCGCGGCGGAGTTCGAAGCGGCGACACCCTACTTCTACTCGTGCTATGACGAGGAGAACGAGGCGCTGCCGCTAAAGGGCGAGCGCGCACTCGTCATCGGCAGCGGGCCGATACGCATCGGGCAGGGCATCGAGTTCGACTACTGCTCCGTCCATGCGGCGTTTGCGCTGGACAGGGCAAATGTCGCCAGCATCATGGTCAACTCCAATCCGGAGACGGTCTCGACCGACTTCGATACGAGCGACCGCCTCTACTTCGAGTCGCTGGACGACGAGAGCGTGCGCGACATCCTGGAGAACGAGGCGGGTGACGATGAGCCGCCGCCGAGCGTCGTCCAATTTGGCGGCCAGACGGCAATCAACCTCAGCCAGTCTCTCGACCGCGCCGGCTTTCCACTGCTCGGTTCGACTGCGGAGGCCATCGACACCGCGTCCGACCGCGAGCGTTTCGGCGAACTGATGGAGCGCCTGGGTGTCCCCCAGCCGCCTGGTGCCACCGTCGTCTCCCTCGGAGAGGGGCTGAGCGTGGCAGAGCGGCTCGAGTTCCCGCTGCTGGTACGTCCCTCCTACGTCCTCGGCGGACGTGCGATGGAAATCGTCGAAGATGCGACGCATCTCGTACGCTACCTGAGTGCTGCGGTCGAGGCCGGCCAGGGGCGCCCCATCCTCATCGACAAGTATTTCGGTGGGATGGAGGTCGAAGTGGACGCCGTATGCGACGGCGAGTCGGTCGTGATACCGGGCATCATGCAGCACGTCGAACGCGCCGGCGTCCATTCCGGCGACTCGATGGCTGTCTACCCCGCGTTCAGCCTGACGGAGCGCGAGGTGGAGGCACTGGTCGACTACACCACGCGCATCGGGCTCGGGCTCGACGTACGCGGCCTCATGAACATCCAGTACGTCGTCATGGACCAGGGTACGGAGCACTCCGAGATATACGTCATTGAGGTCAACCCCCGGGCGAGCAGGACCATCCCCTTCATCACCAAGGTCACCGGCCTACCGATGGTGCAGATGGCGACGAACGTCATGCTGGGCCAGTCGCTCGAAGAGCAGGGCTACACCAGCGGCCTCGCGCCGACCAGGCCACTCTTCGGCGTCAAGGCGCCCGTCTTCTCCATGTCCAAGCTTGGCGGCGTCGATACCTACCTTGGACCGGAGATGAAGTCGACGGGTGAGGTGATGGGGGTCGACGAGAGCGAGCACGCGGCGATGGCCAAGGCGCTCATGGCCGCCTCTCTCATGCTCCCGGCCAAAGGTTCGCTCCTCGTCACCATCGCCGATCGTGACAAGCCAGGCGCGGTGTCGTGGCTCAAGGAGCTTGGCACGATGGGCTACCGCCTCTATGCAACGAGCGGCACAGCAGCGCTCATCGAGGGGCTGGGCATCCCCGTCACGACGGTTAACAAAGCGGGCGAGCCTGAGCCCAACGCCTTCTCCATCGTCCAAGGCGGCGTGGTCAGCGGCGTGGTCAACACCATCGCCGAGGTATCGGCCTCGCTGCGCGACGGTTTTGAGATACGGCGTGCGGCAACGGAGCGACGCATCCCCTGCTATACGTCCATCGACACCGCACGGGCTGCGGTGGAGGCGCTGACGCGAGCGGGCCAGCATATTCACATTGCAACGACGCCCGAGTATGTCGACGGCCTCCGGAACCAGCGCTAGACTCGAAAGAGAGTGAGTGTGAGCGACCAACCCGAGAGCACCCCACAGGTAAGGCCATCGAGGCCGCGGCGTCGTAGGGCGCGGCGCGGCGCTTCCGACGCGCAAGAACCCACGAACGACGCCGTCACCCCCCTCCAGACCGACGAAGCCGCTGGTGCAGCCGCGCCCAAGCCGTCGCGGCGCCGGCGCTCACCACGCACGGCGGCACAGGATGCGCCGCCACCCGCAGAGGAGCAGACTGCGAGCGTGCCCGATGCGTCCGCGAAGAAGACCCCAACGCGGCGCCGGCGCTCACCACGCGCGGCGGCACAGGATGCGCCGCCGTCCGCAGAAGAGCAAACTGCGAGCGTGCCCGATGCGTCCGCGAAGAAGACCTCAACGCGGCGCCGGCGCTCACCACGCCCGGCGGCACAGGATGCGCCGCCGTCCGCAGAAGGGCAAACTGCGAGCGTGCCCGATGCGTCCGCGAAGAAGACCCCAACGCGGCGCCGGCGCTCACCACGCGCGGCGGCACAGGATGCGCCGCCACCCGCAGAGGAGCAAACTGCGAGCGTGCCCGATGCGCCCGCGAAGAAGACCTCAACGCGGCGCCGGCGCTCACCACGCGCGGCGGCACAGGATGCGCCTTCCCCGGCACCTCGGGCAGGTGTCAGGGCGCAGACACCAGGCCAAAGGCGCAGCCACCGCAAGCAGGCGGGGCCCGACGAGACCAGCGACGTCTCCTTCATGCACGGGAGCGAGCAGGAGTTCGCCAAGATGCTGGACTACTACGGCGTTCCCTACCTGTACGAACCGCGCTCATTCCCGCTCAGGTGGGACGGCAACCGCGTCGTCGAAATGTTCTCGCCCGACTTCTACCTGCCGGAGCAGGATCAGTACTTCGAACTGACGACCATGAAGCAGAATCTGGTCACGACGAAGAACCGCAAGCTTCGCCAGCTGCGCGAGTTGTACCCTGAAATCAATATCCAGCTGCTCTACCGCCGCGACTACGTGCGCTTGCTCGGCCGCTACGGCTACGGGCCGTTGGCAGAGGCGGAGGTCAAGGGCATTGAACGTGTCCTGTTCACGCGCGAGCAGATCTCGGAAAGGGTCACGGAGCTGGCGCAGCGCATCGAGGCCGACTACGCAGGAAGCGCGCCGGTGCTGGTCGGCATCCTGCGCGGCGCGTTCGTTTTCACCAGCGATCTCATCCGCGCCATGGAGGAGCACACCGTCGAGGTGGCATTCATGAGCGTGTCGCGCTTCCGGGGCGAGCACGGCGGTGAGGTAGACGTGACGCGCGACATCGACCTGAGCATCGAGGGGCGGCACGTCATCCTGGTGCAGGGCATCATCGACACGGGCATGACACTGCGCCCCATCATGCAGCACGTGCAGGACAAGGGGCCCGCAAGCCTGGAAATATGCGCAATGTTCGACAAGCGCGCGCGCCGTGTGGTGGACATCGACGCGCGCTACACGGGATTCGAGGTGCCCGACGAGTTTGTCGTCGGCTACGGTTTGGACTATAACGAGCACTACCGCAACCTGCCCTACCTGGCATCGATGCGGGTGATTGAGCCCAAGGCCGTCGCGCAGCGCTAGCGCGGCGCCAATCCAGCGCAGTGGAGGAGCGCACACGCAATGAGGAATGAACAGACCCGCAGTATCACCATTTCCCTGTCCGTGGTGCTGGTCGTAGTGGCAATTCTGGCGTTCACCCTGGACTGGCACGAACTCGTCGGGCCGCTCAGCATCATCGGGGCGGTCGTCTGCGCGGCCATCGGCGGCAGCACGATGTTCAGGTCGCCGTAGCTCCATCCATTCGTTGTCGCCCGTAGCGGCACACCTCGAGCAGGCAACACTCGGCGCAGCGTGGCTCGCGCTTGCGGCACGTGGATGCCGCGTGGACATCCAGCAGCGCGTGAAACTCGTTGTACAGCCTCACATCGAGCGGCAGGTTCTCCTCGAAGAGGCGTTGGTAGCCCTCGTACGTCGGATGCAGCACCTCGATCGCCAACCGCTCCAGGATGCGCATCGTGTAGGCGTCGATGACGAACGACGGCAGTCCGGCAACGTAGAGCACGAGCACGTCCGCTGTCTCCGGACCGATGCCGTGGACGCCGAGCAATTCGGCACGAAGCGCCTTGGCCTCCCACTCGCCCAGGCGTGCAAAGTCGTCGTCGATACAGCGTAGCCATTCGACCACCGCCTTCAGCTTCGTGGCCTTGGAGTTGAAGTAGCCGCTCGGGCGGAGGAGCCGGGCGAGGCGCTCCTGCCGCATGTCCCTGATTGCCTGTGGCTCGAGCGCGCCCGCAGCCTTGAGATTGTCCAGCGCCTTTTCGGCGTTGCTCCACGCGCTGTTCTGCGTCAGGATCGCGCCGGCAACGACCTCGAACGGCGTGTCGCCCGGCCACCAGTGCTGCGGTCCGTACTCCCCGAAGAGCCGTTCGTAGACCTCGGTCAGCAGCCGCCCGACGGGGGCGGAGCGGCGCCTCGCGGCGGGGGCGGGTCGTGCCATGCACCCGATGCTACCAGTCGGCTGCGCTTGGTACACTGAGGACGCATGAGCTCCTTCATCCAGCGACTGGACGGCGCCGCTACACGCAACCGCAGCCTCCTGTGCGTGGGCCTGGACCCCTCGCTCGCCGCAATGCCCATCAACAGCATCGCCGAGTTCAACCGCGCCATCATCGCAGCTACGAGCGACCTCGTATGCGCCTACAAGCCGCAGTGGGCGTTCTACGAGGCTGAGGGCATTCCCGGCCTCGAGGCGCTACAGGCCACCATCGAGGCAGTGCCGGATGGCGTACCGGTTCTGCTCGACGCCAAGCGCGGCGACATGGACAACACCTCGCGGGCATATGCCAGGGCCGCCTTCGAGACGTGGGGCGCGGACGCCCTGACCGTGAACCCCTACCAGGGACGGGACGCCGTCCAACCGTATCTGGACTATGCGGAGAAGGGCGTGTTCGTGCTGACGCGCACGTCCAACCCCGGCGGCGCCGAGTTCCAGGACCTCAGGGTGCGCGGCGCGTCCGGCGAAGGCCCTCTCTACGAAGAGGTCGCGCGGAAGGCGGTTGCCTGGAACGACAACGGCAACGTCGGGCTCGTCGTCGGCGCGACCGTCCCGGACGAACTCGCCCGGGTGCGGAACATCGTAGGCTCGATGCCTATCCTCGTCCCCGGCATCGGGGCGCAAGGCGGCGACCTCGAAGCGTCGGTGCGCAACGGCGTCGACGCCGACGGACGCCGCGTGCTCATCTCCGCCTCCCGAAGCGTCCTCTACGCGTCGAAGGGCGGGGACTTCGCGGATGCCGCGCGCGCCGAGGCCGAGCGATTGCGCGACGCCGTCAACGCCGAGCTCGAGCGAATGGGCAAGCCATGGCGGTAGATTTCCACCTTGGCGAGGTGCTGACACTGCGCAAGCAGCATCCCTGCGGCGGACGCACGTGGCGCGTCGAGCGCCTGGGCGCGGACATCGGCATTCGCTGCCTCACGTGCGCCCACTACGTCCTGGTAGCAAGGCGCAGGCTCGCCCGGAGCCTCAAACAGCGCGCGGCGGCCGCTCCCGGCAGCTAAACCCCACTCCCTCCCCCGCCGAGAGAGGGCCACTGCCAGGGCGAAGGGGTGTCGCGCCGGGCCATGCTTCGCACAGATTCGTTCTCATTTTCACAATAGATTGTGAAAACCTATTGCAACGAATCTCGAAGTATGGTAACGTAATCCGTAGAAACGAAATGGCGCACCGAGAGGTATAGGAGGAAGGCACTATGTTCAAGACCATCGCAGACACCGTGGGGGACGTCCTGGTGGCGCAGGCGGCGCAGTACGCGCGCGCCACGGGCTACACGCCCGAAGAGCTCACGCGCGCGCTGCCCAAGAACGTCACCGTCCTGCACATCGAGCAGGCCGAGCAGGTCGACGCCGCCAAGGCTGCGTAACCAGGGCTCCCTCAGGACCGCAAGCATTCGCCCCGGCCCACCACCGGGGCGTCTTGCTGCGCGTTGCGTTATCGCGCCATGATGCGACAATGCGCCCTACGACGCCGGATGTAGGAGGCAGAGAGATGACGACGACGGAATGGGGCGCGATCTACAAGGAACTCGGGGCACGCCCCATCATCAACGCCATTGGCAGCCTCACGCTGCTCGGCGGCTCAACGCCGCCACCCGAGGTAACGGATGCCATGGGCGCCGCTGCGTCCGCCTACGTCCCACTGACAGAGCTGGAGGAGCGCGCGGGCGCATACATCGCCGAGGCGCTCAACGTGCCTGCGGCCTACGTCACCTCCGGCGCAGGCTCCGCACTCACCCTCGCCACCGCCGCGTTCATGGCAGGCGACGACGACGACAGGATCCAGCAGCTGCCAGACACGACGGGCATGCGCAACGAGATACTGATTCAGCGGCGCCAGCGCTACTGGTACGACCGCTGCCTTGAGCTGGCCGGGGCGCGCATCGTCGAGTTCGGCTCCGACGGTGGGACGACCGCGGATGACCTCGAGCGCGCCATCAGCGGGCGGACGGCGGCCGTCCACTACTACATGGTCGAGGAGGCGCCCGATCCCGCCGCACTGCCGCTGGAGGAGACGATTCGTGTTGCCAAGGCCGCTGGCGTGCCGGTGATGGTCGACGCAGCGGGCCAGGTCTACCCGCTGGAGAACGTCGGCAAGTACGTGCGGATGGGCGCATCCTTCCAGTGCATCGCCGCCAAGTACATCGGCGCGCCCCAATCGACCGGCCTCGCCCTGGGCGACGCAGAGACGATTCGCAAGCTGTCCCTCCAGACCTTCGTCAGCTACGAGGGACGGCGCATACGCGGCGTCGGCAGGCCGCAGAAGATTGACCGGCAGGAGATCGTCGGCGTCGTTGCCGCCGTGCGCCGATGGATGACGCTTGACCACGAGGCGCGCCTCGCCGACGCCGAGCGCCAGAGCGATGCGCTCGTCGAGCGGCTACAGGGTATCGATGGGCTCGAGGCGCGGATGATCGACAACATCGTCGGCCACCACCCATTCGGCGTGCACATCGAGTGCAACCCTGCGGTTGCGGGCAAGACCCTGCACGCCGTCGTCGACGAGCTCAAGGCGGGCGACCCTCCGATCTGGACGCGCGTTCGCGCAGGCGAATCCCACATGGACATCCACGTCTTCGGCCTCAAGGACGGCGAGGCTGAAATCGTCGGCGACCGCATCGCCGCGCTGTTCGGGTAGGGTGCGGCCCCTACTCCGCCCCCACCGCCCCGTGGAGCAGCGCGAGCGTCTCGCTGTTCTCCTCGAGCGTGAAGCCGTCGACGGCGGGTTTGAGGTCGCCGGTCGTGCCGTCGACGACGCCTAGCTCGACGCAGCGGCGCACCCAGGCGGCCTCCTCCTCGATCCGCGGCAGCAGGTTGGTTCCCGTGAGCTGCGAGAGCGCAGCGACGAGGCCGTAGCCGCCCCAGTTGGAGACGGAGGCGATGACGGGCTCGGCGCACGTCGCCACTGCCGGCTGCTGCGGCAGCTTGTCGAACTTCGGTATCTGCTCGGCAAAGTTGCCCATCCCGATCTCGTTGCCGCCATCGCCGATGCCGATGCTGATGGCGTGGGTGGCGAACAGCGCATCCAACTTGGCGGTGTACTCGGAGATGTCGAGGCCGCGCATGTTGCGGTAGAGGCCGTCAGCGGACGCGCCGCAGCGCTCGATGGACACGAGCACCGAGGGCCGCAGCCGCGCCAGAAGGCTGCGCGCAAAGGCGGCGCTCTCCAGCGCGTCGGCGATGGGAAACTCGACGACCTCCGTTCCGGCGGCGAGGTCGCGCATCGCCTCGGCGCCGTACGAATCCGTCACGTAGGACACGCCGTAGCCAAGCGTCTGTAGCGCACGGCCTATCGCGAGCGCGCCGGGTGGACCGTCCGTCTCTATCGCCTTGCCGGACAGGATGTAGAAGCCGGTGACGATGAGTACCTGCCCCGGGTTATCAAGCAGTAGTTGCGCAGCGCGCGTGCAGTAGTCATCAGCGATGAACGGTCGCAGCGACGAGATGTTGCGCCCGTCGCGCCGCAGGACGATGTCCTCTATCGCGCCCACGCCGCTAGCCCGCAGCGGCAGCTTGGCCAATGGAGCTCATCAGCTGTCCGTAGCCGGTGATCGGTGCGCCGTAGCCCAGGGCGCGCAACGTCGCCCAGATGGTCGCCTGGTTCGAGGTGACGACCGGCCTGCCCAGTTCGGCTTCGAGCGCCTCCGCGACCTCCATCGCACGCCAGTTGGTGCAGGAGAGGAAGAACGCGTCGACGTCGCGGGCGAGGTGCTCGCGGGAAAAGGCGGCTATCGCCTCCGGCGTCTGGTTGCCGATGTCAAGGTTGGCGACGAGTTGCTGGCCGGCCATGCTCGCGACGTCGAAGCCCTCCGCCTGGAGAAAGCGGGTAAGGCGCTCGTTGATGGAGTCGATGTAGGGCGTGACGACGGCAACGCGCGCTGCGCCGACCTCGCGGAGCGCGGCGATGACGGCGGGCGTCGTGCCAACGGCGGGCAGGTCGTCCGCCGCTGCGGTGATGCGCGCCAGCAGCTGCTCGTCGTAGCCGGGCCCTCCAAGGAAGCTGCCGCTGGTGCAGGCGTAGGAGATGACGTCCACGCCGGCGGTGGCCACCAACCGCGCCACCGCCTCAGCGTCCTCGTTCATCTGCTCCAGCATCTCCGGCGTCGTGTCCACCAGCCAGACGCGGCCCGTGTGGACGGAGATCTCACCCGCCGCGCTGCCGTTGAGCTGCGATGCGACGAGTTGGAAGTCGTACTCGACGGTCGAGTTGGACGACGGAACGATGAGTCCTACGCGTTTGCGCGGAGTGTCCATGGCGCGCCTCCCTGCGATGGTTGGGGCAACTATACCCTACCCATCGCGACCCTCGCGCACCCCCCCCCCGTCCCCGCGCGGGCCGGAATCCACCTGCTCAATGTGCAGGGGCTAGATGCGGTGAAGCGCCACGACGGGAATGGCGCGGTCGCCGGCCTTCTGTTGGTACTCGGCGAATATGGGGCTGCGCTCGGCCTGAATGGCGTAGATGCGGTCGCGCTCTTCGCCCTCCAGAGTCGAGGCGGTTGCCTCGTATGTCTCTGCGCCCACCTCGATGGTGACGCGCGGGTGCGCGACCAGGTTGTGGTACCAGTCGGGGTGGGTCGGCGCGCCCGCCTTGGAGGCAAAGATGAGCAGGCGGCCACCGTCAGCTAAGCAGACCAACGGGGTCACACGCTCCTTGCCCGATTTGGCGCCGGTGGTGTGTAGCAACAGCAGCGTCGCGTTCTCGAATCGCCCGCCGACCCTGCCGCCGTTGGCACGGAACTCCGCGACGATCTGGGCGTTCCTGTCATTCTGTTCGTTCACACTCGTCATGTGGCGCCTCCATGGTGTGCAGCCGCGCCTGCCCAAGGGAGCGCACGCAGGCCTGCCACACTGGACCAACGTACGAATGGAAGTAAGGTTGCTGGCGACCCGGACCGGATTTGAACCGGCGCTCTCCTCCTTGACAGGGAGGTGTGTTAAACCAGGCTACACCACCGGGCCGCTGAACAGCATCAGCATAACAGACGCAGTCCTCGACCCGCCACTCGAGCGCCGTCTCCTGGTCGTCACGTCCCCGCTCCCCTTCGTCACCCCCGCACGAGCAAGGCCAGGGTCGGTGGGCCACCAGCCGGGGCCTCCACCCCCTCTCCCGTCGAGCCGGAGGACGACGGGGTGAGGGCCTTCGCCGCTACTCCTCCACCGCGCCGAAGACGAGGCAGGCGTTTTGGCCGCCGAAGCCGAACGAGTTGGAAAGGACGGTGCGGACGGCGGCGCGGCGCGATTCGTTCGGGACGTAGTCAAGGTCGCAGTCGGGGTCGGGCGTTGTGTAGTTGACCGTGGGGTGAATGATGCCGGTGCGGATGGTCTGAATGCTGGCAATGGCCTCCATCGCGCCCGCGCCGCCCAGCGCGTGGCCGATCATCGACTTGGTCGAGCTGATGGGCACGCGGTAGGCGTCGTCGCCGAATGCCCGTTTGATGGCCCAGGTCTCCGACGTGTCGTTGAGCGGCGTCGACGTGCCGTGTGCGTTGACGTAGTCGATGTCCGACGGTGAGAGGCCTGCGTCGCGCAGCGCGGCGGTGATGGCGCGCGCCGCGCCCGCGCCATCGTCGTCTGGCTGGAACTGGTGGTTGCCGTCGGACGAGAGGCCGTAGCCGAGCACCTCGGCGAGGGGGGGTGCCCCCCGCTCGCGGGCGTGCTCCAGCGATTCGAGGATGAGGATGCCCGCGCCCTCCGCCGGCACGAAGCCGTCGCGGTCGGCGTCGAAGGGGCGGCTGGCGGACGGCGGGTCGTCGTTGCGGGCGGTGAGCGCGCGCATGACGCTGAAGCCGGCCAGGCCGAGCTGGCTGATGCCCGCCTCCGTTCCCCCGGAGATGACGACATCGGCAGCGCCGCGCTGGATAAGCGCTGCACCGTCGCCTATCGCCTGTGTGGAGGCAGCGCAGGCGGTGATGATGGTGCTGCACGGACCGAGTGCGCCAAAGAAGCGGCTGACGTTGGCGGCGGCCATGTTGGGAAGCGTCATTGGGAAGAAGAAGGGTGAGATGCGCATTCCGCCGCGCTCGACCAGAACGCGCATCGCGGCGTCGACGTCGGGGTAGCCGCCATTGCCGTTGCCAAGAACTGTCGCGGTTCGCTCACCGTCGATGGACGCATCTGACAGCCCGGCGTCGCGCATCGCCTCCTGAGCCGCGGCGACGGCGAGCTGGGAGAAGCGCGACATGCGGCGCGACTCGCGCCGGTCGATGTAGCGGTCCGGGTCGAAACCGCTCACCTCTCCCGAAACGCGACAGGGGTAGTCGGTGGGATCGGCAAGCATCATGGGGCCGATGCCGGAGCGTCCGACGACCAGCCCGTCCCAGAATTCCGTGACCGACTCGCCCAGCGGGGTCATGGCGCCCATACCTGTGACGACAACTCGGCTGCGGGCGCCGCTCATCCCACCCTCATCGCGGCGGCATGGGGGTTGAACTCGGGATAGCGCTCTGCGTCGTGGCCGTACCACGCCTCGAGCGCCTCCGCCACGACGAACAGCGAACCCGTAACGACAACCGAGTCCTCGGTATGGGCGGCTGCCAGCGCAGCCTCGAGCGCCTGCTCTACGCCGGCACGCGGCTCTGCAACAACGCCCGCCCGGCGGAATACGACAGCCGCATCGTGCGGGTCGGAAGAGCGCGGATGGCGCGAGGCGCACGTGATGACGATGCTCGCGGCGGGAGCGATCTCAGCAGCCATGCCCGGCAGGTCCTTGTCGGATGAGCAGCCGAAGACGACGAACAGGCGCCCCGGCGGAAGGTAGTCGGCCACCGTTTGGCGCAACCGCGCGATGGAATCGACGTTGTGCGCCCCGTCGAACACGACAAAGGGGTGGCGGCCCGCAACCTGAAACCGCCCGTCCCAACGCACCGTTCGCATGCCTTGCGCGATGGCCTGGGCGCTTATCGCCGGGTCTAGCGCACGAACGGCAGCGAGCGCCGTCGCCGCGTTCTCCTGCTGGTGTGCCCCGAGCAGGGCGATGTCCGCATCGATGGTTTCGCCGTCGAGCGTAAAGGTGAGGGACTGCGTGGTGAGGTCGTGGCCCCGCGCCTCCCACGTCATGTCGCTCGCGACATGGCGCGCGTACGCGCCGCGCTCCTCGATCGTGCGGCTGACGACGCGGGCGGCCTCCTCGCACAGCGGCGCGACCACGGCGCGCGCCCCCGGCTTGATGATGCCCGCCTTCTCCGCGGCAATAGCTTCGACGGTGCGGCCAAGGACCGCGGTGTGGTCGAGGCTAATGGAGGTGATGACGGCAACGTCGGCATCGGCGACGTTGGTCGAATCGAGCCTACCACCAAGCCCCACCTCGAGCACCTGAACGTCGACGGCCTCGCGACGGAACGTCTCGAAGGCCATCGCCGTCAGCACCTCGAACGTCGAAGGCCAGCCGAGGCCGTCTTCGGCCATCGCCTCGGCATGGGGCCAGACCGCGTCCATCGCCGCGACGAACGACTCGGGCGAGACGGGCTCGCCGTCGAGGCGGATACGCTCGCGAAAGGTGTGCAGGTGCGGCGACGTGAAGAGGCCGACGCGCTTGCCATGCGCGTGCAGGATGCTCGCCGTCATGGCGGAGACGGAGCCCTTGCCCTTGGTTCCGGCGACCTGGATAACCGGCGTGCTGCGTTGGGGATTGCCGAGGCGCCGCGCCAGCTCCGTCATCCTCGTCAGGTCGGTCTTGACCGCAGGCGCACCCGCGCCCACCAACCGCTCCACATCGACGAGGCCGAGCAGGCGGTGGAGCGCGCTGTCGTAGACGCTGGATGGAGTTGAAAGGGAAGGCTCGCTCACCGTGTCCTCGCCTAGCAGCGTACCAAAGGGGACGCGCGCGGCCTAGGGGTTCCCGACGGATGGACGCCACGCAGGGGGTCCACGGGCGCGCAGAGAGGTACAGCATCCTGTGGATTGGCAGAGACAATCCCCAAGATTTGGGGATTGTCTCTTGGTTGCGCTCCATCCGCTCCCTATAATGGCGCGCCATACCATCAGGTGTCCCGAATGGCCTTCACGCACCTCCACGTCCATACCGAGTACAGCATGCTCGACGGCCTCAGCCGCATCGACGCGCTGGTCAAGCGCGCCAAGGAACTGGGGATGAATGCGCTCGGCCTGACCGACCACGGCGGGATGCATGGAGCGGTCGATTTCTACGAGGCGTGCGTGGACGTGGGCATCAAGCCCATCCTCGGCTGCGAGCTCTACGTCGCCTCCAAGAGCCGCCTGGACAAGCGCACCGTGGACAAGAACCCCTTCCACCTCACCGTCCTTGCCCGCAACCAGCAGGGCTACCGCAACCTCGCCAACCTCGTCACCAAGTCGCACCTGGAGGGCTTCTACTACAAGCCGCGCGTCGACCACGAACTGCTGGAGGAGTACGCGGACGGCCTCATCGTGCTCTCGGGCTGCCCCAGCAGCGAGCTGTCGGAACTGCTCGTGGCAGGCGATACGAAGCGTGCGGAGGAGCTGGCGCGCTGGAGCAAAGACACCTTCCCCAGCTTCTATCTCGAACTGCAGCGCCACGAGAACCTCGACTTCCTCGAGCGGCTGAACCAGGACCTCCTCGCCCTGGCCGACAAGCTCGATATCCCGATCGTGGCGACGAACGACCTGCACTACGTCCAGCAGGAGGACGCGCCGCTCCAAGACGTCATGGTCTGCATTCAGACCAACACCAACACGTCCGACGAGAAGCGGCTGAAGATGTCGGACGAGTCGTACTACCTCAAGAGTCCGGAAGAGATGGAGTACCTGTTCGCTGACCTGCCTGAGGCGCTCACCTCGACGGAGCGCATCGCGGAGTCGGTAGACCTCGCGTTGGACTTCTCGACGCTGCACCTGCCGGAGTACATGCCGCCGGAAGGGACGGACTCGGACTCCTACCTTCGCCGGCTGTGCTGGCAGGGGTTCACTGAGCGCTACGGCGAGGGAACCGGGGAGCAACGCGAGCGCCTGTCCTACGAGTTGGACGTGATCTCGCAGACGCGCTACCCGAACTACTTTCTGGTGGTGTGGGACATCGTGGAGTTTGCGCGCCGCGAGGGCATCATATTCGGCGTGCGCGGCAGCGCGGCCTCGTCGATCGCCCTCTACTGCCTGGGGGTCACAGAGATAGACCCACTCGCGTACCGCCTCGTCTTCGAGCGCTTCCTCAACAACGAGCGCAAGGAGATGCCGGATATCGACCTCGACTTCCAGGACGACCGGCGCGACGAGGCCATCCGGTACGTCGTCGACAAGTACGGGCAGGAACACGTCGCGCAGATCATCACGTTCGGCACCCTTGGCGCAAAGGCGGCGATACGCGATGTTGGCCGCGCGCTCGGCATGCAGTACGCCGACGTCGACCGTATCGCCCGGCTCGTCCCAACGCGCCTCGGCATTACGCTCGAACGCGCCTTCGAAGAATCGCCGGAGATGCAGGAGGCGTACGAAGGCGACGCCCTGTTGCGGGAACTGATAGACACCGCACGGAAGCTGGAAGGCACCGTGCGCAACGCGAGCACCCACGCCGCCGGCCTCGTCATCTCGAGCTCGCCTCTCACCGACTACCTGCCGCTCCAGCGGCCGTCGAAGGGCGACGAGACGTCCATTGCAATGACGCAGTACGCGATGGAGCCCGTCGCAAGACTGGGGTTACTGAAGATGGACCTCCTGGGCCTCATCAACTACACCATCCTCGCCAAGACAATCGCCTTGGTGCGCGAGCGCACGAGAGAGGACTTGGAACTTGGCGGCATCCCCTTCGACGACCCGAAGACGTATGAGCTGCTGGGTTCGGGCGAGACGACGGGCGTCTTTCAGGTTGAATCGGCCGGGATGCGCCGTTACATCAAGGACCTCAAGCCGGCGACGCTCGGCGAGTTGGCCGCGATGATTGCGCTCTACCGTCCGGGGCCAATGGAGCACATCCCGCGCTTCATCGACTCCAAGTACCACCGCGTGCCGGTTGAATATCCCCACCCCGTACTGAAGGACATCCTGGACGAGACGTACGGCGTCATCGTCTACCAAGACCAGGTGCTGATGATCATGAGGACGCTTGCCGGCTATTCGCTGGGCGAGGCGGACATCGTGCGCAAGGCGATGGGCAAGAAGATACGCGAACTGATGGTGCAGGAGCGCGAGCGCTTTGTCGAGGGCGCGGCGCAGAACAACTACGACCGCGCCATCGCCGAGCAGGTATTCGACCTCATCGAGCCGTTTGCAGGCTACGCGTTCAACAAGGCGCACAGCGTCTCCTATGCCGTGGTCGCCTACTGGACGGCGTACTTCAAGGCCAACTATCCCCTCGAGTTCATGGCGTGCCTCCTCAATGCCTACGGCGGCGCGAGCGACCGCCTCGCCGCCATCGTTGCAGAATGCGAGAGGCTCGACATCGAGGTGCGCCCGCCGGATGTGAACTCGTCGGGCGTCGACTTCACAACGGCGTTCGGCGACGGCGCGCCGCAAATCCTGTTCGGACTGGCGTACGTGAAGAACGTCGGCGCGACGGCGGTCGAAGAGATGGTGACCGAGCGCAGCAGGAACGGTCGGTTCACGAGCATCGAGGACTTCTGCCGCCGCGCGGGCGCTGGGATGGCCAGCCGCCGCGCGTTGGAAAGCCTCATTCGCGTCGGCGCACTCGATTCGCTCGGCAAGCGGGGCCGGTTGCTGGCCAGCATCGACAGCCTCGTCAATCTGCTGCAGCGCGAGGCGCAGTTGCGTGACTCCGGCCAGACCAACATGTTCAATTTGTTCGGCGAGTCTGCGCCCCCTCCGATGATCGGCATCGAACTACCGGAGGCGGACGAGCCGTCGGCGCGCGAGGTGGCCGCGTGGGAGCGCGAATTGATGGGCGTCACGTTCAGTGAGACCGACCTGGGCGCGCTCTTCCGCAATGCTCCCGCCGGGGCCGTGTTGTCGCGCGAGGACATCGAGAACGAGCAAGAAGGCACGAAGGTGCTGCTCGTGGGTCAGGTGGCATCCGTGCGCATGACCTACAACCGCCAGCAACAGCGGATGGCGTTCGTCGTGCTCACGCTTCAAAGCGGCTCCATCGACGTCGGAATCAACAGCCGCGCCTACCCTTCCACAAGCGAGCTGTGGGTGGAGGGTGCGTTCGTACAGGTGGCCGCCCGTACCGCCCGCGGACGCAACGACGAGCTGCTGGTCTGGTGCGACAGCGCAGAGCCTTACGTCCTGCCCATCGACGACCCCCCGCCGGTCCCGCCACTCGCCGCCAGCCCGAAGGTCGAGGAGTGGCACGGCGAACCGAAGGAGGCGGAGTCCGCCCCGCCGCCAGCGGAAGCCGCACCAGCAGTGGGAGAAGAGCCCGCGCCAACCGCCGCGGGCGCCGAAGCAGCAACCGAGGAGCCCGAGGCGCATGCGGGAACTGTAGAGGCCGGTTCGCCCCCTGCCGGCGAGGTCGGGGAGGGTGCGCCCGCACCACAAGCTCCAAGGCCGGCGACCAACAGCGCAAACGGTGCATCCCACGCCAACGGCGCAGCCGCCGATCAGCCGCCGTCTCGCCCGACGCGCCGCCTGCTCATTAACCTTGCCGAGACCGACCGCGACGACGACGATACGTTCCTGCTGAAATCGGTGCTTCAGCTGCTGCTGGAGTACCCGGGCACGGACGACGTTGACCTGGTCATCGCCAGTTCGGGCAAGCGGTGGCGCGTTGAAATGCCAATCATCAAGACAGCCTTTTCCGATGAGTTGGGGCAGCGCTTGCGCGCACTGGACATCGCCTACAGCATCATCGAGCCGGAGGCGGCGGCCTCCACTGCGGCGCCAGGCGAGCCGTAGCAACGCCAATGGCCTGGGTAACGGTTGCAACAGCGCCAAGCCAGATCATCGCCGAGATGTGGCAGCAGTTGGTCGAGGACGCGGGCATCGAGGCGCGCATACTGCCAAGCGCAGCGGCGGTCTTCGGCGGCGTCATGAACTCACCCTGCCGCGTGCAGGCGCCTGAAGAGCGTGCGCATGACGCGCGCAGCGTACTCTCGCAGGTGGCAGACGCGGTGCAGTTGGAGGAATGAGTGGCGGCGGGGCGACGCCATGCCACGCTGCGCGTCGGCGTTCGCGCACTGGTCTAGCCCGGCGGCCGCACGGGGGATAGCGCGCGTACGTTGACCTTCTGCATCCGCAGAATCTCGTCCTCGTCAAGGCAGTCCCATACCCGCAGGCCCGCCTCCGCGATGCTGGCCAACCGGTCGGGGCTCAGGGCGCCAACGTCGTAGGCGGCAGGGTTCACGAGCGCCGCATAGTCCGGGCGCTCTCCAAGGAAGTCGGCGAGGCAGCCGCGGCTCGTCTCGCTGAGCCCTTCGATTAGCGTGTCGTTGATCGAGGTGAAGATGAGGCCGTAGCTCTCTTCCGAGACACAGTCAGACACTGCCGTCGACGAGAGGAACGCGTTGGAGACCGTGGATTGGAGGAGCCTGATGTACTCCGCCGAGGAGAGTGCTCCGCGTATGCACTTCCCTTCCGAGACGGGAATCACGCCCATGATGTTCGCCTCGACAGATGTCTTGGCATCTGCAGCAGCTTGAACGCGGATCAGGTACTGCACCCTCTCCACATCGTTCATGCACGCGTAGATTTGGGGGAGGTAGGGCTGAGTGGCTCCAGCGGAGACCTCGGTCGGTGGCTCGAGCCCCAGGCCTCGGAAGACTGCCTCCGGATGTTCCCGAGCGACGGCTTTCATGCACGCGCGCGTGCCAGGTGTCCATCCGCCCACTACCGCATCGAGGTAGGCGACGCCGAACAGCACCGTATTGTCGAGCTGCAGGCAGCCGATCAGCGGCGCGGCTTGGGCGGGGTCCGCATCCTCCTGGAGAAGAGGTGTGGCGGACATGATGCCGTACACCGCTTCGCCAAAGGCGCTGCGGAGGCATTCCCGCTCCGCATCCGATATGCGGTCAAGGAGGTCCTGCCCGGTGCTCACGGGCGTGATGATGAAGTCTTCCAAGTTCCCCGCAGGCCGCTCTGGTGGCGGCTCCGCAGGGATTGGCGTCGGAGTCGGGGTCGGCGTGGGCGTCGGCTCGGAGCCGCAGGCGACAGCAAGCGCCGCGACAACGGCTACCATCGCAATGGTGACATGCCATCGCGTGCGGTGTGCGCGGATCGAGAGTCTCGGCATTGTTGTTGGCGCGCTGGTTTCGTCCGGCGGACGAATCGAGCATAGCAAAGGCGCGAGGTGCCCCGCCGTGCTTCCCCTACGTCTTTCGTGCCATCTGCTCCACGAGGTGGAATGTGCGCTCGGCGCCCTGAGCGCCGCCGGCGGGCATGAGAAGCACACGCCCGACCCCTTCGTTCGCTAGCGCGGTGAGTTTGGCGGCGCAGTCGGACGGTGTCCCGGTAATGAAGAAGTGGTCGCAGATAGCCGATAGGAGATCGTCGGAAAGCGCAGAGGAAGAGCGGGGGCTGGCGTAGCTAGCGCCAATGCGCTCGAGGCCAAGGTCGAATCGCTTGAGCCGAAGCCAGTTGAAGGCGGCATTGCGCGTCCGCTCTCGCGCGATGGAGGGGTCGTCGTCCACGGAGATGAGCGTGTTGAAGGTTGTCTCGAACGAGCGCTCCGTTTCCCTGGCCACCAGTCCCTCCGCGAGAAGCGCCGTCCCCACATCGCGGACGAGGCGCGATATGCCCATGAACAGCAGCGCACCGTCCGCGATTTCCCCCGCGAGCCGAATCGCCTTGGGCCCGGAGGCAACGAGTTGGACGGGCGGCCCGGGCGGTGCAGGGTCGTCGATGCGTTGGGGGCCACCGACCCCGAACGTAACGGAATCGCCGCGCAGCAGCGCCTTGAGGGTGGCAACTGTCTCACGCAGGCGTGAGCGCGATGCCGGGGGCTGGCCGGTGCGCTCCGCAGTACTGCCTCCTGCGCCGACGACGAGCTTGAATCGCGGCCCTGCGATCTCCTGCATCGAACGTGCGAGGACGGCAATTTGAAAGGGGTGGCGCGTAAGGACGTTCGTCACAGCGGGGTAGAGGTTGAGCGTTGAGGTCGCTTTGGCAGCAAGCGCGAGCGCAACGAAGCCGTCCCGCCCGTGTTCTAGGTGGTCGGGGAAGCCGACGCCGTGGGCGCCCGCCGCCTCCGCACGCCGCGCGAATTCGACCGTCTCGGCGATGCTGACAGCGGTTGGTGCAAGCACGTCGATGCGCACGCGAGTCCTCCCCGGTACTCCAAGGCTAGCGTCTTCGGGCGGGGCGCGCCAGCGGGCGGCGTTGACACCTACGCGGGGCGGGTGTACAACGCTTGTCGAGGCAGCATAGTGGCGCCGCGGTCGGCATTCAGCGGCGCACAGGAGGCGTCGATGACGACCCAAGCAAGGCCTTCACGCCACGGCTACTCCGACCTTGTCGACATCAAGGAGCGCTCATTCCGAGTCCATTCGAGCCTGTACACGGATGCGGCGATATTTGAGCGCGAGCTGGTGGAGATATTCGAGAAGACGTGGGTATACGTAGGCCACGAGAGCGAGATCGCCGAGCCTGGCGACTACAAGACGAGCCAGATTGGGCGTTACCCCATCATCGTTACGCGCGACAAGGACGGGGAGATCCACGCGCTGCTGAACGTGTGCCGCCACCGCGCCAATGCCATCTGCCGCGAGAACTACGGCAACTCGCAGAACTTCCGCTGCCCCTACCACGCTTGGACGTACCGCAACAGCGGCGAACTGATCGGCGTGCCGGACGGCGGGCGCTACCCACAAGGCTTCTCGACGCGCGGGCTCGGCTTGCAGAGCGTGGCGCACGTGGGCGCCTACCGCGGCCTGATTTTCGCCAGCCTGTCGGAGGACGTGCCGGCGCTCGAGGAGCACCTGTCGCACCTCAAGGTACATATCGAACTGTGGGCCGACCGGAGCATCGGCGGAGAGCACCGTGTCCTACGCCCCCACCGCTACGCCTACCTCGGGAATTGGAAGTTCCAGTGCGAGAACGGCGTCGACGGATACCACCCCGGCATCGTCCACGAATCGGCGTTTTCGACCTTCGGTGAGTTCGGCATCGGCAACTTCTCGGCGCGCGACCTCGTGAAGCGCGGGCACATCACGCGCGGCTTCCCCGGCGGTCACTCGACGCTGGAGGGCGGCGTGCTCGACGGACGCGGCGTTGGACGCGGCCTGCCCGCGCGCTTCGAGGAGTACTTCGGAAGGCAAAAGGAAGTGCACGGCGATGAGCGCGCTGAGGAGATCATCTCCAACCGCCACGTCTTCATCTTCCCCAACGTGTTCCTGTTCGACGAGTTGGTGCGCGTCATACAGCCCTTGGCGCTCGAGTACACGGAGGTCTACTCCCACCCGTTCTGGCTCAATGGCGTGCCGGACGACCTGAACACGCGGCGCCTCTACGAGGGTACGCGCCAGCTCAGCACGACCGGCATGGTGAATCCGAGCGACCTGGAGATGTTCGCGGCCAACCAGACGGGGCTGCACAGCCGCATCGACTGGCTCGTGCTCGACCGCGGCATGGACGATGAGCGGATCGACGCAGACGGCGTGCGCACCGGCAACTACTCCGACGAGGTGCCGCAACGTTCCTTCTACCGCCACTGGGTCGAAGCGATGGGCAAGGCGGGCGCTGGGCGCTAGAGCGACCGTGGTTGCATCGGCGAGCATGACGCGGCAGGAGGCCGAGGACTTCCTCTTCGAGGAGGCACGCCTGCTGGACGAGCGCGACTTCTTCCCGTGGCTCGACCTGTTCACCGACGACGCCATCTACTGGATTCCCATCGAGGAGCACTCGGATCCGACCCGCGAGACGTCGATACTGTGGGATGACCACCAGTTGCGGCAGATGCGCGTACATCAGCTGGCGCACGAGCGCAACTTTGCGCAGTCGCCGCCGTCGCGCACCGTCCACAGCATCACCAACGTGCAGGTCAGCCCGGGGGATGCGGAGAACGAGGTGCACGTCCGCTGCAACCTCGTCGTCCACGAAATACGCTCGGGCGACCATCGCCAGCTCGGCCTTGGCGACCTGCGGGCACTGCCCGCCAAGTGCTACTACGTGCTGCGTCGGAGCGACCGCTGGCGCATCGCGCACAAGAAGGTAGTGCTCATCAACCGCCACATGCCCATCATCAACCTGTCGTTCTTGATTTAGGGCCCCGCGCGAGATCCCCCAAACGGCGTGCGTCCTCAAGCGCATCTAGCGACCATAGCGCCTCCAGCAGCGACTCTATGTGCACGTCCGTAAGGGCGGTGGCAGCGTGGGCGGCGCAGTCGCGAAACTTGGCGGTCAGCTGTGCGTCGCTCAGCGGGCGGCTTGGATGCCCAAGCGCCACTTCGATCGTCTCAGACAGCGTGTGCCCGCCGGTGAGGCGCACGTCAACGACTCCACTCCCCGTGTAGGCGTCGTCTATCTCGCACGTTGTCAGGTCGGCGATGCGCTGCGCCGCCTGGTCGCCGAGGCCCTCAGCGGTGAAGTCACGCATGACAACCTCGCCGTTGGCCAGCGCCTTGGAAGCGCCGTAGATGATGCTGTTGGCTGCGGCGGTCGGATTGGGAGGGCGGCGGCGCTCCTCCAGCGGTTCGCACCACGGCCGCAGTGGCGTCCCTGCGCGAACCACGACGGCGGCGATGTCGTCGGGGCGCACGCCCCGTTGCGCGATGGACGTTGCCGCCTCGATGTAGGGGTGGACATTGCCGCTCGTGGGCCAGGGCTTGAAGCGCGCCTCGAGGACACGCCAGCGCTCACCAAGGCCGTCGGTGAGCGCTGCTGCATCGTAGGCGCCGCGATAGAAGAGGCCGTAGAGACCTGCCTGCCCCTCGAGCGCCGCAACGTCTGCATCGAGCCCCTGCTCCGCAAGAAGCGCGGCGAGCATGCCGCCATGATTGGCAAATCCACCATAGATGGCCTTGGCCGGCGGGTCGCCGTCAAGGACCACCTGCATGGAGCCCGCAGCCTGCATCAGCGCAGCGCCGAGCGCATTGTGGACCCCCCGAGCATCGAGTCGCATGACGCGGGCGGCGCCCACCGCTGCGCCAAAGTAGCCGAGCAGCTGGCCCTCGAGGAAGCGCTCGTTGGCGTTGACGCCAGCCTGTGAGAGGGCGGATGCGAGCCGCGCAGTGACTTCGCCGGCGGCCGCCATCGCGGCGAGCAGCTCCCTGCCGCTGACACCGCCGCGGCGTTCGGCCGCCGCGAGAGCAGCGGGCAGCGTGCTCACACCGAGATGTCCACCGCTGCCGCCGAGGGGGTCGTAGTTGAGCGCGTGCGCGGTTGCGCCGTTCACGAACGCCGCAGTGAGTGCGGGCGCTTTCGCGCCGTACCCGATAAGGCCCGCCTCGGGCTGCCCGCCCGCCCCGCGCGCGACGGCCGTCGCTTCCGCGCATCCATCGCCGAGCGTCGTTGCCGCAAGCGCCGTGCCCACCGTGTCCAGCGCAATGCGCTTGACCACGTCGACGACCGATTCCGGCAATTGCTCGTGCTGCAACTCCGCCACAAACGCCGCGAGCTTCCGCGTAAGTGCCATCGAGTCGGAGTTCATAGGCGGACTATATCCAACATGACGGTTGCACGCTGCCCTAGCAGCGCACGGGCGCCCCGGGCGCGTACACTCCATGCATGCTCGGAAATCCCATGATGCGCAACCCCCTGCCGCACCTCTGCGTCGACTGCGGCTTCCTGTACCGGCAGTCGGTGATGGGCGACGGCGAATTCGAGGAGGTCAGCGCGGCGCAGCGCTACAGCGCCTTTCACACCGACCCCTTGGAGAACGAGACGCACGCCTGGGGATGCCGTCGAGGGGTGTGGGGCGCCGACAGGCCCGATGCCGTTTGGGCGGACCAGGTCAGGAGAGCGCGGTATTGCCCCTATTTCCTTCCGTACTCACCGGGCAACGACCCGGATGCGCACCTCGCGGTAGCCCGCGCGCGGTTGTGGCAGCGCAGCGCAGTCTCCCCGTGGCGGGTTGCCGCCGTCGGGCTTGCCGGAGCAACAGCCGTCATCATCGTGCTGGTGACGCTGGTCAGGAGCATCCTCACCTGATGCGCGCCACATGAGTAACCGGCCATCCACCGAGGGGCTGAACCTGGAGCGACCGCTCCGACGTGGCTACCCAAACAAGCACTGGTGGCAGGGCGAGAGGCTGCTGGCCTGGCTGACCGGGGCTGTGCTGGCCCTCCTGGTGGTCGTGCCCATAGGAATGCTGGCCTTCGCGTCGGTGCGGGGACCCATCGGCGCACTGCCGATACTGTCTCGCGCCTACTTCACGCTCGAGCACTACCAAGACGCGCTGTTCCGGGTCTCCAGCTGGCAGATGGCGCTCGACACCGCCATCTACATCACCGGTGCGGTGCTGGTGGCCACGCTGGTGGGGTTGGCGCTTGCCTGGCTGACCATACGTGCCAAGACGCCCATGCCCAGCCTCCTGGCGGCGTTGGTCGTCATCCCCTTCCTCTTCCCACCCGCGGCCATCACCGGCAGCTGGGTACGCCTTCTGCGTCCACGCAGCGGCACCCTCAACGTCTTCCTGCGAGAGCACTTCTTCCCAGACATGACGAGCGGCCCGCTGGATACAGCCAACCTTCCGATGCTCATCATGGCCCAGGGCCTGTTCATGACGCCCATAGCATTCCTCGTGCTGGCCGCGGCGCTGCGCAACCTGAACCGCACGTCCGAGGAGTTGAGCGAGACGTCGGGCGCCACGCCCTCGACGACGCTACGGCGCATCACCCTCCCCTTGCTAGCACCAGCGCTTCTTACTTCCGCCGCGCTCGGTGTCTGGTTCTGCCTCGACTGGATTGACGTGCCTTTCGATCTTGGCGCCGTCGGAGCGGTCCGGCTGTTCACCATCCGGTTGTACTTTCAGACCATAGGAAGCATCGGTGGCTTCCCCAACTTCGGGGGCGCCGCCGCCCATGCGGTGTTAGCCCTCCTCGTCCTCGCCATCCTCTTCTATCTGTACTCCCGCTGGACACGGCGCGGCTACGAGGCCATCGGCGTGCAGGGCTCTTCTGCTGTGCGGCGCAAGGGCGGGCCATGGATGGTGCCGCTGCTCGCCGTTGCAGTGGTGTACATGCTGGCCATGTGGGTTGCGCCAGGCTACGGCCTAATCTCCGGTGTGGTCCGGGGCGGATGGGACGCAATGTCGGCTGTGGCGGTGAGCGAGCGCTTCTGGCAAGCGACTGCCAACTCGCTGACCGTCGCCGTTGGCAGCGCAACACTGGGGACAGCGGTAGTGCTGGCGGTTGCGTGGCTGGTGGTTCGCGCGCCCAGGGGCGCTTGGCGCGGTGTGATGGACGTCCTCGCGACGGCGCCGCTCGTCGTACCAGGCCTGCTGGCCGCGTCCGCCTTCTTGCTGGTCTACCTCTGGCTCGACTGGCTGCCGCTGTGGGGCACCCACCTAGGCATCATCATCGCCCTTTCCTACCGCCTGGCCATTCCCTACCGGCTGACCAACGTCGGCATGCGGCAGGTGGACCCTTCGATGGAGGAGGCATCAGCTGCGAGCGGCGCATCACGGATGGTGACGCTGCGGCGCATCGTGTTGCCGCTGCTGGCGCCCACGCTGGGGGCGGCATGGATTGTCTTCTTCGTTTTCGCCATCCGCGAACGCACGCTCATCACCTACGTCGCGTTTCAGGTGCGCACGTTTACGACCATGGGTAACGTTGCCCCCGAGCCCGGGGCGAACGCCACCGCAGAATTGGCGGTGCTGCTGATGTCGCTTGCGGTGGTAGCGGCCGTGCGCCACCTCTCCCTGCGCTCGCGCAGGTTGGAATAGGACCCGCGGCCACTCTTGCCGCCCTGGCTCCTAGCCTGCCGCCGCCGTCGCCGGAGCGGCCCTGGCAACGATGGAGCACTTGGACGAGTTGAAGATGTAGGTCTCGCTGAAGTCGAGCACCTCCGCCTGGTACCCAAGCTCCGTGATGGCTCCCGCGAGACACACCCAGTTCAGCAACTCGTGCTGGCCCGCATCCTCGATCTGCGCCAGGTCAAGATCCTTCCACGATCCCTGTCGGCCATCGCGCAGGTCTTCGTAGCGTGCCCTGTCGGCCTCTACGTCGGGCCACAGGAAGTTGTGCTTGGCCGTGAGGAACGCGTGCGACCAGCTGGACGAGCCCATCAGCACCGCCCGGTAGGGGCTGTCGCGCAGAATGCGGGCCACGGCGGCGCCTACCTCAAAGCACAGCTTGGGCGAGGGCGCCGGCGGGTCGGGCTCGTCACCGCCCTTGTCGAGCGTATCGCCGCCACGGTTCCGGATGACCGCGCTGCCGTAGCAGTTCACATGGAAGGGGATGACGGGCACTCCGAAGTCGGTGCGGTCGTAGTCCAGGTAGTTGACGGTGTTCATGAAGGCATGAGCCAGGCCCTCGTGGTGCAGCCCCTTATAGGAATAGGGGATGGCATAGCCCTCCTCCAGCAGCTTGCGCGCCAGGTATTTGGCCGCAGCCGGGTGGCTCTTGGTCACCGCCACCTTGTCCGGCGGCTCGTTCCAGATGTTCGTGGGCGCCTCCTGCGACCATGCCGCTCGCCGCTCGAAGGGTTTCGTCTCGAACTGGTCGGCCACGAAGATGCAGAACGGAGGGATGAGGTCCTCATGGAAGTTCTCGTACTGGTCGTCGCCCCAGATGAGGATGAAGTCGGGCTCAAAGGCATCGATTTCGGCGCGAATCTTGCGGTACGCGCCGATGACCCGTTCGCGGTGCACCGCCGCCATCGCAGTGGCGTTCTCTCCCTCAAGGCCAAACTCCTCAACCATCTTCGGTGGCCACGTGCCCGGGTCCTTCGCCTCAGCCGGAATCTGCGGGCTCTTCAGGTGGCGGCGCAGGATGTCGGCCATCGCTTCATCGGGATAGCCGAAACCTGGATGGTGGCTGCCTCCCACGCACAGTATCTCGCCCATGGCATGACCTCCTTCGTACGCCGACCGCTAGTTGTTGTCCAAGAAGTCCAGCACTATCCGGTTGAACTCCGCGGCGTGCTCGAACTGCGCCCAGTGGCCACAGCGCTGGAAGACGACCAGACGCGAGTTCGGGATGGAAGCCAGGAGCTTGAGGCTGTTCTCGAACGGGACCACACGGTCGTTCAGCCCGTGGATAATCAGCGTCGGCGCGGTTATGCCGGGGATTTGGACACTGATATCGCGCTGCGCGTTGTTCGACTTCGCCCGCGCTTCGACATGAGCCATGTTGCCGACCGTCGACTGGTAGCGCTGCTCGAGTATTTCGTCCGAGACCTGCGAGCCGTCGTACAGCATGATGTTGATGAGCTTGCGGAATCCTGCAACCGATGGGTCGTCGAACACCTCGTTGAGCACCTTGCTGCCTTCCGTGGGCTGCTGGCTGAAGATATTGGCGCCGCCGCCTGAGCCGGAGCCCATCAGCACCAGCTTGTCGACGCGGTCGGGGAAGTCGACCGCCACGTTGAGCGCGGTCGCGCCGCCCATGGAGTTCCCCACGAAGCTCGCCCTCTCAAGGCCGAGCGCGTCCATCAAACCAACGACCGCGTTGCCGTTGACCTGAGACCGCGTCTGGTCCGGGCCGATAACGACGGTGTCGGTCTTGTTGTAGCCCGGCTGGTCCATCAGGAGCGCGCGATACTTCTCCGAGAAGGGCCCAACGTTCCTGGCGAAGTTGCTCCATGAAGAGGCGCCGGGGCCGCTGCCGTGCAGGAATATGACGGCCTCGCCGGTTCCTGCCTCGTTGTAGTGGACGCGGATGTTGTTCGAGACCGCGCCGGTCTGTGCGTACTTGCTCGTCGCCGCCTCGGTGAGGGTTGCTGTAGCCATGATCAGTCACTCCTTGGTCGTAATCGCATCAGGATGCTCCGACGGGTACGATACTACGCTAGCCCTAGCTGTCAACTTGCGAAATGGGGTTCGTGGAGGCGCCCATCCGTAGCTATTCGGTACCTGAGGCAAAGGCGCGCCCATGCTGAGGCGCACGCCCGTGTTCTACGGATGGGTCATCGTTGCCGTCATCTTCGTTTCGAGCCTGTTTGCGGGTGGAATCGGCTTCTGGGGTATCGGCGTTTTCGTAAAGCCGATGGAGGATGATCTGGGTTGGTCGCGGACGGCCATCTTCACCGCGCTCAGCATCCGCGCGTTCGTCGGGGGCGGGCTTGCGCCGTTCATCGGCCCATGGCTCGATTCGAAGCACGGGCCCAGGGTCCTCGCAGTGGTTGGCTCTGCCATGATGGGATTGTCGCTTATCGGCTTGCGCTACATTGACGAGGTCTGGCAATTCCACGTGCTCTACGGGGTCGCAGGTGCGCTGTCCATGCTGGCGACCGGGCCAAACATGGCGCAGGTCATCGTGCCCAAGTGGTTCGTGCGACGCCGCGGACGAACGCTGGGAATCGCCACGATGGGAACGCCCTTGGCCGGTGTCCTTTTCCCCATCCCGCTTCAGTGGGTCGTATCGACTGTTGGATGGCGGGAGGCTTGGTTCGTGCTTGGCATCGCCACCATCGCCGTCCTCGTTCCGACATCGCTCCTGATACGAACCCGACCCGAGGACGTGGGCCTCCTGCCTGACGGCGGCGCAGCGCCAGACGCCTCGAAACAACGAGCGACGACCGGGGCCACCGCAGCAGATGAGCGCAGCCTGACGCGAAGCGAGGCGCTACGGACAAGGAGCTTTTGGCTGCTACTGCTCGCCGTGGCCATAGTCGGAATGGGCATACAAGGCTTTCAGCCCAACTGGTTCCCATACTTCCAAGACATAGGCTTCAGCACGACCATTGCAGCAGCAGCTATCGCCGTCTACGGCATCTTCGCGGCCTCCGCCCGTCTTATTTGGGGCACGCTTGCAGAAGGCAGGTCGGTGCGCAATCTCATCGTCGCCCAGACGCTGATGACCGCGGCCGTCATCGTCATGCTGCTCTATGTGAACAGCGCCGCGCTGCTGTTTGCCTATGTGGTCATACAGGGGCTCACCCTGGGGGGCCACTTCATCCTGCAGCCGCTCATCGTTGCAAACTACTTCGGCCGGGCGCACCTCGGCGGGGTCAGGGGCATAATGCGTCCCTTCCTTACGCTTTCGGGAGCCGCCGGCCCCATCGTCGTAGCAGCGCTGTTCGATGCCACCGGGTCGTACCGGACGGCGTTCATGGCAGTCATCGGAACGTGGGTGCTCGCAGCGCTCGTCTTTCTTCTGGCCCCGCCGCCGGCGCGGCAGGTTCGCGGGGTTCGCGGTATACCAGCTCAAGAGGAGACCTAGATGGAGCGCACATCGTCGCCGGCGCAATTGACAATGCAACGGATGTCGTCATAATTCCGCTTGGGAACAAGGCGACTCGAAACCGCCTTCTCTGAGGGGGTTTTGTGATGACGGCGAACGGGTCTCACCGCACGGTCATGACACGGGAGGGCAAGTCCATCCCGTACGGCGCCTCGCAGATAGGCGTATTCGACCTTGTGCCCAGGCTTGGATACCGCGAGTACTGGTACCCGGGCATCCTCGACAAAGACGTTGGCCGCAAGCCCATCTCCCTAACGATGTTGGGCGAAGACCTCGTCTTCTTCAGGGACGAGAACGGCGAGGTCGCGGCCTTGACGGACTACTGCCCTCACCGCGGCGCACGCCTCTCCGGAGGATGGCGCCGGACGCCCGGCGGCGGTCCCGCCGCGGGCAAGCTCAACAACGAGTTCAAGGGTTTCATCACTTGCCCCTACCACGGCTTCACCTTCAACGGCAAGGGCGATTGCGTGGCAGCCCTCACCGACGGGCCTCACTCGCGACTCCAGCCCTCAATCAAGGCCCGCCACTACCCGACGCGCACCCACTGGGGCGTCGTGTTCGTCTGGATGGGCCAGACCGAGCCGGTGCCTCTGGAAGAGGACATCCCTCACTACTTCTTCGATGACGACGTGATGGGCGAGATCTACATCCGCAGGTGGGACCTGAACTGGACGCTGACGATAGAGAACTCGCACGATTCCCACGCCGTGAAGATCCACCGCGGCTCCATTCGACGCCTGTTCAACCGCGGCCTCTTCCGCTACTCGGCCGCCTACCACGGGGCGATGAAGATTGCCAAGGAGACGGACAAGTACATCCACATCACGTCGGCGGAGTCGGAGCGCGCACCACAGTCGGCCTACTACGAGGGCCTCAAGGCCCGGTGGCCGCAGCACGTCTGGTGGCGGTTCATGAAGGGTGGCCGTGGCCGCGGCGGAAAGAGCTTCGACCCCGACCGCCCCGGCTACACGGGCGTCTACGAGCTTCCGATGTGGGTCTCGCCGAGCGGTTCGGGTGACCGCTGTCACCTGCGCGCAGCCGTTCCAATCGATGAGCTCAGCAGCCGCATGTGGACATTTACGCTGACACGCAAGTCGTTCTGGAGAGGCTGGCGTCGGCTCTGGTGGAAGGTCCTGTACAACACGAGCCACCTCTACCAGTTGCCCCAAGGCACGAATGAGCTCGAGGACATGCCGGTGCAGGCCGTCGGCTCCCTCGATCCCGACATGCCTCAGAAAGTCGGCGCGTCGGACGTTGCCATCATTGCGTGGCGACGCCGCATGCCGATCAAGTCCAGAGATGCTCAGCGCCTGTGGGGCGCGCAGCGGGACGAAGCGCTGGAGGCCGTCGCCGGCGCGGAGCGGGAAGAGGCCCGTGACCCGCTGTGGCAGGAAGCGCCTGCCGGTTGACGCGCGCGCCGGTCAGGCCGACACGCAATACGCGTCCGGGGCGGCACGATCTGCCGTAAGGAGCGATCATTGTCTGACTTCTTTCCGCTCATAGGTGCGCCGCGAAGCAAGGAAGAGGCGCAGATGGTCTGGCCGCTGCGCCATTCCTACTGGTGGGCGCCCCGCCGGGCGCTCATGACCGTGGGCTTCGGCCTGGTCGTGATGGGTATCCTCGGCTTCTTCTTCGACTGGGAGACAACGGCAAACGTCGTCTACATCAACGCTGCCAAGTCAATCGTCTGCATCGTTACCGGGCTTGCCCTCCTACTGGTCGGCGAGGTGTGGTCGGCCGGCTGGAAGCGCAAGGTTGCAGCGTTCCTTGTCCTTGCCTCCCTCGGCCTCGGCATCCTGGGAATCGTCGCCGGGGCAAGTGGGAGTCAGAACCTTGGCTTTACTCACGTGAACCGCCCATGGGAAGGGACGATTTGGCTGGGCCTCGCCGCCTGGACCGCAACCACCCTCTGGTGGCCGCGCCGCATGTTCGACTACGAATGGGCGACCGGCACGTCGTCGGGCATTCGCTCCACGGGGTAAGGGTCCCGATACGTCTGGCGCGGCCGGGGGGATAGCCCAACCTGATGACGGTGTTCCCCACCACACAACCCTCCGGCGCGACCCTTTCCTACTCAATCACGACGTAATTCGTTGCGCTTTCGCTCAGCCAAACGGCATTCTCCATCAAAAACGGGGAGACTCTTCGCTAACCGGGCAAGCCCTTCGCATGGCGTTACGAAGTTGCTCCACGCAAGCCGGCGGTCGCTTGACAGTACCCCTGCCCCACCGCATAATCGCCGTGCATCGACAGCGGTTGCTTGGTCTTGGCTCGAGAACCCTGCCCTGGTGGGGTTTGAAGCGGCGAATGGGCACCACGGCGACCCGTACAGTCTGCTATCCGGAAGGCCTACGCAGCCCAGGCAGCCGAGTCCGCTGAGCGGAAAGGAGGACGGCCATGGGCGTCATCTCCGGCATCAAGAAGACGATTGGGGGCTACCCGGGCGGATGGAAGCAGTACGCGCGTGGGTACAGCGGAACCGCCACACCCCCCTTCGTTCAGCCAACCAGCCCTGACGACCGCCGCAGCCTCATTCCCTCGGAGGGGTTGCGCGAGTACTGGTATCCGGCGCTGCCTGCCAAGGACATCGGGCGCAAGAAGCCCGTCGCATTGCGCCTGCTCAACGAGGAACTCGTCCTGTTCAAGGACAAGCGCGGCGAGGTGCAGGCCCTGTGGGACTACTGCCCTCACCGCGGCGTCTACCTGTCCTTTGGTGACTGCTTCTTCGAGGGATACCTGTCCTGCCCCTACCACGGCGCGACGTTCGACGGCGACGGCGAATGCGTCGAGTTCATCACCGAGGGGCCCGATTCCAAGATGGTGGGTCGTCTCAGGGCGCGCAAGTTCCCGACCATCACCCTGAAAGGAACTGTCTTCGTCTGGATGGGTGAAGGCGAGCCGGTGCCACCGGAGGAGGACATCCCGCCCGAGTTCTTCGAGGGCAGGGAGACGCAGGTCTGGACGACCTACCGCTACTGGCACTGCAACTGGATGATCGCGCTTGAGAACACGAGCGACGCCCATAACGCCTTCTGGGTACACAAGAACGCCCTCCGCGTCATGTTCTCCTCTCGGGGGGATATGGGAGGAAGGGCGCGCACGCCGCTCGGCTACCGCTCCAAGCTCATCGACGGCAAGGCCGTCCGCGTGGTCGGCAACGCCGACACCGCCAATTACTACGTCGATACCAAGGCGGGAAAGATGCCCTACAAGCTCTACTATCCCCGCATCAACGGCTATTGGCCGCTGAGCAGTTGGAGACTGACGTGGGTGTGGGCATTCAAACTGTGGGACCGCATCACCGGCAATAGCAGGGGTGTCGTTCAGCAGCGGCAAAGCGACCCGAACTTCTCCGAAGACTGGCAGGGCGGCAGCATGAGGTTGCCGGGCATGCAGCGCCTCATACCCCTCTACACGCGCTGGTGTGTCCCGGTCGACAAGGACATGACGCGGGCGGTCTACATCCGCTTCCGTCGCCACACCACGTGGCTGGGCCGCTTCATCGAGTCGCTGCGCTTCCGCTTCTTCATCAACTTCCTGAATCACTTCAACTTCTCCGACCAGGACTACGATGCCATGCGCACGACGCGCTGGCAGCACCCCGAATACCTGTCCGCCACAGACGCGCACCTCGTGGCCGAGCGTCGGCTCATTGCCGAGTTCGGACGCGGCATTCGCAAAGAGACGGGCGTCGCCGCCGTGACCACCGCTGAGGCCCAGGTCGTCGAAGGCCACGAGGAGTTGGGCGTCAAGTGGGACGACGACTACGGGCAGATACGAACGGACGGCAGCGGCGACGCCGAGCCGGCGGAAGCGCACCCGGCCGGCTAGGCCAGGGAGGGACCGAAGCATGGGCCTGCTCAGCGGAATAGGCAAGATTCGCGGCGGCTACCCGGGCGGCTGGCGCCAGTACGCGCGGGGCTACCAGGGCAACCAGACTCCGACCTTCGTACAGCCCGTGAACGCCGACGACCGGCGCAGCCAAATCCCGCAGCTCGGCTACCGCGAATACTGGTACCCCGCCCTTCCTGCCAAGGACGTGGGGCGCAAGAAGCCCGTCGGCCTGAAGATGCTGGGCGAGGACCTCGTTTTCTTCAAGGACAAGAACGGCGAGGTGCAGACGCTCTGGGACTACTGCCCCCACCGCGGCGTCTACCTGTCCTTCGGCGATTGCTTCTTCGAGGGATACCTATCCTGCCCCTACCACGGCGCGACATTCGACGGCGATGGCGAGTGCGTCGAGTTCATCACCGAAGGCCCCGATTCCAAGATGGTGGGCCGGCTGAAGGCACGCAAGTTCCCCACCGTCACCGTCAAGGGCATGGTCTACGTCTGGATGGGCGACGGCGAGCCCGTCCCGCCGGAAGAGGACATCCCGCCCGAGATGTTCGAGGGCGAGCACATGCTCTTCCAGTACACAATTCGCTATTGGCACTGCAATTGGATGATTGCGCTGGAGAACCAGTCGGACGCCCACAACTGCTTCTGGGTGCATCGCAACTCCATCATCCAGTTGCGGAGCCGCACGGGGGGGCGCCCGCGCACGCCCATGGGCTACCGCAGCATCACCGTCAACGACGTCGCGGTCGTTCCGGAGCGGGGCGCTGAACAGTACTACGCCGACGAGAATGGCAAGGTGCCCTATCAGATGTACTATCCGCGCGTCGGAGGGAAGTGGCCCAAGCACCGCTATCGGTTGCTGTGGACGTGGTTCTTCGAGTTCTTCGACCGGCGCAACGCCAGGAAGCCGCGCTTCGATACGCCGGACGAGTGGCGTGGCATGCATCTCCCCGGCATGCACCGGCTCTACTTCGGGGGGCCCGGCGCCATGTACACGCGCTGGTGTGTGCCCGTCGAGAACGACCTCACACGCGTCGTCTACTTCAGGTCGATGCGCATCAAGACGAAGCTCGGCCGACTATGGGAGCGGGTGACTTACCGCCTCTACCGCAACTTCCTGTTCCACTACAACTTCTCGGACCAGGACTACGATGCGATGAGGACGACGCGCTACCAGCACTCCGAATACCTGTCGGCAACCGATTCGCACGTCGTCGGGCAACGGCGGCTCATGGTCGAGAAGGCGCGTGGTGCGGAGAAGTACCGTCAAACCGACGTGCGCGATGTGACTACAGCCGAGCAGTTGGTAAGCGATTTCAATAGCGACCTCGCGGATGAAAGGCCGGAGATCGCTGAGATCAAGAGCGGCCGCGTGGCGGGCAGTTCGCCTATCGGACGCTAGCGCAGACCGGTATCGACACCTCGGAAAGTTACAAGGGAGGTAGCAACCAGATGCGGACCAAATCAATCCTGATAATGGCGGCCTTGGCGCTCTTCGCCTTAGGGCTAGCGGCGTGTGGAGGAGAGGACCCGACGCCGACGCCCGCGCCAACGCCGACGAGCGCCCCGACAACCTCGGGCGGCGACACCACCGGTCCCGCGCCAACGCCGACGAGCGCCCCCACAACCTCGGGTGGTGGCTCCAGCGGCGGCGGCTCTGCCGGCGGGGGCACCGCGCCCCAGCAGCCGGCATCGGACGCCGCCTTCCAGCGGCTGCTGGCTGAGGCTCGCGCGACGACCGATCGCGAGGTCATTGGGTGGTATGACGGCACCGACCCCGCGACCATCCGAGCATGGGAGGAGGCCTTCGAGGCCGAATTCGGCATCGACATTACCGTCAGCAGCATCCCCGGCCACGGCGCGCGCGATGCCCCCATCCAGGCGCTCCAGGCCTACAAGGCCGGCAAGGCCATCGCCGACGACCAGTCGGGCAACGCCGACATCTTGTTGGACATGCTGCATGAGGGTGCGCTGCGCCAGCCGGACTGGGAGGCCCTCTACGGAGTATCGCCGCTCATCCAGAACTACCGCGAGGCGCTCATCCTCGATAGCAACCTTGGCCCGATGAAGGACTGGTGCATGGTGAGCAGCTTCTACGTGTGGCCGCTCGCCTACAACACCAACAACGTCACGGCCGAGGAGCTCGAAGGCATCACCTTCGACGACCTCGCCTTCAACCCGGTCTGGAAGGACCGCGTGGTCACCGACGCGCGCTTCCTCGGCGTCTACGCGTTCCCAATGGCGCCGGGCTGGGACGACGACCGACAACTCGCATGGGTCAGGGGACTCCGCGAGAACGGCGCGAAGGCCGTTTCCGGCGGGAGCACCGGTGTCGTTCAGGCACTACTCGCAGGCGAGGGCGACATCGCCATCGCCAGCTCCTCAGTGGCGCTGCGTGAGCAAAAGAAGGGCGCGCCCGTCGACTGGTGGGCGCCCGCAGACGGATGGGTGCCAGGCGGCATCGGCCTGACCTGCTACCCGACGCTCACGACCACCAGCACGGCCCTGGCCGACCTCTGGAGCGCCTGGCAGGCAACGACCGGCGCCCAGCTCCAGGCCGACCTAGCCGGCGGCTTCGTCACCGCCCCCGGCGTCGTGAACGAGTTCACCCAGAAGCTGTCCGATCTGGGCCTCGACCTGCCTCGCAACCTCGTCTACGCCTACAAGCCGGAAGACGTGGCCAACCTCGGCAGGTGGCGCCAGCAGGCAATCGACGCGTTCACCGAGTAGCGGCGGCGCGTCGAGTAGTAACAATCGAGGGGTGGGCGTGCTTCAACCCGCCGCCCACCCCTCCCTGGGAGTCAGGGCATGGCGTTAGGCACGCCAACACTACGCTGGGGGCGGCGGCTTCCCGTTCCTCACCGGTTCGACCAGCGGACGCTGATTGCATGGGCCGCGATGCTCACCGTCGCGTTCCTCGTCGTCATACCGCTCGTTGTAATGATTGCTGCGACCTTCCGCCCTGCCGGCGTGTTCCCGCTGGACCCGCCGAGCGACGGCATCACCGTTGCCAACTACACCGAGTTCTTCGCGGGTCAGACGGGCTTCATCGACGTATTCCGCAACACCCTCATCTACGCGGGCGGCACGATGGCGCTGGCCGTCCCGATGGCCTTCGGCATGGCGTTTCTGACGGAACGGACGGACGTGCCCTTCCGCTCCATCCTCTACACGCTGATGTTCGTTCCCTTCGTGACCCCGGTATTTGCAACGGCGCTGGGGTGGGTGTTGCTGGCGGGGCCGCGCGCCGGCGCCGTCAACGAATACATCCGCCTCATCCTGGGCTCCGATGCGCGCAGCGGCCCCTTCAACGTCTACACGATGCAAGGGATGATCTTCGTCACCGCACTCGGCATCGTTCCTTCCATGTGGCTGTTACTCGTCAGCGTGCTGCGCAACATGGATCCAACGCTCGAAGAGGCAGCGTCGACTGCGGGCGTCAATCGCTGGGGCGTGTTGCGGCGGGTGACGATTCCACTGATGCTGCCCGGCATCCTCGCCGTCGTTATCTACTTCACCATCGCCATCATGGAGTCGTTCGAGATACCGCTCGCCCTGGGCATCACCGCCGGGGTGCAGGTACTCGCCACGAAGATCTACCTCATCATCACGTCGGTTGACGAGGGGCGGTTCGCCTACGGTGCGGCGGCTGTATTCGGCATGGTGGGCGCCATCATCGGCATCGGCGGCATCACCCTCTACCTGTGGTTGGTACGTCGCAGCAGCCGCTACACAGTCATCACCGGCAAGGGCTATCGGCCCCGCAAGATCAAGCTAGGGCACTGGAAGTATGTCGCCCTAGGGCTCGTGGGGCTGTACTTGGTCATCAAGGTCATCATGCCCTTCTCGATGATCCTATACGCGAGCTTCTTGCGCTACTACGTGCCACCACTGCCGGAGAACTTCGGCGGCCTGCCGTGGACGCTGGAGAACTACCGCAATTTGTGGGACTACCGCTTCTTCGGGCAGATGCTCGTCAACACGGCCATCGTCGTGGTCGCAGCAGCGACCATCACGATGCTGCTGGTCACCGTCGTCAGTTGGGCGGCAGTGCGGTTGCGCACGCCCGTAGCGCAGACGGCCAACGTCCTTACCTTCATGCCGCTCGCGATACCCGGAGTCATCATGACGCTGGCCTTCCTGTTGCTGTTTATCGGGACCCCGCTGTACGGGACGTTGGCGCTGATCGTCCTCGCGTTCACCGCGCGCTACCTCTCATACACGACCCGGCTGATGTACTCAGCGCAGCTGCAGATCCACAAGGAGTTGGAGGAAGCGAGCCTGGTAAGCGGATTGGGCAACGTGGGCACGCTCTTCTATATCAATCTGCGCCTGCTGATACCGGCGTTCCTCAACGGATGGCTTTGGATTGTCACGCACGCAGCGAAGGACTTCACCACGCCGCTGCTGTTGGCTACGTCCGGCACCGTCCTCGTCGCCAACGTCATCTTCAGCCGCTTCGAGGGCGGGCGATTCACCGAGTCGGCGGCCGTCATGGTTGTCCTCGTCGTCCTCCTCATCGGCGTCGTCTGGGCGGGCAGACGCTGGATAGGCGGCGAGGTCAGGAGCTAAGGGAACTGATATGAGTATGCTCTCCGTTGAAAACCTGGAGATGGAGTACCAGTCCGACCGCGGCCCGGTACACGCCGTCCGGGGCGTTAGTTTCAAAGTCGAAAAGGGCAACTTCTACACGCTGCTCGGCCCCTCCGGCTGCGGCAAGACGTCTACCTTGCGGTGCATCGCGGGATTGGAGACGCCGACAGCGGGGAAGATAACCATCGGCGAGGAGGTCGTCTACGAACGCGCATCGCGCATCGTGGTGCCATCGCACCGCCGCGCAGTCGGGATGGTGTTCCAGTCCTACGCCATCTGGCCGCACCTGACGGTTTTCGACAATGTCGGCTTCCCGCTCATCCACGGGAAGAACAAGGTGGCGCGTTCAGAAGTGCGCCCGATGGTCGAGCGCGCGCTCGACCTCGTCCAGCTCGGCCACCTGGCAGAACGACCCGCGCCGGCGCTGAGCGGCGGGCAGCAGCAGCGCGTTGCCTTGGCCCGCGCCATTGTCTACGAGCCCGACCTGCTACTCCTCGATGAGCCCCTCTCGAACCTCGACGCCAAACTCCGGGAGGAGATGCGCCAAGAGTTGAAGGACCTGGTCGCACGCCTGGACATCACGACGCTCTACGTCACACATGACCAGACGGAGGCGCTGGCCATGTCGAACCAAATCGCCGTCATGTACGAGGGCATCATCGTGCAAGAGGGCAGTCCCGAGGATGTCTACCTGCGCCCTACGTCGGCATTCACAGCCAACTTCGTGGGTAAGACCAACCTGCTTAACGGCACCATCAACAGCGGCGGCGACGGCGTTGAGACGGATCACGGTGTCATCAACATCCCGCTGCCGAACTGGGCCACTGCATCGACCAGTGTCGTCCTCGCGTTCCGGCCCGAGGCAGTCGAGGTGGAGCGTGCCAACGGACCGGTCTCCGCCAACACCATCCGGGGTGCCGTTGCCAGCACCAGCTTTATCGGCGAGACCCTGGAGTACATGGTCAAGGCCTCGGAAAACGCGTTCAAGGTAAAGGGCGACCCGTTCGCTGCCCTACAGATTGGTGACGAAGTTGACCTGAGGTTGCCCACCGACAGGGTTCTCGTCATGCCAGGCGATGAGGCGACTCGAGCGGAGTTGGCTGCAGCGGCGCAGCTCGCCGCAGCCACCGAGTAGCAGCCCGTGCGCCCCGGCCAGTCCCACCCGCCCGCGCTGGACCCGGCACGCGGGTGCCAAGTATCACCGGCTCATTAGACCACACGCGAGGAGGAACGACATGACGCAGGCGACAATACTTGACCCCAAGGCAGCCGGGGCACGGCGGCTCGAAGGCAAGGTTGCCATCATCACCGGCGGCGGGCAGGGCCATGGCCGGGCCACTGCCCGGCGGTTTGCGCAGGAGGGCGCCTCGCTCATGCTTGTCGATCGCCATGCCCCCGGTGCCGAACGCACGCGCGACGAACTGATCGCATTCGGCGCAGAGGCCGATATCTTCGTCAACGAACTCGGCCCGTGGGATGTGGCGCAGTCGCTCATGGAGGCAACCAAGGAGCGCTTTGGCCAGATCGACATCCTGGTCAACAACGTCGGCGGTGCGATGTATGGCGGCAAGCAAGGCTGGGAGTTCACACCGGAGGAACTCGAGGACAACATCCGCAACAACCTCAACACGTGCCTCAGCTGCTGCTGGGCGGTCATTCCGCACATGATCGAGGTTGGAAGCGGCTCAATAGTCAACTTTGGCTCGCACGCCGTGCGCGGCACCGCCCGCCTGGGCTATGCGGCGGCCAAGGGCGCCGTTATGGCCATAACCACAAGTCTCGCGTTGGAGGCTGCTCCCTATGGCATACGCATCAACTGCGTCGTGCCCCACCTCAGCGACCGCGACGAGGGCGATACGCTGGTGACGCGCATCCCCGGTCAGGCCCCGCCTGACGGCTCCGCCCGGAGGGACGCCAGCGCAGGCCTCTCCTCGCCGCACATGACCCCCATTCCGATGCAGCGCCCCGGCAAGCCGGAGGAGGTAGCCGCCGCCGTCGCCTTCCTAGCCTCCGACGATTCCTCCTTCACCACGGGCGAGATCATCTGTGTCGGAGGCGGCGCTTTCTGCCGGATATAGACCTCCAATGCCTTCTCACCTCTCGCACCGTAAACCACGCACGCCCTCCCGAAGTGAGGGGTGCAGCTCTCTGCGTCTTGAGAAGCGCGAGTGGTAGAATTCATGCGAGGTTTTCTGCCGCAGGCGAAGCTCTCGCTGAACGAACATGATCGCTGAAGAACGGACGATAGCAGCACCGTTTGAGGCACCGGCAAACGGTGTCCCCCTGTACCCTTTCCCCGAAGGTTGGTATTTCGTTACAAGCCGCAAGGCCATCCTGAAGGCCAAGCTCATCCAGAAGACCTGGATGGGCGAGAACATCATCGTTTGGTGTGACATCGAGGGGCGCGTTTGTGTCGCCGAGGCGCGTTGCCCCCACCTGGGTGCAGACCTTAGGCCCGAGGCCGGAGGGAGCGTGCGCGATGGCCGACTCGTGTGTCCCTTCCACGGCTTTTCCTTTGACGCGAGCGGCCAGTGCGTGGCCACACCCTTTGCCGACCCCCCTAAGAGCGCCAGGTTGCGCATCTTCGAGACCGAGGAGGTTTGCGGCCTGATCTTCGCCTGGTGGGGCATCGGTGGACGGCCGCCTCAATGGCAGTTGCACCCGGAATCGCCGGACGAGGAGGGCTGGAGCGACCACGCGATCAGGACCCTGCGCTTCCCCGGCCACCCACAGGAGACCACCGAAAACTCGGTGGATCTGGCCCATCTCCGCTACGTCCATGGCTACGGCAGCGTTGAGCGCACCGGACGAGTGCTCACGAACGGAGCGCATTGCACCAGCAACTTTGACTTCAGGAGCCCCCGGAGGATCGGCCGCTTCGGAAGGGTCACCCTCGATATCTCCTCCACCACCTTTATCTCCGGACTCGGATACTCCTTCGTCGATATCCATGAGCGCTCCATCGGCATGCATCTGCGTATGTGGGTGCTGGCCACGCCTATCGACGGCACGCTCATCGACATGACGCTGGCTTCGCAGGCGTACGAGATTCGCGGGCCCAAGCGGCGAATCGTAGGGCTGGGATTCTTACCGCCGAGGCTGCGGGCTCCCGTCATGAACAAGCTTGTTGCGCGATGGCAAGAGCGTGACGTCAAGCAAGACGTGGTCATCTGGGAGCACAAGCACTTCCTGCCCAAACCAGAGCTCTGCCGGTCCGATGGTGAGATCAGACTCTTCCGTAAGTACTGCGCTCAGTTCTATCCCGAACAGAGCGATTCGAAGGGGGCGCTGCGCATTAGACCCTCCGAGAGCTAAGGGAAAGGGTTCTACTAGGCCGCCTCTCAGCTCTGACCTGCCAGCCAGCCTCCCTCCGTCTCGGGATCGTCAGTGAGAAACGCGCCTGGAGAAGCCTCCTCTTCATCACCGTCTTCTATTCTCATCAACAGAGCCGGAAGGATGGCTAGCAAGACCAAGAAGCCCGATATCGTGAAGAGTTCCTGAAACACGGTCACACCGGCTTCTATCAAAGGCGCCTGCGTCTCCTCGAAGGTCGCTCCAATCGTCACGTGGGCAGTCAGACTGTAGAAACGCTCTATTCCCCAGGCGGACAAGGCCGCCAGTCCTAGCGCCATTCCAACCATCCGCGATGCAGTGACCAGTGAAGCCGCAGCGCCCCAATAGTGACTAGGCGCGGCGCTCAAAGCACTGATACCTATGGGGGGAATGACCAGCCCAAACCCCAAGCCCGTCATGGCTAAGGGCACCGTTAGCCTCAGTTCCGCTACCTCAGTGTCCCAGCCGCTCATGAACAGCAGGCCCGTCCCTATGAATGCTAGGCCAGTGATACATACCAATCTCACCCCTGCCCAACGCAGGATGTAGCCTCCGACAATTGCCCCCACTGGTATGGCCGCAGTAAGGCGCACTAAGTGGAGGGCGCTCTCCCAAGCCGGTTTCTCCATCACCGTGGCGGCCATCAGGGGCACACTGACCAGCGAGATGATCAGGGCAACTCCCACGAGGAGTTGGGTGGCGTTCGAGGACAGGAATGCCCTGGACGTGTACAAGAACGATGTCAGCAAAGGCTGCTCCGCGCGCCTCTCCACGACGATCAACAGGCCAACCAGGGATACCCCGATGACCAGCAAGAAGTACGGGACAAGCGACTCGCCCGAGAAAACGCTTCTCTGCGAAAGACCGATGGTCAGGACGGCCAGTGCTCCTCCCAACGCCAGCGCTCCGAAGTAGTCCATCTTCGCCCCAGGATTGGCACGATTCGCCAGGATGCCCATAAGCGCTATCAAGATGAAGCTCTGAGGTATGTCCAGCCAGAATATCCACCGCCAACCAAGCAACTCGATGATACCCCCACCATAGAGAGGGCCTAGCACAGAGCCAGCCTCGGCGGACGCGGTCACCAGTCCCAGCGCAACGCCCCGTTTTTCTGGCGATACGACTCCCACCGCCATAGCAAGCGCTATGGGAACCGTTGCACCGCCGCCGAAGGCCTGGATGACGCGGACGGGCACAATCCAATTGAAGTCGGGTGCAACAGCCACCAACGCCGACCCGATGGAGAACACCACCAGCGCTAGCTGGAACATCCTGACGCGCCCGTAGACGTCCGACAGGCGTCCCGCCAGCGGCATCGCAACGGTGTAGCTGACCAAGTATCCGGTTACAATCCAGGATGCTCTGTCCAGGTCCGTCAGGGGAATCTCCAAGTCCACCATGACGGCCGGCAAGGCCGCGACCACCACAGTCTGGTCCAGGGCTGTAGAGAACACCCCCAAGCAAAGGATCCCCAAGATCACCGATTGGGACGAGCCTAGTGCGGCGAGGCGGGACCTTGCAGCGTTCACGACCCTGCGGCTGCATCCGGAAGTTGGATGTCAATGGGAACGTCAATATCCGACAGGGTGATCAAACGGCTCGTTTCGGGCGCGTCGTCGTCAAAGATTTGACCCTCTATTCTTAGCTGCCGAAGCTCATGTCTACCCGCGTCAAACCATAGGGTCAACTTGATTGGATACCCCTCGCTTGCATCGGTGATGAGAGATGCAAGGTTTTCAGACATAGTGTCTCCTTGCACCACTGAAGTCTGCGCGCCCGCTACCGATTCCTGGCCTACGGTCTCTGCGTTCCGGAGCCCGGTAACTATGCCGCTCAGAGTCACGCCCATCATCCCAAAGTTGAACGGCACATCGCTTGCCGGTAGAGGGGCCCACGGCGCATCCTCCGAGAACTTGATCATTGCCGAATCCCCGACTGCTACTATTTTGATTTCCGCAAACCCGAAACTCGGTGTCACCAATTCCACCGAGATACTCGTGCTATCGGGAGATTTGACTACTCCAGTAACGCCCTTCAATGTCATGCCAAAGAACTTGGATCCAGTCTCCAATTCGTCAATCATCTCAAACTTTGCACTCGCCAAAGCAGCCAGTTTTGCGCTTCCGTTTGATAACAAATCATCTACAGATAGTTCGGGCTCTGGTGGAGGGGTAGGCGTGGGTTTCTCTCCACATGCGGCTACCAAGAGCACAAAGGCCGTCAGCAAGACAGTGATTGGAAACCAGCGGCGCACTAGGGAAGTTACAATCAACTGCTTACCTCCCAGCCCTAGACGGTGCAAGACACTACTCACAACCCTCCGCTATGTCAATCGGCCCAGCCGCCGAGGGCCAGGCCCCCGGGATCGCCGCTGACTATCGGCAAGCGTGGTGGGGAAGCCGGGACTCGAACCCGGATGCCTGTGCGGCACATGGTCCTAAGCCATGCGCGTCTGCCGATTCCGCCACTTCCCCTACCCTTTTGGCGCGCCGCCTTGGCCCAGCGCATCAAAATCGACCCTAAACCGCTTTGACGTAACTATGATACGCCCGCGGCGCAGCACTATGAGGCGGACGCTCCGCGCTCCTCGCGCCAGCTTGCGAGGTATCGCAAAGCGGTACGTATGCGGAGCGCCCCACCGCACCCACGCTTCTACGTCTACGGGCAAGTAGTGCACACCGTCACCCGAGTCGCGGTACGCGCGCAGCATCGGACGCCGCTCTACCGCATCTCCTGGCAGGGGCGATCCCTCGAACCGGAACGCCTCGACACCCGCATCCTCCACCAGCAGCACGGGCTTGACAGTATCCAGGAACACGGGCTCCCCCGGCTCCGCAAGCGACCCTTCGATAGTCGCGGAAAGCGCGAACAGCACTGCATCCGGCGCTTCGGACGGCTCTGCCTCCAGGCAGTAGCCCTCGATAACTGCCGCCCGCCGGTTCATCGAGAATGCCGGCCGCTCCAGGAATGCACGGCGCAGCCATCGCGCAAGACCCGACAGTGCTGACGCGAGCGGCGATTCAGCAGCGGACGCACGCTCACGCACTGCGGCTCTCCGACGTCTGCCCAACAGGCTGGCCCGACAAGTCGACGTGGCACTTAGGGCACTCGCTCTTGCCGCGCTCCACCCGCCTGCCGCAATTGGGGCACGGCGGGCGGCCCGGCCTTGCCAGCAGTAGCGTTAGCAGCACCGCATGCGAAACCGGATTCCCAAAGGTCAGCACAATGAAAGGGACGCCGCCAGAGAATCCCAGAACGCCCCACAGGAACCAGCTACGCCCCCGCAGGTATGCCACGAACGGGGAGGCAGACGCCCCCAGAACAAAAAGGGCAAAGTAGGTTGCTGCCGCCGCATCGTTCCCAAACGTTTGTACAAGGAAAACGCGGTAAAGGCGATCGAACAGCACCATCACCATCGCGGCGAACCACAGCGGCATCCGCCCTGGGAACAGCGAAAACCCTGTCGGCGCCCACTTTGACCAATCGAGCCCCTCGCGTTGAAGCGGGCCTCCCGGCTCCTGCTCGACGATCGGCACCGTGCTAACAGCACGTGCAGTCATGCTGGTTACCGTTTCCGTGCGCTTCTCGCGCGCTTCTTGGAGCGCCGCGTCGTACGCCCGCCGTGAATCTTCGTCGGAGAGCGTGCGGTAGGCATCGTCGATCAGCACCAACTCGGCGGCAGCCCACTTGGAGTCCCTGCGGCGAGCCTGCGCCTCGTATCGCCGCGACAGCCGCCGGTACGCGCGCCGGATCTCCGCATCCGACGCCGAGCGCGGCACCTCCAGTACCTTGTAGTAGTCGCGCGCCATCCCGCGAGCCTCCGTGATAGCGTACTACACGTCACTGCGAGTCTCTCCTCTCTCACCGAGAGACGATAGGATGCGCAGCAGTTGCACCGCACCCTCAGCCCTACCGATTGACACTTGCTCAGTGCTTGTTATACTGCCAACGATTCTGCGGCAAATCCGTGACGGTCTCCGGATGAATTCGGGGTGGTGCCGGCGCTGGATGAACGCAGCACACGGAGGGCAGAGTTATGAAAAGCATCTTCAATCGTTTGGTGGTCATTGCCATGCTCATCTTGGCAATGACGCTCGTGCTGGCCGCGTGTGGCGGCGAAGACGAGCCCACGGCCACCCCAACAAGCGCACCAACGACAGGTGGCGGGACATCGCCGGATCCCACGCCGACGCCCGGCGAGGGAATGACCGACGACCCGACCCCAACGCCGGCGACCGGCGGTGGGGGAACTGGCCCAACGGGGCCGGCAGCAACGCCAACGCCAACCCTCACAGTCAATGAGATGATCCTGCAAGAGGGTGATAAGTACCTCACCTACACCGAAGACTGGCAAATGACGCCGGCGGTGGAGGCGCTCATCCCACTGGCGCAGGCTGAGGGCGAGGTCCACTTCACCGCGTATGGTCAGGACCATGTAGATGCTATCTGCGCCGCCTTTACGGCGAAGTTTGGCATTGAGTGCACAGGGCGCGGCATCAGCGCCGGACAGATAGTGGGAGCGCTGAACACCGAGCGCGAGGCCGGCGAGGCGCCCACCGACGTCGTCTACATGTCGATGACGCAGATGGCACAGTACATCGACAAGGGGTATGGCGCGGAGGTCGACTGGGCGTCGCTCGGTGCAGACGCACGTCGTGCCTGGGAGGCGGACAACGTTGACGGCAACGCGCTGGGCGTCGCCAACAACCAGTACACCAACTTCTACCGCAGCGACATCTGGGACGTCGCCGACCTGCCGAAGACTGTCCATGACTGGCTGGATCCGAAGTACAAGGACAACACGTGCGCGCCGTCCTTCCTCTTCCGCGCAGGCAACGGCTTCATGGCGTTCCGCCACGACGCGGACGAAATGATCGACGTGCACAAGCGAATGATTGACGAGAACGGCCTGCTCGTAACCGGCAGTTGCAACGAGTTCATCCTCTCGGGTGAGAAGGAGCTCGTCTACATGGGCTACGGCAACCCGCCAGCCCTCTTGGAAAGTGGTGTAATCGGCCAGTTCTGGAACACCGGCCAAGGCATCAACATGTTCAATACGGCCGTTGCCAGCAACACGCCGCGCCCCAATGCCGCCCGCCTTCTGGCTGCGTGGCACTCCTCCAAGGAAGCCTCGCAGATCACCTGGAATGTCGTCGGCAGCGGATGGGCCGCCTACGGCCACGCCTCACCGGGCCTGCTGGCAGGCGGTGAATTCGCGGACGTCAAGATGGTGTTCGAGAGCGTGCCGGTTGCACGGCAGCGCGGCATCAACGCCAACTACTTCGGCGAAGGCGTCTTCGGCGCGCAGTAGCGCCTAGACGAGCGCTAATCAACAACGGGGGCGGTCCTCACTCTGGGCCGCCCCCGTGACGCCATAACGGAGGTCGGTAGATGGCCGCAACGGCGAGCCAGGCAAGGCGGAGCATCGGCGTCAGGCTAGGCTACTTTGCCAGGGGCGAAATCGTCCTCTTCCTAATCGCCATCGTCGTCGGCGGTTGGCTCCTGCTACCAGCCATCGGCGCGACCTTCGTCCAGGCCTTCCGCGTTCCCACCGACGACCTCTTCATCGAATCGACCAGCTCGTGGGGCCTCAGTAGCTTCACTGGCATCTACGCCATTAAGGGCGGGCTGCAGTCGACGCTCATCGATACCGCTATCTACGTCGTCGGCGCCGTCGCCCTAGCATTCACGTTGGGCTTCGTCGTCGCGTGGCTGATCGAGCGGACGGACATGCCGTTCCGTAACGTGCTGTTCGCAATCCTGCTCTTCCCGCTGATGATGCCAGCCATCGTGACGACGCTGGGCTGGATATTCCTGCTGGGCAACCGCGTCGGCCTCGTCAACATCGTTGTGCGCACCGTGCTCAACTGGATACCCTTCGTCGAGTTTGGCGCGGGACCGTTCAACCTGACGACGATGTACGGAATGATAGTCGTTCAGGCCTTTGGGCAGATCACCCTCTTCGTCATCCTCATAGGCGCCGCACTGCGCAGCATGGATCCGTCATTGGAGGAGGCGAGCCGCGTCTCGGGCGCGCGCTTCTTCCAGACGCTCCGTAGCATCACCATCCCCATCCTCCGCCCCTCCGTCCTCGGCGCGATCATTCTCGCGGGGATATTCACCCTCGAGTCATTCGAGGTGCCGCTGATGCTGGCCACGGGTGCGAAGGCGGACATCCTCTCCACGCGGGTGTGGGAATTGCTGGAGACGGGATCGGGCGAAGAGCCGGCCTACGGCTCCGTTGCCGCAATGGGCCTGCACTTCATGCTCATCACCTACCTGCTCTTCTACGCCTACAGCATCTACACGAGGCGGGCAGAGCGGTTCGCGACGATGACGGGGAAGGGCTTCCGCGCTAAGCGCTATGAATTAGGCGGCTGGCGCTGGCCCGCCTTCACCGGCTTGGGGTTTTTCCTTTGCTTCATCTCGCTGACGCCGTTGCTCATCCTGCTCTACACATCGTTCCTACCGGCCTACCGGCCACCGAGTTGGGACGTCTTCCCCGAAGCGCTCAGCCTGAACGGTTACCGCGAGTTGTTCTTCGAGAGCACGCGTTTCTACCCGGCGATACGCAACACGCTAACCATCGCGCTGTTGTCGCCGACCATATCGGTGCTGGTGGCGCTCGTCATCGCGTGGACGGTCGTCCGCGGCCGCATTGCCCCTAGAGTGCGCCTCGCTATGGACCTCTTCACGTCATCGTCCCTCGCCATCCCCGCGGTGGTTGCAGCCTTCGCCTTTTTCATCTTCTACATCTCACTCAATCAGCGCCTAAACGACACCTTCCTGGGGTGGATACCTCTCGCGCGCTCTCTGTTAGTGCTGGTCATCGTCTACGCCTATCGGATGGCGCTGGCGTATCGCTTCCAGCGCGCCGGTGTCGCACAGATAGCTAAGGAACTGGAGGAAGTGTCGTCTACGAGCGGCGGCACGGCGTTCACGACATTGCGGCGCATCCTGCTGCCTCTCGTCGCGCCCTATACAGTTGGTGCATGGATAATCCTGTTCCTGCTCGCATTCCGTGAGTTCACTCTGGCGCAGGTCATCACCTCTGGCTCCGACCCGTGGGTCATCAGCACGCTGGTCTTCAGCCTGCGTGGGACGCAAGGAGACCAGTCGGCCGCGTTGAGCGTGTTGACCGTCGGCTTCCTGTTCTTGGTGCTGGTCTTCATCCGCGTGGTCGGCCTTCGCCGCATCCGTTCCTTCTGACGGCACCGCCCAGCTCTGCCGCCGCACGCTGCTCCTCTCTTCCCTAGCAAGAGAGGCCGCCGCAATAGCAGCACATGCTGTTGATTGACAGTTGTGTCGCCTGTTGTACCGTCGACCTCAGCGATGGGTGGGAGCGCGGCGGGGATGGAGCTCCAGGCCGCAGCGCTAATGGCAAGCCGAGAAATACTTGGTGACCCCCGAGGGACTCGAACCCACAACCCGCTGATTAAGAGTCAGCTGCTCTACCATTGAGCTAGGGGGCCGCCGTCTACCCCTATCGTAGGTAACGGCGCGCCGCCCGTCAACGCAACCAGGCGCGTTGACCCTCCCTATTCGCCGCCGTACACTGCCTGAACCTCCTCGATGCGACACCGCCTACTATCCCTAGGGACCGACGGCAACACCCCGAGCGAACGGCACGGACGCCAGGGGACATTCTCTGCCCTGCGCTACCGAAACTTCCGCCTGTTGTGGACGAGCACGCTCTTCGTCAGCGGCGGCAACTGGGTGCAGCAAGTCACGCTCGGCTGGCTTGCGTTCGAACTGAGCGACTCCGCGCTGTCGGTGTCAATCGTGCTGGGACTGCGCGCGATCCCGCTGCTGATGGCACCTGTGTCAGGCGTGCTTGCCGACCGCTTCGATCGCCGCCGCGTCATGATACTTGACCAGGTGTTCCTGGCGACGCTCGCGCTCCTATTTGCCGTCGACATCCTGCTCGATCACGTCGCGCTCTGGCACTTGTATGTCTTCTCCTTTGTGTCGGGCGTGGGCTGGAGCATAAACAATCCTGTAAGACAAACGTTGGTAAGCAACTCCGTGCCGCGCGAGAGCCTGATGAATGCGGTGGCTCTCAACTCGATGGCGTTCAATACCACGCGCATATTCGGGCCTGCAGCCGGCGGCTTCCTCATCACCTTCCTCGGCCCCGGCTGGAACTTCATGATTCAGGCTCTCTTCTACGTCGGAGTCGTCGTGATGATTCTCCCCTACCGCGCTGAATACGCGGAGGAGGACCAGCGCCACAGGGGCTCGCCCTTCTCCAGCTTCCGCGAGGGCATCGGGTATGTCTTCCACGACCGCACGACGTTGTCCGTCATCCTCGTGGCGCTCATTCCGACTCTGACGATGATGTCGACGATGGTGACGCTGATGCCGGTGTTTGCAGTCGACGTCCTCGGCCAGGTGAAGGGCGAGGGCGACACGCTGGGACTGCTGCTGATGGGAATGGGCATCGGCGGCTTCCTGGGCACGCTGGCCATGGCGCGCTACAGCGACATCCGCGCAAAGGGGCGTCTCATCCTGCTGGCGCTAGCGACGGCAGGGATAGGCATTCTCGTGTTGTCGCAGATCAACGCGCTCGCCGTTGCTATGCCGGTGCTCATCATCACCAACGCCGCCCTGATGACCAACATGACCACCAATAACTCGATGCTGCAATTGCTGACGCCAGACCGGATGCGCGGGCGCGTCATGGGCGTCTACATGATGGACATCGGCATGATGCCACTCGGCGGCCTCGTCGTCGGCACCATTGCCGACCTGACCAGCGTCCAAACCGCGATGATCGCCGCCGCCAGCGTCGGCCTCACCGGCGTCTTCCTCGTCTCCCTGTTCAATCCCCGCTTCCGGCGCCTCCAGGTCTAAGCGCCCCCAGCACCTCTGCATCCCGGGGCGGCAGCACCGTGCGCGGGTCCAACAGGACGCGGCCCTCATCGATGCGGGCGAGGATGGCGGGCGAGCCCATCCGCAGTCGCGACGCCAGCGCCTCCGCCCCGTCCGGCGAGTCGAATGCGACGAGACGTGTCGGCAGCGTATCGCCAGGCAGGCTGCCACCGCCTACAGTCGATAGCCCGTCGATGACCGCCGCGCCATCTCCGGCGGCCTCGGCGATAGCGTCGGCGCGCCTGGCAATGTCCTCGAGGTTCGCGGTGATCATGCGCCACACGGGCACCGTTCGCTCCGCCTCGCCCCGCAGGTAGTGGAGCAGCGTCGCGTGGAGCGCGGCGAGCGTCATCTTGTCGGCCCGCAGGGCGCGGGCGAGCGGGTGCTCCGCGAGCCGCTGAACGAGTGCGCGCCGACCGACGACGATGCCGGCCTGCGGCCCGCCGAGCAGCTTGTCGCCCGACACGAACACGAGGTCGGCGCCGCCGGCGATGCTCTCTTGCGGCATCGGCTCATGTGCCAGGCCGTACGGCGCCGTGTCAAGCAGCGCGCCGGAGCCGAGATCGTGCAGCAGCGGCACGCCCTCGGCAGCGGCGACGGCGGCAACCTCCTCCAACTCGGGCTCGTGCGTAAAACCCACCACTTGGAAGTTGCTGCGGTGCACCACCAACAGTGCCGCCGTATCCGGCGTAACCGCGCGCTCATAGTCAGCGGCATACGTGCGGTTGACCGTGCCCACCTCGGTAAGCAG